>NZ_KB892835.1 GCF_000373965.1 Uliginosibacterium gangwonense DSM 18521 | reverse complement strand
ACGTCCGCACCGGGTCCAGATTGTGTAAAAACACAAATTTTCCGCTTAGGCTGTCGAAGGTGGTCGATACTTGCTCGTTTGACAGGTGATAGAGCGCTTTCGGGTCGCAAAGAATTCCGGCTTTGAATCCCGTTTGATGGCTCACTCCAAGACGCTAAAGCCCGAATATCGAGGCGTAAGTTGATTAAAAGGCCTTAGCCCCTAACAGCCTGTATTACACCTTCGATACCAAGAATCGCTATCAAGCGTTTGATATTATAGGCAAGTACATGCAAGCTCATTTCTGTGCTGACTCGATCTAGCGTTTTCGTCAGAAAGTGGGTGTATCCCATCCAGACTTTCAAAGTACCAAATGGATGTTCAACCGTTTGACGCCGTACTCGCATCATTTCCGGTGCCTGATCCAGGCGACGCTGCAAGGCTTCAATCACGGACTCGTGTTCCCAGCGAGTGATACGGCGCTCGGGGCTAGGTGTGCATTGTTCTTTGAGCGTGCATTGCTGGCAGTGCGAACTCCAGTAGCGATGCACCAGCATTGCTTTTTCTGTCGTTGAATATCGCCAGATCAATGCTTGATCCGCAGGGCAGCGGTACTCGTTCTTCTGCGCGTCATAGATGAAATCAGCTCGATCGAATCTCCCATTTGCCTTAGCACCAGAGGTCATGGGTTTGGGCAGGTAGGTTGTAATGCCGACCTGATCGCAGGCGCGAATTTCTTCGCCCCGGAAGTAGCCGCGATCCGCAGCGACGATTAGACGCTCTGTGCCGATGGCATCGAGCGCTTGTGTTGCCATGTTCGACAATTGGCTGCGGTCATGCCCGACATTGGTGACTTCGTGTGCCACGATTAGGTGATGCTTGGTATCTACGGCTGTTTGTACGTTGTAGCCTACCATGCCGCTACCGCGTCCGCTCGTTGCCATAGAGCGTGCATCTGGATCTGTCAGAGAAATCTGCCTGTCAGGCGTAGCCTCCAACTTCGTTTCGATATCACGAAGCTGTTCCATTTGTGCTTTCAGCAACGCGATCTTATCGTTGAGTCGTACTGTCTTGGCCTTGGCAATTTCAGGCTCGGCCCGATCCGCTGTATCCAATGCGGACAAGTAGCGGGCGATGCTTTCTTCGATCTGCTGCCGGCGCCGCTCAATCTTGGCGACCGTGAAGTTGCGGTCACGATTATTGACGGCCTTGAACTTGCTCCCATCAATTGCAACCATGGCATCAGTGAACAAGTTCAGATTCCGGCAAATCAAGACGAATTGTCGGCAGACGTTGCGGATGGCTTTGCCGTTATCTTTGCGAAAATTGGCGATGGTCTTGAAATCTGGCATGAGGCGTCCAGTCAGCCACATCAACTCAACGTTACGTTGGCTTTCTTTCTCAAGACGTCGGCTCGACTGGATGCGGTTGAGGTAGCCGTAGATGTATAGCTTCAGAAGTATTGCGGGGTGGTAGGCAGGCCGCCCTGTTGCCGCAGGCGCTACACCCTCGAAGTCGAGCTTGCCCAGATCCAGTTCGTCAACAAAGACATCAACGACACGGACAGGGTTGTTCTCTGTGATGTAATCGTCGAGGCATTCTGGGAGTAGCGTGCATTGGCCTCGACTCTCGCCTTCTACGAAACGCTTCATCAGCCCTCCCCCAAATACGAATCATGCACTAAGCATAGACTGTTTTTGTGCCTTTTTACACAGTCTGGGTCGAAAGTAGACATAAAGCATTAGGGCCGATATCGGCAGACCGATACCGGCCAACTAGAAACAGTAATAGACTCATGCGGCGTAGTTCGCTCCGCTCAGTACGTCCTACTTCAGAGTAATAGAAATAAATACGCCGTACACGGTACGGCTTAGCGGCACTGGCGCTTTAAGCGCCATTTTCTTTGCATTCGCACCTTCAAATCATTTGGTGCTCCAACAATTCTGACATCACAAAGTCATCACATCGTCATGGCAGCAGCTAACAATTGATATCTTTTAATCGCCAGAGAACTGCGCCATGCATATTCCTGCTTCGATCTTCCGCTGCCCACAGTTGCTTGCAGCCCTGCCGCTAGCGGCTGCCATCATGCTATCTGCATGTGGCGGCAGTTCATCTTCTGATAGTTCCACCACGACAAACGTCACGCCCCTGCTCACGCTGGACGGTACGGCGCCCTTGATCATCGGCCATCGCGGCCTTCCGGGCTTGTACCCGGAAGAAACCTTGCCTGCCTACCAAGGCGCGGTTGATGCCGGAGCAGATTCGCTGGAAGAGGACCTGCATCTGACCAAGGATTGCGTGCTGGTTGCCCGCCACAACCCTTGGCTGAGTGACAACACCAACATCGCCGATATCGCCCTGACGAACCCCACCGTCGCGGCCCGCAAGCGGACAACTGCTGGCGTCATGGTCAACGTAAGTTATGACTACAAAACAATCGGCGGCCCGGCGCAGTATCTCAGTGACCGCATCGATCCGACCGATCCGAAATCGGTTCTCAAGCCCTTGGTGGTAGATGGCGAAGACCACACGAACGACTGGTCGATCACCGACTTTACCGCTGCCGAACTCAAAGCCTGGATCGGTGGCACCACCTACGACGCAAGGGACTCGCGCCCGACCGCGCTCAATGGCCAGTACCCGATCCTGACCATGCAGGAAATCATCGATTTCGCCAAAGCCAAGAGCGCGTTAACCGGCCGCACGATCTCGGTTTATCCCGAAACCAAAAATCCGGTCTGGAACAATGCCCAGGGCATTGCCAACGGGTGCGACGCAAACAACACAGGCCATCCTTTTGAGGACGCTGTCGTCAAGCTGATCAAGGACAATGGCCTCAACAGCAAGACCGCTGCGATTTTCGTCCAGTCCTTCGATCCGGCAAGCCTGAAATACATGCGCTCCATTGGCCTGGCCACCAAGGCCGTACAGCTAATCGATGGCAATGATGTCGACTACAAGACGGGCGCCATGATATACATGCAAAACGACTACTGGAATTTTGTCGACGGCCGCCCCTACAGCTGGACCATTAATGGAGATGGCCGCTACTTCGATGCAATGCTGACCCCTGCTGGCCTGGCCGAAGTCAAGACTTATGCAGACGGTATTGGCCCGTGGAAGCCGCAGGTGATGAAACTCAGCGGTGCCAGCGGCACCTTTGCCGGCGTAAGCTCCGCCGTGCCAACAAGCCTGATTGCTGACGCACACAAGGCGGGGCTGTTTGTTCACGTCTACACCTTCCGCAATGAAACCAAGTACCTTGCGGGCGTCTTCAACAATGACCCGGCTGCCGAGTTGCTGACTTATTTACGCGCTGGCGTCGACGGGGTATTCACGGATTTCTCCAACACAGCCGTGCCCACCCGTGCGACTTACCTGAAGGAAACCGGTCGCTGATCGAAGCGTAACTCGACTCAAGCACTGTCTGAAGAAGCCCGCTGCGCGAGGCTCTTCAGACAGTGAGCAAGCCATATACAGGGAAGTGCTACACCCCACGTTCGGCAAACACTGCCTTGGCGGCGAATAGCCCATTGAGTGCTGCGGGAAAGCCTGCGTAGAGCGTCATCAGCATCATGGTCTCAACGATCTCGTCGCGGCTCACGCCTACATTCAGGGCGGCGTTCAGATGTACTTTGAGTTGCGGGGTTGCGGTGCCCATGGCGGTGAGTGCGGCAACTACTGCGATTTCTTTGCTGCGCAAATCCAGTGTGGGGCGGGAGTACATATCCCCGAAGCCGAATTCAATCAGCATGCGCCCGAAGTCTGGCGCGATATCGGCCAGTGCAGCCACCACTTCCTGCCCGGCCTTGCCGTCGATTTCATTGAGTTTGGCCAGCCCGCGTTCGTATCTTTCGTTCGTCATCTTGCTTCTCCTGAGTGGAAGGGGTGGGCGATGACGACGCCTCCAGCGTGTGGTAATACTCGATCTTTGCTTTGAGCATATCAGCGGAATCTGCCAGCAAGCGAATCTCTTGCTGGATACGATCCAGATGCTTTTGCAACAAGGCACGTCGAGCTGCCGCGGTGGAGTCGCCCTCGCGTCGCAGCGCTGCGTAGTCGCACATCTCGCGGATCGGCATCCCCAAGGCGCGCAGGCGCTGCAAAAAGGCGATCCATTCCAGATCCCGGGCCGTGTAGCGGCGGCGCCCGCCCACATCCCGCGCAATTGAACTGAGCAGACCGATCTGCTCGTAATAGCGCAGGGTGTGGGCTGTCAAACCGGTCGCCTGAGTCACTGCCTGGATGTTCATCTGGATGTCCTGCTGTGTTGAATCACCTTTCATGCCACCAGTCTCCTTCTTCGAGTGCACTCGAAGTCAAGCACTTTCGAACACAATGCTCATGCGCACAAACTCCACATCTTCGCGCACCCAGCCCTCCCCTTCCACCTGCAGGCCAAACTTTGCATACAGATTGCAGGCACTGCGCCGCGCGTCACACCAGAAGCGTTTGACACCACGCTGGCGCAACTGCACCAACAATTGCGCCAGCAGCGCCGAACCAATGCCCTGCCCTTGCATCGACGTGAGGGTGGCAAACTTGCGCAGACGCATGCCGCCCTGCTCATCCGCAAACAAGGACGCCACGCACACCAGTTGCCCATCCACAAACGCGCCCCAGTGCTCACCTTGTGCGTCTTCAGCCACTCTGCAATAGTCCAGAGGCTTGTGCGGCCACAACACGGCATGCCGGATCGGCAAGGTTTGCTCGGCGTCGATACGCCGGATATCGGCCATTGATTCGTTCTCTGAACAATCCACGCTCAAAATTCCCCCAATGCAAGCTAAACTAAACCCTGTTATCTCAAAATAGAGGCATTCTCGATGTCCACAGCCCCCTTTTCCAATTCTTCACAAGTTCCCCCTTTTGATCTGGTCGTCTTTGGCGGTACCGGCGATCTGGCCGCCCGCAAGCTGTTCCCCGCGCTGTTCCAGCGCTGCCGCCGCGCCCAGGTGCCGGAAACCTCGCGCATCATCGGCGTCTCCCGTCGCCCGCTGAGCAACGAAGCCTACCAAGCCTTTGTGCGTGATGCGATCTGTGATCACGTTAAAGACGCTGCCAGTACCCCCGAAGCGTTGGACCGCTTCCTGCGCCGCGTCTCCTTCTGCTCGGTCGATGCCACCGGCGAAGCAGGCTGGCCGGATCTGGTGCAAGTGCTCTCGCAGGTGCCCGAGCATGTGCGTACCTTCTATTTTGCCGTATCGCCTGATCTGTTTGCAGGCATCAGCCAGCGCATCCGCCAATTCGGCCTTGTGACCCCAGATAGCCATGTGGTGCTGGAAAAACCGCTGGGCAAGGATGGCGAGAGTGCCCGTGCCGTGAATGCGGCGGTGGGGGAAGTCTTTCAGGAAAGCCAGGTTTTCCGGATCGACCACTATCTGGGCAAGGAAACCGTGCAGAACCTCATGGCGCTGCGCTTTGCCAACCGCATGTTCGAGCCACTGTGGAACAGCACCCACATCGACCACATCCAGATTACAGTGGCCGAAGACCTAGGCGTAGGCGAGCGCGGCGGCTATTACAACACCTCCGGCGCGCTGCGCGACATGGTGCAGAACCACATCCTGCAACTGCTCTGTCTGGTCGCCATGGAGCCGCCAGACGAATTCGAAGCCGACGCCGTGCGCGACGAAAAGCTCAAGGTGCTCAAGGCCCTCAAGCGCATTGATGAGCGCAATGTGGAGCAACTCACTGTGCGCGGCCAATACCGCAGTGGCTCCAGCAATGGTGAACCGGTGCCGGGCTATCTGCAGGAATTGGGCTCGGACGAGAGCAATACCGAAACCTTTGTTGCCATCAAGGCTGAAATTGCCAACTGGCGCTGGGCAGGTGTGCCTTTCTACCTGCGCACGGGCAAGCGGCTGGCGGGGCGCACCTCGGAAATCGTCATCAACTTCCGCCCGATCTCCCACTCCATCTTCGACGCTACGGCAGGCCGCATCAGCCAGAACCGTCTGGTCATCCGCCTGCAGCCAAACGAAGGCATGACGCTGGAAATTATGATCAAAGACCCCGGCCCCGGTAACATCCGCCTGCGCCGCATGCCACTGGACATGAGCTTCGCCGAAGCCTACGGCGGCGCTAACAGCCCGGACGCCTACGAGCGCCTGCTGATGGACGCCATCCGTGGCAACCAGACGCTATTCATGCGGCATGACGAAGTAGCCGCCGCCTGGCGCTGGATCGACCCGATTCTGGCCGCGTGGAAAAACACCTCGCAACGCGCCCAGGCTTATGCCGCAGGCACATGGGGCCCATCCGCCTCCGTCGCACTCATCGAGCGCGACGGACGGACCTGGAACGAAGACGCGGAGTAATTCCAGCGTCACTCAAGGGCGATCACGCCAGTGGTCGCCCTTGTCTGAATGCAAAGGCTTGTCTTGCCACCCCGGCAAGCGTAATCTGATGGCATGCTCCGTAGCAATCCATTCGGATTGAATGTAACGCCTTCATGGCAAGCCTATTGCATCCAGACATGAATACGCTCTCTGCAACACTCCTCACCACTCTGATCACCAGCAGCATGTTATCGTCCCTTCCCGCACACGCCACCGAAAACCCCGCCACCGCCCCTTGGGTTGCCGATCTGGGCAACGGGGAATACCAGAACCCGATCCTGCATGCAGACTACTCCGACCCGGACGTGGTACGCGTGGGCGAAGACTATTACATGACTGCATCATCCTTCACCAATACGCCGGGGCTGCCGATTCTGCACTCCTACGATCTGGTGAATTGGGAATTGATCGGCCACGCGCTGCCGCGCCAAGTGCCGGATGCACATCACGCAACACCCCGGCGTGGCGGTGGAGTGTGGGCACCGTCGATTCGCCATCATGATGGCAAGTTCATGATCTATTACCCGGACCCGGATTTTGGCGTCTACCTTGTCACCGCCACCGATCCGGCAGGCCCGTGGTCAGCTCCCGTACTGGTCGACAACACGCCCGGAGTGATCGACCCGGCGCCGTTCTGGGATGACGATGGCCAAGCCTATCTGGTGATGGCCTTTGCCAAAAGCCGGGCAGGATTTGCGAATGTGCTGCGTATCAAGCCTTTAAATGCAGAGGGTACGCATACGCAAGGGGAAGGCAAAATCGTTGTAAACGGGGAAGCGCTTCCTCCGGCAGAAACCAGTACCGGCCCGCGCCCGTGGGTCACGATTGAAGGCCCTAAGCTCTACAAGCGCAACGGCTATTACTACATCTTTGCGCCAGCAGGCAGTGTCAAACCCGGCTGGCAGGGGGTATTCCGTTCGCGTAACATCTGGGGCCCCTATGAAGGCCGCAATGTGATGGATCAGGGCCAATCCGCCACCAACGGCCCCCACCAAGGCGCGTGGGTGGATACCGTAACGGGCGAAGACTGGTTCATTCATTTTCAGGACAAGGATTCCTACGGCCGCATCGTGCACCTGCAGCCCATGCACTGGCAGGATGACTGGCCGGTGATTGGCGCAGACCCTAAGCATACCGGGCGGGGCGAACCTGTCGCCCACTACCGGAAGCCGGATGTCAGCGCAGATTACCCAATCCGCGTACCGCAAATGAATGATGAGTTCGAGGGCAGCCTTTCCCTCGCATGGCAATGGCACGCCAACCCGCAGGATGACTGGGCCAGCCTGAGTGCTACCCCCGGCAAGCTGCGCCTGAAAGCTGCGTCGGCCCCCGCCAACCTCTACGAAGCGGGCAACCTGCTCACCCAGAAACTTCCGGCGCCAGCCTTCACAGCCACCACCCTGCTCACCTTCAACCCCAAGGCAGAGGGCGAGCAAGCCGGGCTGGTGATGTTTGGCTATGACTATGCGTGGATCGGTCTGGTCAAAACCGCAAAGGGTATCCGTCTGGTTCAACGTACCCGCATCAATGCCATTGGCAACCAGCCGGAACGTGAAGTAGCCGGGCAAGCGCTTGAAACGAGTACCGTCTATTTGCGCCTGCAAGCTGAACCCACCAAGGTAACAGTCACGCCCCCGGCCAGCTCAACCAAGCCTTGGGCATCCGAATCCCAGGCCACACACGCCAAGCTCAGCTTTGCCTACAGTCTGGATGGCGAACACTTCACGTCCTTTGGCGAATCCTTCATCAGCAAACCGGGGCGCTGGGTGGGCACGCAATTCGGCTTGTTCTGCTCAGCCCCCAGCGGCACACCGGCTTATGTAGCCACCTCGGTCGGCTACGCGGATTTTGACTGGTTTCACGTTACCCGCTAACGCGCCATGCATGCCCCATCAGACAGCTAAAACGAAGGACATTCACGCCTAAGATGACAGAGTAACTTCTCAACACTCTGCCGATGTCCAGAAAATCTTCAACTGCAGGTAGTTTATGGGGCACGATGCTTTTTATCGGCGTGGTCATCTACGCCATATCATTCATTTTTGAGCACCAAGCACTGTTTCTTTCCATTCTAGGGATTATCGTAGTTGCGTTTCTACTTAACGCCTACACGAAGAAGCAAGATGCACTGCGCACAAAGCAAGAACACCAGCGGGCAGAAGAAACTCGATTGAATTATTTACACGACAAATATAAAAACGAACATATCGTGCAGCTCATTTGGGAAAGACGGTTCTGGCAGGGGCAAACCCGCGAGCAATTAATGGACTCGTTAGGTCCCCCAGCCGCTGTGGATACAAAAACGCTCAAGACAAAACATCGAGAAGTCTGGAAATACAGCCCTATGGGCGTCAACCGTTACGCACTTCGAATAACAGTTGACGACGGTCAGGTCTCTGGTTGGGATCAAAAAACCTGACACCTGACCGCAATCACTCGACCGCTACACTCACCAACTCAGGCTTGAGGATATCCACTGCGGCCTGTGGCGGAATACTGACGAGGTAGCCGCGCTTGCCGCCGTTGATGTAGATGACGGGCAGGCTGAGGATGCTTTCTTCCATGTACACCGGCATGGCTTTGCGGGTGCCAAAAGGACTGGTGCCACCGACCATGTAGCCGGAGTGCTTGTTGGCGGTATCCGGTGCGCAGGGGCTGATGGTTTTCACGCCCATGTGGCGGGCAAGATTCTTGGTGGAGACTTCACGATCACCGTGCATCAACACCACGAGCGGGTGCTTGTTTTCGTCTTCCATGATCAGGGTCTTGATCACAGCATGCTCATCCACGCCCAGTTCCCGCGCACTGACTGCGGTGCCGCCTTTTTCTTCGTAGGTATACAGATGGTCGCCAAAATCGACCTTATGCTGGCGCAGTACCCGGATGGCGGGGGTGACTGGCGCTTTTTCGTGACTCATTACTTACTCCCAATTGCCTGCATCTGCCGATCTTGCCAGCGTGAAAGCAGGCCCATTGCCACGCTGGCGCCTATCAATGCCATGAACATATCTGACTGAGTGTCCCAAGGGTCGCCTTGAGTTCCCAGAAACTCGTCCGCCCCTTGACCCAGCGCAAGCGCACTGCCCCATTCGAGCAACTCGTAACACATGCTGACCAAGGCTGCCACGCAGATTGCCAAAAACGCAGTCATCCTCTTTGCGCGCAGATAGCCGCGGCGCAGCAGGATTTCCCGGGTCAGCAGTGCAGGTGTGACACCTTGCAGGAAGTGACCGATCTTGTCGTAGGGGTTACGCGAGAGGCCGAAGGCGTGCTCAATCCAAAAACCCAGTGGCACATGTGCGTAGGTCCAGTATCCACCGGCAATCAGCACCAGCGCGTGTACAGTGATGATCCAGTACAGCATCGGCGTGAGTGGGAAACGCTTGTAGGTGCCCCATAGCAGGGGCACCGCAATCATCACAGGGAAGGTTTCCAGAGCCCAGGTCAGGCGGTCAGCCGTGTAAAACCCGGCCAGTGCCAGCACGCCGAGAACACATGCCAACTGGGTGGCACGGACTCCGGTTCCAGTCCCTGTCATAAGGTCTTATTGTACGCCCAGCAGTTCAACTTCAAACACCAGGGTAGCATTCGGCGGAATCACGCCGCCAGCGCCGCGCGCACCGTAGCCCAGTTGTGCCGGGATGGTGAGCTTGCGTGTGCCACCGATCTTCATGCCCTGCACGCCTTCGTCCCAACCGGCGATCACTTGGCGCCCACCGAGCAGGAAAACGAAGGGATCGTTGCGATCCATGCTGGAATCGAACTTGCGGCCATCGGTCAGCCAGCCCGTGTAGTGCACCACCACACGGTTACCCGCCTTGGCTTCGGCACCAGTACCCAGCACGGTGTCTTCAATGATCAGGCCGCTGGCCGTGGTAATAGGTTCGGACATGAATTCTCCAATACATTTCTACAAAACAGAGGATTTGGAAGGATAGCAGCTTGGCTGCCCCCACGCACCTGTGGCGAACTTTGGCTTTTGCACAAAATCAATAATAAGAATCATTCTCATTGACGAAAAAGCTGTGATTCGCTAACCTCACCTCCCATGCTTTCCCTGCGCCATGCAAGGCCCAGAGAGACACCTAGTTTGCCCAAAACCTTGAAGAACACCGCATCCCAGCCACCGTATAGGGGTTCCCTGCTCGCCAGCCAGATGCCCTACCAGGAACTTTTCCTATGGCTTCGCACCCCTTTTACACTGCACAGCAACGCCCCTTGAGCCTGATACTCGCGGTACTTTGCGCACAACTCCCCTTGTATGCGCAGGCTCAAACAAGTGCTACGGATACCAATACAGAGAAAGAAACGACGTTGCCTGAAGTACGGGTATCAGACACGCAATCGGGTACGGCCAGCAGCGAGAAGACCCGCGCCTATACCGTGCGCAGCAGCAAGTCCGCCACGGGGCTGGATCTGCCGGTGCGGGAAACGCCGCAGGCTGTCTCCACCGTGACGCGTGCACAGATGGATGACTTCGCACTCACCTCTGCCAACAAAGTGCTGGAGCATGCCACCGGGGTAACCGTCGAGAAGGTCGAAACAGACCGCACCTATTACACCGCACGCGGGTTTGACATTACCAATTTCCAGATCGATGGCATTGGCACGCCTTTCGCCTTCGGCCTCTATGATGGCGACCAGGACACCGCAATCTATGATCGCGTCGAGGTCGTACGCGGTGCCAACGGCTTGCTCTCCGGCACGGGCAACCCCTCTGCCACCGTCAATTTCATCCGCAAGCGCCCGACCCGCGAATTCCAGGCAACTGCAGGCTTGAGCTATGGTTCGTGGAATGACCGCAGGCTGGATCTGGACGTATCCGGCTCGCTCATCCAGTCTGGCAAGATCCGTGGGCGGATGGTGGCAGCCAAGGAGAAAACCGACTCCTACCTGGATCGCTATTCACTGGATAAAACCGTGTTCTACGGCATTGTGGAAGCGGATCTGGGGCAAGACACCCTGCTCTCCCTCGGCTACAACCAGCAGTCCAACAAGACCAAGGGCTCGCTGTGGGGTGCATTGCCGCTCTATTACACCAATGGCAGCGCCACGCATTATGACGACTCAACCAGCACGTCCCCTTCCTGGACGCGCTGGAACACCAAAACCCAAACAGCATTTGCCGAACTTGAGCAGCGCCTGGCCTACGACTGGAAAGTCAAGACCACGCTTTCCAAGACCTGGACGGGGGAAGACAGCAAACTGTTCTACACCTACGGCACGCCGGACGCAGCAACCGGGCTGGGTCTGTACAGCTACCCCTCGCTCTACACCAACCATGCGCATCAAAAGCAGGCTTCGATCAACGCCAGCGGGCCATTCCCCTTGTTAGGACGCAAGCATGAACTGATGCTGGGCTGGAGCTGGGGGCTGGCGGTCAACAACGAAAAATCGCTCTATACCGCAGACACGGGTTTGCCTCTGCCCGATATTTCGCACTGGAACGGAGACTTTGCAGAACCCACCTCCTACACAGCCTCTGAACGGGGAGGAGCAATCTCGGACCGTTACCGCCGCCTGTTTGCGGCTGCGCGATTTGAACTCACCGATACGCTCAAGCTCATCACCGGGCTGAACAATACTGAAGTCAGCAGCTACGGGCTTGCCTACGATGAGAACAAGAGTCGCTCGGATCGCGGCACCACCCCCTATGCCGGAATCATCTACAACCTGACGTCCACCATCAGTGTATACACAGCCTACACAGGCATTTTCTCGCCCCAGTATCAGGTAGATAGCCAGCACAAGACGCTCACCCCTGCCAAGGGGCGCAGTCTGGAGTTGGGCATCAAGCAGGAACTGTTTGAACGCAGGGTGCTGGCCTCGGCCACGGTATTCAAGGCCAGCCAGCGCAACCTTGCGGAATCCGGCGGCTATTTCGCAGATGGCAGCGCCTATTACAAAGGCATCGACACCTTCTCCAAGGGGATTGAGATCGAACTGGCAGGCCGCATCACGCCCCATCTGCAGATCAGCACAGGCTACACGCTGTTGTCGGTCCAGGATGCCAACGACCAGGACGTGCGCACTTTTACGCCACGCCAGTTGCTGCATGTGGACAGCACCTATCGCCTGCCCTGGTTTGATCAGGTCAAGCTTGGCGCATCCTTGCGCTGGCGCAGCAAAACCTGGCGCGATCAGGGCGGTGGCATCATCACGCGCCAGAATCCCTATGCCCTGCTTGACCTGATGGCCAGTTACGACGTGACCGACAAACTCAATTTGAAGCTTCAACTTAACAACGTCACCAACAAGAAGTACATCAACAGCCTGTACTGGAGCCAAGGCTACTACGGCGCACCGTTCAACGCCAACGTATCGATGACCTGGGCATACTAAGATGCACGCCCCGCAAACTAAAGAGGTTCTACCCAGACCCACAGGCAGCAAGCGACCACCCCGCACCGCGAAATCGGCACGGGCGATACTGGTGCGCCTGCATCGCTGGTTCGGTCTTTCGGCTGCGGTATTCCTCTTTATTGCGGGGCTCACCGGCGCCATCATCGCGTGGGATCACGAACTGGATGGCTTGCTCAACCCCACGCTCTACTTCACGCAAAGCACTGAGCCAGTGCGCAGTGTCGCAGAACTCGCGGATCTGATCGAACAGCGTGACCCACGGGTACAGGTTCGCTACATGCCACTGGCGCCCGAAGCGGGCCATGCTTTCATCGCCTTTGTGGAGCCGCGAGCGGCCGCAGCGGGGACAATCTCCGATCCGGGCTACGACCAGATCTTCGTCGATCCAGTCACAGGACAAACATTGGGGGCACGCACATGGGGAGAATTTTCACTCGCCCGCCAGAATCTGCTGCCCTTCATATACAAACTGCATTACAGCCTGCATCTGCACTATCAGGGATTCGACTGGGGTGTGCTGCTGATGGGATGCATCGCCATTGCTTGGGTGCTGGATTGCTTTGTGGCGCTGTGGATTTCGTTTCCGAAGCTGGATGCATGGCGCAAATCTTTTGCTTTCCGCTGGAAAAGCGGTGGCATGCGGCTGACATTTGATCTGCACCGCTCTGGCGGGGTATTGATCTGGCCACTCCTGCTGCTGGTTGCGGTGACTTCAGTGTCGATGAATCTGGAGCATCAGGTCGTGCGCCCGCTGATCTCGCTTGTGTCGCCTCTGACGCCCTCACCGTTTTTTGCCGCCGAGCGCCAATCGCTCAATTGTGCGCAGCAAACCTGCCTGAGCCGCCCCCAGATCCTTGCGATTGCCATGCAGGAGGCCAGCCAACGCAAGATCAGCCAGACACCGGGCGGGCTTTTCCTGAGCAATGCAGGCGCTATTTACGGGGTCGGCTTCTTTTCGCCGGGCAACGACCACGGGGACGGGGGGCTGGGCAACCCTTGGCTGTATTTTGATGCGCAGAATGGTAAGTTGCTGGGCGCCAGCATTCCAGGGCAAGGCTCTATGGGGGACGTGTTCATGCAGGCACAGTTCCCCATTCATTCCGGCCGCATGATCGGTCTGCCAGGAAGAATCCTAGTCACTGCACTTGGGCTGCTAGTTGCCATGCTGAGCGTAACCGGGCTGATCCTATGGGCCAAGAAACGCCGCTCAAGTCAGCTTAATCAGCAAAACCGAAAATGGGTGGCTCAACCCAGCATGCCGACAAATAAGTAGACGTTTGCGACAACAATCAGCCCAAAAATGGCCCATGCCAGCAGACTCAACCAACGTGCGTTGGCGAACGCCCCCATCAGCGCACGATTATCGGTGAGACGGATCAGCGGCCAGATCGCAAACGGCAACTGGAAACTCAGCACAACCTGACTGGCAATCAGCAAAGTCCCCACACCCGCTTCGCCCAGCCAGAGCACCCCGACCAAAGCAGGGATGAGCGCCAGCGAGCGTGTAATCAGGCGCCGCTGCCAGCAGGGGATTTTCAGATCAAGGAAGCCTTCCATGATGATCTGCCCGGCAATCGTGCCGGTGAAAGTTGAGCTTTGCCCCGAAGCCAGCAGCGCCACGCCAAACAGCAGGGACGCAAAGGCGCCCCCTACAATCGGATCAAGCAGGTGGTAGGCGTCCTGTATTTCTTCTACGCCTTGGTGTCCGGTTGAGTGAAATGCCGCGGCAGCCAGAATCAAGATGGCCGCATTGATCAGCAACGCCAACGAGAGGGCGCCCACCGAATCAAACAGGCTGAGCCGCAAGGCATCTCTGCGGCTATCGTCATCTTTGGCTATCTGCCTTGTCTGCACAATAGAGGAATGCAGATACAGGTTATGTGGCATCACCGTTGCCCCGAGTATGCCAACTGCAAGGTATAGGGCGCCGGGCTGCTGGATTGAATGCAGGCTGGGTACAAAACCGCTCAGCACTTCTGCCCAATTGGGGCCAACCAGAATGAGCTGCGCCAGAAAGCAGAGGCCAATTGTGACAATCAGGCCCAGCACAATCGCCTCCAGTTGCCTGAAACCGTGCCCTTTGAGCATCAGCACAATCAGCGTATCCAGCGCGGTAATCAGAATGCCCAGCGTGAGCGAGATATTGAACAGCAAATGCAGGGCCAATGCGGAACCCAGCACCTCGGCCACATCGCAGGCCACAATCGCCAGTTCGGCCATCAGCCACAGCATGCGATTGACAAGCGGTGAATACGTTTCACGGCAGGCACGCGCCAAGTCTTTGCGGGCTATGACGCCCAGCTTCACGCTCAGGGACTGGAGCACCATGGCCGCCAGACTGGACGCCAGCACCATCCACAACAAGGCATAACCATAATGGGAGCCTGCAGCAATGTCGGTTGCCCAATTGCCCGGGTCCATATAGCCCACAGACACCAGCAGCCCCGGCCCGGCAAACCGCAGGATACGCTGCCAGAGCGGAGCCCCGGATGGGACCTTGACGCTGCCCTGGATTTCAGAGGGGCAGAAAGGCGCAGTCGCCGTGCGTGGCAATTGGAACATGGTCGTCACTCGAAACAGAAAACAGGCAGGATGAAGCCATTAGATCACAAAATCTTCCTCTGCCATGCATACCTGCAATAATGACCATGATAGTGTGGATGGATGCCCAGGCGGACTCTGCTCCCGCACTCCTCAAATCTGGCACGCCATCCTTTCAAGGGAGCCCAACCTGCAAGGATGGCGTCATAGCAAACAAATCAGGCTTGCTTGTGCAGCCAGGTCGGCGCAATCGAAGCGCCCAAACCAGCGCCGTACCCAAGGTAGATATTCAACCCTGCCAGCGGCTCCAGATAACGTGCATTCTTCAGCCCACCTGCATCCACCGTGGCAAACCCGAGGCTTTCCGCCAGCGCCTTGACCTGCGCCTTGCCCTCGGGATGATCCCCGGCGATAAATACGGATACTGTCTGACCTGCGCCAAAATCCGCGCCCTCTGCCAACACCTGGGCAAATACGGTGTTGAATGCCTTGATCACGATTGCCTCGGGCACTGCCTTGGCAATTTCTTCCGCTGCCGAAGTGGTATGCCCCAGGGTCAGCCCCATGTAATCGGCCGTCAGCGGATTGGTAATATCAATCACCACCTTGCCGACCAAGCCGCCCACAGATTGCAATGCAGATACCGCTTCGGCATAACCGGTTGCCAGCACCACCACGTCTGCTCCGGCAGCTGCCCCTGCCGCAGGCAGTGCCTGCACACCCGGGAAGCGTTCTGCCACGGCCTGGGCCTTGCCTGCATCCCGCCCGGTAACGCTGACCTGATGCCCTGCACGATGCAGTTGGCTGACAAATGCGGAACCCATATTGCCGCTACCGATAACTGTGACCTTCATGATGCGCTCCTGTTCTGTGAGATTCGTTCGTTTTTCGTACCGCCCGTGCTGCACGGCATGGAACAAACTTTATTCCCCTCGCCAAACCAGATAAACATCAAAAAACGCGAATTATTATTGCCAAAATCGCAACAATAAACACAAAAGAGTGACAGTAGCTACATATTCGGGAATCCATCACGTCTCCTGCCTGCTGCAAAAAACTCGCGTCACAGCTTGATGCCAACAAACCATTGGCATACACGCCGAGCAATCGAGCCGCTCAACACAGAAGTATTCTTTCAACAGCAGGACACGAATTACTCAAAATGCATCAGATGACGGTTATCCCGACAGCACACGCGTCTCAGCAAGAGGACTGGGAAGTGGTCTGCAGACAATGCAGAAAGAAGCAGGGGGTAGGCCGGAAAAACAAAAAGCCCAGCGCATGCTGGGCTTTTTCGGGAATCCTGGTCGGGGTGAGAGGATTCGAACCTCCGGCCTCTACGTCCCGAACGTAGCGCTCTACCAGGCTAAGCTACACCCCGATTCGCGTTTGCTGGCAGATCAATAATTTCTGTCAGCTGCGAAAGAACATAATTGTAGCAGGGAGTTTTTGAAAATGGAAGAGGGAAGATCGCTCAGCAGACTGGCAGCAATCTGCGCCTCACGCCGGGCAAATTCTTGCGTTGCTTCCAGCGCTCCGGTGGCTTTGACGGCCTCGATCACTGCAGGGAAAGCTTCGCGCCCCCCCGTCTCAATCGCTTCACGCACCAGCTTGGCCTGCTCAGGCGAGCCATGCTGCATGACGTGAATCAGCGGCAGGGTTGGCTTACCCTCAGCCAAGTCATCGCCCAGGTGCTTGCCGGTGGCTTCCTCATCGCCCGAGTAATCCAGCACGTCATCCACCAGCTGGAAGGCCGTGCCGATGTGGCGACCAAAAGCTGCCATGCGCTCCTGCCCTGCTTCGTCCTCACCGCCCAGAATTGCGCCCAGGCGGGTGGCGGCTTCGAACAGGGTGGCGGTCTTGTAATGGATCACCTGCAGGTAGGATTCCACCGTCACATCTGCGTTGTGGACATTGAGCAGTTGCAGCACTTCGCCTTCGGAGATCACATTGGTGGCATCCGCCAGCACACGCATCACACGCATGTCCTGCACATCCACCATCATCTGGAAGGAGCGCGAGTAGAGGAAATCCCCCACCAGCACTGCGGCGGCATTGCCGAACATGGCGTTGGCCGTGCTGCGCCCGCGGCGCAGGTCGGATTCATCCACCACATCATCGTGCAGCAAGGTGGCGGTGTGGATGAATTCAATCACCGCCGCCAGTTCGTGGTGATGGGTGCCGCGATAGCCCAGGGCGTTGGCCACAAATAGCAGCAGCGCCGGGCGCATGCGCTTGCCACCCGCGCTGATGATGTACTCGGCCACTTGGCGGATCAGGACGATTTCGGAGTGCAGGCGTTTGCGGATAACCGCGTTGACCGCCTCCATGTCGTTGGCGAGCGGTGCGTAGAGTTGTTGGAGTTGCAAGGCTGGCACGCGTAGTTAAGCTGGGGAAAGAGCGATGTTATGAGGCGCGGCGCAGCAGCGTCAAGCCATGTATACGATCTGCTTGACTTTCTCTTTGAGAATCAACATAATCCGCCGTTTCCCACGCTCTTTGTAATTGGAGTCCAACATGTACGCGGTCATAAAAACCGGTGGCAAGCAGTATCGCGTTGCCGCTGGCGAAAAAATCAAAATAGAACAGATACCGGCAGACGTTGGCACTGAAATCACGATCGACCAGATTCTTATGGTCGTCGAAGGTGAGTCGATCAAGGTCGGCGCACCGCTGGTTGCTGGTGCAAGTGTCAAGGCTACGGTTCTGTCCCAAGGTCGCCATAAGAAGGTCGAGATCTTCAAGATGCGCCGCCGTAAGCACTACCAGAAGCACCAAGGTCACCGTCAGAATTTCACCGAAATCCGCATTGAAGCGATTTCGGCCTAAGCAGGAGCTAATACGCCATGGCACACAAAAAGGCAGGCGGCAGTTCACGTAACGGCCGCGACTCAGAATCAAAACGACTCGGCGTCAAGCGCTTCGGTGGTCAATTCGTGCTGGCTGGCAACATTATTGTTCGCCAACGCGGTACCGAATACCACCCGGGTGAGAACGTCGGCATCGGCAAGGATCACACCCTGTTCGCGCTCACCAATGGCCGCGTGCAGTTCCAGGTGAAGGGCCCGGCCCGTCGCCGTACCGTGGTGATCGTGCCGGAAGCCCAGGCTTAATCGGCTTCCACACGGTTGCACCAAGCCCTGTCGCGGCGCGATAGGGCTTTTTCATTTCTGTGTATCTGCACTGTGCAGATGCATTACACCCTGACCAGAGTACACAATGAAATTCTTCGACGAAGCACGCATTGAAGTATTTGCCGGCGACGGTGGCAATGGCAATGCCTCCTTCCGTCGGGAAAAATTCATTCCCAAGGGCGGACCGGACGGTGGCGACGGCGGCCGTGGCGGTAGCATTTTTGTGACGGGCGACCGTAACATCAACACCCTGGTCGACTTCCGCTATACCCGTTGTTTCCGTGCCCAGCACGGCGAAAAGGGCGGTACCACCGATTGCTACGGCAAGGGCGGCGAAGACATGGTGCTGCGCATGCCGGTCGGCACCATCATCCGTAATGCCGAGACCGGCGAGATCATTGCCGACCTGGATGAAGACGGCAAACGCCTGCTGCTCGCCCAAGGCGGCAAGGGTGGCCTGGGGAACCTGCACTTCAAGAGCAGTACCAACCGTGCCCCGCGCCAAAAAACCAATGGCGAACCGGGCGAACATTTCCTGCTCGCGCTGGAACTGAAGGTGCTGGCCGATGTGGGCCTGCTGGGCATGCCCAACGCGGGCAAATCCACCTTCATCCGCTCGGTATCCGCCGCCAAGCCCAAGGTGGCCGACTACCCCTTCACCACGCTGGCGCCAAACCTTGGCGTGGTACGTACCGATGAAGGCCGCAGCTTTGTGATCGCGGATATCCCCGGCCTGATCGAAGGCGCGGCGGAAGGCGCGGGCCTGGGCCACCGCTTCCTGCGCCACCTGCAGCGCACCCACCTGCTCCTGCATCTGGTTGATCTGGCGCCGTTCGACCCGGATACCGATCCGGTACGTGAAGCCCGCGCCATTGTCGAAGAGCTGCGCAAGTACGACCAGCAACTATTCGACAAACCCCGCTGGCTGATCCTCAACAAGCTCGACCTGATCCCGGAAGAAGAACGCAAAGAACGCGTGCGCGCCTTCCTGGATGCCTACGGCGAGCCGGACAAATGGTTCGCCATCTCCGGCATCAATGGCCAGGGCTGCAAGGAACTGATCTTCGCCATCCAGGACTATCTGGACGCCCAGCCCAAGCGCAGCGCCGAGGAAGCTCTCGCCGCCATCGCTACCAGCCCGCAATACCCTGAAGGCGAAGCGGATGAGGATGACGAAGACGACGATGATTACGATGGAGAGATCATCTACGTGCGTGACTAGCAGGGCTGATGTCGTCGTGGGATTGTCACGCTCAGGCTGACAATCCCGTCCCTGCTTCCTCAATTTTCTGCCGCGCGACATCATGAGAATCCCGTTTTTTGACGCCATCGCCAAATCCCGTAACATTCTGCTTGCCGGTGCCGGCGGCGGATTCGATATCACGGCCGGGATTCCGCTCTATCTCTACCTGCGTAGATGAGCCTGTTCTGGTTCTTCAAACTACAGGGAATTGCCTCCAGAATACAATTCACCTCCCGCGTTGAGCACAGCCAGACCATGGATGAAGTGGCAAAGGGCTTCCAACTCTACCGCGCTACTTCAACACGTCGCCCCGCCAAGTCGATACCGCTTTAAAATAGTGGCTTCCATCGGCTCGTGCCGAATTTATTTGCCTCACCACTTCATCATGCGCCACACCATCCGTTCCGCCCGACGCCTCGTCGTAAAAGTAGGGAGTGCCCTGGTCACCAACAATGGCGAGGGGCTGGACCGCGCCGCCATTGCCGATTGGGCCCGCCAGATAGCCGCCTTGCGCGCTGAAGGGCGCGAGATCGTGATGGTGTCCAGCGGCGCCATTGCTGAAGGCATGCAACGCCTGGGCTGGGCAACGCGCCCGGCGGAAACCCACGCCCTGCAAGCCGCTGCAGCAGTGGGGCAGATGGGGCTGGCGCAAGCCTATGAGGGCGCGTTCAGCCAGTTCGGCTTGAAGACAGCGCAGATCCTGCTCACCCATGCCGACCTGGCTGACCGCCTGCGCTACCTGAATGCCCGCACCACCCTCTCCACCCTGCTGGGGCTGGGTGTGGTGCCGATCATCAACGAAAACGACACCGTCGTGACCGACGAAATCAAGTTCGGCGATAACGACACCCTCGGCGCGCTGGTCGCCAACCTGATTGAAGCCGATGCACTGATCATCCTCACCGATCAGAAAGGCCTCTACACGGCTGACCCACGTAAAGATCCCAATGCCACCCTCATTAGCGAAGGGCAGGCCGAAGACAGCGCCTATGAAGCCATGGCAGGGGGTGCAGGCACCGGCATCTCGCGCGGCGGCATGATTACCAAGATCCGCGCAGCACAACGCGCAGCGAGCAGCGGGGCACATACCCTGATCGCCTCGGGCCGCGAAACCGATCCCCTGCTCCGCCTGGCAACAGGCGAAGCCCTGGGCACCCTGCTCTACGCCTCCAGCACCCCGCTGGCCGCGCGTAAGCAATGGATGGCAGACCACCTGCAACTGGCCGGTACGCTGACGCTGGACAACGGTGCCATCAAAGCCCTGATGGGTGGCGCCAGCCTGTTGCCAGTTGGTGTGGTGAGTGTGGAAGGCGATTTTGGGCGCGGCGCAGTCGTAGCCTGCTGCGACCCGCAAGGCAATGAAATTGCCCGTGGTCTGGTCAATTACGACAGCACCGAAACCCGCCGCATCGCCCACCACGGCAGTGGCGACATTGAAGCACTGCTGGGTTACGTGGATGAAGTGGAACTGATCCACCGCGACAATCTGGTGGTTCGCTAGACACCCCAAACACACCGGCCACCCTGGGCAATTGCCAAGGGTGGCCGGTGTGTTTGACACGTACAACAATCAGATTTGCCTGTAACAGGATTTACTTACTGCAGCTTCCATTGTTGGCAAGCATTATTCAGCCAAGCCCACTGTTGAATGTTGGTGGTATCGGCCGTGCCGCAGTTGGCAACATCCAGCACCTTGCCGCTGTTACGCGCAGTCAGACGGAACCAAGGTGCAGTCGTCGTCGTGACCTGCCATTGCTGGTTGGCGCCACCGTTACAGGTGTACTGAGCCACGTTTGCACCATTGGCAGTGGAAGCGCCATTCACATCCAGACACATGCCACTGTTCTCACTGACAATGCTCACGTAACCATTACCCAGATCCACCAACAGCCAGCTCTGCCAAGCATACCCATTGCAGGTATAGAGATCGACATTGGCACCTGAACTGGTGTTGGGCTGCTGCACATCCATACACTTGTTGCTGTTCTGGTTAACAAGTCGCTTATAGGAGCCCGTAGCACTGCCACTGTAACCCGCCGCAACAATGTTGGCCTGCACGGCATCTTCTGTAGCATCGGAAGGTTTGCCGCTTGTCATTGCACCTTCATAGAAATTGCCGACAGCCACTTTACTGTTGTCGCCGCCAATACCCAGGATGATGGCACCTTCTTTGTGAAAAGGCACATATCCACTTGTCGTGGGGAGCGGCCCGGCATAATCGGTTTTCAGGCCGCCGGATTGTGCATCGCCATCCCGAATCGAATAGGTCGTGGCATCTTGCTTGACCATGGCTGTGACATAGGTGGTATTTCGACCCGTGTTATTCGTGTTGCTACCATTACCGCCAAGAAAAAGGCCATTCTCAAGGTCTGCCATCACCCAGGGGCCTGCCCCCGTGCATGCAAACCAGCACAGTCGGCCAAAGTAGACGGCATCCATGTGGCCGTTGCCAGTGTCATTATTACTGGTTTCTGCATTGCCATAGTCAAAACAACAGCCATCATTCACATGGGCTGCGCTGGTCACCATGTAGATACCTTCTGATGCACTGCCTGTTGCGATACCCGAAGTGATGTTGCGCCGATAGCCCACTCCCGCCGAGACATAGAGCGCGTAGGCAGACTTCCCGCCCACGGTCACTTTCAACGCAGTGGCATTGGTTGCAATATCAGCACTGCCATTCCCACCCGCGGGCGCGACAGTCAAATCATTGCCATACCCGGACTGATCATAGATCTTCGTGATGGTGCACACCGAACCGGCACAGAATGTATCCTGCGCAGCGGCATTGGCCACTCCGCCTGCAGACAAGACACTAATATCCTGCGTGGTGCCATCGGTTGCACGCTTGACCTGATAAAGCTTGCCGCTATACCACCCAAACAATGCCCGTACCGTACTGTGCGCCGCAACACATGGCGTGCTGCCTGCAGCATAGATATCGCACGGGCCGGTTGCAGCCAAAGCATTTTGCATGCTTCCTGCAAACAGGAAAAATAAAAACGCGAATAGTACAAAGAGTCTTGTTTTGACGAAGGTAAAAATAGATGCACTGTGGGTCACTTCATCCTGCGGGCGGAGTCCGCCCAACATCCACTGCGTGTGATGGGTCAACATTTCAGTCTCCTTATTTATTCAGCTTATGCCCAGATTTCGTCCTCTATGACTCAAGGACCCAAACATCATATATAGGGCATACCGGCTGTCTATGATTCGAATAGCTGTTAGCCATGTACGAATCGGCTACTGTACAACTGGGTAGTTATTGTTTTCCCATCAAACAAACAAGAGAACGCCAAAGCATCACACGTCAGTAAAAAACGGAGGCCATGCCTCCGCTTCTTCCCCTCCACGTTCCTCATCAGACCCACTATAAGCATCATTTTCAGCTGCAGAAAACCTCTAGCGTTCCAGATTCTGGTGAACACAATCCACAACATACTCCAAATGCATATATCCCACCGCCTCTAGCGGATTCCCTGGGCATCCGCTGCTACACGCAACGGGGCATCGTCATACTCCCACAATCCCAGACGGCCTTGCTTTACAGTAAGCTGCAGGTGCGTTCCGTCCTTGAGCCACGCAATACGGCTTTGGAAGCCAGGCAATTCGATCCGGCCAATCCCACTCTGAGCGCCAACAGGTTTGAGCACCCCGGCTTCCGCAACAAAAGCCTGTGTCTGCTCCATGTCATACAAAAAACCATTGGCAAACAAAATCAAGGGCTGAAATGCCATGCTAATCCCTACACACAAAATAAACATTGCAGCAACGCTATGCGCAATTGGAGCGCACTTGGTTTCCTGCCAAGAAAACAGCCCCATGACCGCGAGGGCGGCAGCAACCAATCCTGCATACACCCAAATGGAAAAAGACATTTGAAGATGTTGGTTGGCGCGCCACATCATCAATAACAGCGATGAGGTCACAAGGAGTAAACCGACTGTCAGCGCAAATTTCACAGCGCGATGAGCGAGCATATCTTGGCTTATCGCATCCGTTGTGGATATCTTGTCCACAACGGATATTCCACGCTCCCGCAAAGCCCTGACCAGAGGCAGGCCATTCAATGCCTCACGCAAAATGCACTGATTTTCCGGCAAAGTCCACAAGGTTTGCGAGCTGGAGAAAGGGCCTATTTTGCGGGCAGGTATCAATTCCACCCGAATGGGATACCCTAAAACATGCCAACTTGCTGGCGTCAGCATACGAGGAAGCCTCTCCCGCGTCTGAATGCGCAAGAAGGCAGTTTCCAGACTAGTGATGTGTGCCTGCACAGGCTGCGGGACAATTTCAACCGCCACGATCTCCCGCAGAGGGATGCGCCAATTCCAACGCAGAAATGGCTTCAAGACACGTGGCACATCGCAACGATGCGTCAGTGCATCCGCATCTATCACCAAGGAACTCCGGCGTTGCAAAGCCTGAATTTTAATGGTCAAAAAACAGATGACGGCTTGCAAAACAACCACCAACAAAATCGGGTTACGTAAGCAACTGTCTCGCCATGCTACCCAGGCGCCAATTCCCGGCTCCTTTTCCGCACCAAAATACAGCACTATCAACACAACAACCGCCAACGTCACAAGGCACCAGAGAATCCTCTTTTGTTTGGCTTCATCAAAGATAGATGGATTAGAACGGAACTCGAACACTTGGCTATTTATGGCGTTAGGCATAAGGCTCTCTTGAAAAGCACGTCCCCCAACACTAACCGGGCTTGACGTTTTAAACCATTCCACATGCTACCCAGTAACATGCCATGCGATTCCTTGATCCTTCAAACATCATGACACGGCACGCCAGCCCCAGCGCCTGATGAGCCCTTTGCATTCTTCCACGGTAGCAACCGCACCCGTCGTGGAGACTGAACGCAAGGCGGAGGCTGCGGCGGCGAGCCCGAGTTCCAACCCCTCATGTAAAGGCCATTTTTCATGCAGGCCATACAATACCCCAGCAGCAAAAGCGTCCCCTGCGCCATTGGCCCCTACAATCGCCTCCGGTGGCACCTGCACCGAGGGGTGAATTATGACATTACTCTCACCACGGCTGGCCGCAACGCATCCGGTGGGATAATGAATCACCACACATTGCAGGCTTGCGGCACCGAGCAGGTTAAGTGCCGCACGTCTCGCCGCTGCCACATCGGTCAGCCCGCCGCACACAATATTGATGCCACTGAGCGCCCCGGCTTCGTAATCATTGATGATGAGGCTATCCAGATGTGGTAGGCACGGCCCGACCAGATGACGGATTTCTGCCGGTTCGGCGGAGATCATTTCCAGATTCGTCCAAATACCTTGATTTCTGGCTCTTTTCAGCACGCCGACCCAGCCGTTCGCCTCCTCTTGCCACGGGGCATCCATCCTGGCGTGAATGCCAGGGGCGCCAAGGTGCAGGATACGTGCGGGAATATCGCTGAAATCAAAATCATCGGGGCTCAAGTGGGCATTCGCCCCTTGGTGATGAAAGAAGGTACGCTTGCCACTTGACGCCACGGTCATGACATCCGTATGTGAAGTCGCTACATTTTCTATCACCCGCAGGCGCGAGGCATCAATGCCATGTTGATGACATGATGCCTGCAAGAATCGTCCCGCATCATCAGCCCCGACCGCGCCCATCGCCCACAGAGGAAATGTTGCGCCCAGCCGGGCCAGATCAATGGCCATGTTGTGCGCCGGGCCGCCCCCATCCGTGGTACGCGTCAGGATATTCGCCAGTGTTTCTTCCTCTGGCCAGTGCGCGATCGAGTTGTTGTGATCCACCAGCCAGCAGCCGCCACAAATCACGCCGGAGCGGGTGGTACTCATGCCGCCTCCGCACGCAGAACCGGATCACTGAGTAGCTGATCGTCATCCAGCATCCGCAGCGGGCGCAGTCCTTTTTTATGCAGCGTGTCGTGATAGGCATGCACGGCATCCTGGGGGCTGATTTCGTGCGCCACGACGTGACGCATCAGGGTCACAAGGGCAAGTGGGTCTTCGGCGTAGTTGATCTTGCGCCCAAACAGTGCCACGCGCGCACCGGCGGCTTCGGCACGTGCCAACAATTCAAAGGTATCGCGCGTGGTTCCCTTGGCGCCCCCGAGGATGCCGACAATGATCCGTCCGGGGTCGTAACTGCTCAGTTGCTCCATTGCAGCTCGCCCGTTGTAGGCGATCTTGAGGAATAGCGGGGCCTCGGCACTGACCATCCCGGCCAGACATCGCGTTATGCAATCGGCAATATAAAATCCAATTTGCGTAGGCGCCACGCCTATCGAGAAAGCCGGATTGAACACTTCCAGGAAATGCCGGACGCCTGCTGCCTGGGCCTCGACCCGGAAAGCGGCATAGGCTTCGAGCGTGCGAATATCCTCTGCCACCCGGTTGGAGAAAGTGACCGAATACAGGCCCAGATCCACGAATCTGCGCACCTGATCCAGCCGCGCAGTGCGGTGTGGCACAGACGGTTCATGCAGATAGGCTCCGCCACGAGGCGACCAGATGTCAGTGGTATCGTTGTAGCGCACTGCCGGGGTCACCGGGCTGTGGGCGAAGACATTTTCTGCCACCAGCGCCTCGCCCATGGCCGCACTCATGAGCATGATGTCGACAAGCCCGGATTGAACCATCTGCCGGATCGCCGCAAAATAGGCGGCGCGGGGTGCAATCTGCGCCTCCAGGGTATTTCCATGGGCATCTCGCGCAGGGCCAGGCGCCATCAGGCCCGTCGCCATTTCGGCATCTTTGGCGTCGGCGATGATGAAGTCGCTCGGCTGATAGTGCCCACTACGCATGCGGGCAAGTTTGCTATCCAGGCTTTTCATGCTGTCTCCTCTCGGTATTGTGATATGCGCGGCGCAGTGATTTTGCGACATGCTTGTTTGGCGAAATGATAATCCCGCCGACACCTGCATCTCCATCTGTGGCGAAAAAGCCGCGCCTCAAAATTCCGTACCCGTATTTGGGCGTATGGTCTGCTTGGCTTAGTACGCAATCAGATGAAGAGACAGACGTGTCATTACGCAAGATAGGGGTGGGCTTTGCATTCTCGGCGAATACCCCGCTGTGGGTCTGGATGTTGCAGTGGCGCCGACCGTGATCCCTGTCGCAAAAAAACAAAAAGGCTGCCCGAAAATCGGGCAGCCTTTTGCATAACGCGGCAGACAGATCAAGCGACCTTGCTTGGCGCCTCAGCGTTGTAGCGGTGGCGGTTCATGATGCGCTTGTCTTGCGGGTGGGTGCCTGGCACAGCGGAGATCAGCGCCTTGGTGTAGGCATGATCCGGTGCCGAGCAGATCTTTTCGGCTTCGCCGACTTCCACCAACTGCCCCTTGTACATCACGGCCACGCGGTCGCAGAAGTAACGAATCACGCCGATATCGTGCGAGACCAGGATAAAGCTGAGATTGAGCTTTTCCTGCAGATCCAGCAACAGGTCGAGAATCTGCGAACGCAGCGTCACGTCCAGAGCCGAAGTGGCTTCATCAGCGATAATCAGACGCGGGTTGCAAGCCAGGGCGCGGGCGATACCGATCCGTTGCCGCTGACCGCCGGAGAAGGCGTGCGGGTAGCGGTCCAATGCCATCGCAGGCAACCCCACCGTAGCCAGCAGTTCGGTCACGCGGTCGCGCAGTGCCTGCCCCTTGGCCTTGCCACTGACCAGCAGCGGCTCGCCCACGATCTGGGCAATCGTCATACGCGGGTTCAGCGAGGCGAACGGGTCTTGGAAGACCATGCGGATTTCCTGGTGGACTTCGCGCAAATCATGCGTGCCAGCCTTGGCCAGATCGACGATCTGACCGGAACCCATGCGGTAGAGCACTTCGCCACCCGAGGGGTTGAGCACGCGGATGATGCAGTTGCCCAGCGTGGTCTTGCCGGAACCGGATTCACCCACGATCCCCAAGTTTTCACCTTCATACAGGTCGATCGACACATTGTCGAGCGCCTTGAACGGGGCGCTGGTCTTGCCACCCAGGAAGCCCTTGCGCCCCGGATAGATCTTGGAGACGCCACGCACTTCCATAAGCTTCTGGTCGGTCGTGGTGTTCTTGCGCGCCTTACGGGCAGAAGTTTCGAGCTTGCGCACCGAATCAATCAACTCGCGGGTGTAGTCGTTCTTGGCCGTGTAGAACACTTCTTCGGCCGTACCGAACTCCAGCAGGTGCCCGTTCTTCATCACGCCGATTTCGTCAGCGATCTCGGCCACTACCCCCATGTCATGGGTAATGAACAGCACGGCCATGCCGTATTGTTCCTGCAGGTTCTTGATCAACGCCAGGATTTCGGCCTGGGTGGTCACGTCCAGCGCGGTGGTCGGTTCATCGGCGATCAAAATCTTCGGGTTGCAGGCCAGTGCCATAGCAATCATGGCGCGCTGACGCATGCCGCCCGAATATTCGAAGGTGTACTTTTCAATGGCTACGGCAGGGTTGGGGATTTCAACCTTGCGCAGCATCTCGATCGCACGGTTCTTCGCCTCTTCCTTGTTGACATCCTGGTGCAACAGGATGGCTTCAATGATCTGGTCACCAATCGTGTGGATGGGCGACAACGAGGTCATCGGCTCCTGGAAGATCATGGCAATTTCATGGCCCCGGATGGAGCGGATTTCCTTGCCACGTTCGTCGAGCCTAGCCAGATCCTGCCCCTTGGCATCCTTGCCGTAGTACAGGATCTCGCCGTCCATGATCTTGCCGGGGGGGTCCACGATCTGGAGGATGGAGCGAGCGGTCACGGATTTACCCGAACCGGACTCACCCACGATACAGAGCGTCTTGCCGCGCTTGAGCTGGAAGCTCACGTCATCGACGGCACGCACCGCCTTGTCACCCGTCCCGAAATAGGTCTTGAGGTGACGGACATCAAGAATGACGTCGTTATTGGTAGCTGCAGTATTCACGATATCAACCATTTCCTGAATTAGTGCGAGTACGGGTCAGCAGCATCGCGCAGACCATCACCCATGAAGTTCAGCGACAACACCGCCATCACCACTGCAGCACCCGGCAGGAACAGCCAGGGCGCAGCAGAGATCGAACGGATGTTCTGGGCTTCCTTGAGCAGCACGCCCCAACTGATGGCTGGCGGTTGCAGGCCTAGGCCCAGGAAGGACAGCGAGGTTTCCGCCAACACCATCGAAGGAATTGCCAGTGTCACAGCCGCAATGATGTGCGAAGCCAGGGAAGGCAGCATGTGACGGAAGATCACGCGGGCTTCCGAACACCCGTCCAACTTGGCCGCGATCACGAACACTTCACCCCGCATGGAGAGGAAGCGGCCACGGATCACCCGTGCCAAGTGGGTCCAACCGATCAGCGAAATGATCACCGTCACGGCCATGTACTGGAGGTGCGGCGGCCAGTTCTTGGGCAGCGCAGCAGCCAGGGCCAGCCAGATGGGGATCGTGGGCAGCGAGAGGATGTATTCCACCAAGCGCTGGATCACCCAGTCGATCTTGCCACCGTAATAGCCGGATACCCCGCCGAGCATAATCCCGATGGTCACCGACAAGGTCACCCCGATCAGGCCCAGCGACAGGGTAAAGCGGGCACCATAGATGATGCGGCTGAACATGTCGCGGCCATTCCGGTCGGAACCGAACACGAAGAAGGTTTCTCCGTGGGTCTTCGGTCCGAACAGGTGGATGTCGGTCGGAATCAAGCCCAGGAAGTTGTACTTGAAACCGTGGGCGAACATCGTGACCGCAACCTTGTGCTCCTTGTCGAGCACATAGATCGGGGCCAGGGTTTCCGGATCACGGGTCAGCGTATAGGCTTCAGCGTAGGGCGCGAACTTGAAACCATTCGTTGTGTCGAACAGATGAATCATCTGCGGCGGATGGAACACTTTCTTGGCATCAGCCTCGTCCGGTGCGAACGGAGCAAGGAATTCTGCAATCAGTGCAATGCTGTAGAAGGCCAGGACAATGAACATACTGACCAGGGCGAGACGGTGCTTGCGGAAGCGATCCCACATCAGTCTCCATTGCGAGGCATATTCAACGCCTCCCCGCAGATTGGCCATGTTTACCGTGGCGTCGGTTTTATTCGTTTCGCTCATTATTCGAACCTGATACGCGGGTCAAGAAGGACAAGGAGAATGTCGGAGATCAGCATGCCAACCACGGTCAGCAGACAGATCAACAACAGGATGGCGCCAGACAGGTAAATATCTTGCGACAACAGGGATTGGTACAACTGCGGACCTACGGTCTGCAGGTTCAGCACGATGGAGGTGATCACCGCACCCGAAATCAGGTTGGGCAGAATCCAGCCAATCGAGCTTACAAACGGGTTCAGGGCGATACGCACCGGATACTTGAGCAACAGCTTGGTTTCAGACAGACCCTTGGCACGGGCAGTCACCACGTAGGGCATGTAGAGCTGGTCGATCAGGTTGGCACGCATGATCCGGATCAGGCTGGCCGAAGAAGCCGTGCCCAGAATGATCATCGGAATCCACAGGTGCTTCAGGAGGTCAACCACACGGTCCCAGGACCAGGGCGCGTTGGCGTAATCCTGAGAGAAAAGACCGGTCACATCGATGCCAAAATATTTTACCCCGGCAAACATCATGACCAATGCCAACAGGAATTGGGGCACGGCCAGACCGACGAAACCAACCAGGGTGAAGAAGTAGTCACCAATCGAGTAACGGCGCACGGCGGAATAAATGCCGATGGGCAGTGCGATCATCCAGGTCAGCATCAGGGTGCAGATGGACAGGATCAGAGTCAAGCCCATACGTTCCCACAACAGGGCGGAGACGGGGCTGTTCCATTCGAAGGAATAGCCGAAGTCGCCGTGAAGGATGATGCCGCTCATCCACTGGAAATACTGCATCAGGATATTCTGATCGAGACCGAACCGGTGGCGCATATCCGCCATGGTGGCGGCATCGATCACCTCGCCAGAGGCAGACAGCGATGCGGCATAACTGTCAACGAAGTCACCCGGAGGTAACTGGATGAGGATGAATACTGTAAGCGATACCATGAACATGAATGGAATCGCGGACAGCATGCGTCGAAATATATATTGAAGCACGGTAGGTCTCGCTTTAAAGACTACTATCTGGGAAACCCAGGGCGGGCAAGCCGCCCCAGGCTGTCACGCTGCCAAGATTACTTGGCGAAGAACCACTGCTGGAGCAGCGTTGGACCCGGAGTCGGATAGGTCCAGCCCGAAGGCATCTTTTGGTACACGTTCATCAAGTTGGCCTTGCGAACGCCGGTTTCCAGTGCCGGACGGATGGTGCCGATCAGTTCAAACTCGTTGGCAGCCTCTTCCATGATTTCCTTGAAGAGCTTGTCTGCCTCAGCCTGAGACTTGGCGGTCTGCCATTTGTCATACAGATCCAGGCGCTTTTGCATGCTCGGCGAAGGCTTTTCACCGTTCTTGCCGTTGGACAGGTAGTACTTGGTCCATTCCAGGCTCATACGCGATTCTTGCGGATGGATCGACAGATAAGCACGCGGGTTGAGCGAAGCATCCTGACCGCCGGAGAACACATCCACGCTGATGTCATACTGATTGTTAGCAGCACGATCATAGAACAGGGTGCGTTCGGAGGATTGGATCACCAGTTCGATACCAGCCTTGGCCCATTGCTTGCGGATGAGTTCGAGCACGTCGATGTGGACCGGGTTGGAGATCATCGCAATTGCGTTGATCGACACACGGCCACCTTCCGGATAGGTACGGAAGCCATCAGCATCACGCTTGGAGAGACCCACCTTGTCAAACAGCTCACCTGCCTGCTTCGCGTCAAAGCCGGTGTATTGCGTACCGAGCTTCTGGTTGAACCACTTGGAAGTGCTGACATACGGTCCGAGCTGCCACGGTGCGCCTTGGCCCAGGAAGACGATGTCATTGATTTCCTTGCGGTCCATCGCCAAGGACAGCGCCACGCGGAAATCCTTGTTGCGCATCAGCTTCTTGAGCTTTTCGTTCTTGGTCGACTGGTTCAGCCACAAACCGGCAGCATTGGCATTCACGTTGGCCGAGCCGAAGATCTTGTAAGCACCCTTGGCTTGGTTTTCAGCCAGCACCGGGCGGTTCTGGATGCCGGAGATGTGACGCAGTTGGAAGTCGAGCTGGCCGTTGATGGCTGCCAACACGATGGTTTCCACTTCGGAGATCACCGACAGTTGCACGCGGTCGATGTAGGGCAATTGCTGGCCCTTGGTGTCGACTTGCCAGAAGAACGGGTTACGTTCCAGCACCACCTTGGTGGCGCTGCCACCGTAGGGTTCCTTGATGATCCACGGGTCCAGGGTAGGACGTTCCGGGTTGGTCCAGCGCGTGGCAATTTCCGTGTCGCCGCACTTGTTGCGCATCAGCTGCGCCCAGTCCTTAGCCTTTTCCTTGGCCACAAGGTCAGCCACGTGCGGGTTGTACTTCGGATGGAACTGGCTGCAATACTTCTTCTGCCACAGCAAGGGATGTTGTGCCAGCGGGGTGGCCAACTGCTCCAGGAAGGAGATGTAGGGACCGGCAAATTTGAACTTGACGGTGTAGTCATCCACCTTGCTCACCTGGACCAGCTTGTCATTCACGGTGAACGGGGCCAGGTTATTCGAGTAGAACTGTTTGTTGGACACCAGGTCGTTCATCGAGAACAGGATGTCATCCGCAGTCAGCGGGGTGCCATCAGACCAGCGCGTACCTTTGCGCAAGGAGAACGTATATTCGGAAGCGTCGGGGCTGACAACGTACTTTTCAGCCAGGTTGGGCTCGATGCCGTTGAAATCCATCGTCCAACGCACAAAGTTCTGCGGGCTGACCAGACGCAGGATCGCGTTGTAGTCACCGTTACCACGCAGTGCAGAACGCAGGGTTCCACCATAGACACCCACTTTTTCCAGTGGCTTGATCACTTGCGGGGTGGCAGGCAGGCGCTTGTCGACCGGTTCCAGTTTCTTGTCTTGCACCAACTTATCCAGCATCGGGGCTTGCGTGTAGGCACTTGCCGCAATGGGCAATGTAGCCATGGCTGCAACCACGATTGCCAGTTGTCGAGATGGGATCAACCTCATCATTTCCTCCTTGGCGTTAAAAAAACAGGCTTGTTGCATTTGCAACCAACCTGGATGCGCTTTTTACCACAACACACCAGGAAAACGACCAGCCCGTTACCGATTGATTACGAGAAGGACAATAGCTATCGACCCCTCCCTGCAAGTTGAGCTAAATCAACCGCGCTTATCGTTTTATAAGAGTTTTCCCTAATTTGACGATTTTGGCTAGATGCATTGCACAAAACATGTGTTTTTTTTTGCAACACTGGAAAACCCCTAGAAATGATTCAGATTCTGTGCTTGGTCGCCCCCTCGAAATCCGCTGAATACAACAGATATATCCTTGACGTACCAATACCTCAGCGTCCATGCTGAAGTGACATGCCAACCGTAAGTCGGTTTGAAGTTCCATACCAGCCCCCCGACAGGAGTAAGATCGGCGCAACAAGATCGAAGATCACAAACCGCCTCCACAACCTCGACTCCCAGGCATGAATATCGTCATCGTTGAAGACACCCCGGTCAATCTGGTTCTGATGCAAAACCTGGTCAAACGCCTGGGGGATCACGATTGCAAATTATTTTCAGAGCCCGAGTTAGGCTTGGCCTGGTGCATGGCCGACGCCCCTGACCTGATCATTGTTGACTACATGATGCCCCGCATGGATGGCCTGGAATTTATCCGCCACTGCCGGGCCAGCGAGCAGCTGGGCAACCTGCCCATCCTGATGGTGACGGCTGCCGCCGACAAGGAGATCCGCTACGCGGCACTGGAAGCCGGTGCCACAGATTTCCTGACCAAGCCCATCGACAAGAATGAGTTCAACCCGCGTGTGCGCAATATGCTGGCACTGCGCGAGAGCATGATTGCCGAAACGCGACGTGCCGACCTCTTGGCAGAAGAGGTACGCAAGGCCACCGAGGAAATCCATGCCCGCGAGCGCGAAACCGTCATGCGTCTGGCCAAGGCGGCTGAATTCCGCGATCCGGAAACCGGCTACCACATACTGCGCATGGCCAGTTACTCAGCGGCCATCGCCCGGCAGATAGGCCTGCCCCCACCGATGGTGGAACAGCTCCTGCAGGCAGCGCCCATGCATGACGTAGGCAAACTTGGCACGCCTGACCATATCCTGCTCAAGCCGGGCAAGCTCACGCCGGAAGAATTTGAGATCATGCGCCAGCACACCGTGATCGGCTACGAGATTCTCAAAAACTCCACCTCACCTGTGTTGCAGTTAGCCGCAGAGATTGCCCTGACCCACCATGAAAAATTTGATGGCTCGGGCTATCCACATGCACAGCAGGGCGAAGCAATCCCCATCAGCGGACGCATTGTCGCGGTCGCGGATGTTTTCGATGCCTTGACCTCGGTGCGCCCCTACAAACAGGCCTGGGATCTGGATGTCGCCAGAAATTATGTGATGGAGCAGACGGGCAGCCACTTCGACCCGGCCTGTACGGAAGCCTTCGATGCCTGCTGGGAGGAGATTTTAGAAATTCATGCAAAATACAGGGACGAGCCACAAAGCGTTTAAAACACATGCCAAGGGATGTGCCAAACTCCCTTTTCCTGCCTTCATACCTGTGGTGATGTAGAAATGAACATGGATACGTCCTCAGGCTTTGACAAAGCCTGGATGCTCAATCAAATCGGCGGCGACCTGGGGCTTTTGCATGAAGTGGCAAAGGTGTTTCTGGACGATTACCCACGGCTACAGGAACAGATCAACCTGGCTTTGCAGGCACAAGACAGCACTGCGCTGTATTCGGCCGCGCATGCCATGAAAAGCGCGGTCGGCAATTTCGGTGCAAAAGCCGCTGTCAATACCGCACAAAGCCTGGAACGCGCTTGCAAGGATGGAGACGCTGCCGCCTATCCTGCTCTGGCAGCCGCGTTGTTGCAAGGGGTTGAAACACTGGCCCAGGCGCTTGTGCTTGAGTTGGAGCACAACGCCTAAACAGCTTCCCACGGTGTGCCTTCTGACAGGCAAAACATGTCAAATGGCTGTGTTTCGCTTACCATTCGGCCATGACACCTTCTATGGCCCCTACTGCACGCACGCCTCAGACCATTTCCTGGTACTGGTGGCTGCCACTGGTCACTATTGTTCTGCTCGTCTGCATCGTAGGCGGTTTTATCTGGCTAGGGCTCAAAACCGAGCATGAGGAGCGCCATACCGCACTGGTGGGCGATTCGCTGTGGATGGAGCAAAACCTGCGATTCCACCTGGAGAACACCGAAAGCGTACTCTCCCAGGTTGGCACCCTGTTGGCCCCCAACCCGGCAGACTTGTCCGATGCGCTGGAAGAAAAAGTGCGCACGCTGTTGCAAGGCAGCTCGGGGCTGGTCACCATCCTATGGCTGGATGCGGAAGGCAACACCGTCACCACACTCCCGGCGAGCAGCGCGCCGGTCATGCTTGCTGGCGACCATGATGTGGCAATCCAGCGTGCCCGCGCACTGAACCGCCCGACCTACACCCGGCCTTTCGTGCAGGCCGATGGCAGCTATGCCATCGAGGCAGTCATCCCGGTATTTGGCTCACAGAAATTCAGCGGCTACGTGGTGGGCAGCTACTCACTCCCCCGCCTGATCGAAAAACATGTGCCCTGGTGGTTTGCCGAACGCTATCGTTTTGTGCTGACCGACAATAACGGCCAGGAACTGGCTGGAACCACCTCCAGCACCATGCCTGAGCGCGAAGCGGAATTCCACATTTCGCTTGACCAGATCGGCGGCCTCGGGATGAACGTCAGCAGCACCCCGACGGCCACCCGCATCATCCCGGGGGTGATCATCATCACCCTGCTGGGCTTTACCCTGCTCATTGCCTGGAGCATGTGGGCCTTGCGTAATCACGTGTTGCGCCTGCAAACCACCGAGAGCGCGCTACGCCGCGAACACGCCTTCCGCCTCGCCATGGAAAATTCGGCACTGGTCGGGCTGTATGCACGTGACGACGCAGGCCGCATCACCCACGTCAATCTCGCCTTTTGCCGGATGATCGGCTGGTCGTCCGACGAACTGGTCGGTTGCACATCCCCCATGCCATATTGCTTGCCCGATGAGCACCATACCAACACCCCGGCCACCGGCATGGCGGAAGTCCAGAGCGCCCATGAAGCCCGCTTCCTGCACCGCGATGGCCGCATCATCAATGTCCTGGTCTCGGAAGCCCCCTTGGTTGATGCCGATGGGCACCAGGGGGGATGGATGGGCTCAGTGCTGGACATCACGGAACGCAAAGAAGCCGAAGCCTTGGCGCGCCTCCAGCAAGAACGCCTGGAGGCCACTGCCCGTCTGGTCGGCATGGGTGAAATGGCCTCCACCCTGGCCCATGAAATCAACCAGCCCCTGTCTGCCATCGCCAGTTACAGCGCTGGCTGCCTAAATGCGCTGCGCAACGGCCGCTACAACGAAAAACAGTTTCTGGAGGTGCTGGAAAAAGTAAATCAGCAGGCCCAGCGGGCGGGCCGCATCGTGCATCGCATCTATGACTTCGTCAAACGCAGCGAATCGCGGCGTGAGGCCGTGGATATCAACCCCACGATCCGCGAATCCATCGGTGTGCTGGAAAACGACGCACAACGGCGCAAAGTGCGCATCGAATGCAGCCTGGGCAAAAATATCCCCACAATCCAGGCAGATCGCACCCTGATCGAGCAAGTGATCATCAACCTGTTACGCAATGGTATGGATGCCATGCAGAACACCCCGGAAGCAGCCCGGCTGCTCCAGGTGTCCAGCCAATGGCTGACGGAGGAAGACTCAGTACGCATCGCCATCACCGACCACGGTAGCGGAGTACCGAGCCATATCGCCGACCGTCTGTTTGATTCGTTCTTCACTACCAAGCCAGAAGGCATGGGCATGGGCTTGAAAATCTGCCGCTCAGTGGCCGAACAGCACAACGGGCGGCTCTGGTTCGAGCCAGCCGCTACAGGGGGCACCAGCTTTTTCCTTCAACTCCCGGCAGGAGAAGAAGACAAGCCTGCAGCCTGACTCATGCAGGCAGGCCAAGCGCCCACCCAATCCAGCCCTTCTGGTGACACGGCCCCCAAACCACCAATCCACAGCAGTTCTTCGCCATTCCACACACAGGGCAAGTATTCCCGCCACCACGGCGGCACCCCCACATCCTGGCAGAGCAACTTGAACGCACGCTGCGGTCGCCCCGGCCCCAGGCGCCAATGCATACCGATCTGGCGCACACCTACGCGTATCGCGCGGCCATCCGAGCAGGCAAAAGATTCGGGAAAGCATAGACGCCCCCCAGCCCAGGGCAACTCCCGCTGCCCCTGCCAAACCAGTGCCTGGGGCAGCGGAATCACCGCAGGCTCCAACCAGATCCGATCCCGGTAGGCACAAACCGCCGAATGCCCAAAGACCCAGCGCACGGCCCCCTCCCCCGCCAATTGCCGCAAGCCATCCTCCAGCCTCGCCATTTCCGGCAACAGGGCATCTGCCGCACGCAGGTAATGACGCAACAGATTGCGCACACGGGGGTGCGACAAAGCCTGAAAGCGCTGACGACTACCCGCTTGCCCCAAAGCCACCTCGCAAGCATCGATCTGCGCCAATTCACCCAACAACTGGTCGCTTTCAGCAAAGATCTCCGCGCTACGTGCAAGATTTTGAGCCACTGCAGGAAAGCGTTCACGTAGCGGTGCAAAAACCTGATGTCGCAGATAGTTACGGGAAAAACGCAGATCAGGATTGCTGTCGTCGTCCACCCAGCTCAATCCTTCCGCACGGGCGTAGACTTCCAGCTCGGCGCGGGACTCCCCCAGCAGGGGGCGGATCTGGCGGCGAACTGGATCAACTCCCCGCATGCTGGCAGCCCCTGTCACCCCTGCGCCACGGCACAGGCGGAACAGCAGGGTTTCTGCCTGATCATCGGTGTGATGCGCCAGGGCAAGCCAGCCCTGCCAGCCCTCCGCCAAAGCCTCATAGCGGGCGCGGCGCGCAGCCGCCTCTAGGCCTGCCGCATCCTGGCGGGAGACTTGGACGTGCTGCAACACAAAGGGAATACGGAGGGTTTCGCACACCTGGGCGCAGTGCGCACTCCAGGCATCGGCCTGAAGACTCAGGCCGTGGTGAACATGACAGGCTTGCAGCGCCAAGGGCATGCGCTGCGCCAAACCTGCCAATACGTGCAACAGCACGCTCGAATCCAGGCCACCGCTGAAGGCGACACGCACAGCCAGTGCCCCGCCTTCACACGGCATGAGTGGCGCCAAGCTGGCCGCCACCCGCTCCGAGAGCTGCTCAGGCAGCCTGCTCCTTGAATTTGCCATAACTCACCAGACGCTCGAAGCGACGTGCCACCAATTCGTCAGGTGTCAGCTCGGTCAGCTGGCGCAAGCTATCCTGCAAGGCGCGCTTGAGCGTTTGCGCAGTGGCACGATGGTCACGGTGAGCACCACCCACCGGCTCGTTGACCACCTTGTCAATCAGCCCCATGGATTTCAGGCGCACAGCGGTGATCCCCATGATCTCGGCAGCTTCCGAAGCCTTGTCTGCACTCTTCCACAGGATGGAGGCGCAGCCCTCGGGGGAGATGACCGAGTAGGTGGAGTACTGCAGCATCAGCACCGTATCGCCCACGCCAATCGCCAAGGCACCCCCTGAGCCGCCTTCACCGATGACGGTAACCACGATGGGCACGCGCAGTTCAGACATTTCATACAGATTGCGGCCAATGGCTTCAGACTGGCCGCGCTCTTCAGCATCAATCCCCGGCCAGGCACCCGTGGTATCCACAAAAGTAAAGATGGGCACATTGAACTTCTCAGCCATGCGCATCAGGCGCAATGCCTTGCGATACCCCTCGGGGCGCGGCATGCCGAAATTGCGGGCAATCTTTTCCTTGGTGTCACGCCCCTTCTGGTGGCCAATCACCATGCAGCTCTGGCCATTGAAGCGGGCAAGCCCCCCGACGATGGCCTTGTCGTCCGCAAAGGCACGATCACCGTGGAGTTCTTCAAAATCGGTAAAGATGTGCTGGATGTAATCCAGGGTATAAGGCCTTGAGGGGTGGCGTGCCACCTGGGCGATCTGCCAGGGCGAGAGCTTGGCGTAGATATCCTTGGTCAAGGTCAATCGTTTGGCTTCCAGGCGCGAGATCTCCTCGGAGATATCCACCGCAGAATCATCTTGCACGAAACGCAGTTCCTCAATCTTGGATTCAAGATCGGCGATCGGCTGCTCAAAGTCGAGAAAAGTGGTCTTCACAGACAAGTCGCTTTGGAAAAAGGATTTGCATTGTACCTGAAGGCGAAGGCTTGGGTCTTCCGTTCAGGCAGTATATAGATAGGTGCGAACGGCAAAGTCCACACCAAAATCAAGGTTATCAAGTGGAGTCAGTTTAATCGTCTTGCTCTGACCAACCAAGTACAAAGCCTGATTGGACATAGGCCCTGGTACGGGTACAACCACGCGCAGCGGCACATTTTTCTGGATCGGATCAAGCAGGAACACATGCAGTGGCTGTAAGCCATCGTCCGCTGCCACCACCTCTGGCGCCGCCCCCAGTTTCTCCACGCCAACAGTCACCTGATCGCAGCTTGCGGCCTCTCTCCAGCCACTACGCTTGAAACGCCGCACCACGCCCAGGCACCAATGCTCACCATCTGTGGGCTTGAAGCCAATCAGCGTGCCGACCTTCAAGCGTCCCAGTTCAGCCACATCCAGCCTGACCCCGATACCTTGCAGGCTAGCGTCACGCAACTGCCACAACGCAGGGTTGGCTTCACTCCCCAGCAGTTGGGCCAGAAAATGCGGGAAACCAGCTACCACCAGCATCTGCCCGGCCATGGGCAGGCGCCGATGCCGACGGGTTGGGGCGTCATTGTTCCAGATGCGGATCATGCGTGAAAGCACGCCAGCCACCACTTCTGCCCCGCCCTCCCGCTGCAGGGGCAGACCCGGTGGCAAGCCACCGGCCATCGCCAGATCCAACAGACCTTGCAATGACAGGGCTGCAGCCACCCCGCAAAAATAGCGTGGCAACGCAAGCTCTCCAGGGCTTGCGATCAGGCGAGCGGGCGCCATCAGGCGGGCAACATCCACCCATACGCTGCTGGTAGAACTGGGCGTATCCGTCAGCTCCAGCAGGGGCAACACATAATGCACCATGCTGGTGGCCACTTCCACACGCATCGGATCAAGCTGCTCCAGGCTCAGGCTCGACAAGGCCAGGGCGCGCAGATACTCGCGCTCGGCAGTGGTTTCGGTCGTGCGGTCTGCACGCGGGCGCACCAGCAGCGTCTCCGCGCCAGAACGAATCGCCAGCGCATAGGCGGCGTTCAGACGACTCCAGAGCGCGCCATCCATGGCACTGCCACCAAAGGCGTCCCACTTGGCACGCAGTACCCCGGCGCGGATCATGCGCACCGCAACCTGGGCCACCTGCTCCGGGTCAGCCCCCTCCTGCGCCTCGGCCTGCAAGGCACCGAGCAATTCCGCATAGGCATCCAGCACCGTCGCCCAATATCCGCGCCCCAAGGCCCATAGAGAGCGGCGCTCGGACGCATAGCAGGGCTCCAGCGCCAGGAAACGCTCGATGTAGCTACGCGCATGCAGCTGCGCGGCCTCATCTAGCGAAAAGATCATCTGCACACGCTCAGCCAGCGTAGCCTCTGGCGCGGCAGCAAGCGTATCCATCAGCGGCGTCACACCGGTAATGGCCTCGAAGGGTGTGCTCTTGCTGATGTCCTGTGCCAGTTGCTCAACAGACTGCAGTTGAGCCACAGCATGCAATGGAGTCTGCCAAGCGCACATCGGACCCTCCGGGGTTTAAAGTTATTGTCGATTTTAATGTTTTTTTCAAATTTTCCAAGCACTTGCCCGCAGCCATCCCGACCGTAATACCCCCCCAACCACCCGCACACCCAATGAACATGCGCCTGCACCATTCATCGGCACCAAGCGCCCCTTTTCTCCCCTTGCTGCTTGTAAAATACTGGTTTGGATTTGAACAACTCCCCGACCCATGCGCCCATACCTCGACCTGATGCGCCATGTGCTTGAACATGGCCAAGACAAGACCGACCGCACCGGCACCGGCACCCGTTCCGTATTCGGCTGGCAGATGCGCTTCAATCTGGCGGATGGCTTCCCGATGCTCACCACCAAGAAGCTGCACGTCCGCTCGATCATTCATGAGTTGCTGTGGTTCCTGCAAGGTGACACCAACATCCGTTACCTCAAGGAAAACGGTGTGTCGATCTGGGATGACTGGGCAGATGAAAACGGTGATCTCGGTCCTGTTTACGGCAAGCAATGGCGGCGCTGGCAAACCGCTGACGGCCGGGAAATCGACCAGATCAGCCAATTGGTGGAAGGGCTCAAGAAGAACCCTGATTCACGCCGCCATCTGGTCAGCGCCTGGAACCCGGCAGATGTCGACAACATGGCCCTGCCCCCCTGCCATGCCCTGTTCCAGTTCTACGTGGCGGGCGGCAAGCTCTCCTGCCAACTCTATCAGCGAAGTGCCGACATTTTCCTGGGTGTGCCTTTCAACATAGCCAGCTACGCATTGCTCACCCACATGGTGGCGCAGGTGTGCGGCTATGAGGTAGGGGATTTTGTGCATACGCTGGGCGACGCGCACCTGTATTCCAACCATCTGGAACAGGCCCGCCTGCAACTGAGCCGTGAACCACGCGCCCTGCCACAGCTGAAGATCAATCCGGCTGTGAAGGATCTGTTCGCCTTCCGCTTTGAGGATTTCAGCATCGAAGGCTACGACCCGCATCCACACATCGCGGGCAAGGTGGCCGTATGAGCAAGCCGGAGATCGCGCTGATCGTCGCCCGTGCCCGCAATGGCGTGATCGGACGCAACAACACCCTACCCTGGCGCCTGCGCGACGACCTGCAACAGTTCAAACGGCTCACCCAGGGCCATACCATCATCATGGGGCGCAAGACCTGGGAGTCGCTCGGGCGCCTGCTCCCCAACCGCCGTCATATCGTAATCAGCCGCCAGCCGGGATACCATGCCGAAGGCATTACGGTGGTGGATTCGCTCCCAGCGGCCATTGCAGCCTGCGGCGAAGGCGCGCAGGCCTTCATCATCGGTGGCGCGCAAATCTACGCGCAAAGCCTGGATCTGGTCGATGTGCTATGGATCACCGAGGTGGATGCCGAGGTGGAAGGCGACGCCTACTTCCCGCCAATCCCTGCCGGACGCTTCACCGAAACATCCCGCCAGCATTTCGATGCAAGCGAAGTCAACGACTATCCGTTTGACATGGTTGAATATCGTGTTCGCAAATAGCCCCTGATTTGCCGCTTCAGAGGCAAGGCACATTCAATCCTCTTCAACCGAGATCAGGAATTCTTCGGGGTCGTACCGGATGGCTTCCAGCGATCCCCGGAGGAAGCTGGCAAAATCTTCTGCCACATAGCAGACTTCATCCGGGTCATGCACAAAGGCGATGATCTGCCCCACCCGCCCTTCGGGTGCGGGGGCGTAATCCTGCATCAGTACCAGTGTATTGCCATCAAAACTGGCAAAAGGTATCCATTGTGGATGAAACCAGCCCGGGGCGATATGCCGATCACGCAGCGTCTCCTGCTCATACCCCAGGTATTGTCGGGATAGCCGCTCCCATATGGCATGCCGACTCAAGACTTCATCGGCAGAAAGAAAATCATAGGCCGTCAAAAAGCCAGGGCGCATAAAGATCGGCATCCCATCTCCCGCTCCATCTGCCTGCATCCAAGCATTGCGCAGGGCTGGAACAAGGCGGATACCCCATTCTGATTCAAGCGCGGCAATTGCCAAGGGCCGTGCCGGGGCATGCGTTTCCAGCTCCAAGCCTTGTGCATCGTACACTGCTTGAATTGCCTCAAGATAGCGGGAGAAATCCATGTTACCCCTCACATTCCGATAACACAAACAAAAAAGGAGCCCACGCGGAGCCCCTTTTCATGCCAAAACATTAAGGATCACTTCGGCAGATCGTGCCCCACTTCGCGCAGCACGGCTTCCAGGCCAACGTGGCGTACATCCTTGCCGTGCGCCAGGAAGATGGTGTTCTCGGCCACGTTCTTGGCGTGGTCGCCAATGCGCTCGATGGCCTTGGCGGCGAACAGCATGTCGATACCGCGGGAGATGGTGCGTGGGTCTTCCATCATGTAGGTGACGAGCAGACGCATCATCACCTTGAATTCGGAATCCAGGTCCTTGTCTTCCTTCAGGATTTCTGCCGCCGCATCAATATCCTGACGGGCAAAGGCATCCAGAGACTTGCGCAGCGCCTGCACGGCCATCGCGCCCAGATGCTTGGTCTGCACCGAGGGACGCAGCCCCTCGCCAGTCACATGGATCTTGCGGGCAACCTTGGCGATCTTCTTGGCTTCGTCGCCAATCCGTTCCAGATCGGTCACCACCCGGAAGACGGATAAAATGGAACGCAGGTCGTTGGCCGCAGGCTGACGACGGGCGATGATCTGGGTGCAGGCTTCGTCCAGCTCCACCTCGTAGGCGTTGACCTGACGATCGTTCTCGATCACGCGCTCGATGAGTTGCTCGTCACCATCCTGCAAGCCATCCAGGGCCAACACCACCTGCTGCTCGACATACCCGCCCATCTGCAGCACGCGGGTGCGGATCTGGTCCAGCTCGGTGTCGTACTGGCGCATTGTATGGTCAACCATATACATCTCCTATGCTAAGAACCGGTCAAACTAGCGCACTAATGTGACCAGCGTATTGCAATCTTCGCGCCAGCGTTGCTGCGCCTGACTAGCGGTTGAAGGTGCGAACCCCATCCGGCGTGCCCAGCAGCAGCACTTCGGCAGAGCGACGGGCAAACAGGCCGTTACACACCACGCCTACGATCTGGTTGATGTCTGACTCCATCTTCACCGGGTCGGTGATGTGAAGACCATGCACATCCAGAATGATGTTGCCATTATCAGTCACCACACCTTCGCGCCATACCGGGCGACCACCCAGTGCAGCCAGGGCACGTGCGGCCTGGGCGCGCGCCAGCGGAATCACTTCCACAGGCAGCGGGAAACGGCCCAGCACATCCACCTTTTTGGAGGCATCCGCAATGCACACGAAGCGCCTGGCCACGCTGGAGACAATCTTCTCGCGCGTGAGCGCAGCGCCACCGCCCTTGATCATGCAGAAGGCGGCATCGATCTCGTCAGCCCCATCCACGTAGACAGGCATTTCCTCGATTTCGTTCAGATCATAGAGCCGGATGCCCAGTGCAGCCAGGCGCTTGGCGCTAGCCTCGGAGCTTGCCACCGCACCCTTGATGCGATCACGCATGGCCCCTAGACCATCAATGAAGTAATTGGCCGTGGAGCCTGTTCCCACGCCAATGATCTCACCTTCGGGTACATAGGCCAGTGCGGCTTCGCCTACGGCTTTTTTCAATTCGTCCTGCGTCATGATTCGGGGTCTGTTTGGGTAATGCCGCGCATTGTAGTAGAGCGCGAGGGGTTTTGCTTGGCAAAAACACCCTCGCCTCCAGCTCGGATCAGTTAGAGAGCTTGCGGCTCAGTTCCAGGAACTCATCGAGCTTGCGCTTGGCTGCCCCGCTGGCAATGGCATCCAGCGCCAAGTCCACCCCTTGCGCAAGGGATTCCGCCCCACCGGCCACATAGATACAGGCTCCGGCGTTGAAGGCCACAATATCGCGCGCCGCAGGCAGCTTGCCTTCCAAGGCACCAATCACCATCTGGCGGGATTCTTCAACGTTGGCCACACGCAAGGCAGAAACTCCATGCATGGCAAGCCCCACATCCTCAGGGCTGACGCGATATTCGCGCACCTCGCCATTGCGCAGCTCGCCCACCAGGGTCGGCGCAGAGATCGACAGCTCATCAAGCCCATCCATGCCGTGGACGATCATCACATTGCGTGAGCCCAGCCGCTCCAACACCCGCACCTGGATGCCCACCAGATCAGGGTGGAAAACGCCCATCAACTGGTTGGCAGCCCCCGCCGGATTGGTGAGCGGCCCGAGGATATTGAAAATGGTGCGCACCCCCAGTTCACGCCGCACAGGCGCGGCATACTTCATCGAACTGTGATGGTTGGGCGCAAACATGAAGCCGATGCCGATATCATCAATACAACGCGCGGTGAGCTGAGGAGAGAGCGAAATGTTCGCCCCCAGCGCTTCCAGCACGTCTGCCGACCCGGACAGCGAGGAAGCGGAGCGCCCGCCATGCTTGGCAACTTTCGCCCCGGCGGCCGCAGCCACAAACATCGCCGTGGTCGAGATGTTGAAGGTGTGCGACCCATCGCCCCCTGTGCCACAGGTATCGACGAGGCTTGCCGTATCGCTGGCCACTGGCACCTTGGTGGCCAACTCACGCATCACGGAAGCTGCGGCAGCAATCTCGCCAATGGTCTCTTTTTTGACACGCAAACCAATCAGGATGGCCGAGATCAAGGTCGGCGAGACTTGGCCGGACATGATCTGGCGCATCAGGTCCACCATCTCGTCATGAAAAATCTCGCGGTGCTCAATAATGCGTTGTAGCGCTTCTTGCGGACTCATCAAAATTTCTCCTCGTCTCAAACGTCCAGGAAGTTCTTGAGTAGGCGGTGGCCGCCCTCAGTCATGATTGACTCGGGGTGGAACTGCACCCCTTCGATCTGCAGGCTCTTGTGGCGCACGCCCATGATTTCGCCATCTTCGGTCCAAGCCGTGATTTCCAGGCAGTCCGGCAGGCTCTCACGCTCAATAGCCAGTGAATGGTAACGCGTGGCATTGAAGGGATTGGGCAGCCCCTTGAATACCCCGACATCGGCATGATGGATGGGGGAAATCTTGCCGTGCATCTGGCGCTTGGCATGAATGATCTTGCCGCCAAAGGCCGCACCGATGCTTTGATGCCCCAGGCATACCCCCAGAATCGGCAGCTTGCCTGCAAAATGCTGGATTGCTGCCACCGAGATACCCGCCTCCTTCGGTGTGCAGGGGCCGGGGGAGACCACCAACCGCTCGGGCTGCATCAATTCAATCTGCTCAATGGTGATCGCATCGTTGCGATACACGTGCACATCAGCACCCAGTTCGCCAAAGTATTGGACGAGGTTGTAGGTGAAGCTGTCATAATTATCGATCATCAACAACATGTTCGTATCCTCTTAAGACGCCTGTATCCGGTGCAGGCGCTTGATTCGATTCATGCGCGAAAAACAAGGGCCACCTGCTTCAACACCACCGGGCGGCACGATGCCACACGCATCCTTGTTCAACCGCGTATCAATCGAAGTAGGTGTCCAGACCGCCTTCGGCAAGCTCAGCCGCACGTAGCACAGCGCGGGCCTTGTTGAGCGTTTCCTGCCATTCGGCATCCGGGTCGGAATCGGCGACGATCCCGGCACCGGCCTGAACATAGAGGGTTTTGTCCTTGATGAGCGCGGTACGGATTGCAATGGCCACATCCACGTCGCCATCAAAACCCAGATACCCGACTGCGCCCGAATACACGCCACGCTTGATGGGTTCCAGTTCATCGATGATCTGCATGGCGCGGATCTTGGGCGCCCCGCTCACCGTACCCGCCGGGAAGGTGGCACGCAGCACGGCCAGCGCCGCCGCACGGCGGTCCTGGTCGGCAGGCAGCATGCCTTCCACATTGGATACGATATGCATAACATGAGAATACTTCTCAACCGTGAAGCGTTCAGTGACTTTCACCGTGCCGGTCACGGCCACGCGGCCCACGTCGTTGCGCCCGAGGTCAAGCAACTGCAGATGCTCAGCGCATTCCTTCTGGTCACTCAGCAGATCCTTTTCCAGCGCCTGATCTTCTTCGGCATTGGCACCACGCTTGCGCGTGCCGGCAATCGGCCGCACCGTGACACGCTGCCCCTCTTCCTCGCCTTCGAGCTTGACGAGGATTTCCGGCGAAGCCCCCACAATATGAAACTCTTCCAGATTGAAGTAGAACATGTAGGGTGATGGATTCAGTGCCCGCAGGCTGCGGTACAGCGCCAAGGGGCTAGCGGCAAAAGGCTTGCTCATGCGCTGCGAGAGCACCACCTGCATGATGTCGCCTTCAACAATGTATTCCTTGCCCCGGCGCACAGCAGCCTTGAACGCCTCTTCCCCAAATGAGGAGACGGCAGGCTGCGGTGTGGTACGGATATCCGCCGGAATATCCACGGGTGCGCGCAGTTTGGCGACCAGTTCGGCCAAGCGCCGCTGGGCACGCTTGTAGGCACCGGGCACCTCGGGTTCGGCATACACCACCAGGGTAAGCTTGCCGGAGAGATTATCGACAATCGCCAGTTCTTCCGAGAGCAGCAGGGTGATGTCTGGCAGATTCAGGTCATCGTTAGGCCGATGTGCGGCAAGCTTGGATTCGATGTAGCGCACGGTGTCATAACCGAAGCTGCCGACCAAACCACCGCAGTAGCGCGGCAGGCCATTCTTGGGCGGCACCTTGATACGCTGCATGAATTCGCCGATGTAGGCGAGTGGGTCGCCGTAATCACGGCGCTCCAGAATGCGGTCATGCGCCAACAGCAGCACCGTGCGCTCACGCACTTCGATGCGGGTGTTGGCCCGCAGGCCGATGATGGAATAGCGGCCAAAGCGCTCACCACCCTGCACGGATTCGAGCAGGTAGGTGTAAGGCTCATTGGCGAGCTTGAGGTAGATCGAGAGGGGGGTGTCGAGATCTGCAAACGTCTCGACGGTAAGCGGGATACGGTTGTAGCCCTGGGCGGCCAGCGCCTGGAATTCTTGTTCGGTCATCATGACTCCGGTTTCTGCTATTTCAGGAAATGCCAGCCGGAGCGCACTCCGGCCTGTGACGCTGCTCAAAGCACGCGCCATGAACCCCCGTCGCGCTGCCAAACCAAGGCCGCGCAAGCCGGGAGGGTCTCCTTCACGAGAAACAGGCTTTTGCAAGTCACGATAACGAAATACGAATATCTGTGAGTGGATGTGCCGCCCTTGTTACACCATCAAACCAACAGGGGCGGAAGCTCAATGAAGTTCGATAGTAACCCGTCACAATCGACGCTGTCTACCGCAACACCTTCATTGTAACCATAGGTCATCAGCACCACCGGGATGCCCGCACGACGCGCGCACAGGGCGTCATTGCTCGAATCTCCCACCATCAGCGCATGTTCGCGGGCAACCCCAAGTTGCTCGCAGGCATGCCAGAGGGGTTCCGGGTCAGGCTTTTTCTTGGCCAACGTATCCCCACCGACAATGCAATCCATGAAGTGCCACAGATCCAGCTTTTTCATGAGCGGTGCGACAAAGGCTTCCGCCTTGTTCGTCACGCACCCCATCCGCACACCACGCCCCTTGAGTTCGACCAGGGTTTCAGCCACGCCCGGATAGGCGGCGGAGAGCAGCCCATTGGTGTCGCCATAATGGCGCATGAACACCTCGATGGCATATTGCAGGCGCTCTGCCGACACCGGGGCGCGCCCCACCGCGAGGCAGCGCTCGACCAGCACGGGAATACCTTTGCCGACGAAATGACTGATCTCGGCGTCATCCCGCGTGGCCTCACCCAACTCTGCCAGCATGCGGCGCCCAGCTTCCGCCAAGTCAACAATCGAATCGACCAAGGTGCCATCCAGATCGAAGAAAACGGCTTTTACACCTTCAAAACGACGCAAATTCATCTACAGCAATCCTTACTGACCAAGCGCCGCACGAGCGCGGCGGAACCATTCTGCGTTATGTGCCTTGGCATGCTTATGCCAGTGCGCGGAATCCTTGATGATTTCAGCATACAAGGTCTGAGCACGACTCCCATCTCCGTTTTCTGCCAGCCATTCCGCAAAGCGGCACTTAACCTCAGCATCTGCCGCCACAGTCAGCGCGGCCTCAAAGGCATCCCGTGCACCTGCATCACGGGTACCCGCCAAGACACGTGCATACAGCAAGGCAAGCTGGGGTTGGCGACGCAATTCGGCATGAGCGGCAAACAAGCGGTCCAGGGTGATGCGCGAGGCATCCATCTGCCCCAATTCAAGCTGGGTGGCCGCCAATCCACGCAGCAATTTGGGGTCATCTGCGAAAGGCCCCTGAGCAGCTTCCGAGTAGTGCGTCAAGGCACGGGCAGCATCCCCCGCATTGAGAAGGGCTTCCGCCAGACGCAGGCGATTGTCGATCGTGGGCGCCATCTCAAAACTACGGTTCGCTTCGCGCAACTCACGACCTGGATCAATGGCCTGTGCCACCGCCCGGCGTGCCACATGCACAGCGCGGCTGCCACGCAACTCGGGCAGGTAAATAGCAAAGAAATACACGATGCTCCCCAGCAGAGGGAACATAAACAGGATGAGCAGCCAATACATATCCGCACCACGCCGGATGGCGTGAACTGCGAAGAAAATTGCGACCAGCACATGCAAACCAATGCCTACAAACGGCATAGCAATTCCTCACTTGGATGCCAACGGAAGCTCGCCAGCATATACAAAACATTGTTACGCGTCTTGCGCCATCTATCGGTGGCACCTGCTTGATTACTGCTGACTGGTCTGCCCATATTGCGTGAATTGCGCCTCGACCTGCGCCAATTCCTGCGGACTCAGAATACGCGGCTGACCCAGCAGACGGGCCCGCCAGTAATGCTCGCACAGCGACTCGAACTCGATTGCCGCCGCAATCGCCCTGGGGGCGTCCTCGCCCAGCACGACCATGCCATGATTGGCCATCAGACAGGCAGTGCGTTCCTGCAAAGCGGACAACACGGTATCAGACAATGCCTGGGTGCCATAGGTTGCATACGCGGCACAGGGGACATCCGGCCCGCCGAAGCGCAACACCATATAGTGAAACGCGGGAATGGCTTCACCATGGCAAGCCAATGCGGTGGCGCAAGGCGAATGCGCGTGCATCACTGCGCCCACTTCGGGGCGAGCCAACAGGATGTCGTGGTGCAACCGCCATTCCGAGGAGGGTTTGCGGTTACCGCGCATTCCGCCTGCAAAATTCAGCCAGACGAGGTCTTCCTCGGCCAGCTCCTCGGCGGGGATGCCGGAAGGCGTGATCAGGAAACCATCTCCGTATCGCAGGCTGGCGTTCCCCGCCGTACCGGCATTCAGCCCGCGCATGCTCATCAGGCGGAAGGCTTTCAGCAGCGAAGCCCGTGCGGCTGATTCATCCCCGGCATGCATGTGTTGATGTGAAACCGTCACCATACCTTGGTCATTTCCTCAAAAATCAAACCACGCCCCCTGGGTTTTGCCATGCCCGGTACGTGCGTCGTAATCACGATCCTGTCCCTTTGAATGCGCCAGGATGTCTCGCGCACCCGTGTTGGCGGCCTGTTCAAGTTGCGCGCAGCTTGCCTTCTCAGGCAGGCTCAGGATGAAGTGGTCAATTTCCTTCGCCACACTGCGCCCGATGTCGACATGCCCCTGTTCGTGCAGCTTGAGCGCCGCAAACGCCCGCTCGTAGCGCTCCTGCAGCCGCCCCAAATCCCCGCGCAACTGCGGTAGCTGGATGATGCTGGACACCAGCACGGTGTTCTCAGTAATCCTGCACTGGCCATCACCCTCACGCCACCAGCGGTAGTTCCAGTGGACATTCCAGGTGGTGTAACCAAAAAACACTTTGCCTTCGCTGCGGATAGGCGAGCTTCGACTGAGCGCCTGATAAACGCTCTCCCCTGTCCGCAGACTCAGGTCGTAGAACTGATAGCTCACCTCGTCACGTACCGCTGCCTGGGCGCATGCAACAAGCGATAGCAGGCCAACTGCCGCGCCCAAGCGCAGTCCGGTAAGTGAAAACACCGCCTTACACCTTTGCCAGTTGGGCACGCATCTCACCGATCACGCTATCGTAACGGTTTGGGTCACTATCCTTACCAGCCCCAAACACGGCAGAACCAGCCACGAAGGTATCCACCCCAGCGGCGGCAATTTCGGCAATATTGCCAGCCTTCACCCCACCATCAATCTCCAGGCGGATGTGCTTGCCCGTCTCACGCTCATAGGCATCCAGACGGGCACGGGCAGCGCGGGCCTTGGGCAGCGTGGAAGGAATGAAACTCTGACCGCCAAAGCCGGGGTTGACCGACATCAGCATGATCAGATCAATCTTGTCCATCACATGGTCCAGCCAATCCAGCGGTGTGGCCGGATTGAACACCAGCCCGGCCTGACAGCCGTTCTCACGGATCAGTTGCAGGGTACGATCCACGTGGCGCGAAGCCTCCGGGTGGAAAGTGATGATGTTTGCACCCGCCTTGGCAAACATGGGCACCAGCATGTCGACCGGTTCGGTCATCAGGTGCACATCTATCGGCGCCTGGGTGTAGGGGCGGATCGCTTCGCAAACCACCGGACCAAAGGAGATATTTGGCACATAATGGCCATCCATCACGTCAAAATGTAACCAGTCGGCTCCCGCTGCAATCACATTCTCAACTTCACGGCCCAAGTGGGCAAAATTGGCGGCCAGCAGGCTGGGGGCTAGCACAAAGGCTCTGTCGGACATCGTAGGCTCTTGTAGAATCAGCAACAAAACCCGCATTATCCAGCCCCTGCACGTGGCAGCCAACAGAAAAATCACCCCATGACGAACGAAGATTACCGCCTCCAGGTTGAAGTCCAGACCCAGTATCTGGCCGAAGAGTCCGACGCAGACAGCGCCCGCTATGTGTTTGGCTACAAGATCCAGATCAGCAACATCAGCAAAATCACCGTCAAATTGCTCCGCCGCCATTGGTACATCAGCAACGCCAATGGCGATCAGGAAGAGGTGGAAGGTGAAGGCGTCGTTGGCGAGCAGCCCACACTCGCCCCGGGCGAGAGCTTTGAATACTCCAGCGGTTGCGTGCTGGCCACACCGTTTGGCTCAATGCGTGGTGCCTACCTGATGAAGGCCGAAGACGGCACCGAGTTTACGGCCGAAATCCCGGAGTTTTTCCTGATCGGCCCGCGCACCCTGCATTGATGGCTGGAACCCCAAAGCGACAATCGGTAGTACAAGGCCCTGCGGGTAGGCCAGATAGAACGTAAAAATTCGTGCCCCACTCCACCCGCACATTATTCGGCACCCGTGACGGACGGCACCCGAGCTTGAGCGGAGCGGATTGATCCGCCATCCAAACGAAAAAGGCCAAGCCCCCAGGCTTGGCCTTGATACGCCCGCGCCCCGACAACGGGCAGCTTACTTGGCAACAAACTCCCAGGCCATGGTCTGGCGATACACCTGCCCTGGTGCCAACCAGCAATCCGGCTGCGGCCATTCGGGGTGATTGGGGCTGTCGGGCAGGAAGCCCGGTTCCAGACACAGCCCCTCGCACGCCGCATACTGCCCGCCCTCGCGGCTATTAGTGCCAGCCAGGAAATTTCCGCTATAAAACTGCACGGCGGGTGAATCGGTGTAGAGCCGCATTTCCAGCTTGTCGTCCGCCGAATTCAATACGGAGGCAACCACATCCATGCGTGCGTCATCCAGCAGGAAGGAGTGGTCGTAGCCCCCCGCCAGCTTCTGCTGCTCATCAGCCAGGAAACGCTCGCCAATCACATGCTGCGTGCGGAAATCAAAACTGGTGCCTTCCACACCGACCGGCGGCCCCGGCGGGATCATCTCCGCATCAATCGGCATGTAACGCGCCGCTGCGATCTGCAAGCGATGCTGGCGAATATCGCCCTTGACGCCATTCAGATTGAAGTAGGCATGATTGGTCAGCCCCAGAGGGCTCAATGCATCGACCTCGCCTTCGCATTCCATCTGGATGCGCTGGCCAGGGAGTACGCGATAGATCACACGCAGATTCAGGTTGCCGGGGAAGCCCTGATCGCCATCGGCAGACAGAATGCCGAAACGCACATGCTCACGGGATTTCTCCAGGATCGTCCAGCGCTGATGCGAGAAGCCGCCAGCCCCACCGTGAAGCTGGTGCTTGCCACCCTGGTTGGCGTCCAATGCGTAAACCTTGCCATCACGGGCGATCTTTGCATCCTTGATACGATTGGCATACCGCCCCACTGTGGCATTCAGGTAGGACTTCTGCGCGAACCACCCCTGCAGATCGTGACAGCCCAGCAGCACTTCACGGCGCGAACGATCCTTCATCGGCACCAGACACGACAACCAGGTCGCCCCCCAGTCCATCAATTCCAGTTGAAGGCCATCGTTTTCAATCCGAAGATATGTCACCGGCTTGCCATCTGGCGCCATGACAGTGGTGTCAGTCATCATGTACTCCTGGTAGATAAATATTGAAGATCTTTTCAACCCGCTGTCAATTTGTTGCCGAATGAAGGCTCGCCACCCGGCAGCGGCCCTTCCGATTCAACACTATCGACAAGCGAAGGATGGTGTTCTTCGACCGCCTTGCGGAAAGCACTGGGGCTCAGCCCCACACGTTTGCGGAAGACGCGGGAAAAATAAAGCTGATCGTCATAACCCACTTTGCCTGCAATATGCGCCACCGGCGTGCGCGTGTTCTGCAAAAGATGCTTGGCAAGAATGATGCGCTGATCTTCGCGCCAGCGCAGAATATTGACGCCCATTTGCTCGCGGAACAAATGTGCAAGGCGTGAAGGGGACAGACAGATATGCCGGGCGATTTCTTCCAACCCGATATTGGAGGCCAGATTCTTGGCGATGAACTGGCAGGTAGCCCGAATGCGCACATCCACCGAGGTGGGCTGATTATCAGGGATTTCCTCATAGCAGCGGATCAGCAGGCGTTCGAGCAGGTTGATCGCCAATTCCTCCGCCGTGCGCTTTTCCTGGCGATGGGTCTGATCGATCTGGATAAACAGATCTTCAAACTCATTGAACAAAGGCCCAATGCCCACACTCAGGCGCCCGACCTTGCGGGTCTGATGCGGCCAGTTCAACCAATTCGCCCAATAGGCACGCGGACGGAAATACACCCAGCGGTGATACCAGTCGGTGCTCCCCTGTGCTCGGCCATAATAGTGCGGGGTTTCGGGGGAAAACAGCAGCAGATCGCCGGGGCTGACCAGAAACGCGTCCGCGCCGTCAAATACCTTGCCCTGGCCACGTACCGTCATATTGACGATATAGCCTTCCATCCCACCAGGGCGGTCGATGAAAAAATCCAGTGGTCCGTTTTCAATGATGGGGGTCATCCCACCCACCAGATACAGGTTAAACGAGTAACCTGGCAAAAGCGGATTGACCTGCTTGTTCTGATCGGACTCAAACATGTGCAGCCATCCCTTTCAGGTTCTGACTATGGCATTGTCGTAAAATCATAGCGTGCGACGAATTCCCCGGATAGCTGAATTCATCAAAAAAGCCGCGCCGCAGCAATTATATCCATAAGATTGGCAGGATTCAGGCAGTTCGTCCATCTATTTATGCCCATAAGTCGATTCCAAGCAGATTTCTTCATATCTTTAGCCATAAACTCCTGACGCCACCAGTAACAAATTCCATATCGTTTTCGCCATTACATCACTGGACGAATCCTTGGAAACCTTCCTGAATCCCGTTACCCGGGCTCAGGAATGCAGGCCTGGGGTCGCCCGAAAACAACAGTCTGGAGACGTTTCATCAGGCGCAGGTTTTAGCGGCAAAGCCGCTACAGGACTGGCTTGGCAGGCAGCTACAGACTACGAGACAACACCAGGAGGACACCTACGTGGCCGAAGAAATCGTCATCGGACTCGACTATGGCAGCGACTCGGTACGGGCGCTGGCAGTACGTTGCAAGGACGGCACCGAATTGGCTACCCATGTAGCCTACTACCCACGTTGGCAAGCTGGACAATATTGTCAGCCCAAGGACAACCAGTTCCGCCATCACCCCTTAGATTACATCGAGTGCACCGAAACAGTGGTACGCGAAGTGGTGCGTCAGTTGGGCGCATCGCAACGCGAATCCATCGTGGGCATCGGGGTGGACTCCACCGGCTCAACGCCTGCCCCCATTGATGCAGACGGCCAGATTCTCGCGCTTCGCCCCGAGTTTGCGGATAACCCGAATGCGATGTTCGTGCTGTGGAAAGACCACACCGCCATCGAAGAAGCAGAGCAGATCAATGCGCTGTGCCGCAGTGGCCGCTTCCCTGACTACATCCGTTATGCAGGGGGCGTATATTCTTCCGAGTGGTGGTGGGCCAAGATCCTGCATGTCTCACGTGCCGATCTAGCGGTCCGCAAAGCGGCCTCCAACTGGATCGAGCTGTGTGACTGGGTACCTGCGCTACTCTCCGGTACCACTCGCCCGGAAAACATCCGCCGTGGGCGTTGCTCGGCAGGCCACAAGGCACTGTGGCACCCAGAATGGGGCGGTTTGCCACCACGTGAATTCCTGGCTGCGCTGGACCCGGTTCTGGTCGAATCCCTGCCCTACCCCTTGTTCAAAGACACCTGGACGGCAGACCTGCCTGTCGGGAAAATCACCCCGGAATGGGCCAAGCGTCTGGATCTGCCCGAGCACGTCGTAGTCAGTGGCGGCGCTTTCGATTGTCATATGGGTGCAGTAGGCGGCGGCGCCAGCCCGAACACCTTGGTCAAGGTGATCGGCACCTCCACCTGTGACATCCTGGTCGCGGAATATGCCACCATTGGTGAGCGTGCCATTGAAGGTATCTGTGGTCAGGTGGACGGCAGTGTGGTGCCGGGCAAGATTGGCCTGGAGGCAGGGCAATCCGCTTTTGGCGATATGTATGCATGGTTTGGCAGACTGCTGGGCTGGTCGTTGCAACTCGCAGCACAGCAAAAGCCTGCCATCGCCGCCGAACTGCGCGAAGTGGAAGGCAAGCTCCTGCCCGCCTTGACCGAACAATGGGCCGCTTCCATCAGCTACGAACATCTGCCTGTGGTGCTGGACTGGTTCAATGGTCGCCGCACCCCTTACGCCAATCAGCGTCTGCAAGGCGTGATCACCGATCTGAATCTGGGCAGCGATGCGCCCAGCCTGTTTGGTGGCTTTATTGCCTCCACGGCTTTTGGCGCCCGCGCCATCATGGAATGCTTCATCAACCAGCAAGTGCCGGTTGAAGGGGTGCTCGCCATGGGCGGCATTGCACGCAAATCACCTGTCATCATGCAGGCCTGTGCCGACATCATGAACAGGCCCATCGCGGTGGTGGGTTCCGACCAATGCTGTGCGCTGGGCGCGGCAATCTTCGCCGCCGTAGCCGCCGGGCGTTTTGGCAATGTGGCCGATGCACAGGTGACCATGGCCAGCCCCATCGAACGTACCTACACCCCCAAGCCCGAAGCCGTTGCAGCCTTCGAGCCCATCTACCAGCGCTACCTGCATTGGGCCGAGCAGGCTGAACCCATGTACGCGGCAGTGGAGAAGTGAAATGAGCACCATTCAAGCTTTACGTGAAGCGGTTTTGGAAGCGAATCTGGCCTTGCCACGCCACGGACTGGTCACATTCACCTGGGGCAATGTCAGCGGCATTGACCGCAGCCGAGGACTTGTCGCCATCAAGCCCAGTGGCGTGAGCTACGAGCGCATGAAAGCCGATGACATCGTCGTGCTTGACCTGGAAGGTACGCAGGTCGAAGGCAGTCTGCGCCCTTCATCTGATACGCCAACCCACCTGGCACTGTACAAAGCATTGCCGGATCTTGGCGGAATCGTCCATACCCACTCGACCCACGCAACAACCTGGGCCCAGGCCGGGCGGGAAATTCCCGCCTTCGGCACCACCCATGCGGACTATTTCTACGGCCCCATCCCCTGCACCCGGTCTTTGAGCCACGAAGAAGTCGCGCATGAGTATGAGTTGAATACCGGTCGGGTCATCATCGAAACCATTGGCGAACACGAGCCTCTGGCCATGCCTGGGGTGCTGGTGCGTGAGCATGCGCCTTTTGCCTGGGGCAAAACCCCGGATGACGCGGTCCACAATGCCGTTGTACTGGAAGAGGTTGCACGCATGGCGTGGATGACCGTCATCCTCAACCCCTCGCAAGACCCAATCGCAGAATACCTGCTCGACAAGCACTACTTGCGCAAGCATGGTGCCAACGCCTACTACGGGCAAAAATAACGGAGTCTCCCATATCATGGAAATGTTCAAGCAACTCGAAGTCTGGTTCGTTGTCGGCAGCCAACATCTGTATGGCCCCAAGACCTTGCAGGAAGTCTCCGACAACGCCACAAAGGTAGTCGCCGCCCTCAACGCCGAGGCAGGCCTGCCGATCAAGCTGGTACTCAAGCCCACCGTCAAGACCCCAGACGAAATCCTGGCGCTCTGCCGTGAGGCCAACAATACCGAGCACTGTGTGGGTCTGGTGACCTGGATGCACACCTTCTCGCCCGCGAAAATGTGGATTGCCGGCCTGTCTGTGCTGGGCAAACCCTTCATGCAGTTCCATACCCAGTTCAATGCCACGATCCCCTGGGACAGCATGGACATGGATTTCATGAACCTGAACCAGACCGCTCACGGTGGCCGGGAATATGGCTTCATCGGCGCACGTCTGCGCAAGCAATACAGCGTGGTGGTGGGCCACTGGCAGGATCGTGCAGCACAAGCCAAAATCGGCCGCTGGATGCGCGTCGCCGCAGCCGTCTATGAAAGCCACCACCTGAAGGTTGCCCGTATTGGCGACAACATGCGTGAAGTGGCCGTGACCGAAGGCGACAAGGTTGAGGCACAGATCCGCTTTGGATATTCGGTCAATGGCTATGCCCTGGGAGACCTGACCAAGGTTGTCGACGCGGTGACGGACGCCGATATTGCTGCGCTGGTTGAAGAATATGAAGCCACCTACAGTCTGACAGACCGTGTCAAAAAGGGCGGCGAAAAGCGCCAGCAACTGCTGGACTCCGCCCGCATCGAACTGGGCATCAAGCAGTTCCTGGACAAAGGCGGATTCAAGGCCTTTACCACCACATTTGAAAACCTCTACGGTCTGAAGCAACTGCCGGGGCTGGCCGTGCAGCGCCTCATGCAACAAGGCTATGGTTTTGGCGCTGAAGGCGACTGGAAGACAGCCGCCCTGCTGCGCACCATCAAGGTGATGGGCGCCGGGCTGGATGGCGGTACTTCCTTCATGGAGGACTACACCTACGACTTCACCCCAGGCAATAATCTGGTGATTGGTGCGCATATGCTGGAAGTATGCCCCTCGATTGCCCAGGATCGCCCGGTACTGGATGTGCAACCCCTGTCGATTGGCAAGAAGGACGACCCGGCCCGCCTGCTGTTTGCAGCCCGCCCGGGGCGCGCCCTGAACGCCAGCCTGATCGACATGGGCAACCGTTTCCGTTTGATCGTCAACGAAGTCAACGTGGTGCAGCAACCACACGAGTTGCCCAAGCTGCCGGTCGCCCGTGCAGTATGGAAAGCGCTACCTGACCTGAATACGGCGGCAGAAGCCTGGATTCTTGCAGGCGGAGCCCACCACACGGTTTACTCCCAGGCTGTTACAGCAGAAGATTTGCGCACCTTTGCCGAGATGTTTGGCATAGAATATCTGCTTATCAACGAGAAGACCGATATCCCGTCGTTCAAGAACGAAATCAACTGGAACGAAGTCTTCTTTGCCCTGCACAAGCGGAGCTAATCGTCTCAAAAGGCCTGCATCAGCATGCTCCCCGGCCGATGCAGGCTTGGCTGAACACAATAATAAAACGCTGTACACATACCAAAGGAATGCGGCTGTTTGCGTCATGCGCATCAACGCAGTAGCAGATTGACAGAAACAAACAGGCAGTCCTACGGATGTGCTTGGAAAGACGACCAATCCCTTGGTCAATGTTCGTCAACACGGAGGAGTCATAGCATGCTGAAATCCAGAAGAAACCTGCTGTCCGCAGTCGTCATCGGTCTGATTGCAAGCGCTGTTGCAATGCCATCATTTGCCGCAGAAAAGAAGCTCACCCTGGGCTTTGCCCAAGTAGGTGCCGAGAGTGAATGGCGTACAGCCAACACCACTTCCATCAAGGAGGCTGCCAAGGCTGCAGGCATTGAATTGAAGTTCTCCGACGCACAGCAAAAGCAGGAAAACCAGATCAAGGCCATCCGCAGCTTTATCGCCCAAAAGGTAGATGTCATCGGCTTCGCGCCTGTGGTGACCACCGGCTGGGATACCGTGTTGAAAGAAGCCAAGGCCGCCAAGATTCCCGTGATCCTGACCGACCGCAGCATCGAAACCAAGGATGACTCGCTGTATGTCACCATGATTGGTTCGGACTTCACCGAAGAAGGCCGCAAGGCTGGGCAATGGCTGCTGGACAACTACAAGGCACAAGGCGATGTGAATATCGTCGAATTGCAAGGCACGGTGGGTTCCGCTCCGGCCATTGAGCGTCAAAAGGGCTTCATGGAAGTCATCAAGGCCAATCCCAAGTTCAAGGTCACCCGTTCGCAAACAGGTGACTTTACCCGCGCCAAGGGTAAGGAAGTCATGGAAGCCTTCCTGAAGGCAGACCCGAACATCAACGTGCTGTTCGCTCACAACGATGACATGGCCATTGGCGCCATCCAGGCCATTGAAGCCGCTGGCAAGAAGCCGGGCAAGGACATCATCATCGTATCGGTTGACGCGGTGAAGGGTGCTTTCGAAGCCATGATGGCTGGCAAGCTGAACGTAACCGTTGAATGCAACCCGCAACTCGGGCCGCAATTGATGGACATCGTCAAGCAAGTCAAGGCTGGCAAGCAACTGCCCAAGCGGATCAATACCAAGGAAGGCATTTTCCCGATGGAAACCGCCGCCAAGGAATTCCCGAACCGCAAGTACTGATCTCCGACGTATCTAGCTGCATAGCGGCCTGATCACGACCTGCTGCGATGCTGCCTGCTGGCAGTATCGCAGCGGCCACCCATCATGCCGCACGCATTTCTGTAGTCATATGCTGCACTCCGGCAGGAGGCGGCGCACAGGTTTGATCGCGGAGTAGTCATGACTGAGCAGCAAGCAATCCTGCAAATGCAGGGCATCCACAAGCGTTTTCCGGGCGTGGTGGCGCTCAAGGACGTCAGTCTGCGTCTGTTCCCCGGCGAAGTACACGCCCTGATGGGGCAGAACGGGGCAGGTAAATCCACACTGATCAAGGTTCTCACCGGGGTAGAAAACGCTGATTCAGGCGACATTACCCTCGCTGGCAAGGCCATTCGCGTCACGTCTGTGCTGGAAGCGCAGGAACTGGGCATCAGCACGGTCTACCAGGAAGTCAATCTCTGCTCGAACCTATCGGTGGCAGAAAACATCTTCATTGGCCGCTTCCCTTTCCGCTTCGGGCGGATCGACTGGAAGACGATGAATGCCAAAGCGCGTACCGCGCTGGCAGCACTGAATATCGATATCGATGTCAGCCTGCCCCTCTCAAGTTATCCCGTTGCCATTCAACAAATGGTGGCAATTGCCCGCGCCCTGGGCACGGAAGCGCAAGTCCTGATTTTGGACGAGCCCACCTCCAGCCTGGACGAAGACGAAGTCGAACGCCTCTTCGATGCCCTACGCAAGCTCAAAGCCAAAGGCATAGCGATTTTGTTCGTGACCCATTTTCTCGACCAGACCTACGCCATCTCGGATCGCATCACAGTGCTGCGCAATGGCGAACTGGAAGGCGAGTACCTCGCAGCAGATCTGCCACGCATCCAGCTCATCAACAAGATGGTGGGCCGCGAGATCGACGAATCCTCCTTTGCCCGCCAGACTGAAAGTGGTGAAGCCAAAGCCAGCGCCGGGGAGCCATTCCTGGCGGCCCGCAACCTTGGGCGTGCAGGCACGCTCCGCCCGCTTGATCTGGATGTCCATGCCGGCCAAGTATTGGGCCTGGGTGGCTTGCTGGGTTCAGGCCGCACTGAAACCGCCCGCCTGCTCTTTGGCATCGACCACGCAGATTCAGGCAGCGCAAAGATCAACGGTGTCCCGGTCAGTCTGAACTCGCCGCGCAAGGCCATTCGTCAGGGTCTCGCCTTCTGCCCCGAGGACAGGAAGACCGAGGGCATCGTTGCCGAACTCTCAATCCGGGAGAACATCATCCTGGCGCTGCAGGCGCATCGCGGCATTTTCCGCTTCCTGCCCCTGCGCAAACAGACCCAGATCGCCGAAGAATATGTCAAACAGCTAGGCATCAAAACATCGGACGTAGAGAAACCCATCGGCCAACTCTCTGGAGGTAATCAGCAAAAGGCGCTGCTTGCACGCTGGCTGGCGACCGAACCGAAAATGCTGATTCTGGACGAGCCCACGCGCGGGATCGACGTTGCGGCCAAGCTCGAAATCATGGATCTGGTCAAGACCCAGTGCCGCAAGGGGCTGGCGATTCTGTTCATTTCCTCCGAGATGTCAGAAGTATTGCGCGTCAGCGACCGCATCGCTGTGCTGCGCGACCGCCAGAAGATCGGCGAACTGGATGGAGCAAGCGCCGATGAACAAAGTATATTCCGTATGATTGCCGGGGGTGAGTCATGAGCGTCACCAGTATCGTCCGTCACCGCCTGTTCTGGCCATGCGTCACCTTGGCGCTGTTGTGTGCGGTCAATGTCTTCTTCAATCACAACTTCTTCGCCCTTGAAGTACGCAATGGCGCGCTATATGGCAGCGTCATTGACATTCTCAACCGTGCCGCTCCCTTGATGCTGGTAGCCATGGGGATGACCCTGGTCATTGCCACCCGGGGGATTGACGTATCGGTCGGCGCCACCGTCGCCATCGCTGGGGCCGTCGTCGCGGTGATGATCGGGGGCACCCTGGTCATCAAGGACGGGGTGCAGTCCTACGTCGCCAACTTCCCTATGCCACTGGCAATCATCGCAGCCCTCGCAGTTGCCTTGCTGTGCGGCTTGTGGAACGGCGCCCTAGTAGCCGGTGCAGGCATGCAGCCCATCATCGCCACCTTGATCCTCATGGTGGCGGGCCGTGGCGTGGCGCAGTTGGTCACAGAGGGGCAGATCGTCACCATCTACTACGAGCCCTTCTTCTTCATCGGTAACGGCTTCCTCTTCGGCATCCCCTTCGCGCTCTACATCGTCGCGGCGGTGCTGCTAATCCTGCTCTACCTCACGCAACGCACCGCCCTGGGCCTGTTCATCCAAGCCGTCGGCCTGAACCCCACGGCAGCGCGCTTCTCCGGCATCAGCGCCCGCGCCCTGGTGCTGTGGGTGTATGGCTTCTGCGGTGTGACCGCAGGGATTGCCGGGTTGATCATCACCTCCAACGTCAAGAGTGCGGATGGCAACAACGCCGGGCTGGCGATGGAGCTGGACGCCATCCTCGCCGTCGCGCTTGGAGGCACCTCGCTTGATGGTGGGCGCTTCAGCCTGATCGGCACCCTGATCGGCGCACTCATCATCCAGACGCTGACCTACGCCATCTACTCGCTGGGCGTGCCGCCGGAAATCAACCTTGTCGTCAAGGCACTGGTCGTCTTCACCGTCTGCCTGATCCAGTCTGAAAGGTTACGCAGCATGCTGTTCACCCACACCGCACGTATCGGGGAGAAGTCATGAGCCTCACGCGTCACCTCAACCCCCGTACCCTGCCCCTGATCATTACCACCACGCTGTTTGTGGCCTTGTTCGGCTTTGGGGCGATCTCTTATGACGCCTTCCTTTCACCGCAGGTCTTCCTCAACCTGCTCATCGACAATGGCTTCCTGTTGGTCGTTGCCATCGGCATGACCTTCGTGATCATCTCCGGCGGTATCGACCTCTCGGTCGGCTCCATCGTGGCCCTCACCACCATGGTCTCGGCCTCGCTTGTGCAACACCACCACTGGAGCATCTGGGTAATTCTCCCCCTAGTGCTGCTCATGGGCTGCGCCTTCGGTCTGCTGCACGGCGTACTCATCCAGGTCTTCCGCCTGCAAGCCTTCATTGTTACCCTGGGGGGCATGTTCCTGGCACGCGGCCTGTGCTATGTAATCAGCATCGATTCGATCTCAATCACCGACCCTACCTACACGGCTCTCTCCGAGTACCGCCTGGCCCTAGGGGAAGAGACCTTTATCTCGCTGAGCGGCATCATCGCCCTGGTCACGCTGGCCATCGCCATCTTCATCGCCCATTACACCAAATTTGGGCGCACGGTCTACGCCATCGGGGGCAACGAACGCTCCGCGTTGCTCATGGGCCTTCCAGTCGCCCGTACAAAAATCATGGTCTATGTACTCAGCGGCTTCTGCTCCGCCCTGGGGGGGATTCTGGTTACGCTCTACATGCTATCCGGCTATGGCCTGCACGCCCTGGGGATGGAGCTGGATGCCATTGCAGCCGCCGTGATTGGTGGCACCCTGCTCACAGGTGGGGTAGGCAACGTGATCGGCACCCTGATTGGCGTACTGATCCTGGGCGTCATCCAATCGCTGATCGCCTTTGATGGCAGCCTGAGTTCCTGGTGGACCCGGATTGCCATCGGCCTCCTGCTCTTCCTCTTCTGCCTGCTGCAACGCATTATTGAACGCAGCGGACTGGGCCGCAAAGCCAAAAGCACCACTGCTTGATTCTCCACTCCGCCGTTGTACTTGTGGGCAGCTACCAGATCAAGGTACTGCCCATTATTTTGCCCCCACCTGTCTTTTGCCCCAATCTATCAAATCCCCTGTCACCACCAAGGTGCATCACCCCTGCCCTCTTTCGACTCATGCAATGCAGTAGGTTTCTGTACCAACTCCACCAAGCATAAAAAAATTCAGTACAAATACGCACCCCACCAGTCAAGCTGGCTATTTATCCAGTACATACATGGGCAATTTCCACAATCAGACCATAGACATATTCTTTATAAATTTCAACCCTACCATCAAACCAACCAAATCAACCACTGCCAAACGCATAACCAAATGATTTAAATAAAAATTTGGCATTGCATCCCAGAAAAGCACGACTCACTTACGCACCACCCCGCAACCTCGTCACTACCGCAAAAAAGAATAACGCCATTACAATAAGCATCTACCTTCTTCTTCTATCACCCACCATCCCCGCGTCACCATCAACATGCGCAAAAGCAGTGCGGCCAAGCACTACCATAGTGCTTGACTCCCACAACCTCCCTCCCGCCGCCTTTTAACAAGCCCTTACGCGTCTTAAAAAAATCCCCAAAGGCGCTCTACGACTGGCTATCGCCATCAAGTCCCAATTTGGCACAGCTTTTGCTAAACCGAAACTGGCAACATGTAACGGGGGCACAACTCCTGATCTGCATATTGTTTATTGCTTACAAAGCATTTTTCCAAGATGCATATGGGTAGTAATAAAGAATAGAAGGCAGGCTCGAAAACTCCTGTTTAATAGCCGATTCAGTCGCGGCACCCACAAAGTGCCTCGCGGGGAACCGCCGCTTTACCGCTGCGGAATATTCATAATTGGGAGAAAAATAGTCATGAACTACCCAAAAAAGCGCATTGCGATAGCAATTGCCATGATCGGTTGTGCCGCTCAACCCTTGATCGTACATGCTGAAGAAAACGCTTCACAGCTCGAGCGCGTAGAAGTTGTCGGTTCCAACATCAAACGTGCGGCCACCAAACAGGCTACACAAGTCGAAGTCTATAAGACAGAAGAATTTACCAAACAAGGGCTGACAACCACCCAGGAAATCGTCAACTCTTTGGCATCCAACCAATCCAGCTATGTTGCTTCCTCTGCTGTGGGTGCAAGTACAGGTGGCGCATCCTACGCCAATCTGCGTGGTTTAGGCTCGCAATACACCCTTGTTCTACTAGACGGCCGCCGCATGTCCAACACTCCGGTGAGTGGTTTCGGCGGCGAAGTTGACCTGAACTCAATCCCGCTAGATCTGATTGAGCGCGTTGAAGTTCTTAAAGATGGGGCATCTGCCATTTATGGTACAGACGCCATTGGCGGGGNGATCAACTTCATCACCAAAAAGGCCTTTCAAGGCGCTACCGTCAGCGTTGACTACTCAACGCCGGAACGCTCAGGTGGCGGCACAGAAAAGAAGGCCTCGGTTGCTGGTGGTTTGGGCAACCTCAACAAAAACGGTTGGAATGTCCAGGGCTTCCTGAGCGCAAGCAAGCAAAGCCAACTCTTGGCTACAGATAGGGCTGACATTGCAATTGATCGCCAATATTCTCTGAGTGGCAGCACCTTTCCGTCGAATTACGCAAACAATAATGGGGTATATAACCCCTACTATCAGAATTGCCGTGCAGGCACAATCCAGTCTGGCCAGAAGTGTAAAGAGATCACTAACTACTGGATTGGCATATCCCCAGAAGTTGAGCGCGTTCAGGCCGGAGGGAAAGCAAGCGCAAAGCTGGCAGATGACCACGAACTGTCTGTCCAGTACATCTATTCAAAAAACACAACTGATTCACAGGTAGCACCTACCCCACTATTTGGTCTGGTTTCCATTCCAAGTACCAGTCCGTACTATCCTGCTACCGACCCCAATGGCAACGCCAACAGCGGCGATTTGCCACTGTACGGTCGCACAGTTCCTCTGGGACCGCGCAAGGAAGAAGACACCATCGTCATGCATCACGTGCAAACCAATCTTGAGGGTTTGCTTGGCGGCTGGGACTACAAAGCAGGCTTGGGCTATTCGCAAACAGAAGTTACTCAAACACTGACTGGCGGCTATGTAAGCCAGAGCTTGCTGCAAAATGCCATCAACCAAGGGTTGATCAACCCCTTTGGCCCAAGCCCTGCTGGCGCTTGGGAATCCGTCCAGCTCAAGGGCGACCTGTCCAAAGCTACGATGCAATTGACGACGGGTGACTTCAAAATCAGCAAGGAAATTCTGGAACTTCCAGCAGGCAATCTGGCTGTAGCCTTTGGCGCCGAGTTTCGTCATGAAAAACTTGATGACAAGGAACTTCCGCTAGGGAAAGAAGCGATGAGCTCCGGGCGCGAAAACTCTGCTTCCGCAAGCGGCAATCGCAACGTCAACGCCATTTATACAGAAGCGCTGATCCCAATCACCAAGGAACTTGAAGCACAACTTGCTGCACGCTATGACACATACAGTGATTTTGGTTCAGCATTCAACCCCAAAATTGCACTCAAATATGTACCCGTAAAGCAAGTCACCTTCCGTGGGTCTGCCAGTACAGGTTTCCGTGCTCCAACCTTGTACAACATGTACCAACCCAATCAAGTTACGTTCACTCAATCTCAATATTACGATCCTCTGCTCTGCCCAAATGGCAATCCGAAAGCGGGTGTGTCTTCAACTTCAGCAGCGTGTACGCTCAACCAGCTCAATATCCAGCAAGGTGGTAACCGTAACCTGAAACCTGAGACATCTACTTCGACCTCTTTTGGCGTTGTGGTGGAACCGACGAAAACAACACTGGTCAGCGCTGATCTGTGGTGGACGAACATCAAGCACACGATTAGCTCAATACCAGAGCAAACCATCATGAACAACCTGGACAAGTATCAGGATCGGTTCGTTGCCAATGCAGATGGTTCGTTGGCTTACATGAAGGCACTTGATCAGAATATTGGCAACACCAGAGCTTCTGGCCTGGACATGTCAGGAATGTGGGCTCTACCCAGAACGTCGATTGGCAATTTCACACTTGGTATAAATTCCACATACATGATCAAGTATGACTACCAAAACGAAGAAAATGGTGAATACATTCACAATGTGGGTCGATATGCAGATAACGGTGCAATTTTCCGCTGGAAGTATGAACTCACCTTGGGTTGGAACCTGGGGCCATGGAGCAGCACGATTAGCCAAAGCTACCATTCTGGCTATCAGGACATGAACCCAGAGGGGGAAGATCACAAGGTCAAGGGTGACTCACGCTGGAATGTTTCCGCCAGCTACGACTGGAAGAAGCTATTGAACGCAACAATAGGCGTGCGAAATGTGTTTAACCGCAAGCCGGCTTATACCAATCAGAACCAGTCGTTCCAGGTTGGTTACGATCCTCGCTATAGCGACATCTACGGCCGAACTTTCTTCCTTAACCTGACTTACAAGATGTAACTTTCTCGCACGGCCCTTAGCCAGCGAGAGTGGCGGGTTGTACCTTTGTATTCCGTACAACCCGCCACCCCCACTCCTAACGTGCCCACGAGAAACTTGTAGCGTTGTTTGGCTCAATCCTTTCCGTTGGCAAGAGTAATTAAAATGTCTACATTCACATACAGACAAAAGGCACCTGGTTTTAATAATCGTGCCGCAGGGCTGGCAGGTGTCATCATCTTCCATATACTTCTGGTATATGGCCTGGTTTCAGGCTTGGCGCAAAAGGTCGTTCAAGTCGTTCAACAGAAGGTGGAGGTCGCGGTGATCAGCGAGCCGCCCCCTCCTCCTCCGCCACCACCTCCCAAGGTGGAAAAGGTGGTTCAGGCACAACCCACGCCGCAGCCGCAGGCTTATGTGCCACCGGTCGTGAATCCGCCGCCGGTCACGCCTACGCCGCAAACGGCGATTGCCGCCACCACAACTGACCCAACGCCTCCACCCCCGGTCGTGGCGCCGCCCCCCGCCCCTGTGGTTGAAGCGCCAAAGGGCCCTGTGTCGGCCAAGGCAAACTGCAGTCGCCTATCGCCCCCGCAATACCCCGCCAAGGCGGAAGAAGACCAGATACAGGGCGTGGTAAGGGTTGTTTTCAACATTGATGCCAATGGCAAATTTAGCGGCATTCAACGGATTACGTATGACTCGATTCCTACGCGTTACCAAAGTGCCTTCAAATCGGCCATCACCAGCGCGTTGCAGGGCTATCAGTGCAAGCAGGAATCCCTGCTAGAGCAAGAGTTCTCTTTCAAGCTTGACGATGCCTGATCCGTTTCAGGCCACACCAACACGGTTTTTTTGAATTTTGGGAGTTACTACTATGAGCAAGATCCTTCGTTCCCTGTTTGCACTGTCCGCACTTGCAACACTGCCCGCCATGGCGGCTGAGACTGTCGTCACCTCCAACCCATATGGCATCAGCGCGCTGTGGGGGCAAGGCGATGCGGTGGCACGTGGCACCTTGATCATTCTGCTGATCATGTCTGCCGCCACCTGGTATGTGGGCATCGTGAAGTTGCTCGAACAGCGCCGCCTGCTCAAGCAAGGCAAGGAGTTGCTGAGCGTACATGGCAAGGAATTGCAGGAAAAGGCGACCTCGCTCCCCGATGAAGGCATGTTCAGCGCCGTAGCACAAGCCGGTATTTCTGCCAGCAAGGAGCACGAAGCAGAACTGGCCAACCGTGTGGATATCAACACCTGGATTTCGATGGCTATCACCGATGCGCTGGATTCTGCCAATCATCATATGCAGGGTGGTTTGTCCGTGGTGGCAACCGTTGGCTCCACGGCGCCTTTCGTGGGCCTCTTTGGTACGGTGTGGGGGATTTACCACGCGCTGACCGCCATTGGCGTCTCTGGTCAGGCTTCCATCGACAAGGTGGCAGGCCCGGTGGGTGAAGCGCTGATCATGACCGCCATCGGTCTGGCCGTAGCCGTGCCTGCCGTGCTGGGCTACAACTGGCTGATCCGCCGCAACAAGCTGGTGCTGGACATGGTTCGCGTGGTTGCTGGCCGCCTGCATGCCAGCCTGCTCAACAGCCCGGCACGGTGATCAGCCATGTCCCGCTTTAATCGCTTAGGCCGTGCCCGGCCGGACGACGATCAAGTGCTCTCGGCGATCAACACCACGCCACTGGTGGACGTGATGCTGGTGCTGCTGATCATCTTCCTGATCACCGTCCCAGTGGTGACGCAAACGGTGAAGATGACGCTGCCCAAGGAAAGCAACATCCCCACGCAGACCAAGCCGGAAAATATTGTGTTGGGCGTAGGGCCGGACAGCAACATCTACTGGAATACCATCCGGTTATCCAGCCAGGAAGACCTGCTGGCGCGTTTGGTGAAGGTGGCGAAGATGGACCCGCAACCCGAGGTGCATATCCGGGGTGACGCCACCGCGCAGTACAGCCCGATTGGGCGCATTGTGCTGGCTGTGCAGCAGGCGGGCATCGTGAAGATTGCCTTCATTACCGAACCTCCGCCCAACAACTGAAACCCGATGGGGCTGCCCTGCCCCGTTTTCAGGAAAGGATACGATTATGGCCATGCAGGTTGGCTCCAACGACGACGATCTGATGATCGAGATGAACACCACGCCGCTGATCGACGTGATGCTGGTGTTGCTGATCATGCTGATCATTACCATTCCAATCCAGACCCATGCCGTGAAGCTGGACATGCCCGTCAATACGCCGCAGCAGAACAACGTGAAACCGGTGGTGGTGCAGATCGACATCACCCAAGGGGACAGTGTGTTGTGGAATGGCGAAAAGCTCAATGGGCGGGAAGATCTGGAAACACACCTGAGCACGGCGGCGAATCAGGAACCACAGCCGGAGCTTCACATCCGCCCGGCCAAAGATGCCACCTACTCCCCCGTGGCGATGGTGTTGGCAGAATCCCAACGCCTGGGCCTGAAGAAACTGGGGATAGTCGGCTCCGAACAGTTCCTGCACTAATCGCACTACAATGGCGTAATCAGCGGGCTCGCCCCAAACATCTCGAATAAAACCATGCAGACAAAACTCAAACTGATGGCAGGGGTGATCCCCCTGGTTATCATGGGGTCTTTTGGCGTACATGCCAGCCCCTTGCACTCTGGCATCGAACAACACAATTTCGACCCCAGCGTACGCATGCAAGACAACTTCCACCTCGCCATCAATGGCGGCTGGATCAAACGCACGCAACTGCCGCCAGATGAAGGCAGCATGGGCGTCTTCCGCATGCTCTACAATCAGACGCAAGAGCGCAGCCAAGGCCTGGTCAAGGAGGCCGTTGCGCACGCCAATACCTTGGAAGCCCGCCAGATCAGCGCAATGTATCGCAGCTTCATGGATGAAGCACGGGCTGACAAACTTGGCATCACCCCCATCTCCAGCGAACTGAAGGCCGTTGACGCGCTCGATAGCCATGCCGCAGTGATACGCCAGCTCGGTCAATGGCAAGGGACGGGCATTTCCGGCCCTCTGGCGCTTCATATCGACATCGACGACAAGAATCCTTCTGCCTATATCCCGGTGATTTCACAGGATGGGCTGGCCATGCCGGATCGTGATTACTACCTTGAAGACGATCCCCGCTTTGTCAAAGCCCGGCAAGCCTACACCGAATATCTGAAGAACAGCTTTGCCGCACTGGGCCTGAGCGAGCCAGAAGCACGCGCCGCCCGGGTGCTGGCGCTGGAAACCGAAATCGCACGCCTGCACTGGGACAAGGTCACCAACCGTGACCCCATCAAGACCTACAACAAGGTTGAGTATGCCGAGCTTGCCACCACGCTGCCCGGCATCGACTGGCAGGCTTTCTTTACCGCTGCCCGAACCCCAGCGCTGAAAGCGGTCAACGTCAATCAGCCCAGCTATGTTACCGCCTTGGCCAAGCTGCTTGAGGACACACCGGTCAGCACCTGGCAAGATTACCTGCGTGTTCGTGTATTCGACGCCTATGCCCCTTACCTGGATGGCAAGACTGCCGCCCGCCATTTTGCCTTCCACGGCACCGCCCTGAACGGCACCCCACAAATGCGGGCACGCTGGAAACGCGCCCTGCGCCTGATTACCGAAACCCAAGGCGAAAATCTCGGCAAGCTCTACGTCGCCAAGTATTTCCCGGCAGCCAACAAGGCCCGCATGCTGGAGCTGGTGCACAACCTGCTCGCGGCCTACGACAAAGACATCGACACCCTGGAATGGATGGGTGAGGAATCCCGCCGCGGTGCGCACGAAAAGCTGGCCAAGCTCACTATCAAGATCGGTTATCCAGACAAATGGCGCGATTACTGCGCACAGCAATTGGATGCTAAGGATCTGGTCGGCAACGTCCGCCAAGCGCGCAAATTCGAGTATGACTACGACCTTGCCCACCTGAACGACCCGGTCGACCGCACCCGTTGGTGGATGGCGCCACAAATCGTAAACGCCTACTACAACCCCACGCTCAACGAGATCGTCTTCCCGGCAGCCATCCTGCAACCGCCCTTCTTCGACATGAAGGCGGATGACGCCGTCAATTACGGCTCCATTGGCGCCATCATCGGCCACGAAATCAGCCACGGTTTTGATGACTGGGGCAGCCAATATAATGCTGATGGCAAGCTTGAACCGTGGATGAGCGAAGAAGATCACACCCGCTTCAAGGCACTCACCCAAAAACTCGTCGACCAGTACAACCACTATGAAGCGCTGCCCGGCAAATTCGTCAACGGCGAACTCACGCTGGGGGAAAATATTGCTGACAACTCCGGGTTGGCAATTGCCTACAAAGCCTATCGTATCTCGCTCAAGGGCAAGCCTGCCCCAGTGCTCAATGGCCTCACCGGCGATCAGCGCTTCTTTATCGGCTTTGCACAAAGCTGGCGCGACAAATCCCGCCCCGAGGCGCTGCTCTCCCAGATTGTTTCCGATCCGCATTCGCCGGACGAATTCCGCACAATCGGCCCCACGAGCAACAGCGACCCCTTCCAGGATGCATTTGGTGTAAAACCGGGCGACAAGATGTATAAGGCCCCGGAAGCACGCATCCGCATCTGGTAAGCCTGCACCCTCTATTGAGCCTGATATTCACCTATCGCCTGTTCGCAGGCGATAGGTTGCCACAAAGAAAGATACGACAAAATCATGTTCAAAAAGGGATTTCTGTATTTGGCCCTCGCCTCATCCTGCTTCTGCCCCATTGTTCAGGCAGCAGACATGAGCAAGGTGCTACACGTCAACTACGAGGTGGCAGAAGTTGGTTTCGACCCTGCAAAAACCAACGATCTCTACTCAAGCGGCATCAACGAGAATATCTTTGATACGCTGGTCACCTATGACTATCTGGCCCGCCCGGTCAAACTGGTTCCGAACGTTATCGAAGCGATGCCGGAACTGTCTGCCGACGGCAGAACCTACACATTTCACCTCAAAAAAGGCATCTACTTCTCAGACGACCCTGCATTCAAAGGCGTCAAACGCGAGCTGACTGCAGAGGACTATGTTTATAGCCTGAAAAGGCTGGTTGACCCGGTCGTCCATTCGCCCAATGGCTATCTGGTCAGCGACAAGATTGTGGGGCTGGAAGAACTTTCCCACGCACCGCGTGGCAAATTTGATTACAACACCCCGATCCCCGGCCTGAAGGCGCTGGATCGCTACACCCTGCAAATCACCATCAAGGAACCCAACTCCAGTTTCCTCTACTTCCTGGGCATGATTCACCTAGCAGCCGTGGCCCGTGAAGTCATGGAAACCTATGCCGACAACACCATGGCCCACCCTGTCGGCACTGGTCCCTATGTGCTCAAGGAATGGAAACCCGCCAACAAGATCGTACTGGAAGCCAATCCCAACTTTCGTCACGTAGAGCTTGAAAGTGTCGGCAGTGGTAAAGGACTGGATGCCGAAATCGTCAAAGACCTCAAGGGCAAGACACTGCCGATAGCAGGACGTGTCGAGGTCAGTGTGATTGAGGAAGAGCAGCCACGCTGGCTCAGCTTCATCAACCAAGAACAGGATATTGCGTTCATTCCCCTGAACGGCGCGCGAAAAATCCTGAACGTCGATCCGCGCAATCCTGGCAAGGTCAGCCTCAAGCCGGAGTATGCGAGCAAGGGAATTCGCATTCAGCCAGAGTTGCTGCCTGAAATCACCTATTATTTCTTCAACATGAAAGACCCGGTGATTGGCGGCTATACCAGGGAACGTATCGCCCTGCGGCGTGCGCTGGCGATGTCTTTCGACCGTGATCAAGCCATCCGGGATATCCGGCAAGGCCGTGCAGTACCGATGGAAAACATCATCCCGCGCAACTTCGTGGGCAACAATCCCAATCTTCGTGCCTCCACGCCTTATGACCCGGCCCTAGCCAATGCGCTGCTGGATCGCTTTGGTTACAAGATCGGGACCGACGGCTACCGTACCCAACCGAATGGCGAGCCACTTGAAGTCGAGTTGGCCGTCACACCCACAGCTACAGACCGCCAGTGGAGCGAAGCCTGGCAAGCTGCGTTTGACAGTGTCAAAGTCCATTTGCGCATCAAGGTAGCCAAATGGAATGAGAACTATAAAGCATCCAAGGAAGGCTCCCTTCAGATGCACGGCAACGCCTGGACGGCCGACTACCCCGGGGCAGACAATTTCCTGCAGTTGCTCTACGGGCCGAACTCGGGGCAAACGAATGATGCCTTTTTCAAGAATGCCGAGTACGACCGCCTCTTTCTAGAATCCCTCAAGCTACCAGACAGCCCTGAACGCAATGCAATCTATGACAGGATGAACAAGATTGCCGCCAGCTACACCCCTTGGGTTTTCAGTGATATCCGGATTCGGACCTACGTCAGCAATGCCTATGTGCACGGCTACAAGCAGCATCCGATTCTGATCACATCCTGGCGATATATGGACGTACAGAAATAATTCTGCAGACTTTTGCCTGAGGGCCTCTCTTCATGCTTTCTTATATCCTTCGACGAGTCTGGCAGATGATTCCCACCCTGCTTGGCGTCATGCTTCTGGTATTTATTGTTTTCAACTGGGCTGGCGGTGACCCCAGCTATATTCTGGCAGGCAAAGGCGTCTCCAAGGAACTGATCGCCAATATCCACGCCCAATTGGGACTGGATAAAAGCCTGCCCGAGCAATTCTTGTTATTCGTCACCCAAGTCCTGCATCTGGATTTCGGGGTTTCCTGGTCAACCCAGCAATCAGTCATAGGCATCATGGCCGCCCGTATCGGCCCCTCTCTGGCATTGACTGGCACTTTGTTGGTGGCGGAATTGCTCACCGCCATTCCAATTGCCATTCTGGTGGCGTACCACCGTGGCAAGCTTATTGACCGAACTGTCACCATCCTCTGTACCGTTGCGATGTCGGTCAGCTCCTTGGTCTACATCATCGTCGGGCAGTATGCGTTAGCTTACAAGCTGGGCTGGTTTCCGGTGATGGGGTGGGATGACAAAAGCCTCTTCAATAGCTGGCTGCACTATATTCCTTTGCCATTGATTCTTGGGCTGGCGGTCTCATTGGCCCCGGAGGTGCGCTTCTATCGCAGTTTTGTCGTGGAAGAACTCAATCAGGATTATGTGCGCACCGCACGCGCCAAAGGCTTGTCAGAGCGGGTCATGCTGTTCAAGCATGTGCTGAGAAATGCCTTGATTCCCGTGGTGACGGCAGTCACCACCTCGCTGCCCTTCCTTGTGCTGGGTTCGATGCTGCTGGAACGTTTCTTCGGCATTCCTGGCATGGGCAATGAACTGCTGCTGGCGGTCGACAAGAGTGATTTCCCGGTCATCAAAGCCATCACCATTGCGATTGCCTGCGCCACCATGTTTTTCAACCTGCTGGCCGATGTCCTCTACAAGTGGATCGACCCGCGCGTCGAACTGAAATAGGCGGAAACTTGAGCATGCAAGACATGACTATGACAAATAACAGTCCCGCTGAGCTGACCCCGCCGCGCTCGCTGTGGTCTTTGGGCTGGCAACGCCTCAAGCGCGACCGGGTGGGGTTTGTGTCCCTGTGGATCGTGGTGGCCTTTCTGGTGGTGATTGCGCTGTGCTGGACGCGCCTGCTGGCCTCAAACTGGGGTGAAGAAGTTGCCGTTCCCTACGCGCCGCCCACCTGGGCCAAGGGAGAAGCCACTGCGGCAACAAATGGCGCAACCGACGCGAATGTACTGGGTGGCGCCAACGGCCCCATCATCACGCTTACCCCGGAGGAAGACCCGATTGGCAAAGATATCGAGGCTGCGCGTGCTGATGCGGGCAAGTATCAGCTCAAAGCCACGGTCAAGGCTGACGCCCTGTTCATGGGGGCGGACGTCCGGGGCCGCAGTGTGGTCAACAAGGTATTGGCCGGAACCTCGACCTCAATGCTGGTAGGGATTTTCGGCGCGCTGCTATCGGTTCTGATTGGCACCTGCCTGGGCGCATTCGCGGGCTACTTTGGGCGCGCTGTGGATGACTTCCTGATGTGGTTCTACAGCGTGTTTACTTCGGTGCCGGACATGCTGTTGCTCTTGGCATTTGCTGCTGTGTGCGGACGGGGATTTTTGACGCTCATCATGGTGCTGTCTTTCACCAGCTGGACAGCGACCTTCCGCCTCGTGCGGGCTGAATTCATGAAACATCGCTCACGCGAATACGTGCAGGCCGCCGATGCAATTGGCGCCAGCCATCTGCGTCGCATGTTTGTGCACATCCTGCCGAATATCTCTCACTTGCTATTGGTGCAGTTCTCCTTGCTGCTTGTGAGCCTCATCAAGTACGAAGTGATTCTCTCCTTCCTGGGCTTTGGCGTGAGCGTCAGACAAGTCAGTTGGGGCTCGATCCTTGGCGAAGTGCCCGCCGAACTAATGCAAGGCTATTGGTGGCAGTTGTTGGCTGTCGTCATCATGATGTCCCTGCTGGTCACCGCAGTCAGCCTGCTGACCGATGCCCTGCGCGATGCGCTGGACCCAAAAGTAAAGTGAGCCTGCCATGAGCCAAAGAGATATTCTCCTGTCAATCCGTGACCTCAGGGTAGCCTTCCGCTTGGAAGATGGCGGGCGTTTTGAAGCACTCAAAGGGATCAACCTGGATATTCCCAGCAATTCCACCGTCGCACTAGTGGGTGAGTCAGGTTCAGGCAAGTCCGTCACTTCCATGGCGATCATGCGGCTGCTATCTGACTATGGATGCGAAGTAGATAGCGCCAGCCAGATCCTGTTTGAAGGCCGCGATCTGCTGCGCATGCCCCTGGCCGAAATGCGCAAGCTGCGCGGCCATGACATCACCATGATCTTCCAGGAACCCATGAGTTCGCTGAACCCGGTGTTTACCGTGGGCGACCAGATTGCCGAAACCCTGATGATCCATGAGGGCGTGGGGCGTGCCGCAGCCTGGCAACGCGCTATCGAACTGTTGCAGGAAGTCGGCCTGCCCGAGCCGGAAAAACGCGTGCGTGCCTATCCGCATCAACTCTCAGGCGGGCAGCAGCAACGCGTGATGATCGCCATTGCGATTGCCTGCAACCCCAAACTGCTGATTGCCGACGAACCGACTACCGCGCTGGATGTCACGATCCAAAAGCAGATTCTGGAATTGCTCGCCAATTTGCAGAAGAAACATGGCATGTCGGTACTATTCATTACGCATGACCTTGGCGTAGTCGGAGAGTTTGCCGACGAAGTCATCGTGATGCGCCACGGCGAAATCCGCGAGCAAGGCCCGGCCCAGCAGGTCTTTGAACATCCCCATGACAGCTACACCAAGGCCCTGATCGCCTGCCGCCCGAAGCTGGATCACCGCCCGCAACGGCTTGCTGTGATTGAGGACTTTCTCAAGCCAGAGCCCTATGTGCCGCCCACAGATCGCCAACGGGGCTATGCTCAAGATGACAAAATCATTCTTGATGTGCAGGGGCTGTGCGTCAATTTCGACGTGCGTGCGGGGCTGTTCCGCAAACGCAAGTTCGAGGCGGTCAAGAATGTCTCCTTCCAACTCGCGCATGGCCGCACCCTGGGGATCGTAGGCGAATCAGGTTCGGGCAAGACCACGGTGGGACTCACCTTGATGCGGCTACGCACTGCGGCTGCAGGCAAGGCTCTATTCGAAGGGCAGGACATCCTGGCGATGGATGACAAGGCCTTCCGCCCCTATAAACGACGCATCCAGATCATTTTCCAGAACCCTTACGCCTCGCTCAACCCCAGATTCACGGTGTCCAGCATCCTCACCGAGCCCATGAAACTGCATGGCATTGGCGCCAACGCACAAGAGCGCGAAGCCAAGGCACGCGATCTGCTCAATAAGGTGGGGCTGCCCGCCAAGACGATGGAGAAGTATCCACATGAGTTCTCCGGCGGGCAACGCCAGCGCATCGCCATTGCACGCTGCCTCGCCCTGCAACCGGAAATCCTGATCTGTGACGAATCCGTCTCTGCACTGGACGTATCGGTTCAGGCACAGGTGTTGAATTTGCTCCAGGACTTGCAGGATGAATTCAAACTTTCCTACCTATTCATTTCGCATGATCTGGCGGTAGTCAAGCACATCTCGGATCAGGTGATGGTGATGAACAAAGGAGAAGTCGTCGAGCAAGCCAATGCTGACGACATCTATCGTGCGCCGGGCAACGATTACACCCGGCGGCTGCTGTCGTCTATCCCAAGGGGCTGGACACCCAGCGCAGAATTGGCAGGCCTGCCAATATAAGCCGTACGAAAGGCCAAACGGGGAAGTTGAGCGAAGAGGTCAATCGGGAGGGGATAACCCCTCCCGACTTGATCAATCAGCTGCGATAATCCGCGTTGATCTTGACGTAGTCATACGAGAAATCGCAGGTCCAGATCGTTGCAGCGGCTTGACCACGCGCCAGATTGACGTGCACGACGATCTCGGCACTCTTCATCATGCGCACGCCATCTTCCTCGCGGTATGAAGCCGCCCGCCCGCCCTGCTCGGCCACCAGCACCTCTTCCTTGCCGTCCCCCAGCCACACCTTGAGGGTGGATACGTCCAGATCCGCCACGCCTGCATAACCAATCGCGCAGAGGATACGGCCCAGGTTGGGGTCGGAGGCGAAGAACGCAGTCTTGACCAGCGGAGAATGTGCCACGGCATAGGCCACCTGACGGCATTCTTCACGGCTCTTGCCACCTTCGACCACGATGCTCATGAATTTGGTGGCCCCTTCGCCATCACGCACAATCGCCTGCGCGAGCCAGATGGCCAGATCAATCACCGCTGAACGCAGAGCCTTGTAATCTGCGCTATCGGCGGAGCTGATCGCAGGGGCACCCGAAGCTCCGGTGGCAATCAAAATGAAACTGTCATTGGTGGACGTATCGCCATCCACCGTCACGCTGTTGAAGGAGGCATCTGCCGCCTCGCGCACCAGTTGCGCCAGCAGCGCCTGGGCCACATCGGCATCGGTGGCGATGAAGCCAAGCATGGTTGCCATGTTCGGGCGGATCATGCCCGCGCCCTTGCTCATGCCAGTGAGGGTCACGGTCTTGCCGCCGATCTGCACCTGACGCGAAGCACATTTGGGCTGGGTATCGGTGGTCATGATCGCATGGCAGGCATCAAACCATCCATCGGCCTTCAATGCAGCCTTGGCAGCGGGCAAGCCTGCTACTAAGCGGTCAACCGGCAGGTGTTCCAGGATCACGCCCGTGGAGAACGGCAGCACTTCACGCGGGCTGATGCCCAGCTGTGCCGCCACGGCTTCACAGCTCGCGCGTGCATTGGCTACCCCTTGTGCACCGGTGCCTGCGTTGGCAATCCCTGTGTTGATGACAAGCGCACGCACGCCTTCAGTGGCCAGATGCTCACGGCACACGGTGACTGGCGCCGCACAGAAACGGTTCTGGGTGAATACACCGGCGGCGCGGCTGCCAGCGGCCAGTTCAATCAGGGTCAAGTCACGTCGCCCTTGTTTGCGGATGCCCGCCTCCGCCGTGCCCAGGCGGACCCCGGCGACAGGCAATAGTTGATCGGCAAGCGGGAGCGGCAAATTGACGGGCATGGCAGCAGTTCCTCAAGAACAAGCGAAAGAAGAAAACGGGATTCTACGGCATCCCCTGTTTCACTTGTTATTTTCTGGCCATGCCACGCGTCGCCACGTGTTCAAAACTCAAGCTGGCTTGCTGCGCAAAGTGCAAGAAACCCTGCCAGGTTTCCTCGTCAGGAGGATTGGCAGGTGCACGGTCTGCATAAAAAAGCCCGATCACCTTGCCTGTGGCCACAATGGGCGCGATCAGCCCCTCATTGCGGCCGGTGACAGCCTGTAGGCGGTCAATGTTGATGCCCTCGGGTGCAGCACCCTGCAAGAAGAAAGGCCGGGCCTTGGAAAAAAGGACATTGACGATTTCACCGGGGCGGTTATCAAGGGGGAACGCGAATTTCGCCGCGAGCTTGTCTGAGTCGCGCCCCAATGCCACCTTGCCAAGCACCTTGGTGCGGTCGGCCGATTGCAACGCGAATACCGCACGGCTCATGCCCAGGCCGCGATAAATGCCTTCCAGCACCAGTTGCAAGACATCGTTGAGGCTGGGCTTGCCTGCCAGCAGCATGGAGAGGTCACGCAGGATCTTGAGCTGCAACAGGGGGTCGGGCGCCGGATCGGTCACCTGCGCCACTTCAGCCGCAATATCCACCAAGCCCCCCTGGGCGGGAATCGGAATCAGGCGTGCGGCCTCGGCGGCGCCAAACTGGGCGGCCACGCGCGCAGCCTCAACCGCATTATTGGTAAGGTCCTCGGTAATGTCAGCCAGTGGCTGCCCCACGTATTCGGCATATTCGGCCAATGCGGCACGTGCTGCGGGCGTGTCCCAGCCCTGCTCAACCGCCATGGCCAAGCGATATCCCGCATGGATAGCCTGTTCATCCGCACCGGGCTTGCCTGATGGCTCAGCCACTGCGCTGACCAGCGGGCCCAGGCGCCACTCCTTGGTCAAGGCCGCAGTCAGGCTGCGCAGGCGAAACCCCAGGATGTCGAGCTGTAGATCTTCCGGTTTTTCATCAGGCTGATCAATGAGCCTCGCGTCCAGTTCCTTGGCGGCATTGCCACCAAAGCACCAGAAGGCCATTTCCCCAACATGCCCGAGTAAGGCGGCAATGAAGACCTCTTCCGGAGCCTTGCTGCCCTTTGCGATGGCGGCAGTCCGGGCCTGCACCGCAGCATGGAAGCAACGCGCCATCTCGGCGGCGACCCGCTCCCGCAAACCGCCGGAAAGCAAGGCATCAACAAGCTGGATGGAGAGCACGATCTGCCCCACCAGATCAAAGCCCAGCACCACGATGGCCCGACTCACAGTGCTGACGCCCTGATGCTGGGGGTTGAACATCACGCTGTTACCCAGCTTGAGCACTTTGGCCGTAAGTGCTGCATCCTGCAAGATTGCCCGCGACAGGCGCCCGGCCGAAGCCAGCTCGTCTTCAGTCACCGTGCGCACCTCCTGCACGGTACGCCCGAAGACAGGCATATCCTGATCACGAATCCGATCAACCCAGCCTTCCAGACTCAAGCGCCCTTGCGTTACTGCCACGTTGGTCCAAGCCCCATGTGTAAAGTCACCAATTCCTTCAACGGCATGCGCATGGCGGTCTTGAGGCAGATGTGCCCGGCACCGGCCTTCCAGGCACAAACATTGTGTGTCAGCGGCGCACTCAGATCATCACCCGGCTCCCCAGCTCCACCACACGGCTGGTTGGCAGCTTAAAGAAATTGGCGGCGCCAGACGCGTTGCGGAACAGGAACTCGAACAGGCGTTCGCGCCACAGTGCCATCCCGGTACCCGCGCTGGGCAAGATGGTTTCACGGCTCAGGAAGTAGGAAGCCTGTTGGGCGTCAAGCACCAAGCCCAAGGATTCACAACGCAACAGAGCCGCCGGGACATCTGGTTCCTCCATAAAACCAAAACGGATCAGCACACGATGGAAATTGGTGCCAAGATGCGCGACTTCAACCCGATCTTCCACTGGCACACGTGGCACAGTTTCCATGAGCACGCTCACGAAAACGGTACGCTCATGCAAAATCAGATTGTGCTTGAGGTTGTGCAGCAACGCGGTCGGCACCTGCTCGGGGCGCGGTGACAGGAACAAGGCCGTATGCGGCACACGTGGAATGCTGTCGTCTGCCAGCAGGGTCACAAAAGGTGCCAGGGGCACATCGTCATTGCGCTGGGCATCGGCCAGTAGCTGACGACCACGGCGCCAGGTAAATAGAATCACGCAGATACAGCCACCAAAGGCCAAGGGGAACCAGCCACCGTCAAGAATCTTGGTGCCGTTGGAGACAAGGAAGATCATTTCAATGCACAACAACGGCATAAAGATCGCCAGACACAGCGCACGCGACCATTGCCAATCGTGGCGCGCCAGGGTGTAAGCCAGGAACGATGTCACCAGCATGGTCAGCGTCACCGCAATGCCATACGCGGCAGCCAGATTGGACGAACTGCGGAAGCCCAACACCACGATCAGCACAAAGAACAGCAAGATCCAATTCACAAACGGCAGATAGATCTGCCCCATCTGTGCGCCAGAGGTGTGCTTGACCACCATGCGCGGACAGAACCCGAGCTGGATGAGCTGTAGCGTCACCGAATAGGCCCCGGTAATCAACGCCTGGGAGGCAATCACCGTGGCCACGGTAGCCAAGCCCACCATCGGGAACAGGAACCAGCCGGGTACGGCAAGATAGAAAGGATTGGCCGCAGCCTCCGGGTGCACAATCATCAGTGCCCCTTGCCCCAGGTAATTGATCAGCAGGCTGGGCAATACCAGGCCAAGCCAGGTATAGCGGATCGGCATGGGGCCGAAGTGGCCCATATCGGCATACAACGCCTCCCCCCCGGTCATGGTCAGGAAAACCGCGCCCATGGCATAGAACGCCATTTTTGGATTTTCACTCACAAAGCGAATGGCATAATGCGGAGACAGCGCCCCCAACACCTGAGGATGGGCCAGAATGTTATAAATGCCGATACCGGCCAGACACAGGAACCAGATCACGACAAAGGGTCCAAAGAAAGACCCTACCCGCGCAGTGCCATGATGCTGAAAGAGGAAAAGCCCGATCAGTATGCCCATGGTAATCGGAACAATATAGGGCTGAAATGCTGGCGTAGCCACTTCCAACCCCTCCACGGCGGAGAGTACCGAGATGGCTGGCGTAATAATGCCGTCACCATAAAAAAGAGAGGCGCCAAAGATCCCCAGCGCAATGGCAGTGGCCTTGCGTTGCGGACTGCCCGCGGCGCGGCTGACAACCCGTGCCATCAGGGCCACCACCCCGCCTTCGCCCTGGTTGTCAGCCCGCAATACGATGGTGACATACTTGAAGGTCACGATGATCAACAGGCTCCAGGTAATCAACGACAGCACACCGAGAATATTCGGTGCGGTCGCCGCCAGGGGATGATGCCCTGCGGCAAATGCCTCCTTGAGCGCGTACAGCGGACTCGTACCGATATCGCCATACACCACCCCCAGGGCGGCAAGCATCAAGGTCGACATCCGCGGGGAAGTAGCCCCCCCTGCATGCGATTGACTCATGGTTTCTCCACAACAGGATTTAAGAAATACAGGCTGCCATGCAGCATATGGGCTTAGAGCACGAACCGGTAACCGGTTCCTGTCTCGGTAATGAAATGACGTGGTCGCGCCGAATCAATCTCCAGCTTCTGGCGCAAATGCCCCACGTATATGCGTAAATAGTGTGGGCTATCCACATAGGCACCTCCCCACACCTCGCGCAAGAGATGGCGATGAGTCAGCACCTTGCCCTGGCCTGCGATCATGACCGAGAGCAGTTGAAATTCGATAGGCGTCAAGTGTACTTCTTCATCCCGGCGCCAAACCTGACGATGGATGAAATCCACCCGCACCTCGCCAAAATTCAGCACCGGTTGGGCATCTGTGCCACCCCGTCGCAACAGGGCCCGCACCCTGGCAAGAAGCTCACCCCGTGCAAATGGCTTGGTCAGATAATCATCCGCCCCGGCATCCAGCGCTGCAATTTTGTCGCGTTCCTGGGTGCGGGCAGAGAGCACCAGAACCGGCATCGTACTCCAGGCCCGCAGCTCCTGAATGAAGTCCTGGCCCGATCCATCCGGCAGCCCCAGGTCCACAATCGCCAGTTGGAAAGCCTCGCTCCCCAATGCATCACGCGCCTGCGCCAAACTACCAGCGCCATGGGCCTGCAAGGATTCACTCACGAGGCTTTGGCATAGCATGCCACGAATCTGCGGCTCGTCTTCCAACACCAATACCCTTGCGCTCATGCCAGGCTCTCCTCCAGCTCCACCAACGGCGGATTGCGGCGTGGCAACTCAAGCGTGAACCGTGCGCCCCCCTCACTGCGGCTTTGGGCCTGCACTTGCCCACCATGCGCCTCAACAATCAGTCGGCATATCGACAAACCCAGTCCCAGGCCATCGGGCTTGGCTGCAGGGCCGCGCACAAAGGGCTCAAAAATCTGGCCCAACAACTCGGCGGGTAGCCCCGGGCCGTCATCTTCCACCGTGAGGCCAAGGCGGCTGTCCGTCACACGGGCCACCACCCGTACCCATTTTGCGCCGTAGCGCACAGCGTTATCAATCAGATTGCATAACACCCGCTCCATCAGCACAGCATCGAACTCCACCAAAGGCAAATCGCAGGGCACGTCGACTTCCACGACATGCCCATCCAGGCGCTCGCCCAGATGCGCCAGTGCGGCACCAACAATCTCTTCCACGGATTGCCACTCCTGGCGCAGACGCACCTTGCCCGATTGCAGCCGGGCCAAATCCAGCAGATTGTCGGTCAGCTCGCTCACCCCCACCACCTGGGAGCGAATGGCCTGGGCCAGCTCCAAAGACCGCCCGCCTGTGGCACGCACTTCATCGCACAGGGCATCAATGCGGCCAACCATCACCGTCAGCGGGGTACGCAGGTCATGCGACAAGGCGGAAAGAATCGTGCTGCGCAGGCGCTCCCGTTCCATATCGAGCATGGCCCCCTGCGCCACATCCACGTAGTGCAGGCGCTCCAGGGTTGTCGCGGCGAGCAAGGCCACAGAGGCCAACTGCTGCGCCACCAGGGGCTCAAGGTGATCCTGCGGCATGGTCACCGCCAGCACACCACGGCGCCGCATGGGGGCATCCAACGGACATAACAGAAGGCGGAAACCGTCACGCGCCAGATCTTCATATTCGCTGATCTGGCCACTTTCCATTACCGAAGCCACAAACAGCGGGACGTGCCCCCGTTCATCCGCCATCAGTACGGGGGTGTCAGAAGGGGCCAGCAGGCCCAAAGCATGAGTGGAGTCTTCCCACCAGATTTCGGTATAGCCACCAAAATCCTTGGTGACAAAATCCATCAGCAGATGGCAGACCTTGGCGGGGTCGGCACACCCGGCCAACTCCTGAGCCAAAACATACAGACGGCGGGCGGCCTGCTCACGCAGGGAGGTCAGGTCTGCCTGATGACGTACCCCAGCCGTCAGATGGGTCAACAACATCCCCACCAGCAGCATGACTGCGAAGGTAAACAGATATTGCACGTCGCTGACGGCAAACGACAGGTGCGGTGGCACGCAAAAGAAATCAAAGGCCAATACGCCCAGCAGCGCACAGAACACTGCGGGCCCACGCCCATGGCGCAGGGCCACTCCCACCACGGCGAGCAGGTAGAGCATGACCAAGTTGGCAGGCTCCACCACGCTTGACGGCAAAGACCGGGCCACAACAGTCACCACGGCAACCGACAGCGTAGCCACCACATATCCCAGCAGTTTCGAACCAGTCCGCTTTGTAGAGGAATCCATTCCACCAAACCCCAAGATCATCAGAAAACGCGCGTTCATCAGAGCAATCGCTTCATGCCCCGAAGCATAGGAAGCGGGGTGTAAAAAAGGTGAAAAAAACACCCTGCCCCCCATCCAATCTACTGTTTCGCCCATAAGGACGATTTTGGGCTGGCCTGGAAAACAAACGCCCACCACAATGGGTGGGCGCAACAAGCTTTCTTCCAACGGGATCGACTTATTCCTCCTCCACCTTGAAACGCGCTACCGCCTCATGGATGTCCCGGGCCATGCCTGAGAGCAGATTGGTTGAGGCGTTTGCACCCTGCACCGCCTTGTCGGCTTCTTCCAGCATGGTGGCAATGCGCTCAACATTTGCCGCAATGCTGTTGCTGGCAGAGGTCTGCTCGGCGGTGGCGTGGACGACATCGCGGATCTTGCCCAGGGTGGCCTCGGCCCCCTGATTGATTCCCCGCAGGGATTGGGCGGCCTCCTCGGCCATGTTGACCCCACGCACCACCTGCGGGGCCACCTCTGCCATGCTAGCCACCACCTGTGAGGTATCTGTCTGTACGGCCTGGATCGTCTGGGTAATCTCGTTGGTAGCCAGCGCGGTACGCTCGGCAAGCTTACGCACCTCATCGGCCACCACCGCAAAACCACGCCCCTGCTCGCCTGCCCGTGCGGCCTCAATGGCCGCGTTCAGCGCCAGAAGGTTGGTCTGGTCGGCAATATCCTTAATGACATTGGCAACTCCGCCGATCTGCTTGGTGCGTCCAGCCAAGCCTTCAATCTGGGTCGAAGCCGCCTCGATTTTTGCGGAAATTTGCTGGATTTCGTCGGTTGCGGCACTCACCTGGGTCTGACCGTGCCGGGCCAACTCGGTGGCATGGGCAGAATTGCTCTCCGTCTCACGGGCGCTGTCGGCAATCATGCCCACGCTAACGACCATCTCTTCAATAGCGGCCGCTGTCGAAGATGTCGCCTCGGAAGAATGTGCGGAGGCGGCGCTGATCTCTTCCATGGTCAGTTGGATGTCAGAGGCGGCATGTTTGACGGACTCGGCCTTGGTCACCACATCCCGGATCATCTCGCGCAGGCTCTGCTGCATCTGTGCCAGGGCCGCCAGCAAGCTGCCAGCAGGAGCCGCCTTGATCGTCCGCCCCAAATGGCCCGAAGCAATGTGGCGGGTGATTTCCGCCGCATAGGCAGGCTCCCCGCCCAACTGACGATAAATGCCCCGTGCAAAGTAGATTGTCAGTGCCACGGTAAAGCCCAATACGCATAGCCCAACGATCAACATCGACATGGCATAGGCGTTGTATTTGGCCTCAATATCATCCAGAAAGAACCCAGTGCCAATCGTCCAGTTCCACGGATCAAAGCGCGTCACCCCGTTGAGCTTTGGCGTCAGCTCGCCTGCCTTGGCGCCCGGCTTGGTTGAGGGGAGCGTGACAAAAGCATACTTCCCCTGTTTGGCCAGTTCCTCACGATAGATGCCCGACGAAGTACGCCCATCGGGCAACTTCCCCGGATCAACCTTGCCCATGCGGTCCGGGCGGATATGCACCACCATCACATCGTTATCGTCACGCACGAATACATATGCACTCTCGTTCTGCAAGCCCAGCAATGCCTCAACCGCAGCAGCCTGGGCCTGGGCGCGCGGCATCTTGCCGGATGCCTCCTGGGCGTAATAACGGTTGACCAGGGTGAACGACATCTTGAGCAGATTATCAATCTGCGCCTGCCGCTCCCCCATCAGACCCGCCCGCAAGCTGTGCAGCCCCATGCCACCGATCAGGAGCAGCCCGATCACTCCGCAGATCACCACGATTCCTAGTCTGGTTGAAAGCTTCATATCGAAACCCCCTGATAAAGAAGAAGATAGACCCATTCATTGATAGATTACTTGATAAACGTGCAGGCAAGCGCCCACCAAAGGGCAAGCAGGCATGTGGCACAAGGTTTTACAGGGCCTGTATTTCAGCCACCTGCGTGTGGAGCCGTCAATCCGTCTGGCACCTTACCCCCAATGCGCCTCACCCCTGCATTATGCTTGCCCGTACAACGACAGCTGGCGTTGGCAGATCTATACACAACGCATCATCAACATGACGTATACGGGGAAATCATGGCCAAGATCAATGGCATCGAGAATATGACTGTGGCTCAGCTCAATGAAGAGCTGGCCAAGGGCGGGAAATTTGTGGTGTTTGATTACTGCATTTCCGTTGTAGTGATGTCTTTCAAGCGATCCTCCGACGTCTATTTCGTCAAGGCAGGCGAAGGCAGCTTCAAACATGGCATCAGCTTCACGTTGATGACCCTGTTCCTGGGTTGGTGGGGCTTTCCCTGGGGGCTGATCTACAGCATCGGAGCCTTGGGGACCAATCTCGGTGGCGGGCGTAATGTGACGCAGGAAGTGCTGGCCGCATTGAATTCCTGAGCGCAGATGGCAAGAAAAAGCCGACCTCCAGGGTCGGCTTTTTTTCGATCCAACGCACGCCAGGATCAACCCAGGGCGCCGTGACAGTGCTTGTATTTCTTGCCTGACCCGCAGGGGCAGGGATCGTTGCGCCCGATGCGCATACCGTTGTTCTGCAAGGGTTGCTGCTTCTCCCCTTCAGCCGCCTTGGCCAGCGCCTCTTCGTAATCGGCGTGGTGATATTGCACGTTTTCCACTGCCGAATGCTTTTCAGCCGCTTCTTCAACCTGCTCTTGCGAGCGGATCTGCACAGCCATCAACTGACGCGTGACTTCGTAGCGCACCATGTCGAGCAGCGACTCGAACAATTCGAAGGCTTCGCGCTTGTATTCCTGCTTCGGGTTCTTCTGTGCGTAACCGCGCAAATGGATGCCTTGGCGCAGGTGATCCAGTGCAGCAAGGTGTTCGCGCCAATGCTGATCCAGGCTGTTGAGCATCATGGCACGCTCAAAATCGCGCCATGCGGTGGGGTCAACATCTTCAATCTTCTCGACGTAAGCCTTGTCGGCTGCCTCGACAACACGCGTAATGATGTCTTCGTCCGACAGGTTCTGGTTGCCCTTGGCCCAATCGACCACCGGCAGCCCCAAACGGTAACTGTCTTGCAGGAGCTTCTCGAACCCTGGCAGGTCCCATTGTTCTTCCACCGAATCAACGGGCACGAAGTTGCGGAACTCATCACGCAGCACGCCATGGCGAAGCGCCTTGACTGTCTCGCCAATATCATCGGCCACCAACAGATCGTTACGCTGGTGGTAGATCACCTTGCGCTGGTCGTTGGCCACATCATCGTATTCCAGCAATTGCTTGCGGATATCGAAGTTGCGTTGCTCAACCTTGCGCTGGGCAGATTCCAGCGAACGGTTGACCATGCCAGCCTCAATCGGCTCGCCCTCAGGCATCTTCAGGCGCACCATGATTGCATTCAGACGCTCGCCGCCGAAAATCTTCATCAGCGGGTCTTCGAGCGAGAGATAGAAGCGGCTCTCACCCGGGTCACCCTGGCGACCGGAACGGCCACGCAACTGGTTGTCGATCCGGCGGGATTCGTGGCGCTCGGTCCCAATGATCTTTAGACCTCCAGCAGCCACCACCTGATCGTGCAGAACCTGCCATTCACTGCGCAGCTGGGTAATCTGGGCGTCCTTGTCGGCCTCCGGCAAGTCGGCATTGTCCTTGAGTTGCGCGATGGGCTTTTCGATGCTGCCGCCAAGCACAATGTCCGTCCCACGACCGGCCATGTTGGTCGCAATCGTGATCACACCCGGACGCCCGGCCTGGGCCACGATCTCGGCTTCACGATCATGTTGCTTGGCGTTGAGCACCTGATGGGGCAGCTTCTCGCGGGTCAGCAGATCGGAGAGCAGCTCGGAGCTTTCAATCGAGGTAGTCCCCACCAGCACCGGCTGGCCACGTTCATGGCAGCCACGGATATCGGCGATGATGGCTGTATATTTTTCGTTGGCAGTGCGATAGACCAAGTCGTTCATGTCCTTGCGGACCATCGGCTTATTGGTCGGCACCACCACGGTTTCCAGGCTATAGATCTGGTGGAATTCGTAGGCTTCGGTATCCGCCGTCCCCGTCATCCCGCCCAGCTTGGAATACATCCTGAAATAGTTCTGGAAGGTGATCGAGGCCAGCGTCTGGTTCTCGGAATTGATCTCGACGCCTTCCTTTGCTTCCACCGCCTGATGCAAGCCATCGGACCAGCGCCGCCCGCTCATCAGGCGGCCGGTGAATTCGTCCACGATCACCACTTCGCCGTCCTGCACCACATATTCCTGGTCCTTGTGGAACAGGGTGTGGGCACGCAGGGCCGCATAGAGGTGATGGATCAGCAGGATGTTGGCCGGGTCATACAGGCTGGTACCAGCGGCCAGAATGCCTAGGCGCTCAAGGATTTCCTCGGCATGCTCATGGCCCTGCTCGGTGAGCAGTACCTGACGCCCCTTCAGATCCAGGGTGTAGTCGCCGGGCCGGGTCACCTTGTCGTCCTCACCAATCTGCTCGGTCAGCAGCGGGGGCACGGCATTCATCTTCACATACAGATCGGTGTGATCTTCCGCCTGGCCCGAGATGATCAGCGGAGTACGGGCTTCATCAATCAGGATGGAGTCGACTTCGTCAACAATCGCATAGTGCAGCCCACGCTGGGTGCGACGGCTGACGTCGTCGACCATGTTGTCGCGCAGGTAGTCGAAGCCGTATTCGTTGTTGGTGCCGTAGGTGATGTCGGCCGCATAGGCAGTCTGCTTTTCCTCCGGGCGTTGCTGCGAGAGGATCACCCCTACGCTCATGCCCAGGAACTTGTAGATCCGCCCCATGTTCTCCGCATCGCGGCTGGCCAAATAGTCATTGACGGTCACCACATGCACGCCCTTGCCGGACAGTGCATTGAGGTAGACGGCGAGCGTGGCGGTCAGTGTTTTACCTTCACCGGTACGCATCTCGGCAATCTTGCCGTAGTGCAGCACCATGCCGCCGACCATCTGTACATCGAAGTGGCGCATGCCGTACACCCGCACGGCGGCCTCACGTACCACGGCAAAAGCTTCGGGCAGAAGCGCATCAAGCTCTTCCCCCTTGGCAAGCCGAGCCCGGAATTCTTCGGTCTTGCCACGCAAGGCCTCATCGGACAGGACCTGGATTTTCGGTTCCAGCGAGTTGATGAGACGGACGGTCTGCATATACTGCCGAATCAGCCGATCGTTACGGCTGCCAAACACTTTTTTGAGGAGGCCTGCGAGCATATTGATGAATGAGTGAAATGCAGCAAAACACGGATTCTAGCACGCTCGTTTTGCCGACTCTGTTAGTATCCCGGCGAATGGCCGGGTCCCCGCTACCGTTCTTGCGATAAAACAAGACTTCCTGGCAGTGGCACGGCGTAACACATCCCTTCGCATATTGGGGCTAAACCGATGGCATCAACCCCCCTGAAGAAAATTCTTGGCGCCTCTGAGCCACTAGCCCGCCTGCAAGATCATGCTGCACGTTTGTTACGCCTGCAGCGCATCGTCAGCCGCGCTGTGCCACAGGTGATGCGCAATCTGGTCCAGGTGGCCAACGTGCAGGATGGCGTACTGTACCTGCATGTGCCTTCGCCCGCACTAGCCACTCGGCTCAAATTGAGTCAGGAGACCCTGCGCGGGGCGTTGATGAACGATGGGATGCCGATTGTGGAGATCAAGATCAAGGTGCGCGTGGAGCGTCACGCCCCTCCGCCCACGCCCCCCCGGCGCAGCATCACCCCCACAGGGCGGGATGCTCTGCGGCAACTGCGCGAGTCCATGTCGCCAGACGACCCGTTGGCCCAGGCACTCAAGCACATGGAAGACAAGAGCCGCTAACCTCTGTTGCCCGCGTTAAGCAGGCAGCAGCGCAATCTGCCCACGCAGCGACTCCGGCACGACCTGATCCTCTTCAAAACTCACGATTTCCCAGGCGCTCTTGTCTTCGAGCAGCACACGCAGAATCTGGTTGTTGAGCGCGTGCCCGGCCTTGTTGGCACTATAGGCTGCCAGCAGGGGATGATTGGCAAGGTAGAGGTCGCCAATCGCATCCAGGATCTTGTGTTTGGCGAACTCATCTTCATACCGCAGGCCGTAGGGGTTGAGGATGCGGTGTTCATCCATCACGATGGCGTTATCCAGGCTGCCGCCCAGCGCCAGCCCCATGTTGCGCATCGCCTCCACCTCCTGCATGAAGCCGAAGGTGCGGGCGCGCGCCACATCCCGGGCGTAAACCTGATGGGCAAAATCCACGGTGACATTGGTCTGGGTACTATCAACCGCCGGATGGTTGAAGTGGATCGCAAAGCTCAGGCGGAAACCATCGTAGGGTTCCAGCTTCACCCATTTGTCGCCATCACGGTACTCCACCGTTTTGATCACCCGCAGGAAGCGCTTGGGGGCGTCCTGCACCTGAAAGCCTGCAGACTGGAGCAGGAAAACAAACGGCGCGGCGCTCCCGTCCAGAATGGGGATTTCCGGCGCATCGACTTCCACATAGCAGTTATCCACCCCCAGCCCCGCCAGCGCAGACATGAGGTGTTCCACCGTGCCGATCTTGGCCGGGCCTTTTTGCAGGCCGGAGCACAGACGCGTGTCGACCACTGAATAGGGGTCCGCTGGCATTTCCACCACGGGGTCCAGATCGACCCGGAAGAATACGATTCCGGTATCCACGGGGGCGGGGCGCAAACACAGTTCGACACGCTGGCCGCCATGCAGCCCCACGCCGGTGGCCTTGACGATGCTCTTGAGGGTTCTTTGCCTGATCACGGGGAGGATTCCCTTGTTCTCATTACGATATGGAAGTCTGGATTGTACTCTGGCATACCCAAGCTTGGCCGCCTATGCTCAAGATTGCCAGCGCCAATCGGCGCTCACCCTTTTGGGCCGGACACCCCCTTCACGCAGGCGAAGGAGTAAGGTTTACGGTTAAGGATCTGTTTTACGAGGGCGTACCCCACCCGCGCAAAGCTTGGCAGCCTGTATCGCACATCTCTCCCGCACGCCCCTGCTGCAAGGCGGGAGGCGGCTTTTTTGAATCGATTACCCGACGATGGCTTCTCAACCTGTTCGCGCACCCGCTGTTGCAGGGCTGTTTTACCCCGCCGACCCCCATGCCCTGGTCGGCCAGATTCAAACGCTGCTGGCGCAGGAATCTCCCGTCGACAATGCCACTCCGCCCAAGGCGCTGATCGTACCGCACGCTGGCTATATGTATTCGGGCTCCACGGCCGCAGCAGCATTCAATCTGCTGGAGCCCTTGCGGGAGGAGATCCGCCGCGTCGTGCTGGTCGGCCCCAGCCACCGTTTTGCCTTCGAAGGTATTGCCCTGCCCGGTGCTTGCGCCTTTGCAACCCCGCTGGGAACCGTGGAAGTCGACAACGAGGCCGTGTTCAGCCTCGCCCAGTTGCCTGAGGTTGTCGTCGATGATCGCGCCCACGCACAGGAACATTCGCTGGAAGTCATCCTCCCCTTTCTGCAACTGACGCTGGACAGCTTCACCATCGTGCCGCTGGTGGTGGGCATGACGTCCCCCACCACCCTGGCCCAGGTATTGGAGGCGGTATGGGGCGGGCCGGAGACGCTGATCGTGATCAGCTCCGACCTGTCGCACTACCACTCCTACACCGAAGCACAGCGCATCGACAAACTGACCAGCGAAGAAATTCTCACCATGCAACCCATCATCGGCCATGAGCAAGCTTGCGGCGCCACCGGCATCAACGCCCTGCTCATGGCCGCCCAGGCACACCAATACACGCCACGCCTGCTGGCGCTACGCAATTCTGGCGACACGGCAGGTGACCGAAACCGCGTCGTGGGCTATGCGGCAGTGTGCTTCTGCCAGAGCCCCCACGCCTTTACTCACTAGAACTCACTTGAAATATGGCCGATACAACCCCTTCGCTCGGCCCCGTCCTGTTGGCTCACGCCCGCACCGCCATTGCCGGGCGGCTGAAGCAGGCCGCAGACAGCGCACCCGATCACCCCGCCCTGCATGCGCCGGGAGCGAGTTTTGTGACGCTGAGCCTGAAAGGCTGCCTGCGTGGCTGCATCGGACAACTGGAACCGGTACGCTCGCTGGGGGAAGATGTCCGCCAGAACGCGATTGCCGCAGCCTTCCACGATCCTCGCTTTCTCCCCTTGAGCCTGGATGAGTGGCCACACATCGAACTTGAAGTCTCGGTGCTGGGGCCGGTGCAGTACACCGCCTGCCCCAGCTTGGCCAAATGTCTGGAACAGATTGTTCCATTTGAAGACGGGGTGATCCTTGCCAGTGGCGTGCATCGTGCCACCTTTCTGCCCCAGGTGTGGGAGCAACTGCCCGAGCCAGAGCAATTCCTCGCCCACCTGCTGACCAAGGCGGGGCTGGCTGCTGGGACTTGGCCAGCCAACATGAAATTGGGGCGTTATCGGGTGGCCCATTACGCCTGAAAAACCGCCATGGACGACTCATCCTACCCTGCACGCTGGTGGCATTTGCTGGACGATGGCCGTCTGGCCTGCGATCTGTGCCCACGCCACTGCCACCTGCACGAAGGCCAACGTGCCGCCTGTTTTGTACGGCAGCGCCAAGGCAATGAAATGGTGCTGACCACCTACGGGCGCAGCTCCGGATTTTGCATCGACCCCATCGAGAAGAAACCGCTCTACCACTTCTACCCAGGCAGTTCGGTGCTCTCCTTCGGCACGGCAGGCTGCAATCTGGCCTGTAAATTCTGCCAGAACTGGGATATCTCCAAATCCCACTCCATGGATCGCCTGCTGGATGCGGCCTCACCCACTGCCATTGCCCATGCAGCCCTGAGTTGTGGCGCAACCAGCGTGGCCTTTACCTATAACGATCCCGTGGTCTTTGCCGAATACGCCATCGACACCGCCCGCACCTGCCATGCCGCAGGTATCCATACGGTTGCCGTGACGGCCGGTTACATCAGCCCAGGTGCACGTGAAGAATTCTTCGCCCCGATGGATGCCGCCAATGTCGATCTGAAAGCGTTTACCGAAGATTTCTATTTCCGCCTCACCGGTGGGCATCTACAACCGGTCCTCGATACCTTGCTGTGGCTGTATCACCACTCAAAAACCTGGCTGGAAATTACCACCTTGCTGATTCCCCAGGCCAATGACAGCGCAGCAGAAATCGAAGCGCTAGCCCGCTGGATCGTGCATGAGCTGGGGCCGGAGGTGCCCTTGCACCTGAGCGCCTTCCACCCCGACTATCGCCTGATGGACCGTAGCCCCACCCCCGCCAGCACCCTGCTACACGCACGTACCATTGCCCGAGCCCAAGGGCTCGCGCACGTCTATATCGGCAATGTACATGATCCCGAAGGGGCCAAAACCTTGTGTCCACACTGCGGAACACTCTTGATTGCGCGCGAAGGCTATGCAATCCTTGATTACCGGCTGACAGCGGGAGGACATTGCCCCATCTGCCAACATCCCCTGGCAGGGCGTTTTGGCCTGGGAGCCGGGGGCTTTGGCAACCGGCGCATCCCCATCCACATTGGCGCTTATTGAATGAAAAATATCGCTACATGGCATTGACCCTGCGGCACTCTGAGCTACGCATCCAGGCCAACAAAATCTGGCTGGACGCCTACTTGTGTATCGCCCCCGATGTACGAGGGCTGATTGTCTATGCTGTACCCCACCTGCCCCGTCTGCGCGAAGCAAGGGAATCGCATTTCTGCACCGTTCTGGAGGAAGCAGGGTTTGGTACCCTGATGCTCAATCTACTCACCTCATACGAGGAGCAGCGCGACGCTGATACCCAGTACGACATCGCCTTGCTCAGTCAACGCCTGGAAGCCGTGGGCGAGTGGATCGCCAACCAACCGACCCTGTTCGAATTGCGCCTGGGCATGATTGCCAATGGCACGGTTGCCGCAAGCGCCATTCGGCTGGCCGGCCGCAATCCCGAACTCTTCGCCGCCCTGATAAGCAAAGCAGGCCGCATTGATCTGGCCGGTGCCGCGCCCTTGCGGCAACTGCATACCCCGATCTTCGTACTCACCCCTGGAGCAGAAACTGAGCTGCTGGCCTCCACCACGCGTGCCTATGAGCTAATCGGCGGCCCCAAGACCATGCTCAATGTTGCGCAGGCCAGTGCAGGGTTCATTGAACCCGGCAGCCTGGACGCGGCTGCCCAGGCAAGCACCCAATGGTTCGCGGGCCATATGCCGCCTAGAGAAACGTCGGCAAGCTAAGAACTTGTTCAGAATCTGTCGCGAGAGGCCGACAACGGCATGAAGAGCAGCGCATGAGTCCCGATCACGGCCTCGCAATAGGATGATGAGCAGGTTTTAAGCCTTTCTTGCTGCAACAAGGGGCATGTTCCCCTTGTTCCCGCGCAAATGCGAACTATGGTGAGAGTGAGAAATTCCGTCAGGAAATTCCAGCGTGATCTCATCTGTTTCCGCCGCATCTCTTGCTTCCTATTCACCATCGGCCGCCCTCCAGTCTGGCACGACTGGTGCGGCACGTGCCAGTTCGTCTGCAACAGCCGGCCAAGCAGAACTCAGCCAGGAACAGCTGCAACAAATCCAGGCGCTAGAGAAAACCGACAAGGAAGTCAAAGCGCATGAAGCCGCCCACCTTGCCGCCGCAGGCGGGCTTGCGATGGGTGGCGCCACCTTCAAATATGAGACAGGGCCGGATGGCAAGCGCTACGCCGTGGCAGGCGAGGTGCAGATCTCAATCTCAGAAGGCCGCACCCCTGCTGAAACCATTGCCCGGGCAGAACAGGTGCGCAGAGCCGCGCTGGCGCCTGCCAACCCTTCAGGCCAAGATCAGAACGTGGCGGCACAAGCCTCGCAGATGGAGGCGCGCGCCCGCGCCGAATTGATTGCCGCCTCGTTCAAAAACACGGGCCATTCAAATGCAAGCATGGGTAAGGTGATCGACACGCAGGCTTGAACACAACGCATGCGCTTGAGTGTATTCTGAAGGCTTCCATTTTCTCAAGAAGACCGGTCACATGGATGCCAAACGTCGTTCTCTGCTTACTTTTGCTGCAATCTCTGCCCTGTCTGCCACTTTTGAGGGCTGCGCAACGATGAAACCCACCCACATGGACTCAGACCTGGTCGTTGATGCCCAATTCAACGGCACTGCAGGAGACCGTGTGGAGGGTAAGCCCACCTTCAAAACCATCCAGGCAGCATTGGACGCACTGCCCTCGCAGGCCAACGCCCCACGCCGCATCACGATACGCAAGGGGCGGTATTACGAAAAACTGGTCATCGACAAGCCTTTTGTTTCCCTCGTGGGCGAAGGGCGCGGCACCACCGTGCTGAGTTTTGATGCCTACTCGGGCCTCGCCAGACCGGGCAGTGCAGGCAAGTGGAGCACCTTTGGTTGTGCCACGCTGATTGTGCGGGCCACCGATTTCCGTGCCGAGAATCTGACGATTGAAAATGCTTACGATTATCCGGCCAACGATATCAAGGATGCCAAGGACCCAACCCGGACCAACGATCCGCAGGCCGTGGCATTGATGACGGACACTGGCGCAGATCGCGCCCTGTTCCGCAATGTGGACATCACCGGGCACCAGGACACCCTGTTCGTCAACGTCGGTCGCAGCCTGTTCCAGAACTGCCGCGTCAGTGGCAACGTGGACTTCATCTTCGGGGCCGGGCAGGCTGTGTTTGAGCAATGCGAAATCATCACCCGGGCCCGCGTCAAACCGGGCGTCAACCCGGTGGGCTACGTTACCGCCCCCAGCACCCAGATCAACCAGCCGTGGGGGCTGGTCTTTATCGATTGCAAACTGCTGCGTGAGAGTGACAAAGTTCCTGCACAATCGAGCCCGCTGGGTCGCCCCTGGCACCCCACAGTCAGTCGGGGCGATGGGCGCTATGCAGACCCGGATGCGGTTGGCAGCAGTATCTTCATCAACTGCTTCATGGATGTGCACATCACCACGGATGGCTGGGCCGCGATGTCGGGTACCCCAAGGAGCGGCACCGAGAAAACCTGGTTCCAGCCCGAAGATGCGCGCTTCTTTGAATACCACAGCACCGGGCCGGGCGCAGCGGTCAATACCAAGCGCCGCCAGCTCGGCGAAGCGCAGGTACAAGCCTTCACACGTGGACAGCTGTTGGGAGACTGGCGAATCGAGTAATCTACAGGGATGATCCCTTGGTTGCGCACCCCTCAGGACTTTCCTCCCGTCCACAAGGCGCTGGCAGACCCGAACGGTCTGCTGGCGGTGGGTGGCGCGCTCACGCCAGAATGGCTGTTGCAGGCCTATCCGCTCGGAATCTTTCCGTGGTTTTCGCCAGAGGACCCCATCCTCTGGTGGAGCCCCCATCCACGCATGGTGCTCATCCCCGGGGAGCAGCGCATCACCCGCTCATTACGCAAAACCTTGCGTTCCGGGCGCTTTGAGGTGCGCTGCGACACCGCCTTCAAAGAAGTCATTGATGCCTGTGCTGCGCCACGCCACGCGGCCCACGGCACATGGATTGTGCCCGCCATTCAGAACGCCTATCTGCGCCTGCATGAGTTGGGCTGGGCGCACAGCATAGAAACGTGGTGCAATGGCGAATTGGTGGGTGGGCTGTATGGGGTTGCCATCGGGCGGGCTTTTTTTGGCGAATCCATGTTTCACCACCAGACCGATGCATCTAAGGTAGCATTTGCTCATCTGGCCGCTATGCTGGAACGGGAAAAATATGCCATCCTTGACTGCCAGATGGCGACCTCGCATCTGGCATCCCTGGGTGCGCATGAGATCAGTCGTGAAGCATTCACAACCGGCTTGCAAACCTGGGCGCACGAGCAGGTGCAGCCGGGCCGCTGGCCGAGCGGGTTTGCGTACCATTGCTGGAATGACGTATGTCCCAACTGAAAGATCTGCCCTACTCCTTGCTGCAGTTCTACGCCACGGCACCGTATGAGTGCTCCTACATCTCGGACCGCGTGGCACGATCACAGGTCGCCACGCCTGGGCACCTGATCGACAGTGCTTTGTATGGCGACCTGGTGCGTCATGGCTTTCGCCGCAGCGGCGTCTATACCTACCGCCCGTGGTGCGACACCTGCCAGGCCTGCGTGCCGGTACGCATCCCGGTAGAACGTTTTGAGCCAGACCGCAGCATGCGGCGCACCTGGAAGCGCAACCAGCATCTGGAGGCCACGGAACTGAAGCTGGCCTTCCATCAAGACCACTACGACCTCTATCGCCGCTACCAACACATGCGCCATACCGGCGGAGGCATGGATGGCGACAGCCAGGATCAATATACCCAGTTTCTGCTCCAGAGCCGCGTGGATACGCGTTTGGTGGAATTCCGCGAGGCCGGTGAATTGCGCATGGTATCCATCATCGACTGCCTGCCTGATGGCCTCTCCAGCGTCTACACATTCTTCGACCCCGACCTCAGCCAGACCAGTCTGGGAAGTTTCGGCATTCTCTGGCAGGTGGAGACATGCCGACGCATCAATCGCCCCTATCTGTATCTGGGTTACTGGATACGGGACTGCGCCAAGATGAATTACAAACGACGTTTCCGCCCACTGGAAGGCTTGGTGAGCGAAAACTGGCGGGAATTGACGGACCAGGACTTCGATTTACTGGCCTGAAACACGTTGCTGACGTTGCAACTGCACCAGTTTGGCCTGGATGTAGCCACGGAGTTCACGGAAAGGAATGGGCTTAGCGTACACCAGCACATCCGCCGGAAGACCGCCCTGCTCCTCGATATCCTCGGGACTGAGGCCAGTGACCACGATGATATCCATATTCGCCAGCTGTGGGTCCGCACGCAATTTGCGGACCATGGCAAAGCCATCCAGGTCTGGCATGATCAGGTCGGCCACCAACAGATCAGGCGGATTACGGCCGATTTCCATCAGGCCTTCAAAGCCGGAGGCGACAATCTTGACCTCAATCGGCATGTCCCAGGTTCCCACCGTTTTCTCGTAGAGTGCCTGCATCAGGCGGTCATCTTCGGCAATCAATACCCGCAGGCCACCCGAGGAGCCGCCTGTGATATTTCCAGTTTGATGCCTGCGCAGGAAGGCTTCAACCGAGCCGACGCGAATCCGTCGATGCCCACCCGATGTTTTCCAGGCATCCAGCAGACCGTTCTCCACCATCTGTTGTACCGTCCCCAGCGACACGCCCAGGCGCACGGCCGCCTCACGGGTACTGCAAAATTCACGATCCAACTTTTCACCCACCTGCGCTGCCTCGGACATCCTTTACCTCATTGTCTTTTGTGCAACAGCCACCATAGCCTCTCCGGCGGCATCCAAAAATCATGCTTGAACTTGTCATTGTAACGCCTACTCACTATGCACAGCCAACCGTTTGCCCGATGCCAACGGCCTCACATAGGTGTGCTCGCCTGTTTGCCTGACCGGGCCATCCAGGCCCGCAGCCCGTTCAACACCAGATCCATTTCGCTTACCAGGCGCTCCAATTCCGTCGCATAGGCCTCACCACGCGTCAACACGACCTCCAGCGCAATGGCAGCGGCAGCAAGCTGCTCTGCCCCCAACGTCGCGGCAACCGATTTGAGTGTATGCGCAACACGAATTCCAGAGGCATGGTCCCCCGCTTTGAGCAAGGCCTGCAGCGCCTCAATCTGTCCGGTTCTGGACACAAGAAATTTTTCCAGCATCTTCTGGAAAAAGTCAGGGCTGTCGTTACAGAACCGCAAACCCACCTCGACATTGATCCCCGGCAGCCCCCAATCCACAGCATCCTGCCGATCTGCAGCCACTTCCGGCGCAGGCGCCGAATTGCCCTTCGGTATATTCGAGCCCCCCAACCACCTACGCAGCAGATTCAGCAGCCTGCCGGGTTCAATTGGTTTGCTGATGTAATCATTCATCCCCGCAGCCAGGCACAATTCACGATCCTGCTGCAAAGCATGGGCGGTCATCGCAATGACAGGAAGATCCACCAAACCAAGATCCATCCGGATTCGACGCGTAGCCTCATAACCATCCATCATCGGCATCTGCACGTCCATGAAAACAGCATCAAAGCGCTCCTCGCGCAAAACCGTCAGTGACTCCACCCCGTTGGCCACCACGGTAACGCCCAGGCCAACAGCGCGAAACAGCTCTGCGGCAATCTGCTGGTTGAATTCGTTGTCCTCCACCAGCAACACCCGCTTCTCACCAAACGCAGGCACCGCAAGCGCCGACAACTTTTCCCGACCGGCTTCCGGCAACACGCTGCAGCGCTCATCCCGCATGACTTTGGCAAATACTGCCATCAGGCTGTGCAGCATCACCGGCTTGGGCAACACCGCATCGGCCCCATCAAGCAGACTAGGGGGCACAACAGTCTGCTCACCGTTGGCCATCAGGAGTACCAACCGTGCATGAGCGAAACGGCTTGCAAACCAGGGCACAATGGCCTGCCCCTCCAGCCCTGGCAAGCGCCAGTCGAGTAGCGCGATGTCAAACTTTTGCGCCGATGCCTGCTGCAAGCGCTCATCCACTTCCTGTGCGCTGTGCGCCACCGTGCACAAGTGCCCCAGGCGGGCCAGCAGATCGGCCAACACATCACAGACACTCGGGTTGTCGTCGGCCACCAAAACGGAAAGAATCTGCGCCCCTACTTCTGAGGATAGATACAGAGATCTCGATTCTGTTCCATGCGTCAGACATAGCACCACAGAAAACTCACTCCCGACTCCGGCTTCGCTATCTACCCAGATCTGCCCTCCCATCAACTCAGCCAACTGCCGACAGATCGCCAAACCCAAACCCGTTCCACCATATTTGCGGGTACTGGAGGCATCCGCCTGAACAAAGGGCTGGAACAGTTTTGCGGCTTGCGCAGCCTCCATGCCGATCCCTGTATCACGGACGGAAAACTTCAGCATGAGCATGTCGGGGCCACCCTCACCCCTCAATGACACAGACATTACCACTTCGCCCGCTTCGGTGAACTTGACTGCGTTGTTGCAAAGATTGACCAGAATCTGCTCCAGGCGTAAGGCATCTCCGATCAGGCTCTGCGGCACATCTGCATCCACGCGGAGCACAAATTCAAGATCTTTCTCCTGTGCCCGCAGGCCAACAATGGCGATGATGCGTTCAAGCACGTCATCCAGGCGGAACTCTGCACGCTCCAACTCAAGCTTACCCGCTTCGATTTTTGAGAAATCCAAGATGTCATTAATGATCGCCAGCAAGGAGTCTGCCGCCATGCTGGCTTTTGTCAGGTATTCCCGTTGGCGGACATTCAAATCAGTCTGCAATGCCAGGTAGATCATGCCGATCACCGCATTCATCGGCGTGCGGATCTCATGGCTCATATTGGCCAGGAATTCGCTCTTGGCCCGTGTTGCCCCCTGCGCAGCCCTCAGCGCCTCCACCAACCGACCATTGGCAGTTTCCAGATCTACAGTGCGCTGATGCACGCGCAGCTCAAGATCCTGATTCAGCCGTCGCAATTGATCCTCGGCCTGCCTGCGCTCAGTCACATCCGACAAGAGCACGGCAAACTGCCCGGCTCTGGGCGAGAAGATCCATGCATCCAGAATACGCCCGCCTTCTGATACGTAATCAAGATACGCCAAGGAAATACCGCTGATTGCGACCTGCGCGCACAGCTCAATCCATTCCTGTGCCTTGCGGGGCACGATTTCACGAATTGTCCGCCCAACAATCTCGGCACGCCGTTTTCCCAGCAAGCGCTCAAAGGCCGGATTCGCATCAAGATAACGACCATCGCACACTGTACCATCAGGCGAATAAATCACTTCATGCAGGGCAAAACCTACCGTCAGATTTTCAAACAACTGCCTATATCGCAATTCGCTTTCGCGCAGTGCCCCCTCGGCGTTGCGCCGCGCAGTCGTTTCAAAATACACGGCGAGCACCCCGGTAATGCTGCCGCGCTCATCCTGGAGCGGCTCAAACAGACAGTCCAGCCACTGCACCCCCACCATCGCTTCCACATGAGTTCGCTCTCCGTGATGCAGGGTTTGCCGCAAGGCAGCACAAATCTCGGCTTGCCGCCCCACCATATCCTCTGCCGGCGTACCGATCAAATCGGCGGCACTCAACTCCATGCCTGCCAGCGCACGCCCTTCGGCAAGCAGAATCCGTCCTTCCAGATCAATCATGCAGACCACCAGGGGCAGATTCCCCATCAGGGTCGACAGTTCCCGCTCGCGTCGGCTCAATGCCGAAAACATTTTTTTCAGATTATCCGATAAGGTGGCAAACTCCCGGATATCCACCTCTGGCCATGCCCGGATATCGCCTCCGGCCACAACCTTTGCCGCCTGTGCCGAGAGCACTTCAAAACGACGTGCCAAGTGCCCACCCATGACAAATGCAACAAAAAATCCGATCCCGGCCATCACAGTCAGGCAACCGCCCGCTATGATCAATGCAACCCAGATCGGCCGATATACACTCGATAACGGACGGGCGACAATCACACTCCACCCCAGGCCCCCTTTGAGCGGGATCATGCTCCCCAGCAGGGATTGTCCATCGAGTACAAATTCCGCTGTATTGATCCGTCTGGACGCCAACCCAGCCTGGATCAAAGGGATGCCGCTCAAATCCCTCTGCTGGACAGTGGCACCGACATTCTGATCGGCAATGAGCACACCCCGGCTATTGATCAGCAGAACACGCTGCAGCGGGTCTTGGGCAAGACCGTGCAGACGCCTGGAGAGGCGCTCCAGGCTGACCTCTCCAACCACCAGGAAACGATCTCTGGGGTCTATGATCGTCACAACAGGGTCGAAGCCTGCCACAGATCGGAAAGAGTCCGACCAGTACAATTCCTTGCGCCGCGCGGCCTCGGTGAACCCACTGGCCACACTCAGATCAGCCCCCAGGAGATCATCCCTGCGCGCATTTCCGGCTCTTGGCATGCCTACCGCCTTGATCACGCCATCGGCCCGGCTGACCACATAAATGACATTAAAATAATCCGAGGCACGTACCAATGCATCCAATACCTCGTTCGGGTTCGTATTGTTGCTGGCCGCATCGGCATAATCCGTTGCCGCTTCGGTAATCCCCCCGAGCGAATCATTGAGGTAGTGCTCAATCTGCATGGCGGAAGACACAGCCAGCTCGCGCTGCTGATCGACCATTTCCTGATGGATCTTGGGTACGATCCAGAATACGGAAAACATGGCTATGGCCAGCAGCGGAAACACGAGCGCCCACAGCGCATGGAAAGCCAGGAGGCGTCGTAAGGAACGCTGACGCACCTTGTTACTCCACGGTTACATAGTGTGCGTGACGTATCTCTGTCATAAAGGTCACCCGATCTGCATCCCCAAAACGATTGAGGTTGATATCCTGTTGTACGCCTTGAAACTGCCGGATGCCCAGCAGAGTGGCCTTGAGGTGGCTCGGGTCAGCATCGTGGCGCAAGCCTGTGATCACCACATTTGCCGCGTCATAGCCGGTCACGCCGGCAAAGCCAGGATCTTTGCCAAAGCGTTGCTTGTAGCGCTTGAGGAACTGTTGATAACGCGGGGTGCTGTCACGGCGATCCAGAAACTGCGCCACCAGAACCCCTTCAACCGCCTTGCCGCCAGCGCTAATCAACGTCTCCGTAGCAGACCATTCGGTCATGGCAACGGGGATGTGTTCATTCGTTGCGCGTATTTTTTGACAGATTGCAGCAGCGCTGACCGCACTGGCAATGATGATGAGCCCATCAGGCTTGGCCGAGAGCAGTTCTTGCACCGCAGGGGCAAAATCCTGTGTTTGGGCCGCATCAAAGCTCACTGCCTTGACAACAGCCCCGCCACGCAGCTCAAATGCCTTACGAAAGTCCCGCAACCAGCTCTCTGTGTAGGAGCGGTTGTTGAGGTCATAAATTGCGGCCAGCCTGCGCTGCCCGCGCTTCTGGTACAGATACCCGGCCGTGCGGAAAGCGTAGTCCGCCGTAGAAGAAATCACCCGCAGAAAATTGTCGTCCTTGTTGCTCAAATCTACGGTGCTGACTGTCGGGCTGACCATGACGATATTGTCAGAGGCAATCACCGACTGAACCGCCATGGCCATGGCACTGGTCATCGGCCCGATAATCGCGGACACGTGGTGCGCGAGCAGGTCTTGTACCCCCTGGCGGGCAAGTTCAGGCTTTTGCTGATCATCGCGGACCTCCAGTTCCAGGCGGTGCCCATTGATTCCGCCCGCCTCGTTGGCCTCATCAAAAGCCAGCATGGCACCATTGCGCCCCGCTTCGCCAAGATCTGCCGTATTGCCGCTCAGGCCGCCGATGAAGCCTATGGTGATGGGGTCCGGCTTGCTACAGGCGGTCAGGCACGCAACCGAGAACAAAGCCGCAAGACCACACATCCTGCCATTGATCCGCTCTTTCATAGCCTGCTCCATTCATGCATGCCATAGCAGCTTCCAGGCATTGATGCATCTGAAAACCCACTGAAACGTCCGTCAACACACAGACTAGGGGGAAGCTTTGCGCTTGATCCCCCGGGCGCGATCTATAGCAGGAAAGAGTCGCCACTCCCGCCCTACAAGATGCACCCTAGCCTCTGTATACGACAAAATTGTGGCAGCCTTGATCGACCTGCCTAAACGTCCCAACATCCCGGCTTGACGCAAAAGGGGCGCCGTAGAAAATGTAAAAATTGCTGTCTGAACTCACAAACCGTCTGATCTTTTTTGGTACAAGCCCTCACGTCAGCGCATGCTTGGCCGTAACATCACATTACGTATCAACGACCTCAGCCAAGGCTATACAAAGGACGGCATGCCCATGAACTTCAGCACCCGGATAATGAAATGGCTGCGCTATCCGCTGGTGTCATGGGGTGTATTGCTGTTGACGCTGGGGCTGACCCTATTGTCAGCCTGGTACTCGCAGCAGGCAATCAAGGCGCGGGCGCGCGAACGCTTCACCTTCCAGGCCGATGCCACCGCCAACGCCGTCATGCGTCACATACAGGAATATGAAACGCTATTGCAAAGTGCGGCAGGCTTGGTGCAATCACAATCCCCCCATAATATTCCCCGCGAAAAATGGGCTCACTATGTGGGACAGTTGCAACTGCCTGTCGACCATCCGGAAATCCTGGGGCTGGGATACATCGAGTCACTACCGGCCCAGGCTGGCGCAGAGCTGATCGCCCGGATGCAGTCAGAAGGCTTTGCCGATTACTACATCCACCCTGGCGGACAGCCTGCGGAATTGGCCGTCGTCACACGCATCGAACCGTTCAACTGGAGCAATCGGCAACTGCTCGGCCGCAACATGCTGGCCACCCCAGCCTTGCGTGAAGCCATGGAGCAGGCGCGGGATACAGGGGCCATCACGGCTTCAGAGCCCACTCTGTTTGACCCGGAAACCGGACGCACTCCCCAGGAAGGCATCATCCTGTTTCACGCCATCTACCGTAACGGCCAGACACCCGCCTCGACAGAGCAGCGCCGCGCCGCCCTAATGGGATATGTGTTTGGCCACTTCCGCCCGCGTGACCTGATCTCCAGGTTGATGAACAGCTTGCAGGACGGGTTGAGTTTGCAGATCGAAGACCTGAACACAGCACCCAACGCCAATCCAGCAGGCATGGCCGAAACGGAGCCGCCCCTATTTGAGACCTGGCACCACATGTCGATCGGCAACAAAATCTGGTCGCTGCACCTGTATTCACTGCCGAGCCTTTTTTCCACGGAAGAACGCAAGCTGCCCTGGATCATCACCGGCGCGGGCGGGATGATCGCCATTCTGCTGTATCTGGTGCTGTCGCGGATGAGCGACCAGCGGCGCCGCGCCGAAGTGCTGGCCGAAGATATCACCAAGGAATTGCTCCAGAGCGAAAGTCGCTACCGTGCGGTATTTGAGCATTCAAACTCCGTCATGCTCCTCATCGACCCGGATACCACCACCATCATCGATGGCAACCTAGCTGCACAGCATTTTTACGGTTATACGCGCGCGCAATTCAAAGGGATGCCCATTGGCACCATCAACCCCAATCCGCTTGAGCAGATTCAGTATGAAATCGCCCAAGCCTTGAGCAACCGGCGCGACTGCTTCTACCTAGCGCACCGCTTGGCCGATGGCAACATCCGCCAGGTGGAAGTGCGCTCGGTCACCATGACCCTGGAAGGGCGCAGCCTGTTGTACGCGGTCATCAACGATATTACCGAACGCCAGGCTTCCGAATGGCAACGCATTCTCATGGGGTTTGCCATCAATCACATGGACGAAGCCATGTATCTGCTGGATGCCTCCTCTCACTTCACCTATGTCAATGCAGCCTGCTCCACGCAACTTGGCTATACGCGGGAGCAATTGCTTGGCATGTCCATCGCCCAGATCACCCCTGACTGGAATGAGGACTACTGGGCCAAACTCAGGAATGACATTCAGATTGAAGGCGCACGCATACTGGAAAGCCAGCACCGCCGCCAGGATGGCGGTACTTTCCCCGTGGAGATCAGCGCCAACCACTTTGAATACAACAACAACAGCTATACCCTGATGCTTGTGCGCGATATCAGCGAGCGCAAAAAGCTGGAGACAGAACTGGCAGCCTATCGTGACCGCCTGGAGCAACAGGTCGTCGAAGAAACCAGCAAATTCCGCGCACTGGTCGAGCAGTCCATCGTAGGCATCTATATCATCCAGGACAATGACTTTGTCTATGTCAATCCAGGGTTGGCCAGCATGCTGGGGTATAGCTCTCCCGAGGAGATCATTGGCAAACTGAATGTATTGGATCTGATCGCCCCGGAAGATGCCGATCGCATTCAAGGAGGATGGCAGCATTACATTGAAGCGAACATGACACGCATGCATTTCGGGGTTGCCCTGCACAAAGCAGATGGCTCGCCGATCATGGTCGAAGCCCATAGCCGACTCACCCAGTACCAAGGGCGCCCGGCCATCATCGGCGTAGCCATCGACGTGACAGAAACCCGCCGCAGTCAGGCAGAACTGGAAAGCCTCGTTGCACAAAAAGCTGCAGCACTGGCACACAGCGAAATCCTGATGCGCTCGGCCATCGAAACCATCGGTGAAGCATTTGTCATTTTCAACACCGAAGACCGACTCATTTTCTGCAACGAGAAATACCGGGAGATGTACCAACTGCCGGTAGAGCTGGTCGACACCCACCCCACGTTTGAAGATATCTTGCGCTACCGGGCGCAATATGAGCCTCGCGGGATGAGTACCGAGGAACTTGATGCCTGGATTGCCGAGTGCAAGCGCAGCCATGACGTTGGAGATATGGACCTGCTGCAAAAAACCGGCTATGGCAACTGGATTCGCATCAAGGAACGGCGCACGGCCAACGGGCACATCGTCGGTTTCCGTGTTGATGTCAGCGAGCTTGAACACGCCCGCGAAGCCGCCGAAGCTGCCAGCCGTGCCAAGAGCAACTTCCTGGCCACAATGAGTCATGAAATCCGCACCCCGATGAACAGTATTCTGGGCATGGCCCAACTTTTACTGATGCCGGGAATCAAGGAAGGAGAGGTGGAGAAGTATGCAGAAATCATCTACAACTCCGGCCAGACGCTGCTCGCCCTGCTCAACGACATTCTAGATCTATCCAAGGTGGAAGCGGGCCGGATGGAACTGGACCGCGTAGCCTTCTCACCCGAACACATCATCAATGACATTGTCAGTCTGTTTGCCCCGGCCGCACGTGAAAAAGATCTGGTCCTGCACTCCACGCTCAAACTCAAACCCGGCCGCTGCTGGGGAGACCCACTGCGCCTACGCCAGGTTCTTTCCAATCTGGTGAGCAACGCGGTCAAATTCACTCACACCGGTTCGATCAGCCTATGTGTGGAAGACATCCCCGCCGAAAAAGAAACCTTGCGCCGCCTGCATTTTTCGATTGAGGACACCGGCATAGGTGTCGCCACAGACAAACAAAGCAAGCTGTTTGAACTCTTCTCCCAGGTGGATAGCTCCATCACCCGGCGCTTTGGCGGCTCCGGCCTGGGGCTGGCGATTACCCGCCGCCTGGTGGAATTGATGGGGGGCTCGGTCGGCATGCGTAGCGTGGAAGGCCAGGGCTCATGCTTCTGGTTTGAAGTACCCCTGGAATACCAGGGGGCGGATACGGAGAACAAGCCACTTGCCGCAGCCCTGACCTCCCCCGCTCCAAGCGGCCCGCTCACCGCCTCCCCCGCTCGGGCAAAGCATATTCTGGTCGTGGAAGACACACCTGCCAATATCCTGCTGATTCGCGCACTACTTACCCGTAGTGGTTATCAGGTCAGTTGTGTGACGGACGGAGCCCAGGCAATTGCCGCTCTATGCAAACAGACAGATCGACCTGATGCAGTGCTCATGGACTGCCAGATGCCCGTCATGGACGGCCTGGAGGCTACCCGGCAGGTGCGCCTTTGGGAAAAAGATAACCCTCCGCTGCGCGTCCCGATCATTGCATTAACCGCCGGCGCATTTGAGGAAGATCGGGCCCGTTGCCTGGCCGCAGGCATGGATGACTTCCTGGCCAAACCTGTAGACATCCACACCTTGCTGCCCACCTTGGACAGGTGGTTAAGTTCCACCTTGGTCTCCAATCCCTCGGACCCCGAGGCATCTGTCATAAACGCCACCCCAGCCTCGACATTCGAAGTGAATTTTGACGAAGCACTGGAGCGCTTGGATCAGAGCGAAGAGACGCTGGTGATGTACACGTCACTCGTGCGCAAGCAGATCGATGAAGATCTTGCCACGCTCACCCATGCTTGCACGCTTCACAATCTAGTGCAGATAAAAAAAACCAGTCACAAACTCGCTGGCAGCCTTGCCGGATTGTGCGCGCCGCAGGCAGTCCAGCTCTGTAAAGCACTTGAAATCGCCGCCAAAACAGGCTCCGGGGTGGAAGCAGAAAACTACCTGAGCCAGCTTGAAGAGGCACTCCAAGCGGTGATCCCACAACTGGATGCCTTTTTGGCGGGCCGACACAAAGGCATACCCAACCCCCCCCCCTCTGAAAGCGCATAGACTGATATCGGTGCACAGCCTTTCGTGAGGAGCCTCCCATGAGCGAGCCGTTCTCGATTTTCATTGTTGATGACGCTGAAGCCACACGCCGGGTTTTAGAATCAGCCTTCAGCGCCCAATACACGGTGGAAAGTTTTGCATCAGCCGAAGAATGTCTTGAGCGCCTCAAAACAGGCATGCCCAACCTGTTTTTGCTGGATGTCGACCTGCCCGGCATGAATGGTTTTGATCTATGCCGCCAGATCCGCGCACAAGAAACAGGCCAAACCAGGCCCGTGATATTCATTTCCGCACTGGACGATCTGGACTCCCGCCTGGAAGGCTACAAAGCCGGTGGCACCGACTTCATGGTCAAGCCTTACAAGCTGGCCGAGGTCAAGCAAAAGGTAGAAGTCACCCAGCGTGCCGTTCTGCACGAATCGATGCTGCATCTGCGGGTTGCTGAAGCCAATACGATGACAAGCACGGTGATGAGCAGCCTGGGTGAATATGCCGGTTTGCTGAACTTTCTGCGCGAGTTGAACTATTGCGAAAACTATCGTGCCATCGCAGAAGCCTTTTTGGGGCTATTGGCTGTCTATCAACTCCGGGGAGCCGTTCAGTTACGCATACAGGGCCAAGAATATACTTTCAGCCCGGAAGGCGAAAACCAGCCACTGGCGATATCCGTTATCCGCAAAGTGCGCGAGATGGGGCGGGTGGTTGAATTCAAACAGCATGCGGCCTACAACTACGAGAGCACGAGCATCCTGGTCAACAGCATGCCGCTGGACGACCCGGACCTGTGTGGGCGCATCCGTGACAATCTGTGTATTGCCGCAGAGAGCATTGATGCCAAATTGGGTGCGCTTGAAACGGCAGAAACGATGCAGAAGCTCAAACTGCAACAGGCAGAAGAAATACAGGAGCATACACAAAGCGAAATCACAACCCTGTTATTGGAACTGCAAGCCACCATCGAATCTTTCCGACAAAAATATGCCACGGCCCAGCAGGCAGCCACCGCCGTCAATGCCGAACTACAGAGCAAGCTATTGTCTGCATTTGCTTACCTAGGCCTCAGTGAAGAGCAGGAAGCCAATGTATTAAGCCTGGTGCATGACAACATGGAAACAGTGATCCGCCTCTACAATTTCAACGCGGAAACCCAACAGACGCTCGCAAACCTTGCCGAACGCCTGCATGCAATGCAGCACTGAACAGCGCTCAGAATCAAACCTTGAAGCGGCTGACTGCCAGACGCAGATTCTCAGCCAGCGCGTCCAGGTCCTGCGACACCTTCGCCGTCTCACTTGCGGTGACATGCCCGGTTTCAGTCAGGCGCGCCACCGATTCCACTTCACGCGCAATGCTTTGCGCAGTCGTGCTTTGCTCGTGGATGGCGGCGGAAACATCGCCAATCACCGATACCACCCGCATGGCGCTATCGTAAATCCCTTTGATGTGCTCGACTGCATCGCTCGACAATGCCTTGCCGCTGCCCACCTGTTTATCGACCAACCCCATACAGCGCACAGCCTCTTTGCCGGAGGACTGCATGGACTGCACCAAGGAGGCGATCTCAGTCGTGGAGTGTGTGGTGCGCTCGGCCAACTTGCGCACTTCGTCGGCCACCACGGCAAATCCGCGTCCCTGCTCACCGGCTCGGGCGGCTTCGATTGCGGCGTTGAGTGCAAGCAGGTTGGTTTGGTCGGCCACATCCTTGATCACCTGCAGAATCAGTGAAATCCGTTCGGATTCCCGGCTCAGATGATCAATTGCCTGACTGGTACTCTGTACCGCCTGCGCAATCGTGTCGATTTCAGTATTGCTGCGCAGAATGATCTCAGAACCGGTCTTGGCCGCATCGCCAGCTTCGCGTGCCTGACCCGATGCCTCATGCATACTGTCATTGATATGATTGATCGATACGGTCATCTGCTCAATCGCAGCCGCCATCGTGGCAGAGGCTTCACTCTGGTTGCCGGAGGATTCCTCGGCCTGCCGGGATGCCTGCGCCACCCGCTGAGCCGCCACAGAAATGCTTTCCGCATTTTCCAGCACATCCCGCAACGAGGCATGCGCACCTTCCAGCAAGCGATTGAAGGCTTCGGCGGTCTGCCCCATTTCATCACGCCCCTGTACATCGGCGCGGCGGGTAAAGTCATTGTCATTGGCAATGGAAACGATGGTATGACGCAGGCGCCCCAGAGGAACAGTGATGCTACGCACAATTACAATCGCCAGCACCAGCAACAGCACAACAGCCACCCCCAACGTTACGGCGATAAATCGCAATGCCAGCTTCTGCACAGCCACATCGTGCTCTCGCGCCTTCTCGGCTTCAGTACGATTCAAGGTCAGCAATTTGGTGAGATTGACATCCACGCTGGACTGGACGAATCCCCAGCTTGCCAGAGGCTGTTTGTACTGGCCGAAGAGTTGAGCCTGCTTGTCAAAATCCTCGTTTTCACTCAGCGTCTGAAGCACGGCTGACAGCTCATCGTTACGCGCCCGCCACGGCACCATGGAATCCTTGAATTTTTTCCATGCCTCGGCTTCTTCGGTACTCTTGGGCAGATTCTCATAGGCAGTCATGGCCTGACTGAGGTTGTTGGCGATCAGGCGTTTGCGTTCGAGTACCTGTTTGAAGCGGCTTTGCGCATTGACCTGTTTCTCGCGGGAGAGCACTTCAAATGAATATTGCAGCAGGGTTGAGGTGGAACTGCGGATCTCCCCCAACAGATTGGCCGCAGGCAGGCGCTCATCCTGCAAGGTCGTCACCGAGTTTGCGACCTGAGATATGCCCATCCAACCGCCAAAGCCAACTCCCACCAATGAAACGACCGAGATGATCACCAGGGCCGCCAATCTGTAGCTCACGCCCAAAGCACTCAGAGGAGAACGATGCATTGCAACCCCCAAAAATTGAAGCCAGAAACGATCCATGTGGCTGATACACATGGTCCGGATAATTTACTGCGCTGCATCAGAAAATGGCGTGGAAAGCACCGCTCACCACTATGTTCTTATCGGACAAAGACTGCATTTCTTTACCGTTTTAGTACATCCCCCAGCGGACATTTGGCAACAAAAAGCCCTGTCGGGCATGCCTGACAGGGCTTTTGGCACAACACAGCGATGCGTGATTACTTGTTCTTGTTATAGACATCCACGAACACGGCGGCCACCAGCACAACACCTTTGATGACTTGCTGCCAGTCGATACCGATCCCCACGATCGACATACCGTTGTTCATCACGCCCATGATGAAGGCCCCGATCACTGCCCCCGTGACCTTACCCACCCCACCGGTTGCCGATGCGCCACCGATGAAGCAAGCCGCAATCACGTCGAGTTCGAAACCTACGCCAGCCTTGGGTGTCGCAGTATTCAAACGGGCTGCGAAGATCAGCCCGGCGATGGCTGCCAGCACCCCCATGTTGATGAAGGTGTAGAACGACAGCCAGTTGGTCTTGATGCCGGACAGACGGGCAGCCTTTTCATTCCCCCCCAGGGCATACACACGACGGCCAATAGTGGTGCGGTTGGTAATGAAGTCAAACAGCATCATCAGGCCAAACATCACCACCAGCACATTTGGCAGCCCCTTGTAGGATGCCAGCAGGTAGGCAAAGAAAATGATCGCGGCAGCAAACAACAGGTTCTTCACAACGAAGAAAGCCATTGGCTCGGTTTCAGCCCCATATTGCAGCTTGTTGGCACGCTGGCGCATGGCAGCATAGAACAAGCCGCCGGACACAAGGCAACCAATCGCCACCGAGGTCAAACGCAAGCCTTCGCTGGCCAACGGGTCGGGAATGAACCCCGAGCTGAGCAACTGGAATTGCGGCGGGAAAGGCCCGATGGATTGCCCCGCCAGCAAGGCCAGCGCAAGCCCACGGAACACCAGCATCCCCCCCAGCGTCACAATGAATGAGGGAATGCGGTGGAAGGCTACGAAATAGCCTTGCAAAGCACCAATCGCAGCCCCTGCCAACAGACACACAATCGCAGCGGGAACGTAGTGCCAGCCCATATCCACCATCAATACCGCAGCCAGCCCGCCGATGAAGCCCGCCACGGAGCCGACCGACAAGTCGATATGCCCGGCCACGATCACCAGCAACATGCCCAGGGCCATGATGATGATGTAGCTGTTCTGCAGCACCAGGTTGGTCAGGTTCAGCGGCTCCAGCAAAGTACCATCGGTCTTGTAGTAGAAGAAGATCATGATGACGACAAGCGACAGCAGCATGCCGTATTCACGCAGATTCTTCTTGATGATGGTAGAGAGCGGAGTTTTTTCTGCGGTCGTTTGTGCCGCTTCAACATTGGTATTCATGTCAGTCTTTCCCTGCAGTAACGATCGCACGCATGATTTTTTCCTGGCTGGCTTCGGCGGTCTGCATCTCGGCCACGAACGCACCTTCATTCATGACGTAGATACGGTCACTCATCCCCAGCAATTCCGGCATTTCGGACGAGATCAGAATGATGCACTTACCCTCCTTGGCAAGCTGGGCGATCAGCATGTAGATCTCATACTTCGCCCCCACATCAATCCCACGCGTAGGCTCATCCAGAATCAGGATTTCCGGCCCGGCAAACAGCCATTTGCTCAGCACAACCTTTTGCTGATTCCCTCCGGAGAGGTTGCCAACGTGCTGGAAAACCCCGGCGCAGCGGATATTGATCTTACGCCGGTAATCATTTGCCACCTCGTATTCACGCCCTTCGTTGATCACCCCTAAGCGTGATACACCCGGCAGATTGGCCAGCGTGATGTTGTGCTTGATCTCGTTTTCGAGCACCAGACCATAGCCCTTGCGGTCTTCGGTAACATACGCTATGCCATGTGCAACAGCCTTTTGCACCGTGCCGACATCAATTTCCTTGCCGCGTAGCGATACCTTGCCGCTGATGTTGCGCCCATAGCTGCGCCCGAAGACGCTCATCGCAAACTCAGTTCGCCCGGCCCCCATCAGGCCTGCAATCCCCACAATCTCACCACGGCGCACATTCAGGTTGACGCCCTTGATGAATTTGCGGTCTTCATGCTGCTCGTGGAAAACCGTCCAATCCTTGACCTCGAACACCACTTCGCCGATGTCAGGTTCCCGATGTGGGTAACGGTCAGCCATCTCGCGCCCGACCATATGCCGGATGATTACATCTTCGCAGATCGGCGCTTCACGGCAATTCATCGTCTGCACAGTGGAACCGTCACGCAGCACCGTCACCGAGTCGGCCACACGAGAGATTTCATTGAGCTTGTGCGAGATCAGGATACAGGTCATGCCCTGGGCTCTAAACCCGACCAGCAGATCCAGCAAGGCCGCACTATCGTTCTCGTTCAGGCTGGCGGTAGGCTCATCCAGAATCAACAGCTTGACCTTCTTGGACAGCGCCTTGGCAATTTCCACCAATTGCTGCTTGCCCACGCCAAGATCGGTGATCAAAGTCTCGGGCGACTCGCTCAACCCGACCTTTTTCAACAATTCCACCGTCCTGCGGTGAGTCTGCTCCCGATCTATGACACCAAGCTTGTTCTGCTCATTGCCCAGAAAAATGTTCTCGGCAATCGACAGCAAGGGAACCAGGGCCAGTTCCTGGTGAATGATGATGATGCCCTGCTCTTCACTATCGGCAATCGAGCTGAATTTTTGCTCGCGGCCTTCAAAATGGATTTCACCTTCGTAGGTGCCTGCGGGATAAACACCGCTGAGCACTTTCATCAAGGTCGACTTGCCAGCGCCGTTTTCACCACATATCGCGTGGATCTCGCCAGCCTGGACCACCAGGTTCACGTCTTTCAGGGCGATAACACCCGGAAAGCGCTTGGTGATCCCCTTCATTTCCAGAATGGATCCCACCGAATCACCTCTACTTTTCCAGCTCACCTGGGCACAATGCACCCAGGCAGCGATGGTTTATACCTGGCTCCTGCCCCATGACGGGCAAGAGCCAGTGCTGCACCACTCTTATTTCAGCTTGTCTTCTGTGTAGTAACCACTGTCGACCAGAATCTTCTTCCAGTTGGTCTTATCAACCGGAACCGGCTTGAGCAAGTAGGACGGCACAATCTTTACGCCGTTGTTATAGGTCTTGGTGTCATTGACCTGGGGCTGCTTGCCACTCAACATGGCGTCAACCATGCCAACAGTAACCTTGGCCAGCTCACGCGTATCCTTGAAGACGGTGGAATATTGCTCGCCACGCAGGATCGACTTCACGGAAGGCACTTCCGCGTCCTGACCGGTCACGATCGGGTACGGTTGCTTCGGCGAACCATAGCCCACGCCCTTGAGTGAGGACAGAATGCCGATGGACAAACCATCATACGGAGACAGCACTGCATCTACGCGATCCTTACCATAGAAGGCGCTCAGCAGGTTATCCATACGGGCTTGGGCCACAGCGCCATCCCAGCGCAGGGTGCCAACCTTGTCCATCCCCATCTGCTTGCTGCGCACCACCAGCTTGCCCTTGTCCATATAGGGCTTGAGCACAGACATGGCACCGTCATAGAAGAAGAAGGCGTTGTTGTCATCCGGCGAGCCGCCGAACAACTCGATGTTGAACGGACCCTTGCCATTCTTCAGGCCCAGGGCGTTGACGATCGATTCGGCCTGGATCACGCCAACCTGGAAGTTGTCGAACGTGGCGTAGTAGTCAACGTTCTTGGAACCCTTGATCAGGCGGTCATAGGCAATAACCTTGACGCCCTTGTCAGCAGCCTTCTTGAGCACATCAGACAGGGTGGTGCCGTCAATCGAGGCGATCACCAACACCTTCACGCCCTTGGTCACCAGGTTTTCAATCTGGGCGAGCTGGTTGGGGATGTCATCTTCGGCGTATTGCAGATCGGTTTTGTAACCCTTTTCGTTGAAGTACTTCACCATGTTGGCGCCGTCAGCAATCCAACGGGCCGAGGACTTGGTTGGCATGGAGATACCGACGTACCCCTTGTCGGCGGCATGTGCAAGGGGCAGACAGCCCATCGCGCCAATTACCAGCGAGGCAACAAGCACTTTCCTTCTGTTCATGATCCAGTCTCCGATTCTTAATAAATAGTTATTGCCGAACAATCACCGCCTTGAGCTTGGCGTGTTTAGCCTGAGGCGGAACCAGTCTAACCTATCGAGATAAACCGGCGCCGAACCCACAACCCTTTAGGGAGGCCCATAAGGGAAAACAATCAGGCAATCAATTGCTCTGCTGGATAGTTTCAACCTCTGCAGGGCACTCAGGAATGGATTTTATAGCTGGAAACATAGATTATTGCTGTGTCATCCACAGCTGTTTTACGCTTCTCAAATCATAGGCAGCCTAATTTGTCACACCATGAAACAAATTTTCAATAATCTTTAATATCAATTAGTTATACAAACAACCTCTTCAAGATTAAGAGGTATTTTGATGCGTAATCATGGGCTTGATTGCAAGAAAACGTTTTCAGAACAGAGATGGATAAACCTGCTATTCGGGTTTACCAGACAACACTTGATGATAAGACTTGTCCATTTGGGAAGCCCCAATGAAAAGATTCTGTCCCCAAAAGAAGTTGTGTCACGTAGCGCGGGAGCCTGGGGGGCTTAGGGGCAGAAAAACAACAAATTCGCACTCACTGTAGCAACAAGACCCCTTTAGTCCCCTTGATCAAGCCGTTGTTAGGCCGGAAATGAAAAAAACGGCAGTCCATCTTCGGGACTGCCGTTTTGGAGTGAGATTGGCGATCTCAGCGACGTGATGTAGCGAGTTGATAGCTTGTCCGCACAAGTCGATCAACCTCTTCGCGGGTGTTGTAGAACGCCAGAGAAGGGCGCACGGTCTGCTCGACGCCAAAACGCCGCAAAATAGGCTGGGCGCAATGGTGGCCAGTGCGTACCGCAATACCTTCGCGGTTGAGCGCCTTGCCCACTTCCTCCGTTGTAAAACCCTTGAGGACGAAGGAAATGACGCTAGCTTTGTCTGGCGCAGTACCGATCAATCGAATACCTGGAATCGTCAGCAAGCCCTGTGTGGCATAAGCCAGCAGGTCATGCTCGTAGCGCCCGATGTTTTCGATGCCGATCCGATCCACGTAATCAAGCGCAGCCCCCAACCCCACGGCGTCAGCAATGTTGCCGGTGCCCGCTTCAAAGCGATTGGGAGGTGCCTGATACACGGTACGCTCAAAGGTGACATCCGCGATCATGTTGCCCCCACCTTGCCAGGGCGGCATGCTCTCCAGAATCGTGCGCCTGCCATAGACTACGCCGATCCCCGTGGGGCCGAATATCTTGTGTCCGGAGAATACGAAGAAGTCTGCATCCAGCGCCTGCACATTGACCCGCATATGCGAAACGGATTGCGCCCCATCAACCAGTACCTTGGCGCCCACGCTATGCGCCAGCGCCACGATCTCCTTGACAGGGGTGACCGTTCCCAAGGCATTGGATACCTGGGTGATCGCCACAATCTTGGTTTTGTCGTTAAGCAGCTTGCGATACTCATCAAGCAGGATCTGGCCCCGGTCATCCACGGGAATCACGCGCAGCTTGGCGCCTTTTTCCACTGCCAACTGTTGCCAGGGTACGATGTTGGCATGGTGCTCAAGATTGGAGACGACGATTTCGTCACCGGCCCCAATGTTTTGCGCCCCCCACGTTTTGGCGACCAGATTGATGGCTTCCGTGGCGCCACGCACAAAGATGATTTCCTCGGCGAAACTGGCACCAATGAAACGGGCCACCTTGTTGCGCGCACCCTCGTAGGCATCCGTGGCCCGTGCCGCTAGTTCATGCGCAGCGCGGTGGATGTTCGAGTTCTCGTGGGCGTAAAAGTAGGCCAGACGATCAATCACTGCCTGTGGTTTGTGGGTGGTGGCCGCATTGTCAAACCACACCAGCGGCTTGCCATTGACCCGCTCCTGCAGGATCGGGAAATCACGCCGTACTGCATTGACATCGAACAGCGGATGCGCACTCCCCTGCATGCTGGGCTGCAGACTGCTGTCTGGACGACTCAGGTCTGAAAAATAAAACCAAGTATCCTTTTTTTCAGCCTGTGGCGCCTGTTCACGCGGCACACTTCCAGCGAGCAGCACACGCAGATCGTCTTCACCCGGTAGCCCGAAGGAGCGCGCCGTCACCCGATCCTCGCTCGGCACATTCACCCCCGAAGAGGGATATGCGCTGGATTCGCCCAGAAAATAATAAGGGGAACCCGAGGGCAAGGACGCTGCCTGCGCAGGCGGTGCAGGCAGATCAACTTGCGGCAGCAGTGCCGCGTAAGCTTCCGGCACACCTTGGGCGAAACCATTGCCACGGCCCAAGCCTGCACTGTCTGCCTTATCCGGCACACCCGTCTGGGTCTGCGCGGCGGGAGCCAAGGACGGAGCGCGGTTCCCCAATGCCAACACCGGTTCAGGTGCCTGGATGGGTGCAGCAGGGGCTTGCCCGTTCGGCAACTGGACGAAAAAATCGTTGGCCAGTGCCGCCAAGGCGGCTACATCAAAAGACGCAGCGCTTGCAGCCGGATCACTTGTAGGTGTCGGGATACTCATGGTACTTGCCGATCTCCACGTCATCAAGCACCGCCAGGGCATCGTCGCTCAACACAGCCAGCGAGCAATACAGCGAAATCAGGTAAGAAGCAATCGCGTTGCGGTTGATCCCCATAAAGCGCACCGACAGGCCCGGGGTTTGCTCACCCGCCAAACCCGGCTGGAACAGCCCCACCACGCCCTGGCGCTTGTCGCCCACGCGCAGCAGCAGAATCTTGGTCTTGCCATCGGCCACCGGCACTTTGTCCGAGGGGACCAGCGGGATACCACGCCAAGTCAGGAACTGCGAGCCAAAGAGGCTGACCGTTGGGGGTGGCACACCACGACGGGTGCATTCACGGCCAAAGGCAGCAATGGCGAGTGGATGCGTCAGGAAGAATGCCGGCTCTTTCCAGACTTTGGTGAGCAATTCGTCCAGGTCGTCTGGCGTCGGCGCACCGGTAAGCGGGAAAACACGCTGCTCTTCGGTCACATTCGCCAGCAGGCCGTAATCGGGGTTGTTGATGAGTTCGGACTCTTGACGTTCTTTGATCGTCTCGATCGTCAAACGCAGTTGTTCCTTGATCTGATCATGCGGGCTACTATACAGATCAGATACCCGAGTATGCACATCGAGTACCGTAGTCACCGCGTTAAGAAAATACTCACGCGGCTGTTCTTCGTAATCAACAAAGGTTTGCGGCAACTCCGATTCATCGCGCTGCGAGCAGGCCACCCGCACGTCACGCGGATTTTTGACCTTGTTCAGGCGGAAGATACCTGCCTCAACCGGCTGCCATTGCAGCAAATGAGTCAGCCAACGCGGCGATATCGTAGATAGCTGCGCAACGGTTTTGGTGGCATTCGCAAGCTGGCGGGCGGCATTATCGCCTAGCGCCTGCTGCACTTCTTGTTCAGCCATGAACTGCTCCTTGCAGAAGTCGGTTTATCAAAAAACACTATAAACAAATATGAATTTATTCTATGCAATCATCAACATGCTATCGCCAGCAAAACAGCACAGGCTTAGAAGCTGTAACAAAATGGAGTGCAACGGTTCTGGCTAGGCGCGCCGCCGCAGACAGTACAAGTAGTACGGCCAGACGGCGTAACAACGCCAGAACCATTTTGTTACGGCTTCTTATTCGCAATGCTCCAACAAAGAAGAAGGTTTGAGTTCCAAGCCAAGTGCGAGCTTGCTGATCGTGCCCAGAGAAGGCATGGCGATACCACGCTCAATCTCGCCCACGTAGGAACGATTCAAATCGGCACGCTCAGCCAATTCCTCCTGCGACCATCCCCGTGCTTCGCGCAAGCGCCGTACCACGCTGGGAAAACGGCTTACGACAGCGCTCATGATCAAATTCCTCCCCCTTGCGTCAGCACTTCATGCTGGGAATTGGCCTGTGTGACGTTGCTGCCCGGCGAAACACTCCGCGTGAGCCACACGTTGCCACCGATGACAGAGCCTTTGCCAATCGTCACCCGCCCCAGCACAGTGGCTCCGGCGTAGATGACTACGTCATCCTCGACAATCGGGTGGCGCGCTTCCCCTTTATGCAAGGCGCCGCTCTCATCACTGGTGAATCGTTTTGCCCCCAGGGTGACGGCCTGATAGATGCGCACATTGCGCCCGATGATGGCCGTTTCGCCGATCACTACCCCTGTGCCGTGATCAATGAAAAACCCCGGCCCGATCTGTGCGCCAGGATGGATATCGATCCCGGTCTCAGAATGCGCCAGCTCTGAGACGATGCGTGCCAGCAATGGCACCCCGAGGCGGTGCAGACGATGTGCAATCCGGTGATGGATCATCGCCACCACGCCCGGATAGCACAGCAGCACTTCATCTACGCTGCGCGCAGCGGGGTCGCCCCGGAAAGCGGCCTCCACATCCGTGTCGAGCAGGCGCCGGATTTGCGGCAGCGAGGTTGCGAAATCGCGCACAATGCTGACGGACTGCAACTCCACCGCCGTCAGCCCCACCGGGGTTTGCCGCGTGGCATACCGCAATTCCAGGCGCACTTGGGTCAGAAGTGTATTCAGCGCCACATCCAGGGTATGACCAACGTAAAAATCCTCACTCTCCTGGCGCAGGTCTGCTGGCCCCAGGCGCATCGGAAACAATGCCCCGCGCAAGGCCAGCATGGTCTGTTGAAGGCTATCGCGCGAAGGCAGATCCCGCCCGCCATACTCATGTTTGCGCTGCTGCGCTTCGCGCCAGTCTTCACGGGCAGTGCGTAAGCCTGCCACCACGCGATCCAGCTCCCAATTGGGTGTGGCAGGCGGCCCCTGCACCCCATGCAGGGCATCTACGTTGGGCAGGCTGATGTTCATACGGCCAAGCCCGCAGCATCAAAGAGCCCTTCAAACAGCACGGAACTCAAATAGCGTTCACCCGAATCCGGCAAAATGGCAACGATAGTCTTGCCAGCATTTTCCGGGCGCTGTGCCAAGCGTACCGCTGCAGCAGCGGCCGCTCCGCTGGAGATGCCAGAGAGGATGCCCTCTTCGCGGGCTAAGCGACGCGCATATTCAAGCGCCTCTTCGTTGCTCACCTGCTCAACCACATCCACGAGCGACAAATCCAGCACAGCCGGAACAAAGCCTGCGCCAATACCTTGAATCTTATGTGGGCCGGGTTTGGCAGGTTCGCCATTGCGGGTCTGCGTCAACACCGGGCTGGAGGCGGGCTCCACCGCCACCGAAGTGATCGCCTTGCCCTTGGTTTTCTTGATGAAGCGAGATACCCCGGTAATGGTGCCCCCCGTGCCCACGCCCGACACGACGATATCCACCGCACCATCGGTCGCGTCCCAGATTTCCGGGCCGGTCGTTTTTTCATGGATGGCAGGGTTGGCCGGGTTCTTGAACTGTTGCAGCAGCACATACTTGCTGGGATCAGAGGCTGCAATTTCCTCGGCCTTGGCAATTGCACCAGCCATGCCCTTGGCGCCCTCGGTCAGCGCCAGCTTTGCGCCGTATGCCACGAGCAATTTCCGGCGTTCCACACTCATGGTTTCCGGCATTGTCAGCGTAATGGGAATCCCACGGGCAGCCGCCACGAATGCCAAAGCAATACCTGTATTGCCGCTGGTGGGCTCGACCAGTTCCTTACCCGGCCCAAGCAGGCCACGCTTTTCCGCGTCCTCAATCAAGGCTGCACCAATCCGGCATTTCACGGAATAGGCGGGATTGCGCCCCTCAATCTTGGCAAACACGGTGGCCCCGGTGCCAGCAGTAATGCGGTTGAGCCGAACCAGCGGCGTGCCGCCGATGGATAAAGAATTATCTGCGAACCACTTGGACATTATTCCCTCCGAAACAACCGATTTGAAAACGATGAGTGAGCGAGAAGCGTGGCATGCAAGGATCAGACTTCAGTCTTGCACCCAGGGTAGATTCCAGAACCGCCAACCATTATGCGAACCGCGTTGCTGCTGCTCGTTGTGATCCCCCTCAAAACCTTCGAGCACATTGAAGACATTAGTGAATCCTGTTTTGGCCGCAGCTTCAGCAGCCAGAGCAGAACGCTTGCCACTACGGCAGAGCAGCAACACGATTGGGGTCTTGCCGGTTTTGGCCTCCAATTCGCGCAAGAAACGCGGATTGCGGGTCAATGAAGTACCCGTTGCCCAGGCGACATGCAGCGTGCCGGGAACATGGCCGACGAACTTGCGTTCCTCGGCACTGCGGATATCCACCAGGATCGCATCACCATGGCGGAACAGTGCCCACGCTTCATTCGGCGTCACCCCGCCCGCAAATGGTAGGTTTAACTCCGCAGCACGCTCGCGGGCTTTGTTCAAGATCGCTATCGAGTTGCCAGACACTTCTTCACCAGGCAGCACCGTTGGTGTATGGGCGCCTTTGTCCGCCGCTTTTTCAAGCACATTGGCCGTTGTCATCACACTCTCCTTGACTGGACATGAAGCCTCATTCGTCATACGTCAATGGCGTGAGGCTTGCTGATGAGTAGCAGCTTATTCGCAGTCTTTAGCCAGCAAAACAATTTAAAAATTGTTCCTATATTCAGATTCCTGATAAAGCCCTGGCCAAATCGCTGACTCCTGGATTTGTCCCCCATATCCAGAACACGGCCTTACTTAGTTTTGAAATAAGAAACTCACTTTTTATTAGTTCGCCGCATATAAGCACATCAATAAACTACCGCCATTACTTATAAGGCAACAGAAAATGGCTTCGCTTCCCCGTCATCAGGTACTCCCAGGGTTTCGCCTCACGCTGGGCTACACCCTGCTATATCTATCGCTTTTGGTGCTGATTCCGCTCTCCACTGTTTTTGTCAAAACAGCCAGCGGCGGTTGGGAACACTTTGTCGCCATCGCCACGGCGCCCCGCGTACTGGCGTCCTTCCGCCTCTCTTTTGGCGCAGCGCTCCTCGCGGCTGCCATCAATGCCGTTTTCGGCTTGCTCCTGGCATGGTCACTGGTACGCTATCGCTTCCCTGGGCGCAAGATCGTCGACTCGCTGATTGATCTGCCCTTTGCCCTGCCCACTGCGGTGGCAGGCATCGCACTCACCGCGATCTATTCCCCAAAAGGCTGGGTTGGCAGTCTGGCTGCGGATCACGGCATCCGGATTGCATTTACCCCGGCAGGGGTGCTGATTGCGTTGATCTTTATCGGTTTGCCATTCATTGTACGCACCGTTCAGCCTGTGCTCGAAGACCTGGAGGTAGAGCTTGAAGAAGCCGCCACCAGCCTGGGGGCCCAGCGCTGGCAGATTTTTCGCATGGTGATCTTCCCCACGCTGTTACCCGCCCTGCTGACCGGCTTTGCCTTGGCCTTTGCGCGTGCAGTAGGCGAATATGGCTCAGTCATTTTCATTGCGGGCAACATCCCCATGGTGTCGGAGATTGCCCCCTTGATGATCATCACCAAACTGGAGCAATACGACTACACCGGTGCCACGGGGATTGCCGCCGTCATGCTGATCGCCTCTTTTATCCTACTTTTCATCATCAATAGTTTGCAGGCTTGGTCTGCTCGCCGTATCGGGAGGAAAATCTAAATGAGTGGCGCCACAAGCTTGAATGCCGCCCAGGTGGCCTCGTTGTCCCCTGCCCGGCATTACGAAGACAATCCGGCTACCCGTGATCGCCCCTGGGTGAAGTGGAGCATTCTGGGAATATCCCTGGCATTCTTTGCCGGATTCCTGCTTCTGCCGCTGGCAACAGTCTTTGTCGAAGCCTTCAAAAAGGGCTGGGATGTCTATCTGGCGGCAATCACAGAAGATGATGCCTTGGCGTCCATCAAGCTCACCTTGATTGCCGCTGTCATCGCCGTCCCATTGAATCTGGTATTCGGTGTTGCAGCGGCATGGGCCATTGCCAAATTTGAGTTTCGTGCCAAGCAATTCCTCATCACGCTGATTGATCTGCCGTTTTCAGTCTCGCCAGTCGTGGCGGGCTTGGTGTACGTTCTGCTATTTGGTGCCCAAGGCTTGCTTGGGCCGTGGTTGGACGCTCACGACCTGAAGATTGTGTTTGCCGTGCCAGGAATCGTGCTCGCCACGGTATTCGTCACCTTCCCCTTTGTGGCCCGCGAACTGATTCCCCTCATGCAGGCTCAGGGCAAAGAGGAGGAAGAGGCAGCCATCGTGCTCGGCGCCAACGGTTGGCAGACCTTCTGGCACGTCACGCTGCCCAATATCAAATGGGGCCTGATTTATGGGGTCGTGCTGTGTAATGCACGGGCAATGGGGGAGTTTGGCGCCGTCAGCGTAGTCTCTGGCCATATTCGCGGCATCACCAACACCATGCCCTTGCAGATTGAAATTCTTTACAACGAGTACCAGTTCGCGGCTGCGTTTGCCGTGGCCTCATTGTTGGCACTACTGGCCCTGGTCACTTTGGTACTGAAAACCTTGATCGAATGGCGTGCAGCACTCAATGCCCGCGACCACCAACAGGAATCTGCATCATGAGCATCCAAGTTCAAAACATTCGCAAACAATTCGGCAATTTTGTCGCGCTGGACGATGTCTCGCTCGACTTCCCAACGGGCGAACTGGTGGCACTGCTTGGCCCCTCCGGTTGCGGCAAGACCACATTGCTGCGGATCATTGCAGGTCTGGAGCATGCCGACCAGGGCAATGTCATTCTAGAAGGGCAGGATGCCTCCGGCACCCATGTGCGGGATCGACAGGTCGGTTTCGTCTTCCAGCATTACGCGCTCTTTCGCCACATGAGCGTATTCGACAATATCGCCTTCGGTTTGCGCGTCAAACCGCGCAGTAAGCGCCCAAGCGAAGAGATCATCCGCAAGAAAGTCACCGATCTGCTCAAACTGGTGCAACTGGATTGGCTGGCTGATCGCTTCCCTGCACAGCTCTCAGGTGGGCAACGCCAGCGTATTGCCTTGGCACGAGCACTGGCCGTAGAACCGCGTGTGCTGCTGCTGGATGAACCCTTCGGTGCGCTGGACGCTAAAGTGCGCAAGGAATTGCGTCGCTGGTTACGCAAACTGCATGATGAACTGCATATCACCAGCATTTTCGTCACGCACGACCAGGAAGAAGCACTAGAGGTATCCGACCGCGTAGTCCTGATGAACCACGGTAGCGTAGAACAGATCGGCACGCCGGAAGAAGTGTGGAATGCCCCGAAAACACCCTTCGTATATAGCTTCCTGGGCTCGGTCAATCTCTTCCATGGTCGTGCGGGCCAAGGCGAGCTTGAAGTAGGGGAGCAGCGCGTGAATAATCCTGACGATGCGATCCGCCCCGGTGCCGAAGTCATCGCCTTTGCACGCCCACATGAATTGGATATCGACACCAACATTCAGGCAAGCCACGGCATTCTCGCCACGATCTCCAGGATTCAAGCTTTTGGCATTACCGCCAAGGTAGAACTGGAGCGCGAGGATGCACAGCAGATCCATCACCATGAAGTGGAAATTCCACTCGACCGCCTGATTGCATTGCAACTGAAAGGGGGGCAGGCGGTGCGTCTGGTGCCTTCACGCCTCAAGGTATTTGAGCAAACCAAGCCGGTGGCAGCCGATCACTACATTGCAGCGGGAATCTAAACATGAATTTTCAACAACTCCGTATCGTGCGTGAAACGGTTCGCCAAAACTTCAACCTGACCGAAGTCGCCAACGCACTGTTTACTTCGCAGCCCGGCGTATCCAAACACATCAAGGATCTGGAAGATGAATTGGGCGTGGAACTCTTTATCCGGCGCGGCAAACGTCTGCTCGGGCTGACCGAACCGGGCAAGGAACTCGTTGTTATTGTCGAACGCATGCTGCTGGATGCGCGCAACATCAAAAAACTGGCGGATCAATTCACACAGCGCGACCAGGGCCAACTTACCGTAGTCACCACGCATACCCAGGCCCGCTACGCCTTGCCGCAGGTGGTAACACAGTTCAAGCAGGAATACCCCAAGGTTCACCTGGCCTTGCACCAAGGCAGCCCGCAAGAAATCGTTCAGCAATTGCTCTCGGGCGATGCCGACATCGGAATCGCCACAGAGTCGCTCGCGGGCGAAACCGAACTGGTCACCTTTCCCTATTATGACTGGCACCATGCGGTGCTTGTACCAGCAGGCCATCCGCTACTGGACCTGCCCAGCCTGACCATTGAAGCGTTGGCAGAGTATCCACTGATTACCTATCACGCGGGATTCACGGGCCGCGCCAAGATTGACAAGGCCTTCTCCACTGCGGGCCTGTCACCCGATATCGTGATGTCCGCACTCGATGCAGATGTCATCAAATCATACGTGGAGCTGGGCCTGGGCATCGGCATCATTGCACCTGGAGCGTTCAATCCGGAGAAAGACCAGGATCTCAGGCTGATTGATGCTTCGCATATCTTCTCACGCAACACCACCCTGATCGCCGTCAGGCGCGGGCACTATCTGCGCGGTTATGCATATCGGTTTATTGAGCTCTGCGCCAAAGAGCTGACCGAAACGAACGTGCGTGCTGCCATCGCTCCTCATCGAGAGAACGGATACGATTGATTCTCCTCCCATTGAGGCTTATCGCGCGCCGCCCAGGCACGATAAGCCTCTTTTCTTTTGTATAAAAACTACAGCTTGAAATAACATTTATTTTGCCCTTTATGCCTAGATGGATATAGGCATTAAATCGTTCAGCCCACGCGCTGCTTTGATTAGGATTTGCACGAACGGTCAATCCAAAAACTCTAAATGGATACACCGTCACTCATCCTCTCATCATTCAGGCAGAGCAAATAATGTTGAAAAAGAAGACCCTCTTTGTTGCCGTCACGCTGGCGCTTTCTGCAATCGCTTCTGCGTCCGTCCATGCTGCCGAACCTGTTGTCGGCGGCGACGAACCAGGCACTTTCAAGCTTCCTGGCACGGAAACCTCACTCGGCTTTTACGGTTATGTACACGTCGATGTCATCAAGGATCTGAATGCTGGTACCGGTAGCTGGGCCTATGACGGTGGCTCCATCGGGATCAGAAACGACCCGAGCACCGTGAACACCGATTCGCGCAAGGGCAAGTTCAACGTCACCGCACAAACCTCGCGTTTTGGCTTCAAGAGCTTTACGCCGACCGATATCGGCAAATTGAATACCGTACTTGAAGGCGATTTTGTGGGCAGCAAATTCCGCCTGCGCCATGCCTATGGCAATTTGACATCCGATTGGGGGAGCTTGCTTGCAGGCCAGACCTGGAGCCTGTTCCGCAGCAATGAATCCATTCCGGAAACCGTTGACTTCAACGGTTCGGGCAGCCTTGCTTCCACCCGCGAGCCCCAGGTGCGCTATACCACGGCGCCCAGCTCGGTGGGCAAATTTGCCGTTGCCGTGGAAGTACCGGAAAACCCGGTTGATAACTCAGTGATCAAAGCCCCTGCCGTCACCGCAGCCTGGCTTTTGGACGGCAACTGGGGCTCTGCTTCAGTGCGTGCAATCGGCAACCAATTGGCACATGAAACGATTCCGAGTGGCACGACCGATTCTACGTCAAAAACCAAATACGGTTTTGGCGCAAGTGTTGGGGCGGCGATCAAGATTACTGACTCTGACCTCCTGCAAGGCCTCGTTACCGCAGGGAAAGGGATCAGCCAGTATGTTGAAGATGCCAATTACAACAAGGAAATCGTATCCAACTCGGATATCAGGCTGACCACAGTTAAGGCTGTGACGGCGGGCTGGCAGCATCGTTGGTCCCCCAAGATTCGCACCAACCTCATCTATGGCCACACCAGCCTGGGCAACCAGTACCGGGATGCAGTCGGCCATGCAGCCAACCATACTGTCAATGAAGCATTTGCCAATGTGATCTGGTCGCCCGCCAAGAACTTCGACCTCGGTCTGGAATTTGCCCATGCACAGCGCAAGCTCAGCAGTGGCGAATCCGGCAAATACAACCGTATCCAGACTTCATTCCACTACAACTTCTAGCCTCTGAAGGGCTGGCCGATCCAATCGGCTAGCCCCCAAAAACCAAGCCAGCTTTTCATTGCGACCCCGCAGTGTGCGGGTTCCGCCAAACCCACAGTGAACGACTTCAACGTCCCCCACTGAGCGTGCATTTGTGAGGGTAATCTTCTCGCCTCCCTTGACGACACCCCTTTTCGAATAAGGGTTTTAGCTCACTACTTTGAATTTCCCCTGTACGGCTGTTCCTGCCATGCTCAGGGTCCATGCGACGCCTTAAAGATGTATTTTTCTTGAATCTTTTAAAAGATGCACGTACCATGCATCTTATGAATACCTCTCAGGAGAACATCTGACATGGAATCGCACCGCAATCTCTGGCGATGGCTCGCCGTCATCTTCTTTCTTTCGTTTGCCGCGCTGGGCTGGATCGGGCGCGAGATTTACCTTGCGGCACCGCCCATTCCGCAGCATGTGGTGAGTAGCGACGGCAGCGAGATCTTCGGCCCAGAGCAGATCATGCAGGGGCAACAAGCCTGGCTGGAAGCAGGCGGGCAGCAACTTGGTTCAGTATGGGGGCACGGCAGCTACGTGGCGCCGGACTGGTCCGCCGATTGGCTGCATCGAGAAATTCTCGCCCTGCGCGACAACCTTGCGCAACAACGTTACGGCAAGCTCTTCGACCAGCTTGACGCTGCGGAACAGGGTGCTGTGGGGGAACTTACCAAGCGCGAGATGCGCGCCAATACTTATGACGCCACGACCGGCACGCTCACCCTGAGCCCGGCACGCGCGGCTGCGGTGCGCACCCTGGCCACACACTACACTCGGCTTTTTGGCGACGACCCGAGCCTCGACAAGCTACGTGACGCTTACGCGATGGTGCCCGCCACGCTACGCGACCCACAGGATCTTGCCGCCCTACCGGCGTTCTTCTTCTGGTCGGCATGGTCCGCCGCCACAGATCGTCCTGGCATGACGCATATGTCATACACCAGCAATTGGCCCCACGAACCGCTGATTGACAATATACCGACTCCAGGTAACGGCATCTGGTCGATTGTCAGCGTGGTGCTCCTAATCGCCGCCATAGCCGGGATGATCGTGTATCACAACGCGCACCGCGAAGAGGCTGATCCCACACCGCCAAAGGCTGATCCCCTCTTCAACCTGAGCCCTACTCCATCAATGCGTGCCACCATCAAGTATTTCTACGTGGTCATCGCACTTTTGCTGCTACAGGTAGGGATGGGGGCGCTGACCGCGCACTATGCAGTCGAAGGGCGTAGCTTCTTTGGCTTCCCGCTAGCCGAAATACTCCCCTACACGGTGAGCCGTACCATCCATACGCAACTTGGCGTGCTGTGGATTGCCACTGCATGGCTCGCCACAGGGCTTTATATTGCCCCCGCACTGACTGGCCGGGAACCACGTTTCCAGCGCCTTGGTGTGAACATCTTGTTCTACGCCCTGCTGCTGGTTGTTGGCGGCTCGATTGCCTGCGGCTGGATTGGTTCGCAATTGCGCCTGGGGTCAAATTTTGCATTCTGGCTGGGTAATCAAGGGTTGGAATACACCAGCATGGGCCGCATCTGGCAATATGGCCTATTTGCGGGCCTGATGATCTGGTTGGTGCTGATGGCGCGTGGACTTTGGCCAGCGTTGCGGCATCCGAGCGAAAGCCGTGGGCTGATCATGATGGTCTTCCTGTCGGCCTTGTGCATCGGCGGTTTCTACGCCAGCTCACTCATGTGGGGCCAGCATACACATTACTCTATGATTGAATACTGGCGTTGGTGGCTCGTGCACCTGTGGGTTGAAGGTTTCTTCGAAGTGTTTGCCACGGCAGTGATTGCTTTGATCTTCGCGCGTTTGGGCCTGATCCGCATCGAGACTGCAAATGCCGCAATCATTATGGAGACCATCGTCTTTCTCTTCGGCGGTATCCTGGGCACCTTGCATCACCTCTATTTCACGGGTACGCCAACCTCGGTGATTGCAGTGGGTGCGGTATTCTCTGCGCTCGAAGTGGTGCCGCTTACACTAGTCGGCGCGGAAGGATGGCGCAACTACCAGCGCAGCAAGTCGGCGCCTTGGCTGAGCAGCTATCGTTGGGTCATTCTCTGTTTCGTCGCGGTCGCCTTCTGGAATGCAGTGGGTGCCGGGCTGCTGGGATTCTCCATCAACCCACCGATCTCGCTCTATTACGTGCAAGGCCTCAATATGACACCCGCCCACGGTCATGCAGCCTTGTTTGGCGTGTATGGCATGCTGGGGATTGGCCTGATGCTGTTCTGCCTGCGTGGATTGATGCCGCGTGAGTTGTGGCGCGATGGCTGGATCAAATACGCCTTCTGGGGGCTCAACATTGGGCTGGCAATGATGGTGTTCATGTCACTCTTACCGGCGGGCATCTATCAGGCCTGGGCCAGCGTCAGTCAAGGCTTGTGGTATGCCCGCTCGCCCGAGATTGTGCATTCTGCATTGATGACAAATCTTGTGTGGCTACGTGTGCCCGGTGATATCGTGTTCGCACTTGGCGTGCTGAGCCTTGTTGTGTTCGCGTTGCGTCTCGTCTGCCCGCGCTACCGCGCCAAGCTTGCCGCAAAGGCAGCCACCGCAAGCCGTTAAGCCTATGCAACAGGCCCATGGATGTTTCCATGGGCCTTTTTTCTGGTTGATACACAATGTCTTACTTTGCCATCCGTGATGTCCATATCACCTGTGTGATCCTCAGCATCAGTCTTTTCGTACTGCGCGGCGGATTGCAATTGGCAGGCGTAAACTGGCGGCGCTGGAAGCTGCTGCGCTTTACCCCACACATCATCGACACAGTGTTGCTGAGTTCAGCCATCTGGCTGGCCAGCCTGCTGCATCAATACCCGTTTGTGAATACATGGCTTACCGCCAAGTTTCTTGCTCTCGTCGCCTATGTGTTGTTCGGTAAGAAAGCCCTGATGGCAGATGCCCCCGCCTTACGACGCGCCATATTTTTGGGTGCGGCATTACTCACGGTAAGTTACATCGTCGGCGTTGCACTGACCCATTCGGCAAGCTGGGGCATGGTCGCTTAGGCACAATAAGGGATCGGCAACGCGATAGGCAAACACCCGCCAAGGCATTTGGACGGGTGGTGAAAATCTATCGGATAGATTTCTTCAACTATGCCGAAGTGATTTCAAACACATCATCGTCATACGCATATTCAAGCAAAAGACTGCGTACACGCGCCTGCCATTGTGTGGCAAAGGCAGCTTGTTCTGCATCACTGGCAATACCTTGCATGCAAATCTGCATGAGGCGGGGTAAATCGGAGGATGCCGGAACACGCTGTGGGTAAGCCTGCGCAGAAACGCTGGCACCGGTGTCCAGACGCGTAAAGCATAATTCTAGTGTCTGAGTGGCATTGGCAAATTCCAGCAGACCACGCCGGACAAATCGGCCTTGCAGCCCCTTGAACCCGCCTTCGCCTGCCGCCCCTGTGATCAGGGTCGCTACGCTGGCAACGACACCCGTGGTGCCCGTACCGATAGACTCGCGGAAAGTGACGGCAATGCGCCCACGCTCGGGCAATTCTTCACTGCCAGGGTAGAGCCTGGTCAGCGCACGTACAGTCAGCCAATAAGCGCTGGCGACTGTAGGACATGAATGGCCTGCCAGACGAACAGCGTCGGAATAGCCATACTCAAGAATGCCATTGTCACTGGCACCCAGAAATTTCGAGAGCGCATCGAACACACGGATGTGGGGGATATCTTCAAAAAATGCGGGATAGCTCATAGAGATTTCTGATTGGGGCGGGCATCATGCCTTAGTTGTTTGAGGTGGTTTCAAAGCACGGGAAAAGTTCCCGTTCCTCAAAACGGACATGTGCCGCAAGCAGTTCGCCGAAGGGCTGGAGTGCTGTAACATCACCAGCGTGGATACGCGCAAGGAACGCTCGCAGTTGAGAATGCTCATTGAATAGGCGCAAAATCAAACTTGGGGCGATAGGCGCCACCACGCCAGGCAGCTCGCGTTCTTCGGTAGCAAAGTGCGCAAGCAGATCAGGCGCGTATTCGCTGTTGATGCGGGACAGCAGCGCAGCACTTGCAGCCGCATCCCCCACGCATGTGCCCGCACGTTTTGCAAGCACGAGCGCAGTATGATGTTCGCGTGAGAGCTGAATGAGGGGAAATGAGCGTTTCACCAGTAATTCTCGAATAGCATGCTGCCGATAAGGTTGCGGCGGCAGGGTTGGAAGCTATGCCCGGCAAGCAGTTGGCGCATGTCGGCGGTAAAACCCGGATTGCCGCAAACCATGACGCGGCTGTGGGAGACATCAAGGGGCAAACTGACATGGGCTTGCAGGATGCCATCTTCGATAGCTTGGGGGATGCGGCATTGTATCGACCCCGCGCCGGGTTCACGAGTAACGATCCGCACGTAATGCAGGCGCCCTGGCAAACTCACCTGATGCTGCAGAATTTCGTCATGATAGGCAAGTTCAGCAGCTCGGCGCACGCTATGCACCAGGACTAAATGGCGGAAGGCTTCCTGTATGTGACCTTCGCGCAGTATTGAAAGATACGGCCCCACCCCAGCCCCGGTGGCAAGCATCCACAGATCATCGCCAGGGCTCAGTTGGGTGGGCACAAAGAAACCACAGGCGTGCGACTCCAGCGCCAGCGCATCGCCCGGGCTGAAGCCGTGTAAGCCTACTCGTCAGCGCGCCTCCTGGAACCACGGTGATGAGAAATTCTAGGAAAGGTTCAGCGGGCGCCGACACAATGGAATACGGACGCCAGACAATAGCCTCGGAAGTGCTCTCAGCGGGCAGACCAAGGCGTGCGTAATGACCAGCTTGAAAAGAGTAGCCTGCGGGCTTGCTCACACGCAATGTGCATAGCGTAGGCGCCCACCACTGGATCGATATAACAGTTTCGAGGGTATGGCGTATTTGAAGGTTTTCAGAGCGAGTTTCCATGCGACACCTCTCGGCGAACACGTTTCCCATCACGCGCAGCAAGCAGGCTTTCAATGATCATGCTAAAGAAGATCAATAGCGCGATGGCATTGCCAATAGCCCCCCACTCGCGCCAAGCGATGCTTGAATTCCAGGCGCTGGCTACCCGCAGCATCAGGGTTATCTGCAAGACAGCAAGCGGAATATAGAAACCGGGGTGCCAACGCATCGATAAACGCGTGAGTGCGGGTACGATGATAGGGGCATGACCGAAGACCATCGAGATGACAAACCCCAGCAGAATTGAGTGTAGGGCCGCATCGCGCAACGGATCACCCACCGGCAATGCGCCAGCAAGGCCCAGTACGGCCCCGATGGCGAGCCAAACGTAACCTGAGAGCAAGCAGATCGCCATATAACGTGTAAGCCCCGCCGTGCGTATGGTGCGCCGGGCCACATCAAAACGCAGTAACCATGCAGCAAGCATCAGCAGGGCAAGTGCATAGGCGTGCAGCCCCCACAGGCCCAGGCTGTGTAGCGTGGCAGCAATCAATAGCAGAGCGCAGACCGCAGCAAGTAAGCGGCGTGCCCAACGCGGCGTAGGAACAAAGCGCGAGAGTTCCAGACGCTCACCCGCGATCGTGAGAATAAGAAAGGCCATCCACAATGGCACGGCTGGGATCAGCGTGCCAACAGTCAGCCAAACAGCATTACCAAGGCTCCAGGCGAGTGCGGCGGCAGCCAGTGTGGCAAGGTGGATGGCCCGCTGGCCGCGCCACACATCAAAACAGGCCCAAGTCATCACCAGCGAAGCAGCCAGCATCAGCCATGCACCCAACAGACTGGAGGGTGCCACCAACAGGCACACCGCGCCCGCGCCCGACAGTGCCGGTGCCAGATACGGCCAGCCCCTGGCGAGGGCGACAGCACGCTCCAGACCGATGAGGGTGCCGAAGAGTCCGCCCACCATCAGTGCGCCATGCACGATGGTGAGACTGGCGAAGTAGCCTGGTAGCGCCACGCCGATGCGCGCAAGCCCGGCAAACACACCGATCACCAGCGCGGCGATGGCCGGCAGAGCAAGCACGACACGCAAACGTTTGAGCGGAATGGGGAATGACATGGCGAGGCGCGAAGACGAAAACCTTGTTAGGGAATCAACCGCAGCAGCGGCTATTGATATCGAGATGGCCGCCATCCCCTTCCTTGCCGATACAGACCTGCCATACATCGGGGCCAGACTGCACGTAATCCCAACTAAAGAGGCCACTCGATTCGGCCTGGAATTGGTAGTACAGCGGTTTGGGATCATGATCATTGGTGAGCATCAACGCCTGACCTACGGGGAGACGTTCAAAGATGCCAAAGATCAGTGGGTGGCGAAAGCGCGGCTCAATGGCACGAACGTCGAGGGTAACGGCTGCTGGGGTCATGGTGGAGGCTCCTGTAAAAAGTGGAAAAGACACGGGGGTGATTACCAGCCGAAATGCTGGCGGGCTTGCTCGCTCATCAGTGCGGGCGACCATGGTGGATTCCACACAAGCTGGACGCGCACTGGGCAATCGATCGGGAGGGCGGCTTTAAGCACGGCCTCAGCATCTTCCGCAATGCTTTCCCCCATCGGGCAGGCAGGCGAAGTCATCGTCAGATCCAGCTCCACGCCATCGGCTTTGTGTTCGAGGCGGTATACGAGCCCCAGATCGACGATATTCATGCCAACCTCGGGGTCTATGACCTGACGCAGCACTTCCTGCAAAGTATGGGTATCGGTAGTCATGATTAAGGTGTATTCTTAATACACCTTTACTGTATGCCTTTGCTTTTACAAAAGCAATATTTTTTGCACATCTTATGAAACTGACCAGCTTTACCGACTACACGCTCCGTGTGCTGATGTATCTGGCACTGCATCAGGAACGGCTTGCAACCATCCAGGGGATTGCGCAGGCGTATGCGATCTCTGAGAACCACCTCATGAAGGTAGTACACCATCTGGCAAAGACTGGCGTGATTGAATCGGTACGTGGCAAAGGCGGTGGCATCCGCTTGGCATTTCCGCCTGAGCAGATCCGCCTGGGCGCCGTGGTGCGAGCTGCCGAAGGGGACAGCCCGATTGCCGAGTGCTTCGGTGAAAGCAATGCTTGCTGCATCACGGCCAGCTGCCAGTTGATCCCGATTCTGGCGCAGGCCTTTGATGCACTCTATGCCGTGCTGGACCAGCATACCTTGGCCGACCTGGTCCATACGCCGATACCGATGGCACGTTTGTTGAAGATAGAATTTGTACGCTAAGCCGCCGCTGATCTATCAACACAATTTGTTGGCCTTCGTCGAGTAGATAAGAAAAACCCCCTGGCAGAGATCAATCTGCCAGGGGGTTTTCACTCTATGTATCTCACTGGACCCTAAAAGGGTTGTGTTTACTATTTCTGTAAATAAACACTTAACACAATGATTTTTAAATTAAAAATTTAACAACACAAATTTAACGTAAACAACCATAACCCAAATCGCTAAGTTGTTTACAAAATCGTGTCACTGATATATATCCATATACCTTACCTAGCATTGCTTACTGGCCAATACGTGTCGTTTTATACCCAAGTGCTTCAGAATGTAGACGTTTCAGTTGCAGGCCCTCGGCCACAGCAGTCAATTAGCAGCAACCTCCTGAGAGGCTGCAATTCGTCCAAAAGCAGCCAGTAGGTGGCAGGGAAACCCGTATAGCAGCTTTCGGTCTTAGCGAATGCCCAGTCCGACCCTTTGCAGACGGTCAGGCTTTTGGAAAGCGACCGCTCGAACGTTTGACATGAGGGGCCGCCGTAGCGGCGAAGGGAAATCAGCCAGGAGATAGGACAACTGGCCGTCATTACATATTCCAGTCAAAACCTACCAGCAATTCCGTTTCAAACACGTCCAGTAATTCTCATCCATTTCCAGCCAGTTATTCCGATCTGAACACAGCCACGGTTTCCGGTTAGAGTTACGAACAGCGCCTGCAAGCCAGACGAAAATCCACTCGCTGCGGTTGCGTGGAGCCAGACCATGATTCAGCAGTTGCCAGCAACTGGTTATTGCCAGAAAGAATGAGAGTTCAGGCGTGATCCGAATACATATTTTCCACGTGGCCGGATTTGATAGATTTGCACACTATGAGTGGCAAATCGTCGGCCAAAGCTGCCAGTCGGTATCCGGAGAGCTAACGGCCGCTTCCAACCGAGGCTGCGTAAAAACGCCGTGGAATTCCAGGGGACAAAAAACCGACCCTTTAAAACGGCCCATACGCAACAATCGTTCATGCAGGAGGGGTAAAGCAACCCAAAAAAAAATGCAAATCCGGCTCTTCATTGTGTTTTTGCACAGTCTAAACCCAAACCAGTCGCCCACATTGGAAAGAACCGGTATGTCGGCAAAGCTAACTTCGCGCGGAAGTAAGTTAGCCGATGAAACCGAAATCCAACTGTTTTCATCAGCCGCATTGTCTTGAATTTTCAAGCCGCCAGCACAGCATCGGCCCGCTTCGCGAACTCGGCGATGCGGCTGTAAACGACGATGCGCGGGTTATTCGTCACCACAGGAAAACGCGAGACAAGCATGTGCTGCACAGGCTCAAGGCCCAGTCTCATTTTCAGCAGTTGCTCCCGATTGCGTTCCTTCACTAATGCCTTCTCATATGCGCGCACGAGGCGGCGGTTGTAACGGGCGAAGGCCGCCGCATCCGAATCGACGCGCGTGAGGTCGACGAAGTTATTCTTGCATTGGACATTCCAAATGATACCGCTGCGCAGCGTCACGACGTCGAATTCCTGCCGGTTGATGCGCACAATGTCCTGCACAAAGAATGAGGTTTATGACCCGAGTCAGTGGCTGAGTTTGCACTGGAACCACTGGCTGATATCTCGTTGGAATCACTGCTACAGTTTGAATGAGAACGGGTGGCGGAAATAGGCTGAAATATGCACGTCATCATGCACTGTCGGCCCAAGGCCGTTAAAAGTTCATGCAAATGGAGCTTTACTAAGGTTGGCCTCCAACTGTACGAGTACAAGGCAGCGTTCTTTCGCGCGAGTGACTGCGTTGTAGAGGAGCCGACGCTTTTGATCGTCGCTCCCATGGCCGCTGGCCACAGCACAATAACGTTGTCGAACTCGCGGTTCTTTGCCCCATGAACTGTCACACCCTTCCAACCGCCACCATCGCTTTTCCGTACTCAACTTCGCTGAGCAAAGCTGTCAGACGTATCAACGGTCAACGCCAGTACAGTGGTCAACATGTCCCAGGAACGTCTGGTCAACTTCAATGAAATCCGCAGCAATCAACAAACGCTCCGGTATTATCGTGAGTCGTCACCACTACACGTCTTACGTCACCATTGGCCGACTGACAGATGACTTTATCAGGTGGCTACTGCCTTTCGAAGGCACGTTCTCAACAGACTCTAAACATCAGCACCGTTAAAGGTAAATGCTGCCCAGTAATACGGATTGGCATAGGGACGCTCATCAGGTGCGCCGTTCAGCATAATGTCTTTGTAAGCACCTAGGGCATGCTCCGGACTCATGCGAATAAAGGACTTGTAGTGCTCACCTAGCTCTGCACGCGTAGTACCCCGTAGCCACAGCTGTGCTTCGCGCAGAGCAGCCGAGCAGCGCATTCCTTGTAGGATATGATTGTGGTAAAAGCGGTCCATGAGTAACGCAGTGCAACGGTCGTCCACACTCCATAGGCTGCTTATCAGGGCAGGTGTCCCAGCTTGCAGAAATCCTGCGGGCAATCCTAAGTACTCATCGGGTGATTGGCTCGCATCAGAAATGCCAGTTTCACATGCTGACAGTGTTACCAAACGCGCCGACCGCAAATCCAGCTTGCCGATGACATCTGAGAGTGTGAGCATTTCATTGTTGGCGAGGCAGAGTGTCGAATCCATCGGCATGCTCCAATTGAAGGAGCCGTGACATGAGAAATGGAGATAGGCCGCCTTGGGGGCACCGCTGATCACTGCCCCTTTGGTCGCGTCGGTGTCGAGCAAGGGCGCAACGTTAAATAATGCGGCTACAGCCTGAGCCTCGGGGATAGCGTTGACCAGGGGCGACTGAGCGTAATCGTTGATTCCAACTACCAGCGCCTCACGTCCTGTACGCCCAGCGAGGCGTCGACGCGCAATGGAGTACGCGTGCGCAGAAGGCGCGAAGGCGATTTCATAGTCATCAAGCAAGCTACACCGTTGCCCGTCTTCCCCAGAGAACCATGTTGAGTGTAGAGGGAGCAGTTGCAGACCCCCTGAAGGCAAGACAAGAAGGCGCTTAACCTTCAATGCTGTCAAGCGCTCTTGAATGGGCGCTATGATTGCTTGCCCCATTCGTCCTACGAGCGACTCAATGGCCTCTTTCCAATTATTGATATCGAGATCAGCTAGGTAGGCTCCGTACGCGGTCAACCAACCGGGGCATTCTTGTGTGCCGCGCAGCAAGGCATCCAGGTCTGCGTCCTGGAAAGCGTCCAGTTGCACTACATGTGCTGCGGTAAGCTCTGTGGTGCCCTGCGGAATGACGAATACGGCACTGCCCTGGGAGGTGAATAGCGGTGCTACCAACGCGCCTTCTGGTGGAATAAGCTGAAGTATCTCGTCTAGACTCAAACCGAGCGGGAGGAAGTCCGGGGCCTTGCGTCGAATGTTCCCAACCAGACTATTGAGCGCAGACCGTTCAGTGAGAAGCCGTTCCGCCAAAACACGATCATCCCGGCGCGCTGGTGTGTTCGGAGGCAGGCGCATTTCTGCCTCCAATTCTTTGATGGTTAACCGAGCAGACTGGAGTTGCTGCTGGTTCTCTATGGACAAAGAAGCCATATCCAAATCGCTCAATGCCATTGTCTCAGCCAACAGACGCGTTTTGCCTCGCTCCAGAACCTCAAGTGCTTCGCTGTGGCGATTCAAGCGCAGTAGGCAATAGGCAGTACGGGCGTAGAGTTGAGTGGTTTCCCTTACTTCAGCTTGCCGTCCCACTTCAGAATAGGCGAGAGCCAGAAGGTCGTTTCCCGCTTCGATCGCCCGCTGATAGGCAATGAGCGCATCCAACTGTCTGCTTTCTCGGAAATACAGATCACCCAAGTTGCGCTGAGTCTGGCGGTAATCAGTAGGGAAGGCAGAGCGGGTTCTTACCTTCAACGCCTCTTGATAGTGATGGATGGCGTGGCTTACGTTTTCGGCTCGATCTCCACAGATGCGATTAGAGTAAGCAAGTGCTAGGCTGTTTTGAGTCATGCCCCACTGCTCGGGGAGAGCCGTACGGGTTCTTACCGTCAGAGCCTCCTGACAGCGAAGGATTGCCTGCTCCAAGTTCTCCTCGCGCTCGCCGCTGATGCGGTCTAAGTAGGCATTTGCGAGGTTATGTTGAGTCGCTGCCCAGTCTTCGGGGAAGAAGTCGCGGGTTCTTACCGCTAGCGCCTCGAGATGATGATGAATAGCACACTCTAGGTTCTCGGCGCGATCACCGCAGACGCGATGTTTGTAGGCTACCGCTAGGTTGTTCTGGGCTGTAGCCCACTGCCCTGGGAAGGCTGTACGGTTATAGACTATCAGCGCCTCCTGATAGTGATGGATGGCCTGCTCCAGGTTTTCATCGTGTTTCCCGCAGATGCGGTCTGAATAAGCTAGGGCTAGGTTGCTCTGGGTCATTGCCCACAGTTCGGGAAAAGCCGTGTGTGTATAAACCGCCAGCGTCTCCTTATAGTAATGAATAGCGCGTTCCAGATTCTCTGTGCGCTCCCCGCAGATGCGGTTCCTGTAGGCAAGTGCTAGATTGTTCTGGGTCGCAGCCCAGTCTTCGGGTAAGGACTCGCGGGTTCTTACCGCTAGCGCCTCTCGATAGTGATAGATGGCTTGCTCCAGGTTTTCGGCACGCTCTCCATAGATGCGGTTTGAGTAGGCAATTGCCAGGTTGTTCTGAACGACAGCCCACTTCTCGGGAAAGGCCGCGCGGGTACAAACCGATAGGGTTTCCTGATAGTAACGGATGGCCTGTTCCATGTTTTTGGCACGCTCACCGTAGATACGGTTCGAGTAGGCAAGTGCTAGGTTGCTCTGGGTCGCAGCCCAGTCCTCAGGGAAAGACTCGCGGGTTCTTACCGCTAACGCCTCTCGAAAATAACGGATGGCCTGCTCTATGTTTTCGGCGTGCTCTCCACAGGTACGGTTCGAGTAGGCAATTGCCAGGTTGTTCTGAGCCGTAGCCCATTTCTCGGGGAAGGCCACGCGGGTATAAACCGTCAGGGCTTCCTGATAATAGCGGATGGCCTGCTCCATGTTTTTGGCGCGCTCACCGCAAATACGGTTTGAGTAGGCAAGTGCTAGGTTGTTCTGGGTTGCTGCCCAGTCTTCGGGTAAGGATTCGCGGGTTCTTACCTCTAGCGCCTCTCGATAGTGATAGATGGCTTGCTCCAGGTTTTCGGAGCGCTCACCGAGAATGCGGTCTGAAAAGGCTACTGCCAGATTGTTTAGAGTCATGGCCCAGTCCTCTGGGAAGGACTCGCGGGTATAAACCATTAGAGCTTCATGACAGTAATGGATGGCCTGTTCCAAGTTTTCGGCATGCTCACCGCAGATACGGTTCGAGTAGGCAAGCGCTAGATTGTTCTGAGTCGCAGCCCAGTCCTCAGGGAAGGACTCGCGGGTCCTGACTGTTAGCGCCTTCTGATGGTGATGGATGGCAAGCTCAAGGTTTTCGGCGCGCTCTCCACAGATACGGTTCGAGTAGGCAAGCGCTAGGTTGCTCTGAGTCGCAGCCCACTGCGTGGGGAGAGACTCGCGGGTTCTGACTGCTAGCGCCTCCTGATAATGATGGATGGCTTGCTCCAGGTTTTCGACGTGCTTCCCACGGATGCGTTTCAAGTATGCATTCGCCAGACTGTTCTGCGTTATGGCCCACTGCTCTGGGAAGTCTGTGCGGTTGTAGATCACCAGCGCCTCCTGATGATGATGGAGGGATCGTTCCAAGTTCTCAGCGCGGTTGCCCTGGGGGTTTTGGGTCAGACTGTTGCCCAGTTCATTTTGTAGCGCAGCCCACAAGATCGAGTGCTGATTTCGGCTCACCAGCGCTAAGGCATGAACGCATAATTCTATTCGATGTGGTAGCTCCTGAACGCTTTTGGCAGGTCGTTGCAGCTCTTGCAGAAGAGCTGCTAGATCGCTGCTGTTAGATTTAGCCCCCTGATCCGATGACATTGCCATGTTTCTTCTTCCTAAGAATATATCCGTAAATAGTGGATCATGGTGTTTTCATTTTGGATGAATTCAAATGGGTGCACTAACTTTGGATGTGACAGATGAGTACTAGAGTCGTGTAGAGCCCCTCATTCCTCCCAAGGCAACTACTGCCCCAACAATCTGGGCGAACCGCATACGATCGCATGCAACAAGCTCAAGAGCGCCCAAAAAAGCCCTTCGATCATCGCCCCGCTTACTGCAGGCTACCCTCCGGTAATGTTATGAATTACGGAAGTCTTAATAGATGCTGTCCTGCAGGCCAGATGCAGGATACCGCAGCCAGCAAGCCCTGCAAAGCATTCTGGCCCACAGCTACATCCCCCCATGTGAAAGGGCGCAGCCAAGAGGCGTCCAAACTGAGACATCACCCAAACAAACGCGCCTGCAGATTGCAGCGTCGAAGTGGCACACAATTGGTTCAACCGATTCCGCAGACTCTTTGTCTGATATGAAAAGCTCGTCCGTAGTTTTTTGGTGCTCAACCACCTGACTGCTGCCATCATTGCTTTTCGGAAGATTTCTTTATCTATTAATATTATTTAGGGATAAATTATAAGCAGATTCTAGAGTGCGTGTGCCTTGTGTTTCTCGACAATTCTCCATGTATCTGGATGATCTACCATTTGCTCGACGCTCCTCATCCTCTTTAGGTCGTGCAGGGAGGATGTCAGCTCTATTGGTTTCAATGCGTCTCGCCCCACGCTTTGCCGAGCAGCGTTGACGTGTTCCAGAAGCATTGCCTCGGTGATGGCTCCATCGTCTTGTTTTGGTGATCGAACTAGTCCCCAGAATACTGTTGCTTCGCGTTCTGGAATTTTCACCTTAACAGCTTTGTAAAGCGAGCCAAGAACTGCCAATATGCCCGCAGCTATCAGAATGCCACTAGGCTGATGAATCACTTCCTTGCCGACAGTGGTGAGAACGCAAGCACTTAAAGTGGAGATGCCATCGAATTCCCAATTGATGTTGCCCAATTTGTAACTGAAGGCTTCAGTGGGATGCTTCTGCTTAATAAGACGTGTTTCTTGCGGATCGCGCTGTGCTTCCTCAAGTAAGAGAGAAACGCTCTCACTGTTGTCTAGATTGAGTTGTTTTGCTAGATCAAGCAGGGTGGCAAGCATGACTCCCGCGTCGCCCTGAGTGGCAAGGGCTGCCCGCAACCGTTCGCGAGCGGGCGCATAGGGAGCAAACAGCGCGACCAGATCGGCAACGACGCGATCAGGGCTCACGCTCGTTGCCCCTTGCAATTGACTGCGTAAGCAACGGTAACGGACTTCTAAATTCCCCCAATCCTCGCCAACTAAGCTAGGCCATTCACTTTCCACCGCCACGAGTATGCTCATAACTTCAGCAGGAAACGCATTGGACATCGCAACATTCCTTAAATAGGGCCCCCAGGGTCAGACAGAAATGCAGTTAGTTTAAGCTGCGTATTCGACTTTTTTCGCAGATGGACAGGCCGAGCCAATCGCCGACTGAATCGCCCCGTTTTCCGTGGAGGCTGGTTGGTTTGAGTCAGGCGGCGAGACGGCCTGACTGGCAAGTTGCCTTTAGTATTTTGCCTCAGCCTCTGCGGGCGGTATATAAGCCTGTCACCTCTATTGCGCATTTGTGTGCTGTAAGTCACATCGTAAGCATCCCCACTTCGGGGGGACCACAGGGGAAGTTAAGCGTCAAATAGGGTTCCTTGTTTCTGATCAGTCCACAGCCGATTGAGCGCTTCCAGTTCGAAACGTTGACTTCGGCTTTCGCTCACCAGATTGCAGAGCGACTGAAAAACCCCATAGTCATCTGCTACTGCTGCGAGCCGGGCCCTGTTTATTTGAAGGGGGATGTTTTTGGTTAGCAGCCCTGGGATTTTAACCTTTAGTGCCTCGGCTGCTTGCGCCTTCGCAGCTCCACGCGGCTTGCCATTGAGCGAGTGGAAGACACACTCGAAATACATACCCAGCGAGTGTTGATCGTCCAATGAAGTCTTTTCGGTCAGCAGTTGGACTGCAGCATCCGCACGCCCCTCTCCTTTCAAAACTTCGGCTTCCATCGTTATGAAAATTGGATCAGTTTTGTTTTCCGCTGCCCGCAATGCCCGTTCGAATACTTGGCGGGCTTTGTATAGGGTCTCGGGGCAACGTCCATATATCTTGATCAGCGTCATTGCAGCGTTGGTTTGATTGGGATAAAGGTCAAATAGTGGTTGTAGCGAATTAACAGCATCATCAAGCTTACCCAAGCGCTGGAGAGCCCCACCATCCATTGCAAGCAATTCCAGGTTTTCGGGGTAATGTTGCAATGCTTTTGCCAAGACTTTCCGCTCTTCTTCAAGCGCGCCCTGGTATTGGAGTGCGCGGGCCAAGTCCAAATATGCACGCGAGTGCGGCAGTTTGGATGAGCCGACAACACGTCTCAATAGCGTTTCGGCTTCGTCATAGTCATGCAAACCCAGATGAATTCTTCCAAGTAGGCCCGCTGCGTAGACGTCGTTGACATCCACCCCAAGGCTTGTGAATTTCTCTAGCGCTTCGTCGTACTTCCGGATCCATATGAGCGCCGCGATGTACGACAGCCTCATACCGGGGGCATGAGGGTACATGCCGAAGAGTCGGGAGTATTCATCGTCACCCTTTGGCCTTTCTCCTGTTCGCACCATGCACGACGCCCTGCGCATTAGCGCGTCTTCTGTAAGAGTCCCCACTGATGCGGCGAAGTTAAAGAGTTCAAGTGCACGATCGTGGCGTCGCACGCGGAAGCAATAGTTAGCGGAACTAACGAGCTCGCGAAAATAGTATGCGCCTAACAGAGGATGAAGAGAGTCGGATGAGAGCAGCCTATGAAAGTAGCTTTCGCGAATCCACTTAGGATCATCGTCGTCTCGGTAGAGCGACACGTATTCGTCTGCAAGTTTCCCATGCAGCTCAGACGATGCAGCATCCGGACTAGTGTGCCGTCGAAATAATTCAAGGGCGGAAATGAGAGCATCCCACCGGCGATCAACGGTGGTACAGAGGGCAGAACTTGCTAAACCTGCCTCAACAGAATCTTTTGATGACAGCAGTTCTAACGAGGTTTGAGGAATCGGGACGCGCAGTTGGACGGCAATATCGACCGCAGACGAAGATATTTTGGTGACTAACCGCCCCCAAAGTTCATCGAAAAGGTGCTCTTCCAACTCTAAGAGGAACCGTTCGTCATCCAAGACTCCCGCACCCCGCGTCCTTAGAACGTCAGCTGCAAGTCGAGCCGCGAGGGGATGCCGACTGATTGCCGAAATGAGGGGCTCGGGATAGGTAGCAATCCCCAAAGATTTTCGATCTACCCGATCGTCGAGAACGTTGACTACCGTGTTGTCCGACGCAAAGCGGTGAAGTTGAACGGTGAAAGGATTGAGTTGCCCCCAAGCTGCTACCACGACGTTTGAAGGGGCACGCAAATTCTGCGCAAGGATTACTTTCGAAGAGGCAGATCGCACCAAAAGTCCAATTGCTGCCGCAAGGTCCTTGTCCGCCAGATTGCCGTTTGAATCAAGTGCGCGATGAAAATCATCTATATAGACAATGATCTTACTGGAGAAAGCTTTAACGAATTTCGTCCATGACGGCTCTAGAACTGTCCAGCCAATGTTCTTTAGTGAGCTCAGGACGTCAACCGACAAGTTGAGCCCCAACTGCGAGAAGACCACTTCGACAAATAACCAAATATCTGTCAATGCACCACCGTCAACGAGCACTGGGCTTTTGTCGTAGGCCCGACGCGACAGCAAATGACGAACAAATGCAGTCTTACCTATGCCTCCCCCCCCTGCAACAATTGCCAAGCTGGCATTGCTTCGAAGAAACTCCTCGATCTGGGTCAACTGCTCACCCCGCTCCCGAAAGTTAATAGTGTCGATAATAGAATTCTTCTTTAGTTCCCCTCTGGCGATGAATTCGTCAACGGCACCAGTTAGCGACTTCGCTCTCAGCTTTTTATCTACTGCCTTGTCGAAGTACAAGTCTTGACCAACGTCCTTCAATTGCCGCGTTAGGGCTGCGTACTGCACATCGAGATCCAGCACACGCACAATCTCGACCTCTTGGCTACTCGATTGAGTCGATTTACGCTCAAGGCTGTCCCACATATCCCATTGTTGTCGGCGAGCAGACATAACGCTTGCCAGAGATTCGTCGGAAGCTATGCCAGGACCGACTTGCCCCCGAACCAGACAGTTGAACCACAGAGCACCGCTTTTCGACTTAAGGGGAACTGTCTGAGCTTTGCCTAATCCGTGCTGCTCTATGCTAAGAGCCAGTTCATCCGGAGACCAGCAGACGTTGTCTCGTTCGCCTTCTTGAAAGTTCATCAAATCCTGGATGAGAACCAATTCCTCGTCGAGCCTGGCCTTTTTGATCCGCTGGAGCAGATTGGCGGTCTGCGAGATTGTCAGTTCGTGAAGGACATTTCGGCAAAAATAAATCCGCGGTCGCGGAAGGTCAGGCCACTCCTGGTAGAACTCGTCCACAGTTAGTGGCTCCACGCGCCGACTCAACTTCTTTTGCCGCGCTACGAGTAGGACCTCGGCAAGCATTTTATCAAAGTCCACCGCAACATATACCCAGTTGCTCTTAGCAAACTCGGGGCACTCTGCAAGTCTTTCGAGAAGGGTGCCTTTGCCACACCCAATGTCGAACAACGCTCCTTCGGTCGACTTAGCGATCTGTTCGAGTAGCGTAGTGAGAATACTTCCCAATTGAGGATCCGTGTTCGCATCAGCTGGTTCCTGCACAGGAGCGGGCTCCAAGTAAGTCTGGATATATCGCTGTACTCGCGGATTCGGAGCCGCTGAGGTTCCTGTCATGTTTTCCCTCCAAAATTAGTGCCCTATTATGCCGATTCCTAACTCAGCTTCAGCGGATTGTAGCCCTTACGCCAATGACCACCAGCGCCTAATTGGCGCCTTGATCGGGGGGGACTGGCTCAGACAGATCATCGAATATTCCATCGAATGCGCGGCACCTCCTCGGTAGAGCTGAAGCCAATTCGTCGATATCAACGCGGCGTTTCAACAAAATGAAGCTACTTCGCTGCTCTCTAATCTCGAAAAATCGAACCGGCCGCTCACGCTTTTCAAGTGCTCGGACGACTGCGTACTTGACTGCCGAATCGCAGCGCATTCCGAACACTACTTCCTCAAGCTCCAGCGGCGAGTCCTGCTTTCCAAGCGGGCCAATCAGCCGCCATTCGCGCTCATAGGCCCACGGCTTGGCCTTCTTCAGAAGGACTGCGTTGTCGACGGCGCGTCTAGCGGTGTCATTGCCACTAAGCATGCCTTCGACAACGCTCGCCAGAACCACGCGATTACCGCCATACTGAATCTTATGTATGTTCGGCATCGCGGCTTCGGGGATTGAATAACCTAAGCAAAGGCCTCGATGTTGGTCGGCATAGTGACTCCACATTAGCGGGCAGGTCGCGCGCGCTGCCAATGAGAAAACGCCCTTATCGTAGCGGCGTAACAATTCGTCTTCAATGTACCGGTTGAGAAGAAACCGCACGGGTTCGTCAACTTCGAAGTCCGGATTCGTAGCGTCGTAACGAATATCGGCCAGCAGGCGTTCTGCAGTTTTGCGGCTCTGACGGTCTATGTGATCGAGGGTTTTAGGTCCTCTATAACGGATCGCCTTGGCTGCCGCTGACATTTCGGCGCTAGTGCGCTCTTCTATCAGTTTGGAGAGTATTTTTTCGAGCGCCTCGTTGTCGATATCCGCTTCCAGTGAGGGTCTCGTATCTAACGGGTCGTTGAACGTCGTCGGAGTGGCGAAGTAGATCGTGTCGTCTACCAGTAGCGAGAGTGTCAGATTGCTGAAGCCACGGTATTTGTAGAGCAGCTTAGGCGGTTGCTGATTATTTGCCATACGGTTTCTCCCTTGAAGCTAGCCCCATTAGCTCCCTCGGATGGCCGCATCAACGCTAGTCTGAAACAGATATGAGTGCGTTTTTCCGAGGACAATGCTTAGGCAATGGCCCCGGATCCACGACGGCAGGAGGCGGTTTTCCCGGTTCGGCCATTTCTACGTTGGATGCAAGCCAATTTAGTCGGTGGCTGGCTGCTATTTTGGAAAAGAGCAGACGTTGTCGGCCACTGTCGAGACTGATCGTATTGGCCGAAGTTCTGCCCATCTGGGCAATAACAGTTCAAATTTCGGTCAAGAAGGTCGCCAGTTCGCCCCTCCGTTTCTGACTCTCTGTGAGGGTTTTGCATAACCAATTCCTGGAACACATCGCGCAGCGGGAAGGTCTCATCTTCAAATTCATATACCCACTAGCGGTATTCTAAGTGTAAATTAGCCACAAAGAATACCTCAGACGGGACAGCTACGTGAAGATAACAACAGTAGAAGTGGAGAACTTCCGTCTGCTGCATAACGTTTCTCTGAAACTTGAAGATGAGACTACCGTTGTGGTCGGACGTAACAACTGCGGGAAGACTTCGCTTTCTGACGTCATCCGAAAATTCCTCTCAGAGCGAAGTACGTTCGAGATCGAGGATTTTTCAAGTGCTTGCTACGACAATTTCTGCGCGGCGCACCGTGCGCACCTGAGAGGTGCTAGCCCCGAAGAGGTACGCGCCCTAGTGCCGTCAATCAATCTGCGGCTTCATGTTAGCTACGACCCCACAGTTCCCGAGTTCGGCCCCCTCCGCGAGTTCGTCATAGACACCGAAGACAGTTGTACGGAGGCTATCATTGTGTGCTCGCGGAGCCTAGCCGATGGCCAAATTGCAGCCTTGTTCGAGGGTCATGAGAAAACCGTCCTGCAAGGGACCGACCAAGTGCACTCCGAAGAAGATCGTCTCGGTCTCTTCCGTAGTTTGACAGATCGAGTGCCGATACTCTTCGCGACACGTATGTGGGCCGAGAATCCGCAGGACCCAACGGACACGCGCGACGTGACGCTTAAAGCCGTTACTAATCTGCTGTCGCTGGGCTTTGTGAACGCACAACGGGCACTTGATGGCACAGGCAGTCGCGACACAGACGTGCTAGCAAAAGTGCTGGAGGAGTTGTTCCAAAGCGCATCAGTTTCGACCGCGGATGGATCTCAAAAAAATATCGCAGAAGGTCTTCAGAAAGCCATCGAGGAAATCCAGTCAGGCATGGACACGGATTTCAAGAGTGAGCTCGCAAAACTTATGCCCGCAATAGAGTATTTCGGGTATCCCGGCTTGAACAATATGCCATTGCAACCAGAGACGAAGCTCGAAGTAGGCAAGCTTCTGTCCAACTTTACAAAGGTTCAGTACGCCAGCTACAGCGGTGTGCAACTACCAGAATCCTACAACGGGCTTGGATATCGCAACCTTCTTTATATCCTGTTAAAGATCGTTGGCTTCTTCCGCGAGTACCGAGCTTATGCGAACGCGCCAGGCTTGCAGCTCATCGTGATTGAAGAGCCTGAAGCCCATTTGCATCCGCAAATGCAGGAGGTCTTCATCCGGCAGCTACCGGAAATCGTTAAAAAACTCTGCGCCTTAGAGGGGGATAGCGTCTCATGGCCGGTACAGTTCATTGTCTCAACGCACTCTTCACACATCGCTAATGAAGCTCGCTTCGATACGATCCGCTATTTTGCTGTGACGTCAAAAGATCTACCGGTTGGCGTGCGTTGTACTCAGGTAAAGGACCTCAGCAACGGGCTCGTCGGATTGAAAAGCGCAGCCTCTGAATTCCTGCACCAGTACCTTACATTAACGCGCTGTGATCTCTTCTTTGCGGATAAAGCAATGTTGATTGAAGGGACGACTGAGCGACTGATGTTGCCCCAAGTAATGCGGGCTCTTGATGCTAAGGATCCATCACTGATGCTTGGTAGCCAATACATCACGATCATGGAGGTCGGTGGGGCCTATGCTCACATCTTCATTCCGCTCCTCGAGTTTTTGGGCCTGCGTAGTCTGATCATCACCGATCTTGACGCCGTTAAACGCAACGCACAGGACAAATTCGAGGCTTGCCTCGTCCATGAGGGGGAGAGCACAAGCAACTCCTGCATTAAGCATTGGTTCAAGACGGCCGAAGCTACAGCCCTGTTGCCCGAAGCGCCTGCTGAAAAGTCGGCCACTATACCTTTAGCCACGTTGCAAGCAACCACAGCAATCCCCGTTCCGGCGACGGAGGAGGCCACTGTAGCTGCGCCTGCTGACGATGATGAGGAAGAAACTGCAGATGGAGCTGCGGTGTTCCCATTGTCAACGGCATTGGAGGCTGATGACGCTGCCAAGATCCGCTGCGGTCTACGCCTTGCTTATCAAATACCGGAAGCCCCAGGTGGGCCGTGTGGTCGAACTTTCGAAGATGCGTTTATTCTCGCGAACCAAGCCCTCTTTGGTATCAACGGCGTGACGAATGACGAACTCGAGAAAGCTGCCCATGACAAGGCTTCAAAACAGAAAAAGTCAAAGTTTGCGTTGACCTATGCTATTGAAAAAACTGATTGGGTTACGCCGCAATACATTGCTGAAGGCGTGCGCTGGCTCGCCATGAGCAACGCCGTTGAGAAGTAGGCAGTCAATGCGACAAATGCACTTACAAACACACCAACTTTCGGGGACTCCAAGTGAGCGAGACCGCCCACCTCAATCCAGCTGAGGCCGCAGCAGCAATCGCATGGGAAGCACTAAAAGGCTGCGTCGACGACGGGTCGAGCTTCGTGTTCGAGGCTGGCGCTGGCGCAGGTAAGACCTATTCGCTGATCGCAGCGCTTCGCTATATCCTGAAGGACAGGGCGCGGGAGCTTCAACGTCGGCACCAGCAAGTCGCGTGTGTCACCTTCACGAATGTTGCTCGGGATATGATTATCGCGCAGACCGATGGCAATCCGGCGATCTATTGCGAAACGACCCACGCGTTTTCGTGGATGCTCGTCAGCCCCTTTCAGAAACGGCTTCGCGAGCTTATCCGAGAGCTGCCAGGCTGGGCGGATCGCGTCGAAGAACTTGACGCCGTGAACATAACGACAGTTGAGTATGCGCTCGGCCGGAGATCCATCGAAGATGGCACAGCGAACCTGCACCATGACGACATCTTTCCTGTATTTATCAAGCTCATGCAGTCCGTGAAGTTCCGTAACGCGGTAGCGTCACGCTTCCCGCTCATCCTGGTGGATGAGTATCAGGATACGAATGCCCAACTCGTCCAATGTTTCAAGGATCAATTTATTGGCAAGCCGTATGCGCCGCAATTAGGCTTCTTCGGTGACCACTGGCAAAAGATTTATGGTGATGGCTGCGGTTCGATCACACACGACGCGCTGAAGTGCATCAACAAGAAGGCGAACTTCCGCAGTGCGAAACCAATCGTTGACTGCTTAAACTTGATCCGTCCAGAACTAGCGCAGGCGGTGAAAGATCCGGCTGCGCCGGGCGAAGTTCATGTTTTCCACACCAACGGATGGGGTGGGGTACGGCTTACGAAGAATCACTGGCAGGGAGATCTTCCTGAAGTTGAAGCCACGCGAGCACTCAAGTATGTCCGCGCCGAGTTGGAGGATTTCGGCTGGGATTTTGCTGGTGATACGAAGGTTCTGATGCTGACCCATCGGGCGCTTGCGACGGAGATGGGCTACGGCTCGCTGCGCACAGTGTTCAAATTTAACGACTCATTCACGCGTAAGGCTAACGAGGTCATCGCATACTTCCACGAACACCTTGAACCTGCGGCACGGGCCTACCTCACTAAGCGGTTTGGCAAGATGTTTGAAGCGATCGATGCCAAGCGCCCAATGATGAACAGTCCAGCCGATAAGACCAAGTGGACGAAGGCCATGAAGCGCCTGTGCGAACTTCGTGACACGGGCACTGTAGGTGAGGTGATTGCGCACCTTTCATCTACGGGCTTGCCGATCCTCTCAGAAGCCGTCGTGAGCCAGGAAAGAGCCCTTGCGGAAGCGCTTGCGAGCGGCGAGGCGCTGGCGGGGCGACTCAAGGAGCTTCATGCGCTTCATGCCGTGTCCTATCAAGAGATCATTGCGCTCTGCGAATATCTTGACGGTCACTCTCCGTTCGAAACCAAACACGGGGTGAAGGGCGACCAGTTCGAAAATGTACTCGTTGTGTTCGGACGCGGCTGGAACGAGTACGACTTCAATCTCTATCTAAAGATGGCCAGGACTCCTAGCCTGATTGGTCCTCGAATGGAGGCCTACGAGCGTTACCGCAACCTGTTCTATGTAGCGGTCTCAAGGCCGAAGAAACGTTTGGCTCTTGTCTTTACGCATCTGCTGGAGGCAGACGCGTTGGCTACACTGTCAGAGTGGTTTGCGGGCCACCAGATTCGGGATATCGGCTCAGATCTATGATAATAGTATATGTAAATCACGCCGCTAATTTAGGCGCAATCGCTGTAAATTGGACTACATAAAGTTGTTTGCTCTGGCAAACAGAAAGCCACGCAGCTACATCGGTTACCTCTGGCTTGCACTGAATATCATCGTCGCTTTCAGTTGGCTGATTTGTTGCCAAAAGATGGGCCTGTGTAAGGACGTTCTAGGCTTGTATCTTCGACAGTTCTTTCACGCGCGCTGCCAACTGCTTGCCGAATTTTTCGTCGTTCACCGAGTTGAGCGCAGCTTTAGCGCTGCTTAGTGCTTCGTCCATCCTGTCGAGCAATTCGTAGCATTGACTTGTCAAGTGGTGATAGATCGAAAGCCGTGGCTTAGCCCTTGGGTCTTTCTCCGCTGACTCAAGAGCCAGCACAGCCGTTTTCAAGGCCGTTGCGCCGTCGCCAAGTTTCAGTTCGGCTTCGGCCTGTCGATAGAGCAGCCAATGATCCCTCGAATTCTCAGGGATTTTATTGACTGCATCGATTGCAGCTCTCGGATCACCGACAGTCAGGAATGTCTTTGCAAGCAAGCGTGCAATAAAAGGTTCGCTGCCTTTAGAGATTTCAAGTTCATGCGTGAAGGTTCTCATGGTGCCCTCCAACTTGCTTGCGAGTTCCTCCTTCCCATTGCTTCGCGCGACGGTTACGATATTGGCTAGGGCCTCGCACGTATTGGCCCATTGGCGGGAATCAACAGCATTAGGGAAGATGGCAAGCATGTCCGGAAAGACCTCTGCTACGGCTAAGCAAGTTTGTCCGTGCCGATAACCGAACAATGAGGTCAGAGCCACGAACGCTTCGTAGAACTGGTCGAACCCCTCTAGCGCTGACAATGCGACCACATCGCCAAACTGCTTGACGCTCGCCTCATCAGCGTTGAGAGCGTCACTGATGCTAGGGTATGAGCGAACCCGGCTTAGGGTCGCTAGAGAGACTCGCAATGGCACGACATCGACCCTGGAGACGATTTCGCGGACAAGGTGATGAAGGGCTTCCTCTCCGGCGCATTTCGCTTCTGTCGTAGCGTCCTTCTGTGCCCCAAGGTGCGCGATCTGGCCGTAGGTCGCATGCAAATCGGGCATTTCTGCCAGAAGCTGTCGAAAGCATGCCAGTGCAGCGGTAACTTCTCCACAGCGGCGTAGGGCTTTGCCCTGATGGTGCAGCATCTCCGCTCTAATTTCAGGATCAGTCGTAGCTGCCGCAACCTCGGCGTATTCAGCCGCGCTTGACTTGTAGCGTTCTGTTCTTTCATCTTGAGTTAGGGTGTACGAAGCCGCTTCTCGAGCATCGACAATGCATAGGAGTTCGGCAACTGACATATCCGAGCTAATTGTTTTTTCTTGCAGCCTAGCGACAAGTGTACCTCGCGAAGCTTTATCTACTTGGAGTAAGGCGTAAGTCAGCCACCCAGTTGTATCTCGTCCCGCGTCGTGTGCTGCTTGTAGTTGATCCGCTGAAAAATGAATTTGCCTTAGGACGCTAGGCCGCATCTCGCCACGACTCTTTTCAACATATCCAGCGACCGCATCCGCTAGATCGTGCTTTGCTAGACCACCAGATCGCAGGACACGACAGATCAGGTCATGAACTGACAGGCTGCCCGTTGCGACAGTTCGGTTGAGAATCGCCAGCTTTTGCAGTGACGAGCGCTCATTCGTGCCGATAAACACTCTGAGGAACTGTGCGTCGTATGTTGTGCAACCACTGTCAGCGATCTTCTGCAGCGCCCGGCGGAGGAGCGGACTCAGGCGTTGAAGAACGCGCTCCATGACGGGAGCTCCGTCATCTTCATGAACAGTCGTGGGATCTTGAAGAACCTCGCGATAGAATTCGTCTTTTGGAACATCGTCGGACTTAGCTATTTCTCTGACAACCGCTAGGATCAGTGGGCAGAAACGACATGCCTCTACGAACTGCGTACAGGTATTACTGGCAGTTGCCTCATCCTCTCCCAACACCTGAAAAGCCGTTGCAGATGACATGACGGGTAAAGGAAGGTGAATCGGGCTGCGTGGATCACCAAGTTGCGAGGTAACCAAAACCCGACCACCAAGTGCAAAACCAGCCTTCAACTCGGCAAACGACTCAGTGCTCACAGCGCGAGTGAAATTATCGATAACTAGAAGCGTTCTAGTGGTATTGAAAAGCCCCGCTGCATTAATAGCTACTCCACCACGCGCTCTCTTAATGGCGGTGAGCGGGATCCCCTCGGGCCAGTCTGCGCCAGATATCCAGAGGTAAGTCCCGAACTCCGGTAGCGCTGCTTGAACGTAATCAATCGCCGCCTGGGTCTTGCCGGAACCGCTCAGCCCATATAGAACGCAGACCTCGATGCCAGCTGCGAAATGGCGCGTAATTGCTTCAATAAACGGCTCTTCGACTTGGTGGTTGCTACACGCTGTCGGAAGCCGTCCGAAGTATTCGTAGCGATCCAGATTTTGCGAGAAGTCTGGAAGATAGTGGCGATAGAAGTCCGCCGCTAGCGAGTTTTCCGTAGAGGATTTGAAGATAATCTTGGCAAGTTCACGAGCGTCTAGAAAGCTGACCCGCTTTCGGTCGTCCTCAGGAATCTGAGACTTATTGAAATTGCCGCGAAAAGATGCTGGCTCTTCTTTAATCGAGACCAGATAAACCTTGCTCGGCGGCGTAGCACCACTCATGGCGAGTGCGTGCTTTAGGTCATTCTCGATTTTGTCAAATCGATTCTCTTTTCTTCTACCCGATGAATCCTCGAAGTAGCCATCCTCGGTGCTGTACTCGCCTATGACGGTGAAGTCCTGGGAAAACGTATCTACTGTATAGCCGACAGGCCTGTGATTTTTGTTGATGCCATGGTGAACCAATGTTTTGGATTCGAGCGTCTCTATTACCTTGTGTCCAACAATCTCTAGACTGACCGAGTCGATGTCAGCGAGCTCGCAAATTAGGTCATTGATGACGCGCTTCTTAATTAGCTCAGACATGTTTGTCGTCTTCTTGAATTTTCGGCGTTCAGCTGGTAACGGCCATTCTAACCCGGCAGCATCAACGACCGCAAAGGCCGAAGTACAACCGCTGTGATGCGCTATTACGGCGTGAGCATGTGTCTGTGCCCGCTCACTTGTTCAAGCTTGTCTATGACCAAGCCGAGAACAAGGCTTGGGCCTACCGGATCGGCAACACTAACGAGTCACAGGCCAGCAAACCGATCAGCGATCAGGACCTGACCAAGCGGCTGGGAGTGGAGTTGTAACCGGGTCTGCAACCTAACTCGCAATCACTCTTGATTCTTGGCTGACGAGAAAAACCGCTTCAGTCTGCACTTATTCCAAAACCGGTTGTTTTGTGACATAAGTCACGAATTTGTGTGCGTTTGGTGCCGACATGATCAACTTGACCTCTATGGCGAAGCCATTGGATGTTCGTTTAACATTAGGTTAGGCACGTCCACCCAAGGAATAACTAGATACTGTTATTTGGATGCAATCTGTATATATACAATGTCAAAGTAGTATAGTAGCACCCTATTAGCAGCAAGCCACCAGAGTTGCTAGAGGGCAAATAATGAAAGGTAAATTCGTTCTTTCGGTATCCCCTGACCCACTTCCTGAACTGCCTGTAGAGCGTGGTCCTTCAAATGCGGGGGTGGGAGATTGGGTTCCAGGAATTAAACATACAAATCTTGCGAAGTACATTGATGGCACGCGCAAGGCGCAAATCAAGTTCCCACAGCGGGTCCTGATAGATCCTTTTTCAGGGCCAGGAAGGCTTCAGGTTAAAGGAGAGGGCTTTACTAGGGACGGCGGCGCAGTCGTTGCATGGCGTCAATCACAGAGATCTTTATGCCCCTTTACTCAAGTACTGGTCGGAGATATCTCGCCTGAGCGCGCAGAAGCGTGTGCCGCAAGACTGTCCGCTCTTGGTGCTCCAGCATCTTCATTTATTGGCCCAGCCTCAGAGACCGTTTCCGAGATGGTGGTCAAGGTTCCAAAGGGGGCCCTCTGTCTAGCCTATATAGACCCTTATAACCTTGAGTTTCTCTCGTTTTCTCTCTTTGAAACTCTTGCGAAGCTTCCTCATGTCGATTTCGCAGTGCACTTCAGTTTGATGGATTTGTCGAGGAATGTGGATATGGAGTTGGATCCAGACAGAGCGCGATTCGACGATGCCTCGCCGGGATGGCGATGCAGAATTGACACATCTTCGATATCAAAGAAACAGCTCGCCCCGTGGTTTTTCCAGGACTGGTGCCAACAAATTCACAACCTCGGTTTTACTGTCAGCAGAGAAATGCCTTTGGTAACTGATAGACTCGGACACCCAATATATCGGTTGGTTTTCTTTAGTAGGCATTACTTTCCAAACAAGATATGGGATGACGTTGTGGTTAAGAGCCAAAACCTATCGTTTGGATTTTAGCCTACGTCGCACCCGCCTGGAGACTGCCCTTGACTCTCTACTGACGCGTACTCTTTTACGCTTTCGTATTTCATTTTCTTTATCCATGCGGCCAGTCCATCAACATCTGGGAATAACGTCTTTCTATTTATGCCCATGATATTTAATCCATGAAATACACTAAAACAGAATTTTCTTGGAATGAGTATTTTTGCGACAACTTCTTTATCGATAGGAACTGTCGGGTCTGGGTGGCATGTAAATAAACCGTTTTGAGCACTAATCCTCAGTGTGACGTGCCTCGGGTGATAAGCAACCAATTCGCCCCAAGATAATGGATCGGTACTTTTAGCTTGATTTACGCTCAAAAACTTTATCGAGCGGTCAAGAACGTACACCGCCGCGTCATTCTGGCCGTCACTCTCAACAGCAAAAAATAGAGCCGCAGCAGCACTGTAGCTCCAATCCAACAATCGAGTTGGGAGGCCATGGTGTTGTGCTAACGCAAGCCATTCCCAGTAGCTACCCGGTTCGGAGCTTATGCTCGCCCTGGCTTCTTTATAGAAAATACTGAACGCCGATTTTTCCTCAAACAACAAATCTTGCTTGGTCTTCCCTGAGCGAACAAAATTAGCAAGATGGCGTCCAACTCCAGGAATAAGGTGGTGATTGATCGCATCTGGCACCCCTCGATACAGATATCCATAAGCAAAGTTAGACTGAATACAATTCATGTATTCGCCTAGACTCAAGACAATCCATTCTTTCATGTTTGTGGAAGTTACGTTTTGTTTGTTTAAGGTGGCTGTAGCCGACTACTACGATCGGGTATGTCTTGAAAGCATGTCATTCAGGGCAAACTCCAGTGAACGACGACTCTACCCAGGATTGCATCCAATTTTCCGACCAGTAAGTCTTTTGTGCACTATGAACGAATACCTTTGATATGTCTAAGGATGGTCAATTAAAGCTGCAGTGGTTCACGCAGGAGAGTTGCGATGGTGATGGTGCATAACACGGCGTTCCATCACCACCAGGCATGCCAATACAAATTCAGCAACAGAATGGTCAGCCACACGTGCTTCCTGCCGACGGTACACCACTCTGTACAGTGCCTAACCCTGGGGGATAAGGTTTGATGTGTGCCCTGGTTTCTCAAGACCATGGCCTGACGACCTGGCATGTCCCTAACGAGGCAAGGCGCTTAACGGTAGCCACGCCCACCTCGTATACAGATCTGCCCAAGATCCCAGAATCAGCCTAGTGCGACCGAAGTGTCGCATGGGTGGTTTCATAGAGAAACACGCAAAGTCTACCCGCTTTCTTCCGTCACTCGACAACAGTCATTAAGCGGGTCATCCCTAAACCAGCACCATGCTTGATGAAATGTGTAACGTTGCCCCTAGATTCACTGAGTGATTTCTTTATTCTCTTGTCAATTAGTAGACGACCGTCTACTATGTGTCTCATGTCGAGAAGCAACAGAGATGTCGAGCATTTGGAGAAGCTTAGGGACTACTACGCTGAGCACGGGGTGTTGCCGTCGTACTCAGGAATTGGGGCTGTGCTTGGTTTCAAAGCCAAGCAAGGTGCTTTGAAGTTGGCCCGTAGGCTTATTGAAACCGGATATTTGAAGCAAGCGCCTGGAGGAAGGCTGGCCCCAGAAGCCTCATTCTTCATGAGAAGCATGGCCACGCAGTCTGTTCCTGCAGGGGGCGCGGATCCTGCTGTCTATTCGGATGTTGGCTCAGCGTTTTTGTTGGATCAGTTCCTTGTTCTTGAGCCTTCGAAAACTGTTCTTGTTCGAGTACGTGGAGACTCTATGCAAGAAGCCGGGGTCCTGGATGGAGATATTGCTGTTGTCGAAAAGACAGAGGCCGTTGCAACAGGAGATTTCGTTGCGGCGCTCGTAGATGGAGAACTGACGTTAAAGGAGCTCCAGTATGAAAAAGGTAGCCCAGTGCTTATTCCGCACAACAATCATTACACTCCAATTAGGCCACAAGAAGAGCTTGCAATACTTGGAGTCGTAAAGGGCATCATTAGGCGCTACGGTGCAACGTCGATGTAGAGTCATAAGGGAGCGGTAATGACAACCACAAGTCGAATTGAGTGGACAGAACAGACCTGGAACCCCACCGTGGGTTGCACGAAAGTTTCGCCTGGGTGTAAAAACTGCTATGCTGAGGTTATGTCAAGCCGGTTGCGTGCGATGGGCACTCCAGGTTATGAACATGGCTTTGAATTGCGACTTCTGGAACAGAGGCTTCAAGATCCGCTGCTGCGGAAAAAGCCTACTGTCTATTTCGTGAACTCGATGTCGGACCTGTTTCATGATGACATTCCGGACGCCTATATCGAAAAGGTGTTCGATGTCATCGAACGGACTCCTCACCATACATACCAGATACTGACAAAACGCGCAAAACGCATGGCTCGATTCTTTGCCAAAAGGCCGGTTCCGAAGAACGCTTGGATGGGCGTGTCGGTAGAAGATAAGAGGTACGGCGTGCCACGCATAGATTTTCTACGGAAGGTCCCTGCTAGCATTCGATTCTTGTCAGTTGAGCCGCTGCTTGAGGATGTTGGAGCGTTGGATTTGGCGGAGATTCACTGGGTTATCGTCGGGGGTGAGTCCGGTCCCAAAGCTAGACCAATGCAGCAATCTTGGGTAGATGCGATACGAATTCAGTGTGAGGAACAGAAAGTAGCGTTCTTCTTCAAGCAGTGGGGAGGCTGGGGGGCTGACGGAGTAAAACGCGCCAAGAAACACAATGGCAGAGAGCTCCATGGTCGTACCTGGGATGAGTTACCCGCTCAAACTGTACAGTTTTAATACCAATGACCAAGAAAAAGAAGAAGAAATACGAGTGGGAGCTTGGAAAGGCGCCGCCTGTGCTGCAGCAACATAGCGCCGTTAAGCACAGAATTATTGAGAGCTACGTTCGAAATTATGTGCAGACGGTGATGGCCCCAGCCACAATACCGCGGCTACAGCTGACTCTTGTTGATGGGTTCTCTGGCGGGGGCTGTTATTTGGCGGAGAACGGTAGTGGATTTGTTGATGGCTCCCCGCTTCTGATGATGCGGGCGGTGCGAGAAGCTCGCGCACGTCTAAATCTTGGCCGAAATAAACTCCGTGATATTGTTGTAAATTACGAACTAATTGACATTGAGCCCAAGACAGTTGAGTACCTTCATTACTGGATAGCCGCGAGGAACAGCGAAGGCTTACTCGACCAAGTTGATGTCCAGCGCGCTGCTGTCAAACGTGCTAGCTTCCTAGATGAACTTCCGAGAATCAAGGCTTCGATCAAAGCGCGCAAAATGGGGGAGCGCGCCATTTTCGTTCTTGATCAGTACAACTATGATGATCTCCCAATGGAGGAGATGGCTGGCATTCTTCGGGAGATAAAGAAGAGCGAGATTATTCTGACCTTCAATGTCGGCTCTTTGATGACATTCATATCGGACCAAGCTGCAAACAGAAAGCCAATGGTAAGAATTGGCCTTGAGCGTTATATACCTTGGCAAGACATTGGAGAGCTAAAGGCCGGTGATTCACAGAAATGGCGTCAAGTGCTTCAGCGTCATGTGGCTCATGGGATCAAGTCTGAAACGGGAGCACGATATGCAACCTTGTTCTTCGTTAAGCCTCTGGGAAGCAATACCTGGGACTACTGGCTGATTCATCTTTGCAACAACTATAAGGCCCATGAGGTCATGAAGGATTTGCACTGGGAACATGCAACCGAATTTGGGCATGAGCTGGAGCCTGGCGTATTTATGCAGGGATATGATGCTAATCGAGACCAGGATTACACCCAGCAAAGTCCATTTGACTTCGGCCCTGGCTCTAGAGAGCTGTGCGTTGACGGTATTCGTGAGTTTATGGGGCGCCAGATATACGCTCACGACAAGCCCGTCACACTTCGGGAACTAATTGAAGGCTGTGTCAGTCGCTCACCAGGGTCAACCCAACATTTTCTAGAGGCGGCTCACGTTCTGCATACATCTCAAGACATAGTCGTGTGTGATGCTTCTGGGTGCATTCGGCGCCCGTCGAAAAACTATAACTTTGATGACGTGGTCGAACCATCCCGCCTCATTCGACTCTTTTCCTGAGCATTTATATAGCACGCAATGTACTTATGTTGCTATCTCTTGATGCCAAGTTCATTGACTTTATCGCCTGTGATCTTGCTAATATCGATATGGCCGTATCACTCATAGGCTAATTAGTCACCGACCGAGGCTCAATCAGGTATAGAAACACATCCAATGACCGCTGGAGCGCTTCTGCAACCAGCAGGGTGACTCCGTCGTAACAACCACTCACGCACGCTTCATCGAGCACGTCATAGTACCTAACACGATCTTCCTTACGGATCACTGCTGGTGGGTAGCCTGCTTTCATCAACTCCAGGTTGAGCAGCAAACGTCCTGTCCGGCCATTGCCGTCAATGAATGGGTGGATCTTCACGAAGCGCGTATGGAGCTCAACTGAGCGCACCACCGGATGCATCGTAGGGAGTGCGCTCTCATGCCACACCATCAGGTTCTGTATCTCCTGGGCGAGATGCTGATAATCAGGTGGAGTCGCGCTAGCGCCTGAAATGGCGACATTCTCGTGTCGGAAACGTCCTGCTTCTCCGTCACGGATGTTTTTGAGAATCAGGCTGTGTATCTGTTGGATCTGCCACGTTGCCAGTGGATCTTGAATACGGGCCTGCTCTTCAACAAATCGGATGGCTTCGTTATGGTTGATCGCCTCAAAGTGCTCCTGCATGGACTTTCCGCCGATGGCAATCCCTTCCAGAACAACCTTGGTTTCGCGCAAGGTTAGGGTGTTCCCCTCTATCGCATTCGAGTGGTAGGTCCAATCCAGCGCCAGCTTGTCACGCATGGAAGATTCCGTGTGCGTCGGCAGTGGGCGCAAAGCATCCAACCTGAGCTTTTGAGCATCCACCACCCTGAGCGTCTGAGTAATCAATTCTGCGGTCATTGCCAAAGCCTTGGATGAGGTGAGCACTCCGCAACCGGTGATGGTGCTGGGTGTGGTGACAGGTGGTTCATCATATAGCGGTTTGCCAGTCAAACGGCAGAGAGGGCAGAACCTCTGGAGCCGCTAATAAGACAATTTCATGCCCGTTGTTCACCCCATAAACATTCACCTTTGAGTCTCACCCTGAGCAACTGAGTGACATAAATTTCTCAGGATCTTTCAATAACGTTCGTGAGCTGATACTTTGGTGGTTGCGAGAGGCAATTAAGGCATTTCTCCAAGGGCATGGGGCATTTCTCGCTGAGGCTGAATCACAACAGATATACCAACCATGATTCTTGTTATTGATCTTGAAGCCACCTGCTCAGAGGATGACACCATCACGTCCGAGATGATGGAGATCATTGAAATCGGCGCTGTCTGGGCAAATCCAGAGGGGCAGATCATTGAGCGTTTCCAGGCCTATGTTCGTCCCACCGACCATCCCCAACTGACGGCCTTTTGCACCGGACTGACCGGGATTGACCAAGCCACTGTAGATGGTGCGATGACCTTCGACAAGGTTGCCCCCGCTTTGACAGAGTTTGCTCAGCACTACCGGAGCCCTGAAGGCTTCTGGGGAAGCTGGGGGGCTTATGATCGCAAACAGATTGAGCGGGAATGTGCACGACACGGCCTTGCCAATCCTCTGGAAGGCTTGACGCACCAGAATCTCAAGGCGCTGTTTGCCAAGCAGCAAAAAATCGGCAAACAGGTTGGGATGAGTAAAGCACTTGCCTTGGCAGGACTCACCCTGGAAGGCCAGCATCACTCAGGCATTGATGATGCCTGCAATATTGCTCGGCTTTTGCCTTGGGTGTTGGGTACAGCAAAGACCCGTCCTTTGGGCTCTTGATGGGTTATTTGGCGCTCGCTGTTTGCACCGTCAGCAGGTGAAGGGATTCTTCACAGAACCAAGCGCTGACATTGCAGATCAATCCGGGCCTGGCAGTCCTGGATGATCACGGGATCAACGCCTTGGTCTTGCATGATCTGAGGCAAACGGTTGAGCGGCTCAGCGAAGGCACGTAATTCCTGGATGACCTGGTCGGATACATCAGACGCCAGGGACAATGCGCCCACGATGTCACGCCATTCCGTGAGTTCCACCCCTTTGATCTGCCATTTGCTGCTACGGGGGATGACTTCCCGATCAAGATACATGGGGGCAAAGTCATAGAGCGGGGTCAGCTGTACCGTGCCATCTGGTAAGCGCTGTACTGCGGTATTCCTTGCATGGTTGTCTGTGTTACGCAGCGCTTGATTGAGGATGTCACGCTTGATGAACTCGGCCACTTCACGTGCGAGATGCGTGACATGAGGTGCAAAAGCGCTGACCAGCTCAAAGAGCGTGACCGGCAAGCCAAACCCTCTCAGCCCTGCCAGAGACGCCAGGCTCTCCTGATGGAGCCGTTCCAGCCCGCTAGAGGTCACCAGACGGTCAAAGCGCGGCACGAAGAGCATATCGCTCTGGTGTATCGCCTCTCCCCAAATACGCAGGCCACAGGCCCGAGCCACGCGCAGATAAGCAGCTTCATTACGCAGAATGGCAAAGTCAGTCTCATGTGTCCCACGAGGAAGCTTGACCAGCCAATGCCTGGACGCCTGTGCATCAGGCAACAGGGTATCGGCATACCACAAGCCTTCATGCGATTGGGTCAGCAAGAACTTGGGCGCAGCGCCTTGTACACCAGTTGTACCCGTACACAGCATGCACTCCTGCCAGATGGTTTCCAGAAAAGCAGCGCGATCAGAAAGTTTCTCTTCGAGGACAAAACCACACAATTGGCTGGAAGCAGCGCTTTGCTGTGCATAGAACTGTACAGCTGTATTCAGACGCAGATTGCCGATAGGGTTGAATGCCCCGTAATGGGCCAACAGCAGATCGGCTCCCTCACCATCGCCTTGGTGAAGTAATTGCTGAAGATAGGATCGCCCTGGTCCCTGAGGCACAAGATCCAGCAAAAAAGGTGGGCACGGCCCGAACGCATTGTCGGCATCCAGCCCTAACCGGTCCAGACTGACAGGCAGATTGAGAGAGACTGGCTGAGGGGAGTCACTGAAGACATAATCGACCAAATACTCAAACGTGGCCGTGTACGCCTGACGTCCTGGCACAAACTCCGCAGCCGGAACCCAGCGACCACTCTGATAGACCTCAATGACTGATCTCATCGGGGATACCCAATTTATCTAGATTGCGCCCCATAAACATTCACCTTTGAACCCCTAAATTATGAGAAAGAATAGATAGGGTAGTGATCTACGACCGGGTTTGCTGCTGGAAATGAAAACGCCCGACAAGGTTCAGCGAGCGTCTGGTGCGGCGGCACAATATTGAGCTTGCAGGCATCAACGTAATTCTGGGCTGAGCGGCCTTGTTTTTGTGTCACTTCGGTTGCCTTAACCGCGCAATTTTATCTATCCAGGAAATTTCATCAATAATTGCCAATCGATGAAAGTTTCGTCTACGAGTGGTAGCAGGTCAGAGTGTTTACTCCCATCAGCGCATATGCAGACATGTTGATAAGCATCTGCGTCCTTTTCCCTGGCCTTCCAAAGCTCCTTAACTAACGATATTCGCCATGGTGCGCAATTGCTTTTGGAGTCATGCCAGACGAGGAGCGCTGCTTTAGGTGATATGTTTGGAGCGTGACCTTGAAAGAAGGTCAGAACCATTTCGCTACTTGATAGCAAAATGTTTTCTTCATGTCTGCCATCTTCAGTAACTTGAACATATGTCACGATAAACCATGGCAGCAATGAAGACAGTTGGATTGCCGACCACACACTCTTCCCATTCCCAGCCAAGGCGCTCATAACGGATTGATGGGTGCTTGCATCAGTAATGAACATCTTGTCTCCCCCAGAAAAAGAACACTATAGATTGTAGCTCTATAGTATTCAAAAAGGGTTCATTATCGATTTTGTCCCACAACATCGATATGGACATTCGCCAAGCACTTGGTCAAGCTATTCGGCTCGTTCGAAAGCAGAAGGGGCTTACACAGGAGGAGTTTGATGAGGTTTCCTCACGTACCTACATGAGTACGCTTGAACGAGGGCTTAAGAGCCCAACTATAGACAAACTAGGTGAAATAGCCGGTGTAATGGGAATTAGCCCGGCAGCCTTGGTTTGCTTGGCTTACGCAATTCAAAGGCAAGACAATAAAACAGAACTCTTGGAAGAGGTTGCTTTAGAGGTTAGGCAATTTCTCGAAGGACCTTGAGTTACCTCTTGATGCTGGGTTTCATGGGCTTCCGTGCGGGCTGTTTTGCCTCGACACGGGTGTAATCCCGATCTATTGTGGGCAGTGGACGGCTTAAAAATTCCTCACTCAGCCCCCGGGTATGAGCGTTGTATGCCCACACCACAAACTGCTCCAAGAGCCGTGTATTTTCCGCTTTTAGCCGGACATTCTCAGCCTGCAGGCGATCATTGCGCCCAATAAGCATCTCCACCTCTTCCTCAGATCTCGGGCGCGCAGGCTTTGTACGTTTCTTTTGTTTATCCGACAATACCCCTTTCCGAAGTTGAAAGGCCAACAAGATACGCTCGTGTTGATGAAGGGCTTGCCGTGTATAGATACTCCCCAGCCGTTTTTCGATGCTCTCGATGAGCTTCTCCCAGGTCAGCTTACCGCTCCACCCATCGATGACGCTAACAATTCCCTCTATGATTTTATCATCGATATTCTTGCCTCGTTGAGTTCCCATCCTCAATCTCCTCGTCAATCTGCAAACAGATCTCGCTGCAGCCCCATTGGTAACCAGTCATCTGGGCGGTCAGAAGTAATTGTCGGCACGCCCGTAGCAACACCCTCCGTGAACTGCTCCAATCTTGACGGTGAGTGGACATTTGACAGCTGTATGATTGCTCCAATAGGTACTTCTGGGTTTTGCATGATGGCGTGGATCTGTTCGAGCCTACTCACAGTGACCTGGTGGTGCTGCATCCAACGCTCACTGCCTACGTAGCCATTGTTAACCGCCCTCTCCGCCTTCAGTAGTAACTGCCGCGCTTCGTCCAGTTGCAACCTGATGTGCGCCATCTTTACCTCGTCTCCTTTTACGCACACGTGCTCTTCGCAGTTAATGCAGTCACGATGAATTTGGCATGGCATCATCGAATAGTCGTGTACGCAATAGCCCAGATCAGTCACGTGTGCGGTCTGGATTTTCAGCTGCGCAAACTCATTCCGAGCAATCGGCAGATACTTAGGCAGCGAAGCAAGGGGGCCATAAGCTAGGTCCGCATCACCGACTGCCTTGCGAATAGTCATAACCATCTGGTTGGCTGACACGTGGTCATAAGCCTCGTTCTGGCGGATGTCCTTGCGGCCTGACCACTTGGCGATATCCAACTGGCTCAGGCCGCCAGCTTGCGCAAGGGTATTCAGGTAGTGGCGAAACTGATGGGTAGTGGCACGTATAACGCTGCCATCATCCTCGGTAAACCCGAATTTGGCGAAAATAGATTTGCTGCCATATTCAATGTGCGCGCCCAACGCGTCATTGATATGCGATATAACCACCGGCTCAATCAGCGAGATATAGGTTGCTTTCCTACTTTGGAAAAAATTCTTCGGAACAACTAGCAGAGCCTCACTGTATTTCAGATCCTGCGCTCGGTTCAGATAGGGGAATTCTGGCGGTATCTGCCTGACTACCGCTTCTTCTACCGCAGCAAATCGGGCGAACAGCACACGGTCTTGCTTGATGAGTTCTACACCATTTGTTTTACACCAATAGGTCGCACTTGCTTTTGATTCTTGGCGCCCCCACAAAATATCCGCGACATCTCGCATTGAAAGTAACTTTTTCTCTCTAAGATGATTCAGCTTTTCAGGAAGATAGAGATGCTTGGGATTGTTCTCATACCAAATAGCTACCTGACGAGCTGAATCGGTACAACGACGGATGCGCGCCAAAGCCTCTTTGACCACCCCGGCCATGGATGGCACGACCCACTTCATCATCGGAGCTGCGCCTTTAGCTGGCCACCAACGGAGCCCGTAGGCTTCTTCCTTATTTTCCGGGCGGGGCTGTGTAACCTCGCAATCGAGAGGTAATAGTAAAACTTCGCTGATTCGGTCAGGTGAGGCACAGAGCATGGCTATAACAGCGCTGGTGAGAATATCGGCTGGTTCGCTGGCACTGCAAAAGATTTTGGGCAACGCATCCAATGCGGCTTGGGATGGCATTTTTTCTGCGCGTTCTTGATCGAACTCAGCGCCGATGCGCGCTCCTTCCCGAGGTCGCGGAATCGGATTTCTCCATCGAAGTGAAATATTGGTCAATTGGTGTTCGGCCATAAAATTAGCAATGAGTTCTAAATGGCTGCCATTTCGATATGCGGCGCCTTCGCTGAAGCTGGCTCGGATGAGTTGCGCCGCTCTGTTCAGGATGCCAGTATCCACTTTCACTGGAGATGAGGACTCTCCGTATTCGGTCAGAGCGGCTGCCAGTGCTCGCAATGCTGCTACGCGAGGACCAAGCCCTACAACGGGTCGCAAACCTTGCATGTAGCGGATGTAAGCCTTGGCAAAATCCATAAAGGGTGCAGGCAACGGTTCTGGTGTAGTGCAGCCAATACTGTCCTGAGTACAGAAGGTGATACGTTCACGTTTTGTTCCCCGCCCTTTACGAGAGCAGGCTTCTGTTACATCCCATGTCATGTCATCAAAAGCTAAGTCTGCACCAAACACCGTAAGTTGATTTCGGCAGACGTCAATGAATCCAGCCAAGTTGGCTTCTGCGTCCAGTTCTGCTTTCGGGGTAAAGAGAATGATGTTATCCGCCATGCTGTTCTCCTGCTGCGCGAATGCTCTCGCATTGCTGTACGACTTGAGCAACAGCCAAAATGGTACGGTCGTTAATTGCGGCGATGCGCCGATCCGTTCCGAGCATCAGGCGCTCGCGTTCCGCGAGGAGATAGTCGAGAACGGCTTCGTGTGGCCCGTCCAGCCAAGCATGAAATTGCCTGCATGTGTAACAGGCTACGGGAGCTGCAAAGCTGCAGAAACCGTGTTTTCCACAATTCCCAACAGGGGTAAATTCTTGGGTGTATTGTGGGGCAACGATGTTCGATGCAAGAGGTCCAACTTGCCGTGGGTCTTCGTCGATAATGATGCCTGCAAAGGCTTGTGCAAGCGGAGCCAACTGCACTGCCATTGCCCGATCAATACGTTCGACCATCTCTGGAATCGCTTCAACGTAGACCCAGACATTTTGCGTATCATTATGGTCCAGCAACTCTGCAATGACTAATTCGCCATGCCCCTCCGCCGCAGCACGCGTACCGAGAGTACGGCGAAAACGAGTTGGCGTAATGTGTAAGGGCTGGCCTGTACGTTCTGATGATACTTGCAGTTTTGCAAAAATCTCTTTCATTTGTTGGCCTATGTGCTGGCCTGTTCGATGAAACTCCAGCCCAGGTGGGTATTCCCGTTCAGATATATTTTCTGGAAATAGTGGAGCTTGAGTCAGGTCGTCTAAATAGTGTTTGAACTGAAATTTTACCGTTTCTGCATAGGCCAACAATAGAGCCCCTATCTGTGGAGTCAGTGCCCGCTCTTTGAACACGCTACGAGGGAGAGTCCCCTGTTGTTTCGCCCGCGGGACGCGAAGGATGTAAGTCACAGCATCGCCGGAGCCGATAGACAGAACATCACAGACCTTTAGGTAGGCATATTGGATGGGGCGCTGACCAAGCATCATCAAAAGCCAAGCAAGCAGGTAGTCCCCCAGCGACAATTCTCCTTTTGCATAGGTATCGTTCAGCGCGCAGTGGAGGGCTTCTAGCTCAATACTGGTAAACGGCCCCTGCTCTGGGTCCATTGTTAGGACAGCTACGCCTTTGGAGTTCCCAGAGAGCCGAATCGAGTTCAGAAATGCGATAGCGTCTGAAGTAACCCCTGGGAGACGAAGTCCTTCCCATTGTTTCAGGAAACCGGCTAGATAACCGAGGAACCACTCTCGATTCTTACCAAGACTTGCACGATAATTGATGAGGTCTATGCTGTTGATTTCTTCAAGTACTAGGCCCTTTTGGGCGAATAGCTCTTTGAAAAAACGTTTGAAATGTGCGAAACCGTTATTGAGAAAGGCTGGCGAGAGGTTTTCCGCATACCACAACAAGACTCCTTTCAAGCTAAGACGCATTATTGGAGAAACCTCTGTGACATCCGAGAAATTCAAATTTACCGGATGTGCGCCGTCTCGGTAGTTCCAACGGTCTGATGACGGATCAAATATAACGCCATTCCGTGTTCTTGCCGTAGTCGGAAGAAAGCGGTAATCATTTTCTGTAGGTGCAGGAAGTTGGCTCAGCATCATTCAGGTCTCCCTTTCGACTTTCTCTCCTGCATTTCGAGTGATACCTTCATTGCCTTGTTCCGCACATGGCGACGTGTGTAGGTGGCTGCCGTGTTGGAGGTTGGCGACCATCCCATCAGGTAAGAGCGATAGCGCATTTCTTCTGCTTCAGTAATTTTTTTAGCGTCCATCCGCTCTGAGAATTTTTCATTCCAATCATGCCGTAATACGTGTGGGGTAAAATTTTCCGGCAGTTCCGGTATCCTGCTTCGCAGAACACGAAACAGCTTGTTCAGTGAAGCCAGAGACATCGGCTGTCCGGTTCGCTCAGTGACAAATAAGAATGTCTGCTTCTCTATATTAGGGATCTGGGCGCGTTCATGCAGGATGTGGCGTTCAATAGAGGAAACCAGTGACTCCGATAAAGGTAGAATGCGTTCACGCGTTTTGACCCGGGGTTGATGAATACGAGGGTCTGCCGGGTCATCTGGCCGACGCAGGATACTGATCTCATTTTTCCGGAAATCAATATCGGAGATCTTGATATTGAGGAGTTCCCCGCGACGGAGTCCAAGCGTGCGTAACAGGTAAATGATCAGCACATTTCGGGACCGCACAAAACGATCTCGCCAGGGATTTTCTGGTGATGCTGGGTCTATCGCCGCAAGGATGAGTTCAAGGATTTCGTTTGGGAGGCCCTCTCTCTGCCCCAAAACGTTCCGAGCCTTTGACTTCGGGATACGCTGCAGCAGAGATCCGCGTACATCTGCCGCAGTAGCACGCAACACAGTTTTGTATTCTGAAGCGAGCGCATATCCAGATAGATGACTTATGGCTAGCCATTCCAGATATGCTTGAATGGTGCGGATTCGGTTTGCAGCTGTTTGAGGTGCGACTACGTCTAGAGTCGATTTCACTCGACGCATGTGCGCTTTTTCTAGGGACAAAACATTCGCGTTGCGAAACGTTTGGACTGGCTCGGTACGATCTGCTTCCCCTCTGGATTCCCGACAGCGTCTTGCGAGGGCATCGATCTCCCAGTAAGCAAGAAGTTGTCCAGCCATCATCCGTTCTTCTAGATTAATGCCAAGTTCAGAGAGGAAGTCGAACAAAACCACGAGTTCGCGCAGAGTACGCAAGATAGTGGCGGTTGCACGGTTACGCTGCCGTACTTCGGTTAGGATGAAGAGAGCGGGCTTGTAAAGCGGAATGCCGGTCGCCCGGTCGATTAGCAGCGGGAGGCGTTCCCCATTGGCAAGTGTGATGGTGCGAATGATGGGTCGAGATGCCATTTGTTGACACTTTCGTTAGTCACCGTCTGTTCTAAGCATGCAATGTTTCCAGAAATGTGTAAACAAGAAAAAAGCCAAGTTACGTCAGTAACTTGGCTTGTGTTGTGGACAAAAGATCGTTAGTCAGGGCTAAAACGGGATGTCGTCGTCGAAGTCGCCGAAATTCCCACCGGCTGCTGGGCTCGAAGGTGCCGGGCTGGGGGCCGCGGGTGCTTGGGGACGGGCGCGCGGGGCGGGTGCGGATTGTTGATAGTCGCCACCACCGCCACGCTGGTCGTAGTCATCACGCGGGCCGGCGCTATCGCCACGGCCTTCGCGGGAGCCGAGCATTTTCATCTCATCGGCACGGATTTCGGTGGTATAGCGTTCCTGGCCGTTGTTGTCGGTCCATTTACGGGTCCGCAGGCTGCCTTCCACATACACCTGGCTGCCCTTCTTGAGGTACTGTCCGGCGATTTCGGCCAGGCGCCCAAAAAACACGACACGATGCCACTCCGTCTGTTCCTTGCGCTCGCCGGAGGCTTTGTCTTTCCAGGTATCGGTCGTAGCAATCGTGACGTTGCAGATGGCATCTCCGCTAGGTGCGTACCGCGTTTCCGGGTCGCGCCCCAAATTCCCCACCAAAATGACCTTGTTTACAGATGCCATGTTCTTTCTCCTAAATTCAATCGTTCAGACCCCGCTCTAACGTTTGGCGCAAAGATGGCAAAATCTCGCGTCGGTTCAGGGTCGATTCGTGGATGCACGGGCGAAAATCGCCACGCCGGATGCAAGGCGTGATCCTACCTGTTTTGTGGGCTTTTGCTAAGGCCATCAATCGCGTCAGCACTTGGCAGCTGAGATAAAAATTTCCCTTGGCCTTTGTGGCTGCGCTGGCTATATTGGTCGGTTTCTTCTGCGCTTTTCTGTACCATGGAATGGATCCGAATTCGTGGTGCCCGCACCCACAATCTCAAGAATATCAATCTTGATATCCCGCGCAATCAACTGACCGTGATCACCGGGCTGTCTGGCTCGGGCAAAAGTTCACTGGCTTTCGATACGCTGTACGCAGAGGGGCAGCGGCGCTATGTCGAGAGCCTGTCGGCTTACGCGCGCCAGTTTTTGCAGTTGATGGAAAAACCGGATGTGGACCTGATCGAAGGGCTTTCCCCCGCTATCTCCATCGAGCAGAAAGCCACCAGCCATAACCCGCGCTCGACCGTGGGTACGGTAACGGAAATCCACGACTATCTGCGCCTGCTTTACGCACGGGCGGGCACCCCGCATTGCCCGGACCATCACCTGCCCCTGGCGGCACAAACCGTCTCGCAGATGGTCGACCACGTGTTGGCACTGCCCGAGGGTACAGCCTTGATGATCCTGGCGCCTGTCATCACAGAGCGCAAAGGCAGCCACGAAGAGTTGATCACCGAACTACGGGCACAAGGCTTTGTGCGTATGCGTGTCGACGGCAAGATCCATGACATGGATAGCGTGCCCGCGCTCAACAAAAACGCCAAGCACTCCATCGACGTGGTCGTGGATCGACTCAAGATTCGCCCGGATTCACGCCAGCGCCTGGCGGAAAGTTTTGAGACGGCCCTGGCTCATGCGGATGGCCGTGCGATTGCAGCAGAGATGGATTCAGGCAAGGAATACCCTTTTTCCGCCCGCTACGCCTGCCCGATGTGCGGCTTCTCGGTACAGGAGCTAGAGCCCAGGCTGTTTTCTTTCAACAACCCGGTGGGGGCCTGCACCAGTTGTGATGGCCTGGGTACGCATGATTTTTTTGACCCGTCACGGGTCGTGCTGCACCCGGAACTCTCGTTGGCCGCAGGCGCAATCCGGGGCTGGGATCGGCGCAACCAGTTCTACTTCCAGATGCTGCAATCGCTGGCCGCGTTCTACGAATTCGACATTGACACCGCTTTCTGCGAGTTGCCTGCCGATATCGTGGAGGTCGTGCTGCACGGTTCGGGTCAGCGCAAAATCCCCTTCAAGTACATGTCTGAATCGGGGCGCATGACCACCAAGGAGCACAGTTTCGAGGGGATCGTCCCGAATCTGGAACGACGCTACCGTGAGACTGACTCGATTGCGGTGCGGGAAGAACTCAGCAAGTACCGCTCGACCCGCCCTTGTCCGAACTGCCAGGGGAGCCGCCTGCGCCGTGAAGCCCGTTATGTACTGATCAGCGGCAAATCGCTGCCCGAAATCAGCGCCTTGCCGATTAGTGAGTGTCAGGAATTCTTTGCCTCCGCCCGTCTTTCTGGCCACAAAGCGCAAGTGGCCGAAAAAATCACGAAGGAGATTGTGACTCGCCTGCAGTTTCTGATCGACGTGGGGCTGGATTACCTCAGCCTGGGTCGCTCCGCCGATACGCTCTCGGGTGGAGAGGCGCAACGCATCCGGCTGGCTTCGCAGATTGGCTCGGGCCTGACTGGCGTGATGTATGTGCTGGATGAGCCTTCCATTGGCCTGCATCAACGCGACAATGACCGCCTGCTTGCCACCCTGGGGCGACTGCGCGACATTGGCAACACGGTCATCGTGGTAGAACACGACGAAGATGCGATCCGGATGGCTGATTACGTGGTTGATATGGGCTTGGGTGCGGGTGAGCACGGCGGAGATGTGATCGCCCATGGCAAACCAGCAGACATTGAATCCAATGCGCAATCCATCACGGGAGCCTTCCTCTCTGGCAAACGCAAGATTCCTGTGCCCGCCAAGCGTGTCGCCTGCAAGCCGGAACAAATGCTGCACCTGAAGGGTGCGCACGGTAACAACCTCAAGAACGTCGACCTGAGCCTGCCCATCGGCCTGATGACCTGTGTGACTGGCGTGTCGGGTTCTGGCAAATCCACCCTGATCAACGATACGCTGTATGCCATCGCCGCCCGCGACATTCATCGCAGCTCGATTGAACCTGCCGCATATGAGAGCGTTGAGGGTCTGGATCATTTCGATAAGGTCATCAGCGTCGATCAGGCGCCCATCGGGCGCACACCACGCTCAAACCCGGCCACCTACACAGGCTTACTCACCCCCATCCGCGAGCTGTTCGCAGGCGTGCCGGAATCCCGTGCGCGTGGCTATGGTCCGGGGCGCTTCTCCTTCAACGTGAAAGGCGGGCGCTGCGAGGCCTGCCAGGGCGATGGCATGTTGCGGGTGGAAATGCACTTCCTGCCCGATGTTTTTGTACCTTGTGATGTCTGCCACGGCAAACGCTACAACCGCGAAACCCTGGAGATACGTTACAAAGGTAAAGCGATTTCAGATGTGTTGGATATGACGGTAGAGGAGGCTCTGCGCTTCTTCGATGCCGTTCCTACCATCGCACGGAAGCTGGAAACGCTCATGGACGTGGGCCTCGGCTATATCCGCCTGGGGCAGAGCGCCACCACGCTGTCAGGCGGGGAAGCGCAGCGCGTCAAACTCTCGCTGGAGCTATCCAAACGGGATACCGGCCGCACGCTGTACATTCTGGATGAGCCCACCACAGGCCTGCATTTTCATGACATCGAACTGCTGCTCAAAGTGCTGCACCGCCTGCGCGAGCATGGCAACACCATCGTCATCATTGAGCACAACCTGGATGTGATCAAAACCGCCGACTGGCTCATCGACCTCGGGCCAGAAGGTGGCGCCAAAGGCGGGCAGATCCTGGCTTCGGGTACGCCTGAAGACATTGCGGCGGAGCCGACAAGCTACACAGGAAAATACCTTCAGCCTTTGCTCAAATAGAACTCACAACAGGCCCGGCTTGCCGGGCCTCTCAATCCATCCTGTTCTTGAGCGTGATGAGATGCGAAAGAAAAACAAAAAGCCCGCCGAAGCGGGCTTTTTGTTAGACCGAAAACTGATTACTCAGCGGCAGGAGCCGGTGCAGCTTCAGTTGCTTCGGGACGATCCAGCAGCTCGACAAAAGCCAACGGAGCGTTGTCACCAACACGGAAGCCACACTTCAGGATGCGCAGGTAACCGCCGTTGCGACCAGCGTAACGCGGGCCCAACTCGTTGAATACCTTGACGACCATGTCGCGATCGCGCAGGCGGTCAAAAGCCAGGCGACGATTAGCCAAAGAGGGCTTCTTGCCCAAAGTGATCAGGGGCTCCACCACGCGGCGCAATTCCTTGGCCTTGGGCAGAGTGGTCTTGATCACTTCGTGACGAAGCAGCGAGTTTGCCATGTTACGCAGCATCGCCGAACGATGGGCGCTGGTGCGATTGAGTTTGCGAAGGCCGTTACCGTGACGCATTTCTCTAGTTCCTATCTCTTAGCGCTCAGCTTTGCTTTTCCAAGCCAGCAGGCGGCCAGTTTTCCAGTTTCATGCCCAACGTGAGGCCACGCGAAGCAAGAACATCCTTGATTTCATTCAGCGACTTACGACCCAGGTTCGGAGTCTTGAGCAATTCAGTTTCAGTACGCTGAATCAAATCGCCGATGTAATAAATGTTTTCTGCCTTCAGGCAGTTGGCCGAGCGAACCGTCAGTTCCAGGTCATCAACCGGGCGCATCAGGATCGGATCGATCTGCGGTGCTTTGGCTTCTACCGCAGCAACCGGCGTACCTTCCAGATCAGCAAACACGGAGAGCTGATCCATCAGCACGCGGGCAGCGTAGCGAATGGCCTCTTCGGGTTCCACCGAACCGTTGGTTTCGATATCAATCACCAAGCGGTCCAAGTCGGTACGCTGCTCAACGCGGGCGCTGTCAACTTGGTAGCTGACGCGGCGCACCGGGCTGAACGAAGCATCCAACACGACACGGCCGATCACCTTGGGTTCGCCGTTCAAGGGACGCACATTACCTGCGACATAGCCGCGGCCTTGTTCGACCTTGATCTGCATGTCCAGCTTGCCGCCGGGAGCCAAGTGGGCGATCACGTGATCGGGGTTGATGATTTCGACGTCATGTGTGACTTCGATATCACCGGCCTTGACCACGCCTTCACCGGTCTTCGACAGGCGAAGGACGGCTTCCCGACGATTGTGCAACTTGAGCACGACCCCCTTGAGGTTCAGGAGGATGTCGACGACATCCTCACGAACGCCTTCGAGTGTCGAGTACTCATGCAGAACACCATCAATCGACACTTCCGTAGGTGCGTAACCAGGCAGCGACGACAACAGGATGCGACGCAACGCATTGCCCAGCGTATGCCCATAGCCCCGCTCGAACGGCTCCATCACTACAACCGCATGTACCGGCGAAATGTTTTGCACATCGATGATGCGCGGCTTGAGAAGACTGTTACTCTGCATGTTCTATCCTTGTCACGAGTTATTCCGGGTCGCCCGCATTAGCGCGAGTACAATTCAACAACCAGGCTCTCGTTGATGGTAGAAGGCAATTCTGCGCGTTGCGGGTAAGCCTTGAAGACGCCCTTGCCAGCCTTGGCATCGACTTCCAGCCACTCGGGGAAGCCACGACCTTCAGCAGCTTCCAGGGCAGCCTTGCTACGCAGATGACCGCGCGCGGCTTCCGTCAGTTGTACCACATCACCTGGACGCAGCACGTAGGACGGAATGTTCACACGCTTGCCATTGACCAGAACGCCGTTGTGGCGAACCACTTGGCGTGCTTCAGCGCGGGAAGCACCGAAACCCATGCGGTAAGCGACGGCATCCAGACGGCCTTCGAGCAACTGCAACAGGTTTTCACCGGTCTGACCCTTACGGCGATCGGCTTGGAAATAGGTCTTGCGGAATTGACGCTCCAGAACGCCGTAGATACGACGGATCTTTTGCTTTTCACGCAGCTGCTGGCCATAACCAGACAGACGTTGACCAGACTTTTGACCGTGCTGGCCAGGTGCATAGGCACGGCGTTCAATTGCACACTTGTCGGTGAAACACTTCTCCCCCTTCAGGAAGAGCTTTTCACCTTCACGACGACACTGACGGCACTTTGGATCGAGATTGCGAGCCACGTTCTTTTGCTCCTAATTAGATGCGGCGACGCTTCGGCGGACGGCAGCCGTTGTGCGGCACAGGGGTGATATCGGTGATCGAGGTGATCTTCAGGCCCAGTGCATTCAATGCACGAACAGCAGATTCACGACCCGGTCCCGGCCCCTTGATGCGCACTTCAAGATTCTTCACACCGCATTCCTGAGCGGCCTTGCCGGCAGCTTCAGCAGCCACCTGGGCAGCAAACGGCGTGCTCTTGCGCGAGCCTTTGAAACCTGCACCGCCGGAGGTCGCCCACGACAGCGCATTTCCCTGACGATCGGTGATCGTCACAATGGTGTTGTTGAAAGAAGCGTGAATATGGGCAATGCCCTCGGCCACGTTCTTCTTGACTTTCTTGCGAACCTTCGCAGCGGTCTTTACCATGATCTATCCCAGATTACTTCTTACCAGCCACAGCCTTGCGCGGACCCTTGCGAGTACGTGCATTGGTGCGGGTGCGTTGCCCACGAACCGGAAGACCGCGACGATGACGAACGCCACGGTAGCATCCCAGGTCCATCAGGCGCTTGATGTTCATGGTGACTTCGCGACGCAAGTCGCCTTCCACCGTAAACTTACCCACCTGTTCACGAAGACGTTCCATTTGTTCTTCGGTGAGATCTTTCACCTTGGAAGTACGGGGAACGCCTGCCGTATCACAGATGACTTGGGCACGCGGACGGCCAATACCGAAAATCGCCGTCAATGCGATTTCAGCGTGCTTATGATTCGGAATATTGACGCCAGCAATACGGGCCATTTACCTACCCTTTTATCACGCAAAAGCGAAACGTAAGATTGTAACAAAAACGACGAACAGATCAACCCTGACGCTGTTTGTGGCGAGGATCTTCACAGATCACACGAACCACACCCTTGCGACGGATGATCTTGCACTTGCGGCAAATCCGCTTAACAGACGCTTGAACTCTCATCTCAGACTCCCAAAAACCGATTCCAGTCACTTCGAGCGGAACACGATACGACCTTTGCTCAGGTCATACGGTGTCAGTTGCACCGTAACTTTGTCGCCAGGCAGGATGCGAATATAGTGCATACGCATCTTGCCCGAGATATGACCGAGCACGATGTGCCCGTTTTCCAGCTTGACCTTGAAGGTCGCGTTAGGCAGGTTTTCTACAACCTCGCCTTGCATCTCGATGACATCTTCCTTCGACATAGCTCACAACTTCTTAGCGAGTCAGCCCCAGACCCCCGCGGAAATTCGCTTTCTTCAGGAGACTTTCGTACTGATGCGACATGATGTAGGCCTGAACCTGCGACATGAAGTCCATCGTGACAACCACGATAATCAGCAAGGACGTGCCACCAAAATAGAACGGTACCTGCCACTTCAAGATCAAGAACTCTGGCAGCAGACACACGAGCGTTACATACACAGCACCCACCATCGTCAAGCGCATCAAAATCTTGTCGATATAGCGTGCAGTCTGGTCACCAGGACGAATCCCGGGTACAAACGCCCCACTCTTCTTCAGATTGTCGGCGGTCTCTTTCGAGTTGAACACCAACGCTGTGTAGAAGAAGCAGAAGAACACGATCGCAATCGAATACAACATGATGTAGATCGGCTGACCTGGGGACAAGGTACTGGCAATGTCCTTGAGCCAACGCATGCTCTCGCTTGAACCAAACCACTGTGCAGCAGTTGCCGGGAACAGAATGATCGACGATGCGAAGATCGGCGGAATCACACCCGACATGTTCAGCTTCAGCGGCAGATGCGAACTTTGACCACCGTAGAGCTTGTTACCAACTTGCCGCTTGGCATAATTGACCAGAATCTTGCGCTGACCACGCTCCACGAAGACCACGAACGCGGTTACCAAAGCAACCAGTGCGCAAATGATCAGGGCAGAGAAAGAGCCGATTGCACCCGTTCTGACCAATTCCAACAAGCTCCCGATCGAATTCGGCAGGTTTGAAGCAATCCCTGCAAAAATGATGATCGAGATCCCGTTACCCAAGCCGCGTTCGGTAATCTGCTCACCCAGCCACATCAAGAACATTGTTCCCGTGAGCAAGGTGGTGATCGCCGTCACCCGGAACATCATCCCCGGGTCAAGCACCAAGCCGGCCTGCTGCTCCAGCGCCACTGAGATCCCCAGAGCCTGAAACAATGCCAAACCAACTGTAGCATAACGCGTATATTGCGTAATTTTGCGACGCCCGGCTTCGCCTTCCTTCTTCAGCGCTTCGAGCTGAGGCGATGCAATCGCCAACAACTGCATGATGATCGAGGCCGAAATATACGGCATGATCCCCAGCGCAAAAATCGTGAAACGCGAAAGCGCACCACCTGAAAACAGGTTGAACACCCCGAGAATGCCGCCCTTTTGTGAATCAAAAAGCTTGGCAAGCTCGATGGGATCAATCCCAGGAACCGGGATATGCGCGCCAAGGCGATAAACAACCAAGGCCCCAAGGAGGAACCAGAGTCTGCGCTTCAGATCTGCAAATTTCCCGGACTTTCCGAGCACTGGTGCTTGGGTTGCCACGCTAATCGCTCCCGCTCTGGAAAGTTATTCGGAAACCGAGCCGCCTGCAGCTTCAATCGCTGCACGCGCACCCTTGGTAGCACCGATACCGCGCAAGGCAACCTTGCGTTCGATCGAGCCGGACAGAATAACCTTCGCAGACAGAGCGTCAATGCTGATCAGCCCTGCTTGCTTGAGCGACAACAGATCAATTTCGTCGATAGGCAGCGCAGCGATTTCGCTCAGGCGAACTTCCTGGTTACGGGCAGCCGTCAGCGACACAAAACCGCGCTTGGGCAGACGACGTTGCAAAGGCATTTGACCGCCTTCGAAACCAACCTTGTGGAAACCGCCAGCACGGGACTTCTGCCCCTTGTGACCGCGACCGCAAGTCTTGCCCAAACCACAGCCGATGCCACGGCCAACGCGACGACGAGCCTTTTTGGAACCCTCAGCGGGTTGCAGCTTGTTCAGTTCCATTTAACCCTCGCACTTAACCAGGTAGGCAACCTTATGGATCATACCGCGAACAGCCGGTGTATCTTCCAGTTCTACACAATGATTCAAACGACGCAAGCCCAAGCCGCGCACGGTGGCACGGTGATCTTGCTTGGTGCCGATCAGGCTTTTCACAAGCGTGACACGAACCTTCTTGTCAGCCATATATCACCCCTGGATTTCTTCAACGGTCTTGCCGCGCTTGGCAGCAATTTCAGCGGGTGTGCTGGTTGCAAAGAGGCCATTGAGGGTTGCACGAACCACGTTGTACGGATTCGTTGAGCCCAGGCACTTGCAAATCACATCCGTGACACCCATGACTTCAAACACAGCGCGCATTGCACCACCAGCAATGATGCCGGTACCGCTTGGGGCGGGCTGCATCAACACTCTGGCTGCACCATGCTTACCGATCACCGAATGCTGCAGGGTGCCATTACGCAAGGCTACCTTGGCCATCTTGGCGCGGGCTTCGTTCATGGCCTTTTGTACAGCCACAGGCACTTCGCGGGACTTGCCCTTGCCCATGCCAATACCGCCATCGCCATCACCAACCACCGTCAGCGCAGCAAAACCCAGGATCCGGCCACCCTTCACCACCTTGGTGACGCGGTTGACGGATACCATCTTTTCGCGCAGGCCATCGTCACGCTCTTCAGAAGCCTGAACTTTCTTTGTCTGTTGCTTAGCCATGACTCTCTCGCTCAGAACTTCAGTCCATTCTCACGCGCAGCTTCGGCCAGAGCCTTCACACGCCCGTGATACATGTAACCAGCGCGATCGAAAGCAACCGAATCGACTCCGGCCGCAACGGCACGCTGCGCGATTAACTTACCTACCACAACGGCCGCCTTGCTGTTGCCGCCATTGGCCATATCGCCGCGCACTGCTTCCTCGTTGGTAGAGGCCGCAGCGATCACGCGCGAACCACAACCAGAGATGATTTGCGCATAAATATGGCAATTCGAACGGAACACAGTCAGCCGAGCGACTTTTTGCTCCGCAATACGGGCCCGGGTCTTGCGAGCCCTGCGCAAACGCGCTTCTTTCTTGTTCATATCCGTCCGCCTTTACTTCTTCTTGGTTTCCTTCAGGGACACCACTTCGTCGGCATAACGCACGCCCTTGCCCTTATAGGGCTCCGGAGCACGATAAGCGCGAACTTCAGCGGCTACCTGACCAACCTGTTGCTTGTCGACACCCTTGATGACGATTTCGGTCTGGGTCGGTGTTTCCACCTTCACACCGGCCGGCATCTGATGCACCACAGGATGGGAGAAACCAAGCGTCAGGTTCAACTTGTCGCCTTGAGCCTGGGCACGATAGCCCACACCCACTAGGTTGAGCTTGCGCTCAAAACCCTTGGCCACACCGTTCACCATATTGGCCAGCAATGCGCGGGTGGTACCCGACATGGCATTGCCATTCACACTGCCAGCAACAGCCACCACCTTGACGACGTTACCTTCACGCTCAATGGCAATGGATGGATGCAAGTTCAGCTTCAAGCTACCCAATGGGCCCTTGATGGTGATTTCGCCCTGACCAACATTGGCTTCAACACCGGCGGGCAGCACAACGGGGTTCTTCGCTACGCGTGACATATTCTTCCTCCTTATGCCACGACGCAGAGCACTTCGCCGCCAACCTTGCTGGCACGAGCACGACGGTCAGTCATGACGCCACTGGGGGTGGAGACAATTGCCACACCGAGGCCGTTCATGACCTTCGGCAAGTCGTCACAGCCGCGATAGACGCGCAGACCGGGCTTGCTCACACGCTCAATACGCTCGATAACCGGACGACCTGCATAATACTTGAGAGCAATCGACAGCTCGCGCGAAGCACCTTCGCCACGAACCACGAAATCCTCAACATAACCTTCGTCCTTCAACACTTGGGCGATCGCAACTTTCAGCTTCGAGGACGGCATGGAAACCGAACCCTTCTGAGACTGCTGAGCGTTACGAATGCGCGTCAGCATATCGGCGATCGGATCAGACATACTCATCTCGATCTCCTTACCAGCTAGCCTTGGTCATGCCAGGAACTTCACCACGGAAAGCAGCTTCACGCAGTTTGTTACGACACAGACCAAATTTACGGAACACACCACGAGGGCGCCCAGTCAGTTCGCAACGATTGCGCAAACGACTCGGGCTGGCATTGCGTGGCAGCTTTTGCAGCTTCAGACGAGCCTCCACACGCTCTTCTTCGGAGCGGGAAACGTCTTCGATCACTGCGACCAGTTCGGCACGCTTGGCAGCGAACTTTTGCACCGTCTTGCGGCGCTTTTCTTCGCGATTGATAACAGCCAGTTTAGCCATATCACCCTCAGTTCTTGAACGGGAATTTGAACGCCGCCAGAAGCGCACGCGCCTCTTCGTCCGTCTTCGCAGTCGTGGTAATACTGATGTTCATCCCACGCAGCGCATCGATCTTGTCATACTCAATCTCGGGGAAAATAATTTGCTCTTTCACACCGAGGTTGTAGTTGCCACGACCATCAAAACCCTTGGCAACAATCCCGCGAAAGTCGCGAATACGCGGCATCGCAATCGTCACCAGACGATCCAGGAATTCGAACATGCGCGGACCACGCAGGGTCACCATGCAGCCAATCGGGTAGCCTTCGCGGATCTTGAAACCGGCAATGGACTTCTTGGCCTTGGTCACCACCGGCTTTTGACCTGCAATCTTGGTCATATCGCCAACAGCGTTTTCCAACACCTTCTTGTCACCCACAGCCTCACCCACACCCATATTCAGGGTGACCTTGGTGATACGCGGCACTTCCATGATCGACTTATAGCCGAATTGCTTGCTCAGTTGAGCAACCACTTCAGACTTGTAGAAATCTTGCAGACGAGCCATGACTATTCCTTACGCGCCAAGCAGTTCGCCGTTTGACTTAAAGAAGCGAACCTTCTTGCCATCTTCAAGCAACTTGAAACCAACGCGGTCAGCCTTCTGGGTTGCCGGATTGAAGATCGCCACGTTCGAAACGTGGATCGGCATCTCCTTTTCAACAATGCCACCAGCCTGACCCTTAACCGGATTCGGGCGCGTATGCTTCTTAACGCGATTCACGCCTTCCACCACCACTCGCTCGGCATCCACACGGCGCAGCACTGTTCCGCGCTTACCCTTGTCCTTGCCAGTCAGGACGAGAACTTCGTCCCCTTTGCGAATCTTGTTCATCTTCGCTCCTCAGAGGACCTCAGGGGCCAGCGAAACAATCTTCATGAAACGCTCGGTACGCAATTCGCGCGTGACCGGCCCAAAAATACGCGTGCCAATTGGCTCCAGCTTCGCGTTCAACAAAACAGCCGCGTTCTTATCAAACTTGATCAGCGAGCCATCCACGCGACGCACACCCTTGGCGGTACGAACCACCACAGCATTGTACACATCGCCCTTCTTGACACGCCCACGCGGTGCCGCATCTCTGATGCTCACCTTGATGATGTCACCCACGCCAGCATAGCGGCGCTTGGAACCACCCAACACTTTAATGCACATCACAGAGCGTGCACCAGTGTTATCGGCGACATCAAGTATCGTCTGCATTTGGATCATTTAATTCACTCCATCCAACTTGGAACGCTAGGCGTCCAGTCTTGGATCCCGTCTGGGAAAAGACCCCGCAAAGTGCGGGAGATCGAGCCAAGCATTCTAGCTTGGCTCGACAGTTTGTGCAAGACCTAAAGCCAAATTAATTAGCTTTGTGCCTTTTCAATGACACGAGTAACACGCCAGCTCTTGGTTTTGGAGATCGGACGGCATTCCTCGATCTCAACCAGGTCGCCTTCTGCAGCAACACCGGCTTGCACGTCAGCGTGGTAACGCTTGGAACGCACGATCACCTTGTTGTACAGCGGGTGCTTGACGCGACGCTCAACCAGAACGGTCACCGTCTTGTCCATCTTGTCACTGACCACACGACCGCTCAATGTGCGGTGTACCACTACCTTTTGCTCACTCATCACGCCACCGCCTTTTCACGCAGCACAGTACGAATGCGTGCAATGTCACGACGCACGCGGCCCAGCTGTGCGCTGTTGGTGAGTTGTTGGGTTGCCAGTTGCATACGGAACGAAAATTGCTCCTTGAGCAACGCAACCAACTCTTCTTGCAGCTCAGCGGCGCTCTTGGCACGCAGATCATTAGCCTTCATGTCTTACCCCACAAGCCGAGTGACGAACGTCGTCTCGATGGGCAGCTTGGCAGCGGCCAGGCGGAAAGCCTCGCGTGCCAGCGTTTCATCGACGCCGTCCATTTCATAGAGAACCTTGCCCGGCTGGATTTCAGCAACCCAATACTCCGGATTACCCTTACCGTTACCCATACGGACTTCAGCAGGCTTCTTGGAAATCGGCTTGTCCGGGAAGATCCGGATCCAGATCCGACCACCGCGCTTGATGTGACGCGTCATTGCACGACGAGCCGCTTCAATCTGGCGGGCGGTCAAACGACCACGACCAATTGCCTTCAGGCCGTATTCGCCAAAGCTCACCTTGTTGCCGCGGGTCGCAATACCGGTATTACGACCTTTCTGCTCTTTGCGGTACTTCCTTCTATTCGGCTGCAGCATCGCTAGCTCCTGCGTTCTTCACTCGCTTGTCCGCGCCTTCACCAGGCTTGCGTGCTGCACGACGAGGAGCGGGCTTGCCCTCACCTTCGTTGCGTGCGCCACGACGCGGCTTGCGGTTTTCGTTCTCAGTCGGTTCGGCTGCCACAGGCTGTTCGCCCTTGCCAACCATCTCGCCCTTGTACACCCAGACCTTGATGCCGATGATGCCGTAGGTGGTGTTGGCTTCGGAGAAGCCGTAGTCGATGTCAGCGCGCAGGGTGTGCAGGGGCACACGGCCTTCACGATACCATTCGGTACGGGCGATTTCAGCACCATTCAGACGACCTGCACTCATGATCTTGATGCCCTGGGCACCCAGACGCATGGCGTTCTGCATTGCGCGCTTCATGGCGCGGCGGAACATGATGCGCTTTTCCAATTGCTGGGCAATCGAATCGGCGATCAGTTGCGCATCCAGCTCAGGCTTGCGGATCTCTTCGATATTGACGTGTACCGGCACGCCCATAATCTTTTGCAGATCGGCCTTCAGCTTTTCAATGTCTTCACCCTTCTTGCCGATCACAACGCCCGGACGGGCGCTGAACACGGTGATACGGGCGTTCTTGGCAGGACGCTCGATGAGCACGCGGCCCACCGAAGCCTGCGCCAGCTTCTTCTTCAGATGGTCACGAACTTCGATATCTTCGTGCAACATCTTTGCAAAACTCTTGCTGTTGGCGAACCAGCGAGAGCTCCAGTTCCGCGTTACCGCCAGGCGGAAGCCGGTAGGATGGATTTTCTGTCCCATGTGCTCCCCTTATTCCCCAACAGAAAGATAAATGTGGCAGGTCTGCTTCTCGATGCGGTTACCACGGCCCTTTGCACGGGCTGTGAAACGCTTCAGGGAAGTTGCCTTCTCCACGTGAATGGTCTTGACCTTCAATGCATCAATGTCAGCACCATCGTTGTGCTCGGCGTTGGCGATTGCCGACTCGAGCACCTTCTTGATGATGACTGCGCCCTTTTTGGGGCTGAAGGTCAAAATATTAAGCGCCTGTTCCACCGGCTTGCCACGTACCAGGTCAGCCACAAGGCGACCCTTCTGGGCGGAGAGGCGGACACCGCGCAAACTTGCATTGGTTTCCATGATCACCCCTTACTTCTTCGCCTTCTTGCTGGCAGCGTGACCCTTGAAGGTACGCGTCAGCGCGAACTCGCCCAGTTTGTGACCCACCATGTTTTCAGTCACATACACCGGAATGTGTTGCTTGCCGTTATGCACAGCAATCGTCAGCCCGACAAACTCAGGAAGAATCGTCGAACGACGCGACCACGTCTTGATCGGACGCTTGTCGCTGGAATTCGCCGCCGCTTCAACCTTCTTGAAAAGATGGTCGTCTACAAACGGCCCTTTTTTTACGGAACGTGCCATGACTACCTCTTATCGCTTGTGACGACGCTGAACGATCATGCTGTTCGTACGCTTGTTGCTACGCGTACGATAGCCCTTCGCCGGAGTACCCCACGGGCTGACAGGCACGCGGCCTTCGCCAGTACGGCCTTCACCACCACCGTGCGGGTGATCCACCGGGTTCATCGCCGTACCGCGAACGGTCGGGCGAATACCACGCCAGCGTTGTGCACCAGCCTTACCAATCTTGCGCAGGTTGTTCTCTTCGTTACCGACTTCGCCAATCGTGGCGCGGCAATCGACGTGAACACGGCGAATTTCACCGGAACGCAGACGCAGCTGGGCATACATGCCTTCACGAGCCAGCAGTTGTACCGAAGTACCTGCGGCGCGGGCCAGCTGAGCACCCTTGCCCGGCAGCATTTCCACGCAGTGGATGGTGCTACCAACCGGGATGTTGCGGATCGGCAATGCGTTACCAGACTTGATCGGGGCTTCGGAACCGCTCAGCAGTTCTTGACCAACAACCAGACCCTTCGGGGCCACGATGTAACGGCGTTCGCCGTCAACGTAGCACAGCAGGGCGATGTTGGCGGTACGGTTGGGGTCGTATTCGATCCGCTCAACCTTGGCCACGATGCCATCTTTGTTACGCTTGAAGTCGATCAGACGGTAGTGTTGCTTATGACCGCCGCCTTGATGGCGAACGGTGATGCGACCATTCGAGTTACGACCAGCGTTCTTGCTCTGGCTCTCCACCAGACCAGCAAAGGGCTTACCCTTATGCAGATCCGGATTGACCACCTTGACGAGGCCACGGCGACCAGCGGAGGTGGGTTTGACTTTGACCAACATTATGCAGCCCCTCCCTCAACAAAATTGATCTCTTGACCCGGCTTCAGGCACACAAAAGCCTTCTTCCAGCCCTTGCGGCGGCCTACGCCACGAGCAGAGCGCTTGACTTTGCCCTTGACGTTCAGGATCTGAACGGCATCAACCTGCACCTTGAACAGCAGCTCAACGGCAGCCTTCACTTCAGGCTTGGTAGCGTCCGAGGCGACACGGAAAATAATTTGCTCATTCTTGTCGGCTACGTATGTAGCCTTTTCAGAAATCTGCGGCGCGAGCAGCACCTGCAGGAGTCGTTCCTGGCTAAAGCTCATTGCCACATCTCCTCGATCTTGGCGACCGCAGCACGAGTCACGATGACGCGCGGGAAGCGCACCAAGGAAACCGGGTCGGCTTCGTGGGCTTCGAGCACGAGCACATTGTGCAGGTTACGCGAAGACAGCCACAGGTTTTCATCGATGGAATCGGTGATCACCAGCGCGGAATCAGCACCATAACCCTTGAGCTTTTGAACCAGCATACGAGTCTTGGGCGCATCAACAGCCACGTTTTCAACCACCACCAGACGATCCTCGCGCACCAGTTGCGACAGAATCGTCGCAATCCCGGCGCGGAATTGCTTGCGGTTGACCTTTTGCGAAAAGTTTTCGTCCGGGCGGTTCGGGAAAATCCGACCACCACCACGCCACAACGGCGAGGAGGACATACCGGCACGGGCGTTACCCGTACCCTTTTGGCGGAAGGGCTTCTTGGTGGTGTGCTTGACTTCACCACGATCCTTCTGAGCACGATTGCCAGAACGGGCATTCGCTTGATAGGCCACCACCAACTGGTGAACCAGCGCTTCGTTGTACTCGCGGCCGAACACTGCGTCGGATGCTTGTACAGTAGCGGAGGCTTGACCCTGATCGTTAATCAGTTTGAGTTCCATGATGCCCCCGATCAATTAGCCTTGACAGCCGGACGCACAACCACGTCGCCGCCATCATGACCCGGCACTGCACCCTTGATGAGCAGCAGACCACGTTCAACATCCACACGCACGACTTCCAGGTTTTGCACCGTCGACTTGACAGCACCCAGATGGCCGGACATGCGCTTACCCGGGAAAACACGCCCCGGATCCTGCGCCATACCGATAGAACCCGGCACGTTGTGGCTACGGGAGTTACCGTGGGTAGCGCGTTGCGAACTGAAGTTGTGACGCTTGATCGTACCGGCAAAACCCTTACCAATGGACGTACCGGTCACATCGACCTTCTGACCCACAGTAAAGATTTCCACACTGATCACGTCGCCCGCCTTGTAACCGGCAAGCTTGGCAACGTCCACGCGAAACTCGCGCATCACGCTACCTGCCTCTGCACCCGCTTTGGCCATATGACCAGCGAGAGCCTTAGTGACGCGGCTGGCACGCCGCTGACCGAAAGCCACCTGCACTGCGGAATAACCATCCACATCAGGGGTCTTGATCTGGGTCACTCGATTGTTCGACACGTCAAGCACAGTCACGGGAACGGAAACACCGTCATCCGCAAAAATGCGAGTCATGCCAACCTTGCGACCGACAAGGCCTAGACTCATGTTTTTCTCCTATGACCCGGTTCCGATTGACCGGGTCGCAATTGACTCTTTCGCGCTACATACGCGAAGCGTGGGATTCTATCCCAAGAGCAAGACAAAACGCAAGCGCAAGAATTATTGCAGCTTGATTTCGACATCCACACCAGCAGGCAGATCAAGCTTCATCAGCGCATCAACCGTCTTATCGGTCGGATCGATGATGTCCATCAGACGCAGGTGAGTACGGATTTCAAACTGGTCACGGGAAGTCTTGTTCACGTGCGGGGAACGCAGCACGTCAAAACGCTCGATCTTGGTGGGCAGGGGCACAGGGCCACGCACCACAGCACCGGTACGCTTGGCGGTCTCGACGATCTCCAGAGCGGATTGATCGATCAGGCGATAGTCGAAAGCCTTCAGACGGATACGGATTTTTTGATTTGCCATGATGATTCCTAAAGAGCAACAAAGAGCACAAAGAACAAACGGCGCCCGCTTGGGGCGCCGCATGCAACAAAGATATTACGCGATGATCTTGGCAACCACACCGGCGCCAACAGTACGGCCACCTTCACGGATGGCGAAGCGCAGACCTTCTTCCATGGCGATCGGGGCAATCAGCTTGACGGTCATCGAGATGTTGTCGCCAGGCATGACCATTTCCGTGCCTTCGGGCAGGGTGATGGCGCCAGTCACGTCCGTGGTACGGAAGTAGAATTGCGGGCGGTAGTTNTTGAAGAACGGGGTGTGGCGTCCGCCTTCGTCCTTGCTCAGCACGTACACTTCACCGGTGAATTCGGTGTGGGGGGTGATGGAGCCGGGCTTGGCGAGCACTTGGCCGCGTTCGACGTCTTCACGCTTGGTGCCGCGCAGCAGCACGCCGACGTTGTCGCCTGCTTGACCTTGGTCGAGCAGTTTGCGGAACATTTCGACACCGGTACAGGTGGTCTTGACGGTGGCTTTGATGCCGACGATTTCGATTTCTTCGCCGACTTTGACGATGCCACGTTCGACACGACCGGTCACCACGGTGCCACGACCGGAGATGGAGAAGACGTCTTCGATCGGCAGCAGGAAGGGCTTGTCGATGGCGCGTTCCGGGGTGGGGATGTAGGTGTCCAGAGCGTCTGCGAGGGCCATGATGGCACCTTCGCCAAGCTCACCCTTGTCACCTTCGAGCGCCTTGAGGGCGGAGCCCTTGATGATGGGGGTGTCATCACCGGGGAAGTCGTACTTGGAGAGCAGTTCGCGCACTTCCATTTCGACGAGTTCGAGCAGTTCGGCGTCGTCAACCATGTCGCACTTGTTCATGAACACGATCACGTAGGGGACGCCAACTTGGCGGGCCAGGAGGATGTGTTCGCGGGTTTGCGGCATAGGGCCGTCAGCGGCGGACACGACCAGGATGGCGCCGTCCATTTGGGCTGCGCCGGTGATCATGTTCTTGACGTAGTCGGCGTGCCCCGGGCAGTCAACGTGGGCGTAGTGACGGTTGGCGGTTTCGTATTCGACGTGGGCGGTGTTGATGGTGATCCCGCGGGCCTTTTCTTCCGGCGCTGCGTCAATCTGGTCGTATGCCTTGGCGGCGCCACCAAACTTGGAGGCCAGCACCGTGGTGATGGCTGCCGTCAGCGTCGTCTTACCATGGTCAACGTGACCAATCGTGCCCACGTTCACGTGCGGCTTCGTACGTTCAAACTTTTCCTTGGCCATGATCTACCCCAATCAACCCGAGCAAATACACCCTTGATTAAAAGAAATGGTGCCCATGACGTGGATTGAACACGTGGCCTCTCCCTTACCAAGGGAGTGCTCTACCACTGAGCTACATGGGCACTACACAAAACTGGAGCGGGTGAAGGGAATCGAACCCTCGTCGTAAGCTTGGAAGGCTTCTGCTCTACCATTGAGCTACACCCGCAAACAACGAATCGTAAAAAACGACTTCGCTTACAACCCGCTGCTGCGTATTTCAACTTCAAATACCCAGCACCTACAAAACTGGTGGAGGGGGAAGGATTCGAACCTTCGAAGGCAGAGCCGTCAGATTTACAGTCTGATCCCTTTGACCGCTCGGGAACCCCTCCGTTGAGAAGCGAGACTATAGAGAACGAATAACCCCAAGTCAAGCTCTTTTTACATATCCATCGCATATCACGCAGTCGCCATAATCAGCCTACACGCGTTAAGCTAGGGGCTTACCGGTGTTTTTCCCTTTTAGGACAATATTTTGCCGTCGGCCCTCTCCACTGCCCTGCGCTGCCAGTTGCTGGCCCTGATTCTGGTTTTTGTCATCGGGCGCAGCGGCCTGCTACCGCCATTGGACGCCCTGGCGCTGGCAGCGATGCAGGCCTTGTGTGCGGCCTTTCTGTCTCTGATGGCCAAGGCAGACCGGTGGTGGGTCGCGCTGCACCTGGCTTTTTTCCCTGGGGTGGTACTTGCCATCCAGCTTGGCCTGCCCGCAAGGGTGTATGGCATGTGTTTTCTGCTCTTGCTGACGATCTACTGGACAACATTCCGGACGCGGGTTCCTTTGTTTCTGTCAAACCGTACCACGGTTCATCGTTTTGCCGCGCGTTTTTCCGCTCAGCACAATCTGCAGGTACTGGATGTCGGCAGCGGCACGGGTTCCTTCGTCTTGCAACTAGCAGACTTGCGCCCGGACTGGCAGATCACCGGTTGCGAGGTGGCACCGGGGCCTTTCCTGCTCTCCCGCTGGCGGGCTCGCCCCCAGACCAATGCCCATTTGCTGCGTCAGGATTTCTGGCAACATTCATTCGCAGCCTATGACATCGTTTATGCCTTTCTCTCCCCTGCCCCGATGAGCGCGCTCTGGCGCAAGGCACGGCAGGAGATGCGGCCTGGAACATTGCTGATCAGCAATAGTTTCGTGGTGCCCGACCTGAAACCTGAAATGATCATCGCGGTGGGGGATCAGCGCCAAACTCAACTTTTTTGCTACAGAATTCCGGGGCGCGGCCGGTAATAGCATGATTGCGCCCAGGCGCCATGTCCTTGCAGGCAGTCGGGAGGCCTGTCATCGGTAGGCGAGATGCCCAGGGGCGCATAACATATACATAAGAGACCACCAGCAGTTCGATCACCGGAGTGACGGGCATGGCAGAAATCATCTGCATCATTGGCACCAAGGGGGGAACAGGCAAAACCAGTCTGTCGCACATGCTGTGTCACGGCCTGACCCTGGTGGGCAGACGAGCCGCGTGTGTGATGACCGATGAATACCGCGAGCCCCTTCGCCCGGAAGGGCGGCGTTACGTGATGGCGGATGCGCGCTCGCCCGAGGCGCGCGAAAAGGTGGTCGACAAGCTACGTGATCTGCCAGGCTGGGTCGGGGTACTTGATGGGGGCGCAAACCGTACCAACACGGACATTGCCCTTTACGATCTATCAGACATCGTACTCCTGCCCTTTCGGGATTCGCCTGAAGATCTGCGCACGATCATGCACGACCTGGAGTTGTTCCCACGCGCTTTCGCCATTCCCTCGCAATGGCCGCGCAACAAGTGGCAGCAAGACGCCGCCGACAAAATGCTGGCAGCCCTGCCCGCAGAACATCGGGAACGTATTCTGCCACCTGTTTTCGCCTTGTCTGCCAGCAAACTGCTGCTGCAGACACGCCCGCCGGAGACCCTGCCAGCAGCGCTGAATAGCGCCTGCAAACAACTGGCCAACCAGTTGCTGGAGATGATGGAAGGCAGCGATGAGGATGTTTCAAACGCGCTGGCGCAGGCTGCTGCGCTGAATGCGGGCAGGTAATCTCTGGCAGGCAACTCAGCCAAACAGTCGAGGCGCCACAGACCTGCTCGTGATCGGTGGCATCGGTGGCACAAGAAGAGGCCATCTCGGCCTGTTCAACATGCAGACCTTGATCACGCCCTTGCCCACGGCAAATGGAATCTCAGCCCCGCACGCCCTGGCGAGCCAGCAACACCAGCGCCTGGGCACGATTGGGCACCCCCAGCGCGCGCAGGATGGCAGAGCAATGGACCTTGATGGTGCCTTCGGCCAGCCCGAGCAGGTCGGCAATCTCCCGGTTGGTGCGGCCTTCGACCATCAGTTCCATCACCCGGGTCTGCGCGGCGGTCAAACCGAAATGTTCAGCGGCGGATTCCATACTGCGCCGTTTGCCGTGGCGGGCCGCAGAGGATACGGGGGTAGAGCCCCCCTCGGTCACCACCACGCCACCTGCCAGCAAAGTGTGGATCGATTCCACCAACTGGTCGGAAGACATGGATTTGGACAAAAACCCTGCCGCCCCGGCTTTGAGCGCACGTTTGACCGAAGCCTCATCCGCCAGCGCAGAGACCACTACCACGGGCACCGCAGGAAAGCGGTGCGCCAGTATTGAGACCAACGAGAAGCCACTCATGTCTGGCAGCATCAGATCCACCAACACAAGATCAAATTCCTTGCTGTCTTCGATCATGGCAAGAGCATCCTTGCCACATGAGGCAACACTGAATTCACAGGGGAACCCCAACTGACCAAGCGCACTAACCAACGCTTCGCGTACCAAGATATGGTCTTCAATCACGAGGACCCGACAATTTTCCATATGCGTCCTGCTCCCTGAGCCGTGCTTGTGCATGCAGCCCCATCTTAATGGCCGCCCTCATGGCAAACCATCCCGACCTACCCGCCCGGGCAGGTCTGCATACCTATTTATCTACATGTAGTGACTTATACCATTGCCAGCGCTTTCCAATCTGCATACCATCATTGCAACAAGCAGTCAGCCGACAAACGTAGCGCCACGCGACATTATGCCATTGCCCACATGCGGGTACATTTGATGCGCACCAAGCTTACTTCAGAAGTATGCTATCAGCAAACTCTTGTCATATCCGCATCGACCGTGTCCGCATATAGCACATCAAACAAAACAAATGCGCAAAAAAACGGCCACCACTGTTCAAACGCTGCTTCGCACTTGCTACGGGTGCGAAGCAGCCCACTTTCCTGCGCACAGATTGCCGACAACCTTTCACATGGATAACAAGTCATGAACATAGGCTGGGATATTCGCACCCGTGTACTTATCGTCGCCCTGGTACCCACCATTGTGCTGGGGATTCTACTGACGACCAGCCTGACATTTTCCCGCCTCAGTGATCAGGAAGACGCCATGCGCATGCAGGGCCAGGCTCTGGCGCGACAATTGGGGTCGGCCGCAGAATTCGGGCTGATTTCTGACAACCGTGAGCAGCTCCAAAGGCTGGCCACCTCGGCGCTGACCTCATCAGATTTGCAAGGGGTCTCCATTTTTGATCGCAAAGGGGGCCTGCTCGCCGTGGCTGGCATGCAGGCACACAGCACCAATATGCTGACAGGAGACTCCAGCATCCAGATGCTCAGCAACCAGATGTTGCGGATTTCCGAACCAGTCAGGGCGACTTCACCGGTCAAAAGCACCGGCAAACAAAAAATGCAGGCAAGCAACGCCTTGCTTGGGCAAATCGTGGTACTGGTCTCGCAGGAGCAGCTCGAACAGCTCAAATGGCGTCAGGTCGCCACGGCATTGGGCACACTGATCATCGTGCTGTGTGGCAGCGTGATCCTGTCGTTTTACATGAGCGCCACGGTGAGCAAACCGATCTGGCGCATCGCCCAGGCCATGACGGACATTGGCCGGGGCAAGCTGGACACCCGGGTACCGGTTGAAGGGCGTGGTTCGCTACGCAATCTGGCCGAGGGCATCAACGAGATGGCAGCAAGACTCGCTGTTGTGCGTGACGACATGGCCCAGCGCATTGATGCCGCCACCTCCCAGCTCCGCGAGCGAACCGAGGACGCCGAACGTGCCAACCTTGCCAAATCGCGTTTTCTGGCTGCGGCCAGCCACGACTTGCGCCAACCCATGCACGCCCTGGGTTTGTTCATCGCCGATCTGGCCCGCAAGCAGCACAGCGCCGAGAGCCGCCTGCTCATCGACCGCATCGCAGCCTCTGCCGAAGCAATGGAGAATCTGCTCGACAGCCTGCTGGATATCTCGAAACTTGACGCCGGGGTGGTCACGGCCAACCCTCGCCCATTTGCCCTGGCCCCGTTGTTTGAGCGCATTGAGACCGACTACGGCCCCTCGGCACGCGAACGTGGGTTACGCCTGCGGGTTCGGCCCACCCAACTGTGGGTACACAGCGACCCGCTGCTGTTTGAGCGCATCCTGATGAATCTGGTCTCCAATGCCTTGCGCTATACCCTGAAGGGTACGGTGTTTGTCGTGGCCCGCAAGCGTGGGGATCACGTCCTGATAGAAGTGCTCGATAGCGGGGTGGGCATTCCGCAAGAGGAACAGGCGGCCATCTTCCAAGAGTTCGTCCAACTGGCCAACCCGGCAAGGGATCGCAGCAAAGGCTTGGGCCTGGGTCTGGCCATTGTGCGTCGTCTGGCGGACCTGCTCTACCACCCCATCACCCTGCGCTCGGAACCCGGGCGTGGCTCCATCTTTGGCGTCATGCTGCCACGTGCCCCGGAAGAAAATCAGCAAACCCAGCCTGTGCTGCTGGACACGGAACAGGAATTCGTCGGCAAGATTGTGGCGGTCATCGATGACGATACCTTGGCCCAGGAGAGTCTGGTGGGCTTGCTGCGCGCCTGGGGCTGCTTTGTGGTGGCCGCCGATGGACCAGACAAACTCATGCTTTCGCTGGCGGAGGTGGAGGTGGAGCCCGACATCCTGGTCAGCGACTATCGCCTGCCCGGTCATCGCAATGGTCTGGACGTGATTGCCGAGCTACGCCACCGCTTCGGCCCAGGCCTGCCAGCACTTCTGCTCTCGGGCGATACGGGGCCGGAAACATTGCGCAGCGCCACGGATCAGGGAATACCCCTACTTCATAAGCCCGTCAGGCCTGCCAAGCTGCGGGCTGCGCTGGCGCATTTGCTGGGCCGGCAGGGTACGCCTGAGGCGTGAAAACGGTATGATTATCCCTTCACCACAAGGAGCGCATCATGAGTTCCTCTACGACACCTCCGCCTGAAGACGGTTTTGATTTTGTGCGCAAAATGTGGGGCGGCATGGGTTTTGGCCTGCCTGGGATGGCGACACCATCGCTTGATGTCACCGATCTGGAACGCCGCATCAATGACCTCAAGGCCGTTGAAGGCTGGCTCAAGATGAATCTCGGGATGCTGCAAATGACGATCCAGGGGTTGGAAGTCCAACGCGCAACGCTGGCTGCCGTGCAGGCAATGAGCCAGACCGCACGTGACAATCCTGAGGCAGCCAACCCGTTTGCCAACCCGGCGCTATGGTCCTGGCCATTTGGCAACACAGCCACACCGGCAGCCGACCCCGAAACCGGCAGCACGCCAGCCCAGTCTGCCGAGCAGACGCCTACCGAACAACAGCCGCCTAAGGCAGCTCGCAAACCCGCTTCACGTGCATGAATTCACCACGCTTTGTCAGTGCCAGCCACACCAGCCCAGACTGGGAATCCGCCCTGCATCAGCTCATCACCAAGCTGCCCCGGCTACAGCAGGCCAACCTTGGCTTTGTCTATGTTTCCGACGAACACGCGCATGGGCTTGAAACCATCCTCAGCCGCCTGAAGCAACATACAGGGGTGCAGGAATGGGTGGGCGCCACGGGGGTCGGGATCATCGGGCATGATGCCACCTATGGCGAACCGGGGATTTCTGTGCTGCTGGGCGCATTTACGCCAGAGAGCTTCCGGATTTTTTCCGGGCGCCGTCCTCTGCCCCGCGATTTCATCCCCTACTCGGCCTTCGTGCACTGTGACCCGCTGACTCCCGACATGGCCGAACTGGTCAGCGATATGGCTCAGAAAATTCGCGGGGGCAGGCTTGCAGGCGGGGTTGCCAGCGCCAAGGCCACAGCGTGGCACATCGCGGAGGAATGCCTTACCGGCGGCTTGTCCGGTGTAGCTTTCGGGCAAGACATCCAGATCATTACCGGCATCAGCCAGGGGTGTGCCCCTTTACCGGGCAACCGGCGGATTACCCAGGCACAGGATTCGCTGATCGAGCGCATCGATGGTCGCCCGGCGGTGGACGTTTTCCGCGAGGCCGCCGGGCCGGAGCTGGCGGCCGATCTGCGACGCGCCGCTTCAACGCTCATGGTGGGTTTGACCGAAGATGATCAGGATCGCCGCCTCTACTCGGTGCGCCGTATCGTTGCACTGGATTTGCGCAGCAATCGCATTGCGATCAACAGCAGCGTGGAAAACGGCCAGAATTTCATTTTCGTCAAACGCGACGGCGAGAGCGCCAAACAAGACTTGGTGCGGATGCTTGATGAGTTGCGGCAGGCTTGTCCACATCCACCCAAGGGGGCGCTCTACGTCAGCTGTGCCTCACGGGGCGGGGTGATGTTCAATGCAAACGACACCGAACTAAACGTGATCCGCGAAGTGTTTGGCGATATTCCCCTTGCAGGCTTCCATGCCGCCGGGGAAATCGCAGGCGACCACCTGTTTGGCTACACGGGCACGCTGACGCTTTTCCTGTAGCCCCACGCGGGGCAGGCGGGCTCCAGGCTACACCAAGGGAATTTGCAGGCGAACCGACAAACCGCCCAATTGTGCAGACTGTTCCAGTGCGATATCTATCCCGTATCGTTCTGCAATTTTCTGCACAATCGCCAAGCCGAGCCCGTTGCCATGCGCCTCCTGCCCGGCCATCCGATAAAAGCGCTTGAACACTTCTGGGCGCTCTTCGGGTGGGATACCGTGTCCATTGTCTTCCACACACAGCACGGCCATGTTCCCTTCGCGGCGTAGTGAAAGATGAACGACTCCTTCGCTGGCGCTGTATTTCACGGCGTTTTCAAGCAGATTGCGCAACAGAATACGCATTGCCTCAATATTTCCATTCGCATGGAAAGTCTCTTCGGGGAGATCTTCGGCAAGGTCCGCCCCGATGTCGACGCCACGTTCCTGCACCAGGGGTAACACATCTCCAATAGCCAGTCGGGCGGCCTGCGGCAGACTGATCACGGTTGTTTCATACGCACGTACGTCTTCACGGGCCAACATCAGCATCCGTTCCACCAGCCGGGTGGCGCGATCAATCCCCGCGATCAGGCGGGCACTGGCACGATCACGGGTTTCCTGGCAGTTCGCCCGCTGCAGGCTTTGCGCCTGCAAACGCAGCGCGGCCAGGGGTGAGCGCAACTCATGGGCCGCGTTGGAAACAAAGTTTTGCTGCGCAGCAAACGAATGGTTGATGCGGGTGAACAACACATTGATTTCCCGAATGAAGGGCAGGATCTCATCCGGTACGTGATCGGTACGCAAGGCTTGCAGATCGTTGGCCTGGCGCTGGGCGATTTCATGCTGGGAAGCCGTCAGCGGGCGCATTGCCCGCGAAATCCCCCACCAGATGATGAGCAGGATCAGCGGCCCCATCAACAGGCTGGGCGTGACGGTGCGCAAAGCCAGCTCACGAGCGCTATGGTGGCGCGTAGCCAAATCCTGGGTCACCTTGATCAGCTTGGTATGCGTCAGCAAGGTCAAGACCCGATACTTTTTGCCTTGGGTCGTCTGATAAGAAAACTCATGCAAGGGCAGTTTGGCGGGTTGCTGGTTCTGGGCCTGGCTCTGCGCTTCATCGTCCAGCGATGTAGCAAGCTTCACCACCAAGGGGCGCTGGGTGACCTCCAGGGTAAAACAGTTGTTGTCTGCATCATCAATAGGGGTCAGTGCGCTGCCAGACGAGACTTTCATCGTTGGCTCCAGCAGGCTGCGCCGCATGGCCAATCCAATCTGGAGCATGTGGTAGTCAGAGATGGTGTCCACCTCCTGGTCAGCCATGTAATAGGACACGGCAATCTGACCGAACATCCCCACGGAAATCACCACGCTCAGCATCAACAACACGCGATAGCGAACGGAGTTCAGAGATAGCTTCATGCCTGCTCCCCTCCATGTGCCTTGGGAATGAGATAACCCACACCACGCACGTTCTGGATCAAGGCATTCCCCAGCTTTTTACGCAAGCCATGGATATAGACTTCCACTGCGTTGCTATTCACCTCATCCTTCCAACTGAAGAGCTTCTCTTCCAGTTGGGCGCGAGACAGGATCATGCCAGGGCGCGCCAACAACGGTTCCAGCACCGCCCACTCGCGTGCCGACAGAATCACGGGCTCGCCTTCCACCAATACCTCCTTGGTCGCCGTGTTGATGCTCACCCCCATGTATTCGTACACCGGCTCAGCCCGCCCGGCACTGCGCCGCAGCAAGGCACGGATACGCGCCAGGAGTTCGTCCAGATCATAGGGCTTGACGATGTAATCATCCGCCCCGGCGTCCAGCCCTGCCACGCGCTGGGTCACCGCGTCACGGGCGGTAGCCACCAGCACAGGTGTTCTATCCTTGCGCGCACGCAATCCACGCAGAACCTCCAGGCCATCCTTGCGCGGCAAGCCCAGGTCGAGCAAAACAATGTCATACGGGTTGCCTTGCAAGGCGGTCTCGGCGGCCAGGCCATCACGCACCCAGTCGACGGCATAGCCATCCGCGCTCAGGCAATCCAGCACCGTTTCCCCAATCATCCTGTCGTCTTCAACCAACAGCAAACGCATAGCGGCCAGATTCCTATTCATTGATCACTGCAAAAACACCGGGCCCAAACATCCGCATGGCGCCTCAAGGCGCCATGCGGGGAATGATATGCTGACTTGAGCCTATCAATCGACAATTTCAAGCCTTTTGAAATTATCATGACTATCAACATCCAGACAGCCACTTTGGCTGCCGCTGAAAATATCCGAAGAGTCATACACAGCAGGGATGAATGCGCGGATCTTCATCACAGACGCCTCTATTTTTACTCACCAGACAAAGGGAGCCTGTCTACGATTTCAGCTTAACCACTAGCACTTAGTGGAAACTTAAAGCGCCCTTGACTCCATCGGATTGCTTGCACGCAAAAAAATGGGCGCCCTACGGCGCCCATCTGCCTACTCAAAGAGTAGCCGGATCAGAAACGATAACCCACACCAATGCCCGCCGTAATCGGGTTCAGGCCCACGCTCCCCACCTTGGTGCCGCCCACGGTCACATCGGTATTCATCTGGATGTACTTCACATCCAGGTTCACGGACCAGTGCTTGTCGATGAGGTAATCCACACCCGCCTGCGCGGCAAAGCCGACGCTGGAGTGATCCACACTCGCAGCGCCACCCAGAATGTTGCTGCGCTTGGTAAAGATCGTATAGTTCAAGCCCACGCCCAGGTAGGGCTTGAATGCCCCCAGATCGGTAAAGTGGTACTGCACCATGAGCGAAGGCGGCAAAGCCTTGATCGTGCCCTGCTTGGTGCCGCCCACCTTGATGTCGATATCCTGCGGATAGGTCAGCACCAGCTCGGTGGCAATGTTCTTGGTCCAGAAGTAGCTCACGTCAAACTCGGGAATCCAGCGGCTTTCTGCCTCTATCTTGGTCGTGCCATTCAGGGGCAGGCCATCGGACTGGGCATTGTCAAACTGAAGGTCCACTGCACGCACCCGCAGCAACCAGGGGCTGTCTTCGGCCTGCGCGGCATTCCCAAAACAAACTCCAGCAAGCAACAACATGGTGCTGAGAATTCTGCGATTCATAACACAATCTCCTCTATTGGAATTGGACACTTGGTCGTCGCTTCTTGCGGCGGCAGTTGATTCTAGTCAATATAGCAACATCTTTAGTAGGGATATTTTGATATTCATCCAAACAACACTACTTGTTTTGTGGTTAACCCAACACATCCCCGGTGAACTGCTACACGGGGACGCCAGATACCGCCCGCAAATATGACCTGTCAAAAAACCGTAACCTGAACTGCCTAGCATGTCAGCTTCGATTGCCCATCCACGAGGACGAAGCCCGCCATGTATTCCACCCGCCTTGCCACTTTGACCACTCTGCTGTGTGCAGCCCTGTCGCTGCCCGCTGCGGCACAAACGATCTATCCGCTCAACCGTGCCGACATCCTGGCTGGTTCCCACTTCGATCTGAAAGTGGAATTCCCCGGCGTGGTCTCCGCAGACAAAATCAAACTGAGCGTTAACGGTGAAGATGCGGCCAAGGTGTTCGGCAAGGCCCCGCAAATCATTGCCCGCGAAAACGACAAGGACGGCACCAGCGTCATCCTGCGCGATGTGAGCCTGACCAAGCCGGGCGATTACACCGTCTCGGTCAGCGATGGCAACAACATCCGCATGGTGGGTTGGAACGTGTACGGCACCCCGGCCAAGCCGGTTGCGAAAAACGTGATCCTGTTCATTGGCGACGGTTTCTCCGTTGGCCACCGTACCGCCGCCCGCATCCTCTCCAAAGGCATTAGCGACGGCAAGTACAACGGCAAGCTCGCCATTGACGACATGCCCTACATGGCACTGTTGAGTACAGAGGGAACGGATTCCATCATCACCGACTCGGCCAACGCCGCCCACGCCTACACCACCGGCCACAAATCCTGTGTGAACGCACTGGGCGTGTACTGCTCGCGCGCAGCCAATACGCTGGATCACCCCAAGGTTGAAACCCTCACCGAAGCCGCCAAGCGTCGCGGCATGGCGGTGGGCGCCGTCACCAACGCCGAAATTGAGGATGCCACCCCGGCGGCGATGGTGGCCCACACGCGCCGTCGTTCCGACTACAACGACATCGTCAAAATGTACTATGACAGCCAGATCGACGTGATGATGGGGGGCGGCTCACCCAATTTCCTGCCCAAGAGCACGCCGGGCTCCAAGCGTACCGATGACGTGGATTACATCGGCGCTTTCCAGAAGGCGGGTTACGCATTCGCCACCACCAGGACCGAGATGGATGCAGCAGCGGCCGATGGCAAGACGACCAAGCTGCTCGGCCTCTACAACACGGGTAACGTGGATGGTGCGCTGGACCTGAAGTTCCTCAAGAAGGGAACAGTGAAAAACTTCCCTGACCAGCCCGATGTGCCGCAAGAAATGATGGCCGCGCTCAAGGTGCTGTCGCGGAACAAGAATGGTTTTGTGCTGATGGTTGAATCCGCCCGGATCGACAAGTATGCCCACTCAATGGACCCTGAGCGCGCGATCTACGACACCATCATGCTTGATGATGCCGTGCGTGCCGCCAAGGAATGGTCCAAGGCCAACGGGAACAACACCCTGATCCTGGTCACCGCCGACCATACCCACCCGGTCAGCGTGATCGGCACGGTGGATGACAACCTGCCCGGCCCCGATATGCGTAACAAGGTTGGCATCTATGCCGACGCCGGTTTCCCCAACTACCCGGCACCGGATGCCGATGGCTACCCGAACATGGTGGACGTCTCCCGCCGCATCCGCCTGGTCTCTGGCGCGCATCCGGACTTCTACGACACCTTCCGCCCCTACATGGATGGCGAGAATGTACCGGCGATCAAGAATGCCGATGGCACGATGGTCGCCAATGAGAAGTACAACGTACCGGGCGCACAGTTCATCCCCGGCAACCTGCCGAACAAGGGGCCGAGCGCAGCCAACCAGGAAGTCCACTCGGGTGATGATGTGATCCTCACCGCCACCGGCCCAGGGGCCGAACAGGTGCACGGCCAGATGGAAAACTCCGACCTGTTCCGCATCATGGCCAACGCCCTGGCGCTGGCACCTCAACCCGCCAACGCGGTTCCTGTGAAGGGCAAGAAGAAGGCAGCGCAATAAGTGACTCACCTTGTCTCACAAACCGGCGGCGCACGCCGCCGGTTTTTGCTCTCCCTTGCCGCCTTGTGCATGGCCCCGATGGCACGCGCAGCCGAACTGCTAACTTTCGACGGCCTCTACAAATCCAATACCGTACTCGGGCTGAAATTCGCAGATCGCACCCTGGCACTCAAAGGCCAAACCGTGCGCCTGCGCGGCTACATGGCCCCACCGCTCAAGCCCGAGAGCAATTTCTTCGTCCTCACCCACGAGCCCGTTGCGATCTGCCCCTTCTGCTCTTCAGACGCGGAGTGGCCGGTCGACATCGTGGTGATCTACGCCAGCAAAACCGTCATCCCCACCAATTTCTCTGAACGCATCGAGGTGGAAGGCACGTTGGAAGTCGGCTCCTTCATCGACCCCAAGACCGGGTTTGTCAGCCAGTTGCGGCTGCGCGATTCGGTTTTTCACAAGCTCTAGGATCATGCACAACGGCGCCTTGAAGGTTCGGGACCTGCGATTCCGTTTCCCTGCTCAGGAAACCGATCTCTTCCATATCGAATCACTCGACCTCGCCCATGGCCGCAGCCTGGGCATCCGGGGGCCATCGGGCGCTGGCAAGACGACCCTGCTGCATTGCCTTGCGGGCATTGAGCCTGCCCAGGCTGGCAACATCGAATGGGGTACTGAGAATATCTCCCGGCTTGATGGCGCCGCCCTCACTCACTGGCGGCAGCAGAAGCTGGGGCTGGTGTTCCAGGATTTCCACCTCGTCGAAGGCCTGAGCGCTTTTGACAACATCCTGCTGCCCGTGAGCTTTTCCGGCTGGCGAGTCAGCCCGGCGCTGCGCGAACGCGCCCATCAACTCCTGGAGCGCGTGGGCATCCACACACCCCAACGCCGCGCCGAACTGCTCTCGCGTGGCGAACGCCAGCGCGTGGCCGTAGCTCGGGCGCTGCTGTTTTCCCCCGCAGTGATTCTGGCTGACGAACCCACCGCCAGCCTCGACCCAGAGAACCGCGAGATCATCGGTGCCCTGTTGCTGGACGTGGTACGCGAACAAGGTGCCACGCTGATAGCCGTCTCGCATGAACTCAGCCTGCTCTCCCGCTTGGACGAGCAGATGGAACTACGCGGCGGCACGCTTGTTGCGCTGGAGGCCGCCCATGTTTAACCCCTTCCCGGTAGTCATCGCGGATTACCGTCGCAACCGCCTGCTGGTGGCCATCACCATTGCCTTGGTCGCCATCGCGGTGGCCATCGGCGTTGCCGTGATCGCCCAGGAACGCGCTTTGCGCCAAGGCAGTGCGCGTGCGGCGGATGATTTCGATCTGCTCGTCGGCGCCCCCGGTAGCCCGACCCAACTGGTGCTCACCAGCGTCTATCTGAAACTGCAGGCCATCCCCCTGGTCAGTGGCGAAGTGCTTGCCAAAGCCAGCACCGCCAGGGGTGTAGCCTATGCCGCACCCATTGCCTTTGGCGACAGCTGGCAGGGCTACCCCATCGTTGGCACCATCACCGCGTTTGCCAATCGCGGCGGCATGCTGCCACCCCACGAGGGGCGCTTGTTTGCAGCCCGGGGCGAAGCCATAGTGGGAGCCAACGTGCCGCTTGCCATCGGCACCAAGATTCATCCCGAACACGGCCAACATCACGAAGCCGATGGGGATGAGGACGAACATGATCACCACGAGCACAATCTGAGCTACACCGTGGTCGGGCGCCTGCCCGCACGTGACAATGTCTGGGATCAGGCCATCCTGGTGCCGGTCGAAGATGTATGGGCAATCCACGAACTCCCCACCGGGCACACCCCCGGCAGCACCCGGATCGGCCCACCCTGGGCAGTCGACCAGTTACCCGGCGTACCCGCGATTGCCGTCAAACCCGAATCAGTCAGTGCAGCCTACGGCCTGCGCGGGCAACTGCGCACCCCGCAGAGCATGGCGCTCTTCCCGGCAGAAGTGCTCAACGAGCTGTATAGCACGCTGGGCAATGTGCGCGACATGATGTCGATTCTGGCCGTGGCAACCCAGATCCTGGTGGTGGTGGCCGTCCTCATGGCGCTGCTGGTCGGCTTCCTCGCCCGTGCACGCCAGTTCGCGGTGCTGCGGGCCATCGGGGCCAGTGCCAAGTATGTGTTCGCGGTGATCTGGCTGGAAGTCAGCCTGCTGGTCGCAGCGGGTGCCGCCCTTGGCTTGGGTGCGGGTTATGGCGCGGCCTGGCTGCTCTCCGCCTGGATTGCACCGCAAACCGGGTTCCGCATGCCGATCACGCTCGGCGCAGAAGAACTCCTGCTCGCCGCCGCATTGGCGCTGGCCGGGCTCATCATCGCCACCCTGCCCGCGCTGCTGGGCATGCGCCGCCCGATTGCAGAAGGCTTGAAAGCCTGACATAAAAAAACAGGGCTCCCGAAGGAGCCCTGTTTCAATTTGCATACGCCAGGATCAAGCCAGCTTCTGCGCAACCCAATCCTTCACACCGCTCAGCGCACCAGCCAGCGCTGCTGGATTGGTGCCGCCTGCCTGTGCCATATCCGGGCGGCCACCGCCCTTGCCACCGACTTGCTGGGCCACGAAGTTCACCAGCTCACCGGCCTTGACCTTGCCGGTCAGGTTGGCGGTGACGCCTGCAATCAGCGATACCTTGCCATCATTGACTGCGGCCAGCACCACGGCGGCAGAACCCAGCTTGTCGCGCAGCTTGTCGACCGCTTCACGCAGCGCGGGCACATCCGCCCCTTCGAGCGTGGCAGCCAACACCTTGACGCCACCCAGATCGATGGCCTTGGTCACCAGTGCATCGCCCTGGTTGCCTGCGAGCTTGGATTTGAGCGCAGCGATTTCCTTTTCCAGCGCCCGCACTTCATCAAGCACATTCGCCAGCTTGGTACCCACTTCGGCAGCAGGTACCTTGAGGCTGGAAGCCACCACATCCAGGCTGGCATCGCGTTCGAGCAGGTAGTTCATGGCGTTCTCACCCGTCACCGCCTCAATCCGGCGCACGCCAGCGGCGACGCCGCCTTCGGCCACAACCTTGACGAAGCCGATATCCCCGGCGCGGCCTACGTGAGTGCCCCCACACAACTCGCGGGAGGAACCGATATCCACCACGCGTACGGATTCGCCGTACTTTTCACCGAACAGCATCATCGCGCCGGTCTTCTGCGCGTCTTCAATGCCCATCACGCGAATCTGGCTGGCCGCGTTGGCAAGGATCTCGCGGTTGACGATCTGCTCGACCTTACGGATTTCTGCGTCGCTCACCGGTGCATTGTGGGCGAAGTCGAAACGGGTCTTCTCCGCATCAACCTGCGAGCCCTTCTGTTGCACGTGGCCGCCCAGCACTTCACGCAAAGCCTTGTGCAGCAAGTGGGTGGCAGAGTGGTTACGCATCGTGGCGGTACGGCGGTTGCCATCGACACGGGCATTGACCGCATCCCCGACATGCAACTCACCTTCCACCACACGGCCATGATGGCCGAACACATCGGCCTGAATCTTGATCGTGTCTTCCACCACAAAGCGAGCCGTGGCGTTTTGCATGGAGCCCGCGTCACCTACCTGACCGCCGGATTCGGCGTAGAACGGGGTGTTATCCAGCACGATCACCGCATCGTCACCCGAGCGCACCACCTCAACCGGGCTACCATCCACATACAACCCCGTAATCTTGGTGCCTTCCACGAAGAGCTTTTCGTAGCCATGGAATGTAGTCGGCGTGCCGGTGTATTCCAGCCCTTGGGCCATCTTGAACTTGCCTGCCGAGCGGGCCTGTTCGCGCTGGCGATTCATGGCAGCGTTGAAACCGGCTTCATCCACAGTCAGGCCACGTTCACGCAGCACGTCCGCCGTGAGGTCGAGCGGGAAGCCATAGGTGTCGTGCAGCTTGAAGGCGGTTTCGCCATCCAGCGGTTTGCCTTGTTCCAGCGATGCCAGTGCGGTTTCCAGAATTTCCATGCCGTGGGCGATGGTCTGGAAGAAGCGCTCTTCTTCATGCTTGAGCACTTCGGTCACACGAGCTTGCTGCTGCTTGAGTTCCGGGTAGGCACTGCCCATCTCTTCTGTCAGCGCATCCACCAACTTATAGAAGAAGGAGGTACGCGCCCCGAGCTTGTAGCCATGGCGGATGGCACGACGGGCAATGCGGCGCAGCACGTAGCCACGACCTTCATTGCTGGGGATCACCCCGTCAGCCACCGTGAAGGCACAGGCACGGATGTGGTCGGCAATCACCTTCAGTGAGGGCGAATCCTTGTCGCAATCGCCTGCACCTGCTTCATCCACCACACGCTTGGCAGCGGCGAGCAGATTGACGAAGAGGTCGATCTCGTAGTTGGCGTGCACGTGTTGCAGCACGGCGGCGATCCGCTCCAGCCCCATGCCGGTATCCACGCTGGGGCGGGGCAGCTTGTCCATCACGTATTCGCCGTTCTCGTCCAGACGACGGTTGAACTGCATGAACACGTTGTTCCAGATTTCGATGTAGCGGTCGCCATCCTGATCGGGCGATCCGGGAGGCCCTCCGGCGATGTCTTCGCCGTGGTCGTAGAAGATTTCCGAGCATGGGCCGCAGGGGCCGGTGTCACCCATCATCCAGAAGTTGTCGGACGCGTAACGGGCGCCCTTGTTGTCGCCAATGCGCACACAGCGCTCAACCGGCACGCCGATTTCCTTGGTCCAGATGTCAAAGGCTTCGTCGTCCTCGGCGTACACGGTCACCCACAGCTTGTCCTTGGGCAGCTTGAACACTTCGGTGAGCAGTTCCCAAGCGTAATGCAGGGCGTCATGCTTGAAGTAGTCCCCGAAGCTGAAGTTGCCCAGCATCTCGAAGAAGGTGTGGTGGCGGGCGGTGTAGCCGACGTTTTCCAGGTCGTTATGCTTGCCCCCGGCGCGGATGCACTTCTGCGAAGTGGTCGCACGGGTATAGGGGCGCTTGTCGAAACCCAGGAACACGTCCTTGAACTGGTTCATCCCGGCGTTGGTAAACAACAGCGTCGGGTCATCACCGGGTACGACAGGGCTGGAGGCCACGATCTGGTGACCCTTGGATTCGAAGTACTTCAGAAAGGTAGAGCGGATCTCAGCGGCTTTCATGGGCGTGGCCAAAATATCAGTGTGAAATCAAAGGGTCGATTCTACCCCGGATCGGGCCTTGCACCTAAGCCCTCTACACCCACGCCCCACAATCGGGATATATTCAGGCAGCCACAGGCCTGCGGGCCTCCCTGAGCATACCAATCAGGATCAGGATGGCAGTCACCCAGTACACCAACACATGCATGCCGGTCGGCTGGGCATCGTAGCCAGCCAGGGCATGTAGCACGCTTCCCAATACCGAGTCCTGGCCGATCCATGCGGAAGAATCCCACAGCGGATCAGCCAAGGCAGGCAGATATCCGGCCTGGATCAACAGCCGGGCTGCCTGCCCAGCCATACCGGCAGCCAGAAACAGGATCAGCGCGGAAGTCACACCAAAGAACCAGCGCATGGGAATCCGCAACAAGCCCGCATACAAGGTAGCCCCCAGTACAACCCCCGCAGCTAACCCGAGCAGGCCGCCCATCAGCATCCCCATGGCGGAAACGCCGCCTTGGGCAAAAATGCCGTACAGGAAGAGCGCTACCTCGGAACCTTCCCGCAATACGGCCATGGAGATGACCACCAGCAGTACCGTAATGGGTTCGGCACCACTACTGACGGCTTGCCCGGTCTGGCGGGCCATACTTGCCAACTCACGGCCATGCGCAGCCATCCAGATGTTGTGCCAAGCCAACATGGCCACCGCCACGCACAGCACGCCTGCGTTGAATACCTCCTGCCCCATGCCGCTGGCCAGATTGGCGATGAAACCAGTCAAGGCGGCTACCACGCAGGCCCCGCCCACGCCGAGCAGGATTCCGCTGCCGATCCACATCCCGCGCCGGGGCAAACCGCGCGTGGCTGCCGCAATGATGCCGATGATCAGTGCCGCTTCCAGCACTTCACGAAACACGATGATGGCTGCACCCAGCATGGCTTACTCCGCAATCAGCACGCCTTGTGCAGTTTTTTCGTTGAACTCGCCATAAAAGCTGTATTGCCCTGGCTTGAGTGGCCCCACCATCACCACGCCCTTGCTCTTGCCGGGGATTACTTTCTCGGCCCTCAGCTTCTGGCTTTCAAACTCTTCCGGGGTGGCGTCCCGGTTATCCACCACGATGCGAATCTTCTGCCCGGCCGCCACCCGTAGCTCGGCAGGCACAAAGCGGTGATTTTCGATCACTAGGCTCACGTCCTGGTCGGCAAAGGCCTGAGCAGCAGCACACATGGCAAGGGCGGCACACAACAGTCTGAACATCTGGATTCTCCGTTATACGAAAACCTTGGGGATGTCCAAATGTAATTGCGAATGGTTCTCATTGTCAATTGTGTTGACATAAATTCTCAAATGAGAATAATTCGCAATAATGATTTTTTACAACAACACTCGATAGAGAGATTCCATGCGCTTTTCCTCCGAACTCTTCAGCAATGCACCCTCCCGCCTGATTTCTGCACTGGCCACGGGGGCCGTCGTCAGTAGTGCAGCGGTGGCCGCCGAACCCACCGCCAGCACTGCCGAGGCGGACAAGACACTGCAACCAGTCGTGGTGCAAGGTGAGCGCGATGGGGCGCGCCCCGAGCGCAGCTACAAAACCGAGACGACCACCATCGGCAAGCAGACACAGGCACCGAAGGACATTCCGCAATCCATCACCATCGTGCCGGAAAAGCTGATTGCAGACCGCAAGGAGGACAGCCTGAAATCCGCCCTGCAAAACGTGGCCGGATTGACCTTCAACGCTGGTGAAGGCGGGCGCATTGGCGACAACATCAACCTGCGGGGCTATGTGGCGTATGGCGACCTGTACCAAGATGGCATGCGCGATATCGCCCAGTACAACCGCGAAGTCTTTAATCTGGAACGCATAGAGGTACTCCGGGGAGCGGCCTCCATGCTGTTCGGGCGCGGCTCCACGGGCGGGGTGATCAACCAGGTGAGCAAATCCCCTTTCCTCGCTGATGAAACCGTGCTCAATGCCACAGTAGGCAACAACGATTATTTGCGCACCACGGCGGACATCAACCAGGTGATTGGTGAAACAACAGCCATTCGGCTCAACACCATGACCACCAATTCGGCAGGCGACCCGGACGGCGCTGACAGCAAACGCTATGGCTTTGCGCCGACGCTGCGCACCGGCATCGGCACCAACAACGAATTTGAAGTGGGCTACTACCACCTCAATTATGACGACACACCGAATTATGGTTTCGGCTGGGCCGGTGGCCGCCCGGTCGACAGCGCGGCAGATCACTTCTACGGCTTGGACAGTGACTTCCAACGGGACTCTGCTGATGTACTGACCACCAAATACACGCACCGCTTCAGCAACAAAACGCAACTGACCTCAACGCTGCGCTACGGTGAATACAAGCGCGATCTATGGGCCACTACCGCACGCCCGATCAGCACGCTCAACGTCACCGACAGCAGCACCTTCACCCGTGGCAGTCAACGTCGCGGCGGGGAGGAGCACCACTTGTTCAACCAGACCGATCTCACCACACGCTTTGATGCTTTCGGCATGAAGCACGAAGCCTTGGTCGGCACAGAGCTGGCGCGTGAAGATTCCGAACGCTGGGGCTACGCAGGCACCCCTGCCAAGAGCGGTGGCACGGTAGGCAACCCGGAAGCCACCAGCAACCAGTCCATCGCCGCGACTGGCATGCGAACGGGATTCTCCTATTTCACGGCATCCACCCTCGGGCTGTATGGGCAGGACATGATCGAATTCCTGCCCCGCTGGAAGCTTCTGCTTGGCGCCCGTTGGGACCGTTTCTCCGGAGACTACAGCTCTGGCGCAGATAGCACCGCTGCCCGCTTCCAGCGCAAGGACTATCTGTGGAGCTACCGTACCGGCCTGATCCGCGAACTGACCGACAACCTGAACGTGTACGCAGCCTATGGCAGCTCATTCAATACTTCCGGCGACCTGTATCAATATGACAGCTCCAGCGCCAAAACCAAACCGGAGCAAAGCCGCAACATCGAACTCGGAACTAAGTCTGAATGGCTGGACGGCAAGCTCTCGACGCGGTTTGCGCTATTCCGCACGGAAAAGTACAACGAGCGCAGCACCGATACAGAAACAGCCGCCGGGGAATATCTGCTCTCAGGCAAACGGCATACCGATGGGTATGAAATTGAAATCAACGGGGAACTGACCAAGAACTGGGACGTGTTCTTCAACGTTGCCCACATGTGGTCAAACATTGATAAGGCCGGTTCAGCCGCTACAGCAGCCGCCACGGTTGGCCGCCCATCCGCCAACACGCCAACCAACTCCGGCAGCCTGTGGACCACTTACCGCTTCATGCCGAACTGGACCGTCGGCGCAGGGGCAGACGGGCAAAGCAAGCGCAACCCTTCGCACAACTCCAGCAACTGGGCACCGGGTTATGTCAAATATGACGCCATGCTCAAGTACGAGCAACCCCGGTACAGCGTGCAGTTGAATGTCATCAACCTGTTCGACCGCATCTATTGGCAATCGGTCTACAACGGCCATGCAGTGGCCGGTGCCCGCCGCACCGTTCAGCTGACCACCGAGTTGCGCCTGTAAATCCTGCATCTGGCGGGTCTGCCAGCAGGTAGACCCGCATACCCAGCCAAATGATTTTCAATAGCCAGCCAGAAAACCAACCATGTTGATCCAAGCCCAAGGGGTGTTGCGCCCCGACGAACTCCAATGCCTGCGCACCTTGCTGGACGCAGCAGACTGGGCCGATGGCCGCATCACCGCAGGCACCCAATCGGCTCAGGTCAAACGCAACCAGCAGTTGCCGGAAAGTGCGCCACAGATTGTAGAAGCCCGCGCGATTGTGCGCGCAGCACTCGCCCGGCATCCTGTATTCTTCTCTGCCGCACTGCCCAAGGAAATCTATCCGCCGCTCTTCAACCGCTATGAAGGCGGGCAGCACTTTGGCAACCACGTCGACAATTCCGTGCGTCTGCTGCCGGACGGTAGTCGCCACATGCGCACAGACGTCTCCGCTACGCTATTTCTGGCAGAACCGGATGAATATGACGGCGGCGAATTGGTGATTGATGATACCTACGGTGAGCATCGCGTCAAGCTTGCTGCAGGTGACATGGTGGTGTATCCCTCCACCAGCCTGCATCGCGTAGAGCCTGTCACCCGTGGGGCACGTGTGGCCTGCTTCATGTGGATTCAAAGCATGATTCGTGAAGACGCCAAGCGCAGCCTGCTGTTTGACATGGATGTATCCATTGCCACCTTACGCCAAAAGCATGGCGAAGAGGAAGCACTGGTGGGGCTGACTTCGGCTTACCACAACCTGTTGCGGATGTGGGCAGAAGTATGAACCCGACCCTGCCAGCCATCTCTTCAGCACCCGAGCGCCTCACAGGCGCCACCGTCGTATTGGCACTGCATGTGGTCGCAGGGCTAGGGCTTGCGGCGCTGGCGCACAAGCAGATCAGCCAGATTACGCCCCAACCCATCCGCATAGAGATGGTCAGCGCCGCGCAGGAAGAAGCGCCAACGCCTCCGGCAACACCTGCAGTTCCACTCAAGCCCACCCCTGCTGCCGTCGCACCACGCCCGGTACAGCGCACCAGCACGCCTGCGCTGATCCAGACTGAAACACCGGCCCCGGCCAATACCACCGCCTTCACGGCGCCCGCCCCCTCACCGGAGCCCCCTGCTGCGGTGCAGCCGGAAACACCGGCCCCTGCAGCCCCAGCCAAGGCTGCCGCGAGCGGTGCGGAAAGCGCCCAGGCGCCACGCTTTGACGCAGACTATCTGCATAACCCGGCCCCGGCCTACCCGCGTACTTCACGTGATCTGGGCGAAGAGGGGCGTGTGCTGCTGCGCGTGCAGGTCAGCGAAGAAGGGCGCGCGCTGCAGGTACTGGTTGATGCCAGCAGCGGCTATTCTCGCCTGGATCGTGCCGCCCGTGAGGCCGTGGCGCAGTGGCGCTTCGTGCCTGCCCGGCAAGGGCAGCAGGCGGTGTCTGGCTGGGTCAAGGTCCCCATCGTCTTTGAGCTGAAATCCTGAATATTGGGAAAGCATTCCCAGACCATACTCTTCTACATTCGATAGGAAAGAATCCACCATGCAAACTGAATCACTGGGCTTTACCCACTTTCTGGGGCAGGCCGATGGCCTTGGCAAAACACTGTTCGTCATCCTGATCGTGATGTCATTGACATCCTGGTACTTCATCGTCACCAAGCTCATCACCCACCTGCGCCTGCGTCGTGCCTCCGGACATTTTGTAGATTTGTTCTGGAATGCCAGCTCGCTGGACGAAGTGCGCAACGAGATCAACACCCACGGCGCCAACGAGCCGTTTGCCCACCTCACCAGCCACGCATTGTTTGCCCGAGAACATCATCAGCGCACGGGTGGCGGCAAGCTGGGGGAAGCCGGTTCGCTAGCCGAGTTCCTGACCCGTGGCATGCGCAAGGTGATTGATGAGGAAACCGCACGCCTGGAGAACGGCCTAACCCTGTTGGCAACCGTGGGCGCCACCGCCCCCTTCGTGGGCCTGCTAGGCACGGTCTGGGGCGTTTACGGTGCCCTGGTTTCGATTGGCATGAGTGGCGCAGGCACGCTGGATAAAGTGGCAGGCCCGGTGGGCGAAGCGCTGATCATGACTGGCCTGGGCCTCGCAGTCGCCCTGCCTGCCGTGGTGGCCTACAACAGTTTTACCCGCAGCAACCGCCTGACGCTCGCCCGCCTGGACGCGTTTGCCCACGACCTGTTCGCCTACCTTACCACCGGCGCGCAAGTCAGCCAGCAAGGCAGCAAGCTGCATAGCCTGCAAGGAGCAGCATAATGGCTTTCGGTGGATTCTCCAAAGAGGCCAATACGGCGCCCATGGCCGAAATCAACATGGTGCCCATGATCGATGTGATGCTGGTGCTGCTGGTGATCTTCATCCTCACCGCGCCACTGCTCACGCATGCGGTCAAGGTCGATCTGCCGCAAACCAGCAGCAGTGAGAACCGCACTCAGGCCGAACGCATCGAAATCGCACTGACGCCGGACTCGGGCATCTTCTGGAATGGCGAGAAGCTGGATATGGACGGCCTGGATCAACGCCTGCAGGCAGCCGGTGCCGCCATCAAGGATCCGGCCTCGGCCCCGGAGATCAACCTGCGTGCGGATAAAACCACCCCGTATGACGCGGTTGCCAAGGTGCTGGCTGCGGCATCCCGCGCACATCTGGGCAAAATCGCGTTTGTGAGCGAGCCTGCCAAATAGCAGCATACCTCAAGGTGCTTCAGGCCCAAGGGGGCCTGGAGCCCCCACCCAAGCCAGGCATCCTCCGGGCAGCGCTTGCAAGACGGTTTGCCGGGGTAGACACTGCACAGACACTTCATCGCCCACGATTAACCACATGAATAGTATTGGATTAATCATCAATAGCAACTGCCTATCAAAACAAGAACCGTATTTAATTAGATCAATCGCAGCGATCTCGATACGATAGCTTCATTCCACTGAACGACACACGGTTCGACAAGTGGAGAACCCTGAACCTCAATATCGGAGATCACAAAATGTCCATCATCAATTCTGAAGTCAAGCCCTTCAAGGCCACCGCTTTCCACGCTGGCAAGTTTATCGAAGTGTCCGACGCCGATCTGCGCGGCAAGTGGTCGGTCGTGTTCTTCTACCCGGCTGACTTCACTTTCGTCTGCCCGACCGAACTGGGCGATCTGGCGGATCTGTACGCTGACTTCAAGAAGATTGGTGTCGAAATCTACTCCGTTTCCACCGACACCCACTTCACCCACAAGGCTTGGCACGACACCTCCGACACCATCAAGAACATTGAATACCCGATGGTGGGCGACCCGACCGGCACCATCACCCGCAACTTCGGCGTGATGATTGAAGAAGCTGGTCTGGCTGACCGTGGCACCTTCGTCATCGACCCGCAGGGCAAGATCCAGATCGTTGAAATCAACGCCGGTGGTGTGGGTCGTGACGCTCAGGAACTGCTGCGCAAGATCAAGGCCGCCCAATACGTGGCCAGCCACCCGGGCGAAGTCTGCCCCGCCAAGTGGAAGGAAGGCGATGCCACCCTGGCCCCGTCTCTGGACCTGGTCGGCAAGATCTGATTCTGATTCCAAGCGGAACACGCTTCCCTTGTAGTAAAACTGGCCAACCCGCCCAGGCACAATTCCCCCGCTCATGCCTGGGCGGGTGCGGTCAGCCCAAATCATAAAAAAAGCATCCCCAATCCCAACACTCAACCGCACCGCCTGCGCACTATGACGCGGGAATTTACAACAGAGTTAATAGAAAAGAGCTGATCATGTTGGACGCCGCCCTCAAAACCCAGTTGCAAGGCTACCTTACACGTCTGCAACAGCCCATCGAACTCCTCGCAAGCCTCGACGACAGCGCCAAGTCGCATGAAATGCGTGAGCTGCTTGAGGAAATCGTTGCCCTGTCTGACAAGATCAGCCTGCAAGACGAAAACAATGCCACCGCCCGCAAGCCCTCTTTCGTGGTGCGGCGTGTCGGCTCCGACATGGGCATTCGCTTTGCGGGCCTGCCGCTGGGCCATGAATTCACTTCACTGGTACTAGCCTTGTTGCAGGCAGGCGGCCACCCGCCCAAGGTGGATGCCGAAGTCATCGAGCAGATCAAGGCGCTGCCCGGCAAGTTCGAGTTTGAAACCTTCATCTCGCTGACCTGCCACAACTGCCCGGACGTAGTGCAGGCGCTGAACCTGATGGCGGTACTCAACCCGAATATCCGCCACACCATGATCGACGGCGCTTTGTTTCAGGACGAAGTCAATGCCCGCCAGATCATGGGTGTGCCCTCGGTGTATCTGAATGGCGAAGCCTTCGGCCAAGGCCGCATGACGCTCGAAGAAATCCTCGCCAAGATCGATACCGGTGCTGCGGATCGTGAAGTGGCCAAACTGGCCGACAAGGAAGCTTTCGACGTACTCGTCGTCGGTGGTGGCCCGGCGGGTTCCTCTGCCGCCATCTATGCCGCACGCAAGGGCATCAAGACCGGCGTGGTAGCAGAACGTTTTGGTGGGCAGGTACTGGATACCGTTGGCATTGAGAACTTTATCTCGGTGAAGGAAACCGAAGGCCCGAAGCTTGCCATCGCGCTGGAGCAACACGTCAAGGCGTATGATGTCGACATCATGAATCTGCAGCGGGCACAGGCGCTGGTCCCCGGCGATGTGATCGAAGTCAAACTCGCCAATGGCGCCAGCCTGCGCAGCAAGACGGTGATTCTGGCAACCGGAGCACGCTGGCGTGAAATGAATGTGCCGGGCGAGCGTGAATTCCGCGGCAAGGGTGTGGCCTACTGCCCGCACTGCGACGGCCCCTTGTTCAAGGGCAAGCGCGTAGCGGTGATCGGCGGGGGCAACTCCGGCGTTGAGGCGGCGATTGATCTGGCTGGGATCGTGGCGCATGTCACCTTGCTGGAATTCGATAGCAAGCTGCGCGCGGATGCGGTGCTGCAAAAGAAGCTCAACAGCCTGCCTAATGTCACGGTCATCACCTCAGCCCAATCGACCGAAGTGACGGGTACCGATAAGGTGGGCGGCCTGCTCTACAAAGATCGCAACAGCGGTGAGACGCATCGTATCGATCTGGAAGGCATCTTCGTGCAGATCGGGCTGGTACCGAACACCGACTGGCTCAAGGGGACGATTGCCCTGAGCCCGCGTGGCGAGATCGAAGTCGACACGCGTGGTCAAACCTCGGTACCGGGCGTATTCGCTGCGGGGGATGCGACCACGGTGCCCTTCAAGCAGATCATCATTGCGATGGGTGAAGGCGCGAAGGCTTCACTCGGCGCTTTCGATCACTTGATCCGTCATTCGGTCTGATTGGCGAGCGTCAAGCGTGAAGAAAAAGGCATCGCAAGATGCCTTTTTCTTTTCAGACCACATACTCAGAATGAATTGCCCGTAGAAAGATGAAACCGCTGTACCGCCTGCCGCAACCCTTCTGCTTCGGCGCTCAGTTGGCGGATGTTGTCGGTCGTCTCACCAATCTGGCTGGCGCTTCGTCCAGCAATTTCATCAACGCTCATCACATGCTCATTCATCGCGGTAGTTTCGCGTGAATGCTCTTCGGTAGCCGAGGCAATCCCTTCGAGCATACGGCTGATGTCCTGCACAGCCTCTTCAATGCTGCGCAGGCTCTCCATCGCCTGCACACCCTGCTGGTGGCTGAAATCGACGCCATTTGCCGCAACGCTCATAGCCGTCTGCATATCCTTGCAACTGGCCCCCACCTGCTGCAGCAGATGATCGATCTTGCCCGTCGACACAGTGGTGTTCTCTGACAGGGCGCGGACTTCATCGGCCACCACGGCAAAGCCTCGCCCATGTTCACCGGCACGGGCGGCCTCAATGGCGGCGTTAAGTGCAAGCAGATTGGTCTGGCTAGCGACATTCTTGATCAGCCCGCTGACGCCACCAATCTGCTGCACAACATCCAGCAGGTGGGCCAGTTTGTCCTGCGCCTGGGTCACGGAAGCCTGCAAGTGCGCAAGGCGTTGCGCGGATTCCTGCCCAAGTTCAGCCGCTGCAGTCGCCAGATCGCGGGCACGCGAGGATAGCTGAGCCGCTTCGCCCGCCGAGCTTGCGATCACCTCTGTGGCGCCATTCATTTCAGCCACTGACGTGCTAATCTGGCGAATCTCTCCTGTTTGCTGGCCGACATTTGCCTGCACGACATTAGCATGTTCATGGATGGCATTGGCCAGTTCGGTGGTGCGGTCTGCACTCTGTGATACGGCTTTCACCATGTTCTCCAGTGCCTGGATGGCCTGATTGGTGTTGCGCGCCAAGTCACCGATTTCGTCATGAAACTGCTCGGGCAGGCGCTGTGACAGATCTCCTTCAGCCAGCCGCCGGGTGCAGGTTTCATACTCTTTCAGGCGTTTTTTCAGGCGTGCCCCAAAGCGCTGCTGAAAGAGCAACATCACCCCACCCGCAAGTAGCAACGGCCAAAGCACCGACCATAGGATATTTTGCAATTGGTGCTCGATACGCGCACGCTCTTCAGCCACATGAGTCTGGCGTGACTGGATCAGCCGATCCACCTCACCGGCCAGCGGCTTGATGTACATGTCATGAATTCGTTCCGGGATGCTCAACGCATCATTCGGGGAAGTGGCAAATATCTTCAGCGCGCTGGCATAATTCTTGTGGTATTCGCTCCAGTTGCCTGCAATCTGCGGTTCGGCTCGCTTGCGTTCATCGGCGGGGAGTTCTTTGGCAAGGCCGTCCCAGCGTCCGCGTACCAGTTTGTCGTGCGCGGCCAGTTGCTGTTCGGCGTCAGCCGCCAACAGGTCGGCTCGTGACTGCTCCAGTGCGGCGGCTTTAATCTCGGTAAGCTGGTAGAGCACGGCTTCATCGCCGCTGACCAAAAAGAAGCCTGTCCGCAATTGCGCCAGGCGCACGCTGCACAACACGATTGCGCATGTCAGCGCCAACCCGTTGAGCAGGGCCAAGAAAAACAACTGTCTGGAAATCCGCATGAAGCCTGTTACCCATAAACGAAAGAACTAGGCGATTAGCGGCAGAGCACACTGGGGCTTGAGCGGAATTTTATGAATCTTTCTTTACACAACAATGACTTAACACACAACAATTACAACTTTATGAATAAAAACGGCGCCAGCAGGCGCCATTTATGACCTAGCTTAAAAACAACTCAGATCAGCGAACGCTAGTGCGAATCCGCTGCACTGCGTCATCCAGACCTTGCTTGGGCGGCTTCTTGTCGTCGAACACCTGTTCGATTTCTTCCGCCAGAATGCGACGCACCCCAACCTTGTGGGTAAATGCAGTCGCGGCAGGCGAAGGCTTGTTGCTCAGTTCAGCCAGCGCCACGCGGGTCGCAGCGGTTTCGTTGCGCAGCAAGGCACTGTCGGTCGCAGCCAGACTGCCCGCCTTGTTCAAAGGCAGGTAGCCTGCATTGACTTGCCACTCAACCTGGCTATCCGGCTGGAGCCAGAACTGGATGAAGTGGGCAATCAGGCGGTACTCGGCAGCACTCTTGCCATTGGCCACCCACAGGGCCGGGCCATCGGCCACGGTGCGGGCGGGGGCGCCATAAGCGTCGTCATGGTAGGGGTAGGAGGTCACACCCACCTGGAAGGAAGCCTGACGTACCAGGCTGGGGTAGGCGCCAGAGGGGGCGATCATCGCGCCACATTCGCCCGCAGCAAAGTGGGCTTCAGCCTCGTTGCCACGCCCGTAGTAGTACAGGAAGCCCGCCTTGCGCCAGCTCGCCATCATGGCCATGTGCTTGATTTGCACCAGACCATTGCCTGCAAATTGCTCGCTCTTCCCGCCGGTGGTCAAGGGCTGGTTGTTCCACAGCGAGGCATTCTCGTAGAGGTTGAACACCGGTTGCGACACGGTTATGGGGCAGCGCACACCCTGGGTGTAGAAGCGGCCCAGTACGTTGATCCAGGCGCTCCAGGTGCGCGGCACATCGGCTTCATTCACGCCCAGCTTGGTCAGCAGATCCTTGTTATAGAACAGCACCGGGGAGGACAAGGCGATCGGCAGCGCTTGCAGCCGATTGCTGGAATCCACAACCGAAGGCACCATGTACTTGGAGGGGGCGCCTGCCAGCGGCACCTTTGCGTCCTTCATCACCTGCCACAGGGGCTTGAAACGGCTCTTGTTGTCTAGGAAGAGGTCTTCGTCCTGCTCCGACACAATGGTCATGTGCGGCAGACTACCTTGGCCCCAGGGGCGCGTGGACACCACGATCTTGCCTTCCGTGCTCTGAGCGTTGAAACGCTCGATGAGCTTGCGCAGCTGCGCATCCTTGTCTTCGCCCAACTGGTGGTCAAGCTCAACCTCGATATTCCCAATGGCAGCAGGCGCTGCCGCTGTAGCCTGCTTGGGCGCGGCGGCCTTGCGGGCCTGCGCAGTCGGCATGCCCAAACCCAGCAGCACTGCACTGGTGCATGCCAGGACACGGAAAGCAAAATGACGGTCCATCAACGAACTCCTGAAATGAGTGTTACGCATAGGCCGTTATTATCCCGAAAAGTAAAGGCAGGCGATCTACTTTCCGGCCAACGGTTCAAGTCCTGCCTCCGGGTGACGTTATTTCCAGTAGCAAATTGTTGGGTCACCTGTCATGAAACTCTGCTCCCTGAGCCTCATCGTTCTGCTTGCCAGCCTCTCCGCCTGTGATCTGCTGGGGATTCCCGATCCAGCCAAGGAGGCCGAACGCAAGGATGCCGAGGGCAAAGCCATCGGCGGCGCCTGTCGCCATGCCGGTCGGGCACTGGAAGACTGCTTCGCGCTCAATCCAACCGCGCCCAAGGCCTCGGTTTTTGCGGGCTGGAAAGACATGAACGACTACATGGCTCAGAACAAGATCGATATCGTCAAACCGGAAATCACCAAAGGGGCTTCTCAAGCAAGCCCAAAAGAGGAGGCCGCCGCCCCGGATGGTGAGGCGGACACGGATGCTTCAGCGGCCAAGGCTGCGCCTTCCCGTAAAAAAGGAAGCAAACCAGGCACTGAGAAGTAAGCTCGACTGGTCATGCAGGTGGATTCCGCTCGCCCACGCTTTGGGCTACTATCGCGCCCTTCCCGCTGCAATCCCTATTGACCATGACTGCTACCGCCAAAGGCTATCTACTGCTGTGCCGCCCCGGCTTTGAGAACGAGTGCGCCGCCGAAGCGGATGCCTTCGCCCAGAGCGCTGGGATTCCCGGCTTTGCCCGCACCGAAGCCAACAGTGGCATCGTGCATTACGTCTTCCACGAAGTGTGCGATTGGCAACTGGCTGCCGAAGCGGCGCCTTTCACACGCTGGGTGTTCCCGCGCCAGCGCAGCATCTGGGTGGAACGCCTCAAGGATCTGCCGCCAGAAGATCGCGCCACCCCGCTGGTAGCGGCCATTGTCGCACTGGGGCAAAACGTGGGCCGCATCATTGCTGAAACGGCGGATACCAATGATGCCAAGGAGTTGGGCGGTTTCCTCAAGCGCTTTATCCCGCACATTGAGCGGGCCTTGCAGGCCAAGCACATCCTCCGCCCGAAAAAGGATGATCTGCCCAGCCTGCATCTGCTTTTCAAGGATTCCAGCCAGGTTGACCTGGGCCTTTCTGTGGCGGGCGACTCTTCACCCTGGCCGATGGGGATTGTACGGCTGCGCATGCCACGCAACGCGCCCAGCCGCTCCACCTTGAAGCTGGCGGAAGCCTTTGAAGTGTTGATGACCGAAGAGGAACGCAAGAACAGCCTGCGCGCGGGGTTGCATGCGGTCGACCTGGGCGCTTCGCCCGGTGGCTGGAGCTTCCAGTTCGCCGAACGCGGACTGCATGTGTCGGCAATTGATAATGGTCCCCTGGCAGATTCGCTGCTCGCCACGGGGATGGTCGAACATTTCCAGGCCGACGGTTTCACCTGGCGCTCAAATCGCAAGAGCGTGGAATGGCTGGTTTGCGACATGGTCGAGCAACCCACCCGCATTGCCCAGTTGGTGGCGGACTGGACGGCCTCGGGGCGGGCGCGGCGTTGTATTTTCAACCTCAAGTTGCCGATGAAGAAACGCTTTGAGGAACTCAAGCGCTGCCGCCAGATCATCGACGCCCGCTTCAAACAACATGGCGACAGCTATGTGTTGCGCGTCAAGCACCTGTATCACGACCGTGAAGAAGTGACGGCCTATCTGGCACGGAGCTAGGGCTGTTCATCTTTACCCGACGGTTGCGCCGGGCAAATGTGAGCAGGCCCTAGACCATGATCAGCAAGTCTGCAAAACCAAATCAGACCCCTCGTGTCAATAGCGGTTATAATGTACTGTTTTCTTTCATAAAAACTTCGCATTTTCTTGCGAAGACTTGCCTATACACATGAGCTTTGCCGAACTAGGTCTGATTCCTGAACTCCTGCGTGCCGTGGACGAGGCAGGCTATACCGAGCCTACGCCGATCCAGCAGCAAGCGATCCCTGTCGTTCTGGCGGGCCACGATATGATGGGGGGCGCCCAGACGGGGACCGGCAAAACTGCAAGCTTCACCCTGCCCCTGCTGCAAAGGTTGGCTCCGCACGCCAGCGCCAGCACCTCGCCCGCCCGCCATCCGGTACGCGCCCTGATCCTGGCGCCCACCCGTGAGCTGGCGGTGCAGGTGCAGGAATCGGTGCAGACCTATAGCAAGTATCTGCCGCTGCGTTCAACCTGCATCTACGGCGGGGTGGACATGAACAGCCAGATCGCCGAACTGCGCCGTGGTATCGAGATTGTGGTCGCCACACCGGGCCGTCTGCTGGACCATGTGCAGCAAAAAACCATCCAGCTTGGCAATGTTGAATTCCTGATCTTGGACGAAGCCGACCGCATGCTGGACATGGGGTTCATCCCGGATATACGCCGCATCATCGGCTTGCTGCCACAACGCCGCCAGAGCCTGCTGTTCTCGGCGACCTTCTCGGAAGAAATCAAGAAGCTGGCAGACACCATGTTGCGCACGCCGCAACTGATCGAAGTAGCCCGCCGCAATACGGTGTCGGAAACCATCACCCACGTGGTGCACCCGGTTTCCACCCATGCCAAGCGTGAATTACTGGCCGATCTGCTCAAGAACGATGCAGGCAGCGCTGGGCAGACCCTGGTTTTTGTAGCCACCAAATTCGGCTGCGCCCGGCTCTCCCGCTTTCTGGAACGTGAAGGCATCCTGGCCGACGCCATCCATGGTGACAAAAACCAGCAGCAGCGTACCGAGGCACTGGAGCGCTTCAAGACCGGGGCAATCCGCGTGCTGGTGGCCACCGATGTGGCGGCTCGCGGCCTGGACATCGACGACCTGCCGCATGTGGTGAATTTTGAATTGCCCTCCACGCCGGAAGACTACGTGCACCGTATCGGCCGCACCGGGCGTGCCGGCAAGCTGGGCAAGGCGGTATCGCTGGTGGCGCCCGAGGAGCAACCCAAGCTTGGCGCCATTGAGCGCCTGATCAAGCTGAAGATCACCCAGCAGGAAATCCCCGGCTTTGGCGCCCATGCCACAGAAGAGGAGATGGAGGCCCGCACACGCCAGCGCCATCGTGCACCCAAGCCGCAGCGAGCCGTATCGCACACGGCGGCCGATGGATTTGATTTCAACCGCCCCTATACCCCACAATCTGGCCCAAGCAGCAAAGAGGAAGCAGCTGCGGCACTGGAAGCCAAGAAGTCGGCCAAAACCGTGCGGGCGTTCCTGCTGGGCGGCAGCGGCAAGCGTTAATCCTGCCTTCCCGTCGGCTCAGCGTGCAGCCGGGGTAACGATCCCATTGATCAGCGTGCCTGCGCGGGCGCCGTGACTCAAAAACCAGCCCTGGTTCATCTCCAAGGCGTAGCGCACAGGGCGGGCGGGGCAATGCGCCTCTTCCGTCTGGGGTTGCATGTCGGCGATGTTGATGATCTTGCCTGTCTCATCGAGAAAGGCCACCGACAGGGGCAGCAGCGTATTCTTCATCCAGAAGCAATGCACCGCCGAGCGATCAAATACGAACAGCATCCCCGCCTGGGGTGCGAGCGACTTGCGGTTCATCAGCCCGGTTTCCCGATCCTGCTCCGTGACAGCCACCTCGGCCTGGATGCGATACATCCCCACCGACAGATCAGCCACCTGTAGTCGTTCTGCCTGGGCCAGAGTGCAGACGCACAGTGCCAGACCGGCCAATAACCATTTCTTCATCGTGCTCTTCTCCGCGTCACACGTGCTGCATCGGGCGCAGGGGGCTGCACCGTTTCGGTACGCGACTGGCCGGGCTGCAAATCACCCAATGACCATTGACCAATCGACCAGCGCACCAACCTGAGGGTAGGCAGGCCGACTTTGGCCGTCATGCGCCGCACCTGACGATTTTTGCCTTCCCTGATGACAATTTTCAACCATGATGTTGGAATGGCTTTACGAAATCGGATGGGTGGCTCACGCAACCATAACCATGCGGGCTCAGCCACCTCTTCCGCCTGACATGGCAGGGTTTTGAAATCCCCCAGGTCCAGCCCTGCCTGCAAGGCCTGCAAGGCAGCCGCCTCCACGCTACCCTCCACCTGCGCATAGTAGGTTTTGGGCGCTTTGTGGCGGGGGTCCGCCAGCGCATGTTGCAGAGCGCCATCATCAGTCAGCAGGAGCAGACCTTCGCTATCGGCGTCCAGCCGCCCGGCAGCATAGACATTTTTTTCCGTAACAAATTCGGCCAGGGTGCGCTGCGCTGCCTCGCCTGTGAACTGGCTCAATACTCCAAATGGCTTGTTGAGTAGCACAAGCTTGCTCATGCCAGTTCCTTAAAAAAAGCAAATAAAAAGCCCGCCATTGGCGGGCTCCGCAGAACCGCCACAAGGGCGGCCTGCAACAAATCAGGCACGCTGAATGTTGGAAGCTTGCTTACCCTTGGGCCCCTGCAGGACTTCAAAGGAAACCTTCTCACCTTCTTTGAGCGACTTGAAGCCGTTCATGTTGATGGCGGAGAAGTGCGCAAACAGATCTTCGCTGCCGTCATCCGGCGTGATAAAACCGAAACCCTTTGCATCATTGAACCATTTCACAGTACCGGTTGCCATACCCCTATTCCTTCTTCCTCTGGTTTAGTGTGTCTCAATCCCGCCAAAAAGCGGGTGTGCTTTCTTGTTGAAGATCCGGCTGACGCCAGCGTTGCCTTGCACCCGCCTCCCGACAGAGTGCACGACAAGCAGAGCACAAGGCGGTATTTACGCCTTGTGTCCGCGTGCGTCAAGGCTTCGCAACGCATCAAAAGGACAAATCTGGCTACTTTGTGCGAAAAATGTATCAATTCAACAAATCGGCATGTCATTTGCTTGATAAATCATGCTACCCGTGATCCCAAACAGGCATACCTAAAGGAGCGGCTCATTATGGCGAAATCTGCATCCTTAACCATACTTAGTACATGCATGCCGACGCCGCTTGACCTGACGGCGCAAACCCGGAAGATTAACTTGCCCCCCAGTTGCCACCTGAAGAGGCGGCAATGAACTTGAACTCTTGGTTGAACGCATTAGAATGGGCCGCATGGCTACTCGCAAGCAACACGAATCCGTGCTTGAGGCAGACCGCACTGAAGTGCAGCCGCCTCGGCTATATAGAGTCTTACTGCTGAACGACGATTACACGCCGATGGATTTCGTTGTAATCGTTTTGCAACGTTTTTTTGCACTGGATCGTGAGCGTGCAACACGTGTGATGTTGCAGATTCACCATGAGGGCAAAGGTACTGGCGGGGTGTTTCCGCATGACATCGCGGCAACAAAGGTTGAACAGGTGAGCAACTATGCTCGTCAGCACCAGCATCCACTGGCCTGCGTGATGGAGGAAGAGTAAATGATTGCCCAGGAACTTGAAGTCAGTCTGCACATGGCCTTTGTGGAGGCACGGCAAAACCGCCACGAATTCATCACGGTCGAGCACCTGCTGCTAGCTTTGCTCGACAACCCCTCTGCTGCCGAGGTTCTGCGTGCCTGCGCGGCCAATATTGATGAGCTGCGCCGGGAATTGAGCACCTTCATCAGCGAGCACACCCCAAAAGTATCCGGCCAGGATGAGATCGACACGCAGCCGACCCTCGGGTTCCAGCGCGTCATCCAGCGGGCGATTCTGCATGTGCAGTCCTCGGGCAAGAAAGAGGTCAACGGCGCAAATGTGCTGGTCGCCATTTTCGGCGAGAAGGATTCACACGCGGTGTATTACCTGCAACGCCAAGGGGTTTCCCGCCTGGACGTGGTGAACTTCATCTCCCACGGGGTTTCCAAAGCCCCCGGGGCACCAAGCGCCCAAGCCAAGCCCTCCGAAGGTGAAGCGGGGGAAGGTGGCGAGGCCGAAAACCCGAATGCGGGTGGCGCCCTGGAGAGCTACACCCAGAACCTGAACCAACAGGCGCTGGTGGGCAAGATCGACCCCTTGATCGGGCGCAGCCAGGAACTGGAACGCGTGATCCAGACCCTGTGCCGTCGCCGCAAGAACAACCCCTTACTGGTGGGCGAAGCGGGCGTGGGCAAAACGGCCATTGCCGAAGGCTTGGCCCGCATGATCATCGAAGGCCGCGTGCCCGAAGTGTTGGCCGATGCCCAGGTGTATGCGCTCGATATGGGCTCGCTGCTGGCGGGCACCAAGTACCGGGGCGACTTTGAGCAACGCCTCAAGGCTGTGCTCAAGCAATTGGTGGAGCACCAGAACGCGATCCTGTTCATTGACGAGATCCACACCCTGATCGGGGCGGGCGCTGCATCGGGCGGTACGCTGGATGCTTCCAACCTGCTCAAACCTGCGCTGTCCTCCGGCCAGCTCAAGTGCATTGGGGCGACCACCTACACCGAGTTCCGCAACATCTTCGAGAAGGATCATGCCCTCTCCCGCCGCTTCCAGAAGGTAGATGTGCATGAGCCTTCGGTATCCGAAACCATTGAAATCCTCAAGGGGTTGAAGTCGCGCTTTGAAGAGCATCACGGCGTCAAGTATTCCGCTGCGGCCATCACCAGCGCAGCGGAGCTGTCGGCGCGCTTCATCAACGACCGCCATCTGCCCGACAAAGCGATTGATGTGATCGACGAAGCCGGGGCCGCGCAGCGCATCCTGCCCAAGAGTCGGCAGAAGAAGACCATTGGCAAGAACGAGATTGAAGAGATCGTGGCCAAGATTGCCCGCATCCCGCCACGCTCGGTTTCCAATGACGACCGCGCCGCGCTGGCCAAGCTGGACCGGGACCTGAAGAACATGGTCTTCGGCCAGGATGCCGCCATCGATGCACTGGCCCGTGCAATCAAGATGTCACGCTCCGGCCTGGGCAATCCGCAGAAGCCTATCGGCAGCTTCCTGTTCTCCGGCCCCACTGGGGTCGGCAAGACCGAAGTCGCCCGCCAGCTGGCCTATACGATGGGCATTGAGCTGATCCGCTTTGACATGTCCGAGTACATGGAACCCCATGCGGTCAGCCGTCTCATCGGCGCGCCGCCGGGATACGTGGGCTTCGATCAGGGCGGGCTGCTCACCGAGGCCGTCACCAAGAAGCCGCATTGCGTGTTGTTGCTCGACGAAATCGAAAAAGCCCATCCGGACATCTACAACATCCTGTTGCAGGTGATGGACCATGGCAAGCTCACCGACAACAACGGACGCGAGGCCGATTTCCGCAACGTCATTGTCATCATGACGACCAATGCGGGACAGGAAACCATCCAGAAGGCCACGCTGGGCTTTACCTCCACGCGTGAGGTGGGCGACGAGATGGGCGAGATCAAGCGCGTATTCACACCGGAATTCCGTAACCGGCTTGATGCGATCATCTCCTTCCGTCCGCTGGACCGCGAAATCATCATGCGGGTGGTCGACAAGTTCCTGCTCCAGCTCGAAAGCCAGTTGCAGGAAAAGAAGGTGGATGCCACCTTCAGCGAAAACCTGCGTGCCTGGCTGGCCGAAAAGGGCTTCGACCCCCTGATGGGCGCCCGCCCCATGGCCCGGCTGATCCAGGATTCGATCCGCTCTGCACTGGCCGACGAATTGCTGTTTGGGCGCCTGGCCAATGGTGGCAAGGTCAACATCACCATCGACGACGAGGGCAAGGTCACCCTCGACTTCGAAGAGGAAGAAGCCCACGCCTGATCGGCTTGCCGCAAGCATCCTCCAAAAGCCGGAAGTCTCTCGCCAGAGCCTTCCGGCTTTTTCTTGGTGATCGCCCAATAAAAAACCCCGGCCTGGGCCGGGGAATATTCCATCAAGGAAGAGAGAAAATCCTGTCGATCAGATGGCGACGATCTTCAGCTGAACGCCCGTGTTAGTGTAGACCGGTGTCACCTTGCTGAAACCATCCACCGTGATGGAGGTAAAGCTGCCATAACGTGTGCCTGCGCTCAGCACCGTAATGGTGTCTCCCACGGCCGGTTTGTAGGTGGCGGGGAAGGTGACGTGCAAGGCACCTCCTGCCAGCGTGGCAATACCACTCACGGAGATTGAGCCCTGGCTGCTGGCGTTCATGGCCACCGTCAGGGTAGAAGATGACAGCTGGGTCAGGTTGCCGGTAATGCTCAGGGAACCTGCCACATTGGAGAGCAGCGTGCCCCCGCTGATGTAGACATCGCCCTTGCCAAAGGCCGCTGCCGAGTCCGCAGCCAGCACCCCACCTTCGAGCTTGGTGCCCCCTGTGTAGGTATTGGTACCCACCAGACGCAGGGTTCCCGTGCCTTGCTTGGTCAGCTTGCCAACACCTGTGATGTTGTTCTTCCAGCTATCCTGGGCGTTGAAACCGCCCTGGGTGGCATCCATGCTGACCGTCACATCGCCATTGAAGGCGCCATAACCATCGGCAGCGGCAAACAGGTTCAGGCGCCCCCAACCTTCGGCATCATCCATCACGGGATAACCGGAACTCATTTCCGTGGTCTTGAGCACAACCCGTCGTTGGGCTGAGCTCAGGTACGGCAGGCGGGTTTCCAGAAGAACTTCCGCGCCTTTCGGCACAACAGGGGCAACCGTGGTGCTGGCAATCGGAGAGAAGCCAAACGTCATGCGCTTGGCGAAGTTCGCCTTGTTCGTCGCGTAGTCAGCAAACCGATCTGTTGCGGTCGTGCCGGAGTGGGCCACCGTGTTCAAGTCAGCCGCCGTACTCACGCCTGCCTGCGCCTCCAGCCATGTATGGGCTTGATTGTAGGCAGTGGTCTTGAGCGTGGCATTGGATGCCTTGTTCATATTGTAGGCCGCTACAGCAACGGCCTGGATGCGCCCGCCCATGACATCCAATGGTGAATGCATACCTGCCATGATGCGGTTTTCACCCAGCTCTGCCGCGCGGGAGATGATCTCCTGGAAGCGCTCCGGCGCCACGTAGGCCATCGCTAGCGCGTCACGCCAGCCTTCTGCGGAGTGGCCGCTGATGAAACCACCATCGGTCGCAGGGCTGGAACTCTTGGCAGGAACCAGTGAGGGGGCAACAACGACCTTGCTGCTCCAACGCCAGGGACGGGCATATTTGAAGAAACGCTTGGCCGGTTCGGTGGACGCGTCGGTGCCCATTGCACCGATGAAATCGACAACGGAACCCATATTACTGTTGGTGGAGGAACCCACCCCCAGGTTGTTGCCCGTGTCGTTATACAGCACGGTGGTGGCATCCGAGGCGATACTGGTAATCGACGTGGTCTGCTGGGTGCCAGCACGCCAAGCGGTCGTCAGCGGCCCCAAGCTATCGGAGACGCTATAGCCTTTTTGGCGACGGTCATCCAGATAAGCGGCCAGTTCCTGGTCGGAGGTACGGGCAGCCGTCAGCGTTTCCACATAGGCGACGTTGGCTGCGTGCACGGTGGCATTCTTGATGGTGCCATCGCTGGCATCCCCCGGAATGCCCGTCCAGCTTGAAGCGGTAATGGCCGGGCATGTCGATGTCGCTGCGGCCGTCACCCCTGCATCCACAAGCAGGGTGCTGGGCGTCCAGATATCCAGAAAGCCGCTGACAACGCGCACCCCTGCATTGGTATCTACTGTGGCATGGCAACCATCACCACGCACATTGGTGGCGCCATTGTCGACATAGGCAGCCACCCCGCTGGCAGGGTCGGCACTCTCCACCGAACCCACCCCCTGCGGCTCAGCCGGAATGGTGTAAGCAGAATTGACGACGCTACTGGTGTTGTCGCTACTGCTGCTATTCCCACCACAGGCCACCAGGCACAGCGCCGCAAATACCGCTACGCTGATGCTTTGAGGGCGAAACATTGATTCCAACTGCATAGATCGATCACTCCCCGTGATTTTCCGCCGCAGAGGCGGTTTGGTGATTTGGCAAGCCGGGGATGATCCGTTTTGATTGTTACGTCCGTATAACGCTTTAGTTAAACATCGCTCGGCGAAAACACCGCCTCCGCAACGAGCCAGACATGAACCAGGACAAAGGCATGGCGCCTCTCACGGCGATTATGGGAATACGAGAAACATGACGGGCACGATCTGCAATTAGAACAAGCCCTTACGGACATTTTGCTGCGACGCAGCACTTTTGTTTCTATACTGTTCTTGATCGGGAAAAAAATATCAGCCGGTCATCTATATAACCAACGGAGACAAACATGAATCGCAGTGAACAGATTGCCCAATTGGCACAAGACTGGAAAAACAATCCACGCTGGGCCAATATCCAACGCGCCTATTCGGCTGAAGAGGTGATTCGCCTGCGGGGTTCTGTGCAGGTGGAACACACCCTGGCCCGGCAGGGGGCGGAAAAACTTTGGCAATTGATCACCCAGGAATCCTTCATCAATGCACTGGGGGCACTCACAGGCAACCAGGCCATGCAACAGGTCAAGGCCGGTTTGAAGGCCATCTATCTCTCAGGCTGGCAAGTGGCGGGGGATGCCAACCTTGCTGGCGAGATGTACCCGGATCAGTCACTCTACCCCGCCAATTCAGTGCCTGCCGTGGTGCGCCGGATCAACAATACCTTTACCCGCGCGGACCAGATCCAGTGGTCGGAAGGCAAAAACCCCGGCGATGAAGGCTGGGTGGATTACTTCGCGCCCATCGTGGCGGATGCCGAAGCGGGATTTGGTGGCGTACTCAATGCGTTTGAACTGATGAAGGCAATGATTGAAGCCGGTGCCGCAGGCGTGCACTTTGAAGATCAACTGGCGTCAGTCAAGAAGTGTGGGCATATGGGGGGCAAGGTGCTGGTCCCCACCCGCGAAGCCGTCGCCAAACTGGTGGCGGCCCGTCTGGCAGCGGATGTGCTGGGCGTACCCACGGTGCTGGTGGCCCGTACCGATGCAGAAGCAGCGGACCTGCTGACTTCAGACGTGGATGACAACGACAAGTCATTCTGCACAGGGGAGCGCACGGTGGAAGGCTTCTACCGCACTCGCCCTGGCCTGGAGCAAGCCATTTCGCGGGGGCTGGCATATGCGCCTTGGGCCGATTTGATCTGGTGCGAGACCGGCAAGCCCGATCTGGCGTATGCTCGTGCCTTTGCGGAAGCCATTCACAAGCAGTTCCCCGGCAAGATGCTGGCCTACAACTGCTCGCCCTCGTTCAATTGGAAAAAGAATCTCGACGACACCACCATTGCCAAATTCCAGCGCGAACTGGGAGCAATGGGTTACAAGTTCCAGTTCATCACACTGGCCGGCTTCCACAGCCTGAACTACTCGATGTTCAACCTCGCCTACGGGTATGCGCGGCAGAACATGAGTGCTTTTGTCGAACTGCAGCAGGCGGAGTTTGCCGCAGCCGAAAAGGGCTTTACCGCCGTCAAGCATCAGCGCGAGGTGGGCACAGGTTACTTCGACGTGGTTACACAATGCATCGAGGGCGGGCAATCGTCCACCACGGCACTCAAGGGTTCGACGGAGAACGAGCAGTTCTTCGACAAGCACTGATCGGCTTTGTTTTTCCCACTACGGGGCGTGGGCAGAGGTATTGGGCACGGAGCGAGGCTTCGTGCCAATCCTGGTGTTTCTCTCCCCGTTTCGCCGCGCATCCAGGCATTCCCGCCTTGCGCGGCTTTTTCTTGCCCCTTTTCTTTGCCCTACCCCTGCAAATCCACAGGCAGATCGCGCCGGAGGGTGGGCAATGAATCTGCTCTGGATGCCCATTTCGAGCTTGCTGTTTGCCAGCATGGGCTTGTGCGTCAAACTCTCCGGCTCCCACTTCAATCTGGGTCAGGCCGTTTTTGCACGCGGTTTCATCCCCATGCTGATGATCGGAGCATGGATACTGGCCCACCGTTTCACCCTGCGGACTCCATTCTGGCGTTCCCACCTGTACCGCTCAAGCGCAGGCACAATCGGAATGCTGTTGTACTTCACAGCAATCTCACTCCTGCCTCTGGCTGCGGCCGTCACGCTGAACAATACCTCGACCCTGTTCATGGCGCTGTTCCTGTCTTTCCGGCAACGCCCACCGCTATTGATTCTGTTTGCGTTGGCCATGGGCTTTGTGGGGGTGGGTATGATCCTGCAACCTGCGATTTCCGCCCAGCAATGGCTCGGTGGCGTGCTGGGGCTATGCTCGGGTTTCATGTCGTGCATCGCACAATTGAATCTGCGTGAGTTGGGGCGTGCGGGGGAGCCGGAATGGCGGACGGTGTTCATCTTTTCGGCCACCAATAGTGTGCTGTCCCTCCCTTTTGCGTTTCTGTTTCCCAATCAGGCCACAGAAGCCAGCGTACAGCAGGTTCTCTTTCTGGTTTGCGTAGGCGTGCTGGGCGGTTTGGGGCAGTTGGCGCTATCGCGGGCATTTGGCAAAGGCCGGGTATTAGTGACAGCCGGTCTGGGCTACCTGACGGTGGTGTTCTCCAGCCTGTATGGCATGTTCGTGCTGGGGGATCACCTAGATGCCGTATCGTGGCTGGGCATGCTGGTGGTGATCGCCGCCTGCCTCACCACCATCCACCCGGCTGCGTGGCAAGGCGCCAAGGAGCAGGATTGAGGCCCGCCTTGGGCAATGACCATTCCACTGTCTATAGTGAACAAAAGGGCAAGGGGCGATAGCCTCTTCAGAACCTGTTTACGATCTGTGACAAAAGCACAGTGCTGATCACAAGCCCACGCTGGCGTTGCAGGCGGATTCTTGGCATACACATAACAGGCGGAGACGACACACCATGATCACGACCAATACAGTGGAAGGCAGAATCGAGATGCGGGCCTTCGGGCGCCTGACCCTGGCAGACCTGAAAGCTTTTGAAGCCCAATCAGATGCCTTGGGTGCCAAGCGGGATCTCCTGTTGGATTTACGCAACCTGGGTGGTACATCGCTGGACGCCTTGATTGAGGAGTGGAAGTACGCCCATCAGCATGCCCAGGATTTCCGGCGGATTGCGGTCATCTCGGAAGACTCGTTCGTGGGTTGGGGGGCTTGCCTCTCGCAACTCTTTGTCGATGCCGATATCCAGCTTTTTGACTCTGAAGCACGGGCCAACAGCTGGCTGACAAGCCCGTATGTTTCACCAGGTGAAGAACCCCCGGCAGACGCCGCCCCTCAATGACATCCGCGTGCAAACAAAAGGGGCTGCATCAGGATGCAGCCCCTTCGCTTTGACTTGATGCTGTCGTCACAATCAGGGTTTGCGTTCCACCATCAGAATCGAGATGTCATCATGCGCGGGAATGCCATCCAGGTGTGCCGTCAGCGCCTCCATCACACCAAACAGACGTTCCTCTGGCGTGTGTCCATAAAGGGACTTCTCCAGCCCTTCATTTTCAAAAACACGTCCATCCGCAGAGGCCGCCTCAATCACACCATCAGAGCAGAGCAGCAATTGCTGGTTTTGCTGCAATTCAAAGGGCTCGGTCACCGCGTCTTCCAACTCCATGCGCACCACCCCCAGCGGCAATTGCTTGGAAGAGAAACGTTGCACAACGGAACCGACAACGTCCAGTTGCAGCACATCAGGCACCCCGCCGACCCACATGCCTCCTCGCCCCGTGTTCTGATCTACACACAACATGGCCGCCGAGACAAAACGGCCAACCGGCAAGAGTTTGCGTAGCGCATTGTTGATGTCGACCACCATGTTCGCAATGGGCATTTCCTGCTCAACGGCATGGTAGAAGTCATTCACAATGGTGAGTCCACTCAGGGCGGCCGCCAGCCCATGCCCCGTGGCATCGGCGAGCATGGCGTAGAGCACATTGCTGTTGGAGCGGGCGGCCAGCACGATGTCGCCCGAGAAACGCTGCGTCGGACTCACCCAAGAACGCACGCCGCTCTGGGTCAGCATGTCGCGGCGGATGTGGCGCTCCATGATGTCCTTGGCAAGTTCCGCCTCGGCTTCAGCTTCGTCATGATATTGCTGCAAGCGTGAGGTCTTGTCGGCCAGCAGGGATTCCACATACTTGCGTTGGCTGATGTCCCGGGCAGTGGCCAAGAACAGGCGGGTATCGGTCACCGGCAGTTCGGTCACGCACAATTCCATGGGGAAATCTTCGCCGCTGCGGCGTAGCCCCACGACCTCCTGCTGATGGCCGATAAAAGGCTCCGTCCCCCCCTCTAGGTATTGCAGGAATTGTTGCTCCAGGTGGGCCCGGTCCTGCTCACCCAGCAGCAGGCGCAAGTCGAAGCTCGCCAGTTCGTTGCGTGGGCGGCCAAAGGCTTGCTCTGCAGCACGGTTGGCATCCACCACGAGAAAAGCCGTATCAAAGGTCAGCACGCCGTCGGCCATCGCATCGGCCACAGCAGCCTCACGCTGCATGGCTTCTTTACGGCTGGCCTGGAATTCCAGGGAACGCGCCAGATTGCGCATCTTGGCGGCAAAGATCTGGTATGACAGCGGCTTGGTCAGGTAATCATCTGCACCGCTCTCCAGCCCGCGCACCACATCATATTCGGCATCCATGGCCGAGACGATCACCACCGGCACCCAGCGCTCCATCTCGGTCGCGCGGATACGTCGGATCGCTTCAAAACCATCCACCTTGGGCATCATCAGGTCCATCAGCACGATGTCGGGCAGGTGCTCATAGAACATCGCGATGGCCTGCTCGCCGTCCTCAGCCATCAGGGTCTCGAAACCCATGCGGCCAAGATAGGCGCGCAGCAGCGCCCGATTGGCCTGCATGTCATCGGCAATCAGTACGCGAAAGGTTCGTTGATTCATCATTTATTGCGTCCGGTATTCTTCTATCCTGCGCCTGTCACCCGGCACCCTTGCACTCTGTCACGGGGTCTGATGCGCTCCCTACGGCGGGAAAGCGAACTTCAACCACGTTACCTTTTCCGATGTAGTTGATATCCTTGAACACCAGCATCCGGGTAATGGCAATCCCTCGACCATTAGGCGCGAAGGCCCGGTCTGGGGCGAGTTCAAGGTAGCGTTGCCATTCAAAACCATCTCCATCATCTTCGATGCGCACATGCCATTCATCCTGTTTGCGCACGATCTTCAAACGAACACGCTTCTCCACATACTCGGTCAAGTCCTGACGCCGCAAAACTTCTTCCTGCCAACGGTCTTCGGACTTCAAGCGGGTCTTGGTCTGGAAATCGATTCCCAGATTACCATGCTCAATACCGTTGACCAGCAATTCACTCAAACCCATGGCAACCGGATCGGGGTCGCGTGCCATAAGTGCCACTAAGGCAGCCAGCGCCTGGGCATCTTCCAAGGTGCGCAGCTCAAAACTCCCCTCGCCCATCAGCGCCAAGGCCCTGGAGTGGTTGGCGATGCGCTGGGCAACGTCGGCCCAACGGGCGCCATCCTGCACAGCCGCACGCACAATGGACAAGAGCGCGTCGGAGCGGAAAGGCTTGGTCAGATAATAATGGGCGCCAGAGGCCAAGCCCTCACTGACCTGTTCAGGACTCGCGGCAGCCGTCTGCATGATAACGGGCAGGTGCTGCATACGCGGATCAGCCTTGATCCGACGCAACAGGGTCAGCCCATCTATTTTGGGCATCATGCGATCCATCACGATCACATCGAACTTGTCCGGCTCTGCATCCAGCGCATTCCAAGCCACTTCCGGGTCATCAAAGAATGTCATCTGATAACCGGTATCGATCAGATATTCACCGATGATTTCCAGATTGAGTGGCTCATCGTCAAGAATTAGTAGCGAAGCCCCCATATTCCCGTCCCATTACTGTTCTAAGGGGTGTTCAGCGCACCCAAGCTCTGTCGAACGTGCCACCGGCAGTTGCACGACCAGCACAGTCCCCCCGCCTTCCCGATTACGGGCATACAGCTGGCCACTATGGGCCTGGACAATCTCGCGGCAAATTGCCAAGCCCAGCCCCGTTCCACCCGCAGAACGGTTCAGGCTGCTTTGCACGAACTTGTCGAAAATCCTTTCCAGCTCGCTCTCCGGAATCCCCGTCCCCGTGTCCATGACATCCAAGGTCACAGAACGCACTTCCACCCGTTCGGACTGTCGGCGCCCGACGTTCATCAGGCCAGAATATAGCTTCATCGTAATGCAACCACCATCTGGCGTGAACTTTATTGCATTTGACAACAAATTCCGCACCACTTGTCCAATTCGTTTGGCGTCAATTGATAAGTTTGGCAAATTCTCTTCATAGTCACGTTGCAATTCGATTTTTCTGGCGCTTAGCAATGCTTCATATTCGTTTGCCACTTCATCGAGCACAGTCTGTAAGGAGCATGGGGACAAATCCATCACCATCCGTCCGGCTTCCAGCTTTGAGATATCCAGCAATTCGTCGAGCAGTTTGAGCAGGCGCTCACCACTGGTTGCCACGCGATGGAAATACTCCTTGAGCTTGTCGGGACTCAGGCGCTCGGCCCGCTCCTCGCCGATCTGGGCAAAACTCAGAATGGCATGCATAGGGGTACGCAACTCATGTGACACATTCGAAAGGAATTCTGTCTTGGCTGCATTGGCACGTTCTGCAGCATCCTTGGCGGCAACCAGGCCAGCCGTCTGCTCTTCAACCAGTTCCCGCAAATCATCACGATGGCGGCGCAGCGCCTCTTCCTCCTGCTTGCGTGGGCCAATATCACTGTAGGTGCCCACCATCCGCAAGGGAGCGTCCTGTTCGTCATACTCAATCACTTTGCCACGGCCCAGCACCCACATGTAAGCACCGCTCTTGGTGCGTTCCCGATGCTCACTGATGAACACCGGCGTCCGCTTGCTCAAATGATCTTGAATCCGCTGTTTGACTGCTTCCACGTCTGCAGGATGCACGCTCTGCAACCATTGGTCAAAACCAGGCTCCGGGTCCGTTTCCGTATACCCAAACATCGTCTTGCAGCGTGGCGAATAGTAAAGCTGCCCTGAGGGGATGTGCCAATCCCAGACTCCGTCCCCCGCGCCTTCCAGTGCAAACTGCCAGCGTCCTTCACTCTGATGCAAGGCTTCGTCGGCCAGCTTGCGTTCGGTCAGATCCACCACCAGCACCCAGTACATGGGGCAGGCGGGATCTTCGTGCACCAACACGCCACTGACCAGGACGGGGATTTCGCGTCCGCTTTGCGCCAGCAAAGCTGTCTCAAATGGTTGGATCACCCCGGTGCTACGCAGTTCATCTTTCTTTTTCTCATCCAGCTCACGATACCTGGCAATCACCAAGCCTTGATATTCCCTATCCAGCAGTTCCTCTTCATGGTAACCCAACAAACTGACCAAGAATGGGTTGACGCCATGGATGCGACACCCGACACCCAGCAAGGCGATGCCAAGCGGGGCATTGTCAATCAGTGTCGTCAGGCGCCGCAGGGTGCTGCGCAAATTGCGCTCCACCGCCCGCAGGTTTGAAAGATCGGTATGCGTGGAAACGATCAGGCGCTCACCATCAACCCCTTCGTACACCACTTTGCGTAACATGACTTCGTGCGCCAAGCCATCAGCATAGCGCAGGGGCAACTCCCGCTCCATCACCTGCCCAGGCTCCTGCTGAAAGAGGGTGTTGTCCAGATCTATCGTAGATTGTGCTTCTTCAGGCGTATTGAAATCCCAGGTGCTCTTGCCCAGGGTTTCTTCAAGTGAGCGCTGATGTGCCTCGCAAAAAGCCTTATTGACCAGTTGATAGACATGGTTTGTATCTTTGACCGAAACCGGCAGGGGAATCGCATCAAACAGGCGTTGATAAAATTCGCGCAGACGTGCCTGCCTGGCTTCTGCCTCATGCAATTCCGTGACATCAATCGTAATGCCGATCAAAACGGGATTCCCCTCCGCATCACGACTGAGTACCTTGCGCACCAGATTGCGCCGAATCCGGCCATTGCCGTCCACCAGCGAATATTCCGATTCCGCCTGCCCATGGTTGATGCCATTGAACAGGCGCTCTTCTTCTTCATGGATGCTCTGTGCCACTTCCGGCACCGCATAATCCCAAGAGGTGGAGCCAATGATCCGCTCACGGGGGGTGTTGTGAAATGCTGCATGCGCCCGGTTGGTCATGATGTAACGATGCTTGCGATCCTTGATGAACAAGGGGTGAGGCAAGGCATCAAAGGTCTCTTGCAGAAATGCGCGCATCCGCGTCTGCTGTTCCAGCGCGGCACGCAAATCCAACTCGGCTTGGCGGATGTCTGTCAGTTCATAATTGGAGCCCACAATCACCGGCTTGCCATCAATATCCAGGCACGAACGCTTGGTCACGGCCCAGTGCCTTAACTGGGCGGTACGGGCATGGAAGATACTTTCCTGCTTGCGGATCACCTCGCCGGCCATCACCTTGCGATCCTCTTCCTCAAGCGAGGCGCCACGCTCATTGCCAAACAATTCGCGCGAGGAGCGCCCCACCATGTCTTCTGCCCGCATGCCCCACTGATCGGCCATTGCTGCATTGACAATCAGGTAGCGGCTCTCATCATCCTGCACGTAAAGCGGGTGGGGAATGGTTTCAATCAGGCGTTGGACAAAGGACTGGACCTTGACATTCTGGTCGGCCAAGCGTCTGGCATAGCTGCGCACCTCAGTCTGATCTTCATAGGTTGTCACAATCACCGCCTTACCGTTTTCGTCCAGGCAACGGCTCTTGGTGACACGCAAAAAGACTCGGCGCCCGGCCAGCGCGATATCAAACCAATCTTCCAGGGAATGCGTGAGCCCGGTTTCAAGGACGAGCCGATCAATCATTTCCAACTGCTCGGCCATCCGGGAGTCCACCAACTGGTTGGCACGCTTGCCGATCAACTCGCCAATCATTTTGTGCAAGGACTGGGCATGAAGTTTGTTCACCAGGATCAGGGCACCATCCACCCCCTTGACCGAAATCGGCATGGGCAGGGCATCGATCACCCCGGCCATGAAACTCTGGTAACGGTCGCGCTCACGGGCCAACTCGATCTCTTCGGTCACATCGGAGATTGCGCCAGTCACATAGCTGCGATTCGGGGCCACCCGTCCGCGAATCCGCAACCAACGCTTGTTGCCGCCAGCCCCCTGTATCCAGACCAGTTCATCCAGCCTTGAAGCTTCGTCCCACGCCGCCCGCAGGGCGCTGACCATGCGGCTGCGCTGCTCCCTGCCCAACAGACGCAAAAATGCCCATAGCGGCTTTTTCGCTCCAGCGGGCAGGCAGGCTAATTCAAAGCATATGGGGGCCACGAACAAGGCTTTGTGGGCAAGGTCGTATTCCCATACCCCGTCATGCGTCGCTTCCAGGGCACGCATCCAGCGATCACGGTTCAGCTCGGCATCCAGTGAAACTCGTTTGACTTCATCATGCGCAGTTTGCTGAACCTTGCCCTGTATCCACATCAGGCCCACCAGCACGAGCAAGGCGGCAAGCTGAATAATCTGCAACCAGCCAAATACAGAACCGGTGCCTACCTGCACATCGTTTTGCCAAATATCGAGTGCCCACTCGGCATTCGCCGTCGACTGGATGACCTTGCTCAACAGCAGATTCTGCGCAGTGCCCGAAGGCGCTTCATCAAGCAGCGTCTGGCGTGTGCCATATGCACCCACGGTGCTGATACGCACGAGCAGCGTACCGGAGGCCAGTTCGGCATGCTGCCGCCACGCGGCCAGATCCATTCCGGCGAGCAGACGATGCCCTCCGTCCAATGTGTGGGTGATCCACACGATATGGCCGCTGTCATGCTCTGGCGCCGCCACGATATTGGCGACGGAAGTATTGCCGGAGACATCGCTCACGAGCGAGAGGCGCTCAAAGGCGGAGCCCCCATCTGGATTGAACGGGTATTTCTGTGCAAGCTCGCGCAGAGCTGCCACATTGTCAGGCGAGGTTTGTCCCATCCTTGCGGCAAACAGAGCCAGGCTCGCCTGCAGCCCCTTGAGATGGTATTCCAGATGGTCTGCCAACGCCTGGGCCTGCAAGTGGCGAACCTGCTGGTTTTCGCGCTCGACCAGACCACGCACCCACCACGTACTCAACAGGATGAAAGTGACACCCAAAAGCAATACGAACACGGCCAATCGCCAAGGCGTTCGGCGGAACGGCAGGGCAAACGTCGTGGCTGGCAGTAATTGAGACGATGCAGGCATGGATGGTGGACGCACGGGGCATTGATCTCACATAACGGTTCTTGCCACCTTGGCTTGATACCGGTACTGCGGGTCTGGCAGGCACCCGCGCATACCGAGGAACCCACCTTAGCCATATTTCACGCGCCATCCCGCGTGGCGGGCCGCTTATTGCCCAAACGGGCGAAGGACTCAGCCCAAAATGACACCTTCGGCCAAAGCCTCAATCACCCGATCCAGCTCGCCCAGGGCGGGCCTGAGAGTAAAAACGACCTTGGGGTGGCGCAAACGTGCGGCCTCAACGATATTGGGTACATCACGCTTCACATGCCCGCCTTGGGCCAGGAATACGGGGACCACGGCCACATGGTCCGCTCCGGCCTGGACGGCGGAATCGATGGCGAGGTCAAGCGTGGGGGCCATAAATTCCAAAAAAGCCAGGCGCACATCCGTATCGGGCAGGCGTTTGCATACCACGGCCTGCAAACGTATCAGGGGTTGCGCCCATTCCTGGTCACGTGCACCATGACCGAACAGGATGATGGACTTCATGGCATGCCTTTCTGTACCGCCAGAAGCTCCAGGGCTTTGGCGGCGGCAAAGAAGCCAAAGCTTGCCGTCACGCAGACCCCCGAGCCATACCCTGCGCACGACAGACCTTGCGGCGCATCGCCCTCGCAGACGGTTGGGCGTTGCAAGGGTTCAGTCGAATAAATGGCAGGGATACCAAAGCGGCGCTTGGGATCGCGGGGAAAGCCGTGTTCCTTGCGCAACTGGGCCCGAACCTTGGCCAACAGGGGGTCTTGTTCGGTACGTGCAAGGTCGTCGACCAGAATACGGGTAGGGTCTTGCTTGCCCCCCGCGCCACCCGCCATCACCAATGCGGCCCCGGTCTTCGCTGCCCAGGCAGCCATGGCAATCTTGACCTTGGCCTGGTCGATCGCGTCGATCACCACGTCATGCCCAGCCAGCAGGGTCGCCAGATTATCCGCATCCACAAAATCCTCGACGCAATGCACCTGGCATGCAGGGTTGATGGCCAATATCCGGTTTCGCATGGCTTCAACCTTGGCTTGCCCCCATACATCGTCGAGTGCGTGAATCTGGCGGTTGGCGTTCGATTCGGCCACCATATCCAGATCAATCAGCGTCAGCCGCCCCACCGCGCTACGTGCCAAGGCTTCTGCGGCCCAGGAGCCGACACCACCGATGCCGACCACACACACGTTGGCCGCCACAAAACGGGCCGCCGCATTTTCGCCATACAAACGCCCGACACCAGAAAAACGGCGCCCGAGCTTCAAAGCTGATTCATCCATCCCTGCAAACCTTGTGCGTTAAGTGCCAGGTCTACCGCATACAACGCCACTGCGGCCTCGCCTTGCACAGCCCAGCCTTGACGCGCCGATTCCGCATGGACCAGTTCGACAAGCTTGGCGTGAAGCGCTGCATATTGGCGGACGGGATCTTTTTCGTCCAGCACATCCTGTGCCAAGACCACGTAGGCGTCAATCAGCCGATGCAGATCAGCCCCCAGGCGCGCCACATCCTCCACCCGGCTGTAGTGGGTCAGGTACATGCAGGCGGGCTGCCGCGCCAACAAACGGTCAATGCTCTGCTGCATGATCTGTGGCTCAAACTGACTGGGGGTAGTGGCAGGCAACACAAAGGCCCGCTTGCCGACATGAGTCTCACGGTAGGAGAGACCAAACGCATCGCCGGAAAACCAGCCACGGCTCAAACCATCCCAATAACATACATGGTGGCGGGCATGTCCTGGGGTATCCGCCACCTCGATGGCCCGCCCCGCCAGATCAATGACCAGACCATCACGCGCCTCAACGATACGGGCAGGCTCCACCGGAAGCAGTTCGCCATATTCACGGCGGGCAAAATCCTCGCCATACACCGCCACGGTGGCCGCCCACAAACGCGAGGGGTCGACCATATGCCGCACGCCTCGCGGATGTACCACCAGCCGGGCGTTGGGCAGCGCCTGCAACAAGGCCCCCGCCCCGGCGGCATGATCAAGATGAATATGAGTCAGCAGCAGCCAGTCGACCGCCTCGGGGGCCAGACCAATCTGTTCCAACGCTGCCATCACAAGGGGAACGGAATGCTGCGTTCCGCTTTCCACCAAAGCGGCCCGTCCACGATGGGCAATCAGGTGGATGGCATCCAGGCCGGGACGCACATAGGCACTATCGAGCGCATAAACATTGTCAGGCAAAGCCTGTAGGGCAAGCCCCTCCCCGCCAGCCAAAGATCCGGCCCTGCTCACGCTGGCGGTGCACACAGTGCAGCAAAAGTCTGGCGAAGTTTTACCAGCTTGGGCGCCACGATGCGTTGGCAATATGACATTGCGGGGTTACGCAGGAAGTAATTCCGATGGTAATTCTCCGCCGGGTAGAACACCTGTGCGGGTTTCACCTCTGTCACGATCGGGGCAAGGAAGGCCTGAATCCGGCGCAACTCTTCAATGATCCGGCTGCAATGAAATTCCTGGCGCTCATCAAACCAAAAGATCGCCGAACGGTACTGCGGGCCAATGTCATTGCCCTGACGGTTGCGCTGGGTCGGGTCGTGGATGACGAAAAACACTTCCAGCAACTGGCGATACTTCACCTGAGCTGGGTCAAACACAATCCTCACGGCCTCGACATGCCCGGTCTCCCCTGTGCATACCTGGTTGTAGGTGGGGTTCGGCACAGTGCCACCGGTATAACCCGGTTCCACACTGATCACCCCGCGAACCGCCTGGAATACGGCCTCCGTGCACCAGAAGCAGCCACCGGCAAAGATTGCTGTCTCCTGGGCGGGCACGTTGTCTGAATGCACTTCAGTCATCTGCTTCACTCCAAGCGACAAACGGTCTCGAATTATTCATAGTTGTCTTACCTTCAATCAAATCCACAATCAATTGTAAGACTAATTCTCCCTACAATAGCTTTGCTCTTTGAGCATTGCAGCACTTGAACAACACACTTCATCATGGAGGAGACATGCGTACAACCACCACTGCAATCATTCTAGCCACGGCTGGCCTCAGTGCATTGGCCAGTGCAAACCAGACTGTGAAGCTTTCCACAGAAACCCACGAACTCAAGCCGGAAAATTTCCAGAAAGTGGTCGACGGCAAACCTGTCAGCCTCTACGCCTTGCGCAACCATAAAGGTATGGTAGTCAAGATCACCAACTACGGTGCAAAGATTGAGCAAATACTGGTACCAGACCGCCAGGGCGTTTTTGCCGATGTGGCGCTGGGCTTTGACAACATTGATGCCGTCATGGCCGGGCAGCCTTCCATGGGCGCCTTTGTAGGCCGCTACGCCAACCGGATCGGCAATGCCAAATTCACCCTGGCGGGGCAAGATTACCAGCTTGCCGCCAACAACGGCACCAATAGCCTACATGGCGGCGCAAAAGGTTCGCGCTTCCAGGTGTTCAACGCCCGCCAACTCTCGGACGACAGTGTGGAGATGTGGTACGTCTTCCGCGATGGGGAAGAAAACTATCCGGGCACCCTACCCGTGCGTGTGGTCTATGCGCTCAACGACCAGAATGAATTGAGCATAGACTGGACGGCCACCGCTGTCGACAAGACGACCGTAGCCAACTTCACCGGGCACACTTTCTTCAATCTGGCAGGGGACCCGACCACCCTGAACTCGGATTACCGTATCACCGTCAATGCCGACAAATACCTGCCGATCGACAAAAACCTCGCCCCCACCGGCGATCTGGCCGATGTAGCCGGAACACCGATGGATTTCCGCAAGGCCAAAGCTTTTGGGCAAGACATCGGGCAGGATTTCGAACAACTCAAGCTGGCCAACGGTTACGATCACCACTACGTCATCAAGCGGAACAAGGAAGGGGCACTTGAATTTGCTGCCAGCGCGCTGGACCCCAAGTCGGGCCGCTACCTGGAAGTGTGGACCACCGAACCGGGCATCCAGATCTTCTCCGGCAACAATCTCTCAGCCGATCCAAAGCTGGATGCGGGCAAGGGTGGCAAACTCTTTGCCTTCCGGGGGGCATTCTGCATGGAGCCTTCGCATTTCCCCGATTCCCCCAACAAGGCGCACTTCCCCAGCACCACGCTCAAGCCGGGCGACTGGTACAGCGGCAAGATCGTCTATAAATTCAGTGTGAAACCTTAAGTGCTGCCCATGGCATAAAAAAGGCCTGCAAGGGCTCCCCCTTGCAGGCCAGGTCTCTTCTCATCACCGCTACATCAGGAAGCCGACTTGCCTTCCTGCACGCCTCCACCACCGAGCACCTTGTAGAGCGTCACCATATTGGCCTGCCGCGATTGACGAATCGTGATCAGGTTTTGCTGGGCGCCATACAGATTGCGCTGGGCAGTCAGCACATTCAGGTAGTTTTCCACCCCTTTGTCAAAACGCAGGCGGGTCAGGCGATCGACATCGGCATACGCGGTGGTCAAGGAAACCTGTGCGGACTCCTGCTCCACCAACGAGCCATGTTGCGTCAGCGCGGTCGACACTTCGCGGAATGCCGTCTGGATAGCCTTCTCGTACTGTGCAACATAAATATCGCGGTTGATCTTGGCGACATCCAGGTTGGCGCTGTTCAAACCCGCATCGAAGATCGGTATGCTGATCTGCGGCATGAAGGTCCAGGTGCGCGAAGCCCCCTTGAACAGATCATCCAGCATCACACTCCCAAAGCCACCCGAAGCCGTCAGCGCGATCTTCGGGAAGAATGCCGCCCGTGCCGCCCCGATGTTGGCGTTGGCCGCCTTGAGCTGATGCTCGGCCTGGATCACGTCTGGACGGGTCAGCAGCACATCCGATGGCGTCCCCGCAGGCAGATCGGCAAAGCTGGTGATCTGCTCTGGCAGTTTTTCGGGAAGCAGGTCCTTGGAGACATCGCTGCCCACGTCCATGCTCAACGTATCGATATCCTGCTCGACCAGACTCGTGTAGCGGGCCAGATCGGCACGCGCGGACTCAAGCCCGGACTGGGCCTGTGCCACATCCAGTGCAGAAGATGAGCCTGCCTGTGCCTTGCGCGTCATCAGGCTCACTGTCTCCTGATAGCTTTGCAGGGTACTTTGCGCCAGGAGCAAGCGCTCACGATCCGCCGCCAGGGTCAGGTAATCGCTGGCAATCTGCGCCACCAGACTGATCTGGGTGGTCCGTTGGGACTCCTCCATGGACAGGTATTGCTCCAGCGCCTGATCCTTCAGGCTTTGGATACGCCCGAAGAAATCCAGCTCATAAGAGGAAATACCAACCCCTGCCGCGTATTGATGGCTGACGCGTTCCTTGCCCGTCGATGACAAAGCAGCAGGCGTGCGTGTCGCTGTCTCACTCCCGGTGGCGTTGACCGTTGGGAACTGCGCCGCCCGCTGGATGCGGTATTGCGCCTCATATTTCTTGACAGTCAGCGCTGCCACCCGCAGATCGCGGTTGTTTTCAAGGGCCGTGTCGATCAGCTTGCGCAGGGCGGGGTCGGCAAAATAATCCCGCCAGGGCAACTGGCTCACAGCCTGCCCGGCTGCCGTCTGCTGCGACCACTGCGCAGGGACCGGCATGGCCGGACGCTGGTAGGTTGGCGCCATGGAACAAGCACTCAGGCTCGCCGCCAGGATCAGCGCCAGTTTGATTGGGTGCTTATTCATCAGTGGGTCTCCTTCCCGTCAGGACTCGTCGCCCGCAACTTGAACTTGAAATGACTACGAATCACGACAAAGAATACCGGCACCAGGAAGATCCCCAGTACGGTGGCCGAGATCATCCCGCCGAGCACGCCCGTGCCGATGGCATTCTGACCGCCAGAACCCGCGCCGTGGGAAATTGCCAGCGGCAACACCCCCAGGCCGAAGGCCAGCGAAGTCATCAGGATCGGACGCAGACGCATACGGACAGCCTGCATGGTGGCGGCCACCACATCCTGCCCCTGTTCCTGCAACTGCTTGGCAAACTCGACAATCAGAATTGCGTTCTTACACGACAGCCCCACCGTGGTCAGCAAGCCGACCTGGAAGAATACGTCGTTGGAATAGCCACGCCCATGTGCTGCCAGCAAGGCGCCAATAACCCCCAGCGGCACCACGAGGATGACCGAGAAAGGCACCGACCAGCTTTCATACAGGGCGGCCAGACTCAGGAACACCACGAGCAGCGAGATGGCATACAAGGCGGGGGCCTGGGAACCTGCCTGCCGTTCTTCATACGAAATCCCGGTCCACTCGTAACCAATCCCGGCTGGCAGTTGCGCTGCAATCTGCTCGGCTGCGGCCATCGCGTCCCCGGTACTCTTGCCAATCCCAGGTTGCCCCAGAACTTCAACAGAAGAGTTGCCGTTGTAACGTTCCAGACGCGGCGAACCATAGCCCCAGTGTGCCTTGCCGAACGCGGAGAACGGCACCATCTGGTTCTGCGCATTACGCACATACCACTTGTTCAGGTCTTCAGGCTGCATCCGTGAAGGTGCATCCCCTTGCAGGTACACACGCTTGACCCGGCCTTTATCCAGGAAATCATTGGCATAGGCACTCCCCCAGGCCGTCGACAAGGTGGTGTTGATATCCGTCAGGCTCAGCCCCAGGGCTGTGGCACGAATGGGATCAATATCCACTTGGTATTGTGGCGTATCGTCCTGACCATTGGGACGCACCGCCATCAGAGCCGGGTTCTTCATCGCCATCCCCAGGAACTGGTTACGTGCAGCCATCAGGGTTTCATGGCCCACGCCTGAGCGGTCCTGCAACTGCAAATCGAACCCGGTGGCATTACCCAACTCAATCACGGCGGGAGGCGCAAAGGCAAACACCATCGCCTCACGGAACTGGGAGAAAGCCCCCATCGCACGCCCGGCAACCGCCTGCACCTTCAGTTCAGGAGAATTACGCACCGACCAGTCCTTGAGCATCACGAAGGCCAAGCCGTTGTTCTGCCCGCTACCGCCGAAGCTGAAGCCCGCAATGGTAAAGATCGATTCAACTGCCTTGCTTTCATCCTTCAGGAAATGGTTTTCCACTTTCTTGATGGTTTCCAGCGTCTGCTCCTGCGTTGACCCCGCAGGCAACTGAATCTGGGCAAACAACACGCCCTGGTCTTCATCCGGCAAGAATGCTGTTGGCAAGCGGACGAACAGGAAGCCCACAACAACCACGATCACCACATAGATGAACATGTAGCGCGTGCGCTTGCCAAGCATATTGCCTACGCCACGGGTATAACGCAGCACGCTGGCATCAAACATGCGGTTGAAGCCACGGAAGAACCAGTTCTCCGAGAAGTGTTCCCCTTGATGCACGGGCTTGAGCAAAGTAGCGCACAACGCTGGCGTCAGGATCAGGGCTACCACCACAGAAAGTACCATTGCGGAAACAATGGTGATGGAAAATTGCCGATAAATAACCCCTGTGGATCCGCCGAAAAAGGCCATAGGCACAAACACGGCAGAGAGAACTAGCGCGATCCCGACCAGGGCGCCGGTAATCTGATCCATCGATTTCTTGGTGGCTTCGTAAGGCGACAGCCCTTCTTCACTCATCAAGCGTTCAACGTTTTCAACCACGACGATGGCATCATCCACCAGCAAGCCGATGGCCAGCACCAAGCCAAACATGGTCAAAGTGTTGATCGTGAAGCCAAAGGCCGACAGCACCCCAAAGGTACCCAGCAACACCACCGGCACGGCAATTGTCGGGATCAGGGTGGCGCGGAAGTTCTGCAAGAACAGCCACATCACCAGGAACACCAACACAATGGCTTCGGCCAGCGTCTTGATCACTTCTTCAATAGAGAGCTTGACGAACGGGGTGGTGTCATAAGGCGTGACCACCTGCATGCCATGCGGGAAGAAGCGCGACATCTCTGCAATCTTGGCCTTGACCGCCTTGGCCGTGGTCAGCGCATTGGCCCCCGCAGCCAGCTTGATCCCCAGACCGGCGGCAGGCTTGCCCTTGAAGCGGGCCACCGCGTTGTAGCTTTCCGCCCCCAACTCGATACTGGCCACATCCTTCAGGTAGACCGCAGAACCATTGGTATTGGTGCGCAGCAGGATCTTGCCGAACTGCTCAGGCGTCTGCAAACGGCTTTGCACATTGACCGTGGCATTGAGCCGCTGGCCGTCCACAGCCGGTGTGCCACCCAATTGCCCGGCGGATACCTGCACGTTTTGTGCGGTAATCGCGTTTTTCACATCCCCTGGTGTCAGGCTGTAGTTATGCAGCTTGGCCGGATTGAGCCATATGCGCATAGCATACTGCGAACCGAAGGTCTGAACTTCACCCACGCCTTCCACGCGGCTGATCGGGTCATTAATGTTAGCGACCACATAGTCGGTCAAGTCATTCTGGGTCAGACTGCCGTCTTCCGACACGAAACCAAGCACAAGCAGATAGTTACGTGCGCTCTTGGCGACCGTCACCCCCTGGTTCTGCACTTCCTGCGGCAAACGGGTCAGCGCGGATTGCAGCTTGTTCTGCACCTGCACCTGTGCGATGTCCGGATTGGTCCCTGCCTTGAAAGTCAGGTTGATGGACACGCTCCCCGAGGCATCACTGGTCGAGTTCATGTACAAGAGGCCATCGAGCCCGTTCATCTTCTGCTCGATGATCTGGGTCACTGAGTCTTCCAGCGTCTTGGCCGAAGCGCCAGGGTAGCTGGTGGAAATGGCGATGGTAGGCGGCGCAATGGATGGATACTGCGAAACAGGCAATGTATCAATCGACAATGCCCCTGCCAACATGATGATGATGGCAATCACCCATGCAAAAATGGGTCTATCTATAAAAAACCGTGCCATGGATATCCTCTCCCTTAGCGTGCAGCCGAACTGGCGGCGGCAGGCGCACTACTGCTCCCCATGGGGACGGGTTTGATCACAGTGCCTGGGCGCAGACGTTGCAACCCTTCGACAATCACTTGGTCGCCGGGCTTCAAACCATCCGTCACCAACCATTTGTCACCCACCGTCTGCTCAGCCTTGATGAGGCGTTGTTCAAACTTGCCGTCATTGCTGGCAATCATCACGACTGCGTCCCCACGCGTGTTGTGGGAAACTGCCTGCTGGGGCACAAGGATGCTCTGGTCGCGGGCACCGGTTTCCAGGCGGGCGCGTACAAACATACCCGGCAGCAGTTCATGCTTGGGGTTGGGGAAGAGCGCACGCAGCGAGACGCTCTCGCTGGTTTGATCGACGGTCACATCGGTAAAGGCGAGCTTGCCTTCGATGGGGTAGACCGTGCCATCTTCCAGCACCAGTTGCACCTTGGCTTCGTTGCTGCCAGCACGCTTGAGGGCACCGCTGGCCAGCTCACGCTTCAGGCGCATCAGATCCGCCATGGATTGGGTCAGGTCGACATAGATCGGGTCCAGTTGCTGCACGGTAGCCAGCGCAGTGGTCTGGTTGGTCGTGACCAAGGCTCCTTGCGTGACAGAAGACTTGCCAATCCGCCCGGAGATCGGAGAACTCACACGGGTATAACCCAGGTTGATCTGGGCGGTCTGGATCGCAGCCTTGTCAGAGAGCACATTGGCTTCTGCCTGCTTGTAGGCAGCCTGGGCATCGTCGAAATCCTGTTGGCTGATGGCCTTGTCGGCAATCAGGCTCTGGTAACGCTCAGCCTTGGCCTTCGCGCTCATCACAGTGGCCTCATCGCGCGCCAGTGCTGCCTTGGCACTTTCCAGGCTGGCCTGATAAGTCGCGGGGTCAATCTGGTAGAGCAACTCCCCTGCCTTGACCTCTCCCCCTTCGGTAAACACCCGCTTCTGGACGATACCGCCAACCTGCGGGCGGATTTCAGCCATTGCGTAGGCACTGGTCCGCCCCGCCAATTCGGTATTCAGGTCCACCGTTTGCGGCTGGACAGCCACCACACCGACCTCGGCGGGCGGCATCTGACCACCAGGACCGCCAGCACCACCTTGTTGAGGCTTGCCGCACGCAGCCAGGGAAGCCAGCGCGGCAATCGTTGCACTGTAAATAATAATTTGTTTGATTTGCATGGGAGATCCTCAACTTGGGGCAAAAACCCAACCGCTTAGATGTATGCAAACAAGACACACAAAAACGGAGCGGGAGAAAACGTTGCTGGCAATTACGTTTGTCAGCGACTAGATTGAATGTTCATTCTAATGCGCAATTTGAGATAAAATCAAGCCAAGATAAAGCTACCTTAAGACGCTGTTCATGATGAACCGCATGCAAAAACCTCTTCTGGAACATGGCGTTACGTTAAATAAGCCGCTCTTATCGGCTCTATATCGTCACCCAGACAGAGGATTTGTGCAAACCTTTTCATGAACAGGGACCAAGATTCTGAAACCATGATGCACGGCGTATTTACCCATTGCTTCAATATCCCGGACAGCGCGATTGACATCAATCGCCATGTCAACAACCTCGAATATCTGCGCTGGATGCAGGACGTTGCCACCGCACATTCCAGCGCCTGTGGCTGGCCGATGGAGCGCTACCTGTGCGCGCGCAGTTCCTGGGTGATCCGTTCCCATTTCATTGAATACCTGCGCCCAAGCTTTGCCAATGAAAACATTGCATTGGCAACCTGGATTGCAGACATGGGCGAGCAAAGCTCGCCGCGCAAATACCTGTTCCTGCGCGCCGCCGACCGGCAGGTACTGGCGCGCGCTGAGACCCAGTGGGTCTATGTCAACGCCAAAACCGGACGACCACAGGCAATCCCTGCCGAATTGCGTGCGGATTTCACGATCATTGCCGACGACACGGAAGTGCTTGCCTGGCTGCAAGACCCCGTCACTTCGTTTACCTGAAAATCATGACCGATACTACCGACACCGCCAAAAAAGTCTGTTCATCGCGTCAGGATCAGATCCTGGATGCAGCCACCGGGTGCTTCTGCCAGCAGGGCTTCCACGGCGCCAGCATAGCCTCCATCTCAAAGAGCGCGGGCATGAGCCCTGGACACATCTATCACTATTTTGAAAACAAGGAAGCCATCATCGCGGCCATCGTGGAGCGCGACATGGCCGACATCCTAGACAATATCGCGCGCATCCAGCGCCAGGACGACATCCTGCAAGGTCTGCTGGACTCGATGCTACTGCACCTGACCTGTAAAAACGAACAAAAAAAAGCGGCCCTCAAGATAGAAGTGCTGGCCGAGGCGGCACGAAACCCGAAGGTATCGGAAATGATGCGGCGGGTAGATCAGATCGTATCCGGTACATGCCGCCAATTTTTTGTGGCTGCGCGTGGCGACCGTCCCCCTCTGGATGAAGAAGAGATGACCGCACGGGCCGAAATCATGGGCGCCCTGTTCAGCGGGCTCACGATTCGCAGCCTGTACGGCCGCACGCTCGACCAGGAGGCATTGGTCAAGGTGCTGCGCCATACCATCAAATCACTCATCGTCGATTAGCGCCAGCCTGTGTTCTTGGGCGATTTTGGGGCCACTAAAGGATAGAGCAGTTTTATACTCCCCAAAACCGTGCCAAAAACTACGCCTTTTTGCACTATTTTAGTGCATATTACACAAACGGCCTCCGCCTGATTGCTCGCGCCAGTAGACGGCTGGAGAAAATCCCTATAAAAATGGCGCGCTGAACAAGAAAGCTGCAACTTGTTCGGGCTTAAGACCAAGCGGTCATCAAAAAGTGGTACGGTTTTCGCGTGTAGTGAGGCTTGCGCCCACTCACTCAACAGCCAGACGGGCCAACTTTCTTCGAGGAGCATCTATCCATGTACAAATACCGCGTCCTTTTTGCACTGATCCTGGGCTGTGCCGCGCATGCGGCGGCTGCCGAAACGCTTGATGGCACGCTCAAGAAGGTCAAGGAAACAGGGGCCATCACCCTGGGGATTCGTGAAGCATCTTTCCCGCTGTCTTACCTGGATGCCCAACAGCAACCGATTGGCTACCACATCGATATCTGCAAGCACATCGCTGACGCTGTCAAGGCCAAGCTCGCGCTGCCCAAGTTGGAAGTCAAGACCCAGGCTGTTACCTCACAAAACCGCATCCCCCTGGTCGTCAACGGCACGGTTGATCTGGAGTGCGGCTCCACCACCAACAACCTGGACCGCCAAAAGCAGGTCGCCTTTGCCCCCACCACGTTTGTGACCAACGTGCGCATGGCCGTCAAGAAATCCTCTGGCATCAAGGATCTGGACCAACTCGGCGGCAAGCCTGTGGCCACGACCACCGGTACGACCAGCGTGCAATTGATGCGCAGCCATGAAAAAGGCAAGAACATCGACTTCAAGGAAGTCTACGGCAAGGATCACGCCGACTCCTTCCTGATGCTGGAAACCGACCGCGCTGTGGCTTTTGTGATGGACGACAACCTGATTGCGGGCCTGATCGCCAACTCCAAGACCCCGAATGACTACGCCATCGTCGGCCCGGCCCTGTCGGTCGAACCGATTGCCATCATGCTGCGTCGGGACGATCCACAGTTCAAGGCTGTGGTTGACGAAACCGTCAAGCAGATGGCCAAGAGTGGTGAGCTGACCAAGCTCTACGCCAAGTGGTTCATGGCCCCGATCCCCCCCAAGGGCATCAACATGAACTTCCCGATGAGCGAACCGCTCAAGGCCCTGATTGCCAACCCGAACGACAATCCGGCCGAAAGCTTCAAGAAGTAATTCACCCCATCGCCGTGCGCCTGCCTCGGCAGGCGCACGTATTTCACCCGCTTCGCAAAGCCCCCGCTACGCGAACACGTTTCTCTGCGCGAAATGCATAACTATCACTGGAACTGGGGCATCTTCTTCCAGACCATCCCCTCTGGAGACGTCACCTACCTCACCTGGGTGATACATGGCCTGGGTTGGACTGTGGCCATCGCCCTGAGCGCCTGGGTCATCGCTTTGAGCCTGGGCAGCATCATTGGCACGCTGCGCACGGTTCCACACCGTGGCTTGGCCTTTATCGGACACGCCTGGGTGGAGTTCTTCCGCAATGTGCCCATCCTCATGCAGTTGCTGCTCTGGTACTTCGTGGTACCGGAAATGCTGCCAGCCGAACTTTCCCGCTGGGTCAAGCAGGATATGCCCGCCAAGGAATTCATTACCGCCATCGTGGCGCTGGGCCTATTTACCTCTGCGCGGGTTGCCGAACAGGTGCGCGCCGGGATTCAAAGCCTGTCCCGTGGGCAACGTTTTGCCGGGCTGGCCTTAGGCTTAACCACTTGGCAGACCTATCGCTATGTGCTGCTGCCGATGGCGTTCCGCATCATCATCCCGCCGCTGACTTCCGAATTCATGAATGCGTTTAAGAATTCCGGCGTAGCCTATGCCATAGGCATATGGGAGCTGATTTTCGTCTCCCGCCAGATGGTGGAAGAAACCGGGGGCCAGGTCTTCGAAAGCCTGCTCGTGCCCACCGTGCTCTACATCATCTGCTCATATGCGGCCAACCGGGCCATGGCTTATTTCGAGCGCCGCGCCCATGTGCCTGGCTTCATTGTGGCAAAGTGAGGAGGCATCGCCAAAATGTTCAGCAATTTTGATTATTCGGTCATTCCGGTCAGCCTCCCCTTCATCTGGAAAGGCCTGCTTTTCAGCCTTGAACTGACTGTNATAGCCATGATCGGTGGCGTGGTCATCGGTACGCTGCTCGCCTTGGCGCGCCTGTCTGGCGGCAAATTTCTGGCGCTCGGCGCCAAGATCTATGTTGACCTGATGCGTTCCATTCCGCTGCTGCTGATGATCCTGTGGTTCTTCTTCCTGATCCCGCTCATCATTGGTGAGCCCATCGGGCAGGAGAAATCCGCGCTCATCACCTTCACGCTATTCCAGGCCGCGTTCTACAGCGAAATCATGCGTGCAGGCATCCAGAGTGTGTCGCGTGGCCAGATCAACGCGGGCTACGCCATTGGCATGACCTATTGGCAGACGATGGGCCACGTGGTGCTGCCACAGGCTTTCCGCAACATGGTGCCGGTGCTGCTCACCCAGACCTTCATCCTGTTCCAGGATACTTCCCTGGTGTACGCCATTGGCGCCAAGGATCTGCTCAAGGCGGCTGAAATCACAGGGCAAAACTACGGTCGTTCGGTCGAAATGTATATCTTTGTATCTATTATATATTTCGTGATCTGCTTCTCACTGTCTATGCTTGTGAAGTATTTCAACAAGCGCATCGCAATTATTCGTTGAGCCAACAAGCCATGATCAATATACAAAACGTTTCCAAGTGGTACGGTCAGTTCCAGGTACTCACCGATTGCACCACCCACGTCAACAAGGGCGAAGTAGTGGTCGTCTGTGGCCCCTCGGGTTCGGGCAAATCCACACTCATCAAGTGCGTCAATGGTCTGGAACCGATCCAGAAGGGCGAGATCATCGTCAATGACATCAAGGTCAATGACCCCTCCACCAACCTGCCCAAACTGCGCTCGCATGTCGGCATGGTGTTCCAGCACTTTGAATTGTTCCCGCACATGAGCATTACCGAGAACCTGTGCATCGGCCAGACCAAGGTGCTGGGCCGCAGCCAGGATGAAGCACGCGAGCGCGGCCTCAAGCTGCTCGACCGTGTGGGGTTGAAGGAACAGGCCAACAAGTTTCCTGGCGAACTCTCCGGTGGTCAGCAACAACGTGTGGCCATTGCCCGCGCACTGTCGATGGACCCGATCTGCATGCTCTTCGACGAACCCACCTCGGCGCTTGACCCCGAGATGATCAACGAAGTGTTGGACGTAATGGTGGAACTGGCGCAGGAAGGCATGACCATGATGGTCGTCACCCACGAAATGGGCTTTGCCCGCAAGGTGGCGCACCGCGTAGTGTTCATGGATCACGGCCAGATCGTGGAAGACGCAACGAAGGATGACTTCTTCAACACCCCACGTTCGGATCGTGCCCAGCAGTTCCTCTCCAAGATTCTGAATCACTAATCGAGCCTCGCCCGCCATGCCATTCGGATGGCGGGCATACCTTCAGCCATGCCCCGCCTCGCCCTGATCGCCACTGGTGGCACCATTGCCGGAACCGGTGCGCAAAGCCACTACACCGCAGCCACCTTGCCGGTGGATGCCTTGCTGGATGCAGTGCCGGACCTGCGCAGTCTGGCCCAATGGCATACCGAGCAGCCCTTCGCGCTCGATAGCCGGGACATGCACCCCACACATTGGCTACAGTTGGCAGAGCGCATCCAGACGCTGATCGACACGCCCGACATTGATGGCATCGTCATCACACATGGCACCGATACGTTGGAGGAAACCGCCTTTGCGCTACACCTGTTACTTCCTACCGGGAAACCCGTTGTCATCACTGCCGCCATGCGCCCAGCGGACAGTCTCTCTGCCGATGGGCCGCTGAATCTGCTGCAGGCCGCCCGGGTCGCCCTGGCACCACACAGCTACGGTCGTGGGGTGCTAGTGGTGGTCAATGACCACATATTGCCTGCCCGCCACGTGGTCAAAACCCACACTCACGCCCCTGATGCACTGAGCGCAGGGGCTGCAGGCGAGGAAGGTATCGTTTTCGATCAGGCCGTACGCTATCACCGCCCGGCGCCGATCCCCCGCCCCGCCATCCTGACGCTGAAGCCCACGACGAATTTGCCGCGTGTCGACATCCTAATGGCATACGCAGGACTTTCCGCAGATCACTTCCATGCGCTACAGAATCTGGGTTGCCGGGGCATTGTGCTGGCGCTGGCAGGTCATGGCAGCATCCCCGAAGCATTGCGCCCCGCGATCAGCGAGGCCATCGCTCAGGGCATTGTTATTGTTCGTGCTTCACGAATTGGCGCATCTGTCCTCCCCAACCACAATGAGGATGACAGCAGCCTGGGCACGCTCGCTGCCGAACAACTCAGCCCTTTGCAAGCCCGCATTGCCCTAATGGTGGGATTGGCGGCAGGCGTGGCGCCATCCGGCCTGCAGGCTTGGCTGGCAAGCGTTTAGGTGGCTTTGCTCACTCATGAATGAGACGCCTGTTGTATTTTCGTCTCAAACACACCGCTTAACATAAAAACACATTTCCATACACTCAACCTTTCTGTAGGCTCGTTCGTTATGTAATCAAGAGTGCTTGCAACGCAGCTTCAAACGGAGCCGCATGCACTCCGAGCAGCCGGTTGATGCCCACAAGGCAAGCTTCACAGATGGTGAGAATCATGGATACAACAACGATCAGCAGCACTCAAACAGAGACCGAGCGCTACGGTGACGAAGTGCTCAACGCCAACTGGCTCCCGCAAGATGCGCTGATGTGTGCCGCCGAGGCAGCCCACGCCAGCGAACACCCCCACACCTGTACCGTGGATAACCCGGATGAATTTCTGCGCACACTCTACAGTGCACAGGAATGAGGCAGGCGAGCGGGCCAAAGGGGCGTAGCTGCCCATGCATCACAATGCGTGGGTGCGATCCCCTGTTGCCAGCCCGATCAGGCGGGAGTCCATCTCCCGCCCGATAATCAGCACCTTGAAGAGTTCGCCCATCTCATGCGGGGCGATCAGGCGAAGCGCTGCGCGTGAAGCCCGCACGTAGGGCGCCTCGTCGCTCGCGCCAATTGTCTCCAGCAAGGCCAGCAGACCACAGTTATTGAGGAAACTGGCTTGCGTGGTATAGCCGTACACAGCCAAACCTGCTTCATCGGCGGCTTCGGCCACTGCGGTGAAATCCACGAACGAGGTAATGTCGTTGAGCCCCGGCCAGAGCAGCAAGTCGGTATGCGCCCGATGGCGGTAATAGCACTGCACCGTCCCGGATGTGCGGCTGGGCAGGTAATACTCGGCCTGCGGGTAGCCGTAATCAATCAGGATCAGCGCGCCCTGACTCAGACGGGCGCCCCACTCGGCCACCCAGGCACGGGCAGGCAGACAGACCTCACTCAGATACTCACCTTCCTCCGGGCTTTCGACCCCCAGAGACTCGGCAACACCCAGCAGGCGGCCTGCGGCGGGGCGATCCTGCCAGTCAAACTTCTCCTGCGCAGCATCCCAGATCACGCCACGCTCAAAAATCCCCCCTTGGCGCCACGCTACAAGCTGCACCGGCAGCACATCCAGCAGCTCGTTGGCCACCAAACACCCGGAGAATTGCTCCGGCAGCGCATCCAACCACCGGACCCGATCCGCCAGATGCGGCACCTTGGTCTGCAGGTTTTCAGCCTGCCGCGCACGCAGCTCACCCGAGAGTTCAATGATGTCGTAATGCACTGGCGTACAGCCCAGCGCTTCCAGCTCGGCCAGTAGATCACAAGCCAGAAGCCCCGTTCCCGCGCCAACCTCGATCACGTGGGGCATTGAGGCTGCCAGCACCTGGGCCACCTGCCGAGCCAGGGAGCGCCCGAACAGGGGCGAGATTTCCGGCGAAGTGATGAAATCCCCCTCCGGCCCGAATTTGCGTGCCCCGCCGCTGTAGTAGCCCAACCCTGGCGTGTACAGCGCCATCTCCATAAAACGGGCGAAACTGATCCAGCCCCCGGCAGCGGTTATTTCGGCTGTAATGCGTTGCGACAACAGGGCTGAGTGGGCCAGCGCATCGGCCCCTGGCGGGGGGAGTTCATTTTTCATGCCGTGGATTGTAACCGCAGCGCTGCTTCAATAAATGGCTCGGAAGGTGAATCGATAACAGAATGGGGCGAGTACAATGGCCGCCTATTCAAGGAGCTTTTCCCATGCACCAAGAACCGGAACGCCTGCCCCTCTTCCCGCTCAATGCGGTGCTCTTCCCGCAAAGCCGCATGAACCTCAAGGTGTTCGAAGTCCGGTATCTGGACATGATTGCCCAGTGCATGAAGAACGAGCGCAACTTCGGCATCTGCCTGATTGAGCATGGCAACGAGGTGGGCGCCCCCGCAACCCCCTATACGGTAGGGGTGGAAGCACGCATTGTGGACTGGGACATGAATACCCCAAATCTGCTGGGGCTCACGGTACGCGGGGTGCGGCGCTTTCGCGTGCTGGAACAGGTGACGGATGAAAGCGGGCTGATCACAGGGATTGTGCAGTGGTTTGACGAAGCCCCTGACGAAGCCGTCTCGGAAGCCCATCAAGACCTGCTGCCACTGCTGAGCATAATCATCAAGGATGCCGGGCAACAGATCATCCCCCAGCCTTATCTGCTCGACAATGCTGCCTGGGTAGGCTACCGCTACGCCGAAATTCTGCCGATTCCGCCGCTGGCGCGCCAGCGCCTGCTGGAACTGGAAGACGCCGACCTGCGTCTGGCGATCATCCATGAGTATCTGGTCGAGCATAAACTGCTCGCCGCCAGCGAAGAAGAGTAGTCCCTTACATGCTACATGCCAGCCGGGCTGGCATGTAGGCAACACAATCGGCAATACACAAGCAATCAAGCCAGATCGGCGTGGCTTTCGATCACGCGCGAGACGATGCCGTAGGCAATCGCCTCTTCGGCACTCATCCAGTAATCCCGATCCATGTCCGCCGCCACGGTTTCGTAGGGCTTGCCGGTCTGGCGCGCAACCACGCGGGCGATGCGCTCACGCGTGCGCAGGATTTCCTTGGCCTGGATGGCGATATCGCTGGCCTGCCCACCCATGCCGCCCGCAGGCTGGTGGATCATGAAACGGGTGTTGGGCAGACACAGGCGGCGCTCGGCAGGCGGTGCGAGGAAGATATGCGCCCCGGCACTGGCAACCCAGCCAGTGCCCACGGTTGTGACCGGTGCGGCGATGAAGCGGATCATGTCGTGAATGGCGTCGCCGGACTCCACATGCCCGCCCGGTGAGGAGATCAGCATGGTGATCGGCGCATCAGATTCGGCAGACAGCGCCAGCAGACGCTTGCAGGTGGCCTGCGCCATCTTGTCATCAATCTCGCCAAAGACCAGCACGTAGCGGGACTTGAACAGCAGCTTGTCTTCGCTGGGATTGTCTTTTTCAGCTTGTTGTGGCGCGTCCTGGCCACAACCGGAGAGCGTGAAGGTCATTGTGTTTGTCCTGTTGAAGGGAGTAGGGCGATATTGTGCCTGATAACAGGCCAAAGCAGCTAAGAACCCGCGCCATTGAGCATGACGCATTTTTCCTATCTCCGCATCCCTGTTTGCGCTGCAATGGTGGCATCTTCAGCTTTGCAGAAAAACTCATGGAACGCCGCCTGTTCATCGCCTATGGTCTGTCCTCATGCATGGTGGCCGCATTGGCAGCCTGCCAGAGCCAACCCTTGCCGCCACCGAGCCCTGTTATGCCGGGCAGACAGCTGCCTGCGGCTTGGCGGGCCATGCTGGCCGATGCCGCGCGTGCCCCGTCCAGTCACAACATCCAGCCCTGGCAGTTGCACCTGGACACCCCGACGCATGGGCAACTCTGCTTGTCTCCCTCCCGCAGACAGATGGCAACAGACCCAGCAGGCAGAGAGACCTGGATCAGCCTGGGCGCCTTCACGCTTGCGCTGGAAGTTGCCGCGCTGGCGCTGGGGCGCGCAGCAGAATTCGAATGGATGGAGAAGCCCCCAAACGCAGTACAGATCACGCTTCGCCCCTGTCAGGCAACAGATCAGTGGCTGGCATGCCTGCGCCAGCGCCGCACCTTGCGGCGGAATCTCGCTCCGGCCCGGGTCGATGACAAGCTATGGCCCCTGGTGGACCAGCAGCGTACCAGCGCCTTTTACCTGCCACACGGCACAGCGGGGGCAGCCCGAATCTCTCAGACCACCCTTGAAGCGAGCCTCATCCAAGCTGGCGATGATGCCGTCTGGCAAGAGTTGGCCGACTGGATACGCTGGCGCGAGGAGGATGCCCGACGCAACCCCACCGGCATCACACCTGCCAGCATGGAACTGCCCTGGCTGGCACAACGCTGGGTCGCTGCTTTCTACGGGCGCGAAGACGTGCTGGCTCCGGCCTTTCGCCAGCGCAGTCTGGATCTGACCCGCAGCCAAGTCCAGGAAGGCGCGGGCTGGCTTGTGATTGCAGCCCCTGACGACAGCGTGCAAAGCTATTACGTAGCCGGGCGCCACCTGATGCGCTGCTGGCTTGCCGCCACCGCGCAGGGGCTGGCCCTGCATCCCATGTCACAAGCCCTTGAAGTCGAATCTCTACGCCACAGCCTGGGTAAAGACCTAGGCACCGCGCACCTGCAGATGCTGCTGCGCGTGGGCCGCCCGCCCAGCTACCCTGCCCCGGTGTGCCCAAGGCTGGCCCCGGAAGATTTTGTCACCTGCTCTTTTGCATAACTTTCTTGGATAACACGCCTCATGTCATCTCGCTCCATCCCCCATCGTCTGCTGATACTGGCCAGCGCACTCTGGCTTGCGGCCTGCTCCACCCTCCCCCCGAATCCATCCACCAGTTTGAAAACGGGCTGGCAAGTAATCAGGCAGGATGCCCGGCTCGACGTCCAGGTACGCGCCCATCAGCCGGTTTCCTCACTCAGCCAACCCAAGCTGGGACGTGTTTCAGCGGACGCTTCAGGGCTATCTGACGATGACCAGACCGAGCTGGAAAAAATCAGGGCCTCGCTGGAGCAGTCCTTGCGTCAGAATCTGGCCGCCCAGGCCACGCAGCAGCCCAGCCTGAACATCCGCCTGCGAGACGCAGCCCCCGCCTCCACCGCACTGAACATTGCCAGTGCGCTGCTGGTCATTCTTCCGCTGGATACAGGTGCCATCACGGTAGAAGCGGAACTGCTCGCCCCTGACGGTCAGCGCATTACCCTGTGGCGTGAGCGCGTCAACGGCGGCATGCTGGATCTGGGGGAGAGCTTCTCGCGCTGGGGGCGTATCCGCAATGCATTGGAGGCATGGGCACAGCGCTGTGTTCAGCGCCCGGAATGGCGCCCCACCGCCACCGCATTGGCACCATAAAGCCGGAGCAGATCAGCGTCGTTTGCCGCCATCTGCAGCAATCTGGCCGGGGTTTGCCCGGCCAGCTCATTGAATTCGGCAATCATGTGGGATTGATCGTAGTATCCGGCCTCCACCGCCAGCGCCGCCGCATCCAAACGGTTCAAGGCGGCCAGGGCACGATAGAAGCGCTGGATGCGTGAGAGCTGCTTGGGTGTGAGCCCAAAGTTACGGCGGATCTGGCGCTCAAGCGTGGCGCGGCTCACCCCCAGGCTGTCTGCCACCCCCTCCACCGGCAGCACATCAAAACTTGCCATGGCCTGAGCGCACAACCGAGGTGACCAAGCGGCCGCTGCACGACAGGAAATCGCCTGCCTCAGCTGGCTCCACACATGTTCAAGCTGTCCGGAAAAGTCCTGCACAGGCGCAGGCCGCCAATGTGGCCAGAATGCCTGCAAGGCCAGCACCTGCCCCGCACAGGCTTCTGCCGAGCAGCCCAGCACGGCAGGCGCAACACCCCCGGCGAGCTTGAGCAAGGCACCGCGCGCACCTTGCGGCCCGGCTTCTACTGCAGAGCCCCCGGCAACAGCCCCCCAGCACACGGCCTCTTCAGCCTGCCAGAACTGCTGTGGTACGCCAAACGAAACACTCCCGCTCAATACAAAGCCCAGATGCACACGGGCTCCGGCAAAAACGGGCATCACCTCCCCCGCCCCCAGCTCAAGCAGGCTGATACGCTCAATCCAGGCTTGCAGGTCTTGCGGGATCGGAAAATCAATCAGGCGCATGGGAATGAAACCGACGCAATGGCTGCACCAATTATAGCTGCGGGCCATTGTTTGCCCGGCCCGCCGATCAGCAGCCTTCAAGCCTTCTCAGGTTCAAAACTGCGCTCCACCAGCTTGCGGATGGGCGCGGGCAAACCGATCCCTTCCAACTCCTGCTGCGCAACCCAGCGCAGGTTGGGTGCATTAACCTGAAGCGGGAGTTTGCGCAACTCGGCTTGCCAGGGTGTGAGCGTCAGGCCGAAATGGGTGAAGCTGTGATGCAGGTCTTCGCCCGCCACAAACTTCAGCTTGCTCAGACCAAAACGGCGCAAGGCGCATTCTGCGGCGCTTTCTTCCTCAAGCATTTCCGGCAGGCTGTAGAGCCCGCCCCAGATCCCGGCAGCAGGCCGTTGTTCCAGCAAGATCGTCCCTTGGCAGCGCAAAAGCAGCACGCCACAACTGCGCTCCGGTACCGTTTTACGTGGGCGGGCGGTGGGCAGTTCGTTCTCGCGCCCTTCGGCACGGGCCTGGCAAGTGGCATTGACGGGGCAATGCAGGCAACGTGGTTTGCTGCGGGTGCAGATCATCGCCCCCAGATCCATCTGCGCCTGCGGGTAGATGGAAATATCCTTGGCGGGCAATAACGATTCAGCCAGCGCCCACAGTTTCTGCTCCACGGCACGCTCGCCGGGGTAGCCCTCAATGGCGAAATGGCGGCACAGCACGCGCTTGACGTTGCCATCCAGAATCGCCACCCGCTCACCAAAGCAGAAGGAGGCGACCGCTGCGGCAGTGGATCGCCCAATACCCGGCAACTCTGCCAAGCCAGCGGCAGTGCGGGGGAATTGCCCACCATGCTTTTCCATCACGCTGCGAGCGGCACTGTGCAGGTTGCGGGCGCGGGCGTAGTAGCCCAGGCCACTCCACAAGGCGAGCACATCATCCAGGGGTGCCGCAGCAAGGCTGGCCACATCGGGGCAGCGCGCCAGAAAACGCTGGTAATACGGGATCACCGTATCCACCTGGGTCTGCTGCAGCATGATTTCGGACAGCCATACGCAGTACGGATCCTGTGTTTGCCAGGGCAAGTCGTGGCGGCCATTGCGGCGCTGCCAGGCGATCAGTTTCTTTGCAAATTCACTCATCCGAGCAGTGTAGAGCCTTGTTAGGCAAGATTCATCCATGTTGCCAGCAGGTTTTATTCGCAGCCAAGCCCACGTATACTTATACTCATCAAATTCAACGCCTCCCCCAGGCTGACGCATCAAACATGTCCCAATCCGCCGCACTGTACCCCATCGATCTGCACAGCCATACCATCGCCAGCAGCCACGCCTACAGCACCATTCACGATTACATTGCCGAAGCACAGCGCAAGGGCCTGAAGCTCTTTGCCAATACCGACCACGGCCCCGGCCTGGAAGACGGCGCCCACTACTGGCACTTTGTGAACCTCAAGGTCATCCCCCGCGTGGTGGGTGGCGTAGGCATTCTGCGTGGTATTGAGGCCAATATCCTCAATGTACAAGGGGAAACCGACTGCTACGGCATCACGCGGGACTGGTTGGATGTAGTGCTGGCAGGCTTCCATCGCCCGCTGATCCAGCCCACCACGGTAGCTGAGCACACCCAGGCGATGGTCAACGCCATTAGAAGTGGGAAGGTGGACATCATCACCCACCCCGGCAATCCAGCCTTCCCGATTGACGTGGAAGCGGTGGTCAAGGCTGCAGTGGCGCATAACGTGGCTCTGGAAGTGAATAACTCCTCCTTCACCGTCTCCCGCGTCGGCTGTGAAGCCAACTGCAAGGCGATTGTGGAGGCTGCGCGTGATCTGGGGGCATTTGTCTCTGTCGGGTCGGACGCGCACATTGCCTTCAACCTGGGCGACTTTGCCAAAGCGCACGAGTTGATTGCAGCGGCAGGCTTCCCGCAGGAACGCATCATCAACAGCTCGATACCGTGCCTGCTGGCCTTCCTGAAATTGCGGGGCTACCCGCCGATCCCGGAATTTGCGAATCTGTAAAACCTTGAATAAACACAATAATTTTATCGACGGCGCCGCGTGTGGCATGGATAATCGCGCTGCAGCCTCCCTCTTGGCATATCCAGACGCCCCATTATGAGCACCGAATCCTTGAGTTTTGACGCCACCACCTTCCGCCGCACCCTGGGCATGTTCGCCACCGGCATAGCGGTCATCACCGCACGTGCCCGTGACGGCAAACCCATCGGGCTGACGATCAGTTCCTTCAATTCCGTATCGTTGGAGCCGCCGCTGATCGTCTGGAGCCTGGCCAACAACAGCACGCTGCGCGAAGAGCTGGAAAACTGCTCGCACTATGCCATCAACGTATTAGCGAAAAACCAGCAGGATATTTCCAATCTCTTTGCCAGCAAGGCCGAAGACCGCTTTGCCAAGCTCACCTGGGAAGACGGCCTGGGCGGTGCCCCTGTGCTGGAAGGTTGCTGCGCGGTCTTCGAGGTCCGCAACACTCAGCGTTACCCGGGGGGTGACCATGTCATCTTCATTGGCGAGGTGGAACGCTGCGACAAGGCCGAGCACGAACCACTAGTTTTCTTTGGCGGCAAATACCGGCAGCTCTCAGAGTTGTAAAAACACTTTGATCATACGCCCCTGGCAACACTGCCAAGGGCATATTGATCACGCTGCATTAAGGCTGCTTTGCCTCAAGCAGTACAGTGCCCTGTGCGACCAGTTTGACTTTGCCGTCATGCACTTGTCCTGATTGCCCGCTATAGGCATCCACCACCTTCGCGCCTTCTGCAAACACCTGCCCCACGGGCACATCAACCTCCCCTTTCAGTGCAGGGGCAACCACCACACGGTCCCCGCCTTGTGCCATCACGCGGGAGAACACGTAAGGCTCACCTTGCAGCCGGACATGCGTGCCACGAGCCAGTGCCACATGATGCGCACGAAATTGGCCAAGTTTGCGCCAATGCGCCAGCAAATCCTGGTCAATGCTTGCCCAGTTCATGTCCGAGCGCGTGGCCTGCTGCGCGTCACTTGCAGGCGCTTGGCCGGGCTCACGTCCGCTCTCGTCACCATAGAAAATCTGCACGCCACCGGGCGCAAGCATCAAGGCCGAAGCCGCTTCATGCATCCGTTTGCGGGCGAAGAGCCGGGTGTCGTGCGATGAGAGATAAGAGAGCACGTTATACGCAGTGTTACCAGATAGCGCTTTAGCATAATCCGAGTACACCGATTCCAGCGATGGATTGGCCGTCATGCGCTCCTGGAAATCAAAATTGATCATGGCATCGAAGCCATTTTCATACAGATCGGTATGCTCAACGCCCTGCCCCCAGTACTCACCCACCATCCAGAAAGGCTGATCGTCAATCTTGTCCTGCGGATGCTCGCTCTTCCAGGCTGCCAACGCAGTGGTGGCAGATTGCTTGAGCTGCGCCCAGGCGGCAGGCTCGACGTGTTTGACGGTATCACAACGGAAACCATCCACACCATATTCGCGCACCCATGAGCTAAGCCAACTCACCAGATAATCACGCACGGTCGACTGAGGCAGTTCCACCGCGCGGGTATCCTTTTTGTCATGCAGGAAGGGAGGGAGATGGACGTACTCTGTACTCTCCGTGCGGAAATCCGGCAGATAGGCCAATTGCTTGGTATATTCGCTGCTGCCGCCCGAAGGATAACCGGGCAGGCCACTGCGCACCCAGGCGCCTCCCCACCAATGAGCCCACTTCTTCTTGTCCCGGTTGTAGTCGATGTAGCCGTGATAATCGCGCAGCGTGGCAGCCTCATACCCCTTCCACAGCACATCCATGCCAATGTCTTTGGCAGTCTGGATATCCAGATAGCCGGGGTGATTCATCACCACATCAAACAGAACACGGATGCCCTGCCGGTGCGCGGTGTCGATCATCTCGCGCAACTCGTCGGGCGTACCCATGTTCTTGTCAAGCACAGTGTAGTCCAGCGCGTAGTAGCCATGATAGGCGTAGTGCTTGAATTCCTGGTTGCCGCCCACCACCCAGCCATGGATCTGCTCATAGGGTGCCGTGATCCATATGGCATTGACGCCGAGCGATGAAAACCAGCCTTCGCGCAACTTCTGGGTAATACCCGCCAGATCGCCACCGTGAAAAGTGCCAATCTCCCCGGCCCCGTCACCGCTACGGCCATAGGAATGGTCGTTTTGCGGGTTGCCATTGGCAAAACGGTCGGTGATCACGAAATATACAATCGGATTATCGGCAAAACTGGCCGCCTGTACACCGGCTTGGGCGCCCAAGAGGACAAGCGCTGCCAGGCATGAAGTCAGAAATCTCATTCCGTCTCCCGGAAGACGCGAAAAAACGCCCGTGCACTGCACGGGCCATTCGCAGGATCAATCACAAACAGGATAAAACACAACAGTCCAAAATCAGTACGAGCGCGTCCGTGCAAGGTGAGGAGCAACGCATACTCCACGATCTGCCACTCGCACAAGATTATGCACAGTGTTACTTGGGACGCGCCTTGAGGGCGTCATCCTTGCTGGTGTAGAGCGCGGGGTCTCCCTGATTGACCCAGACCTGGCGGATCTTGGTGCCATCAAAGTTCTGATCCTTGCCGCCCTGCTCCTTGGAGTCGCCCTTGTGGATAATGTAGAAGACTTGGGCCCTCTTGCCAAAATCAGCCAACTTCAAGTGCCAAAATACGCTGCCGTCTTCCTCCTTGCCCATCGGCTTCAGAGGGGTCAGCCAGCCGATGCCATCCAGTGGCGTATCTTGCCCACCCGGAATCCGGGACCAGGCATGCAGCCCCCATCCGGCATAATTGGCGTCCGCCCGGTAGTAGTGGATGGCCACATACCCATCGGCGGGCTCACTGGCGTCTACCGCCAAAGCGGGCAGGCCCCAGGCACAACATGCCACCACCGCCAGGGCTTTCAGAAAGTCACGTTTGCCCATGCAAGCATTCCTCCCATAACAGTTTGGTTGCTCCGCAGAGCCTGGAATACTTCACGTCCAGGCTCCTTGGCACATCATGAACGGTGCTTCCGAAGCCAATCGCCCGCAAAGGCAATCAGCCCCTGGACGCATTCTTACCACCATGCCTCGAATTGCAGGCCGTAGGTGGAGCCGTTGGTAGCGTTGGCAAAACCGTCTGCCAGGGTCTTGCAATCGCGGCCGGTGCAGGTCACGTTCGAACCCTTGAGCGCGTCATTCCACTTGGCATAGGTGTAGTACAGGCGCAGCACCGGGCGGGACCAGTAATCCATCCCTGCGGACAATTGGCCTGCCACTGTAACCTTGTTCAGAATCTGCGTCTTGCCATTGTTTTCTGGCTTGACATTGATATGGCCGACTTCGCCGCCAATCGAGTACAGATCATCAATGTGGTACCAGGGGCGGAACCCAACAGTCATTTCCTTGCGTGTGGTTCCGTTATACCAGGGCACATCCTTCTCGCTCTGGAAACCGACCACGGCAGAGCCATTGAACTTGCCGGAGCTGAATACCAAATGATCCATCACCTGCATGCCGGTGTATTTGTAGGTGTTGTCTGCCCACCACTTGGCACCGTGCGAAAGGGAAGCCCCATCCTTGGCAAAGCTGAAGTGAACACGGTTGAAACCACCCAATACGCCAAGAGTATATTGAGCCGTCAACGCGTAGCCACCCTTGCCCTGTACGCCAGAGCGATTACTGGGCCGCACCAGGTTGGCCATCACATCCACAGAACCTGCGTCCCCACCGGCAATCTGGATGCCTTCCAGGCGGAAATCATGGTTGGTGGAAGACTTGTTGCCGCCATTGGCATAGTCGGGCGAAAAGCCATAGGGCGCAGGAATGGTCACCGTGTCGCCGGTGCTGCTGCCGGAGCTATCCTTGACGACATACTTGGTGCCATCCCAGTTCAGGTCGCCGCCCTGGCGCATGTAGGCGTAGGAGAACTTGGCGAAACCGGCGTCGATATTTTCGATCCCAGCACCCGGCCCAGTCACTTCGTTGTAGAAGTAGTCGAGCATGTGGATGTCCTGACGCTTGTAGTAGCGCTTGCCGACCCAGGCATTGGCGGTGGCAAACGGGCCACGACCGATGTTGGTGGCCTCCACCCAGGCTTGGCGCCAGGCCGGGCTGGTCTGCTCCCAGTCGTTGAGCTGCTGCGTGCCTGCCGCAATCATGGTATGCAGCTTGAATTCCGTGCCGCGCTTCTCAGCCAGATTGGAGTCCAGCGCCAGCTCCAGATAGGTGTCGCACTCATTGCCCAAGCGGTAGTGGCCCATCGAGCCCACATTGCCGTAACACACCATCGAACCGCCCTTGCTGGCAGAGCCAACTCCGCTGCGTGCGTAGCCATGGAAATCAATCGCAGCAGCCGAAGCACCACCCGCCAGGGTTGCAGCCGCCACAGCCACGGTAACCATCTTGATCTGAAACTTCATTGTCGCCTCTCCTTATAGTCATAGACAGCGCAGAGCACCATCAAATCAAACACTTAAGTGGAACAAAAACAATTCAAACCAGCTGTAACCGCTTACAGTTACAGCTCAAAAAAACAGGCGCAAACAACACACCCTGCATCTTCCGATCTACCCGTTTCTCGTTCTATCTCGCTCAATATTGCTCTTCTTCAGACAACTTCACGCAAAATCACGCAACAAGCCCTCATGATCTACAACAGGTGCCCCGGAGGAGACGGTTTCCCTGTTGCACGACCAACAAGATGACGCACAAAGCCTTGGCACAAGCCCGTACTGCAGCTTCGACCTTTGCGCACACGTTGAATCAGATAGATATCTATCTTCTATTCAATCACTTGCCCTTTGCACTGACATGGTTTTGGTGGATTTCATCCGCAGGCCACTCCTCATGTACAAGCTCGTCTCACAAGCATTCCACATGAGGAAGATCGTTAGCAAATGTAACCGGTTACAGACTAGGCAAGCAGACATCCGTAGTCAACACCAGGGCATACCCTGATTCCAATTGACGTGAAGGTAAGTTAATGGCGGTTAATCTTCTATTGGGAATTATTCGGCATCTGCACGGCGGGCGCCCTTGCATCCAAATACGCTTGCAGGTTCTATTTGCAGAAGAAAAAATTCAACTGAACGCTCAGTTAAATACCCAGCTAAACACCTAGTTTTATGTCATGCATCTCACACAATAAACCTACAAAACAAGATACCAATTAATATGCATGCATTTTATTTACACGGCAATTTTATGCATTACGTTTTTTCCATCATGCCATGACGGGTGAAAATCACCGATCCGCGCAAAGATAGGTGTGAGCGGTTGTCGTTATACGCGCCCCAAGGCATCGCCGCCATTGTCTGCGCTTGACCACCGCTCACGCAGCCGGGTTACGGCCAGATTGTTCCAGACTTGAGCCGATACAGGCGAAAAGGCAGGTTCAGCCCTGTTCAAGCAGTTGCTGGAGGCGTTCAGGTGTCACGATCAGGAGCTGATCTCGCAACTCACGCCGTCGCGCCAATTTCAGCACCAGTTTGTCTCGGCTGACCAGAAGCTTGGCCTGCGCACGCACAGCCAGTTCAATGAATTTCTGGTCATCCCGATCCCCGCAGCGTGGCAACTTGGTCAAGGCATCTGCCTGATCGGCCTCTACCTGGGGCTGCAACTGTATGCGTTTTTGGTAATCGGCAAGATGTTCTTCCTGGCGCTCCGGTGGGATGGCGAACTGGCGATAAGCCAAAACCCGCCCTAACTCACCAAGACAGGCGGTGTCAGAAAGGAGACAAACGGCATCACTCTCGGCCCACTGCTTCAACACCAGCAGTTTCGTGTCGCAAAAATGCCACAACGCCATCACAACATTGGTGTCGAGCACTACCCGTATGGGCCGTTCAGGCGGCAATGCGAGCACCTTGGGAACACCGGTCATCATTCAAACCTTTTCTGTTGGCCGCCATCCAGCGCGAGAGCGAGATTGTGACGGAAAACGGCGGCCTCCTCCCGCAGCGCCTGAGCAAAATGCTCAACCAGGGGCGTGGAGGGGCGATACTCGGGACACACCAGGCTGACACGAAAAGGGATCGACACGGCAAAGCGACGCAATTGCACGCCATACCGGGTGTAATCCAAAGCGGTCAGCGGATTGACGATTGCCAGCCCCAGACCTTCGCGTACCAGGCTGCACACCGAGGCTGCACTCTGAGTTTCCAACACCATGCGCCGTATGACGCCATGAGCGCGAAACACATCATCAAGCTGGATACGATACGGATCACTCACCGACAGGCTCACAAAAGCTTGGTCAGCAAAATCAGCAGGCAGCAACTCCTTCTTACTCAACAAAGGATGACTAGCGGGCAGCACGCAGACTTCATCGGCTTCCAGTATCAACTCAAGTTGCGTCCCTACTGGCGGATGGTCGTGCTCAGTCAGGCCGATGTCATGGCGTTGGGCACTGAGCCATTCCTCAAGCAAGGGGGACTCCTGCGGGGTGATGGAGATACTGACCGAAGGGTGCTGCGCCATGAAGCGGCGACAGACCGCAGGCAACAAGGACTGCGAGAACGCAGGGACACAGACAATCGAGATCTGCCCTGCGGCAAATTCACGCAGGCTGCTGGCCGTAGCAAGAATCTGCTCCAGCCCGAGGTAGGAGCGCTGTACTTCTTCATACAGCGCCAAGGCGCGGGCATTGGGCTGCAGGCGGCCCCGGATGCGATCAAACAGCGCAAACCCCAGCAGCTGTTCCAGGCGGGCCAGATCGCGGCTCACCGTGGGCTGCGAGGTATACAGCAGGTTGGCGGCCCCGGTGACGCTGCCGCTGCGCATCACGGCGCGAAAAACCTCAATGTGCCGATGTTCGATACCCATATCAGAATTGAATCAACCTTGCACAAACAAGCATTGTACTGAATTATCTATAAAAGGCATCCTCTCTACCAAGCACTGCCGCCTGATTGGACAGAAACCATGCAAAAGCCCCTCGACCACGCCCGCCTGAACCTGCTTGCCAACGAGTTTGGCACCCCGCTCTGGATCTACGACGCCGCCCTCATCCGCGAACGCATCGCCGCGCTGAAGTCCTTCGATACGATCCGCTTCGCCCAAAAGGCCTGCTCGAACACCCACATCCTGCGCCTGATGCGCGCCCAGGGCGTCGCGGTAGATGCGGTTTCGCATGGCGAGATCGAGCGTGCCCTGCATGCCGGATTCAGCTCACGCAATGGCAAATCGGAAATCGTATTCACGGCAGATCTGATCACCGAAACCACGCTGATGCGGGTGATCGAGGAAGAAATCCCGATGAATGCCGGCTCCATCGACATGCTCCATCAGCTTGGTGCCAAAGCACGCGGGCATCGCGTATGGCTGCGCATCAACCCCGGCTTTGGCCACGGCCACAGCAACAAGACCAATACCGGTGGCGAGCATAGCAAGCATGGCATCTGGCATACCGATCTGCCCGAAGCGCTGGCGGCAATAGCCCAACATGGGCTCAAGCTCGTCGGCCTGCATATGCATATTGGTTCTGGCGTGGATTATCACCATCTGCAGCAGGTCTGCGGGGCCATGGTCAATCTGGTCAAACAGGCGGGGCAGGATATCGAAGCCATCTCTGCGGGCGGGGGGCTCTCCATTCCATACCAAGATGATGACCCGGTCATTGACACGGCTCACTACTTTGGCCTGTGGGATGCTGCCCGACGCGAAATTGCCGCCCACCTGGGCCACCCCGTAAAGCTAGAGATTGAACCAGGGCGCTATTTGGTTGCGGAATCCGGCCTGCTGCTGGCAGAAGTACGCGCCACCAAGCATGCAGGCAGCAATCATTTTGTGCTGGTCGACGCGGGCTTCAGCGATCTGGTGCGGCCTTCCATGTACGGCAGCTTCCACGCCATCAGCATATTTCCGCGCAATGGGGATTCACTTGGCAGCCGCAGCCTTCAGCCCAGTGTGATCGCGGGGCCGCTATGCGAATCGGGTGATGTGTTCACGCTCGGCGAAGGTGGTGTGGTGCTTCCGCGCAATCTGCCCCAGGCCAAGGTGGGCGACCTGCTGGTACTGCATGACACCGGTGCTTACGGCGCGGCCATGTCGTCCAACTACAACAGCCGCCCGCTGATTGCGGAAGTATTGATCGACGGCGCTCACACCCGCCTGATCCGGCGCCGCCAATCGATCACCGATCTGCTGGCACTGGAAGAAGTCTGATCAACCCCGCAGCGTTTCTGTGAGCCTGTTCGCAATCCATCCATAAGATTGAGGGCGGGTTCTCACAAAATCTTGCGCATACCGTCACCTGTTACCGTTATCATCAGCGCTTTACATCTTCACTCGCCTGGAGCGTCCATGTCGATCAAAGCGTTGTGCATTGCTACCCTTGCAGCAGCCTCCATTTCTGCTGCCCATGCCCTACCCGCTTTCCCCGGTGCGGAAGGCTTTGGTGCCAACGCCTCGGGCGGGCGTGGCGGCAAGGTCATTGCCGTCACCAATCTCAATGATTCCGGCCCTGGCAGCCTGCGCTGGGCCTTGATCGGCTGGGGCGCACGCACCATCGTCTTCAAGGTGGGAGGGCAGATCAAGCTAGACTTTCCCTTGAAGATCAGCGGCAGCAACATCACCATCGCGGGGCAAACGGCCCCTGGCGATGGCATCACCCTGAGTGGTGCCCCGCTGCTGATTTCCGGCAACAACATCATCGTGCGCTTCATCCGTTCCCGCCTTGGCTCAAATAGCCATGGCGAAGAGGACGCCATCTCGATTACCGATGGACATGACATTATCCTGGACCACGTTTCGGCAAGCTGGTCGATTGATGAAAGCCTGTCCCCCTCAGGCAATATCAAGGATATCACCATCCAGTGGTGCATGATTGCCGAAAGCCTGAACGCTAGCCACCACCACAAAGGGGCACATGGCTACGGCTCACTGCTCCGTGCGGTGGGTGGGGTAAGCCTGCACCACAACCTGTGGGCGCACCACCGGGGGCGCAATCCACGCTTTGGGGATAATTACGGCAAACTCTTTGCTCCCACGCCAACTTTCGACTTTCGCAACAATGTCATCTACTCGTGGGGAGACTATGCCAGCGGTCTGGTCGATGGTGACATTCGTGTCAATTATATAGCCAATTATCTCAAGCCCGGCCCGGATACCAAGAACATCCAGCCTGTCACCTTCACCCGATTCGCCCAGGAAAAAACCCGCTTCTATACCGCAGGCAATATCGTGGAAAGCCACCCCGAGCTTACGCCGGAAAACGGCCACTTCTTCGGTTATGAAGATGGCACGCCGATCACCGTCATCACGCTCTCAAAAGAAGCCTTCACGGCGCCCCCTGTAACGACCCAGACAGCCGAGCAAGCCTATGCCGAAGTGCTCAAGCATGTCGGGGCCAGCGTGCCGACGCGCGACGCAGTGGATCTGCGGATCATTGAGCAGGTGAAAACCGGCACTGGGCACCTGATCAACTCAGAGACGGAAGTGGGCGGATATCCAGCCCTTGCCTCGGGCGCAGCCGCCGTCGACAGCGATGAAGATGGCATCCCCGATGACTGGGAGATTGCCCACGGCCTAGACCCGAACAATGCCAAAGATGCCGGCACCGAAGCAGCCAGCGGCTACACTTATCTGGAAATCTACCTGAACGAAGTCGCAGAGCAGAAGATCGCCGCGTTACGCGACGGGCAATAGAGCAGCCATGCAGGGGGCATGATCAGCATGTCCCCTTGCCAGACACCATTGCGGACTACAGATCAAACCGCGCCACAATCGCCTCATGGTGGGCCACGTTGCGCTGTGCCGCCTGCGCCAGCACCAGCCAGGAAATCGGTTGTGCCCAATCACGGGTCAGGCGTTCCAGGGTCGCGCAAAGCTTGGCGGGGTCTTCAGTTTTGGGCATGGCTACAAAACAGTAAAAGCCCTGCAATTCTTCATTGGTATGGGTATCCGTCACGCTGTAGTCAGAGCCGGAAGCCACCCATACGCCATAGCCCTCGGCCTGAATGGCTTCGCGGAAAGCATTCCACTCCTCCATGCTCGGCCCGACACCATCCATTGGCCAGGATTGGAAACCACCTTCTCGCAAGGTATGCACATGGCGATAACGTGCCACCCATTCCTTGCGCTCTTCCTCGTCGTCCGGGTAGGGGATCAGGGGTGAGGCGTCAAACACCATCACGTCCTTGTAGCGCTGCTGGGCGGCGGGGTGTTCGACTTCATACACTTCTGCGGCAACCGGACCGATGCGGTAGGCATACTCCGGCACGTCCCGTCCCTGGCTGTCACGATAGACCACCACACACATTCCTGCGCCACCATCTGCCCAGGTGGGGGGCATGCTGCCGGGCACGACGGGCAGTTTCAGATACTCACAGCAGGCGTGTGCCAACTCCACATCCCCCAACACCACAGCCGAGGTCAACAGATCCCAGCGATCATTGGCTTCATCATGATGCAGGATTTCCTTCAGCCGCCCCGCAGCCAAGGCATGATCCCCCAGCCGCTGTGCTGCGGTAGCAAGCAGCCTGCGGGTGTTGACCACCGTATCATCACGGGCAATCACTGCCTCGCAATGGCGGATGCAGTCAGCATAATCCTCGTTCCGGAAAGCATAGCGGGCGCGTGTGAACAGTACAAATTCGGGCGCATGGGGTTCGGCAAACACCAGCAGTTCCTCAACAGCCGCTGCATCTGTACGCCGCGAGCGGATCTGATAGAGAAAGTCCAGCAGTGACTCATCCGCCGGATTGAGCTTCAAGCATGCCATCAGCACTGCATCAGCCTCCAGTTCGGCGCCCTGTTGATAAAGCATGTGTGCCAGGATGCGGTTCAGTTCGACATCCACCGGGCGCTGCGCACAGGCAGCCTGCAGCCAAGGGATGAAGAATTCGTGATTGATGGCCCCGGCATCCAGCGCATCAATATGCTCTTTCAACTGCGCGGCCTCAACCGGAGCAGCAGGCACCGGATTGGCGGCAAGCTGTGCATGCAGTCGAGCGGAGACCTCAGCCAATCGGGCCGGACTTCGCAAGTGCGCACGCATACGCTCGTAGGCAGCCAGGATGCGCCCTGCACTCCACAAAGCCTTACGTTGCAGGGCCAGCTCAAAAGCAATGGCCGCGATGGAGGTGCCATCGTCATAACAACCGCCTTGTTCGAGGCGATCCAGCATCTGGGCGAACTGCGCCCCCAGGTCTGCATCGTTGGCATACAGGCCAGCGTTGACCAGAATCTGCACGGTCTGCGGCCAACGCAGATTGGTGCCACGTGCGCGAAGGAAGTCATCAAAATTGGGCAGCTCTTCACGCGCCGCTTCCAACTGCCCGCCACGCGCCAGTATCCAGGCCTTGTAGAGCGCACGCTCGACCTTGCCTGCGGGGTCGTCTGCATCAACATCCTCGGCCTGCGCCAAGGTACTCAAGGCTTCGGCATGCTGGCCGGACAATGACAAAGCCATTGCCATGTACTCATACCAGTCATCAATCACGTCTTCGCCTGCGCGCTCACGCTTTTCACGCAGATTGCGCAGGCAGGCAATGGCCTCATCGATTTTGCCTTCATCCAGCAATGCTTCGTAGCGCTCGAAATTCAGGCAGTTGAAGCAATGCCAGCTGGGGTCGATACGGGCCAGCGTCTCGTCAATCACCTGCTTGCGTTCCGGCACATAGCCGGGGCCATCCATGCGGCCATAAACGCGCACAAGGTCTTGCGTAGTGCATACCGATTGCGGGCATTCGCGGGTTTCTTCACGGTTGGCAAATTCAAAGAGGGAGATCACTTCCGGTAACGCCTTCTCCCCCTCATCACGCCAGAAATGCACGGCCATGTAGCAATGGCGTGCATAGACTTCCAGCCACGGCAGCTTCATGGCCTTGGCAGCGGCGATGACTTCTGGGTAAGCGGACTCCATCCACTCCACGTCCCCCACATGCATGCGGTATGACAAGCCATAAATCTTCGAGGCCAGCGCAGGGTTGCCCTGCTCGGAGATCTGGTCAGCCAGATCAGAAATCCATTGAAAAACGTCCATGCTGTCTTATCCCAGATTGATTAATGTTCGGAGCCCGTTTGCAGCAGCGCCTCAATGGCCGCAGCCATGCTGCGGAATGCCGCGCCCGCATCGCGCTTGGATGTCTCGAGGTCTGGCGCCATCACCGTTTTGAATGCCGACAGGATCGCCAGTACCGATTCAGCCCGCCGCGCCAGATCAGAACCGGGTGCAGCGGCGTGCGCCGCCGCCAGCGCCTTGACGGCAGGGCAGTTGGCATTCAGATACAGGCGGGCGACAATGCTTCCATCATGCTTGTTGGTGTGCAGACGCGCCAAGCGCAGCGCGGCCTCGGCAAAACGCTTGTTCGCCTCGTCACTTTCCAAGCGGCGTTTGAGTTCGGCCTCGCGGTCCGTCACCAGCACAAAAGGCATGGATTCCGGGGCAAAATTCACCACGACAAGTTCCTCCCCTTCGTCGAGCAGGTGTTCGCCCAGCCAGGCCTGAACCGGCTCGGGCAAGGTGGCGGCTTTGAACAGACTGCTATCGCCCCTTGCCGTGCCAACCTGGATCAGGCGTTGACCACGCTCTTCGCACCAGCGCTTGAGGAAGGGCAGCACGGCATAGCGATCCCCCCGCGCCACTGCGATCTGCTGGGCCCGGAAGAGCATTTCCTCAAAACCACCGGAGCCGAGCGAGACGTAGATGCGTCCAGTGCTGACCAGATCCCCCGCGTAGCGATCCCCCATCGAGCTTGCCACATGCACAGCATCGGCCAGCAGATCAAACAGCCTACGATTGCACAGGGCAGCGCCCATCAGCGCCTCGTTATGACGCCTCAGGATGCGCTGCCAAGCTTCCGGCTGCTGGCGACGCACATGCTGCAAGCCGACGATGACGGCTTCTTCCAGCGCGGCCTGCACGCGCGCATATTGCTCATCCCGTTGCAAATCTTCGCGACTGGCAGTCGGCGTCAGCAGATCGGCCTCTATCACCCCGCCGATAAAACCCGCCCACACCGGGAGCAGATCACGGGCGTCATCGTCAAGCAGCATGCCGCGCACGAAAACCGAGAGATTGCGGTTGTCGGATGTAGCGTAGCTGCCACCATCCTGCACCCACAACATCCCATGTACACCGGCCTGGGCATCGGCCAGTACATCCATTGTGCAGATCGGCTCAAAGGATGGCTCAAAACGACTGGCAAAATCGAGCTTGCGCCGCCGCATGCGTACCACCGGCTCCTCGCCGTGTGGCAGGCGCCAGGGCGGCGGTTCGTGGTTGATCGACTGAGCCTGCCCACCAACATGGATCGGATGCGAAAGCAGCACGCAGTAGCGCGACAAAATGAATTCGAGGTGGGCGTTCTGCGCAAGTTCGCTGAACTGATCGCGCAGGCTCAGGATCACGCGGGTGCCGATGGGGCGTGATTCAGCCGCCTCCACCGTGTAACGCTGCCCGCCGTTGCTGCGGTAGTGCCATGTCTCATGCGGAGTTTGGAACGAGGTGGTGATCACGCTCACCGTATCGGCCAAAACAAAAGCCGAAATGAAGCCCAGGCCAAACATCCCGATCAGCTTGTCGCTGTTGGATTTTTCCCGCAGCAAGCGGGTATAGCCCGCCCCCAGGGTGGCAAGGTAGGCGTGGATTTCCGGCTCGGTCAGCCCGGCACCCTCATCCTCAATGATCACTGTATCGCCGTTTTCCGCCCACACACGGATTGCGCCCCCTGCAAAAGCGGGGTCTTCCATGCGCCGCCGGGTAATCGAATCATGCCCATTCTGGGCCAACTCGCGCAGCGCTACAGCAGGCGTGGAATATAAGTGCTGCCCCAGCACAGTCAGAAGGCCGGAGAGGTCGACTTTGGTAACGTTCAGCGAGGGAGTGCTCATGAATCATGAATATGCAGGCGATGAGAGGCGAATTCTAGCGTGTGGAACGAGAAAAATCTCATGCCAAGCGCTACCACCTGTCCAGACAGCGTGATAGGCCCCATCCTCTGGCTCAGACCCGGCCTACACAATCATCAGAATCCGCCAAATCGTGGGGATTTCCAAATTCGTCAAAAGCACGCCCCAGGCGGCCAAAAGCATGGGCAAGTCCACTCCATACAAGAAGAGCGACGATGCCAGATGCATTTCGTCGCTCCACTTTCCCATCCAAGCTGCAAGCCTGATTGTTTAGTCCCAACTGCTACCACTATCACTACTGAAGCTGTCACTACTCCCGCTATCCCATGAGGATGAGTCGCTGACGCCAAAATCCGTCCCGCCCATATCGTAGGAAGACGTGTCATTGGAGGACGAGCTTGAGCCAGAATCCCAACCCCCTGTTTGTGAGCCCGTGTGATGACTATCCAAGGCCCGATCCACCAACGCCTCTCCCAGTGCCACCCCAGCCCCCACGGCTACGCCGGTCGCCAGGCCACCGAGGACTCCCGAAGCCATGCCACCCCCTGGGGCCTGCGGATAGCCGGATTGTGGATAACCTGGATTCCAGCCCCCGACTGGGCCCGGCATGGCTGGCCGGGCACGTGGCTGCAAGACCAAGGCACGAATAAACATGATCAGCAAAACCACAGCCCCAACCGCCACGACCAGCACAAACATATAACTCAGGATTGAGGCCATCATATTGCTTGGCGGGGGCTCGTTCTGTACAACGGGCGGAGTGAAAGGCGGCGGAGAAAGCTCCACCGCTGCGGGATGCGCCGCAAGCAGGCTGCGCAGCTCGCTCACCGCCCTCGGCTTGGCAAACGACAAGCCTGGGGCAAGATTTTCCGCCGTACCAAGTTCCTGTCGCGCAGCATCAAAATCCTGCTGTTTAGCCAACAACTCAGCTTCCACAAAATGTGCCTTCGCGCTATTGGGGTGGGCGCTGAGCACGGACTTCATCATCTCCTGCGCCTTATCCAACTTTCCAGCTTTGGCGGCTTTATAGACATCATTGATGCCGGGTTCTGCCGCCACAGCAGGCAATACCAGCACCCCCATCCAGAGCAAGCCAAATGCCAGCAGGTACTTTTTGAAGGCCATGTAGACTCCCCTTATGCAGCACAATAATTGGAAACCAGATTCATGCGTGCCGTAGTATGGCCAAACAATCTGTCATTTTCCTGTCAAATCATCGGCTTTTTTGTAAGCACCTGTTTGACAATCTGCAATGGGCGAAATGATGCCGACAAAACATATACTGCGTCACACCCAGTCACGCGGCGGCAGGAATTCTTCGTACAGCCGCGCCTCGGGCGTGCCGGGCTCCGGTTGCCAGGCGTAACGCCATTTGACTTCAGGTGGCATGGACATCAGGATGGATTCCGTGCGCCCCCCCGATTGCAGCCCAAACAAGGTGCCACGGTCCCATACCAGGTTGAACTCCACATAGCGCCCTCGCCGGTAGGCTTGGAAATCACGCTCCCGTTCGCCAAACGGCAAACCACACCTGCGTGCTATGACTGGTAGATAAGCCTCCAAGAAGGCATCCCCCACGCTACGGGTCAGCGCAAAACTCTCGGCAAACCCCAACTCGTTGAAATCGTCAAAGAAGAGCCCCCCCACGCCACGCGGTTCGTTGCGATGCTTGAGGAAGAAATAGCGATCACACCACGCCTTGAAACGCGGGTGCAGCTCTGCCCCGAACGGGCTGAGTGCAGATTTGCATACGGCATGAAAGTGATGCACATCCTCTTCAAACGGATAGTAGGGCGTGAGATCCATGCCCCCGCCGAACCACCATGCAGGCAGCATTCCATCTTCAGCATCAGGCTTATGCGCAATGAAGAAGCGCACATTCATGTGTACTGTGGGGCAATAGGGGTTGCGCGGATGCAGCACCAAGGACACGCCCATCGCCTCAAAACCGGCCCCCGCCAACTCCGGGCGATTCGCACTGGCTGATGGCGGCAGTTTATCACCCATGACATGCGAGAAATTTACCCCGCCACGCTCAAACACCTGCCCACCTTCGATCACCCGGCTGATACCCCCCCCTCCGCCTGGGCGCTCCCAGGTATCGGTCTGGAATGTGCCACCATCGCAATGCTCAAGGGCGGCTACAATTTTGTCCTGCAAGGCAAGCAGGTACTGGCGAACGGCGAGGCTGTTGGCAGAATCCATTGTCTTATTCCAGTCGTTGGGGGAAGCAGCCCCGTGACGAACCTATCCACAAGGCAAACACTAGCACTGGAATTGTACAACCGCCCAAGCTCAATCAGGCCAATAGTCAAAATAACTTGGTCGCATCCACCAAAGCAGCGCGGGCCTGGGCATATTCGCGCTGGATCTGGGCAATAAGCTCAGCGGTGGCAGGGATATCATCAATCCCGCCTACGCCCTGCCCCGCCCCCCAAATATCCTTCCAGGCCTTGGCGCTGGAACTACCCATATTCATGGAATCCTTGCCGCGCTCAGGCAGATGTTCAGGGTCCAGACCCGCAGCCAAAATGCTGGCTTTGAGGTAGTTGCCCGGCACCCCGGTGAAATAAGGCGTATACACCACGTCCGCCGCACGGCTAGCCACCAGGCAATCCTTGTACGCCTGACTGGCCCCGGCCTCCTGTGTGGCAATGAAGCGCGTGCCCATATACGCCAAATCTGCTCCCATCGCCTGCGCCGCAAGGATGGCCCGGCCATTGCCAATCGCCCCGGACAAAACAATCGGCCCATCGTAGAAACGGCGCACCTCGCCAACCAGGGCAAAGGGATTCAAGGTGCCCGCATGCCCACCAGCCCCGGCACATACCAGGATCAGTCCATCAACACCGGCCTCCAGAGCTTTTTCGGCATGGCGCACGCTGATCACATCGTGAAACACCAATCCACCATAAGCGTGTACAGCAGGAACAATATCCTGCGGAGCACTCAGGCTGGTGATGATCAAGGGAACCTGATGACGGACGCACACCTCCATATCATGCGCAAGACGATCATTGGATTTGTGGACAATCTGATTGACAGCAAACGGGCCGATCCGTCGGCCCGGATCAGCCTCACGCGCCTGCGCCAATGCAGTCTTGATATGCACAATCCATTCTTCAAGCACTCCAAGGGGCCGCGCATTCAGTGCTGGAAACGAACCAACCAGCCCCCCTAGACATTGGGCAATCACCAGATCAGGGTTGGAGAGAATGAACATAGGCGCACAGATCACAGGCAGGCTCAAACGCTCGCGCAACAAAGCTGGAATTGCCATTTATGCAGCCTCCTTCAATGCACGGCGCAAAATCTTGCCTACGTTGCTACGTGGCAAATCCCCTCGGAACTCAACCTGATGCGGCACTTTGTAAGCAGTCAATTGAGTACGGCAATGCGCAATGAGCGCCTCTGCAGTAAGATTGGGGTCGCTGCGCACCACAAAAATCTTAACAGCCTCACCGGTACGCGCGTCCGGCACGCCTATGCAGGCCACATCCTGCACCCCTGGATGCAGCGCCACGGCTGCTTCTACCTCGTTCGGATACACATTGAAACCCGACACAAGAATCATGTCCTTCTTGCGATCTACCAGAAAAGCGTAGCCCTGTTCATCAACATAGCCGATGTCACCTGTCTTCAAAAAGCGATCCGGGTAAAACACAAACGCCGTCTCTTCGGCCCGCTTATAGTACCCCGCCATCACCTGCGGGCCGCGAATACAGATTTCCCCGACCTGGCCCTGTGGAACTTCCCGCCCGTTACTATCCCGTATGGATAATTCTGTAGAGGAAATCGGCAATCCAATCGAACCATTGAAAGAGATATCTGTACTGAATGGGTTGATGCACGCAGCGGGTGATGTTTCGGTCAGCCCATAGGCCTGCACCAATGGCGTACCGGTTACATCCTGCCACTTTTTCGCCACCTGCTCCTGCACGGCCATGCCACCGCCCAATGTCAGGCGCAGACTGGAAAAATTGAGTTTGGCAAATTCCGGACTGGCCAGCAAAGCATTGAACAAGGTATTCACCCCGGTAATCGCAGTAAAGGGATACTTGGCAAGCGTCTTGATAAAACCCGGTATGTCGCGTGGATTGGCAATCAAAAGATTGGCGGCCCCCAGGCGCAGAAAAGTCAGGCAGTTGGCCGTGAGCGAAAAGACATGATAGAGCGGTAAAGCCGTCACGATCAGCTCCCGGCCGACGCGAGTCACCGGCTCAATCCAGGCATCCGCCTGTAAAAGATTAGACACAATGTTGCGATGCGTAAGCATTGCCCCCTTGGATATGCCTGTTGTTCCCCCGGTATATTGAAGGAAAGCCAGATCCTGATGCCCCAGGGATACCGGCTTAAACCTAGCACTTTTTCCTGTTGCAAGTGCCTGACGCAGATTAATCGCCCCTGGCAACTCCCAGGCAGGCACTATCTTTTTCACATGTCGAACGGCATAATCCACCACCCGGCCTTTGATGGGGCCAAGCAATTCCCCCATAGAAGTCACCACAGCATGTTGTACATCCGTGCGTGCAATAACCTGCTGCAAGGTATGTGCGAAGTTCTCTACAATCACAATCAGGCGGGCACCGCTATCCTTGAGCTGGTGTTCCAGCTCTGGCGCGGTATACAGCGGATTGCAATTGACCACCGCACAGCCCGCACGTAATGCCCCGAACAGGCAGACCGGGTATTGCAGCACATTCGGCATCATCAGGGCGACACGATCACCTCTTTTCATGCCAACCGATTGCAGCCATGTAGCAAACCTCAGGCTCAAAAGATCAAGCTGGGCGAAACTCAATTTTCGCCCCATGCTGATATAAGCTGTATTGTGGGCGAATTTGGTACAGCTTTCCTCAAACACCTGCACTACAGAAGCATAACGATCAGGGTCTATTTCAGCAGGTACACCGACCGGGTAATTCTTCAACCATATCTTGTCCATGACATGCCCTCATCCTTACACGCCAAGCAATGCCTTCTTCAAAGAGGAATCCACCGGCTTCTCACCCAGCCAGATCTTGAGCATTGCCCGCCCAAATGCCTCATCTGCAACCTGCCCACGCAGCGTGCCATTGATTGCTACAACAAGGCCTTCAGGGCCGATATCCAGCACCACACTGTCTCCAGTCTTGGCCGTTCCCACGCTCTGGAATACCCGCGTCAGCTCACCTAGGCCTGCTTGCAAGGCCTGCATCTGCGCAGTGCTGTGATTATCTCGCAAGCCCTCCTTGAGAGCCCCCAACAAAGTATCGCCGTCCACATCGCGCAACATCTTCAGCACAACCCTGCGCGATCCGGCTTTTCCGATAATGTCTTCGGCAATGCTGCTTCTATGTGGAAGATAAAGCGCCGCAACATATACCTTGAACATCAACCGGGTACGCAAGCCAGCACCATTGAGGACAAGCTCGGCGTTCCCCACATGTACGCGCTCATCCACGTTGACGCCCGCCAACTCCATTGCCTGGACGGGCAGACAAACACCTGCCACCAGTACCCACAGGGAAAAGCACCATAGCCTTTGAATCATCACTTATTGTCTCCTTTGGCAGTTTTCTGCCTATAGTGGTTTTTGTGCGCGATATAAACCATGCGCTCTACCGTGGAATACACGGCACCCGCCTCATCCTTGATCTCAATCGGAAAGCAGCAATCAATTTCAGGTTCTGCGCTCAGGCGTGCCCGGATACTTTCTATTTCCGCTGTAGAAAGCCTGAAATCAGCATACAGCGTGGTACGGCCGGGTTTGCGATAGCGGATGGAAGCGGCCTTGTCCCACACAATATATTCCCCACCCAAAGCCCACATCAACATGGTGGGAAGGGGGCCATCTGTGATCCCAAACAGCGACCCGCCAAACAAAGACCCCAGCATATTCCGGGTATAGCGCGTGAGCGCCAGACGCACCCGGATATGGCTGATGTCCGGTGCCACATACTCAACCCGTCCCCCCATACAACGATACGCGGGATGCCAATTGAATCCCCAGCGCACCAGCGGGGCGTGCCAACGAGGCGGCAAGCTGCGAATGAAATCAGGCTTCATGGCTCATACCCGTTCAAACAGACCTGCAGCCCCCATCCCGGTGCCGATACACATGCTCACCATGCCATAACGCAAACCAGGATCATGCTGCATTGCACTCATCAGCGTAGCCACACGAATGGCGCCGGTGGCCCCCAAAGGGTGCCCCAAGGCAATCGCACCACCCTGAGGATTAACCTTGGCCGCATCCAGCCCCAAAGTACGCATCACCGCCAGGGCCTGTGCGGCAAAAGCCTCATTGAGTTCAATCCAGCCAATATCGCTTTGAGATACACCGGTCTGGCGCAGCAATTTTGGAATGGCTTCGACCGGGCCGATCCCCATCACCTCAGGCGGCACACCCGCTACACTGAAACCACAATAGCGTGCGATGGGCGTAACACCATAACGTTTGATGGCGGCCTCACTCATCAGGAGCACAGCACCCGCCCCATCAGACATCTGCGAACTGTTGCCTGCTGTCACGCTTCCTTGCGCAGCAAACACCGGCTTGAGCTTGGCAAGACCTTCCAATGAACTGTCGGCACGCGGGCCTTCATCCTGCTCAATCCAGCGCTCAACAACGCGAACCGCGTTGCTTTGCAGATCCGGCAGATGTTCCCTTACAAGATAGGGCGAAATCTCGTCACGGAACAACCCGGCAGCTATTGCAGCACAGGCACGCCGATGGGACTCCATCGCAAAAGCATCCTGATCCTGGCGGGAAACCCCATATTTCTGCGCGACCCGCTCGGCAGTCAGGCCCATGCCAAAAGCAATTCCGACATTTTCCGCCTGTGAAAACACTGCAGGGTTCATGGCCACCTTGTTGCCCATCATCTGCGGCATCACACTCATGGATTCGGTACCTGCACCAATCATGACATCCGCCTCGCCAAGCTGGATACGTGCCGCCGCATCCGCCACGGCATTGAGGCCGGATGAGCAAAAACGATTGATGGTGATCCCCGGAACCGTATCGGGAAACCCTGCCAGCAAAGCCCCAATTCGGGCGACATTCATGCCCTGCTCGGCCTCCGGCATCGCGCAGCCGACAATCACATCAGCAATCTCACCGAGTTCCAGGCCAGGCACCTTGGCCGTCACGGCACGCAGCACATGTGCGAGCAGGTCATCTGGCCGAACGTTGCGAAAACCACCCTTGCGCTTGGCAACCGGAGTGCGCGTTGCGGCAACGATGTATGCATCTTGTATTTGTCTGCTCATGATTCAGCCTCCAGTTCAATTGCGCAAGGGTTTGCCAACTTCAAGCATGTGGATCAGGCGCGCCTTGGTTTCTTCGGTACGCAGCAGATCGACAAACAGTGCCCGCTCTACATCCAGCAACCATTGCTCGCTGACGACAGCACCACTTTCAACCTCCCCACCACACAAGGCGGTGGCGACAGCTTTTGATACGCGATAGTCATGTGCCGAAATCATGCCGCCTTCGCGCATATTCACTAGCATCATTTCCAGCGTGGCAATTCCTCCGCGCCCGGCAACGGCAATGCCTGCTGGCGGCAGAGCTGGGCGATATGAGCTGGCGGCCAGACCCAGCGCCGTCTTGCGTGCCACATATAAAAGTTCTGCAGGATTCATGATGACAATATCCTGTTCGCGCAACAATCCCATCTCCCTGGCCTGACGTGCGCTCTTGGAGACATTGGCCATCGCAATGGTCTGGAAGATGTTTTGCAGCCAATTCATAGGATCATTCGTCGCCGTCCGTGCCGCAGCCTGGGCACTGCGCAACGCAAACTCCTTGCAACCTCCACCGGCTGGAATCAGGCCGACTCCTACTTCCACGAGGCCGATATAACTCTCCAGCGCACACACTGCCCGCGTGGCATGCATCACGATTTCACAGCCCCCGCCCAAGGCCATGCCATTCACGGCAGCAATCACCGGCACCTGTGCATATTTCAAGGTTTGCGACATCTGCTGGAATTTGGCGACAATGGCCTCCAGTCCTGCAAAATCGCCAGCCTCCAGCACCGGGCGAATCTGCTTGAGATTGGCTCCTACTGAAAACGGCGCAGCAGGCTGCCAGATCACCAAGCCCTTGTATTCGTGTTCAGCGCGCTTGACTGCCTCAATGATGCCATCCAGCACCACGGGGCCGACTGCGCACATCTTGCTCTTGAATGAGAGTACCGGCACATGCTTGCCATCGTCATCATTCGGCGACCACATCCTGACTTCTTCGTTTTCCCATATCGTATGCCCGGCATCAATCTTCTCGCCCAACACAGGTTCGGGGAAGATTTGCCGTTGATACACCGGAAGCACTGATCGCGCCTGCATGGTGCCATTCCGGGCATCAAAAGAGCCCTGATCTGTATGCACGCCATCGACATCAAATACCCAGGGAGGCAATGGCGCACTGCTCATGCTACGCCCAGCAACAATGTCATCCTGGATAGCGGCGGCAATCGTTTTCCAACCTGCTGCCTGCCATATTTCAAACGGGCCTTGCTGCCAGCCAAACCCCCAACGCATTGCCAAGTCCAGATCACGTGCATTACGTGCGATATGCACAAGTTGATATGCCACGTAGTGGAACACATCGCGGAAAATCGCCCACAGGAATTGGGCATGCGGGTGATCACTCGCACGCAACAGCGCAAAACGCTTGGCCACATCCTTGTTTTTGAGAATCTCAACCAGTTCATCGGGCGCCACCGCACCATTGTCGCGGTACTCCAATGTATGCGGATCAAGTACCTTGATCTGCTTGCCTTCCTTACGATAGAGTCCTGCCCCCGTCTTCTGGCCAAGCGCCCCCTTGGCTACCAGTGCATGCAGCCAGGCAGGTGCTGAAAAGTGCTGTGCCCATGGGTCGTGTGGAAGATTATCCGTCATGGTCTTGATGGCATGGGCCATCGTATCCAGGCCCACGACATCTGCGGTTCGATAGGTAGCACTCTTTGGGCGACCGATCAAGGTACCGGTGATGGCATCCACTTCATCAAAACGCAAGCCCATGCGTTCGGTATGATGCATCACTGCCAGAATTGAAAACACGCCTACACGGTTAGCCAGAAAATTGGGGTTGTCCGGCGCGCGCACCACGCTTTTGCCCAATGTGGTGGTCAAAAATTCTTCCAGCTCATCCAGCAATTTCGCCTGCGTGCCATGGCAGGGAATCAATTCCACCAAGGACATGTAACGCGGAGGATTGAAAAAGTGCACGCCACAGAAACGAGGCCGCAGACTTGCAGGACAGCCTTCCGCGAGACTGTTGATCGACAGGCCCGAAGTATTGGTCGCAAAAATAGCATCCGGGCGAATATACGGGGCAACTTTGCGATACAGATCGAGCTTCCACTCCATCTTCTCGGCAATCGCCTCAATGATGAGGTCACATTCAGAAAGCCTACCGATATGCTGTTCATAATTGGCAGGCTCGATATATTGCACCCGATCAGTTGTCGCCAAAGGAGAAGGCTCAAGTTTTCGCAAGCTATCCAGGGCACGTTTTGCAATGCCGTTGGGATCGCCATCTTTGGCAGGCAAATCGAACAAGATCGAAGCCACATCTGCATTGGCACAATGGGCTGCGATCTGCGCGCCCATCACACCCGCACCCAGAATAGCCACTTTGCGGATGATGAAATTGCTCACGTACTGTCTCCTGTTGAGGGGTGAGGCACTCCCCGGCGTGCCCTATAGGACACGCCGTCTGTTTGTAATGTAGGGAGTTGATTACGCGGTAATCTTGCTAGAACGCCAGGGAATACTGCAGCCCCACCACGCCAATGCTACCGGTATAGTTTCCAACAATATGGCCGCGCCCACTGGCAGACTGATTATTGTCAACCTTGGTATCACGCACAATCAGATAGGCCAATCCAAGATCTACACGCGAGCCTGCACCAAAGCGATATTGCGTACCAATCGAGAGCCAGATGCGGTCATTATCAGGCAAGGAAACAAGGCGGCTATCCGCACCACGCACGGGGGCCTGATCGTAGGCAACACCATACTTCATCTGCCATTGCTCATTGAGCATCTGTCTGGCCCCAAATGACACGCGCCACGTATCACGGAACCTGACATCAAGCGTCTGGGCTGGTGAGGTCTGCCCGGATGCAGTACCGCTGGTGCGCCAGATATCTACTTGGTCTATCTTGCTCCAGCCGGTCCAGGATACATCGCCCAACAAATCCCAATGCGGATTGAGCTTGTGAACAGCACTCAGGATCAGGGTATCCGGAAGCGTGATGTCAACTCTGGCATTCACATCCGGCGAGATTGCCTGGTTGGTGGAAGTCAGCGTGCCATCAAGTTTGTGCTTGATGGCGGAACGATATGACAAACCTACACGGGTTGCATCACTGAGTTTGAACAAGGCGCCGGCGTTCCAGCCAATCGCATCGTTATCCACTGAAAGATGCAGGCGCGTATTCTGCACCAGCGGCCAGAACCCGGAGGGCAGAGAACTACTGGCTACGGCAGCCATGCGTTCATAATCCGCCTTCATGCGCTGCCAGTTCAATCCAACACCCACGGATACCTGATCATCTATGCGCCAAGCTACAGAGGGATTGATATTGACGGTCTTGATATCAAACTTGATGGACTGGAAGCGCCCAACCCAGTCATTGTCATATTCCGTCTTCAGTCCAAACGGAGCACCCAACCCGAGACCAAGATACCAATTCCGATTCAATCCCCAAGACATGTATGCATTGGGAAGAACCGCCGTACTGCCCGCATCTCCACCATTGCCCCCCGTACTCGCAGGCGCCACACTCGATCCGTTGTCGGAAAATTTGTAGCTGGCCTTGATCACAGCCCCACCCAGCGAGACTTCATGGTCACGCAGCTGAGTCATCCCTGCCGGATTGTAGAAAACTGTGCTGGCGTCGTCAGCGACTGCGGCAGAGCCTGCGTAGGCATTCCCCAACCCGCTGGCATTTTGCTCCAGCAGCTGAAAGCCCGAGGCAAAAACCGTGCTACTGCCAAGCATACCACTTGCCAGCGCCACAAAATAAGCGATACGTTTGCATTTCATGTGTTGTCTCCTGTTGTAGGACATCGGGTTGTAATCGGACTCTATGGTCCGTATTCCATATATTTTTAAAAAATTAACGCATGATTCATAGCTGTGGCCCGCTATGCAGATGATGCAGTGGCCCCCCCGTCCAGGGGGAAAAACCTGTTCCAAAAATGATACCCGCATCAGCAAGGTCTTCATCCGCCACAATACCTTGCTCCACACAACGCTCGCTGGCGGCAAGAAGGGGTTGTAGCAGCCGATTCGCCAATCCCGTCGGCCCCGCAACCGGTCTGCCCTTGACAGGTTTACCGTCACGCCAATAGTAAAAGCCCGTACCTGTCTTGCGCCCCAGTTCTCCGGCTGCTACATGCCCGGCAAGTTTGCCTGGAACTTCTGCCGCACCGGTCAGCGCCTTGCCTGCCGCCAGGGCCACGTCGAGGCCCACAGTATCGGCGAGTTCAATCGGGCCCATTGGCATGCCAAAGGCAAGCATCGCAGCATCCACGGTTTCAGGTGCAATACCTTCTTCCACACAGCGCATAGCTTCAAGCATATAGGGACCAAGCACTGCATTGACGAGAAAGCCCGGTGCGCTTTTTACTGGCAACGGCAACTTATCAAGCTGCTGCACAAAAGCCATGGCTCGTGCCAATTCTGGCTCTCCACTTTGCGCGCCCTGTACCACTTCCACAAGGGGCATCATTGCCACAGGGTTGAAGAAGTGGATACCCACCAGACGCTCGGGTTTCTGCAATGCCTGGGCAATATCTTCCAGACGCAGACTGGAAGTATTGGTCGCCAAAATGGCTTCAGGGCGCGCTCGTTGTTCAATCTCGCGGAACAGTGCATGCTTGGCATCAAGGTTTTCAAAGATCGCCTCAATAATGACATCTGCACGGCCAAGGCCATCACCACGAGGATCGGCAATCAGGCGGTCCAGTGCAAAGCGCACTTCCTTGCGATCTCCCCGGTATTTTTTCGCAAAACCCTCTGCTGCACGCTTGATGGCCGGAGCAATGCGTTCAATACTTTGATCCTGCAAAGTCACAGTCATTCCGCGCAGGGTGCACCACGCAGCAATATCGCCCCCCATCACGCCAGCCCCCACTACATGCACATGGCGTACTTTGCTGGAAACCCCCTGCTTGCCCAATGCCTTCAGGCGCTGTTGCAGAAAGAACACCCGCACCAGATTCATGGCGGTGCCCTGTTGCAGCAAGTGTTCAAATGACGCGGGATGACCTGCGGGAACAGCCAGGGAATTGCCTCCAAAATTCTGCCATGTATCAATGATGGCGTAGGGTGCGGGGTATTGCGCTTGGCGGGCCTTTTTGACGAGCGCTTTACGCGCCTGGGCCGCCACCAATGCCTTGAGCGGACCATTGAGCAATCTTTGAGGCAAACTGGGTCGATGTGCTGGGGCTCCAGACAATACCATAATGCGTGCAGCGTTATCCATTACTCTGGGTGGCACGCAGTCGTCTGCCAGACCAAGTTTACGCGCCTGTTTGGCATCAATCTGTTTGCCGGTCAGCATCATATCCAGCGCCATCGCCGGGCCGATCAGGCGCGGCAGACGCAGCATGCCACCCCATCCGGGCACAATCCCCAACATGACTTCAGGCAATGCCAGACGGGTTCCTGGTTCATCGACCACCAGACGATAGCGGCAAGCCAGTGCCAACTCCAGGCCGCCGCCCATGCAGTGCCCACGGATCAGTGCCAACGTTGGGAACGGCAGCGCCTCAATGCGAGCGAAAAGCTTCCAGCTACGTTCCACCATCGTACGTGCGGCCGCCCCATCTGCAAGGCGCGAAAACTCTTCCACATCCGCGCCGGCAATGAATCCAGCCTCTTTTCCAGAACGGATGATCAGCGCCTTGGGGCGTTCAGCCTCCAGCAGATCAATGGCCTGCCCCAGCTCGGCGATCACCGCACCACCCAGCGTATTGGTGGAGCTGTTGGCACAGTTGAGCGTCAGCCATACAATGCCCTGAGCATCACGCGAAATTTGCCAATGCTGCCATAACAATTCATTCATGATCATCACTGGGTCTCCACCAACATGGCGCCACCCTGGCCGCCGCCAATACAGATGCTCGCCACGCCTCGCTTACCTCCGGTGCGGTGCAATACATGCAGCAGATGCAGCACAATGCGTGCACCACTTGCGCCAACGGGGTGGCCCATCGCAACAGCGCCACCATCCATATTGAGGCGGGTTTCATCTACCATGCCTAAAGCATCATCAAGGCCCAATTGCTCGGTGCAATACGCTTTATCATTCCAGGCTCGCAAACAGCCAAGCACCTGCGCGGCAAAGGCTTCATTGATCTCCCAGGCATCCACATCGTTCAGGTGTAGCCCATGACGCTGCAAAATTGGCGTGGTGGCATGCACCGGCCCCAGGCCCATCTGTTCAGGCGCCAATCCTGCCCATTGGCTATCGCTGATCTTGCCCAGCGGCTGTAAGCCGAATTTATCCACGGCCTCTTCCGAGGCCAGGATCAGCCAACTGGCTCCATCACTGATCTGGGAGCTGTTGCCTGCGGTCACTCTGCCATACTTGCGATCAAAAAATGGCTTCAGTTTGGCTAGATTCGGAAGTGAAGAGTCCCTGCGCAAACCATCATCAGAAGCATAGACGTTACCCCTTTCATCCACCAGGGCTTGCATCTCTGCCACAAAGTGCCCTGCATCCTGCGCTGCCGCCAGGCGTTGGTGGCTGCGCACGGAATATGCATCCATATCTTCACGGCTGATGCCAAAACGCCAGGCAAGATTTTCAGCAGTTTGCCCCATGAGGAGGCCAACCACCGGGTCGGTAAGCCCCTTTACGATGCCAATGACAGGTGCGAGATTTGCCAACCGGAACCGACGCAAAGCTTGCATCCTTGACCCTGCGCCTTTGGCTGCATACCACCCTGCCAACCAGCGCACCATGGCTTCGCTGAAAAACAGCGGTGCACGCGAGAGCGCATCCACGCCACCGGCCAGCACCAACTGCGAGCGACCTGCCTGGATGTTGGTGATCGCGGAATCCAGCGCCTGCATACCCGAGGCACAGTTACGCATCACCGTCCAACCGGGCACCTTCTGCCCACAGCCCATACGCAGGGCCACCACACGCCCGATGTTGACTTCGTCAGGGGAAGGCGAAGCGCAACCAAGTATGACTTCGTCAAGCTCATCGGGTGCGAAAACCTGGCGTGCCAACAAGGCTCGCCCTGCTATCGTGGCCAGATCAGCCGCAGCAAACGGGCCGGGCATATTCCTGGATTTGAGGAACGGCGTCCGCGTGCCATCTACAACATAGACCGGTTTGAATGCCATTAAGATATCCTCACGCAGCCTTACCCAATGGGTCTAAGGCCTGTGCCTGCTGGCCGAAATCGAAGGGGAAGTCGTCTACACGGACCACGATGTCACGCAGTTGATTACGCCGAGCCAGAACCTCGTATTCAGCCTGGGTCACAACCCCTGCATCCAGTGCAACGCGGGCAATGTCGCGCACATTAGCAAGCGGATTGCCTGAGAAGTGCCCCGCCTTTTCTGCGTCACGAATCCGCGCTTCGAGTGGTTCGGCCTCCAAGGTAGCGTGCAGCGCCAACTCGGCCGCCCCTACCGCATCCTCTGCTGTGGGTGCCACATAGCAATTGCGGGTTAGGCGATCACGCGTTGCAGAGGGGGCAATCAGCAGCTTGGCAACTTCGTGGCCGACCTTGTCAGAAGGCACAACATAGGGATGACCAAAGGGGAAGATGATCCGCTGGACCAGCGCCGCAATCGCCCGGCTGGGGAAATTGGCCAACACCCCGTCAAATGCCTGCTGGGTTTTGTACATAGCGTCCCAGATAGACCAATCCATCAGAGGCGCATCAGCCGCTTGTCTGCCTTCTGCCTCATAGCGCTTGAGTGTGGCGCTGATCAGATACATCTGGGCCAGGATGTCACCCAGCCGTGCGGAAATTTTCTCGCGCCGCTTCAGACCGCCACCGAGCACCAGCATCGATACATCGGAAAGGAATGCAAACGCCGATGCAAATCGGGTAACCTGTTGATAATAGCGGCGTGCTTCGGGCGCCACGTTTGCAGGCACCTTCACGAAGTGTGAACCTGTCAGCCCAGTCCAGAGTGCCCGCAAACCGTTACCCATGGTATGGGCAATGTGGCCAAACAAGGCACGATCAAACTCTGCCAGCCCACGTGCGACATCTACATCTGATGCAGCCTGCATTTCACGTAACACATAGGGGTGGCAACGAATCGCCCCTTGGCCAAAGATGATCAAGCTGCGGGTGAGAATGTTGGCCCCTTCCACGGTGATACCAACCGGAATCTGCTGATAAGCGCGCCCCAGGAAATTCGACGGTCCCAGACAAATGCCCTTGCCACCGATGATGTCCATGCCATCATTGACCACTTGACGGGCACGCTCGGTGATATGGTATTTGACGATCGCAGAGACGACGGAGGGTTTCTCGCCCAGATCAATTGCCCCGGCGGTCATCACACGGGCGGCATCCATCATGTAGGTGTGGGCGCCGATACGGGTGAGTGCTTCTTCCACGCCTTCAAAGCGTCCCACCGCCATCTTGAACTGGCTACGCACGCGGGCATATGCGCCCACGGCACGAGCGGTCAGCTTGGACATACCCGTGTTGGATGCAGGCAGGGATATCGAACGGCCCGCCGCCAGACATTCCATCAACATTCTCCACCCCTGGCCGACCATGGCCTGCCCGCCAATGACAAAGTCCATCGGGATGAATACACCTTTTCCACGTGTTGGCCCGTTCATGAACATGGCATTGAGCGGGAAATGCCTGCGGCCAATTTCCACACCGGAGTGATCGTGCGGCACCAATGCGCAGGTAATCCCAAGATCCCGCTTGTTGCCCAGCAGCCCTTCCGGGTCGTAGAGGCGGAAAGCCAGGCCCAATACAGTGCACACAGGGGCCAGGGTAATATAGCGTTTGTCCCATGTCACCCGCATTCCCAGCACTTCCTGCCCTTGCCACATGCCTTTGCAGACTACGCCATAATCTGGAATCGAGGCAGCATCCGACCCCGCCCAGGGGCTGGTCAGCGCGAATGCGGGCACATCAATCCCCTTGGCCAAACGAGGCAGATAGTAGTTCTTTTGTGCCTCAGTGCCGTAGTGCAGCAGCAGTTCGGCTGGCCCGAGGGAATTGGGCACCATCACCGTCACCGACAGCGCCGAGGAGCGTGTAGAGAGTTTTGAGACCACCTCGGAATGGGCATAGGCAGAGAATTCCAGGCCGCCATAGCGTTTGGGGATGATCATGCCAAAGAAGCCTTTATCCTTGAGGAATTGCCAGGCTTGCGGGGTGATGTCATAGCGATTCTGTGTCACATCCCAATCCTGTACCATGGCACAGGCTTGGCTGACCTCATTATCGAGGAACGCCTGTTCCTCAGCACTGAGTTTGGGCACGGGATATGCCATCAGCTTGCTCCAGTTCGGGCGCCCGCCAAACAATTCGCCTTCCCACCATACGGTACCGGCTTCCAGTGCCTCCCGCTCGGTATCCGACATTTGCGGCAGGATCTTTTTGTATGCAGAAAAAACGGGGCGGCTGATCATGGCACGCCGCAATGGGCGAACCATGATCAAGCCAACCCCTATAACGACAACACTCAAAACACATAAGCTCAACACAATGGTAGTGGACATGGCGCGACTCTCTGTTTGGTGAATATTTATATGTTATGCAGCTACTACGTCTCCTCCGTCGCTTTTCAACTTTTGTCTGGCGGAGGTGGCAACGGGGCACGCAATCCGCCTATCAGAAACGACATCAATCGGGGCAGCAGGCGCTCGGAACTATGTATTTTGTCGTCCTCAGTCAATTGCCAATCAGTGACCAGATCCAGCGCATCGGTACCTGCTATGGCATAGGAAGTCGCCCCAAGCATGAAATGCAGACGCCATACGATTTCAGCTTTCGGCACTTCTGGCAGGGCACGGAAAAGCGCCGTCTTGTAGCGCTCCAACACGTCACTGTATTCCGCCGCAAATAGGGTTTTGATGAGCCCACTGGGGTCGGTATGGGTGCGCCCCAGCAGGCGCAGAAAGGTTTCGCCACCTTGAGTGGGATGAGCCCCCATACGTAACAGCGTGCCAAAAAATGCATCCACAATCTGCGAAGGCTTGAGGGGCTGCCCACCGGCCTGCGTCTCCATTTCATCCAGCACCCGCAGGCGCTCTTTATTCAGCCATTCCAGGCGACGCTTGAACACCTCTTGCAGCAAAGCCTCCTTGCTGCCGAAGTGGTAATTCGCTGCCGCCAGATTCACCCCCGCCTCGCCGGTGATCTGGCGCATCGAGGTGCCCTCGTAGCCGCTATCCATGAACAGGCGTTCTGCCACATCCAGGATGCGGGTTCGGGTATCGATCAACTTGGTGTCATTCATTGAGATAGATCAACATTCAAACGTTTGTTTGAATCCTAATCCTAGAAATCAGGAATTGCAAGATTCTTTTTCCAAGGCAGAGACCCTATTAAAAACAAAGCATTAGGTGCAATAAGCGTGTATTACGCCCCGAATACGGGTGAAGACCTGCCCATTCAGGCAGCGTGACAGCTCACCTTGGGTGAGCACGGAACATAGAATTTCACTTGCCAGAACGGGGCACGAAATCTGATGCGGACGGCTTCATGCATTTCACCAAACATTGCGTCAGGTGAATGGGTAGCATGAAATACATTGGCAATCCGGGGGCCGCGCATTTAGCATTACGGCAAGCGGCACTGTGGTCTGAGAAGCCACACATACCAAGCCTTGCCATACCCATTTTGGAGCAGCCCCTTTGAGTGACCTCACCTCAACCGAAACAAAGACAGATCCGCAATTCCGCCGTCTGCAGCGGCTGGCGCACTGGATGTATGGCTTGCAAGCCTTTGGCCTGGGGCTTGCCATGCTGTTTGCGTGGACGAAAATCGGCATGGCGCTGATTGGCTGGCCCGCACTATTGGCTATGCTGATCTATCGTCGTGAGCACAAGTCAGCCTTGGCCTATCCACTGTTGGCCTCGCATTTTGACTGGCTCAATCGCAGTTTCTGGACCTGCGCCATCTGGTTGGGCACCTTGCTGCTGCTGTACTTCATCCTGGTCGGGGCATTTTTCAACGGCGCATTGATTGCGGTGGGCCTGTTTGGCACGCTACGCACAGGCTGGGGCTGGCTGATGCTGGGGTATGGGCGGCAAATCCACCGTCGTCGTATCGTCCCTGCCAAGTCTGACGCCTCATCGCAAGACATCTAGTCGCTTGTCAGCCCATTGCATTCTTGAGTGCAGGGCTGAGTACGTTATCCAGAAACCGCAAAAAGGCTCTCACCGGGGCAGAATTCTGCCGCCCGGTCGGGTAGAGCGCTAGCACGGCCGGACCGGGGCGTTTCCAGTCAGGCAGTACGCGCACCAGCTTGCCCTCCTGCAAATGAGGGTGGAGCAGGAAGTCAAAGTCTTCATAGATGCCCAACCCGGCCAGCGCACAGGTCAGCCCTGCCCGCGCGTTGTCGACCGCAAGGTCGCCATCGGCCACCACCTTGATCTTCTCGCGCCCTTTGACCAGCACATAATCAATGGCTCGCCCCGCATCAGCATCAAAGAAGTCGATGGTCTGATGGCGTAACAAGTCGTTGGGATGCCGGGGCACCCCAAATCGCGCCAGATAGGCCGGGCTGGCGGCCATCACGAAGTTCACCTGTCCAAAGCGTTTGTAGCGGTAGGCCGAGTCTTTTTTGTCTGAGAGGCGCAGGGCTACGTCGATCCCCTCCTCGGCCAAATCCGGCGCACGCTCGGAGAGTGAGATCCGCAAGGCCAGATCAGGATAGGGACGCAGGAATTCATCCATGCGTGGCAGCACCAGCGTGTTGGCGATGGATTCAGTCATCTGCACATGCAACCGCCCGGCCACCCGCCCGGCGCGCTGCGAGAATTCTGCGGTCAAATCGGCCAAGCCGCCCACCAGCACCCCGGCACGTTCGGCAAAGCGCTCGCCATCTGCCGTTAAGGACACATGGCGGGTGGTGCGGTGAAACAAGGGCAAGCCCAGCGCACGCTCCAGTGCCTGGATCTGCATGCTCACCGTGGAGCGTGCCAGCCCAAGCCGTTTGGCAGCGGCGGAAAATGAACCCAACTCGGCGACGACAAGGAAGGTTTGCAGTTCGGAAAAATAATCCATTGAGGGCATTGTTCAATTTCCTTGAACAGTGAATTGAGCCAATTCGACCAGAAAACCACCTATAGTTCAAGCATGAGGATTGAATTGAAGATCGCGGCAAAACCTTAATACAGTCAGCCACTTGCAAGCGCTGTATTGGCAACCTGCCGGTCTTGCAAAGCAGACTCGCTCACAACCCTTAACCAATAGGTGTCCCATGTCCAACCGCAATATCGGCGGGGCAAACGCAAGGCACCTGGCGGCAGTCAGCCATCTCCTTGCGTGTATGCCCAGAGAGCTGTCCTTTGACGACAGCCCCATGTGCCCAGAGCCATCGCGCTGAAGTCACACATTTGAGCCTTGTCGGCTCCTGGTCACGCATTCCGCACATTAAACAAAGGAGATCATCATGAGAACTGCCGTACACGCGCATCACCACACGATCCATCTGCCCACCGTGCATCTGAGCAAAAAAGCGCAGCTGTGGCTCAACGCACTACTGAGCGCCGTCGTTCCCTACCTGCTGGCTGCTTTGTTTTTGTTCGCATACCACGAACAATGGTTCCAGTAACCCGCCCTTATGGGTGGTAGTAGCTTCTACCACCCCGCCACAAGGGTAAACACCTGCTGCCACGCAGGTTTTAAAGCACCATGGGCGCCCTAGCCTTTAGGGCATAGCCCCTTGTGCCCAATCCACCACAAATGCAGGTGCAAGAACACGCGTCCGAGGTGAGCATGGCCTCCACACATCGGCGCCCCACATAAACTTCTGACTGTTACGGAGTTGCTTTGGCTAGAATCCCATTACGTATCGTCTTGGAGAGTCTGTGCTCGTGGAAAAACAATGGTTTCTGGAATCCGTCGCTGCGGATGGCTCGCATGTCACCACCCAGATCAAAGGCTTTCCATTCCGAATTGGTCGTGACGCAGATAACGATCTGGTCGTCACGGCCGTAGGCTTGAGCCGCCGCCATGCGGTCATCACCCTGGACATCAGCACGCGCATGCGGCTGACGGACCTGAACAGCACCAACGGCACCTTTGTGAATCGGGAGCGTATCGAAGGCTCTTGCCTGCTTGGCGAAGGTGACATCATCCACTTTGGCACCGCAGAATTCCGCCTGCAACTCCACGACGACGAACAGGGGGATGCATTTATTGACTCCTCAATGCACACCATCGTCATCTCGCCGGACGCAGAACTATCAGAGTTCTTTGTGCCGCATGAGGAAGAATTTTACGCCCTGCTGGGGGGCAAGGGGCTGGCTGGCGCGGCGCAACCCATTGTCCGCGCCCAGGATGGTTCGCTATTTGCCTATGAATTATTGGGACGGGCCAAGATGCCCCCGCTGCCCACCTCCCCCTTGCGCCTGTTCGAGTTGGCCAGCGCCTTGGGGCGAGAAGTAGAACTCAGCGTGGCCTTCCGAGAATATGGTTTGCGCAGCATCGCCCCACATATTGAAGGCACACCGATTTTCGTCAACACCCACCCCAAGGAAACCTTTACCGACACGTTCTACTATTCGCTGCGCAACATTCTGTCCCAATTCCCCAAACTGGAACTGGTGGTGGAGGTGCATGAAACAGCGGTCACCGAAACCGTGCAGATGAAGGCACTCGCCGAGCGCCTCAAAGAGATTGGGGTGCGCTTCGCGTATGACGATTTTGGCGCCGGGCAAGCCCGGCTGAATGAGTTGGGAGACACCCCTGCACACTTCATCAAGTTCGACATGGGGCTGATCCACGACATCCATCACGCCAGCGAACGCAAACGCCACGTGGTACGCGATCTGGTACGCCTGGTACTGGATCTGGGTTCAATCCCCCTGGCCGAAGGGGTGGAGACCGAGGAAGAAGCCGAGGTCTGCCGGGAGATGGGCTTCATGTTGATCCAGGGGTTCCTGACCGGCAAACCCATCCCGGTGGAAGACTTCACCAAGTAGCCCGCTCCATTGCCTGCTGACACCACGCTGTCAGCAGGCCCCACGCATCATGACGGCTCCTGTCACCCACACTGTAAGGAAGCACACATGAATGCAATCAACTGGTTTGAAATTCCTGCTGCCAATTTTGAGCGTGCTGTCGCCTTTTACGAAACCATTCTGGCTGCAAAGCTGAAGATTGACACGAGCTTTCCCGATATCCAGATGGCCGTCTTCTCATATGAATGCCCTGGCGTAGGCGGCGGCATCATCGCCATGGAAGGGCTGCGCCCCAATCCGGATGGTGTGCGCATCTACCTGAATGGCGGAGACGACCTTGCTACCATTTTGTCTCGCGTTGCAGCAGCGGGGGGGCAAGTCTTGCTGCCCAAAACACTGCTATCGGAGCACATCGGTTACATCGCCACCTTCCGCGACAGCGAAGGTAACGTCATCGGCCTGCATTCCCAACACTGAACCAAACGAAAGGGAGCATCAACATGATTGACCACATGGGCATCAACGTAACGGACCTGCAAGGTTCCAAGACGTTCTACGAGACTGCGCTGGCTCCGCTCGGCTACAGAACATGCATGCATATCGAAAACATTGCCACCGGTTTTGGCGCGGATCGGGACGCAGTCCCTCAGGATGATCCGGGCGGAGACTTCTGGATCGCCCTGGGCACTCCGCAAACCCCACGCGTGCACGTTGCCTTTCATGCTGCCAATCAGGCCGAAGTGCGTGCCTTCTATGCCGCTGCGCTAGCCGCCGGGGGCAAAGATAATGGCGCGCCAGGGCTGCGCCCCCATTATCACGCCAATTATTACGCCGCCTTCATCTTTGATCCAGATGGTTACAACATAGAAGCGGTTTGCCATAAACCGGAATAGGCTCAGCACAAAGAGGTTACACTTTCATCATGCGTCGTGCTGATCGTCTTTTCCGTCTGGTAGAGCTGCTGCGCAGCCGTGGCATCGTTACCGGCGCCTGGCTGGCAGAGCAATTGCAGGTGTCATTACGCACCCTGTACCGGGATATTCAGGATCTCACCCTCTCTGGTGTCCCGATTGAAGGTGAGGCGGGCGTTGGCTACCGCCTGCGCTACCGGATGGATGTGCCGCCGCTGCTGTTTGACCCTGCCGAACTGGAGGCTTTGCTGGTCGGCTCGCGCATGGTGCAGGCCTGGGGAGATGCTGATCTGGCTCAGGCGGCTACCGCCGCACTCGCTAAAATCCACAACGTACTGCCTGAACTGCTGCGCCGCGAAGCGCAGCAGGCGCAGCTGTTCATCCCCTCTTACCCGGACAACCGCCCGCCCTTCCTGACCGAACTGCGGCGCAGCATACGCCAAAAGCATGTTGTGCACATGGCCTATGTTCGGGAAGACGGCACCCCCTCAGAGCGCGACCTCTGGCCGCTGGGTCTGTTCTTCTGGGGACATGCCTGGACACTCATCGGCTGGTGTCAGCTACGCGACACCTTTCGCCACTTCCGGGTTGATCGCATCCAGCAAATGGAAGTGCTCATTGAGCGCTATCCAGATCAACCGGGGCAACGCCTGAATGATTATTTTGACGAACTGGAACGTCAAAATCATATCAAGATCACCCAGCGCTAGACTCCGGCAAAGGTGCTTGTCCGCCAAACCCGGAGAAAGCAACTTCCAGGGATTTGCGCGGCAGATCGCAGACGATGAATACCAAACGAGTATCCCGATCTGCATCCGGCCATGCGGCCAATGAAGTCTCAGGATAAGATTCGTGCTGCACCGCATGGAAAACGCGTGGGGCATCCTCCCCCTGCACGGCCACCAAGCCCTTGATGCGCAGCAGGCGCTCACCCACCATGGATTGCAGCATCTCGATCGCCCGGGAGAAATTCGCCCAAGCAAAAGGCTGGGAAAATCTCAGCACATGCGTGGTGATGCGTTCATCATGAATATTTGGCACGGTTTGGGCATGCCCAAACACACCTTGTTTCTGCTGCAGACGCTGCTGTTCGCGTGATGCGGCCTCCCCCAGCCAGCGCTCAACGGCCTCTGGCTTGCCTGCCGCTGAGTACAGGCTCATCCCTTCGAGCAGGCCCGCAGGCATCTTTCCCGGTTCGCTTTGCCAACAGGCGGCGACTGGATTTAAGGTGCTGACGCGCTCTTCGGCCTCGGCAATCATCAGGCTATCGGCCAGATCACATTTGGTGAGTACCACGCGATCAGCCATGGCCAGTTGCTTGATGGCCTCTTCATGCTGGCTGAGTTGCCAGTGCACATTGCGCACGTCAACCGTGCACACCACGCCTTCCAGACGGAAACGCTCGGCAATGAAGAAATCGCGCATCAAGGTGTGGATCACCGGGGCGGGATCAGCCAGACCGGTGGTTTCAATCACCACCCGATCCAGCGCATCAATCTCACGACGCAGGCGGCGCATGAACAGCTCGCGCAGACTGCGGGTCAAATCCCCCCGCACGGCGCAGCACAGACAGCCAGATTCCAGCAGGGTAATCTCTTCCGAGACCTCTTCGACCAAGAGGTGATCCAGCCCCACCGCCCCTACTTCGTTGATCAAGACTGCGCAGCCACGCATGGAGGCATCGCGTAGCATGGTATTGAGCAGACTCGTCTTGCCACTACCCAGAAAACCGGTGAGCAAGGTGACGGGAATCCGCCGATCTTCAGTGGTGACCATGCAAACCCACCCCAACAGCCACCGCGACAACCCCGAGAATCATGGCAACCGTCTGCCACATCGAAGTATGCCGATGAGATTCACGGCGCAGCATCGGCAACAGATCAGAAATCGAAATATAGAGGAAGCTTGCCGCAGAAACACACAGGATGTAAGGCAAGGCCCCTTGCAGATGCACCAGCGCCAGACAGCCAACGATCCCACCGAAAATGGACATGACACAAGAGGCTGCATTCAGGCTCAAGGCACGCAGCTTGGACAAACCTGCCGTGCGCATAATCACAAAATCGCCCGCTTCTTGCGGAATTTCATGGGCAACGATGGCAAACGCGGTACTCCAGCCCAAGGCCGGATTGACGAGGAAAGACGCCGCCACCAATACGCCATCGACAAAATTATGGAAACCATCCCCCAGCATCACCGACAGCACGGTCGGTTTGCCCAGGCGGTCACTCATGCCATGCGAGTGGGAGTCGGTCGGGCAATAATGATCATGCCCATGCTCATCAACGTGGGCATGCCGCCACAATGCAGCACGCTCAAGGCCATAGAAGGCGAGCAGCCCCACCAGCAAGGTCATGAAAAGCTGATGCGGCTCAACGCCAGACTCAAATGCTTCCGGCAATACTTCAAGCAATGCCACCGCCAGCAACACCCCGGCTGCAAACCCCACGAGACGCGGCAACCAGCGCTGGGGGAAACCGGTAATCAACAGCATGGAACCCAAAAGGCTCAACACGCCACCTGTAAAAGTGGCGAGCACAACATAAGCCAATGTCATTTTTTATCCTTATGGCTATCATCGCACCGTGCGCATTGCCCGGTGATACAGAAGTCCACTGTCTTGCCGGAAAAGCCCAATGGCAGGGGCGGCGGCTGGATGGGGATGTCTTCCAGGCAAAAAACCTTGCCGCAGCCTTCACAACGGAAGTGGGCATGGTCACGATGTGCCTGGGTCTGCACAGAGGCCAGACTGAAGCGGGAGACACGGTCGGCATCAATATTTTTGTGCGCCAGCCCCATCTCGACGAGCCAATCGAGCACGCGATAGAGGGTGACGCGGTCGAAACCTTCGGCAGCCAGCGCATGCTCCACGTCGTGATGACTCAAGGCGCGCTCAGCCAGCTGAAGCTCACGCAGCACGGCAATCCGGGCGGGCGTCACGCGGGCGCCCAGCGCCCGGATGCGCTCTGCCAGAGAGGAAGTATCGCTTGGAATCTCAGACATGGCTTCATTTCATCACAAGCCAGACGCTAATGCAACCCTGTTGCAAATAAGCTTTATCACCGTGCGCCTTGTACTGCCGGAAATTGGTGGTACGCTGACGGTTACAAGGATCACAATGAAGGAGACACCCATGCCCTATACCACCGACCTGGCCCAGGAACTGAACACGCTGTTGCGCTACGACCTGACCACCAATCAGCAAGGACTCAAGATCCACAAGAATGCGGACGCCGAGGTCATCGCCGCCACTCAGCGCCTATACGCCAAAGGGCTGGTCAGTCAGGCGGACGGTGGCTACCTCACGCCGCTGGGGCGCGAAGCGGCTGCCCACGCGCAGACCCTGCTGAGTATTCTGGTCTCAGAACCCAAGCGCAACCTGCCTGCACAAGGCGAAGCTGCGGCGGTATAAAGCCAGAGGCCTTGCATGCTGCGCAGGTTCATCTGCATGGTGTTGGGCAGCATAGCCTGCGCGTGCAGCACATTCCCCATGACCCCTGGGCACTTTGACGACGCCGCGTCGCAGGCGCAACTTGGCGCCAGCCTGCGCACCCATCACCTGATCCTGCTGGGCGAAGTGCATGACAACGCCCGGCAGCACGCCCTGCGGGCCAAGGCGCTGGCGGATTATCTGCAAGAGGGCGCACGCCCGGCCCTCCTGATGGAGCAGTTCGACCGCGACACCCAGCCCGCCATTGATTCAGCCATGGCGCGTGCGGATGTGACTGCCGACCAGATCATTGCCATCGGCCAAAGCACGGGATGGGACTGGCAGCTCTACCGCCCCTATATTGAGTTGGCCATCCGGTATCACCTCCCGCTGATTGCCGCCAATGTCTCAAGAGCCGAGACACGCACCATCATCAGCCAAGGGCTCGGCCCTTCGGGTTTCGCCGCTGAGATCCCGGATGACATCCTGCGCCAGCAAACAGATGAGATCATCGCTGCGCATTGCGGCCTGCTTGGCACAGCCCAGGCTGCACGCATGGTCCCTGCGCAAATCGCCCGGGATCAATTCATGGCGCAAATGATCCAGGCTCATCGCGAGCACGGCGTCATCCTGCTCGCTGGCAATGGCCACGTCCGCAAGGATATTGGGGTGCCCCGCTGGCTGGATACGACAAATCAAGCGGAGGCGTATTCCATTGGTTTGCTGGAATCCGGCACAGAATCCATGCGCAACCACTTTAATCTCGCCCTGCTCACCCCTGCACAGGAACGGCCCGATCCGTGTGCAGAATTGACTGAACGGATGCCAAGGCCTTCCAGATGAATTCCAGACCCAATCAGAACATCGCTGCACTCCTCGGCTTTTTTATTGCCCCACTTGGATTCCTTTATGTAGCCCGCCTTTGGCAGGCTGTCGTCTACATCATTCTTGCGCTAGGGGTTACAGGCACCTACATATACTATCTGCATCACCCACCTTATTGGGACGCCATCCTGGTACTCTGCTCGGCCTTCGTGTGCTCAACCTATATCTACCGCCTAGCCAAACATTATCCGGATGATAAACCACGCCCCCACTACAGCCGCTGGTATGGTTTGCTGGGCTGCGCCCTAGGGTATGCCCTCATCGCCTTGCTGATCCGCAGCTTTGGGCTGGAGCCATATCACATTCCATCTGGCTCAATGCAGCCCACCCTCCCTGTAGGTTCATATATTGTCACCAGCAAGTGGGGCTATGGGCACTATGGCAGTTACGGCATCACATTGGCGAGAAGGCCGCTTTCACAATCACCGAACAGAGGGGATATTGTCGTCTATGAAAGGCCATCTACCCCTGATTTACGTTTTGTCTCACGCATCATTGGCCTGCCCGGCGACAGGATCAGCTATCGTGACTATACGCTCACCCTCAATGGCCAGACCGTAGCACTTGAAGACAAAGGAACGCTGGCGGTCGACTGGAGCCAGGCGTTTTCACACAAGCTGGAAAAGCTGCCCGGGCAATATCATGACATTCAGTTTTCATCTGAAATTCCCACCGTCCAGACAACTCTGTCCGCCGCAACAGTGCAAGGCTGCACCATCGCCAATAACGGCATCGACTGCACAATCCCTTCAGGAAACTATTTCGTGATGGGCGACAACCGTAGCCAGTCAGCAGATAGCCGTATCTGGGGATTCTTGCCAGCAGACAACATCGTTGCCAAGGTCATCCACATCATTCCTTGACAACGCCGCCACCAGCGCAAATGTAGTATTGACACCTGCACTGATGTGACTAACACCGGAGCATGTCCGACTAGACTCGCCCAAGCCCTTTGCGCTTCTGGCGTTTGGCGCCCTGCTCCATTTCCCGCAGCAAACTCTGAAAATCAAACGGATGCTGCGCCTCCAGCGTGCGCGCCACATTCACAAGGCTTTTCCAGGCAGGCGGGTATTCTGGATCATTGAATGCAAAAACAATACGATTACCATCCGCAGGCACATCCACCGTGAAACTGCGCCCGGCAAACGTCTCACTGATCAGGTCGATATGTGCGTTGGCAACAAGGCTATGGCCGGAGATGTTGACCACCAGTATGCCTTTAGGCTTGAGGTGGCGACGCAAATTGTCGTAAAACCCTTGCTTGCCGGTTTGTGGTGCCAAGCCCTCCTCGTCGTAGGCGTCCAGCAAGATGACATCGGCTTTCCCTCCCGCCGCAGGCTCGGTGGCAAAGTAGGCACCAGCCTCCGCACACATAACCTGCATCCGCGCGTCGTCGCGCGGCACCATGAACCAGTCCCGACAGGCGATCACGCCTGCATCGATCTCAAGAGTGGTAACCTTGCTGCGGCCAAGCTGCCGATAGCAATATTTGCTCAGCGATCCGCCTCCCAGGCCTACGATCAGCACATGCTTGGGCCTGGGGTTGAAAAGCAGGAAACCCATCATGCATTGGGTATAGGCTACCTGCAAGGCATCTGGCGCAGCAATCTGCATCTCGCTCTGGATCAGGTGGAAATTGAAATACAGGCGGCGGATCTTGCCATCATCCAGCACAAAGGGCTTGGGATAGATGCCCTCGCGCAATTCGTGAATCAGGCGTTTGCGGTCTTTATCCTCGGGCTCATGCAGGCGTACCACACCACTTTCATCAAAAAGATTGGCGGGCAGGCTGATCCAGCCTTCACGCATGTATTCATCGAGCAAAGCGGTTACGGGCATCTTGACTGAAAAATTGCAACAAAATGGAATGCAATGGCTCTGGCAAGACGGCTTAACGACGCCAGAACCATTCTTATAAGCTTATTGAAGCGGCGAATACTCCACCCCTACGCCATCAAGGTCAAGCCACACAGACCAAAAAGGCCAGGAATCTGCCCACCCTCGCAATCAATCCTGGCGAACAAAGATTTATTGCTTCGCTTAAGTCTGCTCTAAGTATGCGCGCATAGACTTCATTTCACCGGCAGACATTACTGCCACCCAACTGAACAGGAGTCCATCATGAAAACACGTTCCATTGTAGCTTCCGCCATCATCGCCCTGAGCCTTGCCGGTCTGGCTGCACCAGGCGTTGCCAGCGCTTCCCTGCTGTCCAGCCGCCTTGTGAGCCAACAGCAGTTGGACAAGCTCCACGCTGGCGAATCGCTGCAGGAAGTTGTCAGCAATCTGGGCAAGCCCAACAACATTACCAAGTGGGCAGATGGCTCCCGCTCTGCTGTCTATGACACAGGTGACAGCCAGGTTGGCCCCCAAAAGGTCTATATCGATCTGGATGCACAAGACAAGGTTGTTACCGTTGAAGTGCTGGCACTGTAATCGCTCATCACTGACGTATCCCCCAACACAACAGGAGTTCATATCATGAAAACACGCTCAATCCTCTCGTCTCTCGTCTTCGCTCTGGGTATCGCAGGCTTTGCCGCACCGGGCATCGCCAGTGCATCTTTGCTCACCGGGCATATGCTGACACAAGATCAGATTCAATCGATCCATGTCGGCGATTCACTCAGCAGCATCATCAAGAACCTGCATGACCCCGAGAACATTACCACCTGGGCCGATGGCAGCCGTTCTGCGGTCTATGACACAACGGACACCCTGGTGGGACGTCAGACCGTCTATATCGATCTGGATGCACAGAATAATGTGAAGAGCGTTGAAGTGCTGGAAAAGTGAGCCGTGAAATCTGCGAATATCCCAAGGCAACTGGGAACAAGGTTTCTACCGGGCAGTATGCTGCACCGGTAGAAACCCCAAGCAGGCGATACCTTAAAACAGGTATCGCCTCACGCATTTCAGCGCCCTTCCAGACGCGCCTGAAGGAAATCCCCCAACGCCCTTACCCGTGCGCTCAGGTGTGCGCCCCTTGCCAACGCCAACACCAGTGGATAGGCCCCGGCATTCACTGCAGGCAACACATGGCACAGGCGCCCGCTTACCAGATCCGCCAGCACATCCAGCCGCGATTTGACGGCAATCCCCTGCCCGGCCACCGCCCACAGGTGAGCCGCCATGCCGTTGTCCGTGCTGCGACGCAGCCGAGGACGCACCTGCACGACACGCCCTGCCTCATGCAATTCCCATAAATCGGCCGGTCGTCCGGCGATGCGCAAGCCAATGGCATCATGCAGCGCCAGATCCTCTATGGATACAGGCACGCCTTTGCGTGCAAGGTATGCTGGCGCTGCGACAAGGATGCGTTCATTGTCTTTCAACTTGCGCACAATCAGGCCGGGTTGTTCCGGGCGCCCATAGCGAATAGCGGCATCCACCGGCTCACGCCCCAAGTCACTGAGCCGATCGCTCATGAAAAGCTCCAGTTGCACCTGTGGATAAAGTGCCAGAAATTCATCCAGCAAGGGCAGCAGGCTTTGCACGCCCAAATCAACCGGCACTGACAGACGCAACAAGCCGCTGACCTCTGAAATCGGGGCACGCAAGGCGCCCATGCCATCGTCAAGCATCGCCAAAGCGTCCCGCGCCCGCAGCAAAAAGGCCTCACCCTCTGGCGTAGTACGCAGGGCGCGATTGTTCCGGGTGAACAAAGCGCTGCCCAACTGTTGCTCCAGGCGGCGAATGGCAGCGGTAGCCGTCGCGGGTAGCATGTCGAGCTCACGCGCCACGGCAGCCACGCTACCCAACTCCACCGCCCGCAGCGCAAGGCGCAGGGCAGATAGATCCAGATTGGAAGAAAGGGGTTCAGATGTTTTCAATTGACAAACCATATTTGCGATAAGCGCAGTTTCGCACATATCGTTTGTTTTTCAAGACTCTGGCACAGTGACGCCATCACACTTCAACCGGAGTCTTTACATGAAAGCAATCGGATACCGCCAGAACGAAGCCTTCGCCAGCTTTGACCTCCCCACCCCCACACCCGGCCCACATGATCTCTTGGTCAAGGTGCAAGCCGTCTCAGTCAACCCGGTCGACCTCAAGGTGCGCGCCAATACCGTGGTGCCTGCAGGTGAGATCAAGGTGCTGGGCTGGGACGCCGTGGGTGTCGTCGAAGCGCTGGGCGCAGAGGTCAAAGGCTTTGCCGTAGGTGAGCGGGTCTGGTACGCGGGGTCGATTGCCCGTCCGGGCAGCGATAGCGAACTGCATCTGGTGGATGCACGCATCGCCAGCTACGCCCCCAAGACGCTTGACCTGGCCCACGCGGCCGCGCTTCCGCTGACCACCATCACCGCCTGGGAACTATTGTTTGAGCGCCTGGGTATTGCCCGCAACGGTGGCGCAGGCAAACGCCTGCTGGTTGTGGGCGGTGCGGGTGGGGTCGGCTCAATCCTCATCCAGCTCGCCCGCAAACTGACCCAGTTGGAAGTGATTACCACCGCCTCCCGCCCGGAAACCCAGGATTGGGTACGCAAGATGGGCGCCCACGAAGTGATCGACCACAGCAAGAATATCGCAGAGGAACTCACCCGCATCGGCCGCCCCCAGGTGGACTATGCCATTTGCCTGACGCACACCAGCCAGCACTATGAAGCCTTGGTCAGCGCGATTGCGCCACAAGGCAAATTTGCGCTGATTGATGACCCGGAGACCAGCATTGATGTGCGCCTGCTCAAGCGCAAGAGCATCTCACTGCACTGGGAATTGATGTTCACCCGCCCTATCTTCAACACGCCAGACTTGGCCGAGCAAGGCAAACTGCTGGCCGAGGTGGCTGCGCTGGTGGATGCGGGCGAGCTACACAGTACCCTGACACGTAACTTCGGCCCGCTCACCCCGGCCAACCTCACCGCCGCCCATGACTGGGTTGCCAGCGGGCAGGCAATTGGCAAAGGGGTGTTGGTCGGGTTTTAAGATTTGTAGGCTTGGCCTTCGGCTACCGCAACGGTAGCCAGGGCCGCCAGCGATTCATCCAGCAAAGGGTTGTTCTCGCGGGGAACAGCCCTGGATTTACCCTGAGCGTCAACGGCCACATAAGTATAGGTGGCTTCAGTCACGCAATAACGCTCGCCGACACTGCCGGTAATCACCTTCTTGACCCACACCTCCATCTTCACCTTGATGGAGCTGCGCCCCACATGGCTGCAGTGGCCATAGCAGCACACCACGTCCCCCACCGCCACCGGGCGCAGAAAAGTGATGGCGTCCACCGCCACCGTAACCACGCGGCCCTCAGCCAATTCATAGGCATGGATCGCCCCGGCCATGTCCATCTGTGACATCAGCCAGCCACCAAAGATATCACCACTGGGGTTGGTATCCGCCGGCATGGCCAGGGTGCGCAGAAGCAGCGTGCCAACGGGCTCACGGGTAGTCTCAGGGGTCATGGTCATATCCTCTGTCGGGGTGCAAAAACGCGCCTATTATCCAGCATAGCGATTGCAATACGCAGAATACGCTGACGAGCATACAATTCCCGTCTCCATTCTTGCAGATATAGATGATGATTACCGCAGCCACTTTGATCTACTGGACCATGCTGGCAGGTGTTGCCCTTGCGGCCATCACCGGGGTGCTGGATGCAGGGCGCAAGGGCATGGATGTGGTGGGCGCCTGCGCCGCAGGGCTGGCAACAGCGGCAGGCGGCGGTACGGTGCGCGATCTGCTGCTCGGTCGCCCGGTATTCTGGATCACTGATCAAAGCTACCTCTTCGTGGCGCTCATCGCAGCGCTGGCCGCCTTCTTCCTGGTGCGTGCAGTGCGCCTGCCAGTGCGCCTGTTCCTGATCCCGGATGCCATCGGACTGGCACTTTTCACGGTTTCCGGTACCCAGATCGCGCTGGACGCGGGCGTGCCCTGGCTGGTGGCGGGTTTGATGGGCGTGATCACCGGTGTTGTGGGTGGGGTGCTGCGCGATATTCTGTGCAACGACATCCCGCTGATCTTTCTGCCCGGCGAACTCTACGCCATGGCCGCAGCAGGAGGTGCCACCGCCGTGGTGGGCCTGCACTCGGCAGGCGTTCATCATGAAATCGCCGCCATCGTGGGATTCGTTGTTGCGGCAGGCTTGCGGCTCGCGGCTATGGCCTTCCGGCTGCGTTCGGCAGAGTGGGAACCGCTGGAATAATCAGGCTTCGATGCTGCACCTCACGCCAAACCTGCCATCAACCACTACAATGCAACATTAGCCTTTGAGGAGTCCGCTATGAGCGTGCCCGACCGTTTTGTAGCATTGTTTATCGACGCCGACAACGCGCCCGCCAGCCACATCGAGGTCATCCTCAATGAACTGGCGGGGTTTGGCACGGTGAGCATCCGGCGTGCCTATGGCAACTGGAAAGGGGAGCGCCTGTCCTCCTGGGAGCGCATTCTGCATGAATATGCCATCCAGCCCATCCACCAGCTGGATCTAACCAAGGGGAAGAATGCCACGGACATGGCCTTGATCGTGGATGCGATGGATGCGCTCTACACCCGCAAGGTGGATGTATTCGCAATCGCCTCATCGGATTCGGACTTCACCCCGCTGGCAACCCGCCTGCAGGCCGATGGCAAGATGGTGATCGGCTTTGGCGAACGCAAGACGCCGACGCCCTTCGTCAACGCCTGTTCCAAGTTTCTCTATCTCGACATGGAAGAGGCCACCGTTGAATCCGGCCCCAGCGCCACCGTGCGCAAACGCAGCAGCAAGGAACTCAAGGGCGATGCGCGCCTGGTCAACCTGCTGCGCAATGCCGTGCAGGCCGCAGAAGGCGACGACGGCTGGGCGCCTTTGAGTTACGTGGGCAGCCACATTGCCAATCAGGCCTCATTCGATGCCCGCAACTACGGCTTCAAGAAACTGGTGGATCTGTTCAAGGCGATTGATCTGTTCGACCTCGAATTACGGGACGACCGCATCACCTATCTGCGTGACCGCCGCAAGGCCAAGGCAGGCGCATGACTCAGCCCCAAGCCAACAATCCGCTGCACGGACTGACGCTGGAATTCATCCTGACCCGTCTGGTCGACTACTACGGCTGGGAGCAGTTGGGGCGACACATTGAGGTACGCTGCTTCATGTTCGACCCCAGCATCAAATCCAGCCTGAAATTCCTGCGGCATACTCCCTGGGCGCGCGCCAAGGTGGAAGAACTCTATCTGGATACCCGCTGGCCGGAGTAACGGGTTAAAAACGGCAAAAAAAACGGGACAAATCACCTAACGTGATTGCCCCATAATCCTCAGAACCTGTTTATGATCTTACTACGAGGACGTGATCGGGGTTTCTGCGCTGCTCCGCACCCCGCTGACGCCCTCTCGCTACAGAACCTAAACGGGTTCTCTGTGAGCACTGCTCACTTGAGGAGAAGAGTCATTTCAGTAGTTCCAGCATGCGCTGGGCTACCAGTTCGGAGGAGGCCGGGTTCTGACCCGTAATCAGATTGCCCTCGACCACTGCATACGGCAGCCAGTCTTGCCCCTTGGAATACAGGCCGCCATTGGCCTTGAGCATATCTTCCACGAGGAAAGGTACCACGTCGGTCAGTTGCACCCCATCCTCTTCCGTATTGGTAAAGCCTGTCACTCGCTTGCCCTTGACCAGGGGAGCGCCATCCTTACCACGCGTATGGCGAAAAATGCCTGGAGCATGACACACGGCACCCAGCGGTTTGCCTGAGGCATGCACCGTTTCAATCAGCGCGATCGAATTCTTGTCTTCCGCCAAATCCCACAAGGGGCCATGGCCGCCGGGGTAGAACACTGCGTCATAACCCTCGGCCTTCACATTGGCAAGCTTGATCGTGCTCGCCAAAGCTGCGATTGCTGCAGGGTCAGCCTTGAAGCGCGCTGTGGCTGCGGTCTGGAAATCAGGCTCATCGCTCTTAGGGTCGAGCGGGGGCTGGCCGCCCAGCGGAGACGCCAGGGTGATGTCTGCACCAGCATCCTTGAAAACATAGTAAGGAGCAGCAAACTCCTCAAGCCAGAAGCCAGTTTTCTTGCCCGTGTTGCCCAGCTGGTCGTGCGAGGTCAAAACCATCAATACTTTCATTTGTCATTTCCTTTTTCTATTTTCAAACTGAAGGGAAAGGGAGTGTCACTTGTTCAGTTGTATAACCAGCTTGCCGAAATTCTTTCCTTTGAGCAGGCCGATAAAGGCTTGTGGCGCGTTCTCAAGACCTTCGACGATATCTTCACGGAATTTGATCTTGCCTTCTGCCAGCCATGCGTTCATCGTATCAAAGAATTCGCCATAACGATGGCCGTAGTCATCAAACACGATAAAACCCTGCATCCGGATACGCCGCTTGAGCAATTGCACCATCAGGTGCGGCATGCGATCCTCGCCCACCGGTAGGCCGGTGGCATTGTATTGCGAGATCAGACCACACAGTGGCACACGGGCTTTAGTATTGAGTAGCGGAAGCACCGCATCAAATACTGCGCCGCCTACGTTTTCAAAGTACACATCGATACCATTTGGGCATGCAGCCGCCAGTTGCTCAGCCAGATCAGGAGCACGGTGGTCTATGCAGGCGTCAAACCCTAGTTCTTCCACCACATAACGACACTTCTCGGGCCCACCGGCAATACCTACCACACGGCAGCCCTTGATCTTGGCCACCTGCCCCACCACAGACCCCACGGCACCACTGGCCGCGGCCACCACCACCGTCTCGCCTGCCTTGGGCTCACCGATATCCAGCAGACCCATATAACCTGTCAGCCCCGGCATGCCCAGCACCCCAAGGGCCGCAGAGGGATGTGCCAACTGCCCCAGCTTCCGCATGCCACGTTCATCAGCCAGGGCATAATCCTGCCAGCCGGTATAGGCCAATACGAGTTCGCCCTCTGCATAATCAGCGTGGCGCGATTCAACCACCCGGCATACCGTTGCACCGACCATCACGGCATTGAGTTCAACCGGTGCTGCGTAAGACTTGGCATCACTCATCCGCCCCCGCATATAGGGGTCCAGAGACAGATACAACGCTTGCAATAACACCTGCCCTTCGGCCGGGCTGGGCACCGGCACCGTTTCCAGGCGAAAATTCTCGGCAGTCGGTTCGCCCACCGGGCGGGAAGCCAGCACGATACGGCGATTCTGTTGTGGTGCGCTCATGGGTATTTCTCCTTGTAGTGATCTGTAGCCTGGAACCGGGTTCATAACAGACCGGTCGTCTAGTGCGTAACCAAATTAATATGTATCGATGTTGGGCGACTGGTATGGGAAGCCTAGCCCTGTTTCAAGCCAAGCAGGTTCTGGGTGTGCTTCAGGGCTGCATCGAACACGCTGCGGTCTCGACGCAGCTTGGTCAGCAGGCTGGCACCCAACCACGCCTCATACAGCCACGTAGCGCAATCAGCGGGAGCCAGAGCGCTCTTGATGGAGCCTTCCGCCACGCCTTCGCTAATGCACTCCGTCAGGCGGCCAAGGATGCGTTCGGTGCCCTTCATCATGATGGTGCGCATGGCCTCTGACAAATCAGACACCTCTGCCGCCAGCTTCACAATCAAGCAGCGCTCGGCATAGTCCTCCGAAAACTGAGTCTCAATCCAGCGCTGGAAATACAACTCCATGCGTTGCCCCGCAGTCAGACCGGGGCGGGCAAACAAGCCATCCAGGCGCGCCATATAAGAATCAAAATACGTCTCCAGCAACGCGCAGCCAAACACTTCCTTTGACGCAAAGTAATGGTAGAAGGAGCCCTTGGGCACCCCTGCGCTACTGAGAATTTCGCTCAAACCCACCCCCACAAAGCCTTTGCTGGCAACCAGCAATTGGCCACAGTCGAGGATGTGTTGGCGGGTATCAGGGCGTTCGGAGTTCATGAGAAACATCATAACCACAACTAGACCGGTCGTCTAGTGTTATTTTCAAATAATCCGTTACTTCAAAATCCTGCGCCGCAGACAAGCCGCAGCAAAACAAGTCCCCTGGCCTCGCGAAAACTCCACTGGACGGAGATAACGAAGGATCAACCACCATCGATCCACGCCCTCCCCAAGCATATCCTCTCCTTTGCAAGCGTTGATGCTATTGGACTAGAATGACAGCAAGCAGCTATGAGCGAACGATCAGGCTTGCCGTTTCAAAGCAGCCGTTCGGTGCTCCGAAACAAGAATCTGTAGAGTGAGGTTTTTGTCGATTCTGTTAATGCTGTTCATATTTACAGCTAAATCGTGCAAAGCCATTCTGGAAGACAGTCTTCGCGGGTCGGTCGTGCCATGTAGGGGGCACGACCGATGTTATGTATCAATACTGAAACCTATAACACATTAGCCGAAATCAGGTTAGGCCATGCAAGCGAGCGCGGATGTCGAGTATCAGAAAGCTTTGGCAAAATACGATGCGTCCTTCATGAGTGATGCGAAGTGGCTTCGCCTGTTTCGGGCGGTCGTCAGTGCAGGGCTAGTGATTGATCGAGCGAGCTGGAAGTTCGTTGATTCCGAACACTCGATTTGGCAGTCTTTTCCTTCCGATCGGGATCTGATGCCTACAAGATTTGCGGATGGGAAGTTTCAACCGTTCGAATACAAATGGATTGAGTCCGTTTTCATCCCGGCACGGTATAGGCCAATTGAGGATGTCGGATATGAGAAAACACAAGACACCCAGGGCATCGTTGCCGCACTGGAGAGTGAAGGGAAATTTCAGATCACTAAATCGGAAACAGGTATAACCATTCATGCATATCAGCGCCGAACTTTCGGCTAACCCCTCCGTCGAGAGGGACCGCCCTCAAATAAACATGCACCAACGCACACCGAATCTGTCGGTCAGATCTGTCATGCACTCGCTGTAGAAGCACTTTCCCAGGGGGTGATTGATCCTTGCGCCCTCCTCTAGTGCCTGATAGGCGCGCTTGATGGTTGCGGCTTCATCTGGCTGAAACTGGATGCAGAATTGCATGGTATTTCCCGTGATCTGCTGCCCTTGGGGTAGATCAGATTCGCTGAGTGCGAGGACATGGCCGAATATGTCTATCTCTGCGTGAACGATCAGCCCTTCTGCGCTTCTCATCTCGTTGAGCAGTGCTGCATCAAAGGCCTGTAGATACAGTGCAATGGCCGCATCAGCGTTCTTCACATAAACCTGATAAAACATCCTCTTCATGCTTGCCCCCTGCAGATGCCGTGATGGCATCGATTTAGTTCAAAGTCATAAAGCGAGTTCTTTACGTCACGCTGCTTCTACCAGGCGGGTAGCCAGAGTACCCAAACGCCGCACCGCATCTTCCTGCACGGGCGACCACGGGCAACCGCTGCTCAGGCGCAGGCAATTGCGGTAGCGGCCGCTGGCGGAGAACAGTTCGCCGGGGAAGAATGCAATCCCCTCGGCCAGTGCGGCTTCGTAGAGCTGATTGGCGTTGGCGGGCTCCGGCAACTCCACCCACAGCACAAAGCCCCCTTGCGGTTGGGATAGACAAGTCCCTGGCGGGAAGTGGCGCATCACGGCCTCTGCCATGGCGAGTACCTGTTTTTCATATGCCCGGCGCAATCCGCGCAGATGGCGTTCGTACGCACCGGATTCCATGAATGCGGCCACCACCGCCTGGGTGATGGGGTTGGTGGCTCCGGCGGTCAATGTCTTCTGTGCCAGCACCTGAGCATGGTAGCGCCCGGCGGCTACGTAGCCCAGGCGCAAGGTAGGGCTGATGGTTTTGGAGACAGATGCGCAGAGCATTACATTGCCCGCAGTGTCGAAAGATTTGATCGGCCAGGGGCGATGGGCGCCGAAATTGAGGTCGCCAAAAATGTCATCCTCAATCACCGGGATATTGCGCTCAGCCATCATTTGCGCCAGGCGCTGCTTCTCATGGTCGGGCACCACGCAGCCCAGCGGATTGGAGAAGTTGCTCACCAGCAGGCATGCGGCCACCCGGCGTTCCCGTGTGGCAATGTCCAGTGCATCCACAGACATGCCGTGCTGGGGATGGGTTGGGATTTCCAAAGCCTTCAACCCCAGGTTTTCAAGCAACTGCAGCATCAGGGGATAAGCCGGTGACTCAACTGCGACCGTATCCCCCATCCGCGTGACGGCACGCAGGCATAGCGACAAGGATTCGGTACAGGAGTTGGTCACAATCAGTTCATCTGCGGCCAGCGGCTGCCCCCAGGCAAGGGAGCGGCGTACAAATTGCCGTACCAGTTCGGGGTGGTTGATAGAGGTATGGCTGGCGGTGGCCAGCAACCTATCGGCACGGCGCCCGACCTGGCTATACAAACGTTGCAGACTGGCAATCGGCAAGACCTCGGCAGAGGGCAATGCGGCGCCAAAGGGGATGAGGTCGGCCTGATGATTCAAGGCCAGCACCTCCATCATGCGGCTGCTGACATCGACCTTGACCGCGCGTGCAGGCGGTGTGGCACGTGGTGCCTGCAATGGCACTCCACAGCCCGGGCGCACAAAATAGCCCGATTGCGGGCGCGCTTCCACACAGCCACGCTCTTCCAGCAGACGCAGAGCATGGACCACAGTAGAGATGGAGAGGCGTTTTTCCTGTGCCAAACGCCGCACGGAAGGCAGGCGTTCGCCCACCCGCAGCACGCGGGTGGCGATCAAACCGGCCAGTTCCTCGGCCAATTGCTCATAGCGCAGTGTCTGTTGATCCATTCCCTTGCCTCCCGCATTGACCGGATTATGGGCAGCACCAGAGCATTTGGACAGGTACAGTCACCCCACAATTGGAGCAGTACAGTTTATCGGTTTTCAAACTGTACCGATCACAATTCATTTTTTTTGTATCTGTACCGCCCCAAGCGAATTCCCTAGACTGTGATCACAGTGTCGCCACTACGTAGGAGGATCGGAAAATGTGGATTTCATTCGGGAAAAGCATCGTTACACTCGACACAGGCCACACACTGGCCCTGAAGCATGCCCGTGGAATGGAGATCAACTGCCTGGCAGGCAATATCTGGTTGAGCATCGAAGGAGATGCCCGTGACATCCTGCTCCATCCGGGTCACAGCTATACCCTCACCACAGGCGGACTGGCGGTGATGGAAGGGTTGCCACATGCCACTATCCGCCTGGAACGCCAAGCAAGCTGGCCGCAGAGCTTGGCCAGCAGGCTGAGCCACGCAGTCCAGGCACTCTGGCCGATTCGCCTACCCACCCTGGGGCCGGTCAAGACGCCACATGCAAGCGTCGGTTCTCCATGACTTGCCGGATCATCTGCGCATAGCCGTGCTCAGGCACCAGCAAGGGGAGGCGGCTCACGGCCTGGATGCGCTGGCGCAGATCGGCAGCGGGCAGATCTTGCCAGCTAGTCTCACCCAGCAAATGGGCCAGAACGATCTCCTGCCCCCAGAAGTACACGCTGTCTGCCTGCACATTGGCCTGCATCTGTTGCACTTGCTGCAGCGTGCCGGGTTCGTCGAAAGTACGCCAGATATCGGCATAGAGCACATCCACCGCCAAATCTGGTCGCCATTCCAGGGCATCAGCCTTGACGATGCGGATCTTGGTACGCACCCAAAGAGGGATATCTGAGAGCGTCGAGCAGACATCCAGCAACTGGATGACTTCCATATCCCTTTCCACCACAGTCACACGGGTCACGGCACGCTGAAAGGCCATGTTGATCGCTACCCATGCCAAACCCAGGCCCATTACCACCATATGCCCGTGAGCATGCGTGCAGGCAAGTTCCTGGCTTTCGATTTCCTGTGGGGAAAATGACATCCAGGTCTGCCATGTGGCTTGGTCATGGGCTGCACGCCGCATCAGGATCGGTAACGCACCGACGGCCCAAGTGCCGCTGTGGTAACCACGCTCAAGGTGGAAAGGGCATTCTGTCACCCTCCACTGAGAGCCTTCCATAGGGCGATATTTTGGCACATACCATCGGGTTGAAAACAGGGGGACGCCCAACAGCGAAGCCATTGTTTCTTCAGAAGTCCCCAACAGATTTTCCTGCACCATCGCCTCTGCCCCCTATGCTGTTATTTGGAAGCATAACGGTAGGACATTATCATCAAAAACACTATTGCCCAGACAGGCGGCCCCACCTTGCCACATTTGCCCCACACCAAAGCAAGTGGTTTTTAGCTACCATGTCGGCCCGGATGCCGGATTCCGGCGCCCCTGTTTCAACAAGAGTTCCATGCGTATCCACACCATTGAAGAACGCCTGCATGCACTGGGCGCCAAAGACTGCCACATCCAACGCATCCTGCGTGCCTGGGTACGCGCCCAGCCCCTGGATGCGGGGCCACGCGCTGCCGAGCACGCCCTGCCCCTGGCGGTACGCAAGGATCTACCCGCGCTGGCCGACACATTGCAGGCATTGACCACGTTACGCAGCCAGCACCCTGGCGAAGATGGTTCGGCCCGCCTGCTGGTCGGCCTCAACGACGGCCAGACGGTGGAAAGCGTGCTCCTGCCGCGCGACGGCTTGTGCGTTTCCACGCAGGTGGGGTGCGCGGTGGGATGCGTGTTCTGCATGACCGGGCGCGATGGCCTGATCCGCCAGGTGGGTAGCGCAGAGATCGTGGCCCAGGTAGTCCTCGCACGCCAGCAAAGACATGTGAAGAAAGTCGTCTTCATGGGAATGGGGGAACCCGTCCACAATCTGGACAACGTACTCCAAGCCATTGACGTGCTGGGGAGTCTTGGTGATATCGGCCACAAGAATCTGGTGTTTTCCACCGTGGGCGATTACCGCGTGTTCGAGCGCCTGCCGCAAGGGCGAGTCAAGCCAGCGCTGGCACTCTCGCTGCACACCACCAATGCAGCCTTGCGCGAGAAGCTCCTGCCGCGCGCGCCGCGTATCGACCCCGCCGAACTCGTGGAACTGGCCGAGGCCTACGCCCGCAGCACAGGCTACCCGATCCAGTACCAATGGACGCTGCTGGAGGGCATCAATGACAGCGAAGAGGAACTCGATGCTATCGTGCGGCTGCTCAAAGGCAAGTACGCCATCATGAACATGATCCCCTACAACACCAATGAGGGGCTGGAATTTCGCCGCCCGGCACCAGAGCGTGCCGCCGAAATCGCCCGGAGCCTGCACCGGCGCGGCATCCTGACCAAACTGCGCAACTCGGCCGGGCAGGATATTGACGGGGGCTGTGGGCAGCTACGGGCGCGGGAAAGCCTGGGGAAAATCCGGGTTTTGCAGCGCGGAGCGCCCATCCAAGATCAATCCGAGCACAGCAAGGTATAGATTTTTGCAAAAAACTGTGTCACGGCTATTCATCATGCAGGGAGATGCGTAGCATCCATTTCGTCTGGTGAAAATCAGACACATTTTTTTGCTCAAAATGTAAGCGCTTTCTTTTTCAAGGAGAAACCCAATACACAAATAATTTTCATATTTATCTTGTGGTTAATACATGCCTGTAGCGCAATCTTGGCGGAGATTGGAGCTTGGAAGTGCAGCATGGTTTGAAAGAGCTTTCACACAGAAGCGTCATCACAAAAAATGCAGTCAGCGCCCCTTTGGCGCCAGAACTGCAAAACAAGGATGGCCCGCCCGTCGGCGGGCTCTGTATGGCGGAGCACTTTGCAAGATATCGCTATCATTCGGCCAGCCTGTACGTGAGCGGAGGTTGCGAGGTCTTCCAGGGGCTCCGCGCCCATCACCAAAGGAAGACAGATGAAGACAATCGTTCGCAACACCCTGGCCGCGCTGGCCGCCGTTGCAGCCACATCGGCCGCCAGTTCGGTAGGCGCGGCCACCACGGCACAGATATCCACAGCCGTCACCAACGCCTATGGCTGGCTCGACAGCCAATACGGGCTGGGCTGCATCGCCTCTTTCCGCAACGACTACAACGACAATTACACCCTGGTCAATGGCGTCTATAAACTCGTCACACCAAGGGCGGTCGACAACTACGGTTATACCTATGATCAGGCACTTGCCGTCATGGCCTACCTGCAAGACACGCGTTCGGGCAACACCTCGGTCGCCAAGGCGCAAGCTATCCTCAACAAGTTCAAAAGCCTGCAAAAATCCGAGGGCTCCTGGGCGACTGCCTATACCTGCACCGGCAACAGCGCCACTTCTGGCGCGGAAGCAGAGCCCTACACAGATGTCGGCCCCAGTGTCTGGGTAGGGCTTGCCGCGCTGGCCTACAGAACCAAATACCCCAGCGATACAAGCTATGATGACATGATCATCAACGTGGCCCGTTACGTTTCCACCATCCAGTGGAAAACCCAATGGGGCGGCGATGGCGGCGTCAACTTCGCCTCCAATCGACTGCAGTCGGTCGGCTCCACCGAACATAATCTGGATGTATACGCCCTGCTGACCGGCATCAAGAACAACGCCACCCTGTATGCCAAGGCCAACCAGACACTCACCGGGGACTATTCCATCGACAGCGCCCGGGCCAGCGTCACGAGTTTCCTCACCAATACAGTCTGGAATGCAGGCGAGCTGCGCTTCAACGGTGGCCGCAACGACAGCAAGTTCCCCACCGATATGCTCAATTGGGGGAGTGCTGCCATGGGGGATGACTACAACAACGCCTATTATTCACTTGTCAAATGGGCAGTAGAAACCTCGCCCAGCCCATTTGAATACAATAGCGGTGTCGATTTCGTGAACAGCCGCGAACGCGCAAACCAAGGCACCTATTTCAATAGCTGGTGGGACTATTTTTCGGCCAGTGCCTACACCAATGGCGATCTGGCCATCGTGAACGACAAGATCCAGGATACATGGTATGAAGGCACCGGGCAGATGGTCGTCGCCCTCAAGATGGCCAAGGCGTTCTATGCCGCAAAAGCATGGGGCACCACTGCCATCCAGAGCAAGATCGACACCTATCTTGGCACCCTGGTTGCACGCCAGCAAAGCGATGGGGGTCTGCGCTACTCCGACCGTGGCACAAGCAACACCTACTTCCGCATGAAGACCGCCACGAGCGCAGCAGGCACCGCCTGGCTGATCTTTGGCGCCAAGGGCTTCAACCCCTTCTATCCCTTCGCCAAATCCTACTGACAGGCGCGAGGCAAACAGCCGCACCACAAAAGAGGGCGAAAGCCCTCTTTTTTCGCCGCGCCACATCGCGCAACGCGTTTGGTAGAAGAGAAGGACCAACTTGTCCCCTGTTCGTGTTGGCAGGCCTGTGGACAAGGTGTGGGGGAAGCCCTTAGAGCCTTGAAAAGATGACACAATTTCGCATTGCTCAATCATTGCCCAGCACAAACAATATCAGCCCACGGGTTTTCCGCAGCCACGCTGCCTCTTGGAGAGCACCATGCTGCGCAGTATTTTGTCCCCTAATAATGTTGGCAGCCTTGTGGACAAGGTGTGGGGCACCGATTCAAGCCGTTGATAGATCAGGAAAATTCGTTTTTGATTCATTTCTGCTCAATCCGGTGTTTTCACTATGACAAACAAGAATTAAAGATTTTTCCCATAAAAATCAGTGCCAAGCTGCATTTTGTCCCCCGATAATGTTGGCAGCCTTGTGGACAAGGTGTGGGGCAAGCACTCAAGTCATTGATAGATCTTAAAAATCCCCTTCTGATTCATTATTGACCAATCCAGGGTTTCTGCCATGACAAACAGGAATTTCAGTTTTTGACCCAATAAAAACAGAGCCAAGCTGAATTTTGTCCCCTGATAGTGTTGGCAGCCTTGTGGACAAGGTGTGAGGCATCCACTCAAACCATTGATAAATCAACAAAAATCCGCATTGATCAATAATTGAGCAAGTGCCATGACCGCCAGAATCACTCGAAATCATGCTTGAATCAAAGGGGAAAACCCGATTTTGTCCCCTGTTACTGTTGGCAGGCTTGTGGACAAGGTGTGGGTGAGACACTCAAGCTGTTGATTGAGATGGGGAAAAGAGGTCTGCTCAATCATTGAGCAGCACGGGGAGATCAGGGAAGGGGAAGGGAATGCAAGCCCCGATCATGCAGCAACGCGTGATCGGGGAGAAAGAGAAAACAGATCAGGCGATGATCCCACCGCCAAGGCACACCTTGCTTTCATACAGCACGACCGATTGCCCAGGCGTCACCGCCCATTGTGGCGTGGCAAAGGCGATCTCGGCACGTTCGGCACTGACCGAGTCGACCTCGCAGGGCTGATCCGGTGTACGGTAACGCGGCTTGGCGGCATACACCCAATTAGCATGCGGCTCACGCCCCGCAATCCAGTTCAGGTCAATGGCCGTCAGGCGCTCGCGCAGCAAGGCAGGGTGGTCATGCCCCTGCACGATGTAGAGCACGTTGTTCGGGATATCCTTGGCTGCCACATACCAGGCTTCATGGTCGCCCGCTACATCGTTGCCCTTGATACCGCCAATCATCAGCCCCTTGCGCTGGCCGATGGTGTGATACATCAAGCCCTGGTGCTCTCCAAGTACCCGCCCGTCATCCAGACAACGAATTTCGCCCGGTTTTGTAGGCAGATAACGCATCAGGAATTCGCGGAATGGGCGCTCACCGATAAAGCAGATGCCGGTGGAATCCTTCTTGTTGAACACATGCAGCCCGGCCTCAGAAGCCAAAGCACGCACGTCCCGCTTATACACGCCAGCAAGGGGGAAGATCACCCGGGAGAGTTGGGCCTGATTGAGGCGGTAGAGGAAATAGCTCTGGTCCTTGGTGCCATCTTCTGCCTTGAGGAGCTGATACTCAATGCGTCCATCATTATTCCACTCACGCACCCCGGCGTAATGCCCGGTAGCGATCTTCTCTGCGCCCAATGCCATGGCGTGATCGAGAAAGGCCTTGAACTTGATCTCGCTGTTGCACAGCACATCCGGGTTGGGCGTACGGCCCGCTTCGTATTCACGCAGGAAGTCGGCAAAGACCCGATCCTTGTATTCCTTGCTGAAGTTAACCACTTCAAGCTCGATCCCCAGCACGTCGCAGACCGAGGCCACATCGACCAGATCCTGGCGCGTGGAGCAATATTCGCCGTCGTCGTCATCTTCCCAGTTCTTCATGAACAGGCCGGTCACGTCGTATCCCTGGCGTTTGAGCAGCAGCGCCGCCACGGCGGAATCCACGCCGCCAGACATCCCCACCACCACCTTCATGCCTTGACCATCCATCTGCTTCTCTTCTTTCATTCGTAGTGATGAATCACATCCAGGGGGTAACGCGCCCCCTTGAGGTAATCCTGTAGACAACGCAATACCATCGGGCTGCGATGGCGTTCGGATTGGGCTGCAAACTCCTCGGGAGTGAGCCACACCGCGCGGATGATGCCCGTATCCAGCGCCCGCCCGGTTTCCTCGCCCAGATCGCGGCAAGCGAAGGCGAAACGCACATAGGTGATATCCCCTGCAGGCCTGCGCCAATGATAGACCCCCACGAGAGACTCTACCGCGACACGATGGGCAGTTTCCTCCAGCGCCTCGCGGGCACACGCGGCGATCAGGGTTTCACCCTCGTCCAGGTGCCCGGCGGGCTGATTCAGGCGAACGCCATCAACGGTGTGTTCTTCCACGAACAGAAAACGCCCGTCGCGCTCAACCAGCGCTGCCACCGTCACATCGGGTTTCCAGATCATCGCAGCCTCCGCAAAAGAAGTATTCTAGCGCGATGCATCACAAGCCGCTGCCCGGCTCACGGACAAGAGGTTCAGGAACCCGACGATAAACCCCATCCGTAGCAAGCCCGGTTGCGCTAAAATTCACCCTTTACAAGTTTGTATACGAGGAGTGGAACTCATGTCGATGGCCGACCGCGATGGCTTTATCTGGATGGATGGCAAACTGGTGCCCTGGCGCGAAGCCACCATCCACGTACTCACCCATTCCTTGCACTATGGCCTGTCGGTCTTTGAAGGGGTGCGTGCCTATAACACCAACCGTGGCACGGCCATCTTCCGCCTCAAGGAACACACCGACCGCCTGTTCAACTCTGCCCACATCTACATGATGAAGATTCCTTTCGACAAGGAAACCATCAACGAAGCCCAAAAGGAAGTGGTGCGCGCCAACAAGCTGGAAAGCTGTTACCTGCGCCCGATCGCCTTCTACGGCTCGGAGAAGATGGGCATCTCCACCCGTGGCTCCACCGTGCATGTGGCCATCGCCGCCTGGCCCTGGGGCGCCTACCTGGGCGCCGAAGGTCTGGAAAAGGGTATCCGCATCAAGACTTCGTCCTTTGCCCGTCACCACGTCAACGTGACCATGCCGCGCGCCAAGCTCGCCTCCACCTACGCCAACTCCATCCTGGCCAACCTGGAAGCCACGCAGGATGGCTACGATGAAGCCATGCTGCTCGATACAGAAGGCTTTGTGGCCGAAGGCGCCGGGGAAAACCTCTTCATCGTCAAGAATGGCGTGATCTACGAGCCGGAAATCGCCTCCGCACTCACCGGCATCACCCGTGACACAGTGCACACCCTGGCCCGCGAACTGGGCGTGGAAGTGCGTACCCGCCGCCTGACCCGTGACGACATCTACATCGCCGACGAAGCCTTCTTCACCGGCACAGCCGCCGAAGTCACCCCGATCCGCGAACTGGACAACCGCCAGATTGGCGAAGGCCGCCGTGGCCCGATCACCGCCAAGATCCAGGCCCGCTTCTTCGACCTGGTAGGTGGCCGCCTGCCTGAGCACGACGACTGGCTGCACTTCGTGTAATCGACCGCATCGGGTCACCTGCCCGCAGGTGACCCGCCCGCTTTACGCTCACCCCAAGGAGAATCTCATGGCCGAAAACAAAGACAAGAATCAGCCTATCGCCGTTACCGCCCACGATCTGCCGCTGCACTGCCCGATGCCCGATGCCCCGTTGTGGGCCCGCCATCCGCGCGTGTTCCTGGATGTCGCCCAAACAGGGGAAGCCAAATGCCCCTACTGTGGCGCCCAATACACGCTGCATGGTGAGGCGCCAAAAGGGCACTGAGGGACGCGTATCGCGGCAAATACGCGGCACCTGATGGGCATGCAGGAAAACGATTTGTAGCAATTCAGGTCGCTTCTCCCGCAACCTCTGCCACTACAATAGGCGCCCGTCTGCCTGCCCACCAACGCCTATACTGCCGCCCGCCCATGGCCCAGAACATTGAAATCAAAGCAGCCGTTGCCGATCTGGCGGCACTTGAGCACAAGGTCCGCGCAATCGCCACCCAAGGCCCGGAACAGATTGCGCAGGATGATTGCTTTTTCCCTTGTCCCAATGGCAGGCTCAAGCTGCGGATGTTTGCTGCCGGCGCAGGCGAGCTGATTTTCTACCAGCGCCCGGATCAGGCTGGCCCCAAAACCTCGTTCTACCTGCGCACTCCCACGCAAGACCCTAGCGGGCTGCTGGCCACACTGACCCATGCCTATGGCCTGAGCGGTCGTGTCATCAAGCAGCGCACCCTTTACATGGTGGGGCGCACCCGTGTGCACCTGGATCGGGTGGAAGGTTTGGGCAGCTTCATGGAACTGGAAGTGGTGCTGGCCGAGAATGAAGCACAACAAGCCGGTGTTGAAGAAGCGACTCACCTGCTCGCCACACTTGGTATTACAGAAGAAAATCTGATTGAAGACGCCTACGTCGACCTCTTGGCACGCCAATGAATACCCTCAAGCGCATCCTCATCATTGCCCCGTCGTGGATCGGCGACACCGTAGCCGCCCAGCCGCTGTTCATGCGTCTGCGCCAGTATCATCCCGAAGCGGTCATCGACGCCCTGGCCCCTCCTTGGGTAGCTGCCGTGTTACATGCCATGCCACAGATCAACGGCGAGGTGCTGGACAACCCCTTTGCCCACGGCCAGTTGCGTCTGCGGGACCGCTGGGCGCTGGCTCGCCAGATCAAGGCGCGTGCTTACGATGCGGCCTACGTGCTGCCCAACTCCCTCAAATCGGCACTGATTCCGTTCCTTGCGGGCATCCCGCTACGCGTGGGCTTCACTGGCGAATCGCGCTATGGCCTCATCAACCTGCGCCACACGCTGGACCAGACAGCCACCCCTTTGCAGGTCGAGCGTTACGCGATTCTGGCCGAACAGCCCGGCACAGCGCTGCCACGCCCCCTGCCCTACCCACAATTGGATGTGGACGCTGCAGCGGTTCAGGAGACCTTACAAAACCTGGGGCTGAAGATATCTCCCGCCCCAGTGATCTTTTGTCCTGGCGCTGAATTCGGCCCGGCCAAGCGTTGGCCGGAAAAGCATTTTGCCGCCCTGGCCCGCACCCTTGTGGATCAGGGAACCCCGGTGTGGCTACTGGGATCGAAGAAAGATGCCCCGGTCGGGGAAGAAATCGTGCGTCTCTCCGAAGGGGCGGCACGCAATCTCTGTGGCGTCACCAATCTGGCCCAGGCGGTCCATCTGCTGGCCATGGCCCGCCACGTGGTCACCAACGATTCCGGGCTGATGCATGTAACCGCCGCGCTCGGCACCCCTCTCACAGCACTGTTCGGCTCATCCAGCCCAGGCTACACCCCGCCCTTGTCAGACAAGGCGCAGGTGATCAGCCTCAAGCTTGAGTGCAGCCCCTGCTTCAAGCGCGAGTGCCCGCTGGGCCACCTGAACTGCCTGAACAAGATTGAACCGGCGCAGGTTGCCGCCAGCATTACCCCATAACAACCCATGTTTCACTACCAATCCAAGTTATATCCTGCATTGAGCATTGCCTGCGCCTTGGGCTTCGTGCTGATCGTGGCATGGCTCCAGCATATTCAACCAGGATACAACCCCTATCACCAGCTCATGAGTGAGCTGTATTTTGGCCACCAGGGCGAGACCATGCATATCGCATTCTGCCTGTTGGCCTTATCTGTTGCCGCCTTGGGTGTGGCACTGGCGGGCCAGCACGTCTGGCAAATGTTGCTCGGGCCCATCTTCATCGCCTCTCTCTGTTTTCTGGCCATCGGCGCCATCCAGATCGATTGGGCCAAATCGACTCACCTTACCCTGATCGGCGTAGCACTCATCTGTAGCCTGATGAGCATGGTGCTGCTCCCCCATTCCTTGAGCAGACCCATACTGCGGTATCCGCGCACCATATCCTGGAGCGCAGGCGCCCTGATGCTGGCCAGTTCGGTACAAGGCATATTGCCAACCGGGCTCGGCATCCGCCTGACCGTGGGGGCTCTGCTAATATGGGTGTGCTGCATTTCCATCCAACTGCTGCTGAGAAAGCCTGAAGCATGAACATTGAGGCGCTGAGAAGCTACCTGCACACCCACATCCCGCTAGCAGCCGCCATGCAGGTCGAAGTTCTGCAGGCATCCCCCGAGTTCATCGCCCTGTCTGCCCCGCTGGCCCCCAATATCAACCACCGTGGTACAGCCTTCGGCGGCAGCATTGCCACGCTTGCCACCCTGGCAGGCTGGAGTCTGTTGCGTGTGCGCCTGGATGAGTTCAAGCCCCTGCCGCATCTGGTGATCCAGCGCAGCAGCATCAATTACCTCCGCCCCATCAACGACAGTTTTACCGCCCAGGTCGCCTACCCGCCTGAAACAGACTGGGACGAATTCCTCCTCCGCCTGCACGAGAAAGGCAAAGCCCGCCTGCCCCTGAGCATCGAAGTCCGCACGGGCGAACAGCTTGCCGCGCGGATGGAAGGAGTGTTTGTCGCGCTCAAGGTGTAGGATTGCAGGTTTGGAACACCACGCAGTCTCGTTTCCAAACCCATCCATTCCCCATTTGGCACAGCAGAGTGGATCAATTTGGCAATGGAATCAATCATGGACAAACCACCTTTCCCTACCCCTGAAGATGCCGAGCGCGCCTTTTATGACGCCTTTTCGCGTAGCGACCTCGATGCCATGATGTCCGTCTGGGCCGAAGACGAAGAAGCCGTCTGCGTCCACCCGGGCGGCTCCCGCTTTACCGGGTTGGCTGCCATCCGCGAATCATGGAAGCAACTGTTTGAAACCGGGATGAAGTTCAATGTGCGCATCAGCCACCCCGTATGTACCCAAGCCATGCTGATGGCCGTGCACTGCGTGCTGCAACACATCACGGTAGAGGGGGAAGACACCATCGCCCCACCGCTGATCACCACCAATGTCTACACCCGTGGCCCACAGGGCTGGCAGTTGCTGATCCATCACACCTCTCCCTCGCCTGATACCGACGGTCTGCTCCTGCAGGACTCCCCCCGCACCGTGCACTAGACTGGGGAATTATACCCCCCACCTCTACTGCCCATGCACTACGAAGCCCCCTCCTGGCTCAAAGGGCCGCACGCCCAGACAATCTGGCCGCTGCTCATCAAAGGCTCGCGGCCCAAGTTGCGACGCAAACGCTGGGCCACCCCAGACGGGGACTTCATCGACCTGGATTTCCTGCCCACCCAAGACAAGAAGCCCCTGCTGATCCTCTTTCACGGCCTGGAAGGCTCCAGCCGCAGCCACTACGCACGCTCCCTGATGCGGGCCGCCTACGCACGCGGCTGGAATGGCGTAGTCGTACACTTCCGGGGCTGCTCGGGCGAACCCAATAAACTGCCCCGCGCCTACCACTCCGGGGACGCAGACGAACTGGACTGGATTCTGCGCAAGCTCGCCCAGCGTTACCCCGGCGTCCCCCGCTATGCCGCAGGCGTATCGCTGGGTGGCAACGCCTTGTTATGCTGGCTGGGCACACGCGGCCCCAAAGCCTACAAATACATCCAGAAAGCAGCCGCCATTTCCGCACCGATGGATCTGAGCATCTCCGGCCATGTACTGGGGCAAGGCTTCAACCGCGTCTACACCCAATACTTCCTGAGCACCCTGCAAAAGGCAGTACGCCACAAAGCCAAACGCTTCCCCGGCCTCTTCAATGCCGAGCACGCACAAAAAGCCCGCACGCTACGCGAGTTCGACGACGCCTACACCGCCCCCATGCATGGCTTCAGGAATGCAGAAGACTACTGGCGGCGCGCCTCGGCCAAACCCCTGCTGCAACACATCCAGCTCCCCACCCTGGTACTCAACGCCCGCAACGACCCCTTCCTCCCCGCCCAAGCCCTCCCCACCCGCTTCGACGTATCACCCATGGTCGTACTCGACCAACCGGAAGAAGGCGGACACGTCGGCTTCGTAAGCGGCACCTTCCCCGGCAACCTCGACTGGATGCCCAATCGCGTGCTGCGCTACTTCGAATCGAACGATGCCTAGCACTAAACGCTGCAGCCTTGACGGGCTGATGGGTATTGATGCAGCATGGAAAGACTGGGTTCGGCCACACAGCCGCTGCGAACAATTTGGCCTCAGTTGCCTTCCAGTCGTTCCTAGCTAGACGGCAGGGGTAAAAAAGGATCAGAGGATGTCGCCCTGCTCTCTGGCTATCTTCCACGCTTGTGACATTCGGACAGTCACTTACCTCCAGCGTTAGTGCTCAAGAGATCGAAGGAGTTCATGGCATGAGCAAAGGAAGCATACTTGTGATGCTTGCAATCACAGCAGGAGTTGCGTGGTGGTGGCAGTCACACGTGGAAGACGTCCAACTAAAAGAGAGGAAAATACAGGAAAGAAAGGAATTTGAGTTACGTCGAGTTTCCACGGACGATCCTCTATTAGATTTAGGCGGCTGCATGGCTAATCATGCGACCGATCTCGCTCAAATGGTTGTCGCACAAGCTATTTACAGCACTGACAGACATCTTCATATGTCGCAAGAAGAAATAGACAACTACAACGACACACGAGATGTCCTGTATGAGCAATGCTCAAATGAGTACCGCAAAAAAATTATAGATAAATACGGGGTTTTTACCGATGGGAACCTGAACTACTATTTCGTAAAAACAATGCGGGAAGACCCACAAGTTATGAATTATGTGGCTATGTTTTCGAGTTCGCATGAAGCCAGGAAGAGCATTTACGTCAAATGATTTTTTGCACAATACATCGCACAAGACCAAATACGCAATCCAGCTCGTAGATACCGTCTTTTATCGGCCATGAGGCATTCACTTTATTATTGATTAAACAATTTCTCACACGCTCGTTAGGCCTTCTGCATGACTACGTACTACAACCCAAACATTCCACCTGATCTTAACACTTGGGTGAAACTATCTCTTGATGAGCAAACGAGGCTTGCCAAGAACTTTCACGATTCGGCTCGCATCAAGGCGTCAAAGCAGCACGCCTACCTTCACGTATATGTCGAAAATCAAATTGCTTCTGGTTTTCGGCCCGCTATTCGAGCATTGGACCGCCTTCAAGGTGAGGGCCTGGGGCGCCATGATGCAATACACATGATCGCGACAGTCTTCGCTGCTTACTATCAACAGCGGCCCGCCACTCCAAGTAGAAAAGAACAATCGGACGCACAAATTGCTCTCAATGCAGAGCTTGACGCCTTAACGGTCAGTGACTGTACAAGCACATAAACATGGTTCAATTTATCACCAAATAGATTCTTGGCAAAAACAAAGGCTCCAATCAAGGAGCCTTTCTGTTGGCACAACGCAGAAGCCTTTATCACGCGTAGGTATTGATCACCCCACCGGCCTGCCCTGGCGTCGGTACAGATTGCAGCAGTTGTTGCACCTGCTGGGCTTGCATGTCCATGGCTTGCTTGAGCACGTCCACCTGGACTGCACTTTGCACAGTGCCAAGTTGGGCATTCGATGCGGCGGAACTCAAAGCGGAAACATCCATGGGAACACTCCCTAAAGAAATTATGCCCTACCAGCATAGCCGATCCCATGCATGGTTTGCAGCCTGCTACACAAAATAACGGGGCACCAATCAGGGCGGGAAGAACAGATAGGCAATACCAATCGCGGCGACTGCGCCGGTGACATCAGCAATCAGACAGCAGGGAATGGTGTGGCGGGTGTATTTCACCCCCACCGCGCCGAAGTACACGGCCACGATGTAGAAGGTGGTATCTGCCGCGCCTTGGAACATGCAGGACAGGCGGCCAATGAAGCTGTCCGCCCCGTAGGTTTTCATCGCGTCAATCATCATGCCGCGTGCGCCACTGCCGGAAAGTGGCTTCATCAAGGCAGTCGGCAGGGCGGGCACCACATCCGCAGGCACGCCAAATACCGCCAGTGCCGCACTCACCCCCTTCATGAGCAAATCCATACCTCCGCTGGCGCGGAATACGGCGATGCCGACCAAGATGGCCACCAGATAGGGCAACACGGCTATCGAAGTCTGAAACCCTTCCTTGGCACCTTCTACAAACACATCAAATGCCCGTACCCGCCGCCACGTTGCCAGGGCGAGAAAGGCGACGATGATGGCAAACAGGGTAAAGCCGCTGACGAAGGCGCTGGTCGTCGCCAGTTGCGCGGCACTCAGGCGGGCGAAGTACCAGAGTGTGCCGAATACCGCCGTACACATGCCCAGCAGCCACGCCAGCACCACGGGATGATGCAGGCGGATCTTCTGCACAAAGCTCACCGCAAGCAAGCCCGCAAGCGTGCTGAAAAAGGTCGCCAGCAGAATGGGCAGAAACACGTCCGCCGGATTGGCCGCGCCAAGCTGGGCGCGGTAAGTCATGATGCTGACGGGGATCAGCGTCAGCCCGCTGGCGTTGAGCGTGAGGAACAGGATCTGCGCGTCACTGGCGCGCTCCTTGTCCGGGTTGAGTTCCTGCATCGCCCGCATGGCCTGGATGCCCATCGGCGTCGCCGCATTGTCCAGCCCCAGCATGTTGGCGCCGATGTTCAAGAGCATCGCACCCGAGGCCGGATGGCCTGCAGGAATACCAGGGAACAGGCGGCGGAACAGCGGATCAACCAAGCGGGCCAACAAAGCCACCGCCCCCGCCTTCTCGCCCACCTTCATGATCCCGAGCCAGAAGCTCAACACCCCGGTGAGCCCCAGGGCGATCTCAAAAGCCGTCTTCGCCATGGCGAAGGCTTCCTGCAGCACATGGTTGAAAACCGTGGCATCCCCCAACACCAGCCATTGCACCAGGCAGGCGAGGAAGGCGGCGAAAAAGAAAAACAACCAGACAAAGTTCAGAATCATGGCTCAGGAGTTTGCCGCAATAGAGGAATGCTACGCGATTCTGCCATGCAAAGCATCTGGCCCAAGGCGCACTGGCAATTCACGTTACCCGTTTCGACGTGCTATAACCTTACTCAGCAGGCAGTACCCTACTCACAGCGACACATGCCACAGACAAAAAGCATGGAGAGAACGTGGGCCAAGCTCAACTGACAAGCAACAATCACTATGTTCCACGCAGCTACCTCAAACGCTGGGGGGATCATGAGAATAAAATTTCTGTTTATCGCACTCTTGTTAAACATGAGAATACCGAACTCTGGAAGCGTTTTTCGGTCAAGAGCGTAGCATTCCAAAAGCACCTTTACACACGCTTAATTGCAGGCAGCGAAAGTGACGACATTGAAAACTGGTTCGAAAGTACATTTGAAACCCCTGCAACTGAATCAGTAGACAAGGCTATTTCAGGCTCCTATCTTGAAAAGAGCGATTGGCATAATCTTATATGCCTACTCGCAGCCCAAGACCTCAGAACTCCTACCCGATTTTTTCAATATCTAACTTGGTGTAGCAAGGAACTACCAGACTTCATAACAGAGTCTCTGCCTAAACTGCTCGAAGGCCTTGAGAAACCACACAACAACGACAAATACGCAACAAGAAACGATCAATTCCTTAATGAGCTATTCCCAGACCGGCTTACTATCACGCCCGATAAGGTTATTTACGAAATACAATGTGGGCGCCAACACTGGTTATTGTGTATGAAGCGCTTACTAGATGAGACTGCCAGTGTGTTGCTCCAGCATAAATGGACCATCTTGCTTAGCCCATCAGGCGTTGATTGGCTAACCAGCGATGATCCTGTAATCCGTCTTAATTATCAAAGCCCAGAAAAATATAACTTCGATGGAGGATGGGCAAATCCAGGCACTGAAATATTTATGCCGATTAGCCCAAAACACCTTATGTATACAAAGGTTGGGCATAGACCTCCTTCAAAAGGCACTGTTCTTACTATGAATTCCGCATTGGCGTTTCAAAAGCTCATTGTGCAACATGCACACCGCTGCGTCTTTGGCCGTGCCGAACGCCCAGAGGTTACCGCTTGGAAGCCGAGAATTGTTGATAATTTTGCGTGCAAAAAGGAAAAGGAATATTGGGAAAAATGGCATCAAATCCAGAGCACTGCTGAAAATGATTTTCTAATAAACAACGATTGAACAACGAAATAGCCATGTAGGCTAGGTTACCGCGTCAGGCGTAAATCGCTATCGCCGAAAAAGTAGGGCGCACCCGACCACGCAATCAGCATTGATTGAATGGCCGGGTATCCGTTGACTGGCGTAATTTTAAGTCTATTGAACGTAGGTGGTAATACTGTTGGCAGGCAGCGTCGCCGTAAAGCTGCCACTCCCCACCGAGATGGGGCTCAACTGGGCAAAACTGCTGGCTGATGTGGTCTGGTACGGAGTCAATGTAGTCACAGCCTGATTGCTGAGTTGAATCGGCAGACTCACTGAACTGGCATTGGAATTGATCAACACCAGCACATAGTGCCCGCTTCCCGCGTAGGCAGACAGATACACGCCATTGGTGGGGTTGGCTGTGGCGTCATATCGCACATATCCCGGACGAATGTAGCGGGAGAAGTGCTTCATCGCGATCCCGAAATAGGTGGGATTGTTGTTGCCATCAATCAACCCGGTGGGCTTGTTATCGTTGGAGCTGACCATCCACCACCATACGTAGGCGTTATATTGGCCGACAGCCATTGAGGTGTGAATCTCCTTAGCTGCGGCCAGGGCATCCGCCATGTTGGTCGCCCATGAGGTGGCAGTGTCGGACTTTGCGGTTGAATCCAGGAAATGCTCGGTCATCCAGACTTCCTTGCCCATTTGCTTGGCCAGCGTGGGATAGGTCGGGTCGGAGCCATACAGATGCCCACCGATGATGGAGACGGCTGCAGCCGCTTTGCTGTCTTTCAATGCCATATCCGACATGGCAGGAGCGAAGTAGAAGGACTCCGGCATCATCAGTTTGACGCTCGAACTACCGATCGCCGCAGCGCCGTAATTTGCAGCCCAGGTATCCATCTGATCTGCCGACCACAGGCAGGACTCATAGTCCTGAGGGTCCCAGTCCGGCTCATTCTGCATTGAAATGGCATACAAGTTGACGCCAGAGGATGTCGCGTAGTTGATATATGCATTCAGATACTTTGCATAATCTGCGTAGCTGGAAGTATTGAGGTTGCCGCTGTATAGCTTGTTGCTGCGGCTATTGTTGTTGGTTTTCATGCTTGCCGGCGGCGTCCAGGGCGTAGCAAAGATTGTTGCCCCCAGGTCCTGTGCAGCTTTTGCATTGGTCAGCTCCGCACTCCATGCGCTGGTATCTGCGGTCTGATTGGTACTGTTCCATGTGCTGGGCGCAATGCGTACGCGCATGATGCTCAGACCCAGGCTGGCTGAATCAGTACCATAGAGCGCTTTGATTTTTGCAGCAGGCATGATCCACGACCAAGCCTCCGATCCACCAAACCCACGAATCGTCTGCCCCGCGCTGGACCAATTTACGTATGCCGTATCACTGGCAGGCAGCACGCTTAAAACAGTGGAGACGGTTGCCGTGTTGTAATGCGCGGTATCCGTTGGCGTAAAGGTTGCGGTAAGAATCGCAGAGCCTGCCGTGTTGATACTGGTGCCGGCTGCGGGTGTATAGCTGAATTTGCCGGGCAAGCTGTACACGTTCTTAGCGTTCAGTTGTGCCGCGCTCAAACTGGCGCCCTGCACGATTGCGGTGGGCGTGGGCCAGGACAAACTAGGCACACCCTTATTCACCGTGAGGGTTTGGGTTGCCGTTGTGCTTGCGTAGTTATTAGTATCCTTAGGGGTAAAGCTTGCCGTCAGGGTCATGCTTCCAAGCGTTTGAATCGCTGTGCCTGAGGTGGGGGAATAAGTAAAGCTGCCGTCTGTACTGGCCGTTGCACTCAGTGCCGACGCGTTCAGCCAGGAACCATAGGTAACGGGTTGCGGGGTATCCCAGGTGATCACCGGGACTGCCTTATTCACCGTGAGAGATACCGTGTTTGTGACGGCAGAGTACTTGCTGGTATCAGTCGGGGTAAAGGTAACCGAGAGGGTGTGCGCACCCGCAGTCAGAACAGTGCCTGCAGCCGGGGAGTAGGTAAATGTACCTGCCGCATTGGCGGTAGCATTGAGCTGCGCGACACCCAGCGCAGTGCCATAGGTAATCGCTGCAGGCGCTTGCCACGTTACCGTGGTGGAGGCGCTGGTGCTTGTGCTCGTGCCTGTGCTGCTTGTGGAGCCTGTGCTGCTTGCGCTGCTGTCCGCCCCGCCACCACTTCCCCCACCGCCACCTCCGCAACCCAGCAAGATTGCCAGCGCCACGCATGGCACAACCCACCGCAGCCGCTTTGCTATACCGTACATTTCTGCCCCCACTAAAAATTCGACCAAATAGGAGGCACTAAACTAAATCATTTTGTTTTACATGTTGATACCGCTCACACTGTTAAATATGTCACACTGACAGACGGCTTGCCAAAAAGAATGAGTGGCGCACTTGCCGACCAGCACAACGGAAGGGAGAGATGTCTTACGACTACTCTTGGCAAAAGCGGTCTTGCAATGGCGTCACAATCCACCGGTTCACCTGCCAAAAAATGTAATGCCCCCCGGCGAAGACAGCTTATACAATCATATTGGTCACGAATACACGCCAAGTCTCACTCGGCACTGAAACGGGGAGTCGGCAAACACCACAGACCTGCCGAAGAATGCAATACGCATATTGCATTCTTGGCGGGATGAGGTTGAGGCGGGGCCGGGGTGGCATATGTGGTGCGCAGATGCACCATGCCAGGCGGATCGAACGCATCACCCAACCCGGCACAATCAGCACCAGGTAGGGCAGACATAGCAGGCCCGGGGTTAATCCCGGAAATTGCCGAATTGCAGGGGGAAATCGTCAATGGATTTGCGCAGCAGGGCAATGGCTTCCTGCAGGATATCGCGCTTGGCACCGGTGATGCGCACGGTGTCACCCTGGATGGAGGCCTGTACCTTAAGTTTGCTGTCTTTGACGAGGCGCACGATTTTCTTGGCCAGATCGGAGTCGATCCCAGCCTTGATGATGACGCTGCGTTTGACCTTGTTACCGCTGACTTTTTCGACATCCTTCTTTTCCATGCAGCGGATATCAACGCCGCGCTTGGCGAATTTGGCGATCAGCACATCCCATACCTGATCAAGCTGGAATTCGCTATCGGCATGCAATGTCAGGGTCTTGTTCTTCTCGTCGAGTTCGACCCGGGCGTCTGAGCCCTTGAAGTCGTATCGCGTGGAGATTTCCTTGTTGGCTTGGTCGAGGGCATTGTTCACTTCGACCCAGTTGATTTCGTTGGTAACGTCAAATGAAGGCATGATGATCTCGATCGGGCAGGCTCTATCAAGCCTGCCCCTTGGCAGAACAATTAAGCGAAATGACAGATGTAGTGGTAGGGCTCGCCCACCACTTCGATTTCGAAACTGGAATTTCCCGGCACGTTGAAGCGCTGGCCTTCACCGTAGGTCTTCCACTCGGTTTCACCCTTAAGCAGCACGCGGCAGGCGCCGACGACGGTTTCCATGATCTCGGGGGCGCCGGTGTTGAAGGTGAGCTTGGCAGGCATGATCACCCCGACCGACTTTTTGGTGCCATCGGCCAGCACGATGCTGTGGCTGACGCACTTGCCGTCAAAGTAGACATTGGCCTTGGTGACGACCGAGACGCCGTCGAACTGGTTTTGACTCATTCCAAATCCTCAGAATTGTTGATGTCAGGGTTGTGACGACTGTGATTATAACGATGCAGTGCTTCAGTGAATGCCCAGCATCTTGGCAATCAAGGACTTGGAGATAAAACCAAACATCCCCAGCCCGAGCGCCAAAAACAACCAGATCGTGCCCGTCTTGCCTGCCTTGGATTCGTAGGCAAGATTGGCGATGATGAAAACCATGTAGGTGATCAGGCCGGTGACGAAGATTTTGAGGCATAAATCTTCAAATTCACTGACGCTGAGACCAAAGATAACTGTCTCTACCATGTTGGGGTTCCTTGCGGCGATATAGTGCCCCACCCGGCTGCCGCTCGCCGGGTGGGGTGGGTACTACGGTATTTCACGATACACGCACTTCGAGCGGATCACCAAAGATCACTTAGCGGTGCTGGCGGGGAAGCCTTCCAGATACTCGCTGAGCTTGTACATTTCCTGATCGAAGGGGCGCTTCATGGTTTCAATACACTCGATGATGTCATGGTGCACCAGCTGGTTATTCAGCAGCCCCACGCAGCGCCCACCATGCCCGGCAATGAGCAGGTCGACAGCGTAGGCGCCCATACGGCTGGCCAGAATGCGGTCTCGCGCAGTAGGTGAGCCGCCGCGCTGGATGTGCCCCAGGATGGTGGCGCGGGTTTCCAGGCCGGTGCGCCCTTCAATCTGGTTGGCCAGCGCATTCACATCCGTCACATGTTCGCAGATCACCACCAGGGCGTGGCGCTTGCCACGGGCAATGCCGTCATCAATCTTGCGGAACAGCGCATGCTTGTCAAAATCCTGCTCAGGCACCACCACCGCTTCGGCGCCACCGGCCACAGCGGCCCACATGGCGAGGTCACCACAGTGGCGGCCCATCACTTCGACCACGGAAATCCGCTTGTGCGAAGAGGAGGTGTCACGCAGACGGTCGATGGCATCCAGCGCCACGTTGACCGCTGTATCAAAACCGATGGTGAAATCTGTACCGGCAATATCGTTGTCGATGGTGCCCGGCAGACCGATACAGGGGTAGCCCATTTCGGTGAGCTTCTTGGCGCCCATGTAGGAGCCGTCCCCGCCGATCACCACGAGCGCATCGATACCATGCTTTTGCAGGTTGGCGATGGCTTCCTGGCGCACGGATTCCTCTTTGAAATCCGGGAAGCGGGCAGAACCCAGAATGGTGCCGCCCCGGCTGAGTACGTCGGAGACGCTCTTGCGCTCCAGCTTTTCAATGCGCCCCTTGTGTAGCCCCATGTAACCATCGTGGATACCAAACACTTCCAGGCCATTGGACAAACCTGCCCGCACCACCGCGCGGATGGCCGCGTTCATGCCTGGCGAATCGCCACCACTGGTTAGAACCCCAATCTTGCTGATCATCTGCAGACCTCTTCAATAAGCAAAGAAAATTCTATGTTGCCGAGTCTTGGTTTCCAGGTTGCGACAAGAAAAAGGGCCACCTTGCTGGCGGCCCTCTTGCACTGATCCTGGATCAGCCTCCGCGTTTCAACCAAGCATTCTCGGTGAATCGCATCCACAAAGCATTGAGCTTGGTGAAACCTCCTGCATCGGCTTGATTATAGGCGCCATTCTTGCAGGTCACGGTCATCAGGGGCGCCTGCCCGCTAAGAAAGCTTTCAGCATCCAGCTTGGAGCCCCACCCAGCGCTCAACACACGCGTTGATCAGTTGTCCACACGCCCAAGCACCAGGAACTCCAGCAGCGCTTTTTGGGCGTGCAGACGGTTTTCCGCCTCTTCCCACACCACGCTTTGCGGCCCATCGATAACTTCAGCCGTCACCTCTTCGCCACGGTGCGCAGGCAGGCAATGCATGAACAGGGCGTCCTTATCGGCCACCCCCATCATGTCTGCATCCACCTGATAGTCAGCAAAATCACGCAGTCGTGCTTCATTCTCGGCTTCAAACCCCATCGACGTCCACACATCGGTGGTGATGATATGGGCGCCACGTGCCGCGTCCATCGGGTCGGCAAACTGCTCGTAGTGTGAAGTGCCCTGGATGTTGGCCTTGGAAGGATCAACCTCGTAGCCCTTGGGCGAGCTGACGTGCACCTTGAAGTCCAAGAGTTCAGCCGCTTGCAGCCAGGTATTGCACATATTGTTGGTGTCCCCGATCCAGGCCACAGTCTTACCCTGGATGGAGCCATTACGCTCAATCCAGGTATAGATGTCGGTCAGAATCTGGCAGGGATGGAACTCGTTGGTCAGGCCGTTGATGACCGGTACACGCGAGTTGGCAGCAAAGCGCTCAATGATGGTCTGCTCAAAGGTCCGGATCATCACCACGTCTGACATGCGGGAGATCACCTGGGCGGCATCTTCAACCGGCTCACCGCGCCCCAGTTGGGAATCACGGGTATTCAGATACACCGCAGCACCGCCCAACTGGAACATGCCTGCTTCGAACGACAGACGCGTGCGCGTGCTGGCCTTTTCGAAGATCATGACCAAGGTGCGGTCAAACAGTGGGTGATAGGTTTCGTAGCGCTTGAATTTATCCTTGATCCAGCGCGCACGCTTGAACACGTAGTCGAGTTCTTCACGTGAGAGATCTTTGAACTGCAGAAAGTGTCTGGGCGCTATGGTCATAGCCGTCTTTCACCAACGCGAGCGAGGTTGCAATACAAAACATAACGGCGGCAAAAGCCGCCGTTAAACCAATGGGAACCAAGATCTTAGTCCAAATCCCCAGGCTTGCCTAGGCAAGCCGAATACAAAAAAAGGCGCACAAGGCGCCTTTTTTCAATCCAGCAGAAACGGTGCTCAGGCGGCTGCACCCATCGCCTTGATGGCGGCGGACAGACGGCTCTTGTGTCGAGCAGCAGCGTTCTTGTGGACGATGTTCTTGTCGGCAATCGAGTCGATGGTGCTGACGGACTGTTGGAACACTTGTTGAGCAGCGGCTTTGTCGCCAGCTTCGACCGCCTTGCGCACGGACTTGATCGCGGTACGCAGACGGGAACGCAGGCTGGCGTTGTGAGCGCGCGCCACGAGTGCCTGACGGGCGCGCTTGCGGGCTTGTGCGGAGTTGGCCATTTGTTCTGTCTTCGGTAGAAGTTACACGGAAACGACGATTCTAATCATTTTTTCAACCTTGTACAAGACCAATCGTGCATTCTTGCCTTTCAAACGCTTCCCGTTCGCCTCCCGGCCCGATAAGATTGCCCCTCTTGGCGCCACAGTGGCGCAGGCTTTGCCAACTCCGATTGCCCCTGATGAATTTGCTTAAAGCGCTGGCCAAGGTCAGCAGTTTCACCCTGCTCTCCCGCATCCTGGGTCTGGTCAGAGAAATCCTGATCGCCAATGTATTGGGCGCAGGCATGATGACCGATGCCTTCAACGTGGCCTTCCGCCTACCCAACCTGCTGCGCCGCCTGTTTGCCGAAGGCGCCTTCTCACAGGCATTTGTACCGATCCTGGGAGAATACAAGAACAAACAGGACGAAGCCTCCACTCGCTCACTGGTGAATCATGTCACCACCTTGCTGGGGCTTGCCGTCTTCATCGTCTCCGCAATCGGCATCCTGTGCGCACCCTGGGTGATCCACCTTACAGCAAACGGCTTCAGCAAGGATGCCGATAAGTTCCAGCTCGCCGTGGAACTCACCCGCGTCACTTTCCCCTATATCTTCTTCCAGGCCATGGTGGCCCTGTCGGCCGCCGTACTCAACACCTGGGGGCGCTTCTCGCTGCCCGCCTTCACGCCGGTGATGTTCAACCTCACGGCCATCGTCATGCTGTTATTCATGGCGCCACATTTCTCCAACCCGGCCAAAGTGCTGGCCTGGAGCGCCTTTATCGGCGGCGTGCTGCAGATGGTCGTGCAGATCCCGGCGCTGATGGGCATCAAGATGATGCCGCGCTTCTCGCTCTCGCTCAAAGACCCCGGCGTGATGCGTATCCTCAAGACCATGGCACCGGCCACCCTGGGCGTATCCGTCGCGCAGATCAGCCTGGTCATCAACACAAACTTCGCTTCCAGCCTCCCCACGGGCAGCATTTCGTGGCTGAACTACGCAGATCGGATCATGGAGTTCCCGGTCGGGCTGCTCGGTGCTGCACTGGGGACCATCCTGCTCCCCAGCCTCTCCAAGATGAGGGCCCAGTCGGATAACGCTGGTTTTTCCGCCACGCTGGATTGGGGGCTGCGCATGGCCCTGCTGCTAACCGCACCTGCGGCAGTCGGGATGATGCTGCTGGCAGTGCCACTCGCTTCCACACTCTTCCAGCACGGCGCCTTCTCGTACTTAGATTCTCAACGTACCCATGATGCACTGCTGGCCTACAGCGTCGGGCTGATCGGCCTGATTCTGGTGAAGATTCTCGCCCCTGCCTTCTATTCCCGGCAGGATGTTCGCACGCCGCTCAAATATGCGCTCATCTCCCTGGTGGCCACACAACTCATGAACCTGGCATTTGTGGTCTACGGCCCGCTCGCGCATGCGGGGCTGGCGCTGTCCATCGGGCTGGCTGCCACGCTCAATGCCAGCCTGCTCTACTATGGACTGCGCAAGGTCGGGGCATATACGCCACATGCCGGATGGGTTCGCTTCACGGGCAAGCTCATCATCGGGCTCGTCGTAATGGGTGTGGTGCTCTGGCTGGTCCGTGGCGCTGAGAACGATTGGCTCCACAACCACCACACCGCATGGCGCGTCACCCACCTGTTTGGCATTATCGCCGTCGGTGCGGCCGCCTACTTCGCCACACTATATGCCCTGGGATTCCGGATGCAGGATTTCAGGCGCAGGATATAGCGTGCTCTCAGGTAACCCACTTCGGGGGATTGCCGGGCATCGGCCATCCCCAAGCAAGTGCGCTTACATCCCCTGCAAAATAGCCGCCCGTTTATTGCGGTATTCCTCTTCACTGAGCAAACCCTGCTCTTTCAGAAGCTGTAGAGCCTTCAGGCGTACTGCCAGCTTGCTGGCAAGATCTTCGGCCGCATCTTTTCCTGGCGCCACCATCGGCCCATTGCTGGGTGGGGTTTCTATGGTTGGACGTGCAGGTTCTTTCTCTGCCCGCTTGGCTGGCATTGGCAATGCAATCCAATCCTGACGCACAAGATGCACATCCCCAGACACCGAACTCGCTATGCTGATGTACTCGGCAGGATGTTGCTGCGAGCCGTAATCAAATTTCGGTACGCGTCGTGAACCGTGGAGATAATCAGAAATGAAATCCTTGTGCACCATCCCTAAGATGATGTTCAGACGCCCGCCCGTCACAAATATGCGTCCGGCGTTTCCGACAACCGGCGCAACAATACCGATCATGCCATGCTGCCCGGTACTGAGAAACTCTACATCCTGATCAGGGCGTGCCACAGCCAAGGCCGATGCAATGGGTTTGGACAAGCGTTTCAGTTCATCCTCAGCAAATAGCGCAATCACCTCACCATCAGCTTTGAGCTGCAGCGTTTTCAGCATATCTGCCACTTGCTCGGCCGTAATGGTCAGTGGATGCTGATTGGGGTGCTCCGAATAACTCGGGGCGAGCCGTATTCTGTCCCATTCGCCGAGTTTGAGATTTTGCGTAGGCGAATGCAACCATGTCTGGAGCTGTTTTTCCGCATCATCTCCCGACGGGGCCAAGAAATTCAGAATCCCAGCATGGCAAACAGGAACCAAGGCAACCCAGGCACTAAAAAACAAGCAAACTGTCTTTGAAAAAATACAACGAGCATTCATGCACATGATTTGTGGGCTCCATGACATCATCCATAAGCAAGGCGCACCACCCAAGCCAATCATGTGTGCCAGGAGCCACAACCACGCTCGCGGCCGTCCGCTGCCCTGCGGTTAACGCGGGAACAGCGCGCACATCGTCAGAATCTTGAGAAACTGCACCCGCTGCTCAAACTCACCATCCCCTGCAACTGGGCTGCGCTCCGGGCCATCCACCAACTCACCCCAGGCATAGCCGGAGGCAAGCAATACATCTAGACTCTTGGCATTTTCAATATTGACCATGACACTTCTCCTTGGCGTATCAACATGCACGTTTTCATGCTATACAAGGCACTGGTCAATATCCAATTTACCTTTCTGATCAAACCATAAGCACTGCCACGCCCCCCTTTGTCATACTCCGCACAGCACCCGAGATACTATTGCTCGGTTCCAGAAGGATTCTGGGCGATATAGCGATCAATAGTCTGCGCCGCAGTGTCAAGCGATCTCTTGACATCCGCACCATACACGATGCGACCCACCGCTCTTGAAAATGCTGCGGTAATCGCCGGGTATGCGGCAGTCTCCGGCCTGACTTCGGCAACCCCCTCGGAGAGTTGCTGATAGTAGATATGCAATGGCCCGCCATAATCAAAGGCGTGGTTACGCATCAATGCGGTGAAAGTACCGGGAATCGCGCCATTGATTGCGGTTACCCTGGTAATTTCCTCTGGCTTCATAAGGTGTGTCAAAAGCTTGGCAGCCCCACGACGGTTCTGGCAATTTGCAGAAATGCCAAAATTCCATGAGCCTGCACCCGTGACCTGTCTGTGGCCAAAACGGGGCATGGGAATCAAAACCAAATCATTGCCCAGTGCCTTTTTATATTCCCTATAGGTCCAATGCCCGACATACGAAAGTGCAGACCGGCCTTTGATGAAATCATCATCCCCCTTGGGGGTAGGATTGACGTAGCCTGCCTTGACCCATCTCTGCACCGCCGTCAGCGCCGCCACGGCGGCCGGACCATTGATGGCCCCCTGAGCGCTGACAAACCCATTCCGGTTGATCAAGTCCCCACCCATACTCTGCACAATGGGAGAAATACCATAGGTCATCCACTCCCCCAGCCCATAGTTGAACTTCATATCCAGTGGATACGGGACACCGCTGTCCTTGAGCTTTCTGAGCACCTCTTCAAACTCACTCAAAGACCAGGCTTCAGTCAGCCGTACAGGTATCCTGACCCCAGCACTATTGAGCAATTTCCGATTGGCCCAGATTGCCAGCCCCGAATCATATTGACCAACGCTATAGAGCTGCTTCTTGTAGGTTCCCTGACGCAATAGGGATGGAAGCATATCAACCCCCAAGGCCACCGAGTCCGGAATGTCATCCAGCGGAACGATCTTTTTGGTTGCGATATAGTTGTATACAAACGGACCATCAAAATCCAACACACACGGCAATTGATTGGATTTTGCGGCTTCTTCCACTCGATTTTCATACTGCCCTTCAGGCTGTGTGATCAACTCTGCCTTATAGATGGTTTGTGATTCATTGAATGCCTTGATGGAAGCCACGTAGGCCTCGCGTTCCGATCCGGGCCCAGAATGCACCCACATGGTGATGACATCCTGTGCGTATGCATATGGCACAACACCGCACACCAGCAACACACCCCCTAGCGCCCAACTCCTCGTGGTCAACATCTGTACGCCCCTTGTTATTGTCAGAATGTTCGCAGCACAAACTCGACGATCAACTCTTGACCTGTCGCCATCCAAAGCGCTTTTAACATAATCAAAGCGCTTTGGATTCTCTATTCGGGAAAACCTTAGCGCGTCGACGACACCCGCTTCAAGGCGACCCAGAACAGGGTCCCACTGAAAAATCCTCTCTTTGGTTCGAAGCAAATACTTTCAACCCGTCTTTTCAATGAATCGGCGACACCATCCTCGCTGTTGCAAGCAGACCACTACAGGTAATACCGGATCAAAACGGGGTTTGATGCATCAAAATCAGGTTCTCTCGATTTTCCATACGTCATATATTTTGGAGTTCTATCCAGCCAGAGGGCGGTTCCGGCTTAAATCGTCTTCTTTTTGACCCCTCGATTTTCAGAGTGTCTGGCAGACGCCACGTCACACAATCGCGTCCCCTCTGCACTTGTAACTTATCGGCTAAAGGTTTTCCCTTATAGTGACCCAAAGCGCTTTGACCTACGCTAAAAGCGCTTTGGAAGATATAAAAGCACGTAAATAATTTTTCAATGCCGTTGCATGCGCAGCCAAGTCCCACCAAAACTTGCTCTCTGCCGCATGTCACCATGATCTGTGCAAAAGGAGACAGCAACACAGACGACGCATAACAAAAACCAAGCATTGCGCCGCTGAAACGGGGATACACCTGGCGGAATAACGCCACAAGCCAATCAGCACAACACGCCAAGATCATTCCTTTGGAATGCTCTAAGGGGGAATCTTTTTTCAAAAAACGCAATGCACTTTGAGTGTGAGCACATTTTCATGAGGGATCGACTTCCTTCCCAAAAAGTGCGATGGGGTCCCTTTGTTTTAACTAGAGGAGAGAGAAGACAATGAACACAAAGAGTCGTATTTTTCTGGCCGTCATGGCCACAATTGCCGCTGTACCCGTCTGCCATGCCGATGCCGACGAGGGATTTCATGGTTATTTCCGCACAGGGGGCGGTTCTGCTACCAAGGGCGGCAAAGAGGTCTGTTACAGGGTCAAAGGAGCCAATAATGACAACCAGCAAACCATGGGCTTTTTCCGCTTAGGCAATGAATGCGACACCTACGCAACTCTCAGCTATGGCGCCAAGCTCGGTGAAGTCCATGGTGTGAAGTTCACTGCAATCACCAACGTTGCCTATGGCACCCAGCAACTGACGAACTGGGAACAAAGCACCCCTGCCTGGCGCCAATTGTTTGTACAGGCCGATCACGTTGGCGACGGCGCCTTCAAGGATGCGAACGTCTGGCTGGGCAAGCGCTTCTACAAAAACCCTGACATTCATATCCTGGACTACACGTGGTGGGAACCTGCTCTTGGCCCAGGCGTTGGGCTGGACATGGTAGATCTGGGCCGTGCAGGGAAACTCTCCTATGCCATTTTCCGTACCGGTGCGCAGGACTGGGATGGCCAAAGCAGCACGAGTTCGGGGGGCGCACTGGGTAGTTTCCGCCCCGGCATCGTCAATGGCGGCGTCATGCAGGTTCAAAACCACGATATCCGCCTGCAACAAATTCCGCTCTGGCAAGGTGGCCAACTGGAAGTGGGCGCCAACCTCATTTTCAAAGACAACAACAATGATGCCAAGGATGCCAGTGGCAATACTCTGGCCAAGGGGAAAGGTGGCTACACCCTGACCGCGCACTACACTCAGGATGTCTTGGGCGGCGCCAATAACGTCATTACCCAATTTGCAAAAGATGCGGGCAACCTGAACGGTAGCGGCACGCCTGGCTTTACCGGCACACACCGTGGCTGGCGAGTGATTGATTCGATTGTGATCGAACCACAAGGAACACCCATCACCGCAGGCTTCGTGGTGGGGTATCAGAACAACCGTAACAACGGCGTGACGGACAAGACTTTCATCATCGGCGGTCGCCCGCAGTATCACTTCAATGACATCTATAGCGTGGCATTTGAAGGCGGTTATCAATCCTTGAAACCCGGTGACGGAAGCGCCACCCGCAAGCTGGTCAAGGCGACCCTGGCCGGGCAGATGTCGATGGGCCGCAGCTTCTGGTCGCGTCCGGCATTGCGTGCTTACTATACCTACGCCCACTGGAACAATGCGGCCAAGGATGCTGGCGGCGTAACCTGCACGGGGCGTGACTGCACCACTGCAGTGGGTGGCTTTGAAAGTACCAACCACGGCGGCACCTATGGCTTCCAGGTAGAAGCCTGGTTCTAAAATGCCAATCAGGTAATGCACTGGGGCAATCGTGGCGCACAGCAATACCGCGACACGATTGCCCTGAGGCGTACCCTCAAGACTGCATTGCAATTGTTCAAAGTCACTTTCACCGGTGGGTGATGTATGGATGCACTTGAGGCGGACATTTTCGCCAGGATAGATGCCTTCTTCAAACGCGGTACGGTCTATACACCTCAGCAGATTCTCAACGCCTTGAAGCACTTACTGGAAGACTGTGCGCTGGACTCACCACAACTGGCCAGTGCTGTCTGGTGGGAATTGGGGCTGCGCCTGGGGGTTGCCGATGACATTGTGACCTACTTCTCTCACCGAGCCCATCTGCGGCAACGTGACATCAGGGCGCTGGAACTCCCGGCGCACGCAGAAAATGCCTTAAGGTCACAAGGCATCCATACCATTGATGATTTACGCGCGCTCAACACGCAGGATTTGATGAGGATTCCCAGAATCGGTGAGAAAACTGTACACAGAATCCACGCATATATGGAAAAAACATTGTGATGCCCAATCAATAGGCATCACAACATTTTTCCCCGCGCAAAAGCCTAGCGGCGAGACTGGGGGCCGACCGGGCCGTCGGAATGCCCGGCGCGGATGCTTGGCTTCCACAAGACCTGCAGCTCAGACAGGGGCTTGCCCTGCATCACCCCCTGTATCAACTCTGCCAGCTTTTTGCCTGCCTCATAGGGCGTAGCCTGCTCGACAGAAGTCAATTCCGAATGATTGGTGAACACGGTTTGCGGGACACCGTCATACACAATCACCGAACAATCCTCCCCTACTTTGAGTCCTGCCTCGTACAGCGCCTGCAACACGCCTACGCCCGCCAGATTGTTATCGACAACAATTGCTGTCGGACGCGTCTCTGCAGCCAGCAGGGCACGCATGGCGTCATAGCCACTCCGAGGCGCAAAGCCCGCGTCCTTTACCCAATCCGGGTTCACCGGCAATGCCGCCTCACGCATCTCTGCCATGAAACCTTCATAGCGCTGACGGGCAAAATTCATATTCAAGGACGCATGGATGTAGGCGATATGCTGATGCCCAAAACCAACCAGACGGCGCACCGCCAGACGGCACCCCAATTCATTGTCGAAATCGAACCATGAAAATGCAGATGGGTCCTGGGTACGCCCATAAGAAACAAACGGGAATTTTGCCTGCCGCAAATACTGGATGCGCGGGTCTTTGATCAGGGTGCGGGCAACAATCAAACCATCCACACGGTGACCACGAATCAGCCGCTCATAGGTTTTAAGCTCGTTGGCCTTTCCCGCAGAGGCAATCAAGACATCAATATCGTTGGCATTGAGTGCATCAGTCAGCCCCTCAATCACTTCAAGGAAGCGGGGGTCTCCCATATCAAGCGCGTCAAGCGGGTAGACCAACCCCACCGCATCGGCCTTGCCCATCGCCAGGCGCCGCGCCATGGCGTTCGGTTTATAGCCCAGGCGCTTGGCGGTTTCCACCACCCGCTCACGGGTGGCTTCGTTAACGTCAGAGTAACCGTTCAGCGCACGGCTGACAGTGGTTTGCGACAGGCCCAGGCTTTCAGATAATTGTTTGAGATTCACGACACCAAGTTCCTATAATGCAGCTTGCATCCACATATCGGGCAAGCACTTCGGAGTCGTCCTGGTCTTCACATGCTGCCGCATTGCGTTATGCATGCATCACCCTGCCTAGGCACCGCGTATCCCAACAGAATTGGCGGAGAAAAGAACCTCCGCCGTCATCCTTCAATTAACGCGCTGTCCACTCCTGGCAAAAAGCAAGGCAGCTTTTTCTCGTGGCCGCAAACCCACTACGGCACCACGGGACCACTGATTTCCGTCCTCCGGCAGTTTGACTGCCACATGAGAGTCCAGCCCAGCAATCTTTACGTAAAGCAACACGGTGTCACCAAGACGTTCCACAACTTCGAGCTTTGCGCCAATTGTACCCGTCTCGGAGGCATCCGAGAGGACATCTATATGTTCCGGGCGAATCCCCAGCAGCAAATCATCGCGCACAGCTTCAATAGGGCCCGCACCATCCCCATTCCAAGGTATTTTACAGCCTCCAACCTCCAGCATGGCACCATTTCCCTGCTTTGCCCATTTGGCCGGTAACAAATTCATCTTCGGGGCACCTAAAAACTCTGCCACAAAGGTGTTGACGGGATCGCGGTAGAGTTCCATGGGCGGTCCGACTTGTTCGACCACGCCCTGGTTGAATACCGCGATACGGTCTCCCATGGTCATCGCCTCCGTCTGATCATGAGTCACGTAAATCATGGTACTGCCAAGCTCCTTGTGAAGCTTGGTCAGCTCCACCCGCATCTGCACACGCAACCCGGCATCAAGGTTGGAAAGCGGCTCGTCAAACAAAAACACGCCTGGCTTGCGCACAATCGCCCGGCCAATGGCCACCCTCTGACGCTGACCACCGGAGAGCGCCTTGGGGCGACGCTCCAGGAGGTGGGAGATCCGCAAGATCTCGGCGGCCTTACCGACGATCTCCTTGACCTCAGCCTTTGGCGTGCCTGCCAATTTGAGCCCGAAACCCATGTTCTCTGCCACCGTCATATGTGGATACAGAGCGTAACTTTGGAATACCATCGCCACCTTGCGATCGACTGGTGGCAGGTCATTCGCCAGACGCTCACCAATGTGCAGCTCCCCGTCGCTGATTTCCTCAAGGCCCGCAATCATGCGCATCATGGTTGATTTTCCGCAGCCGGACGGGCCGACGAAAACCATGAATTCCCCATCTTTTACCTCAAGGTCAACCCCCTTGATCACCTCGACACTATTGTCATATGTCTTACGTATTTTCCGCATCTTCACACTGGCCATGACCTGCTCCTCATCCATTATCTGCCGGGCTTTTGCCCCACCCGGCTCTATTCTGTTTCCCCTGCCCACCGCGCTTGTGGCACAGCAGGGACTCACCGGATTCTCACCCCTTCACGCCACTGGAAATCGCGCTACGCACAAACCAGCGTTGGAACACAATAAACAAGCTCAATGTTGGCAAGGTCGCCATCGCAGCAAACGCCATGACCTCACCCCAATGCCGTGGGTATTGTCCGAAAAATGTCTGCATGGCCAAAGGCAGCGTGGCATAGTTGTCGCCACGTACCACCATCACGGGCCAGAGCAAATCCCCCCAGCGCGACAGGAACTGCAGCACGGCCACCGTGGCAATCACCGGCTTGGACAGGGGCATGACAATGCTCCAGTAAATACGCAGGCGGCTTGCGCCATCCATCATCGCGGCTTCTTCCAGATCTTTCGGCAAGGCGATGAAGAACTGGTAGAACAGGTAGATGGAAAACGCGTGCGCAACAAATGGAATGATCTGTACCTGATAGGAATCCAACCACCCCCGTGTGCCGCTGAACCACGGCAATTCATTGACGAGCATCAGCAATGGCACTGCAATGGCCTCGAATGGAATAATGATTAAGGCAATGATGGCCGTCAAAATCAACGTCCGCCCACGGAAGCGGAAACGCGCCAGGGCATAGGCCAACATGCTGTTGACCAGGATACCCAGGATCACCGTGATGCTGACCGTAAATGTCGAATTGAAAAACGCCTGCCTGAAACTGCTTGATGAAAAAACACTGGCAAAATTCTTCCCCGAGACATCTCCATGCGGCACAAAAGCCATCATGCTGCCCATGTCTTTGAGCAACTGTAGTTCATCACCCTTGAATGCAGAGACGAACATGAATACCAAGGGAAATAGGAAGAACAAGACCAGTGCGATGTGCAAGGCATATTGCAGCACACGCGCAATCATTTTGCTGCGCCCCAGCGAGGGTTGGAACGGAACGGCACTCATCACACGGCCCTCTCTTCTTTGAGCAGTAGGCGTTGAACAAGGGAAATGGCCAGTACGATAAGGAAGAACACCACGGATATGGCTGATGCATAGCCAATCTTCCCATTGCTGAAACCTTCTTGTACCATCAACATGACCATCGTCCGGAACGAGTCAACCGGTGCAGGCGTGCCGCTGTTTGCGATGATCTGCACCTGCGTGAAGAGCTGGAAGGCGTAGATCGTGGTGGTGATCAGCACGAAAATCGTCGTATTTTTCAGCATCGGCAGCGTCACATACAGGAATTGCTGCCGTGCGGTCGCTCCATCCAGTTTTGCGGCTTCATAAAGGTCAAGTGGAATTGACTGTAAACCGGCCAGGAAAACCAGCATCTGGAAGCCCACGCCTTGCCAGATTGATAACAGCATGACGGCGGGCATCACCAGGGTGGGGTTACGCAGCCAGTCCTGCGGCCCAACCATACCAAAGCTCAACACGCCTACCAGCCGGTTGATCACCCCTTGATCCGGTGCGTAGAGCAGCGACCACACAACGGCCACCACCGCCATGGTAGTTGCCACCGGCATGAAATAGATGGTGCGGAAAATCCGCGCCCCAGCCAACTTTTGATTGACCAGAAGCGCAAGAAGCAAAGCAAGCGCCGACTGGATCGGGGTCACAATCACCACAAAGAAGAAATTGTTGCGTAATGCGGCCCAGAAAGAGTCGTCGTCAAACAGGCGGATGTAATTGCGCAGCCCCACAAAATGTGTGCCAATCTCTTCATTGGTCACCAGGCGCTGATCGGTGAATGACAATACCAGCGCCAGAAGAAAGGGCAGCACCAAAAACAACAGGAGGAGGGTAAGACCTGGTGCGGCGAAAAACCAAGGGGTCAATCGGCCTTTGCGCTTGGCCGACGACGGAATACTCGGCGCAGAGGCGCCTGATGTCAAAGCAGGATTCGAAGTCATGATGCGATACGGTTCGCTAGTTTTTAATGCTTTATGCATTACATGCCAAGTCTATACCATACTTGGCGTAAGCCTTCGCGTTGGCCCCAGAGCCTTGGGGCCAACGTATTCAAGCAGGCTTACTTGACCGGATAACCGTTGTTATCCTCAATGTTCTGGTCAATTTTCTTGGCCGCCTTATCCAGTTCCTTCTTGACGTCTGAGCCTGCGACAATGTTTTTCACCGCTTCAGCGAATGCCGAGGTGATCGCCGGGTAGGCTGGCGTTTCCGGACGAACAAGCGAAACATGCTCAGTCGCCTGCTCGGCGTAAATCGCCAGCGGGCCTCCGGCTGCATAATTCTTGCTGGCCTTCAGCGCCGTCATCGTGCCCGGTATAGCACCGTTAACATCAGTCAGTTGAAGGATTTGCGCAGAGCTCATCAGGTGCCCAATTACCTTTGCGGCAGCACGCGGGTCTTTGCAATCAGCAGTAATCCCAAAATTCCATGAGCCCGCGCCAGTCACGGCCTTCTTGCCGAACTTGGGCATCGGGATCAGTACCAGATCATTACCCAGCGCTTTTTTGTAGTCGCTGTAGGTCCAGTGGCCGACGTAGGAGAGCGCGGCCGTCCCCTTGACGAAATCGCCATCGTCATGTGTGGAGGCATTTACGTAGCCGTTTTTGGTCCAGTTTTGCAGGGTCGTCATGGCCCTGACAGCTTCCGGGCCATTGATTGCACCCTGGGCGGTTTTGAAGCCATTGCGGTTGATCAGATCGCCACCAAAACTTTGTACAATCGGTGAGAAGCCATAGGTGAACCACTCGCCGAAACCATAGTTGAATTTCATGTCAAGCGGATAGGCCACTCCGGCTGCCTTGAGCTTTTTGAGTGCATCCTCGAATTCGGCAAACGTCCACGCCTCGCTTACTTTGGCCGGAATGCGGATGCCAGCCTTGGTCAGGAGCTTTTTGTTGCCCCAGATGGCCAGACCGGAATCATACTGACCGACGCTGTAGAGCTTCTTGTTGAAGGTTCCCTGCCGCAGCAAAGAGGGCAGCAGATCGGCCTTGATCGGCTTGAGTTCGGCAAAGTCATCCAGGGGAATGATTTTCTTGGTCCACGCGTAGTTATATACATTGGGGCCGTCAAAATCGAGAATACAGGGCAGCTTTCTGGCCAAGGCTGCGGCGTTGATCTGGTCGCTATAGCTGCCTTCGGGCAGCGCCACCAGTTCAAGCTTGATATCCTTTTGCGAATCGTTGAAGGATTTGACTGCTGCTGCATAGACTTCGCGCTCTGGCCCAGGGCCGGAATGGACCCACATTGAGACCGGTGTTTCGGCCAAGGCAGCACCGCTTGCGACCCCCAAGCCCACAAAGCCTACCACCTTGACGAACCAATTCTTGTTCACATGCATTGCTTGTCTCCTTGATTTTATTTCAGCCGGAAAACGGCTTTCAACCCCGAATCTGCCCATCACGCTGCCCGATACATGCACAGTTATCGTGTTTGCTCTCAAAGCGATTTGAAAATTAGTCCAAAGCGCTTTGGACTACTATCAGGGAAAACCTTCAGTGCAATCCAAAGCGCTTTGGAGTAACAATTGAAACCCCATGGCGACAGTCCTGATGATCAGACTGTGCCAGCACGAACACACCCTATTTGCTGGAAAGAATAAAACATGAAAAACCAAGTACAACTGATCACCTATGTGGACAGGCTTGGCGGAGGCGGACTCGCAGGACTTCAATCCTTGCTGGCAGGCCCTTTACGCGATTTGTTTGGCGGGGTTCACTTACTGCCCTTCTTCACGCCTATTGATGGCAGCGATGCAGGTTTTGATCCCATTGATCACGCGACTGTTGATCCGCGTCTGGGCGACTGGACGGATGTGCGGCAACTGGGCAAAGACTACGAGATCATGGCCGACCTGATCGTCAATCACATGTCCGCCCAATCCGCGCAATTCCTGGACTATTCAGCCAAAGGAGGCAAGTCTGAGTACAACGGCCTCTTCCTGCGCCTATCCAAGGTATTTCCCCAAGGCGCCACAGAAGAAGACCTGCTGAAAATCTATCGCCCCCGCCCCGGCCTGCCCTTTACCTACACAACGCTGGCGAACGGGCAAAAAGCCATCTTGTGGACCAGCTTTACCAGCAACCAGATCGACATTGACGTTACCCATGCCAGTGGTCAGCGTTATCTGACGCGGATTCTTGATGCCTTCGCCGAGGCAGGAATCCAGTCGATCCGCCTGGATGCGGCGGGCTATGCGATCAAAAAGCCGGGGACCAACTGCTTCATGATCCCCGAAACCTTCGCCTTCATCGGTGAGTTGGCGGCTGCGGCCCGCACCCGTGGCATGGAAGTGCTCGTCGAAATTCACTCCTACTACCGCAAGCAGATCGAGATTGCCCAACGCGTTGACCGCGTCTATGACTTTGCCCTCCCCCCACTGGTACTGCATGCGCTGATCAACAAGACTGGCCGCTATCTGAAGCAATGGCTGGCAATCAGCCCGCGCAACGCCATCACCGTACTCGATACGCATGATGGCATCGGCGTGATTGATGTGGGGGCCGATGCTGGCAGCCCGAATTCGCCCGGCCTGATCCCCCCGGAAGAACTGAGCCAACTGGTGGAGCAAATGCATGCCAACAGCGCCAATCAAAGCCGAAGGGCCACGGGGGCTGCGGCCAGCAATCTCGATCTCTATCAGGTCAATTGCACCTATTACGATGCCTTGGGCCGCAACGACCGCGATTACATCCTTGCCCGCGCCATCCAGTTCTTCTCGCCTGGGATTCCCCAGGTGTATTACGTCGGCCTTCTGGCAGGCTGTAATGACATGGGGCTATTGGAAAAAACCCAGGTCGGGCGCGACATCAATCGCCACTACTACACGCCCGCAGAAGTCGCCGAACATGTCGAACGCCCGGTAGTGAAAGATCTGTTCCGCCTGATCCATTTCAGAAACACTCATTCAGCATTTGGCGGCACCTTCAGCCTGCCGGCCTGCCCGGATACGCAATTTTATGCGCGCTGGACTCATGAGGATGCGTGGGCGGAGCTGCAAATCGATTTTGCCAATAGTCGGGCCACCATTCTGCACAATGGAGATACTGGCCACGCCGTGTTTGACTTATTCCAGCATTTGGATATGATGCAATAGTCATTTATCAACGTATCACGCCGGATGTGGCCCACAGCGCTTGTGGGCCACTGGTCTCAACACCGCAAAAGTGTTACCTTGATCGGGCCAAGAGTCTGGCAGCGCTCAAAGTGAGCCCTCTGGAGTGGGCTCTCCAGGCGGCTGACCAGCACGCCTTCCCCTGCCAAACTCCGTTCGCCTGCCGGATCAACCGCTTAAATTCCCATACCGCCGTTCCGGATATAGCCCCACAAAGCGGCTGAATCCTCGCACACACTTCCTCTCAAGCAGTGGTCGATCTGGATGATCACAGCTCATCAAAAGGAGGAAGTAGACATGTCCACAAGTACAAGTAAAACCATGGATGGCGTACTGAGCCGTCCTACAGCCGGATCATCCTTAAACGGCCACGATCGAACCTGGGTACTCGGCCTGTTTGCCACCGCCATTGGCGCAGGCACCCTGTTCTTGCCGATCAATGCCGGGCTGGGCGGCATCTGGCCGCTGCTGGTGATGGCCGTTCTGGCCTTTCCCATGACCTATCTGGCCCACCGTGGCCTGATCCGTTTTATTCTTTCGTCATCCAAGCCGGGCAGCGATATCACCGAAGTCGTGGGTGAGCACTTCGGCGCCACAGCAGGCAAACTCATCACGCTGCTGTATTTCTTCACCATCCTGCCGATTCTGCTGCTCTATGGCGTGGGCCTGACCAATACGGTTGAGAACTTCATGACCCACCAGCTGCACATGGTCGCACCGCCACGCGCGCTGCTCTCCTTTGTGCTGACAGCCGGGCTGCTCGGCATTGTCGCCTCCAGCGAACAGATGGTAGTACGCGTCATGAGCTGGCTGGTCTATCCGTTCATCGCCGTGCTGATCGGCCTTGGCATGTTCCTGGTGCCGCAATGGAATGGTGCTGCGCTGCAAGGCATGCCCTCTGCAGGGCAATTCAGCATCACGCTGTGGCTGAGCATCCCGGTGCTGGTGTTCTCGTTCAACCATTCCCCCGTCATTTCCCGCTTCGCGGTTGCACAACAGCAGCAATATGGTGAAGAAGCCGTTGAAAAGGGTGAGAAGATCGAGAAGTATGCAGTGATGATGATGGTTGCCGTTGTCATGTTCTTTGTCTTCAGTTGCATCTTCGCCCTCTCCCCAGTAGAGTTGGCAGCCGCCAAATCGCAGAACATCTCGATCCTGTCGTTCATCGGTAACAAGTTCAACAATCCGCTGGTGGTATGGTTAGCACCGGCAGTGGCCTTCGTGGCCATGTCCAAATCTTTCCTGGGCCACTACCTGGGTGCCCGTGAAGGCTTGAATGGCCTGATCGCCCAGCAGTTGGACGGCAGCGGCAAGCAGGTCAACACCAAGGTGCTCAACCGTGTCAGTGCCGTGTTCATGTTCCTGGCGATCTGGATCGTTGCCACGCTGAACCCGAGCATCCTGGGCATGATCGAATCCCTGTGTGGCCCGATCATTGCTGCTCTGCTGTTCGTGATGCCGATGTATGCTATGCGCAAGGTTCCCGCCATGCGCAAGTACGCCGGGCGGCCCAGCAACGTGTTTGTGCTGTTTGTTGGCGCGGTCGCCATGTCGGCAATTTTCTATTCACTGCTGGGGCACTAAGTTCTGGCAGATACCCTGCCTTCGGCGTATATCGCGCTGAAGGCAGGCGGTAAGTAAAAGCGCTGTTTTAAGAGGGATTCAAATCATGATCAGCATGTTCCATCTGTACAAGGTCGGGATCGGGCCTTCAAGCTCTCATACCCTGGGGCCGATGAATGCGGCCAGGCGCTTCATTGATACCCTGCGCGAACAAGCTCTGCTGGCGCAGACGACCTCAGTCGTGGTCGATGTCTACGGCTCACTGGCGCTGACCGGGCGCGGACACAAAACCGACGTGGCCCTCCTGCTGGGCCTGATGGGCGAATTGCCCGATACCGTCAACGTTGATGCAATCCCCGGTCTGGTGCAGAAGGTGCGCAATTCGCACCGTATTCGCCTCGGCCAGGATGGCCCGGAGATCGATTTCCCGGATGCGGCAATGACTTTTCACCGCTCCAATCTCCCGCGCCACGAAAACGGCTTGACCATGAAGGCCTACGCGGGCGAGCAACTGTTGATCGACAAAAACTACTATTCGATTGGCGGTGGTTTTGTGATTGAAGACGGCGATGCAGGCAACGCCGAAGAAGGCCAGAGCACTGTTCCCTACCCCTATGCCAGTGCGGGCGAACTGCTTGCTCACTGCCGCAACACGGGGCTTTCCCTGTCCGGGCTGGTGCTGAAAAATGAACTCCACCTGCACACGCGGGACGAGATCTACGAATATTTCGGCAACGTCTGGACCAAAATGCGCCAATGCATGGAGCGCGGCCTAAAGACCGAAGGCGTGCTGCCCGGTCCCTTCCGCGTGCCGCGTCGTGCTGCTGCGCTGCATAGACGGCTGGCCTCTTCCGAAGCCCTGTCACGCGACCCAATGAACATCATCGACTGGATCAATATGTTCGCGCTTGCGGTCTCGGAAGAAAACGCCGCCGGTGGCCGCGTGGTCACCGCCCCTACCAATGGTGCCTGCGGCATCGTGCCCGCAGTATTGGCTTATTACAACCACTTCATCAGCACCGTGGATGAAGAGTCCTGCGTCCGCTTCTTCCTGGCGTCGGCGGCCATTGGTGCGCTGTTCAAAACCAATGCCTCCATCTCCGGCGCCGAAGTCGGTTGCCAGGGCGAAGTCGGCGTGGCCTGCTCGATGGCAGCCGCCGGCCTTGCCGAGCTGCTCGGCGGCACCCCACAGCAGGTCTGCATTGCCGCTGAAATTGCCATGGAACATAACCTGGGCCTGACCTGTGACCCGGTTGGCGGGCAGGTGCAGATTCCCTGCATTGAGCGTAACGCCATGGGTGCGGTCAAAGCCATCAACGCGGCACGGATGGCGCTGTGCCGCGCCAGCGAGCCCATCATCCCCCTCGACAAGGTGATTGAGGTGATGTTTGAAGTAGGCAAGGACATGAGCCCGAAGTACCGCGAAACATCCTGCGGTGGCCTCGCACTGAAAATGTCGGCTCCCATCAGCTTTGTTGCGGAACCCGACGCCGATTGCATCCGCTGGGCGCCCTGATTGATGCATCAAACCGGCGCAGCCTGAACCTGCCCCCACCCCAACACCGGAGCGCCAGCCGCTCCGGTTTCATTTTCAACAAAGCGCTGCGCTGCATATATACTGAAAATCGCATGCATAGCGATTCCGGTCAAGGTTTGGAAGGTTTTCCACGATGGATATGCACTCAGTAAGTGCCCTGTCAGTGCTGCTGCTCCAGCAGATGTGCGTCTATCTGGTGGTGGCATATGTGCTGAGCCGCACCCGGCTCTTCATCCCGCTGACCCGTGCCAGCATCCGCTGGCCGCATCGGATTACGTGCTACCTGATTTTTTCTGCCTTTTGCATCATGGGTACGCTGCTGGGGCTGCCCGTTGTCAAAGGCAATGCGATAGCCAACACCCCTGCCATCGGCGCCGTGCTGGGGGGGCTGCTGGGTGGCCCCATCGTCGGGCTTGCCGTTGGCATTACAGGAGGCATCCATCGCTACAGCCTGGGAGGCTCGTTCGGGCTGGCAGCATCTATTGACATTGTCATGCAGGGCCTGATTGGCGGGCTAGTTCATCGCTACCTGATCAAACATGGCAAGACCCGGCTGCTCTTCAGCCCCCTCTTGGCCGGGGGGCTGACCGCCATCACAATTGTCATTGAGCTCGGCATTGATCTGACACTGTCACGCCCCTTTAGCGAAGCGCTCTACATTGTTTCCCTGATCGCCCTGCCGGAACTGATCGCCAACTCTGCCGGGGCCGCCGTTTTCGTGGAAATCCTGCTGGACCGGAGGGATGGCATTGAGCGGCAGTCCCGTGCGTTTTCCGCCAAGGCGCTGGAGATTGCCGCACATGTGGACGGCGTGTTGCGCGAGGGCTTCGATCAGGAAAACAGCATGCGCGTGGCACGCATCATCTACGATCAAACCGGGGTAGGTGCCGTAGCCATTACGGATAGGGAGAAAATCCTCGCCTTCATCGGCATGGGAGACGATCATCACCTGCCCAACACACCGATCACCTCGCCACACACCCTGCATGCCATCAATCACAACGAGGTGATCTTCGCCGATGGTTACGAGGTGCCCTACCAATGCTCCATCAGCCCAAGCTGCAAGTTGGGCTCCTCGCTGGTCATCCCCTTGGTGGGGGAAAACAAGCGAGTGATCGGCACGATCAAACTCTACGAGCCGAAGACCAAGATATTCTCGACCATCAACCGCACCTTGGGCGAAGGGATCGCCAAGCTGCTGTCCAGCCAGATTCTGGATGGCCGCTATGAGCAGCAAAAGAACCTGCTGCTGCAATCGGAGCTCAAGCTCCTGCATGCGCAGGTCAATCCACACTTTCTGTTCAATACGCTGAACATCATCATCTCGGTCACCCACGACGACCCGGCCAAGGCACGCAAGCTCCTCACCGATCTGGCCGTTTTTCTGCGCAAAAATCTCAAACGCCCGATTGCCGATGTGATGCTCTCGGACGAGATCGAGCACATCAAAGCCTATCTGGGTATCCAGCTCGCCCGCTTTGCCGACCGCCTGACCGTGGAATTCGATATCCCCGAGCACCTACTGAGCGTTCATGTACCCGCCTTCACTCTGCAACCGCTGGTGGAAAACGCCATCAAACACGGCACCTCGCAAATGATCCGTACCGGGCGCATCAGCATCCGCGCCCACCAGGACGAGCATGCAATCTTCCTTGAAGTGGAGGACAATGCCGGGCTTTACAACCCCGAACCCAAGGGAGACGGGCTGGGAATGAACATCGTGGACCGCCGCATCAAGAACCGCTACGGCGAATCCAGTGGTGTCACCGTGAGCTGCGAGCCAGACGTTTTCACCCGGATCAGCGTGCGTATCCCTTTGGAGGCCAAGACCTGACATGATCACCGCCCTGATCGTCGATGACGAACCCCTTGCCCGCCAGGAGCTTCGGCGTGCCCTGGAGCCTGCCAAAGACATCCAGATCGTGGGGGAGTGTGGCAACGCCATTGAGGCGCTGGGACGCATCCATATCGACAAGCCGGACGTGGTCTTTCTCGACATCCAGATGCCGCAGATCACCGGCATCGAGATGCTGGGCATGCTGGACCCGAACAACATGCCGGACATTGTCTTTCTCACCGCCTACGACGAATACGCGGTCAAGGCTTTTGAGAAAAACGCCTTTGATTACCTGCTCAAACCCGTCACCCCCGAGCGTCTGGAGCTGACCCTGCAACGTCTGCGCAATGGCGTACCCCAGCACGACTACGATGCACTGCCAGAGGCGAGCCGCCTGCGCCAGATTCCCTGCTTTGGGCAAAACGTGGTTTTGTTCCTCAAGATCGACGAGGTGGAATGCGTTGAGTCACGTGCCTCCGGCATCTATGTATCGGACATCGAAGGCAAGGAACGCCCAACGGATCTGCGCCTGAACATCCTCCAACAACGCACCCCTTTGTTGCGCTGCCACCGGCAATTTCTGGTTAATATCGACCTGGTGCAGAAGATGCACTACCTGGAGAGCGGGCTCGCCGAATTCGTCACCCGCAGTGGCCGCGTGATCCCCATCAGCCGCCGTCTGCTGCCTGAAATCAAGGCCCGGCTCGGGATTCTGTAATTCTTCAACACGCCTCAACCGCCCAGCCTTGAATTTGCAATTCATGACAAGGCGACAATCTCGTCACGCCCCCTGATCTGGCGTATCCTTCCTGTAAGAAGCTGTAACAAAATGGAGTGCAACGGTTCTGGCCAGGCGAGCCGACGCAGACAGTACAGCGAGTACGGCAAAGCGGCATAACAACGCCAGAACCATTTTGTTACGGCTTCTAAACGCCTGAGCACGCATGCATCCATGTGTGCTCATTCCCACGGCAAAAACAAGGATGCCCCCGACACGAGAACCACAGATCATGCGTATCGCATTTGATAATACCTATGCGCACGAGTTACAGGGCCTCTACGCCCCCTGCCAACCCTATCAGGTCGCAGCACCCAGCCTCGTATTCTGGAATCAGGCGCTTGCCAATGAGCTGGGTCTGGCGGTGGAGGACGCGGATATACCATCACTTCCAGCAGTGTTTTCAGGCAATGTTTTACCGCAAGGTGCCACCCCTATCGCCCAAGCTTATGCAGGCCATCAGTTTGGGCAACTTTCCCCCAGCCTGGGGGATGGGCGAGCATTACTGATCGGGGAAGTGCTGGACTGCCAGCATCGCCGCCGCGACATTGCATTCAAAGGCTCAGGGCGCACCCCGTTTTCGCGCAATGGCGACGGCAAGGCTGCACTCGGCCCGATGCTGCGGGAAGTGCTGCTGGGTGAGGCTATGCATGCTTTGAGCATTCCCACCACGCGTGCACTGGCCGTGGTCAGCACCGGGGAAGTCGTCTACCGTGATCAGGTCTTGCCCGGTGCAGTGCTCACCCGCGTGGCCGCGAGCCACATCCGTGTGGGCACCTTTGAGTATTTCGCTGCCCGAGGCGAGCTTGAATCCCTCAAGCGACTGGCGGCCTACACAATTACCCGCCATACACCCCAATTGCAGGCGCCCCAACTGCATTGGTTGGATTTTCTGCGCGAGGTCTCGCAACGGCAGGCCGCCCTCATTGCCCAATGGATGAGTATCGGCTTCATCCATGGCGTGATGAATACCGACAACATGACTATCTCAGGGGAGACCATCGACTATGGTCCCTGTGCCTTCATGGAAGCCTACGATCCACACACCGTATTCAGCTCAATCGACCACCAGGGAAGATATGCCTTTGGCAATCAACCCCATATCGCGCAGTGGAATCTTGCCCGCCTTGCAGAGGCCCTTCTGCCCCTGTCGGAAATGCCGCCGGAACAAACTCTTGCAGAAGCGGAGGCTGTCATCAACAGTTTCCCGAATATGTACCATCAGCAGTGGCTGAAAAACATGCGGGCCAAACTGGGGTTGAGTTCGGCAAACGACGAAGCAGATAGCGCCGATGAGATGTTGGCGCAGGACTGGCTCGAACTCCTACAGGTCAACAAGGTAGATTTCACCCTGGGCTGGCGCTACCTGGCCGATGCGGCAGAAGGTGATGAATCCCGCCTGAGAAACCTGTTTGCCGACCAGTCCGCCCTTTCTATCTGGCTCGCACGCTGGCACGCCCGTCTGCATGCAGAGGAAACGCCCTCTGCCACCCGCGCAAATTCAATGCGCCAACACAACCCATGGCTGATCCCACGCAACCACCGCGTTGAAGAAGCTTTGGCTGCAGCAATAAACGGCGAATTGGCGCCGTTTGAAAAATTGCTCGCGGCCTTGAAGTCCCCCTATCAGGAAACAGCCCTCTACGCAGACTATGCTGAACCCGCACCAGAGGAAATGACAATGAATTACCAGACGTTTTGCGGAACCTAAGAGCCTGACCAAACACCGCTCTATATTCGTAACGAGCTTGCCCGCACGATCAATTCCACAGGCAATAACTCTTCTCCCTGCGAAGCATAACCGCTGATCAGTTGCTGAGCTGCATGCCGACCGAGTTGCTCCTTATTCACACGAATGGAACTCAGCGCCGGGCTGTGGCTGGCAGAGGCTACCGCATCGTCATACCCCACAAAGGCGATATCTTCAGGGACACGCAAACCACGTCTAATGCACACCTGCATGGCACAAAGCGCCACCGCATCGCTACATGCTACGACGCCATCGGGTGGCTCTGGCAGATCAAGCAGCTTGTGCATGGCCGTTTCCACTGCTTGCGCAAAGGGCCGTGTGATATCCACGCTTGCCTCCAGATCGGGGTCAGCTAGGCGACGCGCATCATACAAAGCCTGACGATAGCCCCGCACACGCAAGACAAATGGATACATGGCGAGCGGGCCACCTATCATCGCCACCCGCTGGCAGCCTTGCTCAAACAAATGACGTGTTGCCTGCAAGGCTCCGCTGATGTGATCGTCATGTACGCAGAAGCGGTCTGTTATAAAATGGTCCGCCAACACCATGCGTAGCTCGGTACGTTTGATCTCGGCAAGCATATTCTCGTCAAAGAATCCTGCCAGTAGCAACACATCCGGATCGCATCGCCGGATACAGACGCGAATCGAGTCGCCTTCCCCCAGCAACAGCAAGCCCAACGGAACCTCTTGCTGACGGCACACCTGTTCCACCCCCTGCAGGATGCGGACATAAGCGGGCGTATCACTCAAGGCAGCATGGGTCGCATGGGTCAAAAACAGCATACGACGTGGTTTTTCCAGCCTCAATTTAGATGCGTCGTAACCGAGCATCTGAGCTTGCAAGAGAACTGACGTACGCGTTTGCTCAGACATTCCAGGTTGATTCTTGAGCGCCCGGGAAACCGTACCGATTGAGACCCCTGCCGCAGCAGCCAGATCACGAAGTGTGGTGTTGCGTTTTTTGATCATACCTTGAAAACGTTTTCTTACAAACTTTCGATATGTTACATAAAGCGCAGGGCTTTGCATCACTTTCTGTAGAGAAAATCATACCGCCATACAAGCACAAGAGCCTACTTGTACCCATCAGCCAACCAGAAAACACCGTCATCAAGACACCCGAAGAAGCGCTGTGAAAACATGGCGGGCACAAATCACGCTCAGCGCACAATGGGTGTAAAAGGCAGCATAAAGAGGCAAGATACCGACAAATCACCGCAAAACATCTTTTCCCATGTTGTGCAAACAAGCCGACTTGGGGCACATAACAGTTTATCGGTAGGGGCTCTTTGCCTTAATCTTTAGTGAGAAGACACGGACTCCGGGCTACGCGTTGTGTCGGTTTCATTGAAATAGATTTTTAAACGAAGTTATAGCGATGATAACGTTATCAAAAAGATTTTTTAACTCATTTTCACAAATGACGGGGCTTGGCGCCACATCGGCGCCCTAAAAAGGCAGATCCAGTCCATCCCAATGACGGGTGATGGCATCACGGAACAAGCCCTGGATACGCGCCAAGGCCTCTGCGTTGTCGGCCTCAAAACGAAGCACCGCCACAGGCGTGGTATTCGATGCCCGTATCAGGCCAAAACCATCCTTGAACTCAACGCGCAGGCCATCCAGGGTGATGCGATCGATTTCTCCCGCAAACCGCAGGTGTTGGAGCTTTTCAAGCAATAGGGGCGCCTCCCCCTCTTTCATTGCAATATTGAGTTCAGGAGTGCTGACAGCCGTGGGCAAAGCCTTGAGCACAGCATTGGCGTCCGGGCTGCGTGACAGAATCTCAAGCAGGCGCGCACCGGCATACAGGCCATCGTCAAAGCCATACCAGCGATCCTTGAAGAAGATATGCCCACTCATCTCGCCTGCGAGTGGCGCCCCTGTTTCGCGTAACTTGGCCTTGAGCAGAGCATGGCCGGTTTTCCACATCAATGGCTGACCACCGTGCGCACGAATCCAAGGTGCCAGCTTGCCACTGCACTTGATGTCGTAAATGATCTGCGCTCCCGGTTGGCGGCTCAACAGCTCGGCCGCAAACAGCATGAGCTGGCGATCCGGATAAATGATTTCCCCATCCTGGGTAACCACCCCAAGGCGATCCCCGTCCCCGTCAAAAGCCAGGCCGATTTCAGCATCGCCCTGCCACAGCGCATGGATCACGTCTTGTAGATTCTCTGCCTTGGAAGGGTCAGGATGATGGTGAGGAAAAGTACCATCCACCTCGGAGAACAGCTCGGTCAACTCACAACCAAGCCGCCGGAAGAGTTCGGGCGCGGTATTGCCCGCCACACCATTACCGGAATCCAGCACAATCTTCATCGGCCGAGCAAGCCGGACATCACCCAGAATGCGCTCAATATAGGCGGGGCGCACGTCGGTGCGGGTCACACGCCCTACGCCTGCAACAAAATCCCCTTCTACAATGCGGCGGCGCAGATCCTGGATCAACTCTCCATGTAAAGTCTGATCCTGCAACACCATTTTCAGGCCGTTATAGTCAGGCGGATTGTGACTGCCGGTAATCGAGACGCAGGAATGTGCCCCCAGGTGATAAGCCGCAAAGTAGGTGACGGGGGTCGCCACGCAACCAATATCGATGACATCAACACCTGTGCGGGTAATACCATCGGTGAGCGCCTCGGCAAATGCGGGGCCAGATAAACGCCCATCCCGCCCGACCACGATTGTCTTCTGCGCCTGGGCGATTGCAGCCGATCCCAAAGCTCGCCCGATTGCACACACAGCGTCAACAGTCAGACTGGAGCCAACAATACCTCGAATGTCATACGTCTTGAAAATTTCCGGAGCCAGTGTCTGCATGGATGCGTCTTTGAAAGATATGTGTCGTCAAGAATTCTAGCACCATCAACCCGCCAAGCCGCCCAAGAGCCCACCGCGAGCCGGCCTCTGGCATGCTATACAACAAATGCCTTCGACATTTTTCAAAAAGATACATTTCTACCCTTTTGACCGGGCATCCAAACAGCCCACAAAATTACACACATATTACATAGGCATTATTTATAAACATTCATATACCCTAACGGGCAAGTTGTTTCTCATTTTCAGAGAGGTAAATATTTACAAACCAGCAGCACTCATCACCTCTTTGTTTTTTTAATTGCCAACATATGTGAAAAGCACCGCTCATTCCCCAATGGACAGCTTCAGTCTATTCCATTCATGCCGAAAAGAGCTTGTAATGCCTACTCGGCACAGAACCGGCACGGGGAACAAGGCAATGACTTCCGCATTGAACGATAAACCGTCGGCAAACCCCGCTACACAGAGCGTCCCAATCACGGGGGAACTGAGTATCTACACGGCACTGGAGCTGAAAACCACGCTGCTGGATGCTTTGCATGCAAACCCAGCCTTGAAGCTGAACCTCGCCAACGTCACCGTGATGGATGGCGCAGGCCTTCAGGTGCTCGTCATGCTCAAGCGTGAGGCGCTACAACTGAACAAAGAGCTGACCCTGACCCAACATAGCGAAGCCGTGCTGAGGGTGCTGGATCTTTCGAACATGACCGGATACTTCGGCGATCCGCTGGTGCTCTGCGCCGAAGCATCCAACTAAAAGGGACGATCATGGACGAACAGATGCTACAGGCGCGGCAAGCGTTCATTGAAGAAGCGCGGGATCTCCTCCAGGCCATGGAAACCATCCTCCTGCAAGCCGAGGAAGGCCAGTGCGATACCGAGGCCATCAACGCCCTATTCCGCAGCGCCCACACCATCAAGGGTTCGGCAGGCTTGTTTGGGCTGGATGCCATTGTGGCTTTCACCCACACCCTTGAGAACGTGCTTGAAAACGTGCGTGCCGGCACACAAACGCTGGATGCCTCACTTGCCAGCCTGCTCCTCAATTGTGCGGACCACTTGGGAAACCTCGTTGAATTGGCCACACAGCTCCGAGGGGAAGACACCGACATCACGGTGGATGCTGCCACCGCAGAAACCGGCAAGGCCCTGCAGGCCGAATTATCCCGATACCTGAACACGCCCAGCCCATCCACCCCTCCCCCATCGAGCAGGGTTGCAGAAGCCGCGCCGCCGGTTGAGAAAATCGCCAAAGATACTGTCGAGGCAGACACCTGGCATATCTCTCTGCGCTTTGGCACAGAAGTATTCCGGCATGGCATGGACCCCCTGTGCTTTGTCTCCTACCTGTCTGAAGTGGGGGAACTCAAGCAAGTCAGTACGCTGATTGATGCCATGCCCAGCGCTGCAGAGATGGACCCTGAATCCTGCTACCTGGGGTTCGAGATTGATCTGCACAGCACTGCCACCAAAGAAACCATTGAGTCGGTATTCGACTTTGTGCGTGAAGACTGTGCCATCCGGATCATCCCCCCTTATTCCGAACTACAGACCTATGTCCGTCTGATTGAAGAATTATCTGAAGATGCGCTCCAGATTGGGGAGATTCTCGTCCGTGGCGGCGCACTGACCCCAAACGAACTCGCCAATGCCCTCGCCGCCCAGGCACAGCAGGGGGAAGCGCGCCAATTGATTGGTGAATTGCTGGTCAATGAGGGGATCGCCGCCAAAGAAGTGGTTCAGGCCGCGCTGGAAAAACAGAAGGTCAACACCACCAAGAAGATTTCCGAAACAAAATTCCTCAAGGTGGCGGCCGATCGCCTGGACAGCCTGATCAATCTCGTCGGCGAATTGGTCATCGCGGGTGCTACTACCGCAGCCCTGGCCTCCAAGGACGGCAATGCGGCCTTGCAGGAGTCGACCAATGTTCTGTCGCGTCTAGTAGAGGAAATCCGCGACTCGGCCCTACGCATGCGCATGGTGCCCATTGGCGAGACGTTTTCCCGCTTCCCGCGCGTGGTACGCGATGTTTCACGCGAGCTGGGCAAAGACATCGAACTGAAGATTTCCGGCGGTGAAACCGAACTAGACAAATCCATGGTGGAACACATTGGTGACCCACTGATGCATCTGGTACGCAACGCCATCGATCACGGCATCGAACCTTCTGCCAAGCGCATCGCGGCAGGCAAACCCGCAACAGGCACGCTGCATCTGAATGCCTTCCATGATTCCGGCAGCGTGGTGCTGGAGGTACGCGACGATGGCGGCGGCCTGGATCGCAACCGCATCCGCACCAAGGCCATCGAACGCGGGCTGATCACCGACGATGTGGTATTGGCAGACAGAGATCTGCTGCGCCTGATCTTTGAACCCGGCTTCTCAACCGCCGCTGAAGTCACCAATCTCTCTGGTCGTGGCGTAGGCATGGATGTGGTCAAGCGCAACATTGAGGCCATGCGCGGCACCATCGAGCTGGAGAGCGCAGAAAACGTAGGCACCACCATCCGCCTGCGCCTGCCGCTCACCCTGGCCATCATTGATGGATTTGTCATTTCCGTAGGCAAGGCCTATTTCATCACCCCGCTGGAAATGGTCATGGAATGCCTGGAACTCAAGGGCGTGGCCAGCGACTCGCACTACCTGAATCTGCGCGGCGAGGTGCTGCCCTTTGTACGCCTGCGCGAGCTGTTTGAACTGGAAGGCGAACCCTCACGGCACGAGAACGTAGTGGTCGTGCGTTGTGGCGGGCAAAAAGCCGGTATCGTGGTTGATGTACTGCACGGCGAAGCACAAACCGTTATCAAGCCCCTGCCAAGCCTGTTCAGAAAACTGCGCGGCATTGGCGGCTCAACCATTCTGGGCAGTGGAGAAGTCGCCTTGATCCTGGATGTCATGGCCCTGATCGAGTTGGCCGTAACAACCGACACCCGAACACGACTCACCTGCAACGAATAGTCACACTGCATCGTTTAAGAAATCCGCCACGCGGATATCCATGTTACGTGAAGGAGGAAGGCACCATGTCTGTGTTTAAACGCCTGTACCTGTTAGTGGCGGTATCTGTACTCGGCCTGGTATTCATTGCCGGGTTTGGCTGGTCTCAGATGGAAAAGGTATATCAGACCACAAACTATGCCAATATCAACACCGTACCAAGTCTAATTGACTTGGGAGACGTCTTCACGCCTTTCAGCCTCTACCGCGTAGCGATCTGGCAACACATGGCAAGCAGCGACGAAAAGACCAAGACTGAACTGGACAGCAAGATGGCTGCACTGCGCACCAAAGTGGAGGAAGCCCTGAAACGCTACGAAGCCAACGATCTCTCCAATGACAAAGACCGGGAATTACTCAATAACGACAGAACCGGTCTGGCAGAATACTGGGCCATTGCAGACAAGGTTTTGTCTCTCTCCCGGCAAAACAAAAACAATGAAGCCCGTGACTACCTGTATGCCAATCAGGCCACCGTCGCGAAAATTACCAACGCATTTGAAGAGCACCAGAAATTCAACGTCGACCTTGCGAAATCGACCGCAGCCGAAGCAGCTCAGTCCAAGAGTACCGCCACGACGATACAGTTGGTCGTATCCTTGCTCGTTGCCATTGCCGTATTCGCCCTAGGGCTTTTCATTATCAAGGGGCTGCGCAAGGTGCTGGGCGGAGAACCCGCCTATGCAGCGGAGTGCGTGCAGCGTGTTGCCGCCGGTGAGCTGGCGACTGCGGTGCAGCTTGGCAAAGGCGACACCACGTCTCTGCTCGCCATGCTTGAAGCCATGCGCAACACCATCCGCAACCTGATCGGCGAACTCAATCACATGAGCACCGAACATGACAAGGGTGACATTGATGTCGTCATCCCAGCCAATAACTTCATGGGCGACTACAAGTTGATGGCCGAGGGCGTCAACAGCATGGTGCTGGGTCACATTTCAGTCAAAAAGAAAGCCATGGCCTGTATCGCAGAATTCGGGCGTGGCAACTTTGATGCGCCGCTTGAAAAGTTCCCTGGTAAGAAAGCCTTTATCAACGATACCACTGAACAAGTCCGCAGCAATCTCAAGGCGTTGATTGCAGACACCTCTGACCTGGTTGCCGGCGCCGTGCAACTCCAGTTGGACAAGCGTGCAGATGCCAGCAAACACCAAGGAGACTTCCGCAAGATCGTGGAAGGGATCAACGCTACGCTGGATGCAATTGTCGTTCCGGTCAACGCCCTGATCAGCGATGCCACCATGCTGAGCGAGGCAGCCATCGCAGGTAAATTCTCTACGCGTGCAGACGTAAATCGCCACAAAGCAGCCTTCAAGCAAGTGATTCAAGGCTTCAATGGCACGCTGGACACCGTGGTCGACAAGATGACCTGGTATCAATCAATCGTCGATTCCGTGCCCTTCCCGATCCATGTCATGGACATGGACATGAAATGGACCTTCCTGAACAAGGCGTTTGAAAAACTGATGGTCGGCCAAGGCTATATCAAGGATCGTGACTCCGCCTATGGCATGCCTTGCAGCACCGCCAACGCCAACATCTGCAATACCAAGGGCTGCGGCGTGCAGCAGTTGAAGGTCGGCGTGAAACAAAGCCACTTTGACTGGTGCGGCATGCGCTGCAAGCAGGATACCGCGCATGTCCATAACGCCAAGGGCGAACAGGTGGGCTATGTTGAAACCGTGACCGACCTGACGGCCCTGCTGCAAACGGGTGACTACACCAAGGTCGAAGTGGTGCGCCTGTCGAAGAACCTTGAAAAACTCGCTGGCGGTAATTTGAATCTGGATCTGACGGTAGCCGAAGGCGATCAGCATACCAAGGACGCGAAGGCCAGCTTTGCACAGATTAATACAGCGCTTGCAAAAGCGAAAGACGCTGTAGAGTCGCTGGTGGTAGACACCAAGACGCTCAGCCAATCTGCCGTCAAGGGTGAGTTGAAGAGCCGTGCCGATGTCGCCAGGCATCAAGGCGAATTCCGTGCCGTGGTACAAGGCGTAAATGACACACTTGATGCGGTGATCTCACCACTTGACATGGCTGCGGATTATATCAATCGCATTTCTCGTGGAGACATCCCGGCCAAGATCACCGATGCCTATAATGGCGACTTCAATGTATTGAAGAACAACCTCAATACATGTATCGACAACATCAATGCCCTGGTCACCGATACGGCCATGCTAGCCAAGGCAGCCGTTGATCTGAAGCTGGATACGCGGGCCGATGCCAGCAAGCACCAAGGCGATTTCCGGCGCATTGTGGAGGGCGTCAACAACACACTGGATGCCGTCATCGGGCCGCTGAACATCCTGATTACAGATGTGCAGACGTTGGCCAGTGCCGTGTTGCACGGACAATTGGCTGACCGTGGCGACACCAACAAGCATCGTGGTCAATTCAAGCAAGTTGTGGAAGGCTTGAATTCAGTGATGGATGCCATCAGCACCCCTGTTGCCGAGCTGCGCGCGGTAATGGGTGAAGTGGAGGCCGGCAACCTGACTATCTCCATGACAAAGCCTTATCAAGGCACCTTTGATGAACTGAAGTCGGCCGTCAATGGCACCATTGCCAAGCTGGCGGAAACCATCTCTCAAGTGACCGAAGCGGCCACGAACCTGGGCAACGCTTCCGAACAGGTTTCGTCCACGGCTCAATCGCTCTCACAAGCAACCTCGGAACAGGCTGCAAGCGTGGAGGAAACCTCGGCATCAATCGAACAGATGAGTTCTTCAATCACGCAGAATACCGAGAACTCCAAGGTGACCGATGGCATTGCCACGCAGGCGGCGAAGAACGCCGAACAGGGCGGCAAGGCGGTTTCCGATACGGCGCATGCCATGAAGTCGATTGCCGAAAAAATTGGCATCATCGATGACATTGCCTACCAGACGAATCTGCTGGCCCTGAATGCGGCCATCGAAGCCGCCCGTGCAGGCGAACATGGCAAGGGCTTTGCGGTAGTGGCGGCAGAAGTACGCAAGCTGGCTGAACGCTCGCAAGTAGCCGCGCGCGAAATCGGCGAAACAGCGTCTTCCAGCGTTCAGTTGGCCGAGCGCGCAGGCAAGCTGTTGGATGACATCGTACCCGCCATCCGCAAGACGGCTGATCTGGTACAGGAAATTACCGCAGCTTCGCAAGAGCAAACCACGGGTGCAACACAGATCAACCAGACCATGGATCAGCTCAACCGCACTACTCAGCAAAACGCGTCCAGCGCGGAGGAGCTTTCCGCTACCTCGGAAGAGATGAGCGCACAGGCCGAGCAGCTACAGGAGTTGATGGGGTTCTTCAAGGTCGAAACGGGTCATGCAAGTGATCGCAGCACGCGTGTTGCCAAGGCAGGCAAAGGGCAGAAGATGCGTGATATCCACACGGACAGCAAGAGCCATGCCGTCGGCTTTGAGAAATTCTAAGGAGGTTTGCCATGGTGCAGATTGCAGAAGCCAGCGCTCCCGCCAGTGGCAAACCACAGACTGCCCTGGTGCTGGCAGAGCTGGGGCAGACGCTTAACACCCAGTATCTGATTTTTACCCTGGGCGGCGAGAGTTTTGCTATTGGCATATTATCCATCAAGGAGATCATCGAATTCGGACAATTGACCGAGGTACCCATGATGCCCACCGTGGTGCGGGGCGTGATCAACCTACGCGGTGCCGTCGTGCCGGTCATTGATCTGGCCGTGCGTTTTGGCCGCCCCCCCACCAAGGTGGCCCGACGAACATGCATCGTCATCATCGAACTGATCAATGATGATGTTCGCATGGATGTCGGGATCGTGGTCGATTCCGTCAATGAGGTCATTGATATCCTCAAGAACGACATTGAAGCGCCACCCAGCTTTGGCGCCCGCATACGTACCGATTTCATCGCGGGCATGGGCAAGGTCAATGGCAACTTCGTGATCATCCTTGATGTCATCAAGGTGCTCTCTTTTGAGGAAATCGAATCGATGAGCAATTTTGGAGAAAACCCGAGCCCGATTCCCCGTGAGGCTGAACACTAAGGGTCTATGGCGAGCAGAATGAACAAGGGAGATGTTATGTCAGAAAAGGCTTGCAGACGCAGTGCACAATTGGCTGGCTATGCAATTGGCGTGGTGTCGGCAATCGGTGTTGTCTGGACCGGCGGTATGACGACCGGCGCCTGGGCGTGGGCGCTTATCCAGGCAGCATCGATAGGAGCCTTCACCTGGTGGATCAGCCGTCTCTTGCTGCGGGCTTCCCCCCACGCCCTAACCGCTTCACAGCAAACAACGGAAGCAGGCAGCGCGCCGACGACCGAAGAACTGCGTTCATTGCAGCAACTGACTGAAGTCGTGGCACCTCTGTGGGGCAAGCATCTGGATACTGCCAGAAGCCAGCTCGACCATTCCGGCAACGCACTGGCCGAGCGTTTTTCAACCATCAATGCGCGCCTGAACCTGGCCAACCAGGCTGCGCAGCAAGCGGGGGCAGGCATGTCCGGCCAGGGGCCGATCGCCACACTGGTGGAAAGCGCGCAAACCCGCCTGGAAGAAGTATCAACACTTTTATCTGATGCGCTCCAAAGTAAGCGCGAATTGTTAAGCCAGATGAGTGAGCTGGTGCACCACGCAGAAGACCTTAAGCATATGGCACAAAGCGTCTCCCGGATTGCCAAGCAGACCAATCTGCTGGCGCTGAATGCGGCCATTGAAGCGGCCCGTGCGGGTGAATTCGGGCGTGGCTTTGCAGTGGTGGCAGATGAGGTGCGCAAACTCTCGGTACAGTCCGATGATGCAGGCAGAAAAATGACGAGCATCGTGGCAGGCATCTCCACCGCCATTCTGCGCGCCAGCGAATTGGCGGAACAAACCAGAGACCAGGAGCAGGAAAACCTGCAAACCAGCAAACAGACGATTGCATGTGTGACAGGCGATTTCAAGCAGGCAGCCCAGGGGCTTGCAGGTGCCAGCAGCGACCTTTTTGCCGAAAGCAAGAAAGTGCAGACGGATGTTGACGAAGTGCTGGTAGAGATGCAATTCCATGACCGCGTCAGCCAAATCCTCGCGCATATCCAGTCAGACATCATGCGTTACAGCAAAATGCTAGGTGATTACAAAGAGGGGCGAATCTCCGCCCACGATATTGATGTCGACATGTGGTTGCAAGAGATGGAAAAAGGCTACACGACACTTGAACAGCACACAGTCCATTCTGGAAAACAAACCAGTGGCCAAGAAGAAGAAATTACTTTTTTCTGAGCACACCGGCAAAGGTATTGGATAAACGGGAATTCCTCACATGAGCAAAACTATCTTGATCGTCGATGATTCAGCCTCTCTCCGCCAAGTCGTGCGGATCGCACTCACCAATGCGGGCTATGCAGTCATCGAAGCAGAAGATGGCAAAGATGCCCTAGGCAAACTGGATGGCACCAAGATTCATCTGATCATCAGCGACGTCAACATGCCAATCATGGATGGCATTGAGTTTCTGAAAAATGTCAAAACTCATGCCAACTACAAATTCACGCCGGTCATCATGCTCACCACGGAAGGAGGGGAAGCCAAGAAACTTCAAGGGCAGCAAGCCGGTGCAAGGGCATGGGTGGTAAAACCTTTCAAACCGGAACAACTACTCAATGCGGTATCAAAACTGGTGATGGCTTAGACCTGTTGATGATCGCTGGCGCGTGGATCGCAGAGTCAGCATACATACCCGATACATAATTATATTGCACATTGCATAACCCTTCTTTGCTGCCAAGCAGCAGCATGGCACACAGATCACAGGCCGATTTTACAGTCATGGTCACATGCAATCTCACTGCAAGATTGCAGACTGGCTCCTGGAGGCGCCAATAAAAATGGCTGGTTCGAAAACCATGGAAACGACCGGTGGACAAATCAGCGATAAGGATTTCGCGCTATTCCAGCGTCTGATTTTCTCATTGACCGGCATTCACCTCGCATCAGCCAAAAAGCCCATGTTGTGTGGGCGCCTGGGTAAACGCCTGCGCGCCTTGGGGCTGAGTAGCTATCAAGACTATTACGAACTGATTTCCTCCGCCAAGGCAAGCGAGGAACGGGAAACTTGCATCAATCTCATTACAACCAATGAGACCTATTTCTTCAGGGAACCCCGGCATTTTGATTTTCTGCGCCAACATGTTCTGCCACAGTTTCGTACCAGCCCATTAAGGGTATGGAGTGCGGCCTGCTCGTCTGGCGAAGAAGTCTACACCCTCGCACTTGTACTGGCTGAAACCTTGGGGTTGGGCAAGAATTGGGAGGTTTTCGGCTCGGACATCAGCACACACGTACTGCAAAAGGCCGCGCAAGCCATCTATCCAATGGATCGCGGAGAAAAGATTCCCAAACACATTATGCATAAGTATTGCCTGAAAGGGAAAGGAGAGAACGCCGGCCTGTTCGCCATTGACCAGGCACTGCGCAAACACGTCCGCTTTGGGCAGATCAACCTGAACACCCCGCTTCCGGATATTGGCGATTTTGACGTGGTCTTTCTACGCAACGTCATGATTTATTTTCCGGTTGAAACCAAAGCCGCCGTGGTAGAGCGACTGGCGGAGCGGATCAAACCCGGCGGTTGGCTTTTCATCGGCCACTCCGAAACACTCAACGGCGTCACCGAAGTAGTCCGGCAGATTTCGCCAACGATCTACAGGAAAACGAGGGAATAGGCACCATGCCCACAAAAACCCTCGATACACCATTGGCATCGAATCAAGATGTCTGCGATGAAAACCAGATCATCGATGTTTTCCTTCAGCCCGGCGACCTCTATTTCGGCGATGCGGATACGCGCATTCGCACCATACTGGGGTCATGCATCGCCATCACGCTTTGGCACCCAGAAAAGAAAATTGGCGGGATGTGCCACTTTCTGTTGCCCACCCGAGGGCATTCACATCATCACCGGGACCTGGACGGGCGCTATTGTGACGAAGCCATTGCCTTATTTGCCAAAGCCATGGCGCGCCACCGTACTCCTCCGAATGAGTATGAAGCCAAGGTTTTCGGCGGTGGCAACATGTTCCCGGCCCATATACACCGAGGAGCCAGCAATATTGGCGCCCGTAACGCCGAGAGTGCCTTGCGCCATCTTGATACGCTGGGCATCAGGATATCCAAACACCACCTGTGTGGCGCAGGCCACAGACAGGTGATTTTTGAAGTCTGGACGGGTGACGTCTGGTTGCGCCATATGACAATATAGTACAGCCCCTTAACGCACAAAATATCACGATCATGCCAAACAAGATTTCTGTACTGATCATCGACGATTCAGCGGTGGTACGCCAGGTTACGGCAGCCATCCTGTCCAATGCGCCAGACATCCAAGTCTTGCCGCCCGCAGGAGACCCGCTGATCGCCCTGGAGCGCATGAATCAACACTGGCCGGATGTCATTGTTCTGGACGTGGAAATGCCACGTATGGACGGGATCACCTTTCTGCGCAAGATCATGGCAGAACATCCCACACCCGTGGTGATGTGCTCCTCGCTGACCGAAAAAGGCGCCCAGACCACCATGGATGCGCTCGAGGCTGGAGCTGTCGCAATTCTCACCAAACCCAAATTGGGAATCAAGGGTTTTCTTGAAGGGGCTGCGGATGATCTGATCACTGCAGTACGCGAAGCGGCTGCATCCAATGTGCGGCGCCTTAAAACCAACGCAGCCCTGATCGCCCAGCCCACGCGCCCCGTCGCCCCTGTACAAAGCTCGCACGCCATGGCACGCACAACCGAATCGGTTGTGGCCATTGGCACCTCAACCGGTGGCACACAAGCGCTGGAAATCCTGCTCCGAACCATGCCACGCGTGGCGCCGGGGATGGTAATCGTTCAACATATGCCAGAGAAATTCACCGCAGCCTTCTCAAAACGCCTCAACGATCTATGTGAAATCGAGGTCATCGAAGGCAAGGCCGGGGATCGTGTCATCCCTGGCCGCGCCATTATAGCCCCCGGAGGCAAGCACATGGCTTTGACGCGTAGCGGGGCACAATATCGTGTCGAGATTCTGGATGGCCCCCCGGTCAGCAGACATCGTCCATCGGTCGATGTGCTTTTCCGCTCCGTTGCTAAATATGCTGGCCGCAATGCACTAGGGGTCATTATGACGGGCATGGGTGACGATGGCGCCCACGGGATGGTGGAAATGCATAACGAGGGCGCATTCACCATCGCACAAGATGAGGAAACATGCGTGGTATATGGCATGCCCAAAGTTGCAGTCAGGCTCGGCGCGGTTGACCTGTCGCTCCCGCTGCAACGTATCGGAGCCGAAATCCTGGCGCGAACCTGAACAGCAATATCCTTATGCCTGTGGAGGCAGGATTGCGCGCATCCTCCCCACAACATAGCGTTCAAATATTACCGCCAGCACCTGTTGATAGGCCGCAAGATCAAATGCCATGGCATCTGCCCGCACTTGTTCCACGACGCCTCCGCATTCTGGAATCGCGGCCAACTTTCCCTCTTTGAACAACCCGGCTATCTTCTGGATGAACTGGAGCGCCAACGGGCTAACATCGTGTTCCAGCACTATGTCATTCAACTCACACAGCACATAGATCACTGCGCCCTCACGTAGCCATTTTTCATCAATCCCAAGGTTTGGTGCAACACGCACATCCAGAAAATCAAAACCATTGAAATCATCGGGGGCGACGTGCGCCGTAACCACATGGCCGAAGCCCCCCTCCTTCAGCAGGTGGTAATACAGCAAGAGCACCGATGCCATAGCGCGATTGCCGACCGAACTATTGGCAAGGTGGATCAGCATAGCCATTCCCCTGCAATACGCATCGCTCAGCACGCCGCCATGAAACAGTCACGCCCCCGATCACCGCCCGCGCACCTTTTACATGCCCAGGTCCCGGAGCAGGTCCTCATGCTCACTCGTGGGCGTTGGGACCGGCTCAGGCTCTTCGGTCGGCACGGCATTGGCTTGGGCAATCAAGGCATCAGGGTCAGGGGCTTCCTGAGGTTCAAAGTCATAGAGCTTAATGAACTCGGTACGGTCAATCGCCAGCTCCAGATAAAAAATGTTGTTGCGTGCGGTGTAAAAGGTCACCCGGCGCGACTCAGGTGCATCCATGTTGGTATCTACGCTGAGCATGACCTGCTTGTTGAGCACCAGCATCTTGGGCTGATTCTGCGTGATATGGGTTTGCAACTCGCGGGCGACCTTGCCGATAAATTCGCCCACGATCTGGTTCATCAATTCCCCCATCACGTTCCCAACATCGTCCGAGGTATGGGAATTGGCAAGGCTCTCGCGGGACATACCCATGCTCAACATGTAACTCTCATAGAGTTCCATGGCCGCCGGGGCCGAAAAATTGATCACAACCAAGCCCGAGAAGCCGCCGTCGAACAGGACAAAACAACCGATATCTGGCTTCAGGCAGGTTTTGGTAATGCGCTGAACCATGCCGGAGTAGCGAATCTGGCTTTGGCTGGCAACTGACAGTACCTTGCAGACCGAATTGCACAGGCTGGTCAAAATGTCTTCAGTACCGTATGTAACGGAGTAGTCCTTGACGCTCATGATTTTATAATCGTCCTAATTGGTAGATTCACTGCTTGTTAAGCATAGCCCCTAATCCGGGGATGGGCGTACAAAAGGACGCCACCAGCGGGGTAACGCTGATCCATAATCGAATCAACGGCAATCCTCGGATTTGCTGAAGACGTACAGGTGCGAAAAACCGATATTTCCCACCACATTGCCACCGTTGGCAGCACCTCTACCCCTGTGTGCATACCAACCACTTACCCTCCCGCTCAAGTTCTTGTCAGCTTCCGGGGGTAAAATCCCGGTTATTGATGACACAGCGCGTTTTTGAGGAGAAGTTTTTTGGCTGACTACGCAATCGGCGATCTGCAAGGCTGCCTGGACCCATTTCTGGCCTTGCTCAAACAGATCCATTTCCAGCCCGGCAAAGACCGGGTGTGGTTGGTTGGCGACCTCATCAATCGTGGCCCACAATCCCTGGAAACGCTTCGCTACGTGAAATCGCTGGGCGAATCCGCCCATGCAGTGCTGGGGAACCACGATCTGTTTTTTCTGGCCGTTGCGGCGGGCGCCTCGACCCGGCTATCGGCAGGCGACACGATATCTCCCATCCTCGAAGCCCCGGATGCAGAGGAACTCATCGACTGGCTTCGCCACCGCCCCCTGATGTACGTCAACCACCACTTTGCGATGGTGCACGCTGGCCTGCTGCCTGCCTGGACGGTGGAGACAGCACACAAACTCGCCCGGGAAGTGGAACATGAACTCCAGTCGCCAGACTGGAAAGTATTTCTGCGCCATCTGTTCGGCAACAAGCCAGATAACTGGCACGATGGCCTCTGTGGCTGGGATCGTTATCGGGTGGTGATCAACGCCATGACTCGGATGCGCTTTATCACCGAAGATGGCCGTATCGACCTCAAATCCAAAGGCCCGCTGGAAAATGCCCCCGTCGGCCTGAAAGCCTGGTTTGCCGCCAAGAACCCCGCCTGGGCCAGCCACACCATCATCTGTGGGCATTGGTCGGCACTGGGCTTCCGCGACATGGGCCAGGTCATCTCGCTGGATTCCGGCTGCGTGTGGGGACAATGCCTGACAGCCGTCCGCCTGCAAGACCGCCAGGTTTATCGCACCGCCTGCCCGCAAATCGCCTCACTGGGCGAAGACTGACCGCGCAGGCTTATTTCAGATTTTTGGCGCTACGGTTAACCAACTTGTCGGCAACGAAGTTCACTGACACCCCTGCCTGCTCGTCACCCCAGGTGCAGGTCTTCACCAGCAGTTGCTCTGAGCATGCGGCGGGCTTGCCAAGCACCGCCTTGACTTCGTCATAGCTCATACCGAGCTTGAGCTTCTCATAATTTTCCATGCTCAGTTGGCTGCAAGCGCCAAGCCCCAGCAGAGTCAGCCCGAGCAGCGCGTGGAAGAGAGGACGTATCATGCTTGTTCACCTTGAGAGCAGCCATTTGTCATCAGCGGCAAAAGGGACGGCCATTACGCACAGCCGTAAAAACCCGCCCCTGTTGCCACTGTACAATCAATACCCCAGTGCCTTGCCCAGCACTTCTGACAAATCGCTGGAAAGCCCCGCCTGATGATAGACCCGCTCCAACTGCTCTCGGGCATGGGCCTGACGTGTGGCATCAAATTTCTTCCACCGATCAAAACAACGGGCAATGCGTGAAGCCACCTGCGGGTTGAGCGGGTCAAGTTGCAGCATGACGTTGGCGGCCAGCCTGTAGCCACTGCCATCCGCCGCATGGAAGTGCTTCGGATTGGCTCCGCAGAACGCTCGCACCAAGGAGTACACCTTGTTCGGATTGCGAATATCAAAGGCTTCGTGCCCCATCAGCGCGCTGACATCTGCCGTGGTATGTGGCAGGCGGGAGGTGGCCTGCACCTGCAGCCACTTATCCACCACCAGTGCCTCATGCTTCCACTTGGCATAGAAGCTATCCAGAATCACGTGGCGCGCAGGTACATCCAGATTGGCAATGGCAGAGAGTGCTGCCATGGTGTCGGTCATATTGCCAGCCTGCTCAAAATGGCTGGAAACCATTTCCTCGGCATCCTTGGCGTCCAACTCGGCCAAGTAACCCAAACACGCATTGCGCAGTGCCCGCTTGCCTGCCTGCTCGCCTTCTGGTGAATAGGCTTCGGCACAGGCTAGATTATGGTACGCCTCTTCCAAAGGCTGGCGCAGGGCACGAGCCAGATGCTGGCGAAGCGCGAGGCGGGCGGCATGAATGGCATCGGGGTCGATCACCTCCATCTGCTCACCCAGGTAGGTTTCCGAAGGCAATTGCAGCGCTTCTGCCACCAGTGCGGGGTCGCCCCCCGGCACAAAGGCCGAAGCCAGCAGATGACGGATGGCTTCCACATACCCGGCAGGTATCCATTCATCATTGGATGCTTTTTGGATGATTTCCACTCCACGCAGCAAAATCGAGCAGGCCAGACGTTGCCCCGCCTCCCAGCGGTTGACGGCATCTGCGTCAAACGCCATCAGGTGGGTGAGTTCCTGCTCACTGTAGGGGTAGTCCAGCACCACGGGTGCGGAAAAGCCTCGCAAGAGCGAGGGCACAGGCTGGCTTGCAATATCTTCAAACACAAATTCCTGACGCGCTTCACGCAATTGCAGTGTACGTTGCGTGCCCTGTGCAGCAGATTCACCGACCAGACGCAATGGCAGTTCCTGCCCCTGCTCATTGAGCAGCGAAACCACCAGGGGCAAGTGGTAAGGGCCACGCGCTTGGGGAAGGCCATCGTTTGCCATGCGATCTTCATACGCGGTGGCAGGGAACACCTGCTCCACACCAAGGGTATAACGTTTGCTGGCAGAATCGTAGCGGCTGGAGACAACGAGCTTCGGTGTACCCGCTTGGTTATACCAGCGCTTGAACTGGGTGAGATCCATGCCGGAGGCATCCTGCATGGCAGCCACGAAGTCCTCACAGGTCACCGCCTGCCCATCGTGGCGCTGGAAGTACAGATCCATACCACGGCGGAAAGCCTGAGCACCGATCAGGGTATGGATCATGCGGATGATTTCCGCGCCCTTCTCATACACCGTCGCGGTGTAGAAGTTGTTGATTTCGGCATAGCTAGCCGGGCGGATCGGGTGCGCCATGGGGCCAGCGTCCTCCGGGAACTGCGCTGCGCGAAGCCCGCGCACCTCCTGGATGCGGGTCACGCCTGCCGAGTGCACATCCATGCCGAACTGCTGATCACGGAAGACCGTCAGCCCTTCCTTGAGTGAGAGCTGGAACCAGTCACGGCAAGTCACACGGTTCCCGGTCCAGTTGTGGAAGTATTCGTGGGCGACCACGCGGTCGATGTTCTGGTAATCGGTATCTGTGGCGGTATCCGGGCGGGCCAACACGTACTTGGTGTTGAAAATGTTCAAACCCTTGTTTTCCATGGCGCCCATGTTGAAGTCGCCTACGGCCACGATCATGTAATGATCCAGATCCATTTCCAGACCGAAGACATCTTCGTCCCACTTCATGGATTTTTTGATCGCGGCCATCGCATGGGCACACTGATCCAGCTTGCCCGGCTCCACATACACGGCACAACGTACACGGCGCCCGGAACGCGTGATGTAGTGGTCCTCCAACATATCGAGCTTGGCCGCTACGCAGGCAAACAGGTAAGCAGGCTTGGCGAAGGGGTCTTCCCAGGTTGCCCAGTGGCGCCCGCCTTCTTCCTCACCCTGCGCAATCGGATTGCCATTGGCCAGCAGCACCGGAAATTGCGTCTTGTCTGCCCGCACGGTGCAGACGAACTTGGCCATCACATCGGGGCGATCCGGGTAGAAGGTGATGCGGCGGAAACCTTCCGCCTCGCACTGCGTAAAGTAACCATCGGCGGAACGGTACAGACCGGAGAGCTGGGTGTTCTTGTCCGGCTCGATGTGCACACAAGTTTCCAGCACGAAGGATTGCGGCACCGCAGCAATAGTCAGCCGCTCATCCGCATATGTATACGCATCGCTGGCCAGCACCGCGCCATCAATGGCGATACGCTCCAGCGTAAGCTCCTCCCCATTGAGGACCAGCGGAGCGGCGGCCGAACTGCCCGCTGCAGGGTTGCGTCGAACTTCCAGGCGGGCCGTGACTTGGGCAAAGCCCGCGTGGATGGAAATATCCAGGGCTACCTTGTCGATCAGGTAAGCGGGGGCCGTATAGTCTTTAAGGTAGATTGTTGAATGCTTTGCGTAAGTCATGGCAGATGCAGGCTGTGATTTGGATGAATCGTAATGCAAAATCGATGCCATCGCACTATCTTGACCGCGAACATTGCCGAAAACACCACCCAGGGCGATCGCAACTTGTTTGACTTGCATCAAAACCAAGGACACGCTTGCATGTCTAGACTCAGTTACCGAGTCAGCACACCATCTTCCATAACGATTTAAAAATAGCGTGGTATAACCCGTGAGAAAACTCAGCATTCGCCTCAAGCACCTCGCCCAGGAACATCAGGCGGTGATGCACTTTATTTCCGCTATGCGGCAAGTGAACCCGGAATCGGAAAGCGACCTGCCGGAAATCGCCAAACGCGTGCGCCATGTGTTTGCCACCGACCTTGATCCGCACTTCATCGAGGAGGAGCGCTATGCCCTGCCGCTGTTGCGGGAAGCCGGGCACGACGCGCTGGCCGATGAAGTGTTCTCGCAGCACGAAATCATGCGCGGCATGGACAAGGCACTGGACACGCCGACCACGGCCTTGCTGGTCGACTTTGTGCACATGCTTGAAAAGCACATCGAGCTTGAGGAAAACGAAGTGTGGGATGTGTTGGATGCGTTGCTGGAGCAGCAGAATAACGAAGCCGCCACACAAGACTGATCGACCGATCACGCTTCTTTGAGCGCGCAAAAAAGGCCATCCCGAGGGATGGCCTTTTGACTGTCTGAAACCTGGATTACTTCAGGCTCAGCAGCGTGGTGGTGTGGTGGGCGATCATCCACTCTTCGTTGGTGGGGATCACGGCCAGCGCAACCTTGCTGTCTGCGGTGTGAACACAGTGGGCCTTGCCGCGCACCTTGTTCAGTTCCGGGTCCAGCTTGGCGCCCATCCAGGCGAGGTAGTCGACCACAGCGTTACGCACGAACTGGGAGTTTTCACCGATGCCGCCAGTGAACACAACTGCATCCAGGCCGCCAGCAGCCATCGCCAGCGAACCGATTTCACGTGCAGCACGGTAGCAGAACAGCTTGAGGGCTTCCTTGGCTTCCGGTGCATCGGAGGATTCCAGAGTGCGCATGTCCTGGCTGATGCCAGACACGCCCAGCAGGCCAGATTCCTTGTACAGGAAGCGGGACACATCAGCTGCCGAATAGCCGTGACGTTCCATCAGGTACAGAACGATAGCCGGGTCGATGGTGCCGCAACGGGTGCCCATCATCATGCCTTCTGCAGCGGTGAAGCCCATGGTGGTGGCCACGCACTTCAGGTCGCGCAGAGCAGACATGGATGCACCGTTACCCATGTGGGCAACGACCACAGCGCCGTGGGCCTTTTCCTTACCCAGCACACCTTCCAACTGACGGGAGATGTAGTCGTAGGAAGAGCCGTGGAAACCCCAACGGATCACGCCTTCCTTGGTGAACTTGCGGGGAATCGGGTAGGTGACGGCTTCCCACGGTTGGGTGCGGTGGAAAGCGGTGTCGAAACAGGCCACTTGCGGCAGGCTGGGGTATTTCTTGGCCAGCGCGCGGATCGGGCGCAGGTTGTGCGGCTGGTGCAGCGGGCCCAACGGAATGAAGGTTTCCAGTTTGGCCAGCACTTCGGGGGTAATCGCCACCGGTGCCACATAGTCTTCACCGCCGTGCAGCACACGGTGGCCGACAGCGGCCAATTGGATGTTCTGGGCTTCAATCCAGTTGAGCAGTGCGTCCAGCGCCAGTTGCTGTTGTTCTTCCAGCGGGGTGCCTTCGGGCGACTTGATGATGGTATCGAGCAACACCTTGCCATCCACATCTTTGGCCACGAATTGGGTGTTGGCACCAATGCCGTCAATCTGACCACGGTAGATCGAAGGAGCGTCCTGCGTCAGGGGCAGTGCGAAAACGGCGAACTTAAGGCTGGAAGAGCCTGCATTAATGATCAAGAGGGACTTCATTTTTTCTCCAACTTATTGAGCCGCAGTCTGGCGGTGAGCGACAAGGCGCTTGATGATCACACGCACTGCACAACGGGTCAGCACAATGGGCCAACAGGCCCCGGAAACAACCCCGGACCACAAGAGTCCGACCAGGTATTGGTATTCGGTTCGTCTGGCATACGCCTTCCCATGCTGCACCAGACAATTGGCTCAATGCCCATCGGGCAGATGCCACACATTGCTTGTGTGCAGGGGTAAAACAGGCGGCGCGAGAAAATACGGCAGAATTCGTCGCAACTTGCTCAGGGCATCTGCCAAGCCGGGCGCATTGTGACCGATCCCGCTACGTTCTGCCAGCCTTGTTTGCGCAGTGCACGATGGCGCTGGCGTGGCAAAACTTTGGGCACAACCCGTAGTGGGCGGCACTGCAATATCCATGACCTTGCTTCTGATTAGAGCGTGATCGATATTAGCTATCATGGAAAACCCTTCCAGTGACACATATCAAACAAAATCCAGTTGTTGTGGCATCGCAACAAAAATGACCCTGTTTTTATGGTGTTAAGATCCTCCCTTGTGCGTTTTGTCTGGCCCGCGTAATGGCAGACCTACCCCGAAAGTTTTAATCATGCAAATTGCGATTCTTGCTGCTGGTCAGGGCAAGCGAATGAACTCCCAACTGCCCAAAGTGCTGCAACCCATTGCCGGGCAGCCTTTGCTGGCCCATGTGCTGAATGCCTCCCGGGCCCTGTCCCCCCGCAAGCTTTGCGTGGTGTATGGGCATGGCGGCGATCAGGTGCGTGCAACGCTCGCCGCCCCCGACATCCTGTGGGCCGAGCAGGCCCAACAACTGGGCACAGGCCACGCCACACAACAAGCCATGTCAGTGTTCGATGACACGGGCAGCGTGCTGATCCTGTTTGGCGATGTACCCCTGATCCAGACTTCCACGCTCCAGGCCTTGCTCGATACTGCCGGAGACAGCCATGTGGGCCTGCTCACGGTGGACTTGGCCAATCCCAAGGGCTATGGCCGCATCGTGCGCGACACGCAGGGCAGTGTGATCCGGATTGTAGAAGACAAGGACGCCAGCGCTGCCGAACGGGCCATAAGGGAAATCAACACCGGCATTTTGTGCGCGCCAGCCCGCCTACTGCGGAGTTGGCTGTCCCGCCTATCCAACAACAACGCCCAGGGCGAATACTATCTGCCCGATATTATTGCCATGGCTGTGGCCGACGGCATTGAAGTGCGGGCCCAGCAACCCGCGCAGGAATGGGAAACCCTGGGGGTCAACAACAAGGTTCAACTGGCCGAGCTGGAGCGCATCTACCAACGCAACCGGGCCAACACCCTGATGGAAGCTGGCGTCACCATCCTGGACCCGGCCCGCATCGACATCCGGGGTGAGCTGATCTGTGGGCGCGACGTGGAAATCGACGTGGGCTGTGTATTTGAAGGCCGTGTCGAACTGGCCGATGGCGTCAAGCTTGGCGCCTATTCGGTGCTCAAGAATGTCAAGGTCGGCCCCCTCACCCGGATCGCCCCATTCTGCCATTTCGAAGGCGCAGAGATCGGCCCTGAAGGCGTACTCGGCCCCTTCGCACGCCTGCGCCCGGGTACGGTATTGGCTCAAGACGTACACGTCGGGAATTTCGTCGAGATCAAAAACAGCCAGATCGCAGCCCATACCAAGGCCAACCATCTGTCCTACCTGGGGGATGCCACCGTGGGCAGCCGGGTCAATGTCGGTGCCGGGGTGATCACCTGCAATTACGATGGCGCCAACAAGCACCGCACCATCATTGAAGACAATGTGTTCATCGGTTCGGACAGCCAACTGGTCGCCCCCGTCAAGATCGGGCGTGGCGCAACGATTGGCGCAGGCACCACCTTGACGCGTGATGCCCCCGAAGATGCACTGACCTTGGGCCGCGCCCGGCAGATCAGCCTGTCTGGCTGGGTGCGCCCGACCAAGCCCAAAAAAGGCGACTGACCCTGGAGGCGTGCGCCTGTGGCGATGTCAGGCCAGGACCGACTTTCTTGGCCTGACAATCCATCACAGCACTTTCAAAAGGGAAGTGCTATCTTGCCATCATACAGATCGCAGACAGGCTCTCACCGTCAGGCTTCACGTAGTCGGCTCCCATCAGGATTTGGAGACACGTTTTCGCTTCCTGCCCCTCACCTGCCATGCTCAAGCCCTCCTCGCCCCTCTCTTCGCGGCTGCCAAACCACATTCTGCCCCGTGGCTTACGAGGCGCCGTTGTTTACGCGGTGGCCTTCGGCCTGCTGATCCCCGCCCTGATCACCTTTGCGCTGGAGCAGAATCTAAGCGCCCAAACCGCCAGACGTGAGTTGGAGCAAGACCTGCAACGCACCACCCAAACATTGGCCCTGGTGATGCAGTCGCAGCTATGGGAGTTGGCGCACGAAAACGCCCGAAGCATTGCGGATGCCATCTCCAACAACCCACGCTTTGATTCGGTCATCGTCTATGACTCACATTCCTCCATACCATTTGTAGAGATTCACCGCCCCAGCACGGGACAGAGCCAGAAACTCACAGCCGAATCCCCCATCCTGCGCGATGGCGAGGTGATTGGTCGCGTTTCCGTCACCATGAATCTATCCCCCTATCTGGCAGCCAGCCAGAAAGCACAGGAATGGATGATGGTGCGCAGCGCCTTGATGCTCGCGGTCGCCCTGGTCTTGATCTTCCTGGTCTTGCGCAGACGCCTGCTCACCCCCATCGCCACCCTGACCGAAGGTGCCAATCACATCGCCCAGGAGGATTTCAGCCATGCCATCCTGCCCGATCATCATGATGAGTTGGGGCAGGTTGCCACCGCCATGGAACACATGCGCCTGACCCTGCTAAAGACTTTTGCCGAATTACGCAACAAGAATGAGGAACTCACCGAACACGCCTCTTTGCTGGAAAGGCGCGTGGCAGAACGTACCGAAGCACTCACCCACGCCAACGCAGAACTGGTTGAGGCGATGGATACGCTCAAGACGACCCAATCGGGCCTGATCGAATCCGAAAAACTCGCCTCACTGGGGCGCCTGGTGGCAGGCGTGGCCCACGAGCTGAATACTCCGCTTGGCAACGCCATGACCGTTGTCTCCACGCTGGATGAGCATTTCTGCAACCTTGCCCAGACGCTGGAAAACAATTCCCTGCGCCGCTCCGATCTGCTCTCGGTCATTGAGGCGACCCGTGAAGGACAAGCCTTGCTGCAGCGAAACATCCAGCGCGCCGCCGACCTCATCCGTGATTTCAAACAGCTGGCCATCGACCAGACCACCGATATGCGGCGCCGTTTTGATCTGGCCAAGGTCATCCATGAAGTTCTGGTCACCATCCACCCTAGCTTCAAAGGCACCCCATTCAAGGTCAATACCGAACTGGCCATGGATGTGGTAATGGATAGTTTCCCCGGCCCACTTGGTCAAGTGCTGACCAATCTGGTGCTCAATTCGTTGATTCATGGCTTTGAGGGACGCGACAGTGGTTACGTCAACATCGAAAGCCGGAAACTTGAAAACAACCATGTCATGATCATCTGTGCCGACAACGGTCTGGGGATGAGTCCCGAAGTCAAAAACCGGATCTTTGAACCTTTTTTCACCACCAAGCTCGGCCAGGGCGGCTCAGGGCTGGGGCTGCACATTGTCCACAACATCGTGGCCGGGCTGCTGGGCGGCAAGATTGAGGTTTTCAGCGCGCCTGGGGAAGGCACACGCTTTGAAATCACCCTGCCCTGTACGGCGCCCAAAATGGTCAAAGATCAGAGCGCAGCAAAGCCCTGAACGCCCACAACCAACTGCCCACCCTAAACCACAGGCGCATAAAAAAATCCCCTGGCAACTCCATGCCAGGGGATTTTTTAGAACTTTGCTGCATCCTTCTTACGCAGACATGCTCAGGTTCCCGCTATGCGGAATGCTGCTTATTTCTTGGCTTTTTCCACGCGGGCCAGGGCCTCTTCCAGCTTCGCCAGAGGCAGATAGCCGCCACCTGCACGGTTACCATCGGCAAGATAGATGGTCGGTGTGCCGTGGATATTGTAGCGGGAGGCCAAGTCCATGTTTTTGGCAATCGGGTCTTCACACTTGGCTGATGCAGGCGGTTCCTTGCCGTCGACCATCCAGTCGTTCCAGGCCTTGGCCTTGTCTGCCGAACACCAGATGTTACGAGCCTTGGTCTCGGAATCCGGTGCCAGGATGGCAATCATGAAAGTATAGATGGTGGCGTCCTTCAGGTCCTTCATGTCTTTTGCCAGCTTCTTGCAATAGCCGCAGTTGGCATCTTCAAAAGTCACCAGGGTCCGCTTGCCGTTGCCACGCACCTGCTTGATGGCTTGGTTCAGGGGCAATTCCGAGATGTTGATCTTGGAGCGGTCGTTCTCACGCCGGGCGGTTACGTCCTCTTTCTTGGCAATGTCAATCAGGTTGCCACTGAAGAAGAACTTGCCCGAAGCATCGACATACAAAATCTGCCCATTTTTGAGCAGCACTTCGTAGAAGTTGCCATAAGGAAGCTTGTTCAGCTCCTGGATTGCCCCGGGCATGGACATGATCGAATCCACACCTTTGCGGACTTCGGCTTCCCCTGCCTGGGCAGTCAGAGCACACAGCGACAAACACAGGGCAAGGCCCGCAGTAATCAAACGATTCAAGGCAAATCTCCAGTCAGGGCGGGCAGCGCCGCCAGTTTAGAATAATCCCGCAGCATAGCGTGTTGCCATACTGCGCAGCAAAGACATATTACCGAGCATATTCATGCCCATGTTGCGCAAAGCGGCAAGCGGCGCCAAACGGGGCCTGAACAACTCATGCAAAGCGTGAGTCAGCCCCTGTACAAGCAGGGTTTCCTCAGCCCTGGCCCGCGCATGGCGTTGCAGGATGACCAGCTCACCAATGTCGCACATCGTCGGCAGGTTCAACAACAATTCGCTGAGCGCCTGCGCATCCTGGAACCCCAGGTTGATACCATGCCCCGACAAAGGATGCACCCCATGGGCCGCATCCCCGATCAAAGCGACACGCGGCGCCACCACCTGCGGCACTTTCAGGAGCCGCAAGGGGAAGCCCTGCGCGGGGGTGATGACTTCCAAGTCCCCCAACACACGTTCCCCGGCTTGCGCCACCTGCTCGGCCAAGGCTTCAGCCGGTAGCGCCAGAAGCGACTGGGCATGCGGCTCTGGCGTTGACCACACAATCGAGATTTGGTTCTCCGGTAACGGCAGATAAGCCAGGATGCCATCTTCACGGAACCATTGATAGGCGGTACCACGGTGCGGCTTTGCAGCCTTGAAGTTGGCGACCACGCCCAACTCGCCATAGGGGCGGAAATCCGCCGCCAAGCCTGCCACAGCACGTAACCAGGATTGTGCCCCGTCAGCCCCAACCACCAACGCTGCACGAATGCTGCGCCCGTCTTCCAGCGTTACTGTCGCGGCATCGGCCTCGCATTTGAAGGAGACGGGGGTTGCGGGGCAAAAGAGCTGGATATTCGGCTGGCGCCTGGCGGTCTCCCATAGTTCATGCGCCATCTGGCAGCTCTCCACGATGCTGGCCAGCGAATCCAGGCCGCATTCGTAGGCAGAGAACTGTAGCCGCCCGCCCGCGTCCCCGCGCACATCCATGCGGGACACAGCCTGGATGCGTTGTGCGTCCAGGTGCGGCCAAGCCCCACAGCGCTCCAGAAACGTCACATTGGCCGGGCTGATGGCATAGATACGCGCATCCCACCCCGCCACCGGGGCAGGTGCCTGTCGCTCCACTAGCCCCACCCGGTAATGGCTGCCGCGCAAGGCACAGGCCAGACTTGCACCCGCAAGCCCGGCGCCCACAATCAAGATATCCAGATCAATATTTTGCGTCATGATGAGCATTCTGCCGGGGCGCTGCACCGGCAAGAGACAAAGCGCATTGCGCCACAGGCTCGACTATCGCATCACCACGGCAGGATGACCAGTGCCATCGCTCGGTTCAGGCGCCCATCATTGTTTGAGGGCCACCACAGCCTGCGCAATATCTTCCGCCACCGCAGCCAGATTCTGGTTGTGGGCCGCCACCAGCGCAGCCAATGAAACATTTGCAGGCACGGACTGATAGTTCTTGCGTCCAGACGCCAGGGGCTTGCCCTGACGGTCACGCACACTCCAACTGATTTCATCCATCGCCCCGACACCGGGTTGCGAATCAAAGCGGGCGACATCCAGATGGACGCTCAAGGCGGCGTCCGCCACCAGATTCTGCGGCCATGCTGCCACCTGCTCGGCCCCCAGCAGATGTGAAAGATTCAAGGCCACAGCATGGCCAATCTCTTCCCGCAAAGGGGCTACCCATTGCTCCAGCTCGGCAATCTTCACCTCGCCCACACCCAGCACCAGTTGCCTGCGATCCACACGCGGCGGAATGCCCACCTGGGCCACCACCACGCTGATCTCACTGTGCGCGTCGGCACGTGCAGGCGTCACCCCGTCAAGCGAGTAGAAACGGACCGGCGTCGAACTACACCCGGCCAAGCCGAAACAAACCGCCGCCAATAGTGCCCACCATGCTTTTGATCCGCTCACGCTCACTTCTCCTCGGTTTTGCCACGCAGCAGCGCTTCGGGATGGCGTTGCAGATAATCGGTCAGTTCCCGTACCGACTGCGCCGCGCGGGACACCTCTCGCAAGCTGCCCTGCAATTCCTGCTGCATGGGAGACTGGTTGGCCATGGTCTGCTCGGTGGTGTTCAGCGTCTGGCGCGCGCTGGCAAGGGTGGCCTTGATCTCGGGCGCCACCTCACCATCGAGCTTGGCAATCAGGGCGTCCGCATCCTTGAGCGCCTTGTCCAGCGATTGCAGGGATTGGTGCAGATCGGCACTGATCTGCTCGAAGGGTATCCGATCCAGCTTGCCTGCAATGCTGGCGAGCGTGGCCTGCAATTCATGCAGATCGCCATTGGTGGTAGGCAACACAGGGGGGACACGTGCCCAATCCACCGCCTGCCGAGCGGCCTTGGGGAAGAAATCCAGCGCCACGTAAAGCTGACCGGTCAACAGGTTGCCGGTACGCAACTGGGCGCGCAGCCCCGCAGCGATGAAATCATCCAGCAGTTTGCGGCGCCCGGCAGGGGTATCCCCCACCTTCTGCTCGATGTTCAGCGAGCGCATCCGATCCGGATAGATGCGGATGCGCACCGGTACCGTCAGACTGCGCTTGTCGCGTTCATAACTCATCCCCAGGCTGACCACTTCGCCGATCGCTATCCCCCGGAAATCCACCTCGGCACCGGGCTTGAGCCCACGCACAGTTTCGTTGAAGACCATGTCATATTCATCAAACACACTGTCGTCTGGCCGAAAGGCGTCTTCCCTGGATTCTGCCAACACAAAGCTGGTTTCTGCCGCCGCAGGCTCCTTGCCAATCGTGTCGTCCTGGGTAGAAAAGGCGATCCCCCCCAACACCACCGAAGCCAAGGATTGTGTGCGCAACCTCACCCCTGTTGCGTCCATCGACACGTCCAAGCCACTGGCATGCCAGAAATGAGTCTCCCTGGTCACGTATTTATCATACGGCGCATGGATAAAAACTTTGGCGGTAATCCCGGAGCCATCCCGATCCAGTTCATACGCCACCAGTTCCCCGACTTCGATGCGACGAAAGTACACTGGCGTGCCATAACTCAGGGAACCTAGATCACTGGCCTTGAGCCGGAACAGGCGCCCGGCCTGATGGGCGGTGACCATCGGGGGGGCTTCCAGGCCGACAAAATCTTGCCGATGCTGCGCACTGTCCCCGACATCCATGCCGATATAGGCCCCGGAGAGCACCGTATCCAGCCCACTGATCCCGCCGTTGGCAATGCGCGGGCGCACCACCCAGAAGCGGGTGTCTTCGAGCATGAGGTCCGCCACGCTGGGCGACATCTCGGCCTTGACGATGACGTGGCTGCGATCCGCTGCCAGGGTCACGCTTTTGACCATCCCGATATCCAGTTCCTTGTATTTGAGCTTGGTCTTGCCTGCCTCCAACCCCGCCGCCGATTCAAAACTGATGGTGATGGTGGGCCCTTGGTCACGAATTGCCTTGATCGCTAGCCAGCCGCCCACCAGCAAGGCAATCAGCGGCACCAGCCAGACGACGGGCAGGCGCTGCAAAAGGCTGGGGCGCTGCGAAATCGCGTGGGGGAAATCCTGCACGGGGGGTTCAGTCTGATCAACCATTGCTGCCTTCCGTCTTTTTTATGGGCTCACGCCAAATCAGATGCGGATCAAATGCTGACGCGGCCAACATGGTCAACACCACCACGGCACCAAATGCAATCGCCGCTGGCCCTGCCCGCACGGAGGCCAGGGGGCCAAAATCGACCAACGCGCTCAATAGGGCAATCACGAAGAGGTCTAGCATCGACCACTTGCCTACAAACTCCACCAGCGCAAAGAGCCTGCTCTGCTGTATGCGGGGAATCTGCCAACGCCATTTTACACAGGCTAACAACAAACCCAGGCAGAGGATTTTGAGCAAGGGGACTACAACGCTGGCCACAAACACGATCACGGCCAGATCGGGCGAACCGTTCTGCCAAAGGTAGACCACGCCACTGATGATGGTGTCCTCCTGCACATCGAATGCCGAGGTCGTCTCCATCATGGTGAGCAGATTGGCCGGGAAATACAGCAGCAGACTTGCCAGCAACAAGGCCAGACAGCGGCTCAAGCTCTGCGGCCTGCCTGCATGGAGCATCGTATTGCAACGCGGGCAGGCACAGTGTTCCCCATGGGCCGTACAGATCAGGCCGCATGTGCTGCAAACCAGGAGGGGCTGATCCGGCTGTGCTGCACTCTGGGAGGAGGACAACTGATCGCGCATCCGCCCGAAGCGCAGGATGTCATGCATCTGCCAGATACGGCGATGCTCAAACTCGACGCTCAAACCTGTTAGCAACAGCATCAGGGCGGCACAGAGCCCGGTGCCCACATCCGCATGCACCTCACCCACCTTGCCGAGCTTGACCAGGGACACCACCACGCCAAGCATGAAAACCTCGACCATGGCCCAGGATTGCAAAAACTGCATCCCCCGCATCACCCTGGCAAACCCGGGTGGCACGCGCCCCATACGCATGGGCAGCAATATATAGAGCATAGAGGCGATCACGGCCGCAGGCGCCACCAAGGCCGCCCAGCCCGTCAGCAAGGCCAGGGCAGACATGTTCTGGCGGTACAGAGCCATCATCGCCCCCGGCAAGGCCGTGCGGGCCTGCATCCCCTGCAGATCCAGATGCATCAAGGGGAAGGTGCACACGCACAGAAAAAGGATGGCCGCCGCCAAGGCCAAGGCCAAGGCCCGATCAAGCGAATGCACATGCGCCCCATGCAGACGCGAGCCACAGCGCGTGCAGCGGGCAAATTGCCCGTGGGGCAGCGCGGCCACAGGCCGATGAATCAGGTTGCAATGATCACAGGCAACCAGAGGCATGAGGGGCGCAGTCATGCCCGACTCAAGCCTCGTTCCCCACAGGCGGGCGGTCACAGCCTTGCATTTGTATCATTCAAGTCTCTCCAAAGTGGTTATTCCAGTCACGGTGCTTGGTATGCGCCCGCTAGAATACTTGTTCTAGCATATCAAATCCTGCCCGCGCAAAGACCCACTCACGCACCCAGACAGCCGCAGGCTTAAGCTTGATTACTATGCGCGCGCCCTGCTCACCCCCGGCACAGATATGCCGTTATATACCGAATAGGCAGATCGGCATTGGCTTGGCGCCGTGCTGGCACCTATGCAAACAACGTGCCGAAGAAAACCCATCGAACATCACACCTTAAGGCCAAGTGGTCATGCCACCGGCAAACCACCGTCAACTCCATGACGTATGATGGCGTTAACACAGCATGAGTCGCCGCACCATAGAAACTATGCCGGGTGTTGGCAGACTCCTAGAACCTGTTCTGTAATCAATGGCAGGTCAAAACAAACATAGCTTGAATCAGGGATCTCTGGCAAAGGGCCATAAGGATTCAGGTGGGGAACATCATGAAAAAGCTTGTATGGGCTGCTGCACTGCTTGCCAGTGGCTGCGTCGTGGAAACCACCCGCACGGTGTATTACGACGACCCGCAGAATTCCGATTATCAGTACTCGACTTCAAGCGGCTACCAATACGTGGAGCCTGCCCCAGCGGTCAGCGTATACGTCGACCCACCCCTCTACCAACCCGATCCCATCGCAGTGGCCTGGGCGCCACCACCATTGCTGGTGGAGGCTCCGCCCCCCTGCCCCTATGACGACGGGGTCTGGATCGGTGGCTATTGGGTCTGGGAGGGCGACTGGGTCTGGGCACATGGCCGCTGGTCTCGTCCGCCCCGGCGCGGCTACGTCTGGCATCAGCCTTATTACGAACACCGTCGTGACACGGTGATCTTCATTGATGGGCACTGGTCTGACCCGCATACCCGGTTCCGCCCGCCGCCTGAAGACATGCGCATCCCGGTGGCTCCGCCCGCTAGAGGAGTACGGCCCGGCCCACGCCCCATCGGCCCCTCAGGCGTCTTCATCCCGCCGCCTCCCGGCTCGCGTGAGGGCCTGATCATTCCTGCGCCGATTGGCACTCCACCGGCCACCATCATCAGCGCGCCGCCCGTGCTGCGCCAAGGCATGCGCGTCCACAACGATGATCGTGATCCCAACAATTACCGCATCACGGCCCCTGCGGATGTCACCTCGGCCCGCCGCCCTTACAACGGCAGCGCACCCGCCCAGGCTGACCGTGCCGCCAGCCAGCCCCCTGTGATCCGCAACCTTGCGCCAGAGGTTCGGTCCGGCCGCCCCATGTCCAGTTATGACGCGAACCGCCCGCCTATAAATCTGCCGCCGGCGCAGCCGGTCCGCACCGAGCAGCCGCCCGCATCCCCCCGCACGCCGCGCCAGGATCGTCAGGATCTCCAGCCCGGCTGGCAACAAGGAGGGAACCGGCAACAGCAGGATAACCACCAGACTGTGCCACAACCCATCCAGCAAGGCTCACCCGAACAAGACCGGCGGGTCACCCCCATACCGATGCTGCACAACGAGCCCAGCCCGATACGCCCGCAGCCGTTGCAACCCGACTCTCGCCGTACTGACACGCCGATGCCTATGCTGCACAACGAGCCCACTCCGGTACGCCAGCCAGACATACGTCCAATCAATACGCCACCTCAAACCACCCAGCCTGCACAGCCGCCGCGTACCATCAACATACCAACCCCTGTACCACGGCCAGAGATGGAGCGTCGCCAGGAGGCCCCCAGCCCGCCACGCCCGGTGCAGATTGAAGCACCGCGTCGGCCTGACCCGGTGCCACAACCCATCGTCGCACCACGCCCACAACCTGCGGCAGCCCCGGATAAGAAACCCGACCCAAACACTGCGCCTCAAACTCAAAACCAGCGTGATGACGATAAGCGCCGAAACAACCTGCGCCAGCAACCCTAAGCGATACGCAGCAGGCGTGCTGAACAGCCTGCTGCTCGCCTGCGGGCTTGCCATGCCTTCTGCGCAGGCGGTGCAGATTGTCGTGGATACAGGCCATACTCCGCTGACTCAGGGCGCAATCAGCGCTCATGGGCAGCCCGAGTATGGGTACAACCTCAAGTTGAGCAATGCAGTGGCGCAAACGCTGCAGCAGCATGGCTTTGAGGTGGCACAGGTCGCGGCGGATGGCGAGGAAATCGCCTTGCAGGAGCGAGCAGTGCGTTTCCCCAAGGCACAGCTTTTCGTCTCCCTGCATCACGACTCTATCCACCAGGAATGGATTGACGCGGGCAGGCGCGGGGAATTCTCGGGGTTTTCCGTGTTCGTCTCAAGCAAGAATCCCGACTACACCCAAAGTCTGGTCTGCGCCAAGGCAATCGGCGCTGGCCTGCTTGAAGCGGGGGAACATCCCTCGCTTTATCACGCAGATATTCGCCCCCTGCTTGATGAGCGTCTGGGCGTGCATCAGTTTGACGATCTGGTCGTCCTGAAAACCGCCCCGATCCCGGCCGTACTGGTGGAAGCGGGCGTTATTGCGAATCCGGACGAAGCCGTTCGGCTGGCCGACCCCGCAATTGTCGATAAACTGGCAAAAGCCATCGCCCAAGGCATCCGCAACTGCCAGCAGCCGTGAAGAGAGCAGCATGAAAAACAAAAAGCCCAACCAGACTGGTTGGGCTTTTTGTTTGAAACCGTGGTGGTGATGGGCAGAATTGAACTGCCGACCTATGGGTTATGAATCCATCGCTCTAACCAACTGAGCTACATCACCACAAGAGGGCAGGATTCTAACCACAGCTTCTGCCAAGGTCAATCACCTTGTACAAGTTTATTGGATACCCATTTTCAAAACACCGTTAATTCAATTACTTGGATCACTCAAGCCATGAGATGGGAATTGACTTTAGCGCCCGCATGGCTGACCATTCGACCCTTCCCCTTTGTACATTCCACGTTTGCCGCTCAATGCGTGAAAAGTGGAGCGATTTGTTGACCACGGCCAAGCTCTTCTTGGCCTGAGAGTAGAAACCGATTCCATGAAAAAGCTGTACATCCGTACCTTCGGCTGCCAGATGAATGAGTATGACTCGGACAAGATGGCCGACGTTTTGGGTATGACCGAAGAGCTGACGAAGACGGACAACCCCGAAGAAGCCGATGTGATCCTCTTCAACACCTGCTCGGTGCGTGAAAAAGCGCAGGAGAAGGTGTTCCACGATCTGGGCCGAGTCAAGCATCTGAAGCAGGCCAACCCGAACCTGATCATTGGTGTGGGCGGGTGTGTGGCCTCTCAGGAAGGGGAGGCCATCATTGCACGCGCACCGTATGTGGACGTGGTGTTTGGGCCGCAGACCTTGCACCGCCTGCCCGAACTCATCGCGCAACGACGCGACACGGGCAAATCCCAGGTCGACATCAGCTTCCCGGAAAATGAGAAGTTTGACGCTCTGCCGCCTGCCCGGGTCGAAGGGGCTTCGGCCTTTGTGTCGATCATGGAAGGCTGCTCCAAGTTCTGCACCTATTGCATCGTGCCCTATACACGGGGCGACGAAATCTACCGCCCGTTGGGTGACGTGCTGGCTGAAGTGGCGGGGCTGGCAGCACAGGGCGTAAAGGAAGTGACCTTGCTGGGCCAGAATGTGAATGCCTGGCGTGGCCCCATCGAACCCGGTTCGAGCGACATGGCTGACTTTGCCTTCCTGCTCGAATGTGTGCATGAGGTGCCAGGGATTGAGCGCATCCGCTACACCACCTCGCATCCGCGCGAGATGACTCCGCGCGTGTTCGAGGCCTATGCCAAGCTGCCCAAGCTGGTCTCCCACCTGCACCTGCCGGTGCAATCCGGCTCAGATCGCGTGCTCGCCGCCATGAAGCGCGGCTACACGGTGCTGGAATACAAGTCGGTGGTGCGCAAGCTGCGTGCAGCGCGGCCCGATCTGTCACTCTCCACCGATTTCATCGTTGGCTTCCCCGGCGAGACGGAAGCAGATTTTGAAGCCACCATGAAGCTCATCGAAGACCTGGGGTTTGATGCTTCCTTCAGCTTCGTCTACAGCCAGCGCCCCGGCACGCCTGCTGCGGAAATGGCCGATGACACGACGCAGGAAATCAAGCTGGCGCGGCTGGCGCGCCTGCAAAAGCGTATCGACGAGATGGCCTCAGCCGTCAGCCAGAGCATGGTCGGTAGCGTGCAGCGCGTGCTGGTGGAAGGGCCTTCGAAGAAAGACCCCTGGGAGCTGGCCGCCCGCACAGACAACAACCGGATTGTCAATTTCAAGGGCAATCCACGTCAGATCGGGCATTTCATCAACGTCAGAATTACCTCGGCGCTCCCTCACTCGCTACGCGGAGAAGTGGAAATTGCAGAATAACAAGCGTTGGAGTCTTGCCCTCCTGATGGTTGTATGTGGCTGGATCACAGCCTGCACCAATCAGCCATCAAAGAGCACTGAGCCCGCCGCAACGGGCTCTGCTCCAGCCACCAAGGCTGCCCCGGCGGCAAATGCCTCGGCGCCTGCGGCTGCAAACGCCAACAATCTGAAACCCTATGCCGAAGTCCTCAAGGATTTCAAACACGTTCCCGGCTATCTGAGCATCTACCAGAAGGAGGAACGTTTCCTTCTGGAACTCAAGCCGGAAGATTTCGACAAGCCCTTCCTCTTTACCAATACTTTTACCCACGGTATCGGGGAACGCGGCCTATGGGGCGGCACCACGCTGGAGTCAGGCATCGGTGTATTTGTCCAGCATGCTGAGCGCATCCAGTGGGTTGAACGTAACACCGGCTACGTGGCCCCGCACAACAAGCCCTTGCAATATGCGCTCCAGACCGGATTTTCTGACAGCCTGCGGGGCTCCGCCCCGATCCTGAGTCAACCTGACCCCAAAACCAAGGCTATTCTGGTCGACCTGAATGCGCTGGTGCTGACGGACTTTTCCGGCACGGCCAATGAGTTGCAGAAGACCTACCATCAGCCCTACCAGTTTGATCGCGCCAATTCACTGATAGAACGCGTCCAGAGCAATACTGCGCAGACCCACTTCAGCCTGCGCTCGCACTATGCCGCCAGTGCGCTGGCCGTTGCCAACCCGGGGCAACCCGTCCAGCCCAGCGTACCGGCTACCCTGCCCGACCCGCGCAGCATGCTCTTGGGCTTTTCCCTGGATTTCATGGCGCTGCCCAAAGAAGCTGACACACGGGCAGCCGACCCCAGGGTGGGTTATTTCCTCACCCGCCAGCAGAATTTTGATGATGACTTCAGCACCCACAACCAGCAGTACCTGATCCACCGCTGGCGGCTGGAGAAGCAAGACCCCGAAGCGGCCTTGTCTGCGCCCAAGAAGCCGATCACCTTCTGGCTGGATCGCAACATCCCAGAGCGTTACCGGGACACCGTGAAACGTGGCATCCTGGCCTGGAACGAAGCTTTCGAACGCGTCGGCTTCAAGGATGCCATCGTGGTCAAGCAGGATTCGGACGAGCCTAAAAAGCTCCATCTGCCCCACCGCGCCGTTGTGCAATGGTTCCTGGGGACGGATAACGCCCTGGCACGCGGCCAAACTGAAGTCGACCCACGCACAGGCGAAATCCTCGTCGCCAACATCATCATCTCGGATTTCTGGACACGCCTGCCCCGCGCCAACTTTGTGCGCGAAATTCCCCAGCGCGCCGCGCAGGGGCACGAAAGTGACGATGACTGCGATTTCGCCACCGATGCGGTGGTGGAGATGCAGCAGGCGCTGGATCTGCTCATTGCCCGTGGCGACATCAATCCTGACAGCCCGGAGGCAGAAGCTTTCGTGCAGGAAACGCTGTATTCGGTGGTGATGCACGAGGTGGGCCACACTCTGGGGCTGCGCCACAACTTCCACGCATCCAGCACCTATACGCTTGCCCAGTTGCGTGACCCGGAATTCGTGGCCAAGCATGGTATCTCCGCTTCCATCATGGACTACATGTCGGATAACGTACCTCCGCCTGGCGCCCCGGTCACGGCCTACAACCAGAAGGTGCTTGGCCCGTATGACTACTGGGCCATCGAGTACGGCTATACGCCTCTGCCCAAAGACAAAGAGGCCGAGGGACTGCGCAACATTGCTGAGCGCGCGTCCAGCAATGCCTTCCTCGCCTATGCCACCGACGAGGACGCGGGCGTCACCAACGGGCTGTTCACCGGCATTGACCCGGCGGTTGCCCGCTTCGACCTGGGCAATGACCCGGTCGCATGGTTCCGCCTGCGCCTGCAACTGAGCCAGGAATTGTGGAATTCTCTGGCCCAACGCCCACTTACCGGCAAGCCCTTTGAGGCGGCAGACATGCGCGCCAGCGTGGAGCACAGTCTGCGCCTGCTGGGAATTGCGGCCAACAATGCCACGCGCAACATCGGCGGGGTCAGCGTGATCCGCCACACCTCGGCCCTGCAGAGCGAAGCTTTCATCCCCACCCCTGCAGCCACCCAGCGCGCCACGCTGGCAGCACTGTCGCAAGGCCTGTTCCAGCCCGAGAGCTTCCAGCTTGACCCGGCTCTGCTGCGGCGTCTGGCCCCCAGCCCACTCGAGAACAGCAGCCTGGAGCCCCAGCTCCCCCTCATGGCGCTGGTGCTGCAAATGCAGGCGGGCGTGCTGGACCAGATCTTCTCCGACCGGGTGAGCAACCGGCTCCTGGAAATGGAACTCACCACCCCGGTCAATGCGCGCTTCAACTTGGCCGAACTCTACGCTGGCCTGCGCCAGAACATCTGGCAGGAATTGGGGAATAAATGGGGGAATAGCAAGGAGGGTCATGGCAAGGTAGAAATCCCCTTGCTGCGGCGCAATCTGCAACGCGCCTACCTGACCCGGCTGTGTGCCCAGATTCTGCGGGCCAATGGTTCCACGCCATCGGATGCGCGTGCCCTGGCCCGAAATGAAGCACAAACCTTGTCCACCGCCATCGGGCAGGCACTACGCAAGGGCGGCAGCACGGAAACCCAGGCACACTTGCGCGAAAGCCTTGCCACCCTGGACGAAGCACTGCGGGCGCCAGTGCTGCGCCAAACCCCATGAACGCAGGCGTTTGGCGCGGACTTCGGCCCGAAAATTGCTCGGTATCAAGCATCTGGCGGCATAGAAGCATCGTTCCCAGTTGCTCAGCGCCTGCAGGCAGAGGACAATCCCACCTTTGCCGAAACGCAGTACGGTCTCACGGCGCCTTATTTTGAAACCTTTCAACATCTGTTTGCATCTTTCAAATCACACCATGAATAAACTGACTGCACTTCTGGCAACTCTGCTGGCCGCAAGCCTTTTGCTTTCCGGCTGCAACAAGAAGGACGACACCACCCAAGCGGCGGCATCGGCCCCTGCTGCCTCGGCGAGCACCAAGATCGTGATCGGCCTGGACGACAACTTCCCGCCCATGGGCTTTCATGACGACAAGAACCAACTGGTTGGCTTCGATATCGACATGGCCAAGGAAGCGGCCAAACGCGTAGGTGCCGAAGTTGAATTCAAGCCCATCGACTGGAACGCCAAGGAAGCCGAACTCAACGGTAAGCGGGTGGATGCGCTGTGGAACGGGCTGACGATCACCGAGGATCGCAAGAAGAACATCGCCTTCACCTCGCCCTATCTGGAAAACCGCCAGATCATCATCGTTACCAGCAAATCCGCCATCAAGACCAAGGCTGATCTGGCTGGCAAGGTGGTGGGCGTGCAGGACGGCAGCAGCGCCGTCGACGCGGTCGGCAAAGATGAGGCTGCGGCCAAGTCGATCAAGGAACTCAAAAAGTTTGGCGACAACGTGACTGCGCTGATGGATTTGTCGGTAGGCCGCCTGGATGCCATCGTGGTCGACGAAGTCGTCGGCCGCTACTACACCACCAAGAAGCCCGGTGAATACGTGGTGCTGGAAGAGAACTTCGGCACCGAGGAATATGGTGTCGGCACCCGCAAGGACGACACCGAACTGCTGGGCAAGATTGAAAAAGCCCTGGTAGACATGAAGAAGGACGGCACGGCTGCCAAGATCTCCACCCAGTGGTTTGGCTCCAACATCGTCAAGTAACACGCGCTATGCAGCAAAACAAGCCACGCTCCTGACCGGGCGTGGCTTGGTTGTTTATCAAACCTCTGAATCAGCTCGCGGCCAGCTTGGCCGGTGCCACACAACGAATTCGACCGCATGGACTATCTACTCAGCACGCTTGGCCCGCTTTTGCAGGGCACGGCGGTCACCCTGCAAGTGTTTCTGGTCACCATTGTTCTGTCCGTCCCGCTGGGACTATGTCTGGCCTTGCTGCGCATTTCGCGCTATCGCATCGTTGGCCGTCTGGTCAATGCCTACATTTGGCTGATGCGTGGCACGCCGCTGATGCTGCAGATGCTCTTCATCTATTTCGCGCTGCCTTTCGTGCCAGTGATCGGCGTGCGCCTGCCGGATTTCCCCGCTGCCATTGTCGCGTTCGCGCTGAACTATGCGGCCTACTTTGCCGAGATTTTCCGCGCTGGCATCCAGTCCATCGACCGGGGCCAGTATGAAGGCGCCAAGGTACTGGGCTTTACCTACGGCCAGACCATGCGCCGCATCGTGCTGCCACAGGTGATCAAGCGCATCCTGCCACCGGTGAGCAACGAGACGATCACACTCGTCAAGGACACCTCGCTGATCTATGTGCTGGCCATGAATGACCTGCTGCGCGCCGCGCGTGGCATGGTGCAGCGCGATTTCACCACCACCCCGTTTATTGTTGCCGCTGCGTTCTACCTGCTGATGACGCTGGTGCTGACCTGGGGCTTCCAGCGCCTGGAAAAACGCTATGCTGTCTATGATGAATAAGCCATGCCAGCCTCTACGTTTCCAGCCAGTCCCTTCATCGCAGCCGGACCGCACGACATTGATATGAGTTCGACCATGATTCACGCCGACAACCTCCACAAACGCTTTGGTTCGGTGGAGGTGCTCAAGGGCGTTTCGCTGAGCATGCAAAAAGGCGAGGTGATCGCCATGATCGGCCCTTCCGGTTCGGGCAAGAGCACTTTTTTGCGCTGCCTGAACCACTTGGAGCTGATCAACAGAGGGCAGATTGCCATCGAAGGTGAAGTCATGGCCCGCACCGATGAGCAGGGTCATTGCCACTATATGCCAGACGCCGATGTTCGCCGTATTTGCCGCAAGATGGGCATGGTATTCCAGCAGTTCAACCTGTTCCCGCACCTGACCGTATTGCAGAACATCATCGAAGCGCCGATGACGGTCAAAGGCATCAAGCGTGACGAGATCATCCCCAAGGCCGAAGAGCTGCTCCACAAGGTGGGGCTCGCCGCCAAGCGCGACAGCTACCCCGCACGCCTCTCGGGCGGGCAGAAGCAGCGTGTGGCCATTGCCCGGGCCCTGGCCATGGAGCCGGATATCATGCTCTTCGACGAGCCGACCTCGGCCCTAGACCCTGAGCTGACCGGCGAAGTGTTACGCACCATGCGCCAGTTGGCCGAAGAGCACATGACCATGCTGGTGGTGACCCACGAAATGGCCTTTGCCCGCGAAGTAGCCAGCCGCGTGATCTTCATGGATCATGGCCTGATCCTGGAAGAACGCCCGGCTGAGGAACTCTTTGCCGATCCACAGCACCCGCGTACCCGGGAATTCCTCCGGAACATGCTATAGGACTTCAATCCCCACTATGCCCACAGACGCCCCGGCTGCACCGAGCAAACTCCGCTCGATCGATCTCACCCTGACTCCGCCGGACAACGCCCGGCTCGCCAACCTGTGTGGCGTGCTGGACGAAAATCTGCGCCAGATCGAGGCCGGATTTGACATCATTATCTCGCGGCGTGGCGAACACTTCAAACTGCGTGGGGATGCCGTGCAGGTACAGCGCGCCGCTCAGGCGCTGCGCAAGTTCTACGAGCAGGCCACCTCCGCACTGGATGTGGCACAGATCCAGCTGGGACTGATTGAGCAGAACAACGCCAATCAGGCGCTCAATCTGGCCACCGGGCTCCTCACCCGCAAGGGCGATCTGCATGGGCGCACGCCACGGCAGGTGGAATACATCCGCAACATCCAAGAACACGACATCACCTTCGGGATTGGCCCGGCAGGCACAGGGAAAACCTACCTCGCCGTGGCCTGTGCCGTGGATGCCTTTGAGCGCCAGCAGGTCGAGCGCATCATCCTCACCCGCCCTGCGGTGGAGGCCGGGGAGCGCCTGGGCTTTTTGCCCGGCGATCTGGCACAAAAGGTAGACCCCTACCTGCGCCCCCTGTATGACGCGCTCTACGACCTGATGGGTTTTGACCGCGTGGCCAAGCTCTTCGAGCGCCAGTGCATTGAGATCGCGCCCTTGGCCTTCATGCGGGGGCGTACCCTGAATCATTCCTTCATCATATTGGATGAAGCGCAGAACACAACGCCCGAGCAGATGAAGATGTTCCTCACCCGGATCGGCATCGGCGCCCGCGCCGTGGTGACCGGGGACGTGACTCAGGTTGACCTGCCACGCGGCCACCGCAGCGGCTTGGTCGACGCGGCAAAGATTCTCTCCGGTGTGCGTGGCATTGCCTTTACCCAGTTCCTCAAGGAAGATGTGGTACGCCACCCGCTGGTCGCCCGCATCGTTGACGCGTATGAGCACGCCCAGCAGCCTCGGGAGAATCCGCAATGAAGGCCATGATCCTTGCCGCCGGGCGCGGCGAACGCATGCGCCCGCTTACCGACCACACCCCCAAGCCCCTGCTGCGGGTGGGCAACAAGTCACTGATCGGCTGGCATATCGAGCGCTTGGCACGGGCTGGCATTACCGAGCTGGTCATCAACCACGCTCACCTGGGGCATCGCATTGAAACCGCCTTGGGCGATGGCTGCCGTTATGGCGTCCACATCCAGTATTCCGAAGAAGTGCTGGCCCTGGAAACTGCCGGGGGCGTTGCCAACGCCCTGCCGCTGCTGGGCGATGGCCCCTTCCTGGTTGTCAGTGGGGACGCGTACTGCGACATTGATTACGCCCCTTTCATTGCCCGCGCACTCACGCGTGTCACCCACGGCAAGCATGCACACCTCGTGCTGGTGCCCAATCCACCACACCACCCGGAAGGTGACTTCGTGCTCGACATGGGCGGACAGCTGACCGACGAGGAAGGCTCGCGTCTGACCTTCTCGGGCATCGGCATCTATCGCCCTGAATTTTTTGCCAAGGTGCAGCCAGGCGAAAAAGCCAAGCTCGTTTCTTTGCTCAGGGAAGCCATTCGTGCCGGACACGTCAGCGGTGAGCGCTTCACGGGCCGCTGGGAAGACGTGGGCACCCCGGAACGCCTCGCTTTGCTGGACAACGAACTCAGCCTTGCGTTACAACCTACTCCAGAACCTCCAACAACCCCTGCCGCAGAAGAATCATGAATAATCCGACCCGCCCGACTGCAATCACGCTTCTCGCCCCCCATTCAGCACGCCGTACCCGCCTTGCTGAGCGAGTCGGTTGTTGTGGCGGAGGGGTCGTGATCGTTCCGACTGCGCCAGAGCGCATGCGTAACCGTGACAACGATCACCCCTATCGTTTCGACAGTTATTTCCACTACCTGACCGGCTTTACCGAACCCGGCGCCGTGCTGGTGATGCTGGTGGGTGAGAGCACGCGCAGCATCCTGTTCTGCCTGCCCAAGAATCTGGAACGTGAGACTTGGGACGGTTTCCGTCACGGCCCCGAGGCTGCCTGCACCCTGGTGGGTGTGGATGAGGCCTATTCGATTGATGAATTTGATCAGCGCCTGCCGGAGCTACTCGGCAACCAGAACGCGCTTTGGTATGCCCTGGCCGAAGACAAGGAGTTTGACGACCGTATCTTCGCCGGTCTGAACACGGTACGGGCCAATGCCCGCAGCGGGGTGCGCGCCCCTGCGGACATCCGCAACGTGCACACCTTGCTGGATGAAATGCGGCTTTTCAAAGACGCGCATGAACTCGACATCATGCGCCGCTCGGCTGCCATCAACACCGGCGCTCATCGCCGCGCTATGCGCGCTACCCGCCCCGGCATGTTCGAGTATGAGATCGAAGCCGAACTGCTGCACGAATTCCGCCGTCATGGCAGCCAATCGGTGGCCTACAACTCCATCGTTGCCAGTGGCCCCAATGCCTGCGTACTGCATTACAACGCCAATTCGCGCCAGATGCAGGAGGGGGAACTCCTGCTGATCGACGCAGGCTGCGAACTCGATGGCTATGCTTCTGACATCACCCGCACCTTCCCCATCGGTGGACGTTTCAGCGGTGGCGCCAAAGCAGTCTATGAACTGGTGCTGGCCTCGCAAGACGCAGCCATCGCCGCCTGCCAGCCCAACGCTTCGTTCAGCGCGCCGCACGATGCTGCGGTCAAGGTGCTTGTACAAGGCATGCTGGACCTAGGCCTGCTGCAAGGCAGCCTGGATAGTGTGCTGGAGAGCGGCAGCTTCCGCCGCTTCTACATGCATCGAACCAGCCACTGGCTGGGCCTGGATGTGCATGACGCGGGCGAGTACAAGGTCAACAACCTGTGGCGCCCGCTGCGCCCAGGCATGGTACTGACCATTGAGCCGGGCTGCTACATCCGCGCCGCAGACGATGTGCCAGAGGCCTTCTGGAATGTAGGGGTGCGCATTGAAGACAATATCCTGATCACCAACGATGGGCATGAGAACCTGACTGCCGCCGTACCCAGCAAGGTAGCCGAAATCGAAGCGTTGATGGCCGAGGCCCGGGAACATGGCTGACATCGGCATCGTCGGGGCCGGGCCGCTGGGCCTTGCCACCGCATTGCTGCTTCATCGCCAGGGGCAGGCGGTGCGCATCTTTGATGCCCGCGCCGCAGACGCCCCCCTGACAGAATCGCGTGTACTGGCCTTGTCAGAAGGCAGCCGCCAGATCCTGCGTAGCATTGATGCCTGGCCGGAACGGCTGTGCACTCCGATCCGCCACATCCATGTCTCGCAACAAGGAGCGCCGGGCCGCACTTTGATGGATGCCGCCGAGCATGGCTTGGCTGCGCTAGGCTACGTGCTGCCCGCCCGTGATCTCATTGTCATGCTGCGGCGCAAGGTCGAAGCCGAAGGCATTCCTCTGCACTTTGCCTCGCCCGTCGAGACACTGCTGCCGGATGCACATGGCATTGTGCTGCGCATTGCAGGCGAAGACCGCCCACAGGAACATTACTGCAGCCTGGCACTGTGCTGCGAGGGCAGCGTGCGCAATGCCAAAGACATGCTCACGCATGATTACCGGCAACGCGCCCTGCTCTGCCGCGCCAGCATCGCAGCCCCCCACAACAATCTGGCCTACGAGCGCTTCACCCCCGCTGGCCCGGTCGCCCTGCTGCCCCTGGGGCAGGACTACGCCGTGGTCTGGACCCGTGCGCTGGACGAAGCCGATGCGCTGCTTGATGCCCCCGATGCAGATTGGCTCGCGGCTTTGCAGACCCATTTTGGCACGCGTGTACGTTTTACCGGCATCAGCGAGCGGGCCAGCTATCCCCTGGCGCTCAAGATGCGCGTCAACACAGTGGGGGAGCGCACCGTCTGGCTTGGCAACGCCGCGCAAACCCTGCACCCGGTGGCAGGCCAAGGGCTCAATCTGGCTTTGCGCGATGCCTGGGAACTCGCCGATGCCCTGCGGGAGGCTAGCGATCCTGGCGCGGCCTCCGTGCTGCGTGCCTATGGCCGTGGCCGCCAACTGGATCGCTTTGCAGCAGCGGGGTTTTCCGATGCGCTGATCCGCACCTTTGGCAGTTCGCTCCCCGGCCTGCCGTTTGTGCGCGGGCTGGGCTTGGCTGCGCTGGATGCGCTGCCCCCCTTGCGGCGTTTTCTCGCCCGCCGCATGATTTACGGCGCCCGCGCCCTGCCCTGATACTGCCATGAACCTGCACCTGCTCCGCATCTATGCCGCTGTCGTTGAACAGAAAAGCTTTTCCCGCGCTGCCGAAGTGCTGGGGGTAAGCCAGCCTGCGGTCTCCAAGGCGGTGCGGGAACTGGAATCCCAGCTTGACGTGATACTGCTGGAGCGCGGCGGGCGCAGCTTTCGCCCATCGGAAGCCGGGCAGATGCTCTACAAATACGCGCGCGGCATTTTCGCCATGGAGCGTGCCGCCGTTGAAGCCGTGCAGGCCTATTCCGAACTGGAACGCGGTGGATTAACCATCGGAGCGAGCAGTACCATTGCAGCCTATTGGCTCCCAAAATATATCGCAGATTTCTCGCAGCGCTACCCAGGCATTGCAGTACGCCTGCTCTCGGGCAACACGCAAAGAGTGGCGCAATGGCTGCTCGATTGCGATGTGGATGTAGCGCTGGTGGAAGGCCCGGTGGAGGACGAACGCCTGGAAGTGCGCCCCTGGCGGCGCGAGGCCCTGGTGGTGATTGCCGCCAAGGATTCCCATCTTGCCGGGCGCAAGCAGATTCGCGCGGTCGATCTGGCCGATGAACTGTGGTTGCTGCGCGAACCCGGCTCAGGCAGCCGCGACGTGGTGGAAAGCGAACTGAGCCGCCTAGGCATCGCCCCCAAGCGCACCCTGGAAGCGGGCAGCAACGAGATCATTGTGCAGATGGCGGTGGCCAACTTGGGCATTGCCATCGTCCCGCAGGTCGCAGCAGCCGATTCCCTTGCCTTGGGGCGGATTACCGCGCTGGAGCTGGAACAGGGCGCGCTCTCACGCGAACTGTACCGCCTGCGCCTGCCACGTCGCCCACAGAGCCAGAGCGCGCTGGCCTTTGAAGCGATGATCGGTTAATACCAACATTCATCCAGGCTCTGCGCCACGCTACAATCAGGGCATGACGCTGATCCATTCCCTGTACCGCCTGAGTCTGGCGGGCTTTGCCGCCATCTCGCTCTCTGCCCAGGCCGCCTTGCCTGATGCACTCAACCAACCCTTGCGTGACGCAGGCATATCCCCCGACGGGGTGGCCCTGTGGGTAGCGCCCGCCAGCGGCGGCGAGCCACTGATACAGCACAATGCCCAGCAGTTGATGAATCCGGCTTCGGTCATGAAGCTCATCACCAGCTATGCCGCACTGGATATGCTGGGCAGCGCCTACACCTGGAAAACGCGCGCCTGGCTGGGCGGCGAGCTGAACAATGGGCGCCTGACCGGGAACGTGCTGATCGCAGCCAGTGGCGACCCTGATATGTCCTGGGACCGCCTCGGCCAATGGCTGCGGGACTGGCGCGCCCGGGGGCTGCGTGACATCCAGGGTGACATTGTCATTGACCGCAGCCTGCTGCTGCCCTCCACACCCGCTTCGCAATTTGACGATGCGCCGCACCGTGCCTACAACGCCTTGCCCGACGCCTTCCTGACGAACTTTGGCGCCTTATCGGTACGCCTGAGTCCTGGGCTGGCCAATGGTGGCGTGGATGTCGTCAGCCTCAATCCGGCAGCCCCCCTGCGCATCCAGAACCGCATCCGGGCCAGCAACGGCCCCTGCGTAGACTGGCGCAGTGGGCTGCGCGGCAGCTTCCGGGCCGAGGGCAAAGGCTTCATGTTGAGTCTGGAGGGCAAGCTGCCTGCCAGCTGCGGGGAAAAGATCTTCAATCTGGCCGTGGGTGACAGCCTGCGCTGGACAGGCGCGGTCATCCGGGCCCAATGGCAAGAGCTGGGGGGCACCTGGAGTGGGGAGGTGCGTAGCGAAGCATTGCCCGCCGAGCTGCCCGAGCCCTTCTCGGTCTGGCAGTCACCCACGCTGCCTGAGGTCCTGCGCGACATGGACAAGTGGTCCAACAACGTCATGGCCCGCATGGTCTTTCTCTCCCTGGGCAACGATGACAGTGGCACCCCCCTAACGGCCGAGCGCAGTCTGGCCCGGCTGCTGCCCTGGATGACACAGCAGGGCCTGGACGCCACACAATGGGTCTTTGAAAATGGTTCAGGCCTCTCGCGTAGCGAACGTACTACCACGGCACAGCTTGGCGCCTTGTTGCAGGCTGCATGGCACAGCCCGCGCATGCCGGAGTTTGTTGCCGCGCAACCCGTGGTGGGGGCAGACGGCACCATGCGCTCTCGCCTGCCCAACACCCCGCTGGCCGGGCGTGGCTACGTGAAGACCGGCACACTGGATGGCGTCAAAAGTGCAGCCGGTTATCTGCTGGATGCCCAAGGCCAGTGGAAAGCATTCGCCCTGATCATCAACCACCCCAAGGCAGGGAACGGCGAACCGGCGGTGGAAGCCTTGCTGCAATGGCTCTACGCGGGCAGGTGATGGCACCTGCCTGATCCTCAAAAGCCTGCCCTGATGGTCCTTTGAGCCGATAAAGCCCTATTGGTCATTGCATGATAGGGCACAATGCTTTCTGTCCATGGCTACTGCCATGTGCTGCGAGGGATTCTCCATCATGAAGATCATGCATGCCATCCAATCGGGATCGCTCAAGGTTCGCCTCCTGCTGGTTCCCTTGGTATCCCTGCTGGGTTTTGCCCTGCTTGGCGGCATCGCCTTATGGATGCTGGAGAGCAACATCCGCCAGGACAAGGAAGCGCAGCTCATCACCGTGGTCGAGCTTGCCCACGGTGTTGTGGCAGGCTTCCAGCAGCGCGAGCAAGCTGGCACGCTCAGTCACGAAGCCGCGCAGGAAGCCGCCCGCCAAGCCATCAAAACCTTGCGCTACGCCGGCAATGAGTACATTTGGATCAACGACCTTGGGCGCCCTTACCCGAAGATGATCATGCACCCTACCGTACCGGCCCTGGACGGCAAAGTGCTCGACAGTCCGAACTTCAATCGTGCCACCGGCCAATACGATATCGCGCACAAAGAATCCATAAGCTATGAGGAGCACAACCTCTTTGCGAGTTTTGTTGACCTCGTGAGCGCCAGCGGCCAGGGCTTTGTCAGCTATGAATGGCCCAAGCCGCTCAAAGAGGGGGGCGTGAGCAAGACGCTCTATCCCAAGCTGTCGTTCGTCAAAAAATTCGAGCCCTGGGGCTGGGTCATCGGCTCTGGCGTCTATATTGATGACCTGCAAAGTACCTACCTCAAACTGGCAAGCATCATCCTCGTCACGGCTGCACTGGGGGTCGTACTCATCATGCTGTCGGCCACCTACATCCATCGCTGGGTGTTGCGTGCCCTGGGGGGTGAGATATCGACAGCGACCGAAGCCGTCCAACGGATTGCCAATGGCGATCTGGTCACCACATTCCACTACCTTGCGGGCCAGGAGAAAAGCTTGCTGGGCAATCTGGACGTCATGCGTCACCAGCTTGAACAACTGCTGGGCATTATTGTCGGTCATGCCAAACGACTGGCAATCGACATGAAGATTCTCAGTGCAGAGGCTTCCAACATGGGGGTTCAACTCTCGCTCCAGAAAACCTCCTCAGATGAAGTACTGACTTCTGTGCACACCATGCGCGACATCGTGCAGCAGATGGCCGAATTGGCCCGCCAGACAGAAGAAGGCGCCCATACCATTGAGCAAAGCTCCATCAGCGGCGCCGACATGATGGCCCACACCACCGAAAACATCCTGCTCATCTCACAGAACATCCACGATTCGGCAGGTGAGGTGCAAGACCTCGCCCATCAGGCGGAGAGCATCAATTCCATCGTGTCAGCCATCCGGGAGATTGCCGATCAGACCAACCTGCTGGCATTGAATGCCGCCATTGAGGCTGCCCGCGCGGGAGAGCAGGGGCGCGGTTTTGCCGTGGTCGCTGACGAAGTACGCAAGCTGGCGGTGCGCACCTCCTCGGCCACCGAAGAGATCACCCGCATGATCGACACCACCCGCAACAGTATCAACAAAGTGGTTACCACCATGAATGGTGCCAAGCCCATTGTCGAGCGTGGTGTTCAGAGTGTGGAGCAGATGGCAGCGCTGCTTCTGGAGTTCCGCGAGACCTCCGAGAAGGTCGTCTCGCAGATGAGTCGCCTCGCCAAAGTGGCTGTTGAACAGGCCAGCGCAGCCGATACCGTGGTGGAGACTGTCAACCAGACGCTTTCGATCACCAAACAGGCCGTGCAGATGGTCGACACCACCACCCAGATGGCAACCCGGGCGGACAAGACTTCAGCCGAGCTGGCACATATCTCGGAACGCTTCCAGACTCGTCACCCTTCCGATGAAGGAGAGATTTCCTCCCCCACGCTGGGAGCGAGTACCAATCTGGAATGGTCGCCACGTTTTGCAGTCGGCGTGGAATCCATCGACGCCCAACACCAGAAGCTGATCGCCATTTTCAATCAACTCCATGCTGCGCTGTACCACGTCAACGACAAAGCGGACATTGCAAAGGTGCTTGAGGAATTGCTTGCCTATACGCAATACCACTTCAAGCACGAGGGCGAGTTGATGGAGCGTGCCCATTACCCGGAACAACGCGACCATCTGGCCAAACACGCCGCCCTCATCGACAAGGCCGTGGAATACAAACGCCGCTTTGATGCAGGCGAGCAGATTGGCGCGGAGATGATGCAGTTCTTCCGCGAGTGGCTGGTCAATCACATCCTCAAGACGGACAAGACCTTGGGTAGCTATCTGTCCCAGCGTAGTGCCCCGGCACGGCATTCAAACCCGGTGCACTAGCCTCCCCCGTTAGAGCTTGGTGAATTTGTGCTCCACGGCAAATTTGACCAAGGCAGCAGAACCATCCAGCTCCAGCTTGCGTTTGATGTTCAGGCGATGCGTCTCGACAGTGCGCACTGACAGATCTAGGCGCTGGGCGATTTCCTTGCTAGAGAGTCCCTCGGCCAGCAAGGCCAGCACCTCCCGCTCGCGCTGAGTCACCTGCGGCTCGGCAGCACTGGCGATCGCCAGGGCGTCAGCCACCCCGGCAGAGTAGTAACGCTTGCCCGCCATCACCGCATGTACCGCAGCCACAATCTCCTGCGCCGGGCTGTCTTTGAGCACGTAACCCCGCGCACCATGGCGAAAGGCTTCCAGCACATATTGAGGCTGGTCATGCATGGTTAGCATGATGACCCTGACCTGCGGAAACCGTTCGTGGAACACCTTTGCCAACTCGATGCCATTCGTGCCGCGCATAGCAATGTCCATCAGCGCCACGTCGGGCACACAGTGCGGCACTGCCTCCAGCGCAGACGGCCCGTCTCCGGCCTCACCCACCACCTTGAAGCCCGGTACGGTCTCTAGGCGCACGCGCAAGCCGTCACGCACCAAGGGATGATCGTCAATCAGCATCAGGCGAACTTTGTCACTCATCTTTGCATCCCACTTCAGGCCCACAGCTTTTGAAACACGTATCCTGCCATGATACGCCACCTGAACAGGTTCTCAGGCTTTGAGCGCATTGGCGGGAAGCACGATTTCGATGCTCGTCCCCCCTGTGCCAGAGCGGATGGTGAGCAGCCCGCCCAGCGTTTCGATGCGCTCACGCATGCTTGACAGGCCCAGGCCACTGCGGGGTTGCTCCAGGATATCCGTTGGGTCGAAGCCCATGCCATTATCGGTAATGCTCAGGCGCAGGGCCTGCTGGCGATTCATGAGGGTGACGGTGACTTCGGTTGCCCCGGAGTGACGCTCGATATTGTTCAAAGCCTCCTGTACCACACGGAAGAGTGCGGTGGCAACCGCTTCGGGCATGCTGGGGTTGTCTTCCGCCTTCAGGCGCACCTGGAGGTGGCTGCGCAGTTCGAATTCTTCCAGCATCTGGGACAGGGCGGCGACCAGCCCCAGGTCATCCAGTGCCGTCGGACGCAGGCCGTGGGAGATGCGCCGGACTTCGCGCAACACCTCGTTGATGCGCTCCAGCCCCTGCTCCATGGTTTTGTCGATAGTCTGCCCTGCCTCACTACCCAACATGGCAACACGCGCCTGGGCAGACTCGAAGATAAATTTGACGGCGACCAGCAACTGGCTGACCCCATCATGCAATTCACTGGCGACCCGTGCCCGTTCGCGTTCCTGTGAGAGCACCACCTGATGCGCGAGGGCGCGCATCTTGGCGTCCGCCACCCGCTGCTCCGAGAAGTTGAGCGCCAAGCCGCACACCGCCACGATCAGCGCAGCGACCCCTGCAATCACCACAATGATGCCCATGGTGGTGCTGATTGCGCGTGAAGCCTCACGGTCAATGCGCCCCTTGGCTTCATCGAGTTCATCCAGATACAGCCCGGTGCCGATCACCCAGTTCCATTTGGGTTCGATGCCCACATACCCGAGCTTGCGGACGACCTTGCCCGTGGAGGGCCGCACCCATTTGAATTCAACGTAGTCGCCTCCCCTGCGGGCGGCATCAATGAGCTTCTGGATGACCAGTTCGCCATCCGGGTCACGCAGGTTCCACAGATTCTGCCCTACCAGTTCGGGCTGGCGCGGGTGCATCAGGCTGCGCCCCGAGAGGTCATAGACGAAGAAGTAGTTGTCTTCGCCAAAATCCATCCGTCGCAAAATGGAGAGCGCCTCGCTACGCGCGGCCTCGTCATCGCCCCGGCTATGCAGGTGCTCCACGGCCCCCAGCGCAAGATTGACGTAGTGCTGCAACTGCTCACGCTGGGATGCCACCAGCACCGGCTGCACAGCCGCCATCTCCGCTTCGGCCAAAGCCTGGGCCTCCAGCTGCACCACCGCCGCAATGGCTGCCACGGCGAGCAACAGCGGAAACACGGCAAGCAGAAACACCTTCATGCGCAGTTGCATGAACCCTCCACCCGCATATAAGAAACGCACCAGCGTACATGCTAACCGATTCCGAGAGCACCACGTAATTCTACGTAACAAATGTGCGTAGTCATCCTGATGCCTAACGCGCATGTCAGACCCATACTGACATTGGCCCGTTTTCCGGGCCCAACCAAGTTCACACACTACACACCTTGCGTCATGGCCTGCCTGGGCCAAGACGACATTAGGGGGAGACTTCATGAACAAAACTCTACCTCGCCTGGCCTGGGGGCTGGTGGCGCTGCTTGGCGCCTGCTCGCTGGCTTATGTGGCGCTCTCGCGCGGCGAAACCATCAATGCAATGTGGGTTGTGATTGCCGCAGTCTGCATCTATCTGGCGGGTTATCGCTACTATGCCTTGTACATCGCCGACAAGGTATTAGGAATTGATGCCAATCGCATGACGCCTTCGGTCAAGCACAACGATGGCCTGGACTACGTCCCTACCAACAAGTATGTGCTCTATGGTCACCACTTTGCGGCCATCGCCGGCGCAGGGCCGCTGGTCGGGCCCGTGCTGGCTGCGCAGATGGGCTATCTGCCCGGCCTGTTGTGGATCGTTGCCGGGGTGGTGCTGGCCGGTGCGGTGCAGGATTTCATCGTGCTCTTCATCTCCACGCGGCGTGATGGGCGCTCGCTGGGCGAGATGATCAAGTCCGAACTGGGCACACTCCCTGGCGTAATCGCGCTGGTGGGCACCTTCCTCATCATGATCATCCTGCTGGCCGTGTTGGCGCTGATCGTGGTCAAGGCCCTGGCTGATTCACCCTGGGGGACCTTCACCGTCTTCGCTACCATGCCGATTGCCATCTTCATGGGCCTGTACATGCGCTATATCCGCCCTGGGCGCATTGGGGAAATCTCCATCATCAGCTTTGCATTGCTGATCGGCGCCATCTTGTTGGGCGGGCAGATTGCCGCCAGCCCCACCTGGGCACCGATGTTTACCTTCACCGGCACGCAACTGACCTGGATGCTCATGGGCTACGGTTTTGTGGCTTCCGTGCTGCCGGTGTGGCTGCTGCTGGCCCCGCGTGACTATCTGTCGACCTTCCTGAAGATCGGCACCATCACCGCCTTGGCCCTGGGCATCCTCATCCTGGCCCCGACGATGCAGATGCCGCACGTCACCAAGTTCATTGATGGCTCCGGCCCGGTCTGGTCGGGGAACCTGTTCCCCTTCCTCTTCATCACCATTGCCTGCGGCTCGGTTTCCGGCTTCCATGCCCTGATTTCCTCGGGGACCACGCCCAAGCTGCTCGACAATGAGAAGAATGCCGCCTTCATCGGTTACGGTGGCATGCTGATGGAATCCTTCGTCGCCGTGATGGCCCTGGTGGCCGCCTCGGTGATCGACCCAGGCATCTACTTCGGCATGAACAGCCCGCTTGCCTTGCTGGGCAAGGATGCCGTCTCGGCTGCCGATGCCATCACCAAGATGGGCTTTGTGGTCACACCAGATGCGTTGACGCAGATCGCACAGGATGTGGGCGAGAAGACCATCATCGCCCGTGCGGGGGGGGCTCCGACGCTCGCTGTAGGGATGGCACATATCCTCGCCAACGCCTTGGGTTCCAAGGGCATGATGGCCTTCTGGTATCACTTCGCCATCCTGTTCGAAGCCCTCTTCATCCTCACCGCCGTGGATGCTGGCACACGGGTCTGCCGCTTCATGCTGCAAGACATGATCGGGGTGATCGTCCCCGGCTTCAAGCGCACAGAAAAGCTGGTGCCCAACCTCGTTGCCACCGCACTATGCGTGGCATGCTGGGGTTACTTCCTGTATCAGGGCGTAGTCGATCCGCTCGGTGGCATCAACACCTTGTGGCCGCTGTTCGGTGTCTCCAACCAGATGCTGGCAGCAGTCGCCCTGATCCTGTGTACCGTGGTGCTGTTCAAGATGAAGCGCGAGCGTTACGCTTGGGTCACCATCCTGCCCACCACTTGGCTGTTGATCTGCACGCTGACGGCTGGCTGGCAGAAGATCTTCCACACCAACCCGAAGATCGGCTTCCTGGCCAACGCGGCCCGCTTCAGCAATGCCGCCGAGCGGGGCGAAATCCTCGCTCCGGCCAAGAGCGCAGCGCAGATGCAACAGGTGATCCTCAACAACTACATCGATGCGGCCTTGTCTGCCATCTTTGTACTGGTGGTGCTGTCGGTACTCGTGTTTGGCATCCGCGCCTGCGCCAAGGCATATGCCGCCAACCATCCGACTACGCTGGAATCGCAACGCGAACAAATGCCTGAAGGTATCAGGGTGTAATGTTCAACAACCTTGCCAAAATGGGGCAGTACCTCGGGCAAGCCGCCAAAATGATGGTCGGCGTGCCCGATTACGATGCCTACGTACAGCACACGCGCCTGAAGCACCCGGACAGGACACCCATGACCTACGAGGAATTCTTCCGAGAACGTCAGGACGCACGCTACGCCTCAAGCGTTGGCAAATGTTGCTGAAGTCATAGAGGAAACAACCCGGTTCATACCGGGTTGTTTTTTTGATACAAAGACAGCACTGACAACTTATCCACGCTCAAGCGCCCATGTTCCAGCAAACCCCTGTCACGCTCCTCACCGGTTTTCTGGGTGCGGGCAAAACCACCCTGCTCAATGGCCTTCTGGCAGCAAGGCCCAACGAGCGCATCGCCATTGTTGAAAACGAGTTTGGCGCAGTGGGCATTGACGCCAGCCTGATCGCCCCGAGTGCCGCCAGCATCGTGGAACTCTCGAATGGCTGCATCTGTTGCAGCGTACGTGGCGAGCTGAGCGCTGCCCTGCTTGATCTGCTGGCACGCCGCGAGCGGGGGGAAATCGCCTTCGACCGCCTGGTCATCGAAACAACCGGGCTAGCCGATCCGGCCCCAGTGGTACAGACCTTTTTCTGGGAGGATGCCTTGCGTGAGGCTTTCCGCCTGGATGCGGTCATCACCCTGGTCGACATCTGCCACGCGGCCAGCCAGTTGGATCGTGAAGCCGTCGCCGCCTCACAGGTTGCCTTTGCAGACTGGCTGGTTCTGAGCAAGGCCGATCTGGCCGACCCCGGTGATCTACCCGAACGCCTGCGGGCCATCAATGCCCGTGCAGAAATGCTGGACTCACGCGATTTGGCCCAACACTGGCCGCGCCTGCTGGACACAGGCGGTTTCAGCCTGAATGAACGGGGTCTGCCCCACTCGATCTGGGCGCAGAAAACACCGGCGGCCGCCCCACTGGGCGGCAAAGCCAAACAATCTTGGGACGATGCAATTGAGTCCGTCGTGCTGGAATGCCCAGGTGCCGTGGATCTGGCTGCCATCTCGGCTTTTGTTGATCAACTGCTCGAACGTCACGCCAACGATCTATTGCGCTACAAGGGCATCCTGGCAATTGCCGGAGAAGAACGCCGCCTGATTTTCCAGGGTGTGCATCGCATTGCCGGGTTCGACTACGGTCGCCCCTGGACTGAAGATGAAGCCCGTGAAAGCCGGATCGTGCTGATCGGGCGCCTGCTCCCCACAGCGCAGATCATCCAGGACTTCCACGCCACACGCGCCCCCGGAGACTGAACAACACGCTCCGCTTGTCCAACAGGAATGGCGCTTTAGGGCGCCCACCCTTCAATTTGCTCGACGCTGTGAGTATCATCGTCCTTCATGGCTGTGCCCTGCGGGGCATGAGAGGCGGTATATCGTAGCCGTTCAGGTTACGAACGCCCTCAGAGCCATCATCCGGGAGGAAAGGTGACTGTCAAAGAAATCATTCTGGGGCTAATTGTAGTTCTGCTGGCCTACCTGTGCTGGCTGTGTCTGCAGTTCCTGGCAACACTGCGCAAGAAGAAAAAAACCTCGCTCAGTGAAATGCCGCGCTTGTCACCCAACACCCAGGCACCAGGCGACACGATCCAGTCGCGCATCGTTGGCGGAGAAGGCGATAGCTCCTCAAGCGACACCTTCCATAGCGACGGCTCGGCACAAGGAGAGTTCAAACCTATGCGGCTGGATGAATCGGATCGCCGTTTCCGCCCGCCCCCCGAACCTGATGCAAGCGGCTTCGGCTTCGACGCCCTGCTTGAAATGCGCCAGACGCGCCATATCGTGGATGATCTGCAACGCCAGTTGGCCGAGCTACGGACCGAACTCGATACCATGCGGCGGGATCTGGCAAATGTACGCTCATCCTCACGGGTATCGTCTTTCTACAGCGAGGCGGTCGAGCTTGCCCAACGCGGTTATGATGTGCAGGCAATCGCCGAGCGCTGTGGCATCTCGATTGCCGAAGCAGAGATGGTTCATTCTTTGAGTGCAACACCCAACCAGACACAAGGATAAGCGATGGCCGGAGAGGACAGGAACAGCAATCGCGCCGAATCACGTCGCCAACTGGTGATACGCGCTGCCGTAGTCGTGGGGTTGATCGTGGTGCTGGTGGCTGGGCTATTGATCTACGAAGAGCGCAAAGACACCCCTGCCGCCCCCATTGCACACGTCAGCTCGCCTATCGGCAACTCGATTATCACCGCCGCAGTCTCCACCCCGGCCCTGCCTGAAGAAATCAGCCGGGCCGTGCGCGAAGCACCGGATGCCACCCAGGCCACCGTGGCCAACATGTCGGCCCCCGTTGCCACTGCCACGGAAGAAACCAAGCCACAGCCGCATGAAGACGTACAGTCCGAGCCCGTCAAGCGCCCCGCCCCGGTCGCGGTAGTCACTCCGCCGCCCCCCCAGCCCGCCACAGCTCCAAAAGGTAATGACCGGCTGGTGGTCGACACCACCAAGCAGGCGCAGCCTCCAACCAAACCCGCCGCTCCCAACAAGAATCCGCCACCGGCGGCCGCACCACAACCCGTTGTAGTCGCTCCCCCGGTAGCCCCTGCCATCCCGCATGCCACGGGCTTCATGGTGCAGCTTGGCGTTTTCAACAATCAAAGCAATGCGGAAGAATTACGGACCAAACTCGCCCTGGCGGGGATTCCCACCCAGGTTGAGACGCGCGTGCAGCTCGGCCCCTTCAAAACCAGGGAGGAGGCCCTCAAAGCCCAGCAAACGCTACGCACCCTGGGAGTTGCCCAAGGCTTGCTGGTGCCCCCCCGCAATGCTGAACATGTGGGCAAATAACCTCTGGCACGCAGCCAGCCTTGGCACGAAGGGGCAAGCTCGCAGTAAGATCATGAATAGATTCTTGGAAACTGTTCAGAATCTGTAGCAAGAGACCGTCAGCGCAGGGTGAAGAGCAGCACATGAGCCCTGATCACGGCCTCGCAGTAAGATGATGAGCAGCTTCCTACAACAATACGCCTACCGCTGCAGAGCGGCACTGCATTCAGGAGGAAACCATGAAAGTCGATAGTCCGCATTTTGGCAGTCTGGAAGTAGCCAGCAACAAGATCATTGAGTTTCCCGCAGGCTTGCCGGGCTTTGAAGAATGCAAGCATTTCACCCTGGTGGAAGTCGACTCCAGCCAGCAGGTATTGGCGATTTTGCAAAGTGTGGATAAACCCGAAGTGGCCTTTTCAGTCACCACCCCGGACCTGCTTGGCCTGCACTATGAATTCACCCTAACCGAAGATGAGGCGAAAATCCTCAAGGCCACCCGTGCCGAAGACATTGCGGTGATGCTGATCCTGCGGGAAGACGATTCGCCCCATCGGCGAGAGGTCGACGCCCCGGTCAAGGCCAATCTGATGGCCCCATTGGTCATCAACGCACAAAGCTGGATCGGTTTGCAAAAGGTCATCGCCAAGCTTGGCTGCGAGGTTACCCTGCGCGCAGCCGACTAGCCCGGCCACACCCTGTTTTTGCCAGCGCCTGCGCATGCAGGCGCTTTTGTTTTGTATCGACGGAGAATGACAATGTCCTCAAAAACACCGGTTTCAACCCCCAAGGCGCCTGCTGCGATTGGCACCTACTCGCAGGCAGTACGCACCGGCGATACGGTGTACGTCTCCGGCCAGATCGGGCTGGACCCGGCCAGCGGGCAGTTGCAGGGCGGCTTTGAAGCGCAAGCGGTACAGGTATTCAAAAACCTTGCGGCCATTGCCGAAGCAGCCGGTGGCTCGCTGGCTGATGCCGTCAAGCTGACGATCTATCTGACCGATCTGGCCAACTTCCCCAAGGTCAATGAGATCATGGCCCAATACTGCCCGGAACCCTTCCCGGCCCGTGCAGCGGTGGGGGTTTCCGCACTCCCGAAGGGCGCCGTGGTGGAGGCCGATGCCATCCTCTACCTGGGCAAGTAAATCGCCACACTTTGCATAAACGGGGCAAATGCGGTCCAATGCTGGCATGCTTGGATCTGCCATGCAGCCTATGACTACGCCTGAAGCCCCGCCAAAGAAAAAGCCTTCTGCGCTGACCGGACGCCTGCACAAACTCGGCCTCTATTGTGATGCCGATATATTGTTGCATCTGCCACTGCGCTACGAGGACGAAACCCAGCTCACCCCGATCCGTGAAGCGGCCCCCGGCACGCCGGTACAGGTCGAGGGCGAGGTGGAACATGCCGAAATCGTACTGCGCCCGCGCCGCCAGTTGGTGGTAAAGCTGCGTGATGACTCCGGCATGCTCATCCTGCGCTTCCTGAATTTCTATCCTTCCATTCAGAAGGCACTGGAAAGCGGCAAGCGCGTGCGCGCCTTTGGTGAAGTGCGCAGCGGCTTCTGGGGGGAGGAGATGATCCACCCCCGCATCCAGGGCGTGACGGACAGTGCAGAGTTGCCCCAGGCACTTACGCCGGTCTACCCCACCACAGCCGGGCTGGTGCAATCCGCCCTGCGCAAACTGGTGGTGCGCGCGCTGGAGCGTGCCAACCTGAACGACCTGCTTCCCAAGGAATTGCGTGCCAGCCTGAAACTACCGGGTTGGGAACGCAGCCTGCGGTTTCTGCATCAACCCCCGCCCAATGCCAGCCTCATGGCGCTGGAAGATCGCAGCCACCCGGCATGGCGGCGGATCAAGTTTGAAGAATTGCTCGCCCAGCAGATTTCGTTGCGCAAGGCTTACATGGAGCGCCGCGCGCATGCCGCCTCGCCCCTGCTCGCCCAAGGCACGCTGTGCGGCCGCCTGCTTGAAGTGCTCCCCTTTGCCCTGACTGGCGCCCAGGCCCGCGCCGTGGATGAGATCGCCCGGGATCTGGCCCAGAACTACCCGATGCAGCGCCTGCTGCAAGGCGATGTAGGCAGCGGCAAAACCATCGTGGCGGCCTTGGCAATGTTGCAGGCGGCTGAAAACGGCATGCAGGCGGCATTGATGGCACCCACCGAGATCCTCGCCGAACAGCACTACCGCAAGCTCGATAGCTGGCTGCGCCCGCTAGGGCTAGAGGTGGTGTGGCTTTCCGGCTCGCAGAAAAAACGCGAGCGCAAGGTGATGCTGGAGAAACTCGATGCAGGAGACGCCCTGCTGATTGTTGGCACCCACGCACTGATTGAGGATTCCGTTGCACTCGACAAGCTGGGGCTGGCCGTCGTCGATGAGCAGCACCGCTTTGGTGTGCGGCAACGTCTGGCGCTCCGTGAAAAGGTCAACGGACGCCTGCCGCATATGCTGATGATGAGCGCCACCCCCATCCCACGCACCCTGGCGATGAGCTATATGGCCGACCTGGATGTGAGCGTACTCGACGAACTCCCCCCCGGGCGCACCCCCATCGTCACCAAACTGGTGGCCGATACCCGCCGTGATCAGGTGATCGAACGCATCCGTGATGCCTGCCGTGAAGGGCGTCAAGCCTATTGGGTTTGCCCGCTCATTGAGGAAAGCGAGGCGCTGCAATTGCAGACCGCCGTCGATACCTATGAGGTGCTCGCCACTGAGTTGGCGGAACTCAAAGTCGGGCTGGTGCATGGTCGCCTCAAACCCACTGAGAAGGCTGAGGTGATGGATGCCTTCATCCGCAATGAAACCCAGGTATTGGTGGCCACCACGGTGATCGAAGTGGGCGTGGATGTGCCCAACGCCAGCCTGATGGTGATTGAACATGCCGAGCGATTCGGGCTGGCGCAATTGCACCAGTTGCGCGGACGCGTAGGCAGGGGGGCTGCTGCCTCAAGCTGCGTACTGATCTACGCTTCGCCTTTGTCGGAAAACGGGCGCGCACGCCTGAAAGCCATCTACGAAACCAACGACGGCTTCGAAATCGCCCGCCGCGATCTGCATCTGCGCGGCCCCGGCGAATTCATCGGCGCCCGGCAAAGTGGCGTACCCCTGCTGCGTTATGCCGATCTGGAAATGGATATTGATCTGGTTGAATCAGCCCGTCAGGCAGCGGACGAAATGCTCGCCCGCTTCCCGGATGCAGCAGAAGCTTTGCACACCCGCTGGTATGGCGGGCGTTCGCAATTGCTGCGGGCATAAATCCCTTCGACCAGAATACGCAGGGGCAGACCCAAATTATTCCACTTGGAAGTGCCCGACCGCAGCCTGCAGTTCATCCGAGAGCTTGGCCAGCACCTGCGCCGTGGCGGAATTGGCGTTGGCCACGGCAATCGCCTCCTCGGTCATCTGCGCAACATGCTCTACGCTCTTGGCAATATCCTGCGCCGCCGTAGTCTGCTCATGAATAGCGGACGAGATATCCGTCACCATGGTCATGACCTGATCGGTGCCCTTGACGATCTCGCGGATAGATTCGCCCGCCGTCTCAGCCATCTTGGAGCCTTCCTGCACCTTGGTCACGCCTTCATCCATCTCATGGATGGCTGTGCTGGTCTCACGCAACACTTCATCAATCACCTTGGCAATCTGCTGCGTAGACTGCCCGGTACGTTCGGCCAGCTTACGTACTTCGTCAGCCACCACGGCAAACCCGCGCCCCTGTTCACCTGCGCGGGCAGCTTCAATGGCCGCATTCAACGCGAGCAGATTGGTCTGGTCGGCAATATCGCGGATCACATCCACAATCTGGCTGATCTGCTTGGATTTGGCCCCCATCCCCTGCAAGGTTTGGGAGGCCCGGTTCACCGTATCGGCCACACTGTGGATCTGTTCGGTGGTCTTCATGATGATGTCACCACCATCGCGTGCGCGCTGCCCGGACTGGGCCGTGGTCGAGTTCGCGTCACTGGCGTTGCCAGACAGCACATGGATCGACACCGTCAGTTCCTCAATCGCAGCGGCGGCCGAGTTCATGGCATCCCCCTGAGTGGAGGCCTGGGTATTCATTTCTTTGGCACCATGGGAAAGCTGGCCCGATTGCGTCCCCAACTGTTCGGAAACCCGACGCATGGTCTGGATGGATTCGCGCAGATTGGCCTGCATCGCATCCAGCGCGGAAAGCAGACGGTTGACCTCATCGCGCCCCTTGACCACGATCTTCTCGGTCAGATTCCCCTTGGCGACCTCACCCGCAATCCGCACCGCCCCTTGTAGGAGCAGCAACACCGGCCCCATGATCAGGCGGGCAGCAAAAATAGCCACCACTATGCTCAAGGCCACCATACCAAGGCTGACGATGAGTGAGCGGCGAAAATCCGTCTGCGCACTGGCAAAACTCTTCTGCGCCAACACGTCTTCCACCCCAAAGAGATCGCGGACGGCATTACGCGAATCGCGGAAGGCTTCCGTGGTCAGCTTGTTGCCCGCCACCTCCTTGGCCTTGTCAAAATCCCCTGCACGCAAGGCTCCCAGCCACGCATCACGCTGCTGAATGAATTTGCCCTGATTGGCCTCGTATTTCTCCACCAAGGCGCGTTCTTCTGGCGTGCTGGCCTTGCTCTTCACCTCGCCCCAGGCGGTATCGATATTGCCAACCAAGGTCGGGATCTGGCTCAATTCGCTCTTGGCTGCATCGGGCGTAGCCGCCAGGGTTGCCCGCAGCATCCGCACCCGGATCACATTGGCATCATCCAGCATGCTGCCAAGCTTCGCCAAAGTCTGGGTCTGCTGCTGATACATGGCCTGCATGTGCTCCTGCGCACGCGAGGAACTCCAATACCCCACCCCGGTCTGAAATAGTATCAACGCAATGAAGATACTGATCATGAGCTGGAACTTTTGCCGGATACTCATTTTGTTATCTCCCACGTCTTTATTTACTTAAAAATAGCCCCAAAGATATAGAAATGGGCTCTTTGCGTAAAAAAATCTGCAACGCCCAAGCCGCCCCTGCTTTAGAGCCTAACACCACATTGTGCAGCCCCCATGTCTCTCCCCCCGCGTGCCTCCGCTCTTTTGGGCAGAAAAGTGGCGGTCTGGCTGTACGCGCAACGGTTGAGGATTCGCGCTATCATCGCCACCGGATGCTTGGCCGATAGACCGGAGAAACTCGCTGTGCCCCCAAAACTCACGCAAAAACTTGATGCCTACGAAAAACTGATGCGTCTGGATAAACCCATCGGCATCCTCCTTCTGCTCTGGCCCACCTTATGGGCCTTGTGGATCGCAGGCTGGGGGCATCCCAACATGTGGGTAGCGTGGGTCTTCTTCCTGGGTACAGTATTGATGCGTTCAGCTGGATGCGTGATCAACGATTGGGCTGACCGCAATTTTGATGGAGAAGTTGAGCGCACCCGAGGACGCCCGCTGGTCACCGGCATCGTCACCCCACGAGAAGCACTATATCTGGCAGCAGGCTTGGCTTTTTGCGCCTTTCTACTTGTGCTCACACTCAACCGGATGGCAATCCTTTTAAGCATCCCCGCGCTGGCACTTGCCATCAGCTACCCATTCACCAAACGTTTCCTGGCGATTCCGCAAGCATATCTTGGCATTGCATTCGGCTTTGGCATCCCCATGGCATTTGCCGCACTGCTCGATGCTGTTCCTCCGATTGCCTGGATCATGCTGCTGGCAAATGTGTTCTGGGCCATCGCCTATGACACGGAGTATGCCATGGTAGATCGCAATGACGATTTGCGCATCGGCATCAAGACCTCTGCCATCACTTTCGGGCGCTTCGACGTAGCCGCCATCATGCTCTGCTATGCCGCGTTTCTCGCCCTGATGATGGTAGTGGGCATGAGCGTGGGGCGAGGGCTTTGCTACTACAGCGGGCTTGTGACTGCTGCGGGCATGGCCTGCTACCACTGGACGCTGATCCGCGAGCGTGGGCGCGAGAAGTGCTTCAAGGCATTCATGCACAACAATTGGCTCGGAGGCGTCATCTTCCTGGGGCTGATGCTGGACTATGTGGTGCAGACATACACCAAGGCAGGCAGCGCCATCTTGCACTAACGGCAAAGCAGAACGGCCCCATACAATATTGAACGTAGCGCGAGCCTTGCCTGCGTTGCGCCTTCGGAACGGGATGGTATGAAATACAAGGATTTGCGCGACTTTATCAGGCAACTGGAAGCACGTGGCGAACTCAAACGCATCACGCTCGCGGTCGACACTCATCTGGAGATGACCGAGATTGCCGACCGCGTCTTGCGGCAAGGCGGCCCGGCCCTGCTGTTTGAAAAACCGCATACCCGTGGTGTGCCACACAACATGCCGGTGCTGGCCAACCTATTTGGCACGCCGCAACGTGTGGCTTATGGCATGGGGGAGGAAGGCGATTGGCGCACGGTGTTGCGCGAAGTGGGCAAGCTGCTCGCCTATCTCAAAGAGCCTGAACCGCCCAAGGGGCTGAAGGATGCCTGGGACAAGCTCCCCATCCTCAAGCAGGTGATGAACATGTCACCCAAGGTTCTGGGTTCCGCCCCGTGCCAGGAAGTGGTGTGGGAAGGCCAGGATGTGGATCTCACCCGCCTACCCATTCAGCATTGCTGGCCGGGGGATGTGGCGCCATTGGTCACCTGGGGACTCGTCGTCACCCGTGGCCCTCACAAAAGCCGCCAGAACCTGGGCATCTACCGCCAGCAGGTGCTGGGGCCGAACAAGCTCATCATGCGCTGGCTGGCGCATCGCGGTGGTGCGCTGGATTTCCGCGAATTCCAGGCTGCCAATCCTGGCCAGCCTTTCCCGATCGCCGTAGTGCTAGGCTGTGACCCGGCCACGATTCTGGGCGCAGTCACCCCGGTACCGGATAGCCTATCGGAATATCAGTTTGCAGGACTGCTGCGGGGCGCCAAAACCGAACTGGTCAAATGCCTGGGGTCTGATCTGCAAGTGCCAGCCAGCGCCGAAATCGTGCTCGAAGGCGTGATCCACCCCAACGAAACCGCCACCGAAGGCCCTTACGGCGACCACACCGGCTATTACAACGAAACGGCGGAATTCCCGGTATTCACCGTCGAGCGCATCACCATGCGCCGCGAGCCAATCTACCACAGCACTTACACCGGCAAGCCGCCCGACGAACCTGCCATGCTCGGGCTGGCGCTTAACGAAGTCTTCGTGCCACTGCTGCAAAAGCAATTCACCGAAATCACCGATTTCTATCTGCCCCCGGAAGGCTGCAGCTACCGGCTCGCCGTGGTAAGCATCAAAAAGGCCTACCCAGGGCACGCCAAACGCGTGATGTTCGGCATCTGGAGTTTTCTGCGCCAGTTCATGTATACCAAGATCATCATCGTGGTGGATGATGACGTAGACATCCGCGACTGGAAAGAAGTGATCTGGGCCCTGACCACCCGGTTCGACGCCACCCGCGACACCACGATGGTCGACAACACCCCTATTGATTACCTTGACTTCGCCTCGCCCGTTGCCGGGCTGGGCAGCAAAATGGGGCTGGATGCCACCAACAAATGGCCCGGCGAAACCCAGCGCGAATGGGGCCGCCCGATTGTGATGGATCAGGCGGTCAAGCAGCGGGTAGATGCCATGTGGGATGAGCTGGGACTGTAATTAGCAGAAGTGCAGTCGGCACGAAACCCAAGGATTCTTTGCTCCGCGTATAACTTCAGCACTCCGTAGCTAGAATCCTTCCAGCACAACTTTTCCGTAACTGTGCCCACCTTCAATGATTTCATGCGCCGTCAGCATGTTTTTGGCATTGATGGTGCCAAGATGGCAACGTAAGGTGCTTTGCAACACATTCTGATCAAACAGACCCGCTATCCGCTTGAGGATACGCTGGTGCCTGTTGTATTCCGCCTCAGGCCCAAGTTTGGTGACCATGCCCATGTCCTGATAATGAACAGTGTGATTCTTGGGCATGAATAGACGCAGATCCATCGGGCCTGACGCATCAATCAAGCCGAAATGGCCGCGCGGTTTCAACACTTCGATTAGCTGCGCAAGGTTGCGATCGGTATGACTCAGGCTCGCCACATAATCAGCCTCCTTGATACCGAGTGCAGCCAACTGCGGCAACAAGGACTCTCTGTGATTTATGACATGATGCGCCCCCATCCGCCTGACCCAATCTGCAGTGTCTGGGCGCGAAGCAGTACCGATCACGGTCAGGTCGGTCAGCGCACGGACGAGTTGGATCAGCACGGAACCCACTCCACCTGCGGCCCCCGCAACAAGCAGCACCGCAGAGCCTGCGACACCCTTAGTGGCAAGCTCAAGACGCTCAAACAGCAACTCCCAGGCTGTGATGGCCGTCAGCGGGATTGCCGCCGCCTCGGCAAAACCGAGCCGATCAGGCATGTGCGCCGCCAGACGCGCATCAACCACACTTAATTCACTGCTGCAGCCTTGGCGCAGAAACGAGCCTGAATACCAGACCCGGTCCCCGGGTTTGAATCCCTCAACCCCTGTGCCAATCTCATGCACGATACCTGCCGCATCCATCCCCAGCACGTATGGCGCCCCGGTCTGTGGCCGCGAAGAGGCACGAATCCAGCAGTCCACAGGATTGACAGACACGGCCCGGACTTCCACAAGCAGGTCGTTCTGCAGTGGCTCAGGCGCTGGAAGTTCCAGATCCATCAGTGCTTCTGGATGACCGAGGGGTAATGACTGGAAGAACCCTACTGCTTTCATCGAACGCTCCATTATGACAATAGAAAACACATGTACATTCTGGAACGATTTGCTTATTGATAAAACGTGTATAAAATTGATAGATATTCAAGATATTTTTGAAAATGCTACACCTTGAGGATCTCAACGTCTTCATCCATACTGCCAAGGCAGGCAGCCTATCTGCGGCCGCCAAGATCCTGGGGTACTCCCCTGCCTCTGCCAGCGCAGCTTTGGTTCGGCTTGAGAAAACACTTGGTCAATGCCTGCTGTTGCGGACAACCCGGAACATGCGCCTCTCTCCCGCTGGTGAGCGCTATCTGCCGCACGCCCTTGAAGCACTTCGTGTCCTAGAAGCAGGCAGAGCCAGCCTGTCTGGTGAAAGCAGCACTTTGCGTGGCCAACTGCGCATCGGCGCACCATCAGACCTCGGGCGTAACACGCTACGCGAATGGCTGGATGAATTCACGACCGAGCATCCCGCATTGGAACTGCGGCTACAGGTTGGTGATCGGCTGAGCAATCTGTTCCGCGAACCGGTAGATGTGGCCCTGCGTTACGGTAAGGTGCGTGATGAGTCGCTGGTAGCCTCACCACTTCTGCCCGCCAATCGTCGCGTGCCTGTAGCCTCCCCCGCTTATCTGGGGCGCATGGGCAAGCCCGTGCGTCCCCATGATTTGGCTCAACACACCTGTGTGCTCTACACGGTGGAAGAGCGCGCAGACGACCGTTGGAAGTTCCTGCGGGGAGACGAAGCGCAAACCGTGCTTGTTCAGGGGCGCCGCATTGCGGATGATGGCGAAGTAGTGCGCCGTTGGGCGCTGGATGGACACGGCATAGCCTGCCTGTCGCAGATCGATGTCATACGAGACATTCTGGCTGGACGCCTTGTATGGCTGCTGCCAGACTGGCAAGGCGAGCGCACGCCCTTGCATTTTGTATGCCCCCACCGCAGCATACTCTCGCCATCTGTCATATCGCTCAAACAATGGCTCAGCGAACGATTGACGGCACTATCAAGCGAAACTGGCTCCGCTAGCACTTGAAGTGGGCAACAGTCTGCGTCAACGTATTGGCTAGTTCGTCCAGTTTTTCTGCGGCTTGGCGCCCTTCTTCAACAGCGGCAAGATTGTTTTTGCTGGTCACAGCCACACGCTCCACACTCTGGCTGATGTCGTTGGACATGCTACTTTGGTTGCGCGCCACTTCATTGAGTTCGCTCAGATTGAGCAGGGCCTGATGGGCGCTTTCATCCAGCGTTTTAAGTGGTTGGCATAATCCTTCCACGCCCGTAACCCCCACTTCAACCATGATTTTGGCCTCCCCCATCTCACGGGCCGCAACCCGTGCCTGCTGCTGGATCTGTTCAATCATCTTCTGGATCTGCGCGGTGGCCAGGGCAGTTTTTTCAGCCAGCTTGCGCACCTCGTCCGCCACCACGGCAAAGCCTCTGCCTTGCTCTCCGGCCCGGGCTGCCTCAATGGCGGCATTGAGTGCAAGCAGATTGGTCTGGTCTGCAATCTCGTGAATGACATTGGCAAACCCTGTGATTTCTTCTGCACTGGCCACCAAGGCGTTCATGGAGGCAACCGTGGCATCAACGGTGCCAACGATATTGCGCACACCCTTGGCAGACTCTACCACCATGTCATTACCATGAGTGGCGGTCTCGGACGTTTCGCGCACCATGCGCACCACGGCTTCGGTACGCTCGGCGGCACTGAATACGCTACTGACAAGACCATCAACCATCGATGAAATATGATCCAGTGTTTCGGTCTGCTGGATGACCCCGCCCGACATGCCGCCCACCACAGCACTCATGGAATGCGCCGCAGTGCCTACATTGTTAGATGAGGCCAAAACCTCGCCCACCAGACCTTTCAAGCCCATCTGCATACGCATCAAGGCACTCAGCAACTGGCCGATCTCGTCTTTGGAGCGCGGCGTAATCGTCTCGCTCAAATCCCCATCGGCCACACGCTCTGCAATACGCACGGCTTCGGCCACAGGACGGACAATGCTGCGTGTGGTGATGATCCCCACCACCAGGGCAAGTCCAAGAGATGCTAAAAGCATCACCACACTTCCCAGGATGGCTCGGCTCCAACTTGTGCGGGCATGCTGGTAACTGGCACGTGCGGCCTCGGTTTGCGCCACGACCGCCTGGGCGACAGCCTGTGAAACGTCCTTGAAGCGGTCATCCGCTGTCTGCATGCCGGAGCGCCCCATGGCCGGGTCTACCGTCGCCATATCCAAGGCGGTATTGGTCGCCTTCTGATACTGGGCGATCCCCTGGCCCACCTTGATCAGCATGGGCTTGTCTTCAGCGGCAATACCCGTTGCGTTGGCCAGCCCATCCACCTGTTTGCCAAGTTTATCGAGCGAAGCGTTGATGTGCGCCATCTGTACAGAAACCTTTTCGGCGCTTGCACCATCCATTTGCGTAAACAGCCTATAGGATTCGGCGTGCACGGAAAGCAAGCCTGTTTCCACATTCTTGACCTGCAGAACATGGTCGAAGCGCTGCTCAAACAGCTGGCGCAAAGCCTCCCCTACGGTACTCAGCCCTGAGTAGGCAACACCGCCCATCACCAGCATCAGCAATACGCATATCAACGGCGCGGCCAGCACCCGGTGAATAATCCGCATACGTCCCCCACTGAATTGCCGCAACAAGCCTGTGATCAGCCCTTAGCGCTTGTAGATGCCGGCACAGACCACCACATCGCCAGCCTTTTCACAGTAGGCCTGCTTGGGGAGCACCTTCTTGGTGATGGGATCGGTAAATTTGTAGTCCTGCCAGAACTTGCCTTTGCTGTTGGCAAGATCAATCCGTTCCTTGTAGAACGCTTTGCCATCCGGGTCTTTGAAATCGATGAGTTCCTTGCCCACCATTTTGGGATTCTGGCCGTGAGCCAGAATTTTCGCCGTCATATCCACCACAACGGGGTAAAGATCCCGGTTGATCCACTTGGCATCCTTGGCGGTAATCTCGCCCAGCGTGGCCTCCCGGTTGGTCTTGAGTGCGGCCACCGCCTTTTTGACCATAGCTTCGGCATCCTTGGCCGTAGCGAATTCATCCGCTGCAAAAACGGCTGTTGCGTTGAGCAGCAGGCAGGCGAAGAGCACGGTAAATGTTTTCATTTTTCCTCCGAACACGATTGGCCTTGTGGAAACCATCCATGGCAATACAGTGATCTTCGGAAGCGGTGGCACCATCCTGAACTGCCCAAGCGGGCAAGCGCAGCTTGACCGCCACGCTTGCACCGCCTGTTGCGTTCAGCGTTTCTGCACCTGCCCACGCAATGCTTCAAGCGCTTTGGGCAGACTGTCCTTGCCCATGGCATCGACAATCCAGCCCAGACCAACGGGCACGGGGCCGGGGTCTGAATAGACGTGATATTTGACCACCGTCTTGGCAGGGTCGGCTTCCCAGGGGGTGAGCAACCAGTACCCCGTGGTGTCGGCAATCGTCTCTTCCGGCGTGAGTTCCGGGCGGGGGAGCATCTTCCAGGCCAGCTTGCAGGATTGGGCGCTAAGCCGGGGCTCCATCTGCAAACGGTATTTCTTGATCTTGCCCAGCGGCAACTTGAGCGTCATATCAACCTGAGTGTCTCCACTCGCTGTTTTGACAAGCTCGGCCTTGTCGGTATTGGGCATAAACTTTGGATAGGCGGGGTAATTCTGAATCGTGGCACAGACCTTCTGCATGGGGGCGGCCATGAGGGTGGCCGCCAGATAGGTCTTGCCCGCCACACCGGGACGGCTCAGGTCGATGATGGAGATCTTGTCTTCCGACAGGCTCTTGGCATCAATATCCTGCACGGCGGAGGTCGTCTGGCATAAGCCGAAGCCTGCCAGCGCGATGGATACAAAGGCTGCTCGATTCATTGGCACTCTTCCTGTCAAATCAATGAGTAGCCTGAATATCTGACTCATCCGATGCTTGCACAGCCTGCCTGATGCGTTCCACATCCACATTCTTCAGGTACTTGGGGATGTTCTTCCAGATGGCATGATAGCCATAGCCACCATGTTCCAGCTCATCAAGCGCCTGTTCGCGGCTCCAACCCTGATAGACGATGCGGTACATTGCAGTGACCAGCCCGGTACGGTCGGCCCCATGCAGGCAGTGCAACAACACCGGGCCCTCGGCTTCGGCTTGATGGATGGCACGCAGTGCCGCTATCACGTCCTTGTCATCGATGTCCCAGGTATAGATGGGGATGCGCACCATGCGGATGCCACTCTTGTCGAGCACCTCGTTATCCGTATGGAATGCACGCAGACTCACTACAGTGCGAATACCCAGCTTGTGCAGGGTGGCGAGGCTTTCAGTGCTGAGTTTGGCGCTGCGATAAAAGCTCGGGGTGACCTGATACAGATTTTGCGTCGTCGCAATCGGCGTCGCCCACTCCGGCTTGCGTACAGGCTCTGCCGCCTGCACGCACAGGGAAGCGGCGGCCAACAGGCAAATGGCGAAGATACGGCCCGCGCGGCCCACAAACAAACTCAGGGATGAAACCATAGCTGCTCACGTTTCCTTTTATATGACAAAACCAATAACACGGCAGCGCAGAGCAGGAAGGTCCAATAATCCGTAGGCGCTCCAAGCAGCCAGTGTTTATGCCAGGGTACATTGGCAGGCACAAAGCGATCCACCCCATAGGCGGGGTTGCACACGAACCATAGGTAATCTTCCACAATCCAGAAAATCTGGATGCAGGCAATCACCCGGCATTCGGCACGCCACGACCACTGCCCATAGGCAGCCAAGGGGAAATGGAAGATCAGCGCCATAAAGGAGAATACCCAGGCGTGATACCCCGTCATGGCACGCCCGCCCCAGAAGATATCCAGCAGCCAGTGCTTTTCAATCCGCCACGTCGGCAAATTCCCCGCCCAACCAACGCCTCCCTCGATCTGGATTTCCACCTGAGCAAAGAAATAGCTCAGCAACACGACCCAGGCCAGCATCAATACGAGACGACCAAAACGAAAACCGGAATCCACTTCAGCTCCTTGCCAGAATGATCATGCCAATACCCGGGCCAGCACTTGGGCAGCCGCATCAGGACGCCCCAAGGCGCGGGCCTTGGCACGCATTTCAGCCAGCCGTGCCGGGTTGCCAAGCAGATAGAGGACACGGTATTCCAGGGTCACCGGGTCGCAAGCCTTCAGCGCCGCCCCCTGCTCAAGCAGGAAGTCTGCGTTGCGCTCTTCCTGCCCAGGAATGGGGGAATTGACAATCATCGGCAACCCCACGGCCAGACACTCCGATGCGGTCAGCCCGCCCGGCTTGGTAATCACCAGATCGGCACAGGCCATCAGGTGTTCGACCTTGTTGGTAAAACCTTGGGGGAAGAGACGGCCAGGATAGCGTGCGGTGAGCCCCTGTAAGGCTTCCAGCGCGGCCTTGTTCTTGCCGGCCAGTGCAATGAGCTGATAATCCCCTGCTACGCTCAACAGGCGTTCTGCCACGGCATCCAAGCTCCCCAAACCGGCGCCACCGCCCATCAGCAATACCGTGGGGCGCGCCGGGTCCAGCCCGTATTCGGCAGCACAGGCCTTGCGATCAAGCGCCTGGCCAAAGGCGGGCATGATTGGAATGCCGGTGACATGAATGTTTTCCGCCGGAATCCCTTGGGCGCGCATGCGGAAGGCCACTTCTTCATTGGCAGCAAAATACCCTGCTATATGATCCTGCACCCACATGCGATGTAGATCGAAGTCTGTTACCTGCACCCACACGGGGCAATCGATTTTGCCCTTGCGAATCATGCGCGAGAGCATTTCAGCAGGTAGAAAGTGGGTGCAGATAATGGCATCAGGCTCAAACGCCTTAATTTCCTTGCGCAGCTCCCGTGTGCTTAGGCGTTCGATCGCACGGCGCAGCTTCTGCATGGGGCTGTCAGGCATCGCGTCATTGGTGACCTGATAGAGATAACCCCATACGGCAGGCAACTTGTTAACCAGCGTGATGTAGTAATCCGCATAGAGCTTGCGAAAACCGCCAGAGACGTAATCCATTGCATCCAGATGGGTGACCACCAAGTCTTCACCATGCATGGCGGCGTGCGCACGGATCGCCTCAGCCGCCCGCATATGCCCTGCCCCGGCAGAGACGCTCAGCAACAGGATTCTTTTCTTTGTCATTAGCTACCCCAGAGAATGGTTTTTAGAGCCAGTCCCGGGATATTAGCCGACAATGCTCTGTCTGCCACCTGCCAAGTGTCAGTCAAGCATCACCCAGGCACCGTTGGCCGTGGCCGATTCCATCATGGCGGCCACAAATCGCACCCCGGCCAACCCATCTGTTGCATTCGGGAAGAACAAGGCCAAGGGGTCGGGCTTCACCTGGGCACGCCGGGCCGCAATCGCCTCGGCCGCATCGGAGTAAAGATTGGCAAAAGCTTCGGGGAAGCCCTCGGGATGCCCCTTCACGATGCGAGAGGATCGCGCCGCCAAGGGTAAAGTGCCCGGCCCATTGGGGGTGCGGATCTGCGCGGGGCCAGTCTGCGGCTTGAAATGGAGCACCTGGGGGTGCTCCTGTTCCCATTCTAGGCTGCCCAATGAGCCACTCACGCGGATGCGCAGGCAATTCTCTACCCCGGCAGCGGCCTGAGTCACCCAAAAATTGCCACGCGCCCCATTGCTCAAGCGCAGTAAGGCGCCTGCATAATCATGCACCATGCGCCCAGGCACAATGGCCCCGACCTCGGCAGCAAGCTCTGCAACTTCCAGCCCGGTCATGAAGCGCAACAGGTTATGGGCATGGGAGCCAATATCCCCCAGCACCAGCGATGGCCCGCCCTTGAGCGGGTCGTGCCGCCATGCACCGGGTTTGACGGGTACGCCTTCGGCATTACCGCCCTGCACATATTCCACCTGCACTAACCGGATCGTCCCCAGTTCGCCTGCCGCAATCATGGCCTTGGCCTGGCGCACCATGGGATAGCCGGTGTAGTTGTGGGTGAGGCAGAACACCTGCCCGGTGGCCTTCACCGTGGCCAGCAGATGCTCGGCTTCATCCAGGGTGTTGGTCATGGGCTTGTCGCAGATCACATCAAACCCGCGTTCAAGAGCCGCGCTGGCAAGCGCAAAATGGCTGTCGTTGGGCGTCATGATCGCAACGACATCCGCCCCCTGCGGGTGCAAATGCTCGCCATCCAGCAGGGCTTCACCAGAGCCATACACGCGGTCGGCCGCCAGACCAAGCTCCAGCCCTGCCGCAAGCGCCCTTTCCGGGTTGGAGGACAAAGCAGCGGCAACCAACTCATAGCGGTTATCCAGTTGCGCCGCCATCCTGTGCATGGCACCGATGAAGGAACCCGGCCCACCTCCGATAACCGCCAGCCGCAACCTGCGCCCAAGCAGGGCAATCACAGGGTTCATGCTCATATGCCAGCCCTCCAGAAAGAAAATTGCCCCACCCAGAATCTGTTCAGCATCTTACCGTGCGGACACGCATTGGCAAGCAAGGAACCCCCTGCCGGGTTTCAATACACGGCAAGATTACCGTCTGACTTACGCCCACCGCCGGGTAAGCTCGCTTGAGCAGGGTGAGGCACACCGTCTTCATCCATGTGTACCTCTTTCAGATCCCAAGCGACTACACCCTTTTTGTCGAGCCGTACCCGCAGTATCCAACCCACCTTGGCGGCGGGGAGTTCAAACCCGTCAAAAACGAAGTTGCCCAGGCTATAGATAATGGGCTTGCCGTGATAGATTTCAGTGCCTTGCGTGACGTGCGGATGCCCGCCTACCACCATGTCAGCCCCCTTGTCGATCATCAGGCGGGCAAGCTGGCGCTGGCGTGGGCTAGGCTCCGGCTCGCGCTCCCAGCCCCAATGCATAAAGGGGATCACCAGATCAGCGCCAGCTGCACGCGCAGCCTGGATATCCGCCACCACCTGGCTGTCTTCGCTCCAGGCCACGCCGGGCCAGTTGGCACCGGCTTCGAAACTGCGCGGTTTGAATTCGTTGTAACCAAGTACGGCGATTTTCAAACCATTCTTCCTGATCCACAAAGGCGCATGCGCCTCCTTCAGATTCAGCCCGCCGCCAAAACGGGCGATCCCATTAGCATCAAGCAGTTGCAGGGTTTCCACAAAGGCCGCATGGCCAAAATCGCCAGAATGGTTGTTGGCAACCGACACCGCATCAAAGCGCCCCTTCACAATCGAGAGTACCCTGGGTACGGCGCGGAAGGTGTAAATCTTATTGGCATTGGCCTCGCCCCTGGTCGCCACCGGGGTCTCCAGATTGGCAATGCGGAAATCAGCATCTGCAAGGATGGGGGCCACATCACTCAAGGGGTCCCCCCCTGCCGCCACAACCCTGCCAGGGCCGTCGTCAAGCATCAGATCCCCTGCGAAGATCAGGCGCACACTTTGCGCACCCGCCCACTGGCAACACAGCAGCGCAGCGATTGTGACTGCACCGCGCCAAAACGCCATTTTCATGATTTCACCATCTCGCACCAATACTGCAATTCACTGTCGCGCACCGGCTCATATACACTTTGCATCCCGGTGAATCCATATTGCCCTTTGCCCGAGGTGGCCGATGGATAGGGGTAGCTTGCCTGATGGATAAGCGCCGGACCGGTGGAAAGATCGACATAGGTGTAAATCTTGGCCGCCGCCAATTCCTTGGGCTGGCTTTCAAAAACCACCCGGAACAGGAAGTAGGAACCCACGGCCACGGGTGCCACTTCGTAGGGAGAGATGCCCGGCTTGGCGAATACGGTTTGCGTCTCGCCACCATAGGTGTAGTGGCAGGCAAGCTGTTCGCCCGCCTGGGCAAGCCCGGCGTGGATCAGCAGCAGGGCAAATAACCCATATTTCATAGGAAGCGATCCAACAGTTTGCGGGAGTGGCGATCAAGCGCCAACACATCACGTACCATGAACTGGATGCCATGCGCATCAGCAATCAACAAGATGCCACCGGGCAGGCGCCGAATATCTTCTTCACCCTTGAGGACAAAACGAGTGCTACCACGATTGGTGTGCACGTGCCAGGTACTGGGGGTAGCGAAGGTGGAAACACTTTCCAGGCGCTCGATCTCCGGCATGAATTCACGCGCCCCGAGTGCTTCTTCCAGCAGGCGGCGCAGCTCGGGCAGCAAGGTATCCAGATGCTCGATCCATATGAGTTCGTGCCCGTCCTGACTCAGGATGGACACCCCTTCAAGCGGCGCGGTGATCGGATGGGCACGCACCGGCAACACGTTTTCATGCTCCACGCCATCCGCATCAACCAGCATCAGGCGCCCAAAGCTGTTGCGATGCAGATTAAAAGACAAAGCCTCGCTCATCACTCCTGCCCCTCCTGTTGTCCGTTTTCGGCGTTGCGCAACTGCGCCTGATACAAGCGCCAATATGCACCCTCGCGGACCATGAGTTCGTCATGGTTGCCCACTTCGACAATCTGGCCCTTGTCCATCACCACCAAACGATCCGCCTTGCGCAAGGTTGACAGGCGGTGGGCGATGGCGATGGTAGTGCGGCCTTTCACAAGATTATCCAGCGCCCGCTGGATTTCCTTCTCGGTTTCGGTATCCACGGCGGAAGTCGCCTCATCCATGATCAGGATGCGCGGATCAATCAGCAAGGCCCGCGCAATCGAGATGCGCTGGCGCTCGCCACCGGAGAGGCCCTGCCCGCGCTCACCCACAATCGAGTCGTAGCCCTGCGGCAGGCGCAGGATGAATTCGTGCGCATGGGCAGCACGGGCGGCAGCCACGATCTCTTCACGGCTGGCATCCGGACGACCATAGGCGATGTTCTCGGCAATCGTGCCGAAGAACAGGAAGGGTTCCTGCAGCACCAGGCCGATGTTGCGGCGAAAATCGGCCACCGCCACCGAACGGATGTCCACGCCGTCAACCATGATGGCGCCTTCGGACACATCGTAGAAGCGGCAGATCAGATTGACGAGCGTACTCTTGCCTGAGCCGCTGTGGCCCACCAAACCGATCATCTCGCCCGGGCGAATATCCAGCGACAGCCCACGGATCACCGAACGGTTGCCATAGCGGAAACCGATGTCGCGCAACTGGATGCTGCCTTGCACAGTCGGCAGGGGCTGCGGATTGGTGGGTTCCGGCACGCTAGAGACGTGATCCAGAATGTCAAAGATGCGCTTGGCGCCGGCGGCGGCCTTCTGCGTCACCGAAACAATACGGCTCATCGAATCCAGCCGGGCGTAGAAGCGGCCGATATAGGCCAGGAAGGCCGTGAGCACCCCCACAGTAATGTCGCTGCGCGACACCTGCCACACGCCAAAGGCCCACACCACCAGCAGGCCGATTTCGGTCAGCAGGGTGACGGTGGGCGAGAACAGCGACCACGTGCGGTTGAGCTTGTCGTTGACCGCCAGATTGTGGCGGTTGGCCTCGCGGAAGCGCTGGGCCTCGCGCTTTTCCTGGGCAAAGGCCTTGACCACGCGGATGCCGGGGATGGTATCAGCCAGCACATTGGTGACTTCGCCCCACACCCGGTCGATCTTCTCGAAGCCGGTGCGCAGGCGGTCCCGCACGATGTGGATCATCCAGGCGATCACCGGCAGGGGCAGCAGCGTCACCAACGCCAGCCAGTGGTTGATGGAGAAGAGGATCACCGCCGTCATGGTGATCATGAGCACATCGGTGATGAAGTCCAGCGCATGCAGCGAGAGGAAGACGCTGATGCGGTCAGACTCCGAGCCGATTCGCGCCATCAGGTCGCCGGTACGCTTGCCGCCGAAGTATTCAAGCGAGAGCTGCAACAAATGTTCATAGGTCGTTGTGCGCAAGTCGGCACTGATCCGCTCAGACACCAGCGCCAGGATATAGGTCTTGGCCCAGCCCAGGCTCCATGACACCAGGGCTGCAGCAAACAGGGCACCCAGATAGGTCGCCACGGTCGTGGGCTCGATGTGCTTGCCGTTCTGGAAAGGGATCAGCACATTGTCCATCAGGGGCATGTAGAGGTAGGGCGACACCAGTGTGGCGGCAGTCGCTCCCATCATCAGCAGAAAACCGATCAAGAGGCGCCCCTGATAAGGTCTGGCAAAGCGCCAGAGGCGGAACAGCGTCCAGGTAGAAGGCGGGGTGTAGAGTTCGCGGTTGCAGATCGGGCACTCGTCCTCTCCCGGTGGCAGCGGGGCCTTGCAGGTGGCGCAGATGGCTTCAGTCTCACGCACGGGCGTCTGCCCATTTTTCAGAATATCGATCTGCTGCTCGAATTCGCTGATCAGGCGTAGTGCAGCCAGATTCTGCCCCAAGGTATAGCGCCAACAGGCAAGGCAGGATTGGGCATCCATCAGCTCAAGGGTGGCCACTCCGGCGTGGTCGAAATGCTCCAGGCTCAGCCCGGCATGCAGGGACCAAGACTGCCAGTCGGAGGCCCCGGCAGCACGGCTCAAGATGCGCTGGGTGGTCAACACCAAACCACTCGGGGCAAAATGCAGTTGGGCGTCGAGGTCAACTTCAACCCCTGCCAACACGTTTTCCTCTGCATGCAGCACCGCAGGCATTTCCAGGCCCAGACCTGCTGGCAGCAGGCTGACAGGCGAGGTTGGAAGCGGCTCTATCGTAGAAACATTCTTGCTCATTTATTGGATACCCAGACCCTGATGAAAGCCCCGCAAGCAGGACTCTGTATCAATCTTGCCCCGGAAAAGGGCTATTTACGGTATTCTCGGGCGGGCATTTTTGTGATGAATCCCGCACAACTTGTCAGGCAGTATACAGGATGGGATTTCAGAACCTGTTTATCATCTGTAGCAAGAGGATGATGAAGGGTCGGCTTCCAAGAGGCGGACTCTCCCACTGGGTGGACAGACCCAAGCAGTTGAAGATTGAAACATGGACAACAAACGAGACATCGAGTTTCGCCGGATCACCTACCTGCGTGGGCCCAATATCTGGACCTACCGCCCAGTCATTGAAGTCTGGGTGGACATCGGGGAGTTGGAAGAATACCCCTCCAACAAGCTACCCGGCCTGTACGAGCGGCTGACCACCTGGCTGCCCGGCCTGATCGAGCATCATTGCGGGGTTGGCGAACGGGGCGGCTTCATCCAGCGCCTGCAGGAAGGGACCTGGGCGGGTCACATCCTGGAACACATCGTCATCGAATTGCAGAACCTTGCAGGCATGCAGACTGGCTTTGGCCAGACGCGGCAGGCCCCGGGCGAACATTCTCTGTACAAGGTTGCCGTGCGTGCCCGCAACGAGCAGGTTTGCCGCGCCGCCTTTGAGTATGGTCGGCAACTGCTGATGGCCGCCATCAATGACACCAGTTTCGACGTTGCCAACGCCATCTACGTGCTGCGCGAGATGGTCGACGACCATCACCTCGGCCCCAGCACAGCGTGCATTGTGGATGCCGCCACCGCCCGCCGCATCCCCTCGATCCGCCTGACCAGCGGTAACCTCGTGCAGCTGGGTTACGGCAACACCCTGCGCCGGATCTGGACAGCCGAAACCGACCGCACCAGTGCGATTGCCGAAGGGATTGCCAGCGACAAGGACCTGACCAAGCAGCTCCTGGCAAGCTGCGGCATCCCGATCCCCGAAGGCCAGATCGTCACCACGCCTGATGAGGCTTGGGAAGCCGCGCAGGACATCGGCCTGCCCGTCGTGCTCAAACCCACCGACGCCAACCATGGCCGTGGCGTATCGCTGGACCTGAACACCCAGGCCGACATTGAAGCCGCGTTCCACATTGCCGCCGCAGAAGGCAGCGACGTGATGGTTGAACGCTTCATCCGTGGTACTGAACACCGCCTGCTGGTGGTGGGCTACAAGATGGTGGCCGCAGCCAAGGGCGAAGAAGCCTGGGTCAGCGGTAACGGCACAGCCACCGTGCGCGAACTCATTGATCAGCAGATCAACACAGACCCCCGCCGTGGTCTGACCGAGGATTTCCCGCTGAATAGAATCCTGATCGACGAAGATCAGGCCGTGGTGCTGGAACTCACCCGCCAGGGCATGCGCCCGGAGACGGTTCTGGCCGACGGACAACGTGCCCTGATCCAGCGCAATGGCAACGTGGCCATCGACGTTACGGACGAAGTCCACCCCGAGGTGGCAGAAGCCGTCAGCCTCGCCGCCCGTGTGATCGGCCTGGATATCGCAGGGATCGATCTGGTGGCCGAAGACATCTCCCGCCCGCTGGAAGAACAGCGTGGCGCGATTGTCGAAGTCAACGCCGGCCCGGGGCTGCTGATGCACCTGAAGCCTGCGGGCGGCAAACCCCGCCCCGTGGGTCAGGCCATCGTCAATCACTTATTCCCCGAAGGCGAATCCGGGCGCATCCCCATCGTGGGGGTGGCGGGTAGCCTGGGGACAACCGTGGCGGCCCGCCTGATCGCCCGCCTGATGAATCTCTCTGGCCTGCATGTGGGGCTGGCCTGCCGTGATGGCATGTTCCTGGACCGCCGCCGGGTGGAAAAGAACGATTGTGCCAACTGGACGGCGCAGCAACGCCTGCTCATGAACCGCAGCATTGGCGCCGCCGTGTTTGAGAATCGTGGCACCCAGATTCTGAGCGATGGGTTGGCCTATGACCGTTGCCAGATTGGTGTGGTCGCCGACATGGCGGATGCCGAAAGCCTGCATCCCTACTACATCCAGACCCCGGAGCAGTGCTACAACGTGCTGCGTACCCAGGTTGATGTGGTACTCGATAGCGGCGCAGCCGTATTGAATGCAGATGAACCACAAATTGCCAAGATGGCCGATTTGTGCGACGGTGAAACCGTGCTCTTCAGCCACCTGGGCGAAGGTGAGGCACTGGTTGAGCATTGCCGCCAAGGTGGTCGTGCCGTGCTGCTGCGCAATGACACAGTAGTGCTGACACAAGGTGGGCAGGAGGATGAGCTGATCGCACTGGCCAAATTGGCCCAGGTCAAGAAGGGGGCGCCTGAGCATTTTGCAACCAGCGTGCTGATTGCCGTGGCCGCAGCCTGGGCGCTGGGCATTGATGTGGACCTGATCCGCGCGGGTTTGGAAACCTTTGAACTGAGCCAGGCGGTATCCTCGCCCGATGCCCGGCTCTACAAGCAAACTGTACGCTGATGGCCCCCCTCGCACTTGTGCATTTACAGGAATCTGTTTGATGGAAGTCTCTCGCATCCGCGTCCTGCGTGGCCCGAACCTCTGGAGCCGCCATACCGCCATAGAGGCCATAGTTGCCTGCACTGAAGCAGAGCGTTCGATCCAATCCTTGCCAGGGTTTGAATCCCGCCTGCGCGCCTTGTTCCCCGAAATCGGGCTGATCCAGGCCGCCAGCCATGCCGAGCAGATCTCGCTGGCACATGCCCTGGAATACGCCACCCTGGGCCTGCAGGCCCAGGCAGGCTGCCCGGTGACCTTCAGCCGCACTTCGGCCACGTTTGAAGAAGGCACCTATCAGGTAGTGGTGGAATACAGCGAAGAGGAAGTTGGCCGTCTGGCGCTGACGCTGGCCCAGGAACTGCTCGCGGCAGCGCTGGAAGACAAGCCTTTTGATCTGGCCGCCGCGCAGGCCCGTCTGCGCGAATTGGACGAAGACGTGCGCCTGGGGCCCTCCACCGGCTCCATTGTGCAGGCCGCCGTGGTGCGTGGCCTGCCGTTCCGGCGCTTGACCACCGGCAGTCTGGTACAGCTGGGCTGGGGCAGCAAGCAGCGCCGCATCCAGGCCGCAGAAATGGATACCACCAGTGCGATTGCCGAATCCATCGCACAGGACAAGGAACTGACCAAGATTCTGCTCGAAGCCGCCGGAGTGCCAGTCCCGAAGGGACGCCCGGCTGACAGCGTAGAAGATGCCTGGCAGGCCGCTTGCGAAATTGGTCTGCCCGTTGTGGTCAAGCCGCAAGATGGCAACCAGGGCAAGGGGGTAACGGTCAACATCGAAACCCGTGAGCAACTGGAGGCAGGCTACAAGGCTGCCGAAGAGATCAGCTCCAACATCCTGGTCGAGCGTTATCTGCCCGGCCACGATTTCCGCCTGCTGGTGGTGGGTAACAAGGTCGTGGCAGCCGCCCGCCGTGACCCGCCCCTGGTGATTGGCGATGGGGTGCACACCGTGCGGCAACTGGTCGATCAGGTCAACAGCGATCCGCGCCGGGGCGTGGGCCATGCCACGTCGCTGACCAAGATCCGTTTTGACGATATCGCACTCGCCCGCCTGCACGCACAGGGCATGAATGCCGATAGCATTCCCCCGAAAGGCCAGCGCGTGGTGTTGCGCAACAACGCCAACCTGTCGACCGGCGGCACCGCCACGGACGTGACCGATGACGTGCACCCGGACGTTGCCATGCGGGCGGTGGCTGCCGCGCAAATGATCGGCTTGGATATCGCCGGGGTCGACGTGGTGTGTGACAGCGTGCTGCGTCCGCTGGAAGAACAGAACGGCGGCATCGTTGAAGTCAATGCCGCGCCGGGGCTGCGTATGCATTTGTCACCCTCCTTTGGCAAGGGTCGCAATGTGGGCGAAGCCATCATTTCCAGCATGTACCCCAATGCAGATGACGGACGCATTCCCGTGGTTGCCGTGACCGGTACCAATGGCAAGACGACCACGGTGCGCCTGATTGCCCACCTGATCGTCACTAGCGGTCTGCGCGTAGGCATGACCAATACCGATGGCGTCTACATCAACGGTAAGCGTACCGACTCGGGCGATTGCAGCGGCCCACGCAGTGCCCGCAATGTATTGATGCACCCGGAAGTAGACGCGGCGGTGTTTGAAACCGCCCGTGGGGGCCTGCTCCGTGAAGGCTTGGCCTTTGACCGCTGCAAGGTGGCCGTGGTCACCAATATCGGGATGGGCGACCACCTCGGCCTGAACTACATCACCACGCTGGAAGATCTGGCTGTGCTCAAGCGGGTGATCGTGCAGAACGTTACAGCGAGCGGGATGGCTGTTTTGAACGCGGCTGACCCCATCGTGGCCGGAATGGCTGAAAACTGCCCTGGCGAGATCACTTTCTTCACTGCAGACCGCCACCACCCGGTGATGGCGACCCATCGTGCCCAAGGCCAACGCGTGGTCTATGTCGAGAACGGGGAAATCGTCTGCGTGCAAGGCAATACGCGGTTCACGCTGCCGCTGGCCCAAGTGCCCTTGACCCGTAGTGGAACCATCAGCTTCCAGGTCGATAACGCCATGGCGTCGGTAGCCGCCGCCTGGGCGCTGGGTTTTGATCGGGACACGATCCTCAAGGGCCTTTCCAGTTTCCGCAACGATTCGGACAACGCCCCTGGGCGCTTCAACGTGATGGACTATCGTGGAGCCACCCTGATTGCTGACTACGGCCACAACCCGGATGCCATGCAGGCCCTGGTCCAGGCGGTGGAAGCCATGCCGGCCAAGCGTCGCTCGGTCGTCATCAGTGGCGCAGGCGACCGGCGCGATGAGGACATTCGTCAGCAGACGGAAATTCTGGGTAAAGCCTTTGACGAAGTCATTCTCTACCAGGATGCGTGTCAACGTGGCCGGGCCGATGGTGAAGTCATCGCCTTGCTGCGCGAAGGGCTGCAAAACGCTTCGCGTACACACCAGATTGAGGAAATTCGGGGCGAATTCGTCGCCATCGATACCGCACTGGGGCGCCTGCAGGCAGGGGACCTGTGCCTGATTCTGGTCGATCAGGTGGAAGAGGCGCTGGGCCACATTGCCCAACGTATTCAGGAAGGCTGAGCACCCCCTGTCGCACTGATTCCATAGGGCCTCGCATGGCAACATGCGAGGCCCTATGCTTGATGGGGTTTTGCGCGTTGCAAATCTGGCCCTTATGGGCACTGAAGCCATCAAACATCCCGTCCGTTATACACATTCGGGCGGCGATCCCTCATGCACTGCACCTGCATCCGACAATGCAGAGTACGCAGACACGTCTGTCTTGTCGCTTTTTCAATATAGCCAACCACGCAAATGGGTGAGGGGATCAACCCCACCACGACGACACCTGGGGAGCACATTCATGGCTCGTAAGATTCTTGCCGTTGACGATTCGCCCTCCATTCGCCAAATGGTTGCTTTCACGCTCAAAAGCGAAGGCCACACCGTTGTGGAGGCTGCCGATGGTGCAGAAGGTGTAGCCAAGGCGCGTGCCGAGAAATTCGACCTGATCCTCACTGATCAGAACATGCCCAAGATGGATGGCTTCACGCTCATCAAAACCCTGAGAGCACTGCCTGAATACCACAGCACCCCGATCCTGGTTCTCACTACCGAGAGCAGCGAAGCCATGAAAACACAGGGGCGCGCCGTAGGCGCAACAGGCTGGATGGTAAAACCCTTCAATCCCACCAAATTGCTAGAAGTCATTGGCAAGGTATTCCGGGAATGAAGGACATTGACCTCAGTCAGTTCCATCAAGCCTTTTTCGACGAGACTCAGGAGCACCTGGAAGAGATGGAACACATCCTGCTGTCGGCCGACCTAACGGCCCCCAGCAGCGATGACCTGAACGCCATCTTCCGTGCCGCACACTCCATCAAGGGAGGCGCGGGCACTTTTGGTTTCTCCGACATGGCCGATCTGACCCACGTACTGGAATCCCTGCTGGATCAGGTACGCAACCATGAGATCGCGCTCAACAACGAAATTGTCGAAGCCTGCCTGCACGCGGGAGACGTGATCGGCAAACAATTGCAAGGGCATCGTGATGGTGTGGAGGTTCCGACCGAAGATGCGCAAGCCATCAAGCTCACGCTTAGCGCCCTGCTCCAGAGCCGTGGCACATTCAGCGTCGAACCCAACCCTGTGCCGGATGACGCCTGCATTCAGGCTGACGGCACACGCAGTTGGCTGCTCCGCTGCGACTTCAAAGGTCTTTCCACGGAAGTGCAGGAGGCCCTGCGCAGCGAGTTGGAATATCTCGGAAGCATCAAAGATCTGGAGCCCGCAGGGGACGCACCCGCTACCGAACACTGCTTTGAGTTGCACGGCCATGCCACACGCCAAGAAATCGAGGGAATCTTCGCTTTCATCATGCAGCCGGAGCGTTATGACATTCGCGCAATCCAGCCCTCCGCTGAGCAATCGCTGTCCCCTGCCCCCGCAATCAGCTCACTACAAACAGCCAGTGCGCCTGAAGACGAAGGCTTTGGCTTCTTCACCGATCCAGCGCCTCCGGCCCCCAACAGTAGCGGTGACGAACAGGGCTATGGCTTTTTCACCTCACCGACCGCGCACACACCAACAGGCCTGGGAACCGATCCGGCCCCCTCACCCGCAACGCTCACACCTGCGGCCAAAGAGCCCCCCACCCGGCGCACTGCCGACAAGGACAATGAATCCTCCATCCGGGTGAATATTGAGAAGGTTGACCAGCTCATCAATCTGGTGGGCGAACTGGTGATCACGCAGGCCATGCTAGCCCAAACCGTGTCGGAACTGGACCCGGTGCAGAACGAAAAACTGTTCAACGGTATGGTTCAACTGGAGCGGGACAGCCGCAATCTGCAAGAGGCGGTGATGTCCATCCGGATGCTGCCGATCAGCTTCGTGTTCAGCCGTTTCCCCCGTATGGTACGTGACCTGGCCAACAAATTTGGCAAGCAGGTGGAGCTACGGCTCGTTGGCGAACATACGGAGCTGGACAAGGGCGTCATCGAAAAACTGGCCGACCCGCTGACCCATTTGGTACGCAACAGTCTGGATCACGGCATCGAAACACCCGAAGTACGCACCGCTGCAGGCAAGAATGCCAAAGGCACATTGACGTTGGAAGCCTCGCAACAGGGCGGCAACATCATCGTGGAAGTCATCGACGATGGTGCGGGGCTGGATCGCGCACGCATCATCGCCAAGGCACGTGAGCGAGGAATTGCCATTGCGGACGATGCGGCCGATCACGATGTCTGGCAACTCATCTTTGCCCCCGGTTTCTCGACAGCCGCCATCGTCACGGATATCTCTGGCCGTGGTGTAGGCATGGACGTGGTCAAGCGCAATATCGAAAGCATGGGCGGGCGCGTGGAGTTGAATTCAGCCCCCGGATTCGGAACCCGCATCACGATTCGCCTGCCACTCACACTCGCCATCCTGGATGGCATGTACATTGGTGTGGGCACACAGGTCTTCATCCTGCCGCTGAACCTGATCGTCGAATCGCTCCAGCCACAGGCCAGCGAGATTTCCACGATCTCCGGCAAGGGCCGCGTTATTCATGTGCGTGGCGAATACCTACCCCTGCTCGCACTCTATGAGATTTTCAAGATCCAGCCGCAAACAACGGACCCGACTCAGGGCATTGTCATCATTCTGGAACTGGAAGACGGGCGTGCGGCACTGTTTGTCGACCAGTTACTCGGCCAGCATCAGGTTGTGATCAAGAGCCTGGAAACCAACTACAGAAAGGTGCCCGGCGCGTCAGGCGCAACCATCATGGGGGATGGCCGGGTCGCCTTCATTTTGGACATCCCCAGTCTGATTCAACTGGGGCGCAGGTAACTGTGCAAGGAGCATTCCATGAACGACACTGCCGAAACCCGCAGCATCGCCGAAGCCAACGCAATCGTGGCGGGTGCAGCCCAGTACCTGACCTTTACGCTGGGGGCTGAAGAATATGCCGTTGATATATTAAAAGTACAGGAAATCCGTGGATACGATGCAGTTACCGCTATCGCAAACGCCCCGGAATTCATCAAAGGAGTGATCAATCTGCGCGGGGTCATCGTGCCAATTGTCGACATGCGCATCAAATTCAGCGTTGGGCAAGCCAGCTACGATCAATTCACCGTTGTCATTATCCTCAATGTGCTGGGGCGTGTCGTCGGCATCGTTGTAGACGGCGTCTCGGATGTGATCGCCCTGCCGCCGGAACAGATTCGTGACGCGCCGGAATTTGGTGCCGCACTCGACACGCGTTACATCATCGGGTTGGGCACCGTGGATCAACGCATGATTATTTTGATGGATATCGAAAAACTCATTAGTAGCCGCGATATGGAACTGATGGAAGAAACAACTGCTTGAGTCGGCGATTCTGCGCAAGCAATCAAACAGGAGGTACACCATGCATGCATCCAACATGAGACTTGCCGTCCGGCTTGGCCTGGGGTTTGGCTCAATTGTCATTCTCTTGCTGATTATTTCCAGCATCGGTATTTTGCGTCTGTCTTCGTTGCGTGGCGAAATCGATGGTCTGATCAACGACAAATTCCCGAAAGTGCTTTATGCGGGAGAGATCATTGACGGCAACAACAGGGTCGCCATTCTGGCACGTGACATCGCCTTGACACGCGATACCAATGCCATCAAGAAATCTTCGGACGAAATTACAGACGTCCGTACTCAAACCGCAAAATCGCTTGAGAAACTTGACACCATGGTCAAGTCCAACGAGGGGCGAATGCTGTTGTCCAAGCTCATGGACAATCGCAAAATCTATACCACCACAATGGATGATTTTTTGAAAATTGCCATTTCAGGTGATCGTGACAAGGCAGTCGAATTCCTGAACAGTAAAGTGGTTCCCGTGCGTGTCACCTACTTTGACTCCATCCAAAAACTCATTGATCATCAAACGGAACTCATGAAACAAACAGGGGCGGATACAGCCGTGGAAGTCAGCTCGACAACCACCCTGATTGTCACCGTCACGATTATCGCGGCATTGGCTGCCACCTTGCTGGCAGCGCTGATCATTCGCAACATCAGCAAGCAGCTGGGCGGGGAACCCACCTATGCCGCTAACGTCGTCAAGCGGATTGCTGAGGGAGATCTGTCGGAAAATATCCAGATCAAGCATAACGACAACACCAGCCTGCTCGCGTCAATGAAGAACATGCAAATCGCACTCAAGCATACGGTTGAAGAAATCCAGAACACCGTTAATGCTGCATTGGCCGGAGATTTCAGCAAAAAAATCCCCTTGACGGGTAAAACCGGATTCAATCAGGAGATCGGCTCGGGGCTGAACCAACTCTCCGATGTCACCGAAACCGGTCTGAAAGATGTGCTCCGCGTGGCCAACGCACTGGCCAAAGGAGACCTGACCCAATCCATTGAGCATGAATACCCTGGCACATTTGGTGAAGTGCGCAACGGCATCAACGCAACAGTAGCCAACCTCAAAGAGCTGGTGCAGCAGATCAAGGTGTCGGTCGACACCATCAACACGGCGGCCCAGGAAATCGCTGCAGGTAATGCGGATTTGTCACAGCGTACAGAGGAGCAGGCATCCAATCTTGAGGAAACCGCTTCAAGCATTGAAGAACTGACCGCCACCGTCAAACAGAATGCCGAAAATGCCAATCAGGCCAATCAACTGGCATTGGGCGCCTCCGAAATCGCTGGCAAGGGCGGCGATGTGGTGGGCAATGTCGTGCTCACCATGACGGGTATCAACGACGCTTCGCGCAAGATCGTGGAGATCATCTCGGTAATCGACGGCATCGCCTTCCAGACGAATATCCTGGCCCTGAACGCAGCCGTGGAAGCCGCACGTGCAGGCGAACAGGGGCGTGGCTTTGCCGTGGTGGCCGGAGAGGTCCGCAACCTGGCACAGCGCTCGGCAGCCGCCGCCAAAGAGATCAAATCGCTGATCAATGATTCGGTTGAAAAGGTCAGCAACGGCACCCGGCTGGTGGAAGAAGCCGGGCATACGATGGAAGATATCGTCGGCTCGGTTAAACGCGTCACCGGCATCATCAGTGAAATCTCGTCGGCCTCACTGGAACAAAGCGCGGGGATCGAGCAGGTCAACCAGGCCATCGCCCAGATGGATCAGGTCACCCAACAAAACGCCGCGCTGGTGGAGGAAGCCGCTGCGGCGGCAGATTCCCTCTCGGGGCAGGCCCGCAATCTGGCCGAAGCTGTTGCGGTATTCAAGATGGAACAAGGTGGCTTCCAAGGCTCAAGTGTCATTACACGCAGCGCAGCACACCCCGTTGCACGCAGCAAACCCGCTGCCCACAAAGCCACACCCAAACTACCCGCCAGGGTAAAACCCGCTGCGGATGAAGACGAATGGAATGAGTTCTAAAAACTTGTTCTGGACGGGGCGAATAGCCAAAGCCCCGTCCGCCACCGCGTGATGCAATCTGCATCCACGCGTGATGAAACAGCACGGAAGTCATCTCACCCATGCACACAAAAAAAGCGACAACGGGGGCCCAGTGGTGAGCAAACTGGATGAGGATGGCTATACCCCCCACATCTCTCCAACGATCTACTATGATCGTACACACGATATTGAGGCAGCCAAGATTCTGCCCGGTGAATACTATGTCACCCAGCGTGACATGGTCATCGTGACGGTACTGGGCTCCTGTGTATCTGCGTGCATCCGGGATCGCAAAGCCGGGGTGGGCGGCATGAACCACTTTATGCTGCCGGGTGATGAGGCGGCAGAAGGCGTGTCGCAATCCGCCCGGTATGGCGCATTCGCCATGGAACTCCTCATCAACAAGCTCATCGGCCTGGGCGCGGAACGCCCCAATCTGGAAGCCAAGGTCTTCGGTGGCGGCTTGGTGCTGCGCGGTTTCACCACCACCACGGTAGGTGAGCGCAATGCCGAATTCGTAATGCGTTACCTCAATACAGAGGGCATCCGGGTACTCGCCAGTGATCTGCTGGACATTTACCCACGCAAGGTATATTACTTCCCCAAAACAGGGCGTGTGCTACTTAAAAAATTGCGCTCTGTGCACAACAATACGATTGTCGATCGAGAACGAGAATATGAACATCGCCTACGCGTTACACGCATTGAAGGCGATGTGGAGCTGTTTTGATGAACCCGAAAATCCGCGTCCTGGTCATTGATGACTCTGCATTGATTCGGCATCTGCTCACGGAGATCATCAATCGTCAGCCCGATCTGGAAGTAGTGGGGGCAGCCCCCGATCCGCTGGTTGCGCGCGAGATGATCCGCAGCCTGAATCCAGACGTACTCACGCTGGATGTGGAAATGCCCAAGATGGATGGGTTGGATTTTCTCGGTCGCCTGATGCGGCTGCGCCCCATGCCCGTGGTGATGATCTCCACCATGACCGAGCGTGGCTCCGACACCACCTTGCGTGCGCTCGAACTGGGCGCGGTAGACTTCATCAGCAAGCCGCGCACCAACGTTGGCACCGGATTAGAAGAGTATGCACTCCTCATAGCCGAGAAAATCCGTACCGCCGCCGCTGCCAAGATCCGGCGTAACCTACCCTCGCCGACCGAGCGCTATACCGCCGATGCGATCCTGCCTGCAACGCCCCGCCCCATCGGCAATGGAGATCCGCTGATCTTCATCGGTGCTTCAACCGGTGGCACCGAAGCCATCAAGGCGGTTCTGCTGAATCTGCCCACCAGCCTGCCCGGCATACTTGTCACCCAGCACATGCCGGAAGGTTTCACCAAATCCTATGCCCAGCGCCTGGATTCGCTGTGCAAGATCTCGGTCAAGGAAGCAGAGGAAGGTGACCGCATCCAGCGTGGCCACGCATATATTGCGCCGGGCCATTCCCACATGATGGTCAAGCGGGTGGGCAACCACTATGTGGTGAGCCTGAATCAAGGCCTACCTGTCAATCGCCACCGTCCTTCCGTTGACGTGCTGTTCCGCTCCGCCGCCAATGTGGTGGGCAAAAGTGCCATCGGCATCATCCTCACCGGCATGGGGCGCGACGGAGCAACCGGTATGCGTGAGATGCACGAAGCCGGAGCTTTCACCATCTCCCAGAACAAGGATACCTGCATCGTGTATGGCATGCCCAAGGAGGCCGTGCTGGCCGGCGGCGTAGATGAAGAACTGCCACTGGAGCAGATTGGCCGCCGCCTGCTCTCACTTGCCTGAGCCATGCTCGACAAAACGCAAAAACCCGACTTTATTTTGCAAAAATCAACGATTTTTGCGCATATCAGTGCATATTTTGTGCGCAACATGGCAAACTTGCGCTCTTTTTAATCGGACGTTCTGGCATTTCCATGCAGATCGGACAAGAATATGACTCAATCCACACGTGACGGCTTTACCAGCAGCTTTGGCGTGCTGCTGGCAACCCTGGGCTCCGCCGTCGGCCTGGGCAATATCTGGAAGTTCCCGTCGCTGACCGGCAGCAACGGCGGCGCAGGTTTCCTGCTGGTCTACCTGCTGGCCACCCTATTGGTCGGGCTTCCTCTGATGATGGTGGAAACCATGCTGGGGCGGGCGGCACGCGCCAACGCTGTGACGGTATTTGACCGCGTCACCCAGCAAAAAGGCTGGAAGATCATCGGCTGGATGGGCTTTTGCGCCGCCTTGCTGATTACCGCCTTCTATTCGGAAGTAGCAGGCTGGGTATATGCCTATATTTTCAAGGCGGCCACCGGCTCAATTGCCACGACCGACCCCAAGGTCGCGCAGGAGGTGTTCGGCAAGCTGGTTTCCGACCCCATCTCCTCACTCGTATGGCAATGGGTGGTGTTGGGGCTGACCGGCTCCATCATCATGATGGGGGTCTCGAAGGGGATTGAAGCCGTGGCCCGCAAGCTCATGCCCCTGCTCTTCATCCTGCTGGTGATCCTGTGCATCCGCAGCCTCACCCTGCCGGGTGCCATGGCCGGGCTGGAATTCCTCTTCAAGCCGGATCTGTCCAAGATCACCCCCGCCGTCATCCTCACCGCCCTAGGGCTCGCCTTCTTCAAGCTCTCACTCGGGATGGGCACAATGATGACTTATGGCAGCTATTTCCGCGAAGATCAGAACATTCCCGCCACCACCACACGAGTGATGTTTGCCGACCTCTCGGTCTCGCTGCTCGCGGGGATGGCGATCTTCCCGGCCGTGTTCGCCTTCGGTTTTGCCCCGGCGGCAGGCCCCTCGCTGGTGTTCATGACCATTCCGGCGGTGTTTACCAGCATGCCCGGCGGCGTCATCTTCATGACCACCTTCTTCGTACTCACCGCAGTCGCCAGCGTCGGCGCCATCCTGTCCCTGCTGGAAGTGCCGGTCGCCATTCTCTCTGAACGCTACAGCATGGGGCGCAAGAAGGCCGCCGCCCTCACCGTGCTGGCAATCCTGCTGATGGGGATTCCCGCCGCGCTGTCGCAAAGCACGATGGCCGACGTCAAACTGTTTGGCATGAATGCCTTTGACCTGTTTGACTTCCTCAGCTCCAACATCCTGCTGCCGGTGGGCGGCATCCTGATCTGCCTGTTCGTAGGCTGGGTCTATGGCCTGCCCCAATTGCAAAAGCAGTTGAGCAATGATGGCGCGCTCAAGAACACAGCGCTGATCAAAATTGTGTTCTTCCTGGTGCGTTTCATTGCCCCGCTGTCGATTGCAATCATCTTGCTGCACGGCTTGAAAGTCATTTAAACCGCATCGCAGGGAAGTCTTAGTACCTGCTCAGAATCTGTAGCGCATAAGCCGCGATCACGGCCTTGCAGCAAGATTATGAGCAGGTTCTCACAAATGCTTCCCCGCTTCCCGTCGGGTCAATGCAGGTACAGCATCTCCATGTGCCTGCAACCATCGCCTTACCCAATCCGCATCAGTACGCGCATATTGGCGCAGCGCCCAGCCCATGGCCTTGCGGATGAAGAAATCCGGATGCGCGAGATTGGCTTCCAGTATCCTCGTCAGGCGTTCCAGGTCCGTCTGCTCTGCGTAATTGAGTTGGTAGAGGACCGCCACGCGCCGCAGCCACAGATTCTCGTGCTCGGCATACCCATCCAGTGTTTGCCGCACGGATTCTGAATCCTGCGCCAGCTTGCCGTACACGTGTGCAGCCAGCAGATCCACCGTATCCCACCAGGATTTTTTGCAGATCAATGCTGCCAACCTAGCCTCATACTGAGGTTCAAAACGCTTGGCGTGTTTGACGAGCATGTCCACGGCAGCGTACTGGCACTCCCGCTGCGCACATTTCCACAGAGATTCGGCAACCCCCAGCAGTTCCCCGGCCGCAGGCTCACGCCCGATTTCAGCCAGCCACGGGCGCATCAGCTCACGCCTTTGAGGCGTAGGGATACCGAAAAAAGGGAACAGTCCCTTCATGTATGCAGCCATGCCGATGGCACGTTCCGGGTCCGCAGCATCTGCAAAAAGCAGCTGCAAGGCGTGCGCCGTGGCGACTTGGGTTCGGGTGGGCATAGGCATATCCGTTGCACAGGGCAGTACGCAGCATTTTATTACAGCCCTCATTCCTATAGAATGGGGGCTGCCGGGAAACCGGCACAAGGAGTACGTCTTCAGGGCGGGGTGAAACTCCCCACCGGCGGTAAGGCAGCAACAGGCTGCCAAGCCCGCGAGCGCCTGCCATGTGTGGCAGGGTCAGCAGATTTGGTGAGAATCCAGAGCCGACGGTTAAAGTCCGGATGAGAGAAGATGTGCCAGCCAGCATGAACCTGCACGGGCGTGAGCCTGTCCGCAGGTATTTGTGCTCGGCTGTCCGCAGCCCTGAAACGTTTTTCGCCCACTTTTTTATGCGAGAGCGTTTCAACCATGAATCAAGCAGTCAACACCCTTCCAGCCATCACCGACCTCCCCTTCGCCCAACGCATCCAGCGTGCGTTAAGCGATATGCGGGCAGGCCGCCCGGTCATCCTGTGCGACGACTTTGACCGCGAAAACGAGGCGGACCTGATCCTTGCCGCTGAGAAAATCGATGTCGCCGCCATGGCGATGCTGATCCGTGATTGCAGTGGCATAGTCTGCCTGTGCCTCACGGATGAGCACCTGCATGCGTTGCAACTGGCGCCCATGGTGGCACAGAACGAGAGCCGCTTCGGCACAGCCTTCACCGTGAGCATCGAAGCCCGCGATGGCATCACCACCGGAGTCAGCGCCGCAGACCGCGTCACCACGATCCGTGCTGCATTGAGTGGAGACCCCGCCCAGATCGTCAGCCCCGGTCATGTATTCCCCTTGCGTGCGCGCCCCGGTGGCGTGCTCAGCCGCCGGGGGCATACCGAGGGGTCGGTGGATCTGGCAAGGCTGGCAGGCCTGCAACCGGCTGCCGTGCTGTGTGAATTGATGAACCCGGATGGCACCATGGCCCGTGGGGAGGACATCCGGCGCTACGCCCAGATGCACGATCTGGTCTGCCTAAGCATTGCTGAACTGGCGGAATATCGCCGCAGCCTGTAATCACAAGGGGGCCACGGCCCCCTTCTTTCACACGATCAATCAGCTTGCCACTTGCGGCAGCATCGACAGCGCCATGGCGAGTTCCTTTTCGTCATAATCCTGATCGACGAGCTTGCCATCAAAGTACGCCTGATATGCAGCCATATCCAGATGACCATGACCGGAGAGGCAGAACAGCAAAGTCTCGGCGCGCCCTTCACGCTTGCAGCGCAACGCTTCTTCCACCACACCCTTGATCGCATGGGTGGCTTCCGGTGCGGGAACGATGCCTTCGGTGCGGGCAAACAGCACACCCGCCTCAAAACACGGGCCTTGGTGATAGGCTTGCGCTTCAATCAGGCCCAGATTGGCGATATGGCTGAGCATCGGCGCCATGCCATGGTAGCGCAGGCCACCGGCATGAAAACCTGGCGGCGTAAAGGTGGAACCCAGGGTATGCATCTTCACCATCGGCGTAAGATGCGAGGTGTCGCCAAAATCGTAAGCGAACTTGCCACGCGTCAGGCTCGGGCAGGCAGCGGGTTCCACGGCCACAAAGCGGCGCTTGTTATGCTCTCCGCGTAGTTGCTGGCCAAGAAAGGGGAAGGCAATCCCCGCGAAGTTGGAGCCGCCACCCGTGCAACCGATGATGACATCCGGGTCATCGCCTGCCATCTCCATCTGTAGGATAGCTTCCTGGCCGACAATGGTCTGATGCAGCAATACGTGGTTGAGCACCGAACCCAAGGCGTATTTTGTATCGGGATTCTTGGCTGCCACTTCCACCGCTTCAGAAATCGCAATGCCCAGCGAACCCATGTGATCGGGATGCGCGGCCAGAATGGCCCGGCCTGCATCAGTCGTAGGCGATGGCGAGGGAATGCAGCGCGCCCCCCAGGTTTCCATCATGGCGCGGCGGTAGGGTTTTTGGTCGTAGGAGACACGTACCTGATACACCGTCACGTCCAGCCCGAACAGCCCACCGGCAAACGCCAGCGACGAGCCCCACTGCCCTGCCCCGGTTTCGGTGGCGAGTTTCTTCACCCCTTCCTGGGCGTTGTACCAGGCTTGCGGAATCGCGGAATTGGGTTTGTGGCTCCCTGCGGGCGACACGCCTTCATACTTGAAATAGATTTTGGCGGGGGTGTCGAGGGCTTTTTCGAGGCGGCGGGCACGGTAGAGGGGACTAGGGCGCCAGAGCTTGAAGACTTCCTGCACAGGTTCGGGGATGTCGATCCAACGTTCGGTGGAGACTTCCTGCGCAATGATGGCCTGCGGGAACAGTGGGGCCAGATCATCCGGGCCAATCGGCTGGCCGGTGGCCGGGTGCAGCGGGGGCGCCTGCGGAGTGGGCAGGTCTGCCGCGATGTTGTACCACTTGCCCGGCATCTGGGCTTCTTCAAGGAAGTAACGGTTACGATCTGGCATCTATTGTCTCCTAGGTAAGATTTTTTTATACATTAACACGGCTCATCGCTCTGGCGGCAGCCCCGGCTTCAACCCTCGCTCTGATGACCAGAAATCTCGGCCCCTGCATCTTTGGCAAGGCGGTTCAGCCAGAAGAGCGACGAGAGAGAAACCAAAGACACGAACAGGAAGGCTGGCGGGAAGTCCCCCGCCACGATCTGGGCATGGCCCTGAAACCAGTTGCTGCCCTGCAAAGCCAGCGCACCCACGGTAATCCCCATCCCGGCGGCCAGTTGCTGGACTACGCTGGCCATGCTGGTAGCTTGGCTCATCACGGGTTTGTCGATGTCGGCATATGACAGAGCATTCAGACTGGTAAATTGCAGCGAACGGAAACAGCCCCCCAGCAGCAAGATGCTGATGATGACCATGGCCGGGGTGGTGCGGGTGAACAGCCCGATCACCGCCAACGATGCCGTGACCAGCACCGTATTGGTCACCAGCACAGAACGGAAACCATAGCGCTGCAGGATTTTTGCGGCGATGGTTTTCATGAAGATGGCACCAATCGCCGAGGCACAGGTGAGCATGCCAGACTCGAAGGAGTTGAGGCCAAACCCCAGTTGCAGCATCAGGGGCAGCAGGAAAGGGATTGCCCCGATGCCAATGCGAAAGAAGAACCCGCCGGTCACCCCTGCGTTGAAGGAGGGAATCCGGAACAAATCGAGATTGAGCAGTGGGTGCTCGGTGCGTCGGGCCTGGAAGACATAGCCTGCAAGCAGGATGGCACCAATGACCACGCACAGCACCGATATTGGGGTCGGCAACAGATGCCGCCCAAAAGTTGCCAACCCCATCATGAGCAGTGAAAGGCTCACTGCCGACAGCATAAAGCCGGGGATATCCAGCGGAGGCGTCTGCGCCTCCTTCAGGTTTTCGATGTGGATGCCTGCCATCACGATGCCGATGATGCTGATCGGGATGTTGATGAAAAAGATCCAGCGCCAATGGAAATAGGTACTGATGAAGCCCCCAAGGGGCGGGCCGATCACCGGGCCGACCAGCGCGGGAATCGTCAGGTAGCTCAACGCCCGTACCAACTCTTCTTTGGTAGCGGAACGCAGCACCACCAGGCGCCCCACCGGCACCATCATCGCCCCGCCCATGCCCTGAACAAAGCGGGCTGCCACAAAACCGAGCAGGGAATTTGAAAATGCGCACAGCATGGAGCCGCCCATGAACACCCAGATGGCGGTACGGAACACCGTGCGGGCACCAAACCGATCCGCCATCCAGCCACTGATCGGTATGAAGATAGCCAGACTGAGCAAGTAGGACGTCAGCGCCAGTTTCAGCGCAATCGGATTCTCACCCAAGTCCCGCGCAATGGTGGGCAAGGAGGTGGCGATCACAGTGGAATCCATGTTCTCCATGAAGAGCGCACAGGCCACGATCATGGGGATCAGTACAAGTTTAGGAATGCGAAACACGCGGGGGAACCTCAAACAGGAACGGAGCCCCTGGCAACTCAGCCTGTCACACTACACAACAGGCTTGGCGCAAGGGAAATGCACAGACGTGCATGGGGCCTGCTGCACTTGAACACGCCCCACGACAGAAGCGATAGATTATCCGCCAATCAGGCCGTTCTTCCCAGCCCCGCCTTGGGCAAGCGCTGCGCCTGGAATTGATCCCACGCAAGCCAGACTGCCACAGCCCCCAAAACGGCGCCCGCCAAAATATCGGCACTCAGATGCTGGCGTAGCGCGATGGCAGACCAGCAGATCCACACAGCCCAAACCAGATAAACCATCCTCGCATAACGCCCGACGGCAGACCACAGCGCGCCCACACACAACACACTGATGGCCGCATGCAAGGACGGCAGACAGTTATAGGGGGTGTCCGTCGATTGCAAGACGTGACACGCCCACGCACTCAGGTTCTCCATCCCGCAGGGCTGGGCCACACCAATGCGGGTTGGATACAGCCAGAAAAAAATCGCCGCAAAAGCGGAAGTTGCCGGAATCAGCCAGGTCAGGCAACGGGCCACCGCCGCTGGTACGCGCAGAAAGGTCCAGCCGATCAACACAAAAAACGACATATATCCCCATATGGCGTGAGGGCTAAAACCAATCCACTCATCCAGCATAACAGGGGGCACGGCATGGATCGGATTCCCGGCAAAATAGCCCGTGCCGCCGTACAGGATGGTATTTCCCAGCAAAGCCAGCCACCAGCGCAGCACGCGCTCCCTTGCACTCACAACACTTTCTCCTGCAGATAGGGCACAGCCAGCTTGTGCAGCAATCCCGCCAAGCTGCGCAAGGCAGCACGCTGGGGCCTGGAAAGACGGGCAACATGGATGGCCGCAAATTCCACCGCGCTACATGCCCCACGCTGGCGTTTGAAATGCCCGGCACCACCGCTACAATGCAAAATCCCCCGGCCCTCCTCCACTTCTAGAAATGCCTTCAGCATCAGGCGCCGATAGAGCCCCTCCGCCGTGCTTGCGGTCAGGTCGTAACCCAATACCGGTGTGGCATACACCCCTTCACGTTCGATCACCCCCACCACGCCACATAAAGGCTTGCCCGGCTCGCGTAGCCCGTACAGGCGCAACCATCCGGATTGTACCCCTAGGCGAAAGAAAGCGTCCTGGTAATCCGGGTTATGAACCGGATAGCGGCCACGATACAATGCATTATAAAGGCTACAGGCACGGGAGAAATCTGCATCGCAAAACTGCGCCCCAGGCACCCACTCGGTAGTGGCCGCCTTGCGGTGCTCAAGTGCCAGATCCTTTTTAACGTCCGAATGGTGGCGCCAACCGCCCGTCTGGATTTCATGCTGCAACCAGACCTGCCGCGTAGGCAGAAAGACAAAATCGGCTTGCGCCAGCTCCGCCATCAGGCGTGCATGCAGTGGCGCCACCAGCGAACGCACCACAACGGGCACGTCAGGATATGTCTTTTCCAGTTCAGCACACGCATGCAAAATGGATGCGCAGTCAAACGCCTGCGAATACAGATTGGTTGCCAGCAACCAGTTGTTCAGAAACAAACCACCCTTCAAGCCCCCCATGCACAAAAGCCGCTCGGCAAATTGTGACGCCCCTTGGTACAAGGGCTTGAGCCAAGGGGACATACCCACCAGATCAGTCTCGGCACGTGCATAGGGGCCGTAACTGTTGCGCAAACTTGCTACCCAGCTGGTCATAGCCTGCCCATCCAGATTGAGTGTCACAGGCATATTCTGCCCTCCTGCCAATACCAGATGGGTATCCACGCTCAAGTTGCTCGCCAAGCGCCGGGGCAGCAGGGCCGTATGCAAAAAAGCCTGCCAGGGATCACATACCTCAGGCATCAAGAACATCAACCACTCCGTTCCATTCGATATCGCGCGTACAGGCAGCCAGCGGGTTGCACATCAAACGGCAGGCCCGGCCCAGCACCTCGACAGTGGAAACAACAGGTGCCCAACGCGGAACACCCGCTGCCCGCATGGCATCCTGGGCGCGCGCCAGATCCTCACGGACCTCATCTCGCCAAAGCTGGTGGCCGTGATACATCAAGAACGGCAGGCCGAGCACACTGGGTTGATGTGCCAGATGATCGGCGCAAGCGGATTCGCCCAGCAGGGCAGCGGCAAAAGCTTGCGGCTGCAGGGCTGCAAGATGAACCCCACTGGTGCCACGCGGATTGCATTCGAGTACCACCGGCCCACTATCGCCCTGAATCACATCAAAACTGATCTGCCCACTCAATTCCAGTGCGGAGATGATCTTTTCACACAGCACAAACAGTTTATCGTCATAAAACGGCTCAAAATAGATGCTCGCCCCCTGCCCGGCCCGATACCGGGGTAGGTAGGCGCGATGCAAGAGCAATCGCCCCTGCTTGGCAACATTATACAAACAGACCTCCTGCCCCTTGATGCGGGTTTGCGCGAGCCACGGACGCGAAAAATCCAGATTGAGTACCGTTGGCGGCAAAGGCTCGACATGCACAGACGTGCCAAAGCGCGAGTACACAGGTTTGAACACAAAATCCTGCGGGGCATGTTCATGCACAAAGGCACGCGCTTCGTCCTGCGAGCGCAGAACAAAATTCTGGGGTGCCCCGTAACCCATTCTTTGCGCAAAGTGAGCAAATTGCGCCTTGTTGTGGAGTGCATCCAGCACCTCAAAAGGTGGCGCAAACAACAAGGGCTGCAAGGCGGGCACCTGGGCCAGCCAGAACACCTCTTCCGAGGTGGGGATGATGCATTCAATGCCGTGTGCGGCCACCAGCTCGGCCATGGCCTGTGAAAAGGCCTCGAATTGACCGACAGGGGGTGGTGTTTGGCAAAAGCCCTGGATATGCGGCGAAAAACGGCCAATCGGCCAGCGCAGACTGTCCGTCAGCCAGATGCGCTGGCCCGCACCCGCCAGCACGCGGGCAAGATCGGCGCTGATCGGCGCACGTGCGCCGGTGATCAAGATGTTCAAGTAATGCTCCGTATGATGCGCCGACGTTTTGCACTGGGGTCAAACACCGGCAATTGTGGCGTCCAATCCCATTTGAGTAATGCAGTATTCACCCCCAGTTGTTCAAGCTCCCGCCCAAGGGCAGAAAACACCGCCGGAACCTGTGCCGATTCCAGCGGACATGCCAATCGCAAGGCACCTGGGGCTGTTTGCGTCAGGCGATAATCCAATTCAAGCGGCAAGACCCGCAGCAAAGCACGTGAAATGGCATCGGCAAACACCGCCATCTGCCCGCCCGCTTGCGCAGGAAGTTGCAATTGATCGTCACAGCGCCCCTCAATGTGCGCCAAGGTAAGCGTTGGATTGCCGCAGGGGCAAGGCTCCTTGCGCACCGCCAGCACATCATTGAGGCGATAACGGATGATGGGCTGGGTGGTACGCGTAAAATCGGTGATGATCGGCACCATGCGGGTCTTGTCCGCATCCAGCCATTCCGGCTCGATATGCAGATATTCTTCGTTCAGATGCAGATTGCCATGAGAACATGAACATCCCAGAAACCCCTCTGTTGCCTGATACACTTCTGAAGGTGGCACCCACAAGGATTCGATCAGCTGACGGTCCCCCGGTTCCAGCACCTCTGCCACCGATATAACACGCTTGGGCGCAATGGTCAGGCGCCCTTCCCGCTGGGCAAGCGCAAACGCACGCAAAACCTGGGCGGGCGCGACGATAATGCTGGGTTGGTATTGCGTCAGCGCTTCGAGTTGTGGCTCAAAAGCAGCGGTCAGATCGAAAAAGCGAAACCCGATCCATGGGGTCTGCACGCTTTTGTAGAGATTGCTATTGGCCCGCAAAAAGAAGGCAATCCGTTCGCGGCGGAAAAATCCATCGGGCAGCAGCTTTGCCAGTATCAGCCCCGCCCATTTGGCGCGCTCGGCAGGGCTTGCCACAAACACGCCACGCATGCCACTGGTGCCAGAAGACAGGCCAACGGTATATTTCCCGAGCGTCGGTGAAAAATCCCGCTCATGCTCGGCACGCAGGGCCGCAGCCTTGACGGCGGCCAGTTGCAATCCGGCGGTATTCATTGTATCGAAATGCGCCAGACACGCTGCCTTGTCCACCATAGGCCACTGCGCCAAAGGCAGCCCGGCATACGCTGCGTAATAAGGACTATGCGCGGAAAGCCAATTGAGATGGCGTGACAAGGCCTGTGCCTGATGCGCTTCCAGTGCAGCCCGATCCTTGAACCGCAGACGCCGGGCTGAGTAATAGTGATGCAACAAAGAGAGAACGCTGAACATCAAGTAATATCCTATTCCAGATCACCGGAAGCAGTTGCACATGGCATTACATCTCATGGCTCAGGTGAATCTTGATGCCATTGCCATCCAGCGCATGGAGCTTTGCCAGTGTCTTGTAGTATTCCTTGCGGCTATGCTGGATCAGGAAAGACAACTCTGCCGGGCCACGCAATTCACGGTAGGCTTCCGGCGCCCAGGCAGCGTCCGCAGCGAGCAGTTGCCAGCCTGATTCCGTTTGCACAAAAGCCCCCATGTGCCCTTCTGCGTGGCCGGGCAAAGCAACAGCCCAGAGTTCGCCACCCGCATCAATCGGCCACCCTTGCTTGAACGGATGCAAGGCGGCAGGCAGGTCTCGCGCCGGCGTGCTTTCAAACGCCTGGATGCGCTCTTCAAAATCCTTTGGCAATAGTGCAGGAATAAAGGCTCTACGCAGAGCGGCCAAGCCTTGCAGCTTGCGGATGGCGTCTAGCGCAAATCGGGATGCCATCATGGGCACCCCTGGATAATCACGCAGACCGGATACGTGATCAGCATGAAAATGAGAAATGAGGATAGCGCGGATATCACGCGGCCACACGCCAAAGCGGGCGAGCTGCGTTTCCAGGCAATCCGCATCATGCTGGTAATGAACGGGCGTCACCCAGCGGTACGGAGTATAGATGCCGCGTGCCTCTTCGCTGAAATGCTCGGAATAACCCGTGTCCCAAAGATAGGGGCCGGATTGCGTCATCAGCAGATAGGCACGCGAAGGAAAGGGACGCGGGCGCAAGCCTGCCCCCTTGACTGCCATGCAGGCGGGATGCGTACAATAACCAACCTTGAAGGCGTGAATTTCAGCCATGATGCTCCTGCAACCAGCGTGCGGTATGCGCAATGCCCTGCTCAAGCGACACAACCGGCACATACCCCAGCATGGATTTGGCCTCGGTGATATCCAACGTCATATCAAACGCCAGCGCACCCAGGCTATAACGCGTCAGGCGAGGTTCCACACCGGTCACACGGGCGGCCTGCTCCATTCCCCAGGCCACCGTTGCCAACAATGGATAGGGCAAACCATTGACATACAACGGCCGCTGAAGTTCCCGCACCAGCAATAGCTCCAGTGCATCCACCACGCGGATGGGCTCGCCATTGGTGATATTGAAGACTGATCCAGAGGGATAATCCGCCACCGTAGCCCGCCACATGGCGTGTACCACATTGGCCGCATAAGTCAGATCAAGCATGGTGCGCCCGGCACGCGGGAGGGTCAATTTACCTGTTGCCGGGTCAATCACCTTGAGCAGACGGGGGAAGAGCACCCGGTCATGCGGACCAAATATCGCACGGGGCCGCAGAATACACAGATGCGTGTCAGGAGCCCTGGCCGCGTAAGATTGCAGGCGCTGTTCTGCCAGGGCTTTGGTCGCCGCATAATGATTGACATGACGATCAGGCTTGAAATCTTCGCGGATATTCAGGCGATGATTGAAATCAAAGTACAAGGCGGGGGTCGATATGTGCACAAAGCGCCCAACCCCCTCTGCCGCACAGGCCTGAAACAAGGTTTCGCTGGCTTGCACATTGGCTTCGTAGAAGGCTTGGTATGCCCCCCAAGGAGAAGACAGTGCCGCGCAGTGCCAGACGGCATCCATGCCGCGCACCAGTGCACGCGCTTCTTCAAGCGTTACAGCAGCAAGATCCGCTTGGCATACCTTGATGCCGCGTTGGGCGATTGCATCCAGTACCGCACGATCACGCCCCAGTGCAATCGCCTCAATACCCCGCTGCAGCAAGGCTTCCACGGCGTTGCGCCCCAGGCCACTGGTCGCCCCCGTTACCAGAATTTTCATCATAGCGTCAGCACCGCAGCGCCAGCGGTAAAGCCCGCTGCGGTCCCCAGCAACAAGGCGGATTTTCCCGGCTTGGCCAACCCCTGATCATAGGCGTAGTGCAATGCCGTGGGAATAGATGCTGCCACCTGATTGCCATGGGTTGGATAGATGTTGACGACCCGTTCCTTGGACAAATCCAAGCGCTTGATCAGATGCGCCATGCCCAGATGGCTGGCTTGGTGTGGCACCACCACGTCAAGCTGTTGACGAGAGATGCCCGCTTCATACAGCACATCATCCAGCAACCTCGGCATGGTCTGGCTGGCCAACCTGAAAACGGCCTTGCCATCCATACGGAAGAGGAAATCCTTGGGCTCAACACCCACGCGTGGATTGCGGCGGGTGNCCCCGGCGCGGATTTCGCAGTAAGTGCGCCCTTCCGGATAGGTCTGGAGGCGAAAGGCGCGGATACCCTGTTCAGCGCCGCGTTCCAGAATCACGGCAGCGGCCCCGTCACCAAAAATGAATGAGGCCTCCGGGTCGTCCCAATCAACGCCACGGCTGGCCAAGTCTGAGGCCACCAGGGCGATGCGGTGATACATGCCGCTGGCCAGCATGGAGGCCGCGACCTGCAGCCCAGCGAGGAATCCCAGGCAACTGGCATTCAAGTCAAATGCAGCCAGCCCTTTCACACCGAGATGGTGGGCCACCATGTTGGCCATATTGGGCAAAGCCTGCTCCACCACGCCAGCCACCGAAATCAGCAGATCCAGATCCCCTACTTTCAGCCCCGCCCGGCTCAATGCACGGCGCACGGCCTGTGCCGCAAACTCACTTTGCAATTCCCCCGCCTGCGCAAAATGTCGGGAAACGATCCCGCTTTTTTTCTGTACTGCACCAGATGACAGTTTCAAACGGACATCCAGCTCGGCAGAGCTCACCACCTGCTCAGGCAACGCCATGCCGGTCGAAATAATACGCAAAGGAAGCATTCAACAGTTCTCCGCACCTTGCCGCCCCATTGCCCCTTGATTTTCCAGTAGCGCGCAGTGGCAGGCTTTACGGCACACAATCAGTGCCTGACGTCGCCAAGCATGCCTGCAAATCGCACAGAAATAAACTTTTTCTCACAAAGATACATATAGTAAGATCGAAAGTATCAAAATCTGATACTTCACTTCGGTATGAGCGAGATTGATCAGCTACTCACCACCCTCAGGCGCCATCTCAAGGCCCAGGGTTTGACTTACCGTGATCTGGCGGCCAGACTAGGCGTATCCGAGCAATGCGTGAAGCGGATGTTTGCCACCCAGCGCTTTACGCTGGATCGCCTCATGGAAATCAGCCGCATTCTAGGCTTCACCCTGGCGGAACTTACCCTGGAAGCCAGTGCCAGAGAAGCGCTGCTCCACACGCTCAGTGCAGAGCAGGAACGGCAGTTGATCGCCAACGACAAACTCCTGCTGGTGGCCGTCTGCATGTTGAATCAATGGGAGGTGGCAGACATCGTCAAAACCTATCAGATCAGCGAGTCGGAATGCATCGAAAACCTGCTCAAGCTTGACCGCCTGCGGCTCTTGAACCTGCTGCCGGGCAACCGCGTGCGCCTGAATGTGGCGCGTGACTTCGACTGGCTGCCGGGCGGGCCGATCCGCAGATTTTTCCAGAACGAGGGCTTGCCGGATTTTGTGGCAGACGATTTTTCACGGCCCACCGAGATGATGACTTTTACATATGCCATGCTGACAGACGCCGCCGTCGAAAAAATGCAGATCGAGATGCGGCGCCTGCGCCAGAAACTTGCAGAATTGCACGAAGAAAGCCAACAATCCCCCCGCTCCAAGCGCCACGGCACCGGCCTGCTGGTGGCGATGCGGGAGTGGGAGCTTGGCATTTTCTCCGCGCTACGCAGACAAGTCGAGGCCTGAGCGGCTATGCCAAACAAATTCACCACGATAACCATGCAGCGTGATGTGATGCGCTACGATGTGCTGATCGTCGGCGCGGGCCCGGCGGGGCTGGCGGCGGCCATCCGCCTGAAGCAGCAGGCGGTGCGGCAAGGGCGCGAAATCAGCGTCTGCGTACTGGAGAAAGCCGCCCGCATCGGGGGGCACATCCTGTCTGGCGCCATACTCGACCCCACTCCTCTAGATGAATTGCTACCTACTTGGCGCACACAAGGCGCCCCTATCCACACGCCCATCCGTGAAGAACATCTGGCTTTCTTGAGCAAGCGCTCATCCTGGCGCCTGCCTGGCGCACTCATCCCGCCGCTGACGCATCACCACAATTCATTTGTCATCAGCCTGGGGGATTTGTGCGTCTGGCTGGCACAACAAGCCGAAGCACTGGGGGTAGAGATCTACCCCGGCTTTGCCGCCACCGAACTGCTCCATGGCGGCGCGGGAGAAATTGTCGGGGTACTGACTGGCGATATGGGCCGCGACAGCCAAGGCCAACCCGGCCCACAATTTGCGCCGGGAATGGAATTGCGCGCGGCCTACACGCTGATCGCCGAAGGCGCACGGGGCTCCCTCACCCAGCAACTGGAAAAACACTTTGGTCTGCGCCAGCAGGCCTCGCCGCAGAAATACGCACTTGGCATCAAGGAAATCTGGCGCATCCCCTCAGACAAACATGTGGCGGGGCGTGTCCAGCACACTCTGGGCTGGCCCCTGGATGCACATACGGAAGGCGGCGGCTTTCTTTATCACTACGACAAAGACCTACTCGCGGTGGGTTTCGTCGTACATCTCGACTATGCCAACCCGCACCTGTCGCCTTTTGAAGAGTTTCAGCGCTTCAAGACCCACCCAGCCATCCGCCCTTTGCTGGAAGGCAGCCAGCGCCTGAGCTATGGCGCACGCAGCATCAGCGCAGGAGGGTTGCAATCCCTGCCGGAACTCGTCTTTCCAGGCGGGGCACTCTTGGGATGCAGTGCAGGTATGCTCAATGTGCCACGCATCCAGGGTATTCACAACGCGATGCGCTCAGGCATGCTGGCGGCAGAGAGCCTCTGCACCGCACTGGCACAAGGACGACAGCATGACAAGCCTGAGGAATACGCGCGTGCACTGCAGGCGTCGAATGTGTGGCGGGAACTGGATTCTGTGCGCAACGTCAAACCCTGGCTCGCTCGTCTGGGTCTCGTAGGTGGCTCGCTCATAGCGGGGTTGGAGATGTGGCTGGCCGCCCTGCACCTGCGTGCACCATGGACGCTCGGCCATCGCCAAGCCGATCACGCATGCCTGCAACCCGCCGATACAGCGCCCAAAATCGATTACCCCAAGCCAGATGGGCGCATCAGTTTTGATCGCCCCAGTTCAATCGCGTTGAGCAACATCACCCATGATGCGCACCAGCCATGCCACCTGCATCTGCACGATACGTCCATACCGATCAAGATCAACCTACCCCGCTATGCTCTACCTGAGCAGCGTTACTGCCCTGCTGGCGTCTACGAGATCGTCAGCGGAGAGGCGGGCGCCACGTTGCGGATCAACGCGCAAAACTGCCTGCATTGCAAGGCCTGCTCAATCAAAGACCCCAGCCAGAATATCGAATGGCAGCCCCCCGAAGGGGGGAGTGGCCCCAACCACAATGGCATGTAAATGAAAAGGCTCGCCACATCGCTGTGGTGAGCCTTTTGAGGCGGCGCAACAACACGCCACGCAAGATATCCGCGTTATTCAGTGCGGATACCCTGCGTGAGCGCGGAAATTACTTCTGGTACGAACACTTGTTTGGGTTGCCCTTCGGGTCGGAGCCAAACGCTGCAACCGTGCAGGCCACGCTCTTGCCCACACCCACGTACTTGCTGACCCAGTTGCCCTTACGCCCGAAAGCCACCCAGCCGCTGCCAGAGGGCACTACGCAGGTCTCACCCACGGAAGCACACTTGGAAAACCCGGTGGGATAATCCCCCGTGCCTGCCAGTGTCGGTGCAGTGGTGCTGGCCGAAGTGCCACCCGATGAGCTGGAACTGCTGCTGGAGGAGGACGAAGAACTGCTGGACGAAGACGAGCTGGAGGATGAGCTGCTGCTCGACGACCCGCTCGATGAGCTGGAAGCAGATGAACTGGAGGAGGACGAGCTGGACGAACTGCCGCAGCTGCTGGCCGTTTCAGCCAGGTTTGAACTCACCCCTGCCGTGGCCTGAACAATGCATTTGACCTGCGCCACAGCATCCGGCGTATAGGTATAGCCCAATGCAATCGGGAAGGTCTTGGTCGTCGTCCAGCTTGTGGCGTTGACAACCCCTGAACCGCTGCTCGACCACTGGGTACCTGTTTGATAGTTGTTACGCAGGTCCCAATAACCAATGGTCTTGCTATCGCGTGATGTCACCGGGTTGGCGGTATCTTCAAAATAGTTCGACTCAATCAGGGAATAACCCCCCATGCGCACATTGATGCCCGACACCGTAATCTTGTTGTAATAGTTGTTATAGATATGGGTGTAGCCAAAGCGTTGCAGCGGCGTGCGGGAGCTGACGTTGTAATACCAGTTGTGGTGGAAGGTGATATAGCGGTTGGTGCTATCCGTATCACTGGAGCCGTCCAGGCCCACCTTGTGGTGATCGTGGAAATAGTTGTAGGAGACGGTGATTTTGCTCGCCCCCTTCTTGATGTCGAGCAGGCCGTCGAACATGGTGTCGCCCGTGCCTGAGCAAGTCGTGTTCGAGGAAAACAGTTCGTTGTGGTCGATCCACACATTGGCGGAGTTTCCTTCAACGCCGATGGCATCACCGTTATTGTCGCCGCCTTGCAAGAGGCCGATCTTCATATTGCGGATGATGATGTTGTTGGCATTCACCAGGCGAATCCCGAAGTTTGCCGCTGAGCCATTCGCCCCAAGAATCGTGATGTTGCTCTTGTTCTTGATGCTGACTTCCTGCACCGCCTTGCTGTGTTGGGCGCAAACGTTGGTGATGGTGGAGTAATCAAAAGTACCAGTGTACTTGATCACCAACCCACCCGTGCCGCTATAGGCATTGATGGCAGACTGGATTTCGGACAGGGAACTGGCAGTAACCGGGGTCGCGCTACCGCCGCCTGTGGCGGCTGCGCCATAACCAACAGGGGCCGCCACGGCAGAGGTGGCATACATGGACATCGCAGCAAGGGCTGCAACAGTTGCGATTCTGAGCGTTTTTATCTGCATGATCTGGGGTTCTCTTGGTAAGTTACCGGTCGCATTGCTGCTTTTAATAATCCCCTTGAGGGGACAATAAAACAACAGGCGGAACATTAGGGGGAGCAAAAAAGCAAAACAAGTGCAGAACGATGAACGGTGCCAAAAACGTTAATTCCGTCACAGATTAACGAGTCTCTACAGTCAGATTGATTGACCAAAAAAATGGGCATTATTCCGCGCCCATAAATATGACAAAAAAGCAAAAACCCTGCGAAAAGACGAAAATTCTGTTGATTTAAATAGATTTTATCAAGATCACAGGTGCAGCCAACCCAGAATGAGTCACACGAGTACGTCACCGTTTTTTTGCAAAAAACACGAAAAAATCAGCCGACGGTCGGTTAGCTCAAAACAAGAGGTGTTACCGGTATCTTTCGCCATGTTAAAATCCTCGCTCAACAGGAATTTGAGGGGCGAAAAGCAGACAACCGCAGCAGACAACAGCGATTGGGAAGGCAAAAGATGTTAGCGTGTAGATTCGCTGAGGTCGTTGGTCTTGGAATCGATTTCACAACCGGCTTCCGAGCAAACCACACCATACACGAACACCCATTGTGCATAGCTCTTCTGGCCCTTGAAATGAAATACCTCGTCGGGAAAGTTGGCAACGCGGATGGGATGTTCGGTCGAGCGGCTGTGTACGCCCAGAATCCCCCGCCCGTCGGAGGCGCGGATCAGCACCCAATCCAGCTTGCCGGTCAGCGGGTCGGGATAAAGTTGGCGAATGTGGCGCTTGACGCCTGGGAAGCGGGGATCACGCAATAGGTCTTCCAGACGCGGGGGTGGGGTTGCCACAGCGCCAGAGGGTGTCGCTTCAAAATAGCTGCGAATGGCCTGCTTGTATTGCAGGCCGACAAACAATAATTGGTCTTCGGCCTGCCGTCGCTGGTAGATGGCGCCGAATTGCACGGAAGCGGTAGCCAGGAGACTGATGAGCGCAATCACGATCATCAGCCCCACATAGGTGAAGCCCACCGTGCGTGCAGGAGACTTGGGGGCTGGGCTTACCATCGGCGATACGGAATGCCGTTCAGCCCCACCAAAGGAGAACGACTATAGACATCGTAGACATCAGCGCCTTCATGCGGATCAGCCGCTTCGCTGGCATAGCTGCGGATATTCCAGGTCTGCTCGTCAGGCAGATCCGGGTCGTCGGCGAACGGATCACGTGGGATGCGGCGCAGAAAATAAACCTTCTGCCCCTTGGCATTACGTTGGTCGGTTATGCCTAGCACAAGATCGCTCAGGTTTTTTGGGTAACCCGAGGAATCCAATGCCCGCTGGATCACGCCCTGATCGGCCGCGAGCTTGTAGGCGTCCAGCGCAGAGCGGATTTCGCGCAGGGCCAGCCGGAGCTGTTGCTCCTTGGAGCGCTGGATCGAAACCTGGGCAATCGGCGCCACGATGGTGGCAAGCAAGGCCAGTATCGCCAACGTGACAAGCATCTCGATGAGCGTAAAGCCAAAGCGATGCGAACGTTTCAATGGAACATGCATGAACGGACTTTACAATGGATCGGCGCACAGATTAAATCCTGTTCGCCACTTTACTGCAAGGATTTATGCTGCCTTTTCAGGCTCCGATTATCGGGGCAGGATCAAAACACGTTTGAAAAAGTGCACGTACTGCACTAACGGCTGCTCATCTATGCGAACATTAGCGCTGCGTTTGCTGTGAGTATCCCACCCACAACCCAATCAGGATGCAAAAATGACTCAACACGTCGTGCGCAGACAAAACAAGACACCAAAAAGCGCAGGCTTTACCCTGCTGGAACTGCTGGTGGTGATGGCGATCATCGGGCTGCTCGCAGCCTATGTCGGCCCGAAATACTTTGCCCAACTGGGGAAATCCGAGCAAAAGGTTGCCAAAGCCCAGATTGAGTCCTTTGCCAAGGCACTGGATACCTTCCGTCTGGACGCCGGGCGCTACCCCACCACAGCCGAGGGTCTCAAGGCCTTGATGACCAAACCCGTGGATGCCCGAAACTGGAACGGCCCCTACCTGGCCAAGGAAATTCCGCTCGACCCCTGGGGCAAGGCCTATGTCTATAAGGCGCCGGGGACGCGCGGACGTGACTATGACATCATCTCCTATGGCAGTGATGGTCAGCCCGGCGGCACAGATACAGCCGCCGACATCATGAATTGAACCTTGGCATGCCATACAGGTAGCATGCGATGAAGTTCGAGATTCGCGCCCTAAGCCCCGACAACGCCGTGCAGACTTTGACCGTCGAAGCCGCAGATATGCCTGCTGCACGCAAGGCAGCCGAAGCCCAGCGCCTCAAGGTGGTCAGCATCAAGGCTCGCTCCGGGGGGCGCCTGCGGGCAAAACGCGGTGCGTTTTCACTGGTGATGTTCAGCCAGGAAATCGTGGCGCTGCTCGAAGCGGGCCTGTCCCTGGTCGAAGCCCTGGAGGGCTTGATCGAGAAGGAAAGCTCGCCGGTGGCGCGTTCGATCATGCAGGCGCTCATTTCCCGCGTGCGGGAAGGCTCGCGTCTGTCAGACGCCATCGCCATGCAGGAAGAATACTTCCCCCCACTGTTCGTGGGCATCGTCCGCGCCGCCGAACGTACCAGTGACTTGCCACAGGCATTGCGCCGCTACATTGACTACCAGACACGCCTGGATCAGGTGCGCAGCAAGATCATCAGTGCCACCATCTACCCTGGCGTGCTGCTGACGGTTGGCGGGCTGGTCTGCCTGTTCCTGATGACCTTTGTGGTGCCGCGTTTTTCAGCGGTCTATAAGGATAGCGGTCGTGACATGCCCTGGATGTCCAAGATTCTGATGTCCTGGGGGCAGCTCTTGGGGCAGCATACCGCGCTGGTGGCCGTTGTCGCCGTCTGCCTGCTGGCGCTAGTCGTGTGGTATATCCGCCGCAACAACCGTGAAGGCCGCTGGGCCATGCTGGCAAAAAAACTCCCCGGCATCGGTGAACGCGCCAAGATCATGGAACTCTCGCGCCTGTACCTCACGCTTGGCATGCTGCTTGAAGGCGGCATCCCGATTGTCATGTCTCTTGACATGCTATCCACATCGGTCTCCCCTGCCACCCGGCTACAACTGGCCGCAGCTCGCAGCGAGATCTCCAATGGCGAGATGGTGTCCTTTGCCTTTGAAAAACACGATCTGGCCACCCCCATTGCGCTACGCATGTTGCGGGTGGGTGAGCGCTCCGGCCAGCTTGGCACCATGTTGATGCGCTCGGCACAATTCTACGAAGGGGAAAGCGCACGTTGGATCGAGCGCTTCAGCAAAGTGTTTGAACCGGTGTTGATGGCCATGATCGGGGTGGTCATCGGCACCGTCATCGTGCTGCTTTACATGCCGATTTTTGATCTGGCGGGGTCCTTACAATGAAGAAGGAAGTATCGGGCCTGATTGAGCAGGAAACCATCATGATGGCCAGTCACTCTGCGCGCAAGTTTGGGCGTTCGGTGATGACTGAGCTTGAGGCCATGACCAAGCTGGATCAGCGTGAGGTTTTGCGGACGGTTGCCAAACGCTTCTCTTCCACGGTGATTGAAACAACCGAGATGCTGGACATGAAGCCAGCATTCGAAATTCTGCCGCTTGCCCGCGCCCAGCAGCGTGGCTGCGTCGTTCTACACGCCTTGAAGGATGGATCGAGCCGATTGGTGGCGGCAATCTCCGACCCTTTTGATACCGACCTTCAGGTCTGGCTGGATAACCTTGCAGGAACGGCACTGCAATACCGGCTGGCCCTGCAATCCGATATTCAGGCCTACCTGTCGCGCCAGGAAGAAACCATCCGCGCCATCGACAGCATGATCAGCACCGGCACGTCGAACAACCCGGAAGGCAAGACGCTGGAAAGCCTGAGCTACGCTTCAGTCAGCGATGCAGTCAGCCCGGCGGTGAAGTTGGTGAATTCCACCCTGTATGACGCGCTCAAACAAGGGGTGAGTGATATCCACCTGGAAAGCACGCCGACCGGTATGGTCTCCAAATACCGCATTGACGGCGTGCTCAACCTGGTCACGAATTTTACCGGTGTTGCCCTGGCTGAGCAGGTCATCTCCCGCATCAAGGTGCTGGCTGAGCTGGATATTGCCGAGCGCCGCGTGCCACAGGATGGCAGCTTCCGCGTGGAAGCCATGGGGCGGGAGATCGATTTGCGGGTATCCATCATGCCCAGCATCCATGGCGAGGATTCGGTGATCCGGATTCTCGACAAACAGGCCATGGTCGAAGCGCATGGCGGGCTGACACTGGACGCGGCCGGATTTGATCCGCATACCCTTTCGGTATTGCGCCGACTGGTGCAGGAACCGTATGGCATGGTCCTGGTCACCGGCCCCACCGGCTCGGGCAAGACCACCACACTGTATGCCGCGCTCACTGAAATCAACCAGGGGCGTGACAAGATCATCACCATCGAAGACCCGGTGGAATACCAGTTGCCCGGCATTTTGCAGATTCCGGTCAATGACAAAAAGGGGCTGACCTTCGCCCGGGGCCTGCGCTCGATTCTGCGTCATGACCCAGACAAGATCATGGTCGGCGAAATCCGCGACAAGGAAACTGCTGAAATCGCCGTGCAATCTGCGCTCACAGGGCACCTTGTGCTGACCACGGTGCACGCCAACAACGTGTATGACGTGTTTGGACGCTTCCATCATATCGGGGTGGATTTGTATTCCTTTGTCTCGGCCCTAAACGGGGTGATCGCCCAGCGCCTGGTGCGCCTGAATTGCACGCACTGCGCCGCACCTTATCAGCCCAGCGAGGCGGAACTGACCAATGCGGGTTTAAGCGCGGAAGCCGTCAAGGATTATCGCTTCATGAAGGGGCGCGGTTGTGGGGACTGCCGGGGTACGGGCTTCCGGGGGCGCCGTGCAGTAGCCGAGGTGCTGACCATGAACCCGGAAATTGCCGAATTGATCGTGGAGCGCCGCTCGGTGCGCCAGATCATGGAAGCGGCACGACGCAACGGTACGCGTAGCCTGTATGAAGACGCGCTGACCCTGGTGACCCGTGGCGAGACAACACTGGAGGAGGTACGGCGTGTCACGCTTGCGGCCTAAACACTTCTCCCTAGGGATCGGGGCAGACGACATCGCAATAGCCGACGTGGCCGAATCACGTCTGCTCACCACCCTGCCCATGCTGGATTACCTGACCGGTGCGAACTCCCCGGCCACCGCAGACTGGACGGCATTGATCGAAGCCGTGCTGGCCCAGACCGGCGAGGCGAAGGGGGGCGAACTCACCTGGACGGTGTCGGACGCCTGGGTGCGCTATTTCATGCTGTCGGTCCCCAGCGGCGTGAGCAGTCTGGCAGAACTCCAGGCGCTGGCCGCCGGGCGCTTTGAGAACCTATTTGGCGCGCCGCCCACTGGCTGGCAACTCGTGGCAGACTGGCAGGCCAGCGGCAACATCATGGTCTGCGCCCTGCCAGAACGCCTGATCGAAGTTGCTCACACCCTGGAGCAGACTGGCACGTGGCGAATCCGCTCAATCCAACCCTATGCAATGCGCCTGTTCAACCAATTCCAGGCGCAAATTCCGGCAGACTGCTGGCTGTGTGGATTTGCCCCGCATGGGGTGGTGGCAATCCTGCTTGAAGCGGGCGTGGTACGGCATGTACGGCGCTTCCTGTTTACCGAGGGTCTGGACGCTGAAACGGTACAAACCCGCTTGATCGGGGAAATGTTCCGGCTTGGCGTCACAGAGCCCCGCTGCATGTGCACGGTTGGCATGCTGCCGGAAATGCCCACCAATGGGCGAGTGGGCAAACTCAAACTGGTGATCCCCCAGCTCCCCAAGGCACTGCTCTTCCAGCCTGCCGAAACCGAGGCCGCCGCACTGGCCCAGCTAGGAGGGCTGGCATGAAGCCGCCGCGCATAGAATTTGCCCCCCACCGTAGCAAACAGGGGAATTTCATTTTCTGGCTCGTCCTGCTATTGGCGAGTGCCGGAGCGGTGCTAGGCGTGGTGATGGGTAACGTCTACGCCCACACCGCCAAAACCAATGAAGCTCAGGCCCAGGAACTGCTCGCCGAGCAGGACAGCCTGGATAACGCCGTCCGCCAACAGGAACAGATTCCTGCGGAAACCGTCGAATCCGTCAACGCGGCGGTACGCATGCTCAACTACCCCAGCATCGAACTGCTGGCCCAATTGGAGCGCCACGCCACCCCCAACGTGCAACTCATCTCGGTCGAACTCGGCCCGGTGCGCACCAACCTGCGTCTGGTCGTGCAGGCGGGTGCAGCAACCCAGGTGCTGGATTACATGGATGCACTCAAGCACGAACCCGGCTTTCATGACATTGCCCTGACGCGTCAGGAAGTGATGGAAGGCGCCAATCAGGGATCATGGCGCTTTACCCTGGAGGTGGCCCAGGCCGAAGCGGTTGCCCGCGCCACGGCCCCCACTCAGCGGAGGCGCGAAGAATGAAACCCATGCCCCGCCCCGATATGGGTCAGCTGCGTCTAAAGCTGGAGATCGCCTACTGGCGCCACGGCTGGCCCATGGTGGCCAGCGCCATTGCCGTTGTGCTGTGCCTTGCGGTCTGGCTGTTCTGGGCACCGGCCCAGATCAGCAGCGTTACCCGCAGCCAGGAACATCTGCAGGAGGCCTACAAGGTGGCTTCCAGCCAGAAAGGGAAAACCCGCCAGGAGCCCCCGCTGCAAGTCTTCAAGCGCCAGCTCCTGCGGCAAGAGGAAACAACAGCGCAACTGCGCCTGATCTTCCAGTTGGCCAGCAATGCCGGGCTGAGTGTCTCCCAGGTCGACATGCGGCGGCAGGTGGATTCTGCGGGTGTCTATTCCCAATTCCAGGTGGTATTGCCCGTCCGTGGCAGCTACCCGAACATCAAACGCTTCTGCTCCGACCTCATGCAAGGCATGCCCGCCTTGTCGATTGATCAACTCGTTATCCGGCGTGACCAGACGAGTGCCTCACAACTTGATGCCCAGCTTTCGCTGTCCATCTGGCAACGAGCGGCGGAGGGCAAGGCACCATGAGCAGCAAACAGCGCCTTCTGGTTCTTCTACCCATTATGCTGGTGGCCGCCTGGCTTGCCCTGTTTGGCGACAAGACGCCTTCGTCGGGGTCTGACGAAGGTGTTGTGACCCCCGTTCGCCACACACAGGCCGCAGAAAGCGAGCCCCAGCAAGCAGCAAGCACCACGAATGAAGTGGTCATCACCGGGCAGCTCGACAGCTCGCAAGTCATGCGCATGCGTGACCGCGCCTATCTGGCTGGCCTGGAAAACGCCGCCCAGGCAGACCTTTTCCCTGGCAGCGGAGCAGGGGAAGGGCAAGCCGCTCAGAGCGAAATCCCCCTGCCGACCCCGGAAGAAAGCGCGCCTGCCGTGGCCGCTTTTACCCTGATCGGCAGAATATATGACAATGGCCATTGGCAGTACTTCCTTGAGCACGATGGCAAAACCTATGTCGCACAAGTTGGCAGCGTAATGGATGGATTCAAGCTGCAAGCGGTGACCTCGACCGAAATCCGGCTGATACAGCTCTCGGACAAGACCAATATTGTCATCCCCTGGGATGGCGACAAGAAAGACTCTGCACATGACTAAGCGCCCGCATACGCATTCGATTGGACTCTGCCTGCTTGCCGCTTTCATGCTATGCGCATGCAGCATCACCCGCCCTCGCAACGACAAGGAAGCGCCAGCGGCTCAGACAACACCCGCGCAGACGGCTGAATCCTCAGCGATGGAATATCCCAACCTGGGTAACGAACCGAATACCACGGTAACGGGGCGCGACCGCTATGCCAAATACCTGAAAGAGCGTGCCGAAGCGGCCCTGGCGCAACGCCAGTATGACGAAGCGGGGCGTCTGTTCAAGCAGTTGGGGCGCATTCCCGGTTACGAGGCGCAGGGGCAGGAAGGCGTGCGCCGCCTGCCCGCCAACACCACCAGCACCACCAGCACCATTTGCCAACCGCCTGACCCGAAGAAACAGGTTGCAGTGTGCCAACCATATTCCAACAGCAGCGCCCAAGCAGGCAACCCTGGTGACATGGCACTCGGCAAGACCATTCTTGAAGACCTCACCCCGGCCCCGGTGGTAAACGATACAACCACCGCCCCCAGCGTGGCAGATTCCGCACCGGTTGCCGCCGCCCCTGCCAAGACCAAGTCTGCCACGCCTGCTCATGGCAAACAGAAAGGGGCCCCTGCCGCAGCCCAAACAGCGTCCGCCGAAGCGCCTCCCGAGGCGCCAGCTTCCAGCATCAAGGAAGACCCGCTGCAAAAACGCGTCACCCTGGAATTCAGGGACGCCTCCGTGCGTTCGCTCTTTGACGCCATCACCCGGGCTTCCGGCCTGAATGTGATCTTTGACCGCGACGTTTCCCCCGACATCAAAACCACGGTCTATCTGCGCAACACCACCATCAAGGCCGCTATCGACAAGATCGTACTGACCAGTGCCCTGGCTTGGCGCAAGCTGGATGAGAATACGCTCCTGGTCTATGCGGATGACACCAACAAGCAGCACGATTACCAGGCTCTGGTTATCAGAGGCTTCCAGCTTTTCAATGCCGATGCGAAATTCGTTGCCAGCAGCCTGAAAACGGTACTCAAGTTTAAAGATGTAGTCGTTGACGAAAAGCTCAACATGGTCGTGGTCCGTGATACCCCTGAAGCACTCGCCCTGGCCGAGAAGCTGATCGCGCTACACGACGTGCCGGAGCCCGAAGTGATGCTGGAAGTGGCCGTATTGCAGGTCGACAAGGGCAAGTTGAAGAGCCTTGGCGTGGATTGGCCCGGCGCCATGAGCCTGACCCCGCTGGCCCGCTCCCGCCCGACCGACACCGCGACCTCCAGTGATGGCAGCACTACAACTGGCAGGCTCACCCTACGTGATCTGTGGAACCTCACACCCGGCAGCCTGGGGATGGGATTGAGCAACGCAACGGTCAATTTCAGCGCCTCCAACAGCAATACCCAGATTCTGGCCAACCCCAGTATCCGTGTGCGCAACCGTGAGAAAGCCAAGATCCTGATCGGTGAGCGGGTTCCCAACATCAGCTCCAGCGTCACCTCCACCGGGGTCACCAGTGAGAGCATCACCTACGTGGACGTGGGGTTGAAGCTCGATGTCGAACCCCAGATCTATCCGGGCAACGAAATTGGCCTCAAGCTCGCGCTCGAAGTCAGCAGCATCAACAGCACGGTCAAGACCACCTCGGGCATCGTGGCCTACCGCATCGGCACACGTACTGCCGCCACAGTGCTGCGCTTGAACGATGGGGAAAACCAGATTCTGGGTGGGCTGATCCAGGATACCGACAAGAAGAGCACATCCAAGGTGCCCCTGCTTGGCGACATCCCCATTCTGGGCAGCCTGTTCAGCTCCGACAGCACGGAAAAGGACAAAACGGAAATCGTGCTTTCGATCACGCCACGGCTGGTACGTGGAAATCATCGCCTGTCACCAGAGGTTTCCGGCTTTGATGCGGGTACAATCAGCAGCGTGCGCGGGCGTCGCAATGATGCAGATGCCAGCAATGGCAACGCTTCGATGCCCGAAAGCAGCCCGGTACAGGCGCCTGTCAATCAGACCAACACTTCACAGCCTTTGCAAAACAACAATGCAGATGTGCCACGCTAGCCAACTTTCCAGTCACACACCTCAGGGTCAAGGCCGCAGGCATCGCGGCTTTACCCTGATTGAGATGCTGGTGGCGATGGCGATCCTGGCTATGCTGATGTCTTTGGTTGTTCCCAAATATTTTGAGAGCTTGGATCGGTCTAAAGACGCGGTGTTGATGGAAAACCTCAAGAACACGCGTGATGTGATCGACAAATTCTACGGTGACAATGGCCGCTACCCCGAATCCCTAGGGGAGCTGGTCGACAAGCGTTACCTGCGCAGCCTCCCTTATGACCCCGTCACCCAGAGCACCCGCACCTGGGTCATCACCCCGCCCGATCCCCCTGCCAAGGGGCAGGTCTACGATCTGCACAGTGGCGCACGGGGCAGTGCCAAAAGTGGTCGCCCATACGGCTCGCTGTAGGCGCTGCCGAATCGCCCCCGCATACACCCGTTCGCCGCACTGACCGCCTCCCGAAAGAGGGTGGCACTTATCACAAAGAACCCGACACTGGCGTGTGACCAACCCTAGCGCTTGAGTTTTCGCCACAAGGTGGTGCGGCTGATATTCAGGCTGCGTGCCGCTTCGGCAAGATTCCCCCCGCATGCCTGCAAAGTTGCTTCCAGATGGCAGCGTTCAGCTTGTTCGCGGGTTTGGCTGAGGCTTTGCACAGCACTTGAGGCTGGTTTTGCCGTACTGGAAGATAATTCTGGCAGGATCATCTCCAGCGTTTCCGGCAGCAGCCCTTCCTCCTGATCCTGCGACACCGCCAGCAGGCGCTCCAGCATGTTCTCCAGCTCCCGCACATTGCCAGGAAACGCGTAACCGGAAAGTGCCCGCAGGAATGCTTCCACCATTTCCCGGCCCGGCATCTTCAAGCGTTTGGATTGACACAACCCCTGCAACACGGCATAGGCCAGTCGCGAAATGTCCTCACGGCGCTCACGCAAGGCAGGGGTATTCAGACGCAGGCCGTTGAGGCGGAAGTACAGGTCTTCACGAAAACGCCCTGCGGCCACTTCCTGGGACAGATCGCGGTGCGTCGCAGCAATGATGCGGATATCAATGGGAATAGCCTCGCGCCCGCCAATACGTACCACCTCACGCTCCTGCAACACACGCAACAGGCGCACTTGCAACACCGCTGGCATATCGCCGACTTCATCCAAGAACACCGTGCCATGATGGGCCGTTTCCAATAACCCGGCACGTCCGCCTTTGGCCGCGCCGGTAAAGGCCCCCTCCTCGTAGCCGAATAACTCTGCTTCAAGCAGACTTTCCGGCATGGCGGCACAATTGATCGCCACAAAGGCCTCTGCATAGCGTGGGCTGGCGTTATGGATGCCCTGGGCCAGCAATTCCTTGCCGGTGCCGGATTCCCCCTGGATCAGTACCGTCAGATCGATTGCCGCAAAGCGTTGCGCCAAAGCACGCAGCACACAGATGGGGGGCGATTCACCGGACAAATCCGATAGCATATGCCGCGCCCGCAGGCTACCACTGCGTGAGGCCATGCGGAGCGTGCGCCCGGCACGCTCCACAGTAGAAGCCTCCTGCAAGGTCAGCACGGCAGCTACGTTCTCACCCTCCAGAGCCAAAGGCTGCCACTGCGCCAGCAGGCGCCGATCCCCGATGCTGACAACCTCCCTGGCATACGCCTTTGGCATATGCACGCCCGGCAGGGCACCATGCAAGGCGGCCCCTAGCAATTGCGGCTCCATCTGCCCCAGCAAATCGCAGGCGGCGCGGTTGACCTGGGTGATTGTGCCATCGGCATCCACCGTCAGCACCCCTTCAGCCAGACTCGCCAGGATGGCTGCCAGTTGAGCCCGCCGCGCGGCCTCCCCCACCCGCAGGCGGGCCACTTCGATGGCCTCTTCCAGCGCCTGACGGGCTGACTCCTGCGAATAGATCAGGATTGCGGGCATCCCCAACGCTTCGGCAGCCTCCACCACCAGGCTCGGGCCAATCACCACCATGGCGCCCGCCTCGCGCAGGGCCAGCACCTGCTGGCGCACTTCCCGCTCATCCCGGTAGCGCCGCAACAACAACTCAAGCTTGAGCAGACGGCTGAAATCTGCCAACTCAGTGCTGACCGCCTCGTAACTCACCATGCCGACGCGCCCACCGAACTCGGCTGCGCGCAGCAGGGCGCTCATCATGTCCTGCCCGGTCACGCCGACAAGTACTACGGGATAATCCAGGGCCCGTCGCAAGGCGGCACCGTTCGATCCCGCCCCGATGAACACATCCACCGCACCCCGATCAATCAAGGCTTGCGCCTGGGCCTGCGCATCGCTAAAGCGCCGGTTTTCCACCACCAGTTCAATGCGGTCTACAAAGTCCACCGCCACGGATTCGATAAGTTGTGCCAGGCGCGAAAAACCTAGCACACAGAGACGATACGGACGTGGAGGGGCCATGATGGGCTCCGTGCAATTGAAGTTTCAATATTGAAACATTAGTTTCTTTCTTGAAACTTGCAATTGCAACACTCACCTTCCTCCTTCAATAAAAACAATCACTTAAATCAAATCATGGTATTGGCATGGGGATTGCACCCTGGCAGACACCCACAGCAGAGGAAGCCAACATGTCCGCACCCAGCCCCGGCCAAAAATTCCGCGCCGCACTCGTCAACGAAAAACCCCTGCAGATTCCTGGCGCCATCAATGCCAACCATGCCCTGCTCGCGCAGCAGGCAGGTTATCGGGCCATCTATCTTTCTGGCGGCGGCGTGGCCGCTGGCTCGCTTGGCCTACCCGATCTGGGCATCAGCAATCTGGAAGACGTGCTCATCGATGTCCGCCGCATCACCGACGTCTGCGGCCTGCCACTACTCGTCGACGCTGATACGGGGTTCGGCGCCTCCGCCTTCAATGTGGCCCGCACCACCCGCAGCCTGATCAAGGCCGGGGCAGCCGCCATGCATATCGAAGACCAGGTCGGCGCCAAGCGTTGCGGGCATCGCCCGAACAAGGAAATCGTCAGCAAGCAGGAGATGGTTGATCGCATCAAAGCTGCCGTAGATGCGCGCAGCGATGAGAGCTTTTTCATCATGGCCCGTACCGACGCGCTGGCAGTCGAGGGCATGGAAGCTGCCATCGATCGTGCCATGGCTTGTGTGGAGGCGGGTGCCGATGGCATTTTCCCAGAGGCGATGACCGAGCTGGGGCAGTACCGCCGCTTCGTGGCTGCCGTCAAGGTGCCGGTGCTGGCCAACATCACCGAATTTGGCGCCACCCCGCTCTTTACCCGCGAAGAGTTGGGCGAAGCCGGTGTCGCCATTGCGCTCTACCCGCTATCGGCCTTCCGCGCCATGAACAAGGCTGCGCAAAACGTCTACACCGCATTACGCCGCGATGGCACGCAACAATATGTCATCGACACCATGCAGACCCGCAAGGAACTGTATGACGCCATTGGCTACTGGGATTACGAAGCCTATCTGGATACCCTTTTTGCCAAGCACAAAGTCAGCGCTGTGTAATCCATACCATTCAATCTGCAACATAGAGCAGGCCCACCTGCCCACACCAACAGGAGACCCAACATGGCCGAAGCTGCCGAAGTTGTCACCACCATCAAACCGAAAAAATCCGTTGCGCTGTCTGGCGTGCCCGCAGGCAACACCGCGCTGTGCACAGTCGGGCGCAGTGGCAACGACCTGCACTACCGTGGTTATGACATTCTTGATATCGCCGAAGCCACCGAGTTTGAAGAAATCGCCTTCCTCCTCATTCACGGCAAGCTGCCCACGGTGGCTGAGCTTGCCACCTACAAGCACAAGCTGCAGATGCTGCGCGGCCTGCCCAACTCGGTGCGTAGCGTGCTGGAGAACCTGCCCGCCTCCACCCACCCGATGGATGTGATGCGCACAGGGGTATCGATGCTGGGCTGCCTGCTGCCGGAAAAGGAAGATCACCACGCCTCCGGCGCCCGTGATCTGGCCGACCGCCTGATTGCCTCCATGGGCTCGATGCTGATCTACTGGTATCACTTCAGCCACAATGGCAAACGCATCGAAACCGAAACGGATGACGCCTCGATTGGGGGGCACTTCCTGCATCTGCTGCACGGCCACAAGCCCTCCAGCCTGTGGGTACGCGCCATGCATACCTCGCTGAACCTGTATGCCGAACACGAATTCAACGCATCCACCTTTGCGGCAAGGGTGATTGCAGGCACGGGCTCGGACATCTATTCGGCCATCACCGGTGCAATTGGCGCTCTGCGCGGCCCCAAGCATGGGGGCGCCAATGAGGTCGCCTTTGAAACGCAAAAACGTTATGACTCCCCCGATGAAGCCGAAGCCGACATCCGCCGCCGCGTCGCCAACAAGGAAGTGGTGATCGGCTTTGGGCACCCGGTCTACACCATTGCAGACCCGCGCAACAAGGTCATCAAGGAAGTGGCCCGGCGGCTCTCCATTGACGCACGGGACACCAAGATGTTCGCCATTGCCGACCGCCTGGAAGCGGTGATGATGGATGCCAAGAACATGTTCCCGAATCTGGACTGGTTCAGCGCGGTGAGCTATCACATGATGGGGGTGCCCACCAACATGTTCACCCCGCTCTTCGTGATTGCGCGCACCACGGGTTGGGCCGCACACATCATCGAGCAGCGTATCGACAACAAGATCATCCGCCCAAGCGCTAACTATGTAGGGCCGGAAGACCTGCGCTTCGTCCCCATCGAGGAAAGACGCTGAGCCTTACCCATATCAAATAACAACAACTTGTCTGCCAGGAAATCAACATGAGTGCCCACATCTCCAATACCCGCCCGGAACCTGATCAGGTCCTCGTCGATATCGTCGACTATGTGCTGAACTACCGCATCGACAGCAAACTGGCCTATCAAACCGCCCGCAACTGCCTCATCGACACCCTGGGCTGTGGCCTGGAAGCGCTGGAATACCCTGCCTGCACCAAGCTGCTTGGCCCGATTGTGCCCGGCACCGTCGTCCCCAACGGAGCCAAGGTACCCGGCACCCAGTTCCAGCTTGACCCGGTGCAGGCCGCTTTCAACATCGGGGCGATGATCCGCTGGCTGGATTTCAATGACACCTGGCTGGCCGCAGAATGGGGGCACCCTTCTGACAACCTAGGTGGCATACTCGCCACCGCCGACTGGGTCTCACGCAATGCCGTGGCGGCAGGCAAGAAACCGCTGACGATGCGCGACGTGCTTACCGGCATGATCAAGGCCCATGAAATCCAGGGCTGTATCGCGCTGGAAAACAGCTTCAACAAGGTGGGGCTGGATCACGTGCTGCTGGTCAAGGTCGCCTCAACGGCTGTCGTCGCCCAGATGCTCGGGCTGAGCCGTGATGAAATCATCAACGCCGTCTCACTGGCCTGGGTGGATGGGCAAAGCCTGCGCACCTATCGCCACGCACCCAATACCGGCTCGCGCAAAAGCTGGGCAGCCGGGGACGCCACCAGCCGCGCAGTACGTCTGGCCCTGATGGCCAAGACCGGGGAGATGGGTTATCCCTCCGTTCTCACTGCCAAGACCTGGGGCTTCTACGACGTGTCCTTCCGGGGCCAGCCTTTCCGCTTCCAGCGCCCATACGGCTCGTATGTGATGGAAAACGTGCTTTTCAAGATCAGCTTCCCCGCGGAATTCCACAGCCAGACCGCCGTGGAATGCGCGATGACGCTCCATCAGCAGCTCAAGGCAAGCGGCAAGAATGTCGATGACATTGCCAAAATCACCATCCGCACCCATGAAGCCTGCATCCGCATCATCGACAAGCAAGGCCCGCTCAACAATCCGGCTGACCGTGACCACTGCATACAATACATGATCGCCATCCCGATCATCTTTGGCCGCCTGACGGCTGCAGATTATGAAGACAACATCGCCAACGATCCCCGCATTGATGCCCTGCGTGCCAAGACCCACTGCGTGGAAGACCCGCAATTTACCGCCGATTACCACGACCCGGACAAGCGCAGCATTGCCAATGCACTGACCGTGGAATTTACCGATGGCAGCAAGCTTGACGAGGTGGTCTGCGAATACCCCATCGGCCACAAGCGCCGCCGTGGCGATGGCATCCCCTTGCTGGAAGCGAAGTTCCGCACCAACCTCGCCCGCCGCTTCCCCAAGAAGCAGCAGGACGCCATTCTCGCCGCCTCGCTTGATCAGGCCACACTCGAAGCGATGCCGGTCAATGAGTACGTTGATCTTTATGTCATATAGTCACTCATGATGGGACGCCAGCCCCACAGGCTGGCGCCGAACACAATTGAGACGGGTCGCAGAACCTGCCACACCAACGAGGAGAGACACCATGGAACCAGCGACCACGCTGCGCGAGTTTCACCAATGGTCCATCACTGACCGCGACGGCTTCTGGCGGGAACAGGCCAAGCTGATCTATTGGCATAAACCCTTCAAGCAGGTACTCGATTACAGCCACCCTCCGTTTACGCGCTGGTTTGTGGGGGGTGAGACCAACCTGTGCTACAACGCCATTGACCGCCACCTGGACACCCAGGCGGATAAGCCTGCACTGATCTTCGTGTCCACTGAGACAGGAGTCGAGCGCACCTACAGCTTTCGCCAGTTGCATCAGGAAGTCATGCGCATGGCGGCCATCTTCCAGCAGCTTGGCGTGGGGCGTGGTGACCGGGTGCTGCTCTATATGCCGATGATCCCCGAGGCCGTTTTTGCGATGTATGCCTGTGCGCGCATCGGCGCCATCCACTCGGTGGTGTTTGGCGGCTTTGCCTCCCACAGTCTTGCCAGCCGCATCGATGATGCGGGGCCCAAACTCATCGTCTCCGCCGATGGCGGCATGCGTGGCGGCAGGGTGATTCCCTACAAACCCGCGCTGGATGAAGCCATTGAACTCTCCTCCCATAAACCCACCCACTGCCTGCTGATTGACCGGGGGCTCGCGCCCATGGCCCGCACGCAGGGCCGCGATGTGGATTACGAGCCGCTACGCCAGAAGCATTTCGGTGCATCCGTGCCCGTCACCTGGCTGGAATCCAACGAAGTCAGCTACACCCTGTACACCTCCGGCACCACCGGCAAGCCGAAGGGCGTGCAGCGTGATGTGGGCGGATATGCGGTGGCGCTGGCTGCTTCCATGAAGCACATCTATTGTGGCAACGCAGGGGAAACCTATTTTTCCAGCAGCGATATCGGCTGGGTGGTCGGCCATTCCTACATCATATACGGCCCCTTGCTGGCAGGCATGGCCACGATCCTCTTCGAGGGCACCCCGATCTGCCCGGACGCGGGCATCCTGTGGCGGCTGGTGGAAAAGTATCGCGTCACGGTGATGTTCTCTGCACCCACAGCCATCCGCGTGCTCAAGAAACAGGATGCGGGCTGGCTCAAGAAATATGACACCTCCTCGCTCCGGGCGCTTTTCCTCGCGGGTGAGCCGCTGGATGAACCCACGGCGCGCTGGATCACCGAAGGACTGGGGCGGCCGGTGATCGACAATTACTGGCAGACCGAGACCGGCTGGCCGATTCTGACAGTCGCCCACGGCGTCGAGAAGACGCCACCCCGCCTGGGCAGCCCCGGCATGCCCATGTATGGTTATGACGTTCGCCTGCTCGACCTGGAAACAGGCGAAGAAGTCGGCCCCAACCAGAAAGGGGTGGTTGCCATCGTCCCGCCCCTGCCGCCGGGCTGCCTGCAGACTGTATGGCGGGATGACAAACGCTTTGTGAGCACCTACTTCTCAACCCTGCCCGGCAAGCAGGTCTATTCCACCTTTGACTGGGGCATTCGGGATAGCGACGGCTACACTTTCATCCTGGGCCGTACCGACGATGTGATCAATGTGGCCGGACATCGCCTGGGGACGCGGGAAATCGAGGAATCCATCACCAGCCATCCGGCCGTAGCTGATTGTGCCGTCGTGGGCGTGTCCGACCCGATCAAGGGCCAGGTGGCCATGGCATTTGCCGTGTTGCGTGACACCAAGCGGGGACAAAGCGCGGAAGATCGGGCCTTGCTGGAAAAGGAAATCATGACGCTGGTCGACAAGCAGCTTGGCGCTGTTGCCCGCCCAACCCGTGTCCACATCATCGATGGTCTGCCCAAAACCCGCTCGGGCAAGGTGCTGCGCCGCTCCATCCAGGCCATTTGTGAAGGCCGCGATCCAGGCGACCTGACCACCATCGAAGACCCCGGCGTACTCGAACAGATCCGCAAGGCAACCGCCATCAGCATTGCTGCCTGAGCGGATATGCCGCCCTCTGTGCATGTTGGGCCGCCTGACTGCCCAACATGCCAGGAGCAAGTCTGTGAGATCAACGGCTCCCGATCCTCGTCACCGTCACCGTCAGCGGCCAAACAGGGTTCCACGTTGAAAACCTTATCTGCCCGCAAATGCTTGGGGATCGCAACTACGGACGGTTGCGATACAGAACATCATCTCAGAAGCATCCCGCACAGGAGGGTATGTTTGCGTACCTGGCTATTTCCAGTTGTTAAGCTGCTCTAGGTTTTAGAGTCTTACTTCAGGAGTAAAAAAAATGAAAGCAAAGAGCGCAACAGTGGCCAAATCAAAGGCCCACAGCTCCGCCAAACCCGAAGGCGGAGTCGGCACCACGCAGGCGGAATCCCTCCCCAGCCCTTGCCAGCTTGAACAATTGATTGCGGAAGAAGCGTATTACCTTGCTGAACAGCGTGGTTTTGCGCCAGACAATGATCTGGCCGACTGGCTGCAGGCCGAGGCCAATGTAAAGGGCAGATTGGGCCTGATACATTGATGGATACCATGCCCAGACCACCTTACTGTTAGCCTGGGCATGGTTTGACCGCGTTTATTTGTTTTGCATTACAGCCACCAGATGCCCAGCAGGATGGTCAGCACTGTCAGCGGTGCGCCGACCTTGAAATAGACCCAGAAACTGATGCGGACGCCTGCCCCCTGGGCGCGTTGTGCCACAATCAGGTTGGCTACCGACCCCACCAGGGTAAAGTTGCCTGCAAGCGTAGAGGCCATGGCTACCACCAACCATGCGCGCTGGGGATCAGCCAGATTGGCCAGGAAAGGTTTGAGCACAAGCACGGCAGGCACATTGCTGACCAGATTCGAGAGAACCGCCGTCACCCCTGCCAGCACCCCCACCCGATCCAGATGCTGGTTGGCCACGGCTGCAATCATGCCGGGGGTGAGCGCCACCCGCTCAAACGCGGCAACCACCACAAAAAGCCCTGCAAACATCACCAGCAGGGGCCAGTCGATCTCCTGATAGACCTTGTGCGCCTTGATACGGCGGCTGAACAGCATCAGGGCGCCCCCGAGGATGGCAACCTTTGCGACAGGGTGGCCGGTCAGGAAGAGTGCCACCATGCCAGCAGTCACCAGCAGAGATTTGCTGGCCACGGCAAAGTTATAGCGCACGGCCTGATGCGCCCTCGGCGCAAAGGCTTCCCGGCTCAGGAATTCCTGACGATAGATCAGCGCGATCATGACGACCGTCAGCACCAAGCCAACCAGTGCAACCGGGGCCAGTTCCGCGACAAAATGCCCATAGGGAATACGCGACAGGCTGCCGATGATCATGTTCTGCGGGTTGCCAGTAATGGTGGCGGTGCTGCCCACGTTGGAGGCCATGGCGACAGCAAGCAGGTAAGGGATGGGGTTGCGCTTGAGCCGCAAAACCACGTCCAGCACCAAAGGCGTCATCACCAGGCAGATGGTGTCATTGACCAGGAAAGCCGAGAATATGCCAGAGACCAGCACGATGGCAGATAGCAATACAATGGGATAACGTGCGCGTGTCACCACCCATTCATTGACCAGCAGAAAGAACCCCGATAGGCGCAGGTTGGCAACAATGATCATCATGCCCAGAAGCAGCGCAAGGGTATCGAAATCAATGGCCGCATAGGCGTCTTCCAGCGACAGTACCCCCAGCCAGACCATCAGGCTTGCCCCCAACAGCGCCGCCCCGGCACGATCTAGGTGATAGCCGGGCAGCTTGCCTACGGCAATAAAGAGATAAGTCGCAATAAAAATGACATACGCACTGACGGTGACTGCATCGTGACTGAGCAGCTCGGCTGGCAGGAGGGACATCAATGACTCCGTTGCTCTACAAATTAGGGGCACAAGCGTGCTTGCCCGGATATTACACGCTGCGCCCCAGCCAAGTCTGCGCACAGTGGCAATGGAACCAATTTCGCGCTGGCTTGCCGAATGGCGGCGCATGGCATGCGGAAGCGCCTTGCTTGTTGCAGCTTGCAGCCGCCATGCAAACGCGTGTAGAAAGACACATTGCGTCTTGCGGGCCTCGCCCCGACGCCCGGAAAAGGATCAAGAATGTTGAGCCGTATCGCTCCCCAAGCCAGATGGAGCATACTCTGTGTGCTTTTTGCGTTACCAGGATGCGTCACCCTGGGGCCGGACTACAAGCGCCCGGTCTTGCCGGAATCGGATGTCCCCACCCAGTGGACATCCCCCGCCGACACGGCCAAGAACACTACAGCCCAGAAGGCGCAGTGGTGGTCCGAACTCTCGGACCCTGCGCTGAACCGCTTGGTGGCCGAAGCCTTTAACAATAGCCCCACCCTTGAGGCAGCGGTCGCCAAACTGAACCAGTCACGCTCGCTGCACGCCCAGGCCAAGGCGGATGGCGGCCCTACGGTAAAAGGCACTGGCGGTGCGGAGCGGCAGGTGGATGACTCCTCCGGCACGCCGTATAACGATTCATGGCTGTCGATGAACTCCTCGTGGGAGCTGGACCTGTTTGGCTCCGTCCGGCGCGGCAAGGAAGGCGCATTGGCGCGTGAAGAAGTGCAGCAGGCCTCCCTGGCCGATGCGCGGGTGAGCCTTGCTGCCGACGTGGCAGATGCCTACCTGAACCACCGCGCCTGCCAATCCCATCTGAGCCTGAGCGAGCAGGACGTGGCCTCACGCGAGGCAACCGAGAAGCTGACCGCCGCCAGTGTGGACTCCGGCTTTACCGCCCCCTACCTGGGTATCCGCAGCAAGGCGTCCGTTGCAGACGCCAAAACCAGCCTTGCCTCGACCCGGGCACAATGCCAGCAACTGGAAAACCTGCTCACCCGCCTGACCGGAATCACCCACCCCACCCTGATGACAGTTCTGGCAGAAAAGCCCACCGGGCTGGATCGCCTGCCCGAGCCAAAACACTTCACCGTGGCGATTCCCAGCCAAGCCCTGTTGCAGCGCCCGGATATCCGGGCGGCGGAGCGACGGCTTGCCGCCGCATCGGCAGACATCGGCGTGGCCGAGGCAGACCGCTACCCACGCATCTCGCTCAGTGGTGCGCTGGGCTATTCCGCCACGGGCACCAGCAGCGGGGGCATCTTGTCGTTTGGCACCTGGTCCTTCGGCCCTTCGGTGAGCCTGCCCATTTTTGATGGTGGCCGCCGCAAGGCCGAAGTTGAAATCGCCAAGGCCCGGTATGAGGAATCGCTGGCCAGCTTCAAGTCCAAGACCCGTAGCGCCATCCAGGAGGTTGAAGATGCGCTCACCAGCTACGCAGCCACCCACGAGCGGGCGCAAAACGCCCTCACTGCTGCTGACCAGTACAAGCAGTTTTTTGCTACCGTAGAGAATCGTTACCGTGAAGGTGCGAGCAACCTACTGGAACTGGAAGACGCCCGACGCTCGATGTTGGACGCCCAACAGACACTGCTCAGCGTCCAGAAGGAACGATTGCAGGCATGGATCGCCCTGAACCGCGCAACCGGTGGCGGGGCGCAATATGCCCCGGATACAGCGGCCAAACCCCAACTGTCCGCAACCACCACATCACCCCAGTAATCCGACACCCGCCATGCCAAGCATTCAAACCTTGCCACACCCCCAAAAAGGCATCGCCAAGCAGTTCGCCCTTGCCCTGTCTTGTATCGCCATACTCTGTATGGCGAACACCACGCCCGCGCAAACCCTGGCTGCAGCCACGCCGGCCACAGTCGGGGCCAAAGATGGCGTAGCACCTACCGTTTTGCGCAGCGTGTCGCTCATCACCCCGAAAATCGAAGCCTGGCCCGACCAGATCGACGCACATGGCAATATCATGCCCTGGCAGGAGGCACGGGTAGACTCCGAGATCGCCGGGCAGCGCCTGATCAGTGTATTGGCGAATGCGGGGGATATCGTCAAAAAAGGGCAAGCCCTTGCCAAACTTGACCCGGCGAGCGTAGAAGCCGAGCTGGATGCCGTCAACGCCCAACTGATGGAGGCACAGGCTGCCTACGCGCAAGCCCAGGCCACCCTAGAACGGGCCAAGCGCCTAGCGCCCTCCGGCGGGGTCAGCCAGCAGGAATTGACCCAATACGAAACTCAGAAGCAGACTGCCCAGGCGCGCCTGAACGCCATCCAGGCCCGCGTCAAGACGCAACAGCTCAAGCTGGATTCGCTGACGCTGCTCGCCCCGGACGATGGCGTGATTTCCTCCTGCACGGCGGTGGAAGGGACGATCGTTCAGGTGGGCACCGAATTATTCCGCCTGATCCGCAAGGGGCGGCTGGAATGGCGGGCAGAAATCAAGGGCGAGACGCTCATCAAGCTCTCCGCCGGGCAGGAGGTCACAGTGCAAAGCCCGCAAGGGCTGGAATTCACGGGCCGCGTGCGCCAGCTCTCCCCGACGATTGATCTGAAGACCCAGACGGGGCTGGCCTACATTGATCTGCCCACCGATACCAACTTTAAGGCCGGGCTGCACCTGTCGGGCACCCTGACCATCCAACGTAACGCCCTGGTACTACCAGCCGCCGCCGTGCAACACCGGGGTGACCGGGATCAGGTGTTCATTGTTGGCAGCAACAACAAGGTCAAAGCCATCCCGGTACGCATTGGCCGCGTGCAGGATGAACAGAAGGAGATCACGGCCGGACTCAACGTGTATACCAAAGTGATCGGCAGTGATGTAGATAGCCTCAAGCCTGGAGAAATCGTCACAGTACAGGAGGCGGTGGACAAATCGTCTGCTGCACAGAACACCACGCCAGCGGAGAAAAAACCACTCTGAGCTGTCCGTAAAAAAGCCGACCTGAGGGTCGGCTTTTTCATGTTGATCGGCAATCGAACGCTCAAAGTTTAGTCACCACATACCACACCACGGCTACCGCAACCGCCAGCACGGCAAGCCCGAGGAAGACAGAGCCGCCCTTGGCCTCTTCGGCCACCTGCCCGGCAGGGATAGCCTTGCTCCCGGTCAGCATGGGGGTGACCAGATCGTCCCGCTTCACAAAGCGATAAAACAGAATGGCGGCAAGGTGCAGGCCGATGAGCGTGAAAATGATCGCGGCGTTGGCTTCGTGCAGCTTGCCCAGCAGGCTTGCAGTGGATTCGCTGACGTACTTGAACAGCGGCCCTTCAAGCAGCACTTCATCGGTGATGAACAGGCCACTGACAGCCTGAAAGATCAGCGCAGCAAGGATCGCCAACACCGACAGGGCGCCCAGCGGGTTATGCCCCAGGGAAGGCTGGGGATTGGTTCTGGCTGTTTTCAAATAGGCCAGGATTGCAGCGGGCCCACGCACAAAGCTCGTAAAACGCGCGTGCGTGCCGCCGACAAATCCCCAGATCAGGCGGAAAATGAGCAGCGCCAGCACGGCAAAACCAAAACGTTTGTGCCACTCCATACCGTTGTCGATCTGCTCGGCAAGCTCCACGCAGATGATCGCCCCGCTCACACTGATCAAGAGCAGCCAGTGGAACAGGCGCAGGGGGATGTCCCATAAACGGATCTTGCGGCTTGGGGTATTGCTCATGAGGTGCTCTCCTTGTTGGGGTTATCTGCCTATGATTGCAGAAAGTCCCCCGAACAAGAATAGTCCTCAGAAATGAGCCGGATCAATGACCCTTCAGCGCATAGATGCCGGGAGCGTTGCGCCAGTAGCCCTTGTAATCCATACCGCAGCCGAAGAGGAAACGGTCGGCCACATCCAGGCCGGTGAAATCGGCACGCATGCCGGGGTAGGCCTTGCGGTCATGGAGCTTATGGACGAGTACGGCGGAGAGGACTTCGTCGGCACCTTCCTTCTTGAGGTGTTCCAGAATGGCTTGCAGCGTCCAGCCTTCGTCCAGAATATCGTCGAGTACCAGCACCGTCCGGCCACGCAGATCCTGGGTGGGGCGCACGCGCCAGTCCAGCAGGGCACCATTGAGCTTGTGACCATAGCGAGAGGCATGCAGATAGGCCACTTCCAGCGGGAAAGGGAGCTTGGGCAGCAGGCGCCCAGCCAGCACAAGGCCACCATTCATCACAGCGAACACCAAGGGGTCCTTGTCCTTGAGGCACTCCGTGATCTGTCCGGCCAGGACTTCAAGTGCACGCTCTACCTGACTGTCGTCGACCAGACAATCGGCCTCGTCCATGGCACGTTGGACTTCCTGAATGATTTCGTGCTTGCTGCTCATGGCAGTAGTGCTCCCAATTTGGAAAGCAAGCGATTCTAGCGCGGCTCACAACTAAGAAAATGATTTTGCGCAGGAAAATTCAACGAAACCCAAGTTTTCCCGATCCACACACTTCTTTCTGCCACTGCACTGGGCATAGAGCCTGCTCTTTGACTATAAACAGCAGTAGCCCTCCAAGCGGCCAGTCACTTGGAAGCATAAGTATGATAAAAAAGGAGGTTTTGGTCCTCAATAACACACCGTTCGCACCATCTTGCAAACCGTGCGGTAGGCGATTGGATATAATCCCGCAGTTCACACATTTCTTTACTATTTTTTGTCTCACACCATGACTCAACTGGAATCCTCTGCTGCACCTCTTGACCCCGCACTGGAACGCGAAGTGGCAGAAATGATCGTTTCTGCGCTCAATCTGGAAGTCAGCCCGGAAGCCATCGCGTCTGAAGCCCCCCTGTTCGGCGACGAAGGGCTGGGCCTGGACTCCATCGACATCCTTGAGGTGGCGCTGGTGATCTCCAAACGCTACGGCTTCCAACTCAAGGCAGACAGCGAAGACAACTTCCACATCTTCTCGTCCTTGCGCAGCCTGGCCCAGCACATCGCGACACATCGCACCAAGTAAAAATGCTGAAATCCCCCTGGCGTTTCGTGCTGCTGGCCATTGCGGGGGCCGCTTACCTCTGGCTGGGGCACCTGGGTTCCATCTCCAGGCACCCGCCTGCCATCAGCCTGCTCACCGGCATGGTGCCCTTGCTGGCCCTAGCAGGCATGCTGGCGTGGTCGTCCCACCCCCGCGTGCTGTGGCTGGGGTTGCTGGGTGCAGGGTGTCTGGCACTGTGGCTCAATCTTGAGTTGCTGCGCCAAAACACCGCCTGGGTCTTCTTCATCCAGCATGCAGGCATGCATGCCCTGCTCGGGGCAACGTTTGGTCGCACCCTGTTCTCTGGTTATGAGAACGCGCTGTGCGCACGCATTGCAGGTATTGCCCACAACGGGTTATCGCCGAAACTGGCCCGCTATGGCTGGCAGGTCACGCTAGTCTGGACGATCTATTTCTGGGCTATGACCACGGCATCCGTCTTGCTGTTTGCCTTTGGCACAATGACGCAATGGTCCGTGTTGGGTAATCTGCTGACCGCCCCGCTGTTGGGGCTGATGTTTGCCGGGGAGTACATGATCCGGCGCAGAGTTCTGCCCGAGGAAGAACACATCGGCATCATCGGCACGATCAAGGCCTATCAACGCTATGCGCGCAGCAAGTCGGATGAGCCCCGCTGAAGGCCTGCACCTTTATTCTGAATACACCGTCACCGTTTTTTCATGAATGCACTTCCCCTGCTCCCTGACGCCTCCTCCGACATCATTGTCGCAGTCCACAAAGGGCGCCTGATCACACGGGCTGAATTTCTTGGCGAAGCCCTGGCGTTGGCAGCACAGCTACCGGCACACACACCGGTACTCAACCTGTGCGCCGACCGCTATCACTTCGCCATCGGCCTGTTTGCCTGCATCGCCCGTGGCACGCTGAGCCTGCTGCCCAATGCGTTGACCCGCGAGATCATCGCCGGACTGCACCGTCAGCACCCCGCGCTCCATTGCTTGAGCGACCAGGGGGACAACCCCTTCGATCTGCCCATGATCATCGTACAGGCTCAAGGGGCACAGGTCCCCCCCTGCCTTGAAGCACCGTTGATTCCTGCCGAGCAACTGGTCGCCCAGGTGTTCACCTCGGGCTCCACCGGCACCCCGCAAGCGCATGCCAAGCGCTGGGGTTCGCTCACGATCAACTGCATCGCCGAAGCCCAGCGCCTGTGGGAAGGGGCCGGTGGCCCTTGCACGGTGGTGGGCACGGTGCCCTTCCAGCATATGTACGGCCTGGAATCCACGGTGCTGATGCCCTTGCTCGGTGGCGGGGTCTTGTGCGCCCAGCGTCCGTTCTACCCAGGGGACATTGCGGAAACCCTGGCCGAACTCCTTGAGCCACGCATGCTGGTCACCACGCCTGTGCACCTGCGCACCCTGCTGGACGCTGAGTTGCCCGTGCCACCCCTGGCGCTTGTACTCTCTGCCACCGCGCCCCTGGCCGATGCACTGGCCGAGCGCGCCGAACGCGAACTGGGCGCTCCGCTACATGAAATCTATGGTGCCACCGAGACCGGCCAACTGGCCTCACGACGCACCTGCAGCCGCGAGCCCTGGCGCACCCTGGGTACCATCCGCCTGCGTCAGGCCGATGGCGTCACGCTGGCCAGCGGGGGGCATATCGAGGTGGAATCCCCCCTGAACGACATCGTCGAGCTGGTCGACGCGCACAATTTCCGCCTGGTCGGACGCAACAGCGACATGATCAACATCGGCGGCAAGCGCAGCTCACTGGCCTTCCTCAACCATATCCTCACCTCGCTGCCCGGTGTGCGTGATGGGGTGTTCTGCCTGCCCGACCCGGATAGCGAAAAGGCCCGCCTCGCGGCTTTTGTGGTGGCCCCACAACTGGCAACAGAAGACATCCTGCAGGCCCTGCGCTCACACATCGACGCGGTGTTCCTGCCTCGCCCCATCATCTTTGTCGACAGCCTGCCACGCAACAGTACCGGCAAGATCACTCAGGACGCCTTGCAGACCCTGATCACTACCCACCTGCGTAACGCCCAACACTAAGATGCCCAGCCTCACCCTTGTTATCGCTGCTGACCACCCCGCCTTTGCCGGGCATTTTCCGGAGCAACCTATCGTCCCTGGTGTGGTCTTGCTGGATCAGGCCGTCTTGTTGGTCGAAGCGGCAGAGCATGTGCAGGTGGCAGGCGTGGCGATGGCCAAATTCCTCAGCCCGGCAGGCCCGGGCGAAGCCTTGTGGCTGGACTATGAACGCGCCGATCGTGCGGTGCGCTTTGAGGTCCGCGCCGCAGACCGCAAGGTCGCCAGCGGACGCCTGGATCTGGCATGACGCAGCCGCCCATCCGCTCCAAAGCCTCAACCCCAACTGAGCCGCCAGACTGGATGCGCCAGAAGGAACGTGGCAACCTGTTCTGGCTGAAGGTGATGCGCGCCCTGTCGCTCGCGCTGGGGCGCAGGCTGACCCGCCCGATCCTGTATGGCATCGCGCTGTATTTCCTGCTCACCGCTCATGCGGCACGGCGCGCCTCGCGCGACTACCTGAGCCACATCCAGGGCCGCCCGGCGAGCTGGTGGCAGATGTATGCCCATGTACTGGCATTTGCCAGCACCATTCACGACCGGATATTTCTGCTCAACGATTGTTTTGATGCCTTTGACTTTCAGGTCTCCGGGGTCGAGGAACTTCACGCCCTCCATCGCGCCCAGGGTGGAGTGTTTCTTTTTGGCGGGCATATCGGCAGCTTCGAGGCATTGCGTACCACCTCGCGCCATACGCCCGATGTGCCCCAACACATCTATCTGGCGATGTATGAGGAAAACGCCCGCCGGATCAGCGGCATTCTGGGCGCCATCAACCCGGCCAATGCGCCGGAGATCATCCCGTTGGGCAAGCTCGACTCCATGCTCAAGATCCGCGAACATCTGGAGCAGGGCGCCTTTGTTGGCATCCTGGCCGACCGCAGCCTCGCCTTCGACCAATGCGTGAGCGTGCCCTTCCTGGGGCGCACGGCACAGCTCCCCACAGGCCCCTTCCGCATGGCGGCCATGTTGCGGCGGCCGGTTGTGTGCATGGCGGGCTTGTATCGCGGGGGAAATCGCTATGATGTCCACTTCAAGCAGATTGCCGACTTCTCCCACGTTGACGCAGCCGGGCGCAATGCGGCCATTGCCGAAGCGATGGCGAACTATGCCCGCACGCTAGAGTCTTATTGCAGGGCTGCGCCCCTGAACTGGTTCAATTTCTACGATTTCTGGAACACGCCCACCCATGCGCAAAATTGACTGCTGCAAACTTGCCCTCTCCCTCCTGCTGTGCACGGCGCTGCCTGCCATGGCCGCCGAACTCCAGCTGGGAGAGCTGATGCAGATGCTGGCCCAGGCCAAATCGGCCAAGGCCACTTTCATCGAGAAGAAATACATCGGCATTGTGGACAAGCCCGTCGAGTCCTCTGGCGAACTCTCCTTCACGGCCCCCGACAAACTTGAAAAGCGCACGCTCAAACCCAAGGCAGAGTCCCTGGTGCTGGATGGAGACGCGCTGACCGTAGACATCCCCGGCAAACGCCGGACAACCATCAAGTTGCAGGACTACCCGGAAGTGGCCGCCTTCGTGGAAAGCATCCGGGGCACCCTAGCTGGCGACCGTAGCGCGCTGGAACGCGTCTACAAGCTCGAACTGAGCGGCCACCCCGAAAAATGGCTGCTCGTGCTCACCCCTACCCAGGCCAAGATGAGCAAGATCGTCACCCGCATCCGCATGCAAGGCTCACACTCCGAGATCAAATCCATCGATTTCGATCAGGCGGATGGAGACCGTTCCGAAATGCTCGTTACCAGTATCCAAGCCCAATGAAGCATCAACGCCTCGTCGCCGTCGCACTCTGGCTCGCCGGGCTGGCCGTCTGCGCCCTGCTGGTGGCCCGCACCCATTTCGTGGCCGACATGTCGGCCTTCCTGCCCAAGGCACCCAACGCCCGCCAGCAGATGCTGGTCGAGCAGTTGCGCGATGGCATCATCGCTCGCCTGATCATGGTCGGGATCGAAGCCGACAGCCCTGCCGAGCGTGCGCGCCTGTCTGAAGCGCTGGCCGCAGACTTGCGCAAGAACCCGACCTTTGTCGGCGTGCAGAACGGTTCGGCGGAAACCCTGGCGCATGATCAGGCGTATTTCTTCGACAACCGTTACCTGCTCAGCCCCAGCATCAATGCAGACCGCTTCTCAGCCAACGGCCTGCACGAGGCCATCCAGACTTCGATTGATGGGCTGTCCGGCAGTGCCGGGATGATGCTCAAGCACCTCCTGCCGCGTGACCCGACGGGCGAAACCCTGCAACTGATCGAGCAATTCAGTGGCTCCGAGCAGCCCAACAGCGTGGAGGGCGTATGGGCCTCGCGCGATGGTAAGCGGGCGCTGCTACTGGCCCAGACCAGCGGTGCGGGCTCCGACATCGACGCCCAGGCCCAGGCCCAGGCCGCTATCAAGAAAGCATTTGCCGAAATTCCCGGTCGCAAGGCAGACGCCCGCCTGCTGCTCAGTGGAGCAAGCGTTTTCTCGGTGTCTTCACGGCAGACGATTGAGAGCGAAGTCACCCGCCTTGCCACAGCCAGCACCTTGCTGGTCATCTGCCTGCTGCTGGCGATCTATCGTTCCCCCACCCTTTTGTTGCTGGGGCTGCTGCCGGTATTCTCTGGCGCCCTGGCGGGCATTGCGGCAGTAGGCTTGGGCTTTGGCCAGATCCACGGCCTGACCCTGGGCTTTGGCACCACCTTGATCGGAGAAGCGGTCGACTACTCCATCTATCTCTTCATCCAGCGTGCCGACACAGGTGATGCACGGGGTTTCTGGCGCACCATCCGGCTGGGAGTGCTGACTTCTATCGCGGGCTTCGTGGCACTGCTGTTCTCTGGCTTCCCCGGCTTGTCGCAGCTAGGGCTGTACTCGATCAGCGGTCTGGTCGCGGCCGCCCTGGTCACCCGTTTTGTGCTTCCCCAGCTTATCCCGGCCAAGGCCAAACTGCGCGACCTGAGCCGTTTCGGTCTCCTGCTCAATGGCGCTATCGCCCGTCTGCAAAGTGTACGCAGTGGGATCGTGATCCTGCTGCTTGCTGCCCTGGGCCTGCTGATCTGGCGAGGGGACGCCGTCTGGAACCGCGAACTGGGTGCCCTCAGCCCCGTATCCGCTGCCGAGCAAAAACTCGATACCGAGTTACGTGGTGACATGGGTGCGCCCGAGATGCGCTACATGCTCGTCCTCACCGCACCAGATGTGGAACATGCCTTGCAGGCCGCAGAGAACCTCTCAACCCCTTTGCGCGAACTGACCCAACAAGGGGTAATCGCCGGTTTCACCTCACCCGCAAACGTATTGCCCAGCCACGCCAGCCAACAACAGCGCCGCGCGGCCCTGCCGGAAGAATCTGCCTTGCGCACCAATCTGGGCCAAGCACTTCAGGATATGCCGATCAAGGCAGAGCGCCTGGAAGGCTTTGTGGCCGATATCGGCAAGGCACGCACAGCCCCCCAACTGACCCGCGCCAGCCTGAACGGCACCTCGTCGGCCCTGTTGGTGGATTCACTTGTGGTGCAACGCGCCCGCGATGTACTCGTGATGCTACCGCTACGTGCGCCTGCCAATGGCGAAATCAATGCGGCGAAAGTCGATCAGGCCCTGGGCGAAGCAGGCTTGCCCGTGACGACCTTCATCGATCTGAAAGCCGAATCCTTCGGCCTCTACGCCACTTACCTGCATGAGGCGGCGGTACTCGCAGGCCTGGGCTGCCTAGCCATTGTAGTGCTCCTACTCGTTTTCCTGCGCTCGTTGCCACGCACGCTGCGCATCTGTGCACCGCTGGCCTGCTCGGTACTGTGTGTGACGGCAGGGCTGGTCGCCACCGGGACTTCGCTCACGATCCTGCATCTGGTGGGCCTGTTGCTGGTAGTGGCCGTCGGCTCGAACTACGCCTTGTTCTTCGACCAAAGTACCTTGCAGGAAGACGAAGCCGCCCGCCGCCAGACCATCGTCTCCCTGTGTGTGGCCAACCTCACCACGGTGAGCAGTTTTGGCGTGCTGGCCGCCTCCAAGGTGCCGGTGCTCTCCGCCCTGGGGCTGACTGTAGGACCGGGGGCCTTCCTGGCGCTGCTGTTCTCCGCCGCACTGGCCCCCAAGGCAATCAAATCCTTACAAGGGAACAGAGCATGAAGCGCATTCAAGGCGATTTGCTGATTCTGGCAATGGCGGGAGAGAATCACACCTATGTCGAACTCATCCCTGATGGTGATGTGCAGCCCTGAGGACATGTCATCAACATGACCACGTCAGCCCGCCCATCCGTGATGCGCTGTCTGGAAGACCGCTGGAGCGATCACGAGCGTGCGCCCATGCTGCTAGTGTTTCTGCAAGGCGCCTACACCACGCCGGAGGATTTTCTGAGTCACGGCTTTGTGGCTCAACTCCGGCAAAGACGGATTGCAGCGGATGTCATCTTGGCTGACGTCAATCCGCTCTTCGTTTCCGAGCACATTATAGTGGAGCGTCTGCATCAGGACGTGATCGCACCCGCCATACAAAACGGGTATGACAGCATATGGCTGATGGGGGTGTCACTTGGTGCATTTTGTGCGCTGGCCTATGCCGCGCGCCATGCATACAGGCTCCAGGGACTCTGCTTGCTCTCGCCCTACCCCGGCACGCAGGATGTGCTTCGCCCGATTCGGGACGCGGGCGGGCTGAAGCCTTGGGCACAAACACCCGTGCAGCCGACAGAAGACGAAGAACATGCGGTATGGCGATGGCTGGCCGACTATGATAAAAAAATACAACAACCCCAACTATGGATGGGCACCGGCGACAAAGACCGCTTCCTGGCCGGGCAGAAAATGATGGCTGGGCAACTGCCCTCCTCGCAAGTCCACTACATTCCTGGCGACCACGGCTGGGCGGAGTGGGAGTCGCTATGGCAAATGTTCCTGAATCAAGGCCTGCTGAATGCCTCGCTTGAGGCAGCCGTACAACCAGGCCAAGGGGTCATCGCTTGAAGCAGGAACGCTGGCGCCCCCCTGCCCTGCTCTGGGCCTCGCTGGTCTGCCACCTTGGGGCGACAACGCTCTGGGCACTGATGCCACACCACTGGCCGCTAGCGCTGGGGATTCTGGTCATCAACCACCTAGCATTGGCCGTCACCGGGCTTTTGCCACGCAGCAAGGGGCTGGGGCCTAACCTGACCCGCCTGCCTGAATCCGCCGCTCGCCAAGGGTGGGTTGCCCTGACCATTGATGACGGCCCCGACCCGGAAGTCACGCCCAAGGTGCTGGAAATCCTCGCGGCATATCAAGCCAAGGCCACCTTTTTCTGCATCGGCAAAAAAGTAGAAGCCTTCCCGGAATTGGCTCAAGCCATCGTGGCCGCCGGGCATGCCATCGAAAACCACGGCCAGTGCCACCACACTTTCAATTCCCTGCAAGGCATGAGCGGCTGGACGCGCGAGATCGCCGACGCGCAGGCCAGCATCCACAAGGCCACAGGCCAGACCCCGCGCTTTTATCGGCCCACCGCCGGGCTGCGCAATCCATTCCTTGACCCGGTGTTGCACCGTCTGGATATGCATCTAGCAAGCTGGACCCGGCGTGGCTATGACACGCGTGTGCAGGATTCGGAACAGGTCTTCACCCGTTTGAGCCGTGGCTTGCGTGGCGGTGACATCCTGCTGCTGCATGACGGCAATGCCGCACGCACGACACACGCCACCCCTGTCATCATCGCCGTGTTGCCACGTCTGCTGGATACAATAGCCACCCTTGGGCTCCGCCCTGTTACTTTGCGTGCTGTCTTTGATGATCCCCGAACTCCACACACAGATTCTTGAGCGCGCCACAGCGCCCTATTTTGATACCGGGCGCTTCAACTACCACTGGGGCCGTGGCAAGCTGGGGCGAGACCCCATCTTCCCTGGCTTGATTGACCATGGCATATTCCCCAGCAATGCCAGGGTGCTGGATCTTGGCTGCGGGCGGGGGCTACTGGCCTCCTGGCTACTCGCGGCGGAGCAGATCGCCAATGAAGGCCGATGGCCCGCTGGCACCCCGCAGCCTCCACGCAATCTGCATTTTCATGGCGTAGAGCTGATGGGGTGCGAGGCGGACTGTGGCAATCATGCGCTCTCCGTCTTCGGGTCACGGGTGCGTCTGGCACAGGGAGACGTGCGTCATGTAGACATCGCGGAGGTGGATGTCGTCGCCATCCTGGATGTACTCCACTACATCAATTATGACGATCAGGAACGCGTGTTTGACCGCATCCACGCAGCACTCCCCCCAGGTGGCTTGTTCCTGACCCGCATTGGCGATGCAGCGGCGGGCCTGCCCTTTCGCTTTTCACAAGTCGTCGACAAAGCGATGTCTTTCGCACAGGGCCATCGCCTGCCGCGCATGTGGTGCCGCCCTCTGCACGATTGGGTTGAGGCGCTGGAGCGGCGTGGCTTCGTCGTCAAGACCCAGCCGATGAGCCAGGGCACACCCTTTGCAAACGTCATGATCGAAGCCAGAATCCAGAATGCTTAAGGCCCTTTCCACGCGCCTGCGCCAATTGTCCCGGGTAGAACGCCTGCAAGCGCTCATCGGGCTTGCCCTGGTGCTGGATACAGCCATTCTTACGGCATACAGCAACCTCAACATCGGTGTCGCCCTGCCCAGCTTCATGGGGCTCGGTCTGCTGGGGCTATTGTGGGCCAAACCATGCATCCAGCATTGGCGGGCCACTCGCCCCTGGTTTGCGCATTGTTGGCGGCTCGGCCAGATCGCCTGTGCACTCTGGCTGGCAAGCTTTGTCATGTTCGTGACCATGCTGCTCAATACCACATTGACGCCTCTGCAACAGGCACCCGATTACATCCTCGTGCTGGGGGCAGGGTTGCATGGCGACAAACCTTCGCTGATGCTCTACAACAGGCTGGATACTGCATTTGAACTGGCCCAACGCTATCCCAAGGCTCGCCTGATCGTCTCCGGGGGCCAGGGTAATCGTGAGATCACCAGCGAGGCGCTGGCCATGCGCAATGATCTGCTCGTGCGTGGCATGGCCGACACCCGTATCCTGCAAGAGAACCAATCGCACGACACCGTGGAGAATATCGCCTTCACCCGTGCGCTATTGGAACAACGCGGCGAATCAGTCACCACGCAGCAGATCGCCATCGTCACCAACGATTTCCACGCGCTACGCGCCTTGCGTCTGGCCCAGCACGCGGGTTACACGCACTGTCTGGTGGTACCGGCACCTACGCCCTATTCCATCATGCTGAATGTCTGGTTACGCGAATACCTGTCCTGGGCCAAGGCCAGTCTGGTAGGTGATATCTAGCCTGTTTGGCCCTGAAGCCGACCGTCTTTTTGATCTATCCTGCGGCACAGGGCACATCTCGCGTTATCATAGCCAGCCCTTTTCAACGGCCATGCAGCACTCTGGCCGAGTTTGCATCATGTCTTTGTACTCCCGCTTCTTCAAGGAAAGTCAGGCACTGACCCGGCTCTCCCTCCCAATCATTCTCTCCCAGGTAGCCTATGTGCTGCTTGGCTTTCTTGACACCATCATGTCCGGCCAAGCCGGGTCGGCAGATCAGGCAGCGGTCGCACTCGGGGTCGCCTTCTGGGTGCCGCTGTTCTTCACGCTGACCAGTGTATTGCAGGCCGTCAGCCCTCTGGTCGCTCACCATTTTGGCGCGGGCAACATGGCAGGCATCGTCCATGACACCCGTGAAGGCATGTGGCTGTCGGTCTTTGCGGGCGCGCTGTCGATTGTGCTCCTGCCCGCCGCCCGCCCCCTGATGGCCGCACTTGAGATTGACGCGGCCTTGATCGACAAGACGCATGTCTTTCTGCTCGGGATTGCCGTGGGCCTGCCTGCCGCCATGCTCTTCCGCGTACTGAGCTATTATTCAGCCAGCATCAACCAAACTCAGCCCATGATGATCCTGGCCTTCCTCGGCCTGGGCGTTAACGCACTCTTCAACTGGTTGCTGATCTGGGGACACTGGGGTCTGCCCGCACTAGGCGGCGCAGGCTGCGGCTGGGCCACCGCTATCGGGATGTGGGTGGCCTTGATTGCACTGGCAGCCTGGACGGCGTGGTCACCCGCCTACCGCACCTGCTACCTGTGGCATGGCTGGTCCTGGCCGCATTGGGAAACGATCAGGAAGCTCCTCAAGATCGGCATTCCGATGGGCATTGCGGCACTAGCCGAAGTAGGTGCCTTCTCCAGCGTGGCGCTGCTGGTCGGGCGTTTTGGCGCCGAGCAGATTGCCGCGCATCAGGTGGCTCTGAACTTCTCATCGGTGATTTTCATGATTCCCGTCGGACTCTCCACCGCCTTGAGCATTCGCGTCGGGCAAACGCTGGGCGCAGGGGACGCACGCGGGGCACGCTTCATCGCCTGGAGCGGCATTGCGCTGGGGCTGCTGATCGCGGTATGCGCCATCCCGCTGATCCTGTTCGGGCGTGAGGCCATTGTGAGCTTCTACAGCCCGGATCGGAATGTGCAGATCATTGCCGCCAATCTGATGCTCTTTACGGCAATCTGGCAGTTGGCGGACGCTGCCCAGGTCACGGCGATTGGGGCGCTGCGAGGCTACAAGGTGACCCTGCCGCCCATGTTGATGATGCTGGTTGCATTCTGGCTGATCGGCCTGCCTGTTGGCGCATGGTTGGGCTACAAGGGAATGGGCGGCCTCCCGCCACAGGGAATCTATGGCTTCTGGATCGGGCTGGTCACGGGGCTGATCCTGGTGTCCTGCGGGCTCACATTCACCTTGCGGAAGGTGTCCTGGGCCTGTCTTCACACGCCCAGGGTAGCAACTGGCGAAGGGCTTGCCTGAGAACCAGTTCAGAATCTGTAGCGAGAGGGCGTCAGCAGGATGAAGAGCAGCGCAGAAACCGGAGTTTATGCGTATAAATGAGGATTTCGAGCAGCGCATGAGCCCCGATCACGGCCTCGCCGTAAGATTATGAACAGGTTCTGATAGGCATCCGCAATGTTTTCCATAGCTTTAATGTCGTCCATCGATATATAGCCCGTTGGTAGAATGAAAACGTCAACCAACCCTTTTGGAGCTTTTCATGGAAATCGTCTGCCCCCACTGCCACGCCACCAATCGCGTCGCGGATGATCGTCTGGCAGATGCGCCGGTCTGCGGTGTCTGCAAGCAAGAGATCTTGCCCGCCACACCCATCGAACTCACAGACGAGAATTTTGCCAACTTCGTTGAGAAGACCGGTCTGCCCGTCGTCATCGATTTCTGGGCCAGCTGGTGCGGCCCCTGCCGGATGATGGCGCCCATGTATGCAGAAGCCGCCAAACAATTGCAGGGCCGGGCGATTCTGGCCAAGGTGGATACCGATGCCAACCCGCAGGTTGCCAACCGCTTTGGCATCCGCAGCATTCCCACCCTGGTGGTTCTGGAAAAAGGGCGGGAACTGAGCCGAGAAGCCGGTGCCCGTCCGGCCACCGAAATCGTGCGCTGGGTCGAAGACCAGACAACTTAAGGCGAATGGCACAAGGCCCACACAACGCACCGCAACGTGACACAAAAAACAACGTGTTACAAATGCATAATCGCTTGTCGAAAGCCTTGTGCCAGACTACAGCTACAGTATAAGCACCCCAAAACCTGACAGAGAGGATAAAGATCATGAAAACAGCGCTGATCACCGGCTTTATCCTCGTCGCGCAAGTGTTATATGTCACCTTCGGCATGCTGATCCTTACCCCGTCGCATGCCACCACCGTAGCGATTGGTGATGCACAAACCCGTGCAGCGCTTGCACTGAGCAAATGCGCCAACTCTACGCACAAGCGCGACACCGGCCTGAGCGACCCGTTCTCGATCAACTGAGAATCGGTTCTGAGACTTTCCGCCCGTGGGTGGTGTAACAACCCCCCCCAGGCTCTACAATGCGCCCCTGTACCATGTATAACCGGGGTTTGCCTGTGTCTGATCGCCTTGCCGTTTTGCCTCAATACCTGCTGCCCAAACAAGCGCTGACCGCCTTGGCCGGGCGCTTTGCCTCTGCCCGCAAAGGCAAGCTCACCACACGGGTCATCCGCTGGTTTGTGCGCCGCTATGGCGTGGACATGAACGAAGCGGCGGAGCCAAACATTGCCGCCTACGCCAGCTTCAATGACTTCTTCACCCGGGCGCTCAAACCCGGCGCCCGCCCGCTCGCCGCGAGCCGCCTGATCTGCCCTGTTGATGGCGCAATCAGCCAGTTTGGCCGCATTGAAGATGACCAGATCTTCCAGGCCAAGGGGCACCGCTATTCCACCACCGCATTGGTGGGCGGAGACGCAGAGCTGGCAGCCGAATTCAAGGATGGGAATTTCGCCACCCTCTACCTCAGCCCGCGCGACTACCACCGCATCCACATGCCCTGTGCCGGACGACTGCGCCGCATGATTCACGTGCCCGGCCCGCTGTTCTCGGTGAATCCGACCACGGCACGCGGCGTACCAGGACTCTTCGCCCGCAACGAACGCGTGGTATGCGTTTTCGATTCGGATGAAGGCCCGTTTGTACTGACCCTGGTGGGGGCCACCATCGTCGGCAGCATGGCCACCGTCTGGCACGGGCAGGTCAATCCGCCGCGCCGCCAGGAAATACGCGAATGGCATTACAAGGATGGCGAAGTCGTGCTCAAGCAAGGCGAAGAAATGGGCCGCTTCCTGCTCGGCTCCACTGTCGTCATGCTCTTCCCCCAAGGCAAGCGCCAGTTCAACCCAAGTTGGGCGCCTGCAAAACCCATCCGCATGGGGGAAGCGATGGTGGATTAACGAATACAGTCGCCGCAAACACTATTTGGATGGCATGAGTCTTTTGCGCGCCTCTTCCATGCCACCGTAATTGAGCACATGCTGGTAGCCCATCCCCTTGAGCGTCTCAAGGGCGATTGAGGCGCGGTGGCCGGAGCGGCAGTAGAGGATCACCTCATCGTCCTTGGCTACACCTGCACCATCAATGCCCTGGGCGATCACCTGATAGTCGATGTTCCGGGCACCATCCAGGTGCCCGGCAGCAAACTCCTCGGCGGTGCGCACGTCAATCAGCACCGTCTTGGCCGATGCACCGAGTGCACTCACGGCCAGCACGGCTGCCACAGCCAGCTTGTGCCACATCTTCATCTGCCGCCACCTTTCCATATGATTCATATCAATTTTCAAATCCTGCGCTTTCCATCATAATTGGCTTTTGCCAATAATCAAACCCATGGCCCGCCCGCCCAAACAGCGTTGTGTTGCTTGCACGCCCGTCTCGGACTTCTTCAAGCCGCGAGGCGTGCCCTTGCACGCCCTGGACGAGGTGGCACTGGAACTCGACGAGCTGGAGGCCCTGCGGCTGGCAGACCTGAACGGTCTGTATCAGGCCGAAGTCGCCGTACAGATGGGGGTTTCGCGCCAGACGGTTGGCAACATTCTCACCCGTGCCCACAGCAAGATTGCTGATGCCCTACTCAACGGCAAGGCGCTGCGGATTGCCCGGTCACCCAATGAAAACCCGCTCCCCACAAAGGATTCCGAATGAAACTCTGTATTCCCGTCGCCACTGCAGATGGCCTGAACGCTGCCCTTGAACCTGACTTTGGCGCAGCCCGCCACCTGCTGGTCCTCGATAGCGAAGGCCAAGGCTTCCACGCGCTGGACCGTGCCAACCCCGAATCCATCAGCCCGGAAGTTGTGGCAGGCATTGAAGGCATTTTCTGTGGCGAAATCCACCCACGCCTGCTGTTTGAACTGCAACAGAACGGCATCAAGGTATTCGCCTGTGAAGCAGGTTCTGCCGCCGATGCGCTGGCCCAGTTCCGCGCAGGGGAGCTGGAAGCAGCACCGCTGTTCTCCCTGCCGCCGGAAATGAGCGGGAGTTGTGGTTGCGGCCATAGCCACGGTGAGCACCAACACGCCCATGGCGAACACACAGGTGGGTGCTGTGGCGGTGGTAGCCACGGTGAAGATCACGAGTGCTGTGGCGGAAAAGGCCACGGCGGCGAAGGCTGCGGCTGTGGTGGCGAATACCAGCACGAACACAAACATGGCGGGTGTGGCGGAGAGGGTGGCGGCTGCGGTTGCCAGCACTAGGCAAGACGTCCCGATCAAGACCAGCTTGATCGGGACGACTACAGCTAGTCTTCCTCTTTCGTGTCTTTATCGGGTGCTTTGACTTGAACTGCTCGGGCCTCTGTAAGGCCAAGGCGAGCGAGGAAGCGACGTGCATCCTCGCGCCAGAGTTCAGGGGCGTGATAGACGAAGTGGCCGTCCGTATCTTTCAGTTGAGGGTACAGATGTAACTCGGCAATCCCGCCTGCTTCCGTGAAGGCTTTGTGGGCGGCGCGAATGGTTTCAGCGGTGTAGCGGCTATCATGCTCGGCGAATATCCACAGTGCGGGGATACGACTGGTCTTGCCGAGATAGCCGAAAATATTGACCATGCCTTCGTTATAGTGGTCGGCATGCTGCCCCTCCGGGACATCCGTACGCCCGCCGGAAAAATTGATGACTGCCTTGAGCCAATCGGGCGACGGATTATCGAGCCCGAGGCAGGATACGGCAAAGCCACCCGCAGATTGCCCGGCCATGATGACTCGGCTGGTATCCAGCGTAGGTATTGTATGCAGGAACTCAAGTGCAGCCAGCCCTTCCGCGAGTTGATCACGACCTTTCTGCAGCAACCCGGTTGGAGCGCCGATATAGACGCCGTTCACACCACTATAACGCTGGTATACGCCATCGGATCGCCCTACGCCTGGGCGGGCGGGCATAGCCACCGCGATGCCCATGGCGATGAATTCATTGACAATAGGCATGTCCCGATAACGTTGGTGGGCGGTGATATAAGAGCTGTTTGGGAGAATATCGCCGTGGTTGTATAGCAGCACAGGGAATGGCCCTTTGCCAGGCGGAGTGAAGACGCTCAATTCGATTTTATGACGACCGAATACGCCAACGCTAGCACTCGGGATCATGTAGACCTGTTCATCGTAGACCAGGGTCGCAGGCTGTTTGCCAAGTGCAGCCGGAGCTGCAGCGCCACTAATCCACGCCAGAAGCATTTCTACAAAAGCTTTGTCCTGCCCACGCAGTCCAGCGCGCGAGCTGGTGTTGCAAGTCGGCTTCGCATCGCTCTGACTGTCGCTTATAGACAGGTATTGCCAATGTGCAGCGGCGGCAACTTCCCGTGCTTCGGGCGTAGGGATCTCGTTACAATTATGGCTAATGGGCTGCACGATCAACCCGCGCGTATTAATCTTGTCGAGGCTGTCATCGCGGAGGCGTGTCAACACCCCACTCGTCAGCACATAGCCATCCACCCCGCCCGTCCGCGATTCAGCCAAGTTTAGCGCCGAGGTGGCTCCTGAAAAATAGCCGTGCACCACCAGCGGCACCCCGGGATAGCGGTTGTGGGCAGCTTTGATCAGGGTTTCCAGATCCGCACGGTGCTCCAAACCATGCCGCCAGTTAAAGTCCATCCCCCCAGGCTGGTCACTTGGCGTTCCGGGCGTAAGCACCACAATACCTTGTGCCGCCAAACTGGCGCGGTTACGTGTAATCAGCGTAGTGGGCTGCCCGTAGCTTGGAGTGTTCTTGCCGCTTTTGACAACATCTTTTCCGCTGCCAGTGTCCAGCGATAGCAGTAAGCCATGCACCGGAACATCAGGAACGGACTCTACCAGCACAGGCAAACGAGCATCCCCTCGTTGTGTCTCCAGTTGCCATAGATCCGTATTAGCCCACGCAGACAGGCTTACCAGGAATCCCAAGCCACACAACCACTTCCCCGCCACCCCCATAACACGCCTCTCCCTTTGTCATTGCATGAATGATGCACTACATTGGCAACTCTATCACCTATTCAGATGTCTTATTAACAGGGTAACTGCGATTACCAGTACTGATGCGAAAAAAAGGGGCCTGAACGGCCCCTTTTATATATGCACTAATTTTTACGCCAATATTTCCAATTGTACTTGAGTGAGCAACGCCTTGATGGTAGCTTCCGCCGGCGGCGTAGCCCCGGCAGCCAGGCAAGCCCCCGCTCCAGAGGCAATGGCAGCGCGCAGATGTTCGCCCCACCCGGCTTCCGGATGATGCATCAAATTACAGAGCATGCCTGCCAGACTGCAGTCCCCTGCCCCCACCGTATCCACAACCTGAATGACAGGCGGTTTGGCGCGCCAGACGTGTCCCTCTGCATACAGGCTCGCCCCCTCCGCCCCCCGCGTGTAGAGGAAGGCTGCAGCGGGATTCATGGCACGTAGCGTGGCAAACGCGGCGTCTTCATCCTGCGTGCGGAACAGCCCGCATAAATCTTCTTCCGACACCTTGATAAGATCGGCAATCGCCGCCATGCGTGCCAGGACAGGATCATACCGCTCGTCCATCGCCGCGCGGAAATTCGGGTCGTAACTGATCCGCACACCCTTGGCCTTGAGGTGCTCAGCCAGACTCACCAAACGCTCGGCCAGCGGCTGGCGGGCAAGGCTGATACCGCCAAAGTGCGCCCACTTGGCTTCATGCGCCCAACCTTGTGGCAAGACATTGGCATCAAAGTGCAGATCGGCGCTGTCGTCCCCCACAAAGAAGTATTTAGGCGGGTGGGTTTCATGCACAATCGCCAGCAGCGGGGATTTTGGCAAGCGCTGCATGAAGCGCATGTCCAGCTTGGCCGCTTCGCTGGCCTGCCAGAGTTCGGCGCCAAAGCAGTCCTGGCTCACTGCCCCGCCAAACGCGCTGGGCACCCCAAAACAGGCCATCACCCGGGCCACATTCCACGGCGCACCACCGGGGATGCTCGCCCAGCGGTCTGCCCCCAGGCGGATCATGTCAGTCAGCGCTTCGCCAAACGATACAAATTGCGGAAAAGAACTCATGCCTTGCTCTCCAGTTGGCCCATTGCACGCAACACGTCAAAACAGGCGCCGATGTCGTGATAATCCACCTTGCCAGCAGGGCTCTTGTCGCGCGTGTGATTAAGGTTTGCGCTATCCAGAATGCGGAACCACGCGCCCTGTTCGTGATCCACGAAATGCTGCCAGCAATAGCCCCAGATGCGTTCGTACCACGCCCAGTATTCCGCCTTGCCCGTGCGTGTGGCCAACAGCGCAGCCGCAGCGAAGCACTCAGCCTGCACCCAGTGGTATTTGTCTGCGTCACACACAGCATCATCCGGGCCAAATCCGTAATGCAGCCCGCCATGCGAACCATCCCATGCGCGTACTACAGCAGCATTGAAGAGTTCCTCAGCACGCGGCAGATGCCAATCGGCAGGGTGCAGCGCATCCAGTTGCAAGAGCAGCTTGGCCCATTCGGTAAAGTGGCCGGGCTGGTAGCCCCAGGGGCGGAAGATATTGGTCTTGTCATGGCGGTTGTAATCCCAGTCAATCGACCAATCCTGATGGTAGTGTTCCCAGATAAAGCCGCCCGCCAAGCCAGCCTGCCGCCTTGTGATTGAATTGGCCAGGGCCTCGGCACGCTCGATATAGCGCGCATCCCCTGTGGCGGTGTAGGCGTACAGCATAGCCTCACAGGAGTGCATATTGGCATTCTGGCCGCGATAGCTGGAAACCTTCCAGTCTGCACTGGCTTCGTCGGCGTAGAGCTGGAATGCGGATTCCCAAAAATGCTGCTCGGCCGTTGCAAAGGCTTCCGCCAGCCACACTTTGGCTTCGACCACCCCACATTTGAAAGCGTGGGCATAAGCCAGCATGACAAAAGCCATGCCATAACAGTGGCGGGTATTGTCCAGCACCGTGGCGCGGCCCTCGTGCCAATCAATCATCCAGGCGTAGCCGCCGCTCGCGGGGTCCAGAAACGCTGTACGCAAAAACTGCACACCATGGCGCAGCCCTTCCAGATAGCGTGCTTCCCCGGTCAATTGATAAAGCCAGGAATGCGTGACGACAAAGCGTGTGGCGCTGACCAGATGGCGGGTGCGTGCGTCATACACTGTGCCGTCATCAAGGTAGAAGTGGTACATGCCCCCGCTGGGGTCGATGGCACGACCATTGTAGAAATCCATAACCCAGCGGATGTGCTGGCGCAGGAAGGCGGGGGATTGAAAATCGGGGCGCGGCGGAATCGGCATGGCATTCTGCTCCAGAAGAAAGGAATGAGAGTCCATCAACCACTAGCTGATCAGGCAAAACTATACACGCGTACAAAAAATGTACAAGATCTGCTTTGGTGGGGCTTTCCCTAGCGCGTCTGGCTCCGTATACTCCATACTGTTCAATGGCTTTTATAATTTTCAAGAAAATCAACACGTGTCCTCAGATACCCCTGCCCCCTCTCCAAATACGGCTGTCACCATGCAGGACGTGGCTGACGCGGCCGGATTGTCACGTACCACCGTCTCGAAATACTTCAACGGCAGCACGAGCCTGAAGGCATCCACCCGTACCTTGATCGAGAGGACCTGCGCGGATCTGCACTATGTGCCCGATCTGCACGCCGTCAGTCTGGTCAAGGGGCGCTCCCAACTCATTGGCGTGGTGCTGCCGGTGATTGCGGATGCTTTTTATGGCGAGGTGCTGCGCCACATGGACGAGATGGCCCGCGCCGCAGGCCAGCAACTGGTGGTGCTATGCTCACACAATGATGCTGCAATCGAAGAGGCCGCCTTGCGCACCCTGCGTGCAATGAAGGTGCGTGGCGCCGTAGTTACCGCAGTGGCCTCGGACCGCAACCGGGCACTGTATGCCAGCCTGGAAGCGGAAATGCGCATCGTGTTTTTGGATAGCTATGTGCAAGCGGACTGCAATTTCGTGATGAACGACAATGTGCAGAGCATGACGCTTCTGGTCGACTACCTACTCGAACGCGGGCACGCCCCCGCCTACCTCAGCGCCCCAGCAGTTGCACGCCCCTCGCATGACGAACGACTATTAGGCTACACTCAGGCAATGCAGCGCGCCGGGCAACGCCCGCGCATCATTCCTGCCAACACCGGCACACTCAGTTGGGATTTCGAAGCCTATGCGCTGCAAACCGTCAGCCAATGGCTGGCGAGCGGAGAATGGCTGCATGACAAGATCGGCGCCCTGGTCTGCGCCACCGACCGGCTGGCACTGGGCGCCATGGCCGCATTTCGCCGCATCGGCAAAACCCCTGGCCAGGACATCCTGTTTGCCGGGCACGACGACGTACCGATGTGCGAATACATCCACCCCGCGCTCACCACCGCACGGCAAGACCTCGCCGCGATCGGCCAAGCCGCAATCGAATGCCTCCTGCAGCCTGACAAGCAAAAAACCCGTTACCAGCGCCGCTTTCCCGCCAGCCTGGTGATCAGGGACTCGGCCTGAAGTTGACTGAACCATGAATCCACCATCAAAACTAGATGAAGTCCTCCGCCATCTGAACGACAAAGGCATCACACTGCCTCCAGGCAAGATTCACATCACCGGGTATGGCGACGAAGCAGAACTCTCGAACGCTTTGCTCGCCCTGATTCGAAACGGCAAAAAACGGGCCGGAACAAGTCTTGTCTGGCAACATGAGTACGACAACGAAGCCTGGGCCGAGGTCGGGGATATCGAAATCGTGCTTGACCACTCGGGCAATCCATCGATTGTCACCCGAATCGCACACTGCGAGATTCTTCCGTTCAAGAGCGTGAATGCCGAATACGCTGCAATGGAAGGTGAAGGCGATGGATCACTCAATTACTGGCGACAGGCGCACTGGGATTACTTTTCCAGGGTTTGCACTGAAATTGGAAAGTCCCCCAGCGAAGACATGCTCGTCGTATGCAGCGTTTTTGAAGTCATTCACATTTTCCCCCGAACAGACTAACGCTTGCCCCAGGACGGGAACGTAAAAGCCTCCGATTTAGGGTTTGTAACGCGTTTTGAGGTCAATACAGATTTCATGAGCTGTTATGCGCTCCAACAGGTGGGTGGCGCACATCACACAGAATGGTGAATTCCAGCGGAGGATCTGGAATGGCTCAACGACAATATTGTGGGGCAGATCGAAGTCATCCACGAATTCCGGGCCTGAATTCCTGGCCTGATATCTGCACTCGGTTCGCCCGCACATCGCGGGCACGGGAATTCATACCTCAATGATATGGCTTTCCTTGGTTTCCTCCATCACCACATAGCTACGGGACTCGATTGCCCTGGGCAGCTTGAGGAGGATGCGGCCAAGCAGGTCGCGGTAATCGCGCATGTCGGGAATGCGGGCTTTGATGAGGTAGTCGAATTCCCCTGCCACGAGGTGGCACTCCAGCACCTCGGGCACCAGCGCCAATTCCCGTTTGACGGCGTCGAAAATCTCCGAGGATTTCTGCGACAGGCGCAATTCCACAAACACCAGCACACGCAGGCCGAGCAACTCGGGGTCCAGATGGGCGTGGTAGCCGGTGATCACCCGTTCGCGCTCCAGGCGCTTGACGCGCTCGCTCACCGGGGTGGCCGATAGCCCCACCCGAGCGGCCAGTTCACTTATGGTAATCCGTGCATCACGCTGAAGGATGGCGAGGATTTTGCGGTCCGTTTTGTCCAGTTCAAGCATTTCACTACCCTGGGGAGGATTTGCGCCCGATTATAGTGACATCCACTTCAAACTCAACAAATTGAAGTTACTTTCGCCATAAATCACTTCATATACTGGATTTACCTGCCGACCTCCCCAAAACCCCCGTCGGTTCCGTGTTCCCCTATTTTTGATTTGGAGCGTGCCATGTTTGTAGGAGTTCCCAAGGAGATCAAGAACCACGAATACCGGGTCGGCCTGACCCCGGCTTCGGTCCGTGAGTTGGTCAGTCAAGGCCATACCGTGCTGGTCGAGCATGGTGCCGGTAGCGGTATTGGCGCCTCAGACGAGGAGTACCGTGCCGCCGGGGCGACTGTGCTGCCCACAGCCAAGGAGGTGTTTGCGCAGTCCGAGATGATCGTCAAGGTCAAGGAGCCGCAAGCAGCCGAGCGTGCCATGCTGCGCCCGGGCCAGTTACTGTTCACCTATCTGCATCTGGCCCCTGATCCTGAGCAGGCGAAGGAGCTGCTCGCCAGCGGCGCCACCTGTATCGCGTATGAAACGGTAACGGCTGCCGATGGCTCGCTACCCCTACTGGCCCCGATGTCTGAAGTGGCAGGCCGAATGAGTATCCAGGCGGGGGCGCATTGCCTGGAAAAAGCAGCGGGTGGCCGTGGCGTACTGCTCAGCGGTGTGCCGGGCGTGGAGCCGGGCAAGGTCGTCATACTCGGCGGGGGGATTGTCGGCAGCAATGCCGCCCTGGTTGCTGCAGGCATGGGCGCAGATGTCACGGTACTGGACCGCAGCCCGGCTGTGCTACGCCGCTTGGCCGCTCAATTTGGCACCCGCGTGAAAACCGTGCATGCCAACAAGGATTCGGTTGAAGCGGCGGTATGTCAGGCGGATTTGGTGATCGGCGCCGTGCTGATCCCCGGTGCCGCCGCCCCCAAGCTGGTGACCCGCGCCATGCTGCCCAAGATGAAACCGGGCTCGGTCATCGTCGACGTGGCAATCGACCAGGGTGGGTGCTGCGAAACTTCCGAGGCCACCACCCACGATGCCCCAACCTATGTGATTGATGGCGTGGTGCATTACTGCGTGGCGAATATGCCGGGCGCGGTGGCGCGAACGTCCACCTACGCGCTCAATGCAGCCACCCTACCTTTCGCCCTGGCCCTGGCCAACAAGGGCTGGAAAGCCGCCGTGCGTGAGGACGCACATCTGCGGCGCGGCCTGAATATCAGTGGCGGCAAGCTGACCTGCAAGGAAGTGGCCGATGCGCTGAATCTGCCTTACACCGCACCGGAAACACTGATCTGATCTACGGCCAAAGGATGTGCTGCCAGCACGGCCAGCACATCCTCCTCGGTTCGGAGGTGTTGCGCTGGCAGCCCCAAGCCTTGCAAACGGGCTGCCAGTCGCGCCACAAAAGGCACCTCTAGCGAAGCCTGCTTCATGGCATTGGCATCAGACAGCACGGTCTGTGCATCCCCCTGCGCGATTACCCTGCCCTGTGCGAACAAAGCCACCTCATCGGCAAAGGCCAGCGCCAATCCGGCGTCATGCGTGGTAAAAACCAGCGTCGTCTCGGCCAACGCCCCAAGTGCCTCCAGGAGTTGGCGGGTTCCCAAATAGTCCAGTCCTGCGGTAGGTTCATCCAGCAGCAACACTTCAGGCTGCATCGCCAATGCGCCCGCAATGGCCACACGCTTCTTTTGCCCAAAAGAAAGCATATGCGGGGCTTTCTCTGCCAGCGCAGAAATTCCCATAGCATGCAGCGCCGCATCCACCCGGTCACGGACTTGATCAGGAGGCAATTCCAGATTCAACGGGCCGAACGATACATCTTCTGCTACGGAAGAAGCAAAAAGCTGGTCATCGGCATCCTGCAAAACCAGCCCAACACGCCGCCGCCATGCCGCCAGTGCAGTGCGCGAATAAGCGGCCTCCACCCCATCAAGCAAAACCCGCCCCTGCGCAGGCCGCAATGAGCCATTCAGGTGCAGCAGCAAAGTCGTCTTGCCTGCCCCGTTCGGGCCAAGAATTGCAAGCCTGCGCCCACGCTTCACCGTCAGACTCAATCCTGCCAATGCATCGCCACCGCCGGGGTAGGCGTAGTGTAAGGCTTCCGCCACAATCATGCTCACTGCATCACCCTTCCCGCCCACAGTACACAAATCCAGCCCCATACAATCGCGGCCACACGCCACCAGGACACGGGCACCGCAGACGCCTGCACCCGTAGCTCCCCATTCCAGTTACGGGCAGCCAAGCCGATCTCCATATGCCGTGCGCGTTCAAATGCTCGCGGCAACAAATTGGCAACGAGCATCCCCAGGCAGCGCAGACGGCGCATCGGCGTTACATGCCCCAGGCGGGCTGCTTGCGCCGCATGCATGGTGGCAGCCGTTTCTGCAATCTGGAACAAAAACCGGTAGGTAAGCAAGGCGATCTCCGCCACATCGCGCGGCAGGCCCACGCGACGCATACCACAGAGCAAATCTGTCGCAGGCGTAGTCAGGGCAAGGAAACACACGCAGACCGTTGCGGCAAAACTACGCCCTATCAGCGTAAAAGCTGCCGCCACACCGCTGGCCACAAAATGAATCCCATTAGCATCCACTGAGAACAGAAAGGTGAGCGCCCCCAACACAACAAACCCTGCTGGGATGCACAGCACTCGCAGCAGGAAGCCGAACGGAATTCTGGCGCCCCATACTGCCGCAGCCATCAATGCACAGGAAACCAAAGTCCCTGTTACCCACCCCGGTTGCCCTATCACCACGCCCAAACCACCCAATCCAAGGCAGATTTTTTCGATCAATGCGTGGTGGCGCCACGCATTGCCATGTGCAAGCTGATCAATGATCAACATTGCGGCGCTGGGCTTCGTGACGACGACCGATGACATAGCCCAGCAAGCCTGCCCCTAATGCAGCCTGCAAAGCAAAAAGAAGGCTCTCGATTTCCTTGCTGGGGGGCACCCACAGTGGCTCAAACCAGGGTTTATAGCCGGGTTTCAGGCTTGCAATGGCTTGGGTTGCACGATCATCCGTACCCGCAAACTCACCGCCAAAAGCGGGAATCACAAGCGGTATCACAATGATCAGGCAGGCCACGAGCAGCAGTATTACTGAGGAATACTTCTTCATGCCCGCTTCCTTTCCTCAACCATGCCAAACGAATCCAAATGCCCGATTCTGGCAGAGAGCGCATTGATTGCCACCACCGTCAGCAAACCTTCGGCAACCGCCAGAGGCAACTGCGTGATGGCAAAAATGCCGGCGAACTTGGCGAATGCACCACCAAAATGGCTCACCGGATCAGGATAGGCCCAGGCAAGCTGGGCAGAAGTCGTCAGATAAGTCGCCAAATCCCCTATGGCGGCCGCCAAGCACACTGCCACGGCCTGCGATAGCCCCAGTTTGCGCGAGCACTGCCACACCGCCCAACTCACCCAGGGGCCGACAATCGCCATGGAGAAAACATTGGCGCCCAAGGTCGTCAGCCCCCCATGCGCGAGCAATAAGGCCTGGAAAAGCAGCACGATCGTGCCAAGCAAAGCCATAACGGAAGGACCGAACATGACTGCCCCGAGCCCTGTACCCGTAGGATGGGAGCATGATCCGGTCACGCTCGGCATTTTCAGTGCGGAGAGTACAAACGTGAACGCCCCGGCAGCGGCAACGCTCAAGCGGGCTTCAGGATGCCGGGCCACGATCTTCCTGAATGACACGACACCTGCAGCCACAAAGGGGGCAGAAGCAGCAAACCAGCCCACCGCGTGCGCGACAGGCAGGTAACCTTCCATGATATGCATAATGAAACCACCTTGAAATGGGCACGCCATACAGGAACACCCACCGGGACACCCCGCCCGGCAATGCGTATAGCGCTCAAACGATGGCAGGTCTCCTGGCTTGCGGGTCCATGATCCAGGCCGAGCCTTCCCGGTCTCGCTGCCTTGCCCGGTGGAGAGCAAGACGACCAGTGGCATAGAGGAGCCAGAACCTCACCGCTTACAGTTGCGGGGGCAGCCACGGCACAACGCCTGAGCACGTCTGACCATGCCACATGATGCGTATCCCGTGTTCCCTTTTCACCCCTGCACACACCGAATATGCATGCAGAGGAACCATCTGGGGATGCACGATAGAGGGGTTCAGCCCCTGCGTCAAGCACCTTGAAATGCTCAAAACCCTGTTTGTGGACGGGTTTTCAAACGATAAAGAACGGTTTACTTCCCTTGCCGGTTTGGCATAGTATCCACCCCATTCGGGTGCTCAGTGCCATTGCCATGGCCTGGGTGAAACGGGAAGCCGGTGCGGAGAGACGCTCTCCCAGTCCGGCGCAGCCCCCGCTGCTGTAGGCCTGAGAAACAGCTCACCACGAGCAGTTTCTGATCGAACCACCAAACGCCACTGTGCTCACGCATGGGAAGGTAGGTGGGGATGAATGCAGGCAAGCCAGAAGACCGGCCCGGATGTACTTGGTTGTGGTGTTACCCCGGGGTGTGGGTCGCTTGGCCGCTGGATCACAGAAAGCACTTTTCCCGCCTTGGGGCGCGGACATTTAACAGGCTTATTGCGATCCGCGAATCCATTCGAGCATTGATACTTCCCGGGTTTATGCCATCGGCACAAACTGTTTCCGGGAGCCTTATGCGTTTTCATTTCGTCTTCGCCTCGCAGGCAATTCACTTGGCAGGCTCACACGTATGAGCGGCAAAGTGTGGTTTGTGGGTGCAGGCCCTGGCGACCCTGATCTGCTCACCGTCAAAGGCGTTCGCCTGCTGGAGTCCGCCGGAGCAATTTTGTATGCGGGCTCGCTCGTTGACCGTGCAGCCACCTACTATGCTCCGGCAGGCTGTGCGATCCGCGATTCGCGGGACATGACCCTGGAAGAAATCGTCGCCTGGCTCATTGATGCCGCCCACAAGCATGACAACATAGTACGTCTGCAAACCGGTGACCCAGGCCTGTACGGCGCCCTGGTCGAAATGACCCGCCCATTGGATGACCAAGGCATCGCCTGGGGCGTCGTGCCGGGGGTATCCTCTGCCTTTGCCTCGGCCGCCGCCGCCGGGGAAAGCCTGACCCTGCCGGAAGTCACGCAGACAGTCATCCTGACCCGCGTGGCGGGCCGCACCCCCATGCCCCCTGGCGAAGACCTGGAAGCCTTGGCGGCTCACCGCTGCACCTTATGCATTTTCCTGTCCATCACCCTGCTGCATGAGGTGCAAAAAGCGCTGCGCACAGCAGGCTGGCCGGAGGATGCGCCGATCGTGGTGGTGCAAAAGGCCAGTTGGCCCGGAGAGGAAAAGATTGTGCGTGGCACACTCGCCAACATCAAAAGTCTTTGCCAAGAGCAGAAGATCGCCTCACAAGCCATGATTATCGCCAGCCCGGCGTTGGGCGCACGAGACTGGGAGACGATTGCCCGCTCCAAACTCTATGACCCGGCCTTTACCCATCGCTTTCGTCGCGCCTCCAGCGCCTGAACCGGATACGACATATGGATAATACAACTCTACTTCTCGTTGGGCATGGTTCCCGTAACGTCGAAGGGAATCAGGAAATCATGCGTTTTGCCGAGCAGTGGCGGGCTCGTCACCCCGATTGGCGCATTGAAGTCTGCTTCATCGAGCATGCCGAAATCCTGCTCAACGGCGGACTCGACCATGCCGCGCAAGGCGCTCGCCGCGTCATGGTGATCCCTTTCATTCTCAATGCTGCAGGGCACGTGAAGATGGAGCTGCCCGCAGCCATGGAAGCGGCCCGCCAGCGCCACCCGCACGTGCATTTTGAATGCGTGCGCCACCTGGGCATGGGGCGGGAAATCTTTGCCGTACTCATCGCGCAGCTTGAGCACCTGATGCAGGAACTGGATATGCCAGACCCCCACAACACAGGGGTGATCCTGCTTGGGCGCGGATCTTCAGACGCCGGGGCAAACAGCGAACTGGCCAAGATGGCACGCTGGATTTTTGAAGAAACCGACCACGATCTGGTCGACATCGCCTTCACCAGCATCACCTGGCCGCGCCTAGAAACGGTGGTGCAGCGGCAGATCACCCTGGGGATGCGGCAAATTGCCATTATCCCGGTCTATCTTTTCACTGGCGTGCTGATAGACCGCATCCAGGCCCAGACAGCCCGATTGCGCCAGCAATACCCACAAACAGCCTTTGCTCTGAGCGCCCACTTCGGGTTTGACCCCGGGATATTCGATCTGCTTGATATGCGCGCCACTAACCAGGACAATTCACAGGCAAGCCTGCTAGAGTGCGATGGTTGCAAGTACCGGGCAGACGCCCAGGCCCACCACCTGCACGATCATACTCACACGGCAATCCACATTCATGCTCACGCCTGACCTGCTGACGAATGAAAAATGAATACTAACTCCTCCAAACCACTTGTCACCGAACAATTGACGCCAGTAGGTCAGGCCATCGAGTACGATTCCTTTGCCATTATTGATGCAGAGGTCGGCTCCCATCGCTATGACCTACACCAGTGGCCAATCGTGCGGAGGATGATCCATGCCAACGCGGATTTCGATTTCAATGGCCTGACCGAATTCCACCCGGATGCCGTCAGCGCTGGTGTCATGGCGCTACTGAGCCGCAACTCAAGCATTGTGGCTGACGTGGAGATGATTTGCGTGGGGCTCTCAACCACGCGCCTGAGCCATTTCAAAATCCGCCCGCACCAATTCATCTCCGACGTGGATGTCATCGCCCAGGCACGCGCAGAAAACACCACCCGTGCCACCCAGGCCATACGCAAGGCCCACAGCCTGGGCCTGCTAAATGGCGCCATCGTCTGCATTGGCAATGCCCCCACAGCGCTGATCGAACTCATCCGCCTGATCCGTGAAGAACATATCCGCCCGGCCTTGGTAGTCGGCATGCCGGTGGGATTTGTTTCGGCAGCAGAATCCAAAGACATGCTAGCCGAATTGGATAACATCCCCTGGATCATCGTGCGAGGCCGCAAAGGGGGCTCCACGCTGGTTGTCGCAGCCATCCACGCCCTGATGCAACTGGCCGAGCAGCACGAACGAGCGACTCGCAGGTAATGTCAGCCCAACCCACAGAGAACAGCGCGCCAGCAGAAAAAGTCCGCAAAGGCGATGCCAAGCGTGATCGGGGTAATCGCACGGGTTTCACCACCGGTGCAAATGCGGCTGCAGCAGCCGTTGCCGCCACGCTTGGGCTGGTGGAGGGCAAGGTGCCCGAGCGCGTCCTCTGCCAGCTGCCCAACGGGCAACAGACTGAATTTGCCATCCACGATGGCAGGATTGAAGACAACACGGCACATGCTGTCAGCATCAAAGATGCGGGCGACGACCCGGATGCCACCCAGGGCGCCCATCTCACGGTTGATGTGCGCCGCATTGCCGATGGGCTTGGTGCCATCATCCTCAAAGGTGGCGCTGGCATCGGCACAGTCACCAAGGATGGCCTGGGCTTGGAGGTAGGCGGGCCCGCCATCAACCCTGTGCCCCGGCGCAACATCACGGAAAATGTCAAACGCGTAGGTGAAACCATCCTTGCACAAGGAGATAGTCTCGAAGTCACCGTATCGGTTCCCGGCGGTGAAGAGATGGCCCGCAAAACCCTCAACGCACGCCTAGGCATTCTCGGTGGCATCTCGATCCTGGGTACCACCGGCATCGTGCGCCCCTACTCGACGGCAGCTTTCCGCGCCAGCGTCGTGCAGGCCATTGACGTAGCTGCCCGCCAGGGGCAGCGTAGCGTGGTGTTTACCACCGGGGGGCGCACCGAAAAATTCGCCATGCGCGAACTGCCGGAATTGGCTGAATCGTGCTTCGTACAGATGGGCGATTTTGTCAAAGCCGCCTTCCAGACTGCCATTAAGCGCAAGATGACAAACATATACATCGGCGCGATGGTGGGCAAACTCACAAAAATGGGCCAGGGCCTCGCTGTCACCCATGCCTGGAAAGAAGCGGTTGACCGCGATCTCCTCGCGGACTGCGCCCACCAGGTAGGTGCCCCTGCCGATCTGGTCGAAGAAATCCGCGCCGCAGAAACCGCCCGCTTCGCCGCTGAACGCCTGCAGGCACTCGGGCTGGCTATCGCCTTCCACCGCGAATTGGCAATCCGGGCCATTCGCAGCCTACGTCAGCAGCATGCAGGCCCCTATACTCTGACAGTTTTGGTCTGTGATTTTGAAGGCCAACTCATCGTGCGCGTAGAACAAGACGAAGCAAACCTCCCCGGCACACAATCATGACGCAATCCCCTACTGACACCCTTATTGGCATACTTGACAACGGTTGGGCCGGGCTCACTGAGCCTGCGCGCCAACGCATCTTCGGCGCCCAATTGATCATCGGCGCAGGCCGGACCTTGGAACTGATTCGCCCCCATATCCCTACGCATATCGAATGCCGGGACATGGATGGCCACGTTCGTGAAGTTGCAGACTGGGTTCTGCAAGCCCGCATGTCAGGCCAGAACGCCGTCATTCTCGCAACCGGAGATCCCTTGTGCCATGGGATTGGCAGCCTGCTCGGCAATCGATTGGAGAATCTAGAAATACTCCCCAATCTATCGTGCCTACAACTAGCCTTTGCCCATTTCGCCCGCCCCAGCCAAATCTACCGCATCGCCTCCTGCCACGGCCCGGATAGCGGTGAATGGGCGAATGACAACAGCAATACTCCAGCACATAGCCTCTACGACCTGATGCAGGCCATCAGCCGTAATCCTCACGTCGCCGCCTTCACCAGCCCGGAAAACACGCCTGCCCGCATTGCACGGGCTCTTCTGGCGGCAGGATATGACAGCTCGGACATCCGGATTTCCGTCGCTGCACGCCTGCACCTGCCTGACGAAGCGCTCTTTGAAAACCTCTCGCTGCAAGAAGCGGCACAAACAGAGTTTCCACAACCCAACGTGGTGCTCATTGAGCATCTATCCGTACCCAGGCAGGCGATCTTCGGTTTCGCAGACGCAGACTACATTCAGCGTCAGCCAGAAAAAGGCTTGATTACAAAACAGGAGGTGCGTGCAGTATCGCTTGCTCGCCTGGGAATTCATGAAGATAGCATCATCTGGGACATCGGCGCAGGCTCTGGCTCAGTGGGACTGGAAGCAGCCAGACTGGCCTGTCAAGGCCACGTCTATGCCATTGAAAAGAACGTGGATGATGCTGCCAATGCCCGCGTCAACGCCCGCCGCCTGCGTGCCACCAACTACACGCTGATTGAAGGCAAAGCCCCGGCAGGCCTGGAACAATGGCCCGCCCCAGATGCCGTTTTCATCGGTGGGTCAGGAGGAGAACTGGCGCAGTTGATTGCGCTGATTCTGGATCGCCTCAAACCCGGTGGGCATCTGGTGATGAATTTCGTGACCTTGGAGAACCTCGCGGTTGCAACCCAAACGCTTGCCACGCACAGGGCAAATTGGGACGTGGTACAACTCCAGGCCTCGCGTAGCCAACCCATTCTGGATATGCACAGAATGGCTGCACAAAACCCCGTATGGATTGTTTCTGCACAAAAACCATGACACCGACTCAAGACAAAGTCACATACGGACGCCTGATTGGTGCCTCGCTTGGCCCAGGCGATCCCGGCCTCATTACCCGGCGCGCCTGGGAGGCACTGCATTCGGGTGCCCGTTGGATTTATCCCGTCAAAAAGGCAGAAGAAAGGTCTTATGCTTTGGACATTGTCTGCCGGGCCGGTCTGGAATTACCTGCGGATATCGAGCCGCTTGTCTTCCCCATGACACGCGATGCGACCATTCTTGCCAAAGCCTGGGCACGGGCAGCGGCACGCACCTTGGAGTTGCTGGCAGAAGGGCGTGATCTGGTCTTTCTGGTAGAGGGTGACGCCTCCACTTTTGCGACCTTCAGCCATCTAGCACGTGCTGTGCGCGAAATCACGCCCGAAGTGGAAGTGGAAACCATCGCTGGCGTATCCTCATTTTCCGCTGCCGCAGCTTGTGTAGGCAAAGCACTGGCGGAAGAGGATGAAACCATCGCAGTGATCCCTGCGGCATACGGCATCTCAGTCATCGACCACCTGTTGGATGAGTTCGACACCCTGATCCTCATGAAGGTCAAACCGCTGGTCGACGAGATCATCGAATTGCTCGAACAGCGCGATCTACTTGCCACAAGCTGCTTCATTGAGCGTGTAGGCGCGCCGGATCAGCGCGTCGTGACTGATCTGGCCAGCCTGAAGGGGCAATGCGTCAATTATTTGTCATTGATGCTGGTACAAAACCCCAAGCGTGCCCGGGGCGAACTGCGCCGCGGTTGCCGCAAGCGCAAGGAGGCAGTAGCATGAGCACCCCGGTCATCGCCCGCTCCACGGCAGCCTCGCGTACTGCAGTGGTTTCCATCACGCGCCATGGCATTACTTGCGCAGGCAAGATCATTGCAGCACTGCCTGGTGCCCATCTCTATGCGCCGGAGAAGTTCGCCGCCGAAGCAGCGACAGCCTCTCCTGCCTCCCATACTTGCTATGCGGGCAAGCTTGGGGAACAGATTCCCATACTGTTTGCTCAATATGACGCTATCGTGGCTGTGGTTTCACTGGGCGCCCTGGTCCGCCTGATTGCGCCCTGCATCCTGGACAAGTCAAAAGACCCTGCGATTGTCGTAGTGGACGAAGGCAGCCGTTTCGTCATTCCAGTTCTCTCCGGGCATCTAGGTGGCGCCAACGAACTGGCCGGACATCTGGCGACAGCACTCGGCGCCACGCCAGTATTGACGACAGCCTCAGATTCACGCCAAACCCTGGCTGTTGATCTGCTGGGCCGCGAACTCGGTTGGCATTTTGAGGCCAGCCATGACGAGCTGGTTCGCGCCAGCGCCGCTGTGGTCAATGATGAGCCTATTGCCCTAGTACAGGAAGCTGGCTCGCCAGACTGGTGGCGGAACCACGCCAACGGACGCAGCAGCCAGCTTCCCAAGAATATCCATTGTTTTACCCGGCTCGAAGAGATTACGCCAGAAGCATTCTCTGCGATCCTGTGGATCAGTGATCGTGATCTGCCACAGACCTGGACGGATAGGCTGGCGGGCAAGCGCATCATCTACCGGGTCGGCACCAAATCATAACATGGCATACATTCGAATTGCATTGGGGGTCGGCTGTGACCGTGGCACACCTCAATCCACCATTGAAGCGGCAATTGGCGAAGCGCTGGCGCTTGCGGGCTTGAACTCTGAGCAAATTTCAGGGCTTGCCAGTATTACGCTCAAGGCTGACGAACAAGGATTGCTGGCCTGCGCCGCTGCACACCACTGGCCGCTGCAGTTCTATACGCCGGAAGAACTAGCCTCGGTCGAAGTACCTAATCCCTCTGCTACTGTATTGCGCCATACCGGCACGCCTTCTGTATCAGAGGCAGCTGCCTTGCTTGCCGCCCGTGCAGATATGTCCCAACTCATTCTTGAAAAACATCGTTTGCGTGGCCTTGATGGTCGCCATGCAACGGTTTCAATCGCCAAAGTGATTTTATGACAAATAACCCACCCTTCACCCCAGGAAAAATCATGCTCGTCGGCCTTGGCCCCGGCAGCGTGGATCACATGAGCCAACGCGCCCGCGCCGCACTGGCAGAGGCCGACACAGTAATCGGTTATGTCACCTACATTCGCTTGGTGGCCGATCTGCTGGAGGGCAAGGAAATCATCAAGAAATCCATGACCGAGGAACTGGATCGCGCCATCGAAGCACTGGAACGTGCACGTGCAGGCAAGAAGGTGGCGCTGATCTCCTCGGGCGACGCAGGCGTCTATGGCATGGCGGGCCCCACGTTTGAGGTGCTTTTTCAGGCAGGCTGGATTCCCGACTCCGGAGATGTGGAAGTAGAGATCATCCCCGGCGCGTCCGCGCTGAATACCTGCGCCGCATTGGTCGGCGCACCGCTGACGCATGACTTTTGCGCAATTTCACTCTCCGACCTGCTCACCCCCTGGCCAGTGATCGCCCGCCGAGTCAATGCCGTTGCCATGGCAGACTTCGTGGTAGCGCTCTACAACCCAAAAAGCGGGCGACGCACGCGCCACATCCAGGAAGCGCAACGCCTGTTCCTGGCCCATCGCGCACCAGATACGCCCGTTGCCATCGTCAAATCCGCCTACCGCCCCAAGCAGCGCATCGAATTCACCACGTTGGAGAAAATGGCGGACTGCGAAATCGGCATGCTTTCAACCGTGCTGATTGGCAACTCCAACACCTTCATCCGCCACGGCCTGATGGTGACCCCACGTGGCTATGCCAACAAATACGACCTGGAAAACGCGACACCCCATGCAGGAGAAAGTGCCGGACGTTCCCTGAGTACCGGGCTGAGTGGTTGGCTACAAACCCTGCGCACAAGCGGCCAAGGTGCGGAAGCCCTGGCGCAACAGTATCAACTTCCAACAGAATACATCCAGCATATTCTGGACGAGGATGCCATGCTTGATGACGACATGGGTCAAGAGGCAGAAGCAGAATCCTGACCCTGCCAGCACGCGCTGCTACTTGGCATACTCCAGGGGCAGCGCAGTGGTATACTTGATCTGCTCCATCGCAAAACTCGAACTCACATCCGCAATCCCTGGCACACGGATCAGGCGTTTGTACACCGAATCATACGCAGCAATGTCTGGCACCACCACACGCATCAGGTAATCTGACTCCCCAGCAATGCGATAGAGTTCCATCACTTCGGGGATTGCAGCTACGGTATCGTGGAACGACTGTATCCACTTGGCGTTATGCTGACTGGTTCGCACCGATACAAAGACCGTTACTCCCACATTCAAGGCTTTGCGATCCAGTACCGCCACCCGGCCACGGATCACCCCCGTCTCTTCCAGCTTCTGCACACGCCGCCAGCAAGCCGTTGGCCCCAGATTGGCGGCTGCAGCCAAATCGTTGAGTGATAGGGAGCAATCCTGCTGCAATTGGTCAAGAATTGCGATATCAAACTTGTCCATGAATAATTTTTCCTGATTTTCGTCATAACAAGGAAATAATTTTCATTTTAGAGCACTTCTGCTCAAATTTGGGAAAAACATTCACCCGCTGGGTGCCTACGATAACTCCATGTCCACCGCGCCAGGTCATGCCATGAATTCATTTGCCTCTCTTCAGCCAGAAACCTTGCTCACCAGCACCGGGCGCGACCCTGCGGCCTATGGCGGCTACGTCAATACCCCGGCGTTTCGTGGCTCCACCATCCTGGCCTCCAGCTACGAGGATTGGGAAGCCAGCAAACAGGGCGACAACCCTTATCGCAACTACGGTCGCTACGGCTCCCCCACCACACGGGCACTGGAAGCGGCTGTCGCGGAACTGGAAGGTGGCTATCGCGCCCAGGTGTTTCCTTCCGGCCTTTCCGCCTGCACCCACGCGCTGATGGCCTTTCTCTCCTGCGGCGACCATGTCTTGATTGCGGATAACGTTTATGGCCCTACGCGCAGCTTTGCCGACCACACACTGCGCCGCTTCGGGGTAGAGGTCAGCTACTTTGCGCCTGGCATCGGTGCTGAAATCCAGTCACTCATGCGCCCCAATACCCGCTTGGTATTTGTGGAATCCCCGGGTTCGCTCACTTTTGAAGTCTGCGACATTCCCGCTATCGCCCAAGTCACCCACGCCAACAACGCTGTCGTCATTGCAGATAACTCCTGGGCCTCACCACTTTATTTCAAGCCGTTCGCGCATGGTGTGGATGTCTCGATTCAGGCCGCAACCAAATACATCCTGGGTCATTCGGATGGCTTGCTGGGCATTGTGACCTGCAATCAGAATACCTGGGAACGCCTGCAGTCCAGTGCGCATGTATTTGGCGAAACAGCCGGGCCGGAGGAAGTCTATCTGGCATTGCGTGGCCTGCGCACACTGTCGGTACGCCTGAAACAACATTGGCAGAATGGCTTGATGCTGGCGCAACAATTGGCACTACACCCTGCGGTTGCCCAAGTGCTTCACCCGGCATTGCCGGGCGCCCCAGGGCACGAGATATGGCAAAGAGATTTTCTCGGTGCAACCGGCCTGTTTGCTATTGTGCTCAATAGTGCCGCACCTGAAATTCTCCCATGCTTCTTCCGCGAACTCAAACTCTTTGGGATTGGATTGTCATGGGGTGGTTTCGAGAGCCTTGCACTCCCTGTTGGCACACCAGTCCGTAGCGCAACGCCCTGGGCGCAACAAGGCCACCTGATCCGCATCCATGCCGGACTGGAAAACGTCGAGGACCTGATTTCCGACATGACCAGTGCCCTTGACCATATTCATACACCACAACACAAAACAAAAATGGCCTGTGCCGAAGCACAGGCCACCTCTGCGTAGACATCGCTAACCCCAAACGATGCCCACCAAGCATGGTCGCCGCTCCCCAGTGGCGACCAATTCTTTGTATGATTTAGAAACCGTACCCAAATGAAGTACAACGGTTCTGGCTAGGCGCGCCGACGCAGACAGTACAGCGAGTACGGCAAGGCAGCGCAACAACGCCATAGGCATTTTTTACGGTTTCTTACTTGCCGGTCACTACGGCCAGTGACTCCTCGATAATACTCAGTCCTTCGTCGAGTACCGCTTCCGGAATGGTCAACGGAATCATGATGCGTAGTACATTGCCATAACTACCGCAGTTCAGCAAGAGCAATCCACGTTTGGCCGCTTCGTTCTTGAGCGCCGTAGCAAGATCGCCAGCCGGATGATGCGGGTCCCCCTGATGGCAGAACTCCACGGCTGTCATGGCACCTAGGCCGCGCACATCAGCCACGCAATCAAAACGATCCTTGAGCTTGCCTAGTCGCAGACGCATGCGCTGGCCCAACATGGCAGCGCGATCGGCCAGCTTTTCTTCTTCCACCACATCCAGCACCGCCAGGGCAGAGGCCACGGCCAACGGATTGCCTGCGTAGGTGGAACCCAAACCTCCAGGCACAGCCGCATCCATGACGTGCGATTTGCCAATCACCGCAGAAATCACCAGACCACCGCCCAGCCCCTTTGCCATCGTCATGATATCGGGTTCCACGCCATGGTGCTCAATGGCAAACATTTTGCCGCAACGCGCAACACCGGTCTGGACTTCATCCACGATCAGCATGATGCCATGCTTGTCGCACAATTCGCGCAAGCCCTTGATGAAGCTCGTGGAGGCGGGGATGTAACCACCTTCACCTTGTACGGCCTCAACAACAATGGCTGCCACTTCAGTTGCTTCGATATCCCACTTGAACAGGCGGTTAATCGCAATAAAGGTTTCTTCCTCGGTCACGCCGTGAAGCGGATCGGGATAGGGCACATGATAAATATCCCCTGCAAACGGGCCGAACTTGATCTTGTAGGGATCGACCTTGCCGGTCAGCGCCATGGTGAACATGGTGCGCCCGTGGAAGCCACCGCCAAACGCAATCACGCCACGGCGGCCGGTATAGGCACGCGCCACCTTGACGGCATTTTCCACCGCTTCCGCACCGGAATTCATGAGAAAGGACTTCTTCGGTGTCGTGCCTGGGGCCAGCTTGTTCAGGCGCTCACACAGGGCGACGTAGCCTTCATAGGCAACAACCTGGAAGCAGGTATGCGTATAAGATTCCAATTGCTTCCGCACGGCTTCCACAATTTTGGGGTGGCGATGCCCGGTATTGACCACGGCAATCCCAGCGCAGAAATCGATCCAACGGCGCCCTTCCACATCCCAAATCTCCGCATTCTCGGCACGCGCAGCAAAGATCGGGTGCCCCTGCCCCACCCCGCGCGGCAGCGCAGCTTTACGACGTTCCATGAGATCGGCATTGGTCAAGACAGGGATGATGCTCGTAGGTGCGTTCATGTTTGCGTTCTCCAGATAAATCTGCGGGTCCAGAGCCTGCCGGACCAAAGCCGCAGGCGACGATATACTTCACAGCGTTTGCGCAAGCGCTTACGTCTACCCTGCCCGCATCACAGGGTGATGATTCAGTCTTGGTTCAGTTCAAAATTGGCCTCAGCGGATACCGCCAATGCAGACATATTTCATTTCCAGATAGTCATCCAGGCCATGACGGGAACCTTCACGCCCAAGTCCTGATGATTTCACGCCGCCAAACGGGGCAATTTCTGTGGAAATGATGCCAGTATTGACCCCCACCATGCCATATTCCAGGCTATCTGATACGCGGAAAATTCGCGCCACATCCCGCGCATAGAAATACGAAGCCAGTCCGAATTCTGTATCATTTGCCATCCGGATGGCATCCTCTTCTGTCTTGAAGCTGAACACGGGCGCAACGGGCCCGAAAATCTCTTCGCGTGCCACACGCATATCCTGGGTTACATCCGCCAGGATAGTCGGCTCAAAGAAGGTCTTGCCCAACTCATGCGGCTTGCCACCACACACCACCCGCGCGCCTTTTTCACGTGCATCAGCCACAAGTTCTTCAACCTTTTCCAGGGCACTGGTATCAATCAGAGGCCCTTGGGTCACACCAGCTTCCAGACCATTGCCAACTTTCAGCCCAGCGACCGCCTGCATCAGTTTTTCCACAAAAGCGCCATATACGCCTTCCTGCACCAACAAACGATTGGCACACACACAGGTCTGCCCTGCATTGCGATATTTGGAAGCCATGGCACCCACCACGGCTGCATCCAGATCGGCGTCGTCGAATACAATGAAGGGGGCATTTCCCCCCAGCTCCATCGACAGTTTTTTGACCGTTGGCGCACATTGCGCGATCAGCTTTGAACCCACTTCGGTTGAACCGGTAAAGGAGAGTTTGCGCACCACGGGATTGGCGCACAGCTCCCCGCCGATAGCGCGGGCCGAGCCCGTCAGCACGTTAAAAACCCCCCTGGGAATACCCGCGCGCTCTGCAAGCTCGGCCAGTGCAAGCGCGGAATAGGGCGTCTGGGTGGCGGGTTTAAGCACCATTGTGCATCCGGCCGCCAGCGCGGCCCCGGCCTTGCGGGTAATCATGGCAGAAGGGAAGTTCCACGGGGTAATCGCCGCACACACGCCTACGGGTTCGCGCGTGACGAGCAAACGACGATCATTGCCGTTCGGCGGTATGATTTCGCCATATGCACGCTTACCCTCTTCGGCAAACCATTCCAGGTAACTTGCAGCGTAGGAGATTTCGCCCTTGGCTTCGGCCAGCGGCTTGCCTTGCTCGCAAGTCATGATCATGCCCAGGTCATCCTGATGTGTGTGCATCAGTTCAAACCAGCGCCGCAGCAACTTGGCGCGTTCAGCAGCAGTTTTGGCACGCCAGCCCGGCAAGGCGACTTCGGCAGCGGCAATCGCCCGACGCGTTTCGCCCTCCCCCATATTCGGAATCGTTCCCAGTGCCTCGCCAGTAGCAGGGTTGTAGACTTCGATACTGGCTCTGGAGTCAGCAGCCACCCAAACTCCATCGATATAGCCAAGTTGGCGGAAGAGCGAGGCGTCTTTCAGGTTCAGCATGTTGGATGGTCCTTTATTCATGATGTCGGGGATATTCTTAGTGGGCCACACCGCGCATGCGCTCACTACGGCGACGCAACCACTCCAGCGTAATCAACATCAGTGTAGACAATATGGTCAGAATGGTGGCTACCGCAGCAATGGTCGGGCTGATGTTCTCTCGAATCCCTGCAAACATCTGGCGTGGCAGCGTGGTCTGCTCCGGCCCGGCTAAGAACAGCGTGACCACCACTTCATCAAAAGAAGTGCCAAAGGCAAACAGTCCACCCGAAATCACCCCGGGCGCCACCAGTGGCAAGGTGACACGGAAGAAGGTCGTCAATGGATTCGCCCCCAGGCTGGCGGCAGCGCGTACAAGGTTGAAATCAAAGCCTTGCAGCGTAGCCGAAACAGTCGTCACCACAAACGGCACGCCCAGCGCAGCATGTACCAGTATCAAACCGACATAACTGCCAGACAGGCCGATTGGCGCAAAGACCAGATAAGTTGCCACCCCGACGATCACCACCGGCACAACCATCGGGGAGATCAGAATGGAAGTCAGCAGCGCCTTGCCGGGGAAATCGATGCGTGTCAGCCCCACCGCAGCGGGCGTACCCAGCACCATGGCAAGCAAGGTAGCAAACGGGGAGACGATGCAGCTGTTCATGAAGGCCTGACGCCATGCAGGAGAAGTCAGAAATTCGTCATACCAGCGCAGCGAGAAGCCGGACATCGGGTAGAGCAGGAAGGAGTCCGAGTTGAACGACAAAGGTGCGATCACCAGAATCGGCAACATCAGAAACACCAGCACCAGCGCACAGATGATGCGAAAGGCGTAATACCAGACTCGTTCAGCAGGGGAAGCGTAGGATGCGATCATATCTTCTCTCCTCTTACCGCGCCTTAGACGCCACGTCCGGGCTGCCCACCAGTTTGGAATACACCATATAGAGCACCAAGGTAGCCACAAACAGGATGGCAGAGAGTGCCGCAGCCATGCCCCAGTTGATGGTTTGGTTGGTATAGAAGGCAACGAAATAGCTGGCCATCTGTTCCTTCGGGCTCCCCAGTAATGCCGGTGTAATGTAGTAGCCCATACACAGGATGAATACCAGCAAACCACCGGCCCCCACACCGGGCAGCGCCTGCGGGAAGTACACCTTCCAGAAACTGCGCAAGGGCGGGCACCCCAGGGACTGGGCGGCACGCACATAGGTAGGGGAGATGCCTTTCATCACGCTGTACAGGGGCAGAATCATGAAGGGCAACAAAATATGCACCATGGCAATATATACACCGACACGGTTGAATACCAGTTGCAGGGGTTCATGGATGATGCCCATCGCCATCAAGGCCTGATTCACTAACCCCTGCGATTGCAGCAACACAATCCAGGCAGCCACGCGAACCAGAATGGATGTCCAGAATGGCAGCAACACAAAGATCATGATGACGTTGGCAATCTTTGGCGGCTGGCTTGCCATCATGTAGGCCAACGGAAATCCCAGCAACAGACAGCACACGGTTACCACAAAGGACATCTCGAAGGTGCGCACCAGCACATCGACGTAGATGGCTTCATCTTCATCAGCAGCGACAATATTGCCCTGCTCGTCATATTTTCGATCCACCGAGGCCAGAAGATAGCGTGCCGTATAGGGGCTGGCGTTGCGGGCCAGGAATTGCCAGGTGGCAATCTCGCCCCAACGCGAATCAGCCGCAATCAGCGCATCCTTGGGGGAAGTCCCAGTCTCAGGTGGCATTGCACGGGCCGAATGCATCATCACGCTGCGAAAACCCGGTTGTTCCATATTGAGCCGCTTGGCTGCGGCGGCAAGGGGTGGTGTGCCCTTGGTCTTGCCCAGCTCATCGGCAAAAGCGACAAAAGTGGCTTCGTCCGGCAGCGCCTTGCCATTCCAGTTATGTAGAAGGCTGCTAGTGACGGGAAAAGCCCCCACGATCTCCGGGTTGTCCACGCTACGTTTGAGCAGCGCGGCAATAGGCCAGACGAAAGTCAGCAACAGGAACAGAGCCAGGGGCAGAATCAGTGCGCCATAGCGGAGCTTTTTCATTCGCTCGGCACGGCGTAGCTGATCCTTTAGGGAAGCACTGTTTTCTGTATGCATCTCGGTCAATATCGTTGCGGTCAGGCTGGACATGACGTTGTCTTTCTCCATCCGGCTGCTTTGGATTCATGCCCGGCCTCTGCTATCGCAAAAGCCGGGCCTGGATAAACGGTCTTACTTGGCGGCCCAGGCGTTGAAGCGTTGCTCCAGGTCTTCACCATGCTCGACCCAGAACGGGGTGTTGCTGGCCAATGCGCCCTTCATGTTTTGCGGGGCAGTAGGCAATTCGGCGGCAATCGCCTTGTCAACCAGCGCAGTGCCCTTCAGGTTGGTCGGGCCATACGGAATCTCGCTCGCAAACACCTTTTGATTTTCGGGCTTGCTGGCAAAGGCGATGAATTTGTAGGCATCGGTCTTGTTCGGTGCACCAACCGGAATCGCCCAGGAATCAAAATCGTAGATGTTGTTGGTCCATACGATCTTGAGCTGTTTCTTGCCTTCCTTCTGCGCAGTGGCGATGCGTCCATTATAGGCAGTTGTCATCACCACATCGCCTGCAGCCAACAGTTGCGGAGGCTGTGCACCGGCTTCCCACCACTGGATGCTGGGCTTGATCTGGTCGAGTTTCTTGAATGCGCGCTCCACACCGGCCTTCGTGCCAAGCACCTTGTAGACATCCTCGGGTGTCACGCCATCGGCCAGCAAAGCAAATTCAAGCGTGAATTTCGCCCCTTTACGCAGGCCACGCTTGCCGGGGAATTTCTTCAAATCCCAGAAGTCGGCCCAGGAAGTGGGGGCGGTCTTGAGTGCCTCACCGTTGTAAGCCAACACGGTCGACCACACGAAAAGGCCAATCCCACACTCCGATACGGCAGCCGGTACGAAATCTTTCTTGGCGCCGATCTTGCCCATATCAAGTTTCTCGTACAGGCCTTCTTCGCAACCACGCGCGAGTTCAGGGGATTCAACTTCGACCACGTCCCAGGAGACATTCTTGGCTTCAACCATGGCCTTGATCTTGGCCTGTTCTCCATTGTATTCACCGGTGACGAGTTTGGAGCCGGTAGTTTTCATGAAGGGTTCATAGTATGCCTTGACCTGGGCTTTCTGATTGGAGCCCCCAAACGAAATCACGGTCACGTCAGCCGATGCAGTGCCAGACATCAGGCAAAACGCTGCACAGGCAACAGAGAAGAGGCTCAACTTTGCAGGGGGAAGAAACATGGTTTTCTCCTGAATCAAGAAACAGTGGTTATGCCAAAATAATCAAGCGCCCAGACTCGGGTCCAGCGCCAGAAGGTGCTCGGGATTGATGCCAACGTGAATTGCATCGCCTTTGTCAAAACGGGTTTTGTGCTGGGCGGCAGGCGCCTTGACAGTGATTTCCTTGCGCCCGGCCAGTTCGACCCGCACGCGGATATGGTCGCCTAGATAGATAATGTCTTTGACATATCCACCAAGGCGGTTGGTACAACCCAGGGATTGCGCATTCAACTGCACGCACTCCGGGCGCACGGAAAGCATGGCCTTGCCGCCTTCGCTCAAGGGGTTGCGCATGGCCGCCTTGACCCGCGTGCCGTTGGCAAGCTTGACGCCGCAGACATCGCCTTCGACCGATTCCACGACCCCCTCCAGGGCATTGTTTTCACCGATGAAGCTCGCCACAAAGTTGTTCTCCGGCTTTTCATACAGCGCGGTGGGGCTGTCAATCTGCTGGATCACACCACGATTGAACACCGCAATGCGGTCCGACATGGTCAATGCCTCGCTCTGATCGTGGGTCACAAAAACCACGGTCACCCCGAGTTGCTGATGGATATTCTTGATTTCCAGCTGCATATGCTCGCGCAATTGCTTGTCGAGCGCGCCCAGCGGCTCATCCATCAAAATGAGTTCCGGGTCAAATACCAGGGCACGGGCCAAGGCAATGCGCTGCTGTTGCCCACCTGAGAGCTGCTGCGGGTAGCGGCTGCCAAAGGCGCCCAATTGCACCATATCCAACGCTTTCTCGACCTTCTTGTCGATTTCGGCAGCCGAGAGCTTGCGGATGGCTAGGGGAAAACGCAGGTTCTCACGTACCGTCATATGCGGAAATAGCGCATAATTCTGGAACACCATGCCGATGTTGCGCTTGTGCGGTGGCACGCTGTTGACCACCTGGGCATTCACGCGGATCTCGCCCGAGGTGGGCGTTTCAAACCCGGCCAGCATCATCAGACAGGTTGTCTTGCCTGAGCCGGACGGCCCCAGCAGCGTGAGGAATTCGCCGCGACGGATATCGAGGTTCAGATCCTTGACGATGAGCGTGCTGCCATCGTAGGTTTTCTGGACGCTGCGGAAGGTCACATGTGAGTCGGGGTGCTGAGTGTCTGGGTTGATCGTCACGGCCATCCTCTCCATCAGATTGCGAACCTGCATTTTCGAGCATTCGGCTCTTTGGCACTGTTCATGGTTTCATCCTAAGGCAATAATTGGCTCCAACGAGATCCACTTTTCAATAAAAAGAAGGAACCACTTTTTCTGGAGCCCTGCATTCATGGACAAAGAACTCATTTGTGAGCTTGTTCGCAACAATCTTGATCGGCTCGATCCTGCCCAGCTTTTGCACAACCGCCTCTACCTGGTGTTGCGGCAGGTCATTCTGGATGGGCAGCTACACGGTGGCGAGCAGCTCCCTTCTACCCGCCTGCTGTGCAAAGAGCTGAATCTGGGCCGCAACACGGTGGTGAGGGCGTATGAGCAATTACTGATCGAAGGTTACCTGGAAGGGCGCACGGGTTCGGGTTCTTATGTCTCTGAGGCACTGAGTGGACGCAAGAACTTTGCCAGTCCGAAGCGCCTCATTGGCACACGGCGAGAAGGGTTATCGCGGCGCGGCAACCAGATTGCGAGCCATGCCACCAGCAGCGCGATCCAACGTGGTGCATTTATTCCCGGCGTGCCCGATACCGAGCAATTCCCTTTCTCCACCTGGAAGCGGCTGTATACCAAGCACTTGAACAGGGAGAGCGGGCGATTTCTGGACTACTCCGGTGGCGGCTACGGGCCACTGAAATCCGCGATTGCCGAGTATCTGGGGGTGGCCCGCCTGATGAGCTGCCACCCTCAGCAGGTGTTGATCCTCAATGGCTCGCATCAGGCGCTGGACTTGTGCGCCCGCATGCTCTGCGACGTGGGCGACCGGGCCTGGATCGAGGAGCCCGGCTATTGGGGGGCACGTAATGTACTACGTGCTTCCGGGCTGACCACGGTGCCTATTCCGCTCGACGACAAGGGGATCGCCCCGGCGGCGCAGGACTGGGAGACGCCCCCAAGGTTGATCTACGTGTCCCCTTCCAGCCAGTATCCCACTGGCACGGTGCTTTCTCTGGAACGCCGCCTGGAGCTGCTGGAAGGCGCGGACAGGACGGGCGCCTGGATCATCGAAGATGATTATGACAACGAGCAGCGCTATGACAATCGTGCCGTCGCCTCCCTTTTTGGTCTGGCAAGCAGGCAACGGGTGATCTATCAAGGCACTTTCAGCAAGGTGCTGTTTCCCGGTTTGCGTCTGGCATATCTCGTATTGCCGGAAGATCTGGTGGAGGCCTTCCAGATCGGCAATTCGGAACTCTACCGTGGTGGGCGGCTCATTGAGCAGGCGGTACTCGCAGAATTCATCGCCGAGGGGCACTTCACCGCTTACATCAAGAAAATGCGCTCGGTCTACCGGGAGCGGCGTGATGTGATGCGCGCAGAAATGGAATCCCACCTGGGTGGGGCGCTGAGCCTGTCTGGCGGGCATGCGGGGTTGCAACTGTTATATTGCTTCACCGAAGAAGTCGATGATGCGATGGTGGCCTCTGATGCCCTCTCAAAAGGCCTGATCGTACGCCCACTCTCCATGTACTATCAGGACAAGGATCTGGTACGCAACGGCATGAACCTGGGCTACGGTGGGGTGCCCGTCGAGCGCATCCGCAGCGCCGTGCCGATGTTGGCGCAGGTGGTGGAAGAGCGCATCCAGGCTACGCGGCGGAGCCGCTTGGCCCGCTAAGAACCTGTTCATAGTCTTGCTGCGAGGCCATGATCGGGGCTCATGCGCTGCTCGAAATCCTCATTTATCCACATAAACTCCGGTTTCTGCGCTGCTCTTCACCCCGCTGACGGCCTCTCGCTACAGATTTTGAACAAGTGCTAAGCATTGCATGATTCTCGTCCAAGCAGGACAATCCCCGCCCCGCTTCGTAAAAGAAAACCAAGGTCTCTCACATGGAAACCGCTTCCACTCTGAACATCATCCTCCACTCGCTCTACAAGAATGAGCAAGGCCAAGCGGCAGCCGAACTGGCACAGGGCAAAATGCTCGCTTCCCCCGTGGCACAGCGCCTCGTGGAGCACCTTTCGGCGCTGTATGCGGCCAAGCAGAGCAAAGGCTATGGCCGGTTTGAGGAAGACGAGGCCCTCTACCCCCTGCCGCGCCTGCTGCGTGAGTACGCTCAAGAGAACACGCTAAGCTTCGTCGAACTGAGCCAGAAGATGATGGGGCAACTCACCGACTTACTGCGCGAAGAAAACATCTTTGACGTGGGCCATGTGCTGTTTGCCCGCGCCCAGCACAGCGAATCGGTAGATTTCCTGTTCGTAGCCATCATCGGCGAAGCGCAGAGCTTTACGCTGAACGACAGCGGTGAGCTGGTCGAGCAGGCTTACCTGGATCTGGACAAACTGCGCGTGGCCGGGCGTATTGATCTCGCCGCATGGCGCAATGATGACGGGCGCTACATCAGCTTCCTGAAGGGGCGCACCGATGTGGCGGCCTATTTCAAACGCTTCTTGGGCTGCAACGACGTGGTGGCCGCCCTCAAGGAAACCAAAAAGCTCATCAAGGGCATTGAGCAGTTCGCCGAAACCCAGCAACTGGAACCCCAGGCCCGTGATGAACTCTACGAAAACGCCCACCGCTACCTGGAAGATCTGGGAGAAAACAGCGTGCCCTGGGATGTGGATACCGTCGCCACCACCATCGCCCCGCAGCAGGCCGAAGCACTGCGCAGCACCTTGCGCGATGAGCAGTTGGGCTTGCGTGAAGGCTGCATTCCAGATCGCCGCGCCATCCGCCCGCTGCTGCGCCTGAAAGCGGCTGCGCAGAACTGGAAGCTGGAATTCAACCGCAGCGGCCTGCGCTCAGGAGACGTGGCTTACGACCGCGCCCATGACACCATTGTATTGGCCAACGTGCCGGAAGACATCAAACGCGAACTGCTCGCCGACCCCAACGGCATGAATCGATGACTTTTGCATACCACAGCGCAGCAATCAAAATTTCCTGTCAAAGGGGAACTTAGCTGACAATACCCACTCTATAACTGTGGTTTTTAACCAAACACTGCCGTCATGGAGACCGGAAACTCCTTTTCCGGAGAAGCTGCATCACAACTTTAGCGATTCAAGCGATAGGTATCGATCATGAAGAGAAGGATAGCGTTGTTGGGCCTTGCCCTTTTGCCGTTGGCAGCCATGGCTTCCGAGGGAAGCGTCAAGTGGGGCTATGAAGGTGAAAACGGGCCGGAAAACTGGGCCAAACTGTCGCCGGATTTTTTTGCCTGCAGCGGCAAAAATCAATCACCGATTGATCTGAGCGGATTCATCCAGGCCGAACTCAAGCCGCTGAAAATAAAGTATCAGGCAGGTGGGCAGAGCATTGTCAATAATGGTCATACGGTGCAGATCAACTATGCGCCGGGCAGTAGCTTGAGCCTGGATGGCAAGGTCTTTGAACTCAAGCAATTCCATTTTCATGCACCGAGCGAAAACCTGATCAAGGGGAAGTCTTATCCCCTCGAAGGGCATCTGGTACATGCCGACAAGGATGGCAACCTCACCGTGCTGGCCGTGATGTTCGTCAAGGGCAAAGCCAACAAGGCCCTGGCCCAAGCCTGGGCAGCCATGCCCCAGGAAGCAGGCGAACCACAAGCTCTGCCCACACAGGTGTCCGCGCTGGAATTGCTGCCCAAGAGTCGCGCCTATTACCGCTTCAATGGTTCGCTGACAACACCGCCTTGCTCCGAAGGCGTGCGCTGGTTGGTGCTCAAGCACCCGGTCACGGCTTCAGCCGAGCAGATTGCAGCGTTTGAAAAGGTCATGCATCACCCGAACAACCGCCCGGTGCAATCCGTCAATGCACGCCCGGTGCTCGACTAAGAAACTGTAACAAAATGGAGTGCAACGGTTCTGGCTAGGCGCGCCGGCGCAGACAGTACATCTAGTACGGCAAGGCGGCGTAACAACGCCAGAACCACTTTGTTATGGCTTCTAAACCGGCCTTGCCCTATCTGACCATGCCTGATGGATAGTGGATCAGGTCATGACAAACCGCTGGCTCAGCGTGCAGGTTACGGTAGCCATGCGGCTGGTCTGCAGAAAAACGCACGGCAGCCCCTTCCACAAGGGCTTGCCATGCGCCATCGATCCATACATCCATTTTCCCGCGCAATACAATGACATGCTCGGTCACGCCCGCTGCATGCGCTTCTGACTGGCGCACATAGCCCGGCTGGAGCGTCAGCTCCATCAATTCAAACGCAAAACGCGGGTCATATGGAAACAGCGTTGCCACCAGCATATCATCGGTAGCAGGCTTGCTCCGCAATTGGGCCGCGTCACGAAAAACCGCCTGCGCCATCGGTGCCACCGGCATGCCGAGAAAACTCGTGAGCGCGCAGCCGAAGCCCGTCGCAATCTTCCATAAGGTTGCCACGGTCGGGCTGGATTCCCCGCGCTCGATCTGCCCCAACATAGCCTTACTCACCCCAGTGGCCTGCGCCGCCTGATCCAGGCTCCACCCTCGCCCCAGGCGCAATTGCCGCAACTGCCCGGCCAGATGGAGGTTCACATCCTGTGGATTGGAGGGCGGCGTGGATTCGCTGGAACGATGCATGTGTTCTGGATTCAAACTTGTGCGTTATAACGCACATCTGTTAATCTGTTTGTGCGCTATAGCGCACGGCACGCATTACAGCAGAAATGGGGCGGCAGTGGGCAAGTTCTTTGGCAAATGGTTTGCGTTTTCACACGTTGCAGCGGGTTTTATTGCTGTGTTGGTCGGTTACAGCAGTTCGGCTGCCATCGTGTTCCAGGCCGCGCATGCAGCAGGCGCCTCGCCCGCCGAAATTGCCTCCTGGCTATGGGCCCTGGGTCTGGGGATGGGCGTCAGCTGTATCGGCTTGTCGCTGTGGTCGCGTAGCCCGATTCTGACGGCGTGGTCGACGCCCGGTGCCGCACTGCTGGCAACCAGTCTGGTTGGCGTTCCAATGGCCCAGGCATTGGGGGCATTCATGTTCGCTTCCCTGTTGATCGCCCTGGTCGGCTTCACCGGCTGGTTTGAGCGCCTGATGCAGTACGTGCCCAAAAGCCTTGCCGCAGCCATGCTCGGGGGCATCCTGCTGCGCTTCGGGCTGGAGTTGTTTGTGCAGCTCCCCAAGCAGCCGGTGCTTGTTGCATCAATGCTGATCGTCTTTCTGCTCACCCGCCGCCTGTTGCCCCGCTATGCGGTTGCCATTACCTTTGTTGCCGGGCTCTGTGTTGCAGGCATGCAGAACGTATTGCAGTTCGACACCCTGCATCTGGATCTGGCCCAGCCGATTTTCGTAATGCCGGTGTTCTCACTGCCCACCATGCTGGGGGTGGGCCTGCCGCTTTTCATTGTCACCATGACTTCGCAGAATGTCCCCGGCATGGCCGTGCTGCGTGCCAATGGCTATGCCACGCCCGCCTCTCCACTCGTGGGCAGCACCGGCTTGCTCGGGGTGATCCTCGCGCCCTTCGGCGGGTTCTCATTCAACCTTGCCGCCATCACCGCCGCCATCTGCATGAGCAAGGATGCAGATGCCGACCCCACCCAGCGCTACCATGCAGCTATCTGGGCGGGGGTGTTCTACCTCATCACCGGCTTGCTCGGTGGTGCGGTAGCCAGTCTGTTTGGCGCGATTCCGCATGCCCTGGTGCTTGCAATTGCCGGCTTGGCCCTGCTCGGCACCATTGGCAACAGCCTGGCAGGTGCACTCGCGCATGAAACCGAGCGCGACGCAGCACTGATCACCTTCCTCGTGACTGCATCGGGGCTTGTCTTGTTTGGCATCGGCAGTGCATTCTGGGGGCTTGTGTTTGGCCTTGTCACGGCCGGGATAGGAAGAAAGCAATAGCCATGTCGAATTGGGAATACCTGCAAGACGCAGGACGAAGCCGGGAATTCTGTGCCGGGGTGCAGGCTGAACTGCCCCTGCTGCTGGGCGTGGTGCCCTTCGGGCTGGTGTATGGTGTGCTAGGTTTGCAGGCGGGTCTGCCGATGTGGGCGGTGATTGCGATGTCTGCCGTGCTGTTCGGCGGCGCTTCGCAAGTAGTGTTTGCGCAATTGTGGGGCGCGCTGCTGCCCTCGCCTGTCATCATCGGCACGGTGGGCGTGGTCAATCTGCGCCACCTGCTCTACAGCGCCAGCATCACCCCGCTGCTGGGCACTCTCCCCCGGCGCTGGAAGCTGCTGCTGGCCTATCTACTGACCGATGAAGCCTACATGGCCGCTGTGGGGCGGCTTGCCAATGGGCCACAGGGCGCCTATCGCCATTGGTTCCTGCTCGGCACGGGATTCACCCTCTGGCTGGGCTGGCAGATCGCCAGTGTGTTGGGTGTATTGCTAGGCGCCACCATCCCCGCAGGCTGGTCGCTGGAATTTTCCATCGCGCTGACCTTTATCGCCCTGCTGGCCCCGAACCTGCGCCGGCGTAGTGAGCTGTTCGCGGCGTTTGCTGCGGGTACGACGGCACTGCTCACCCAAGCGCTGCCCTACAAGCTGTGGATCGTGCTCGCGGCCGTGGTCGGCATGGCTGTGGGCATGCTCACCAGCCGTTTCGACAAAAAGAAAGCCACCCCATGAACAAGGATCTGCTGCTCTTCCTCGCCATGCTGGCCGGGGGCCTGCTCACCTATGCGGCGCGGGCGCTGTTCATCGTCAGCGGGGAGCGCTTTGCGCTGGGCCCACGTTTTCGCCAGCTCCTCAGCTACGTGCCGCCTGCCGTACTGGCCGCGCTGATTGCGCCGGAGGTGTTGCTGCACAAAGGCCAACTGGTGCTCTCACCGGGTAACCCGCGTCTGTTGGCAACCGTGGTCGCGGTGCTGGCCGCACTCTACACTCGTAGCGTGCTGGCCACCATTACCCTGGGTATGTGCGCTTTGTGGTGCGTGCAGGCCATGCAATAAGCGGGATATTCACGCCATTCTCGCTGCATGCGCTACCATACGGGGTTAGCTCAAACTAGTTGGAAAGCCTCTCATGCGTAGCGATTGGGAAGTCGTCATCGGTCTGGAAACCCACGTCCAGCTCAACACTGCCTCCAAGATTTTCTCGGGTGCCAGCACCACGTTTGGCGCGGAGCCGAACGTTCAGGCCTGTGCGGTGGATATCGCCCTGCCCGGCGTGCTGCCCGTTCTCAATAAGGGCGCGGTCGAACGCGCCATCAAATTCGGGCTGGCGATTGGCGCCGAAGTCGCGCCGCGCTCGGTGTTTGCCCGCAAGAACTACTTCTACCCCGATCTGCCCAAGGGCTACCAGATCAGCCAGTTCGAACTGCCCGTTGTGGTCGGCGGCACCGTCACCATCCAGGTTGGCGAAGGCGACAAGGCCTATACCAAGGTGGTCCACCTGACCCGTGCCCACCTGGAAGAAGATGCGGGCAAGAGCCAGCACGAAGGTTCCTACTCCGGTATCGACCTGAACCGCGCAGGCACGCCGCTGCTGGAAATCGTGACTGAGCCGGACATGTGCAGCGCAGCTGAAGCCGTGGCCTACGCCAAGGCGCTGCATGCGCTGGTGCAATGGATCGACATCTGTGACGGCAACATGCAGGAAGGGTCCTTCCGCTGCGACGCCAACGTCTCGGTGCGCAAACCCGGGCAGCCGCTGGGCACGCGCCGCGAGATCAAGAACCTGAACAGTTTCCGCTTCCTGCAACAGGCGATTGAATACGAAATCGATGAGCAGATCCGCATCATCGAAGACGGTGACAAGGTGCAACAGGCCACGATGCTGTTCGACCCGGATACGGGGGAAACCCGCGTAATGCGCACCAAGGAAGACGCGCACGATTACCGCTACTTCCCTGACCCTGACCTGCTGCCGCTGGAAATTTCTGAAGACTGGAAGACTGAAGTTAAGGCATCAATGCCCGAACTTCCTCAACAAAAATATGAGCGTTACAAGCGTGACTATGCAATGGTTGAGCAAGATGCCAGCGAACTCACAAATACGCTTGATAAGGCTCGTTTTTTTGAAGCAACTCTCGCCGAACTGTGTTCAATCCCGGGGCTTCCTTACGGGACCCAGAGTCCTGAAGTAGCAAACGCAAAACATGCACAGAATTGGGTTATTAATACGGTAGGTGCAGCGCTGAACAGAGAACAACTGGAATTCAGCACTTCTCGTATTTCGCCTAAGCAACTGGCAGGCCTAGTTGCTCGCGTTATCGACAACACCATCTCCAACAACATCGCCAAGAAGGTCTTCGAGGCGCTGTGGAACGGGGAAGGCGCCAGTGCCGATGAGATCATCGAGAAGCAGGGGCTCAAGCAGGTGACGGACGCCTCAGCCATCGAACCGATCATCGACGAGGTGATCGCCAACAACGCCAAGAACGTTGAAGAGTACCGTGCGGGCAAGGAAAAAGCCTTCAACGCCCTGGTCGGCCAAGTCATGAAGGCCAGCAAGGGCAAGGCCAGCCCGGCGCAGGTCAATGAGTTGCTGAAGAAGAAGCTGGGCTAAGACCATATCGTGACTGAGCGTCCCGTCATCCTCCTCGTTGAAGACGAACCGGCGATTGCCGATACGCTGACGTGGACGCTCAAGAGCGAAGGCTTTTCCCCCTGCCATGTGGCCACTGGTCACGCTGCGCTGGAGCGCTTGCAGGCAGGTGATGTATCCGTGGTGGTACTGGATGTGGGGCTGCCGGACTTGTCCGGCTTCGAGGTCTGCCGCCGCATCCGTGCCCACGATACCAGTCTGCCGGTGATGTTCCTCACCGCCCGCAGCGAGGAGATTGACCGCGTGCTGGGCTTTGAGATCGGGGCGGACGATTATGTCGCCAAGCCTTTCAGCCCACGTGAAGTCGCCGCCCGCCTGCGGGTGATGCTGCGCCGCGCCAGCCCCCCAGCCCCGGCACCCAATGGTGCGAGCAGCGATGCCCTGATGCTGGATGAAGCAGCCGCGCAGATTCGCCACAACGGCATCGCCCTGCCATTAACGCGCTATGAGTATCTGCTGCTGTGCCACCTGCTGCTCTCGCCGGGCCGGGTGTTTTCACGCAACCAGTTGCTGGACGCGGTGTGGGGACATGATAGCGACAGCACCGACCGCACGGTGGATACCCACATCAAGACCCTGCGCGCCAAGCTGCGCGCGGTGTCACCCGAACTCGACCCAATCCAGACCCATCGCGGCATGGGCTACTCGCTCAGCCCATGAATCTGCCGCTGCGCGTACTGCTGGGATACTTCCTGGTGGTGGGGCTTGCCGCCTTCTTCGTGCTGCGCATCTTTGTGGGTGAAGTGCGCCCCAGCGTGCGCGAGAGCATTGAAGAGACCATGGTCGACACGGCCAACATCCTGGCCGTGCTAGCAACCGATGATCTACGCGAAGGGCATATTGCCAACGGGCGCTTTGCCCAGCAGATGGAAGCCTATCGCAAGGGCAGCGTAGATGCGCCGATCTGGCACTTCCGCAAAAGCACGCTGGATTTCCGCGTCACTATCACCGATGACAAAGGTATAGTCCGTTTCGACTCCGAACACAAGGCCGAAGGCGCAGACTATTCGCACTGGCGGGACGTCTCCCTCACCCTGCGTGGCGAATATGGCGCCCGTGCCACGCGCGAAGACCCCGAGGATGACAGCAGCTCGGTGTTCTACGTCGCAGCCCCGATTCGCAGTGACAATCGCATCATCGGCGTGCTGACCCTGGCCAAGCCAGCACGCACCGTGCAGCCCATCATCACCCGCAGCGAGCAGACCATCCTGCGCCACGGCATCTGGCTGCTCGGCGGCTCGGCCCTGATCGGCTTGGCGGTAACGCTGTGGCTCACCGGCTCTATCCGCCGCCTGCGCAACTATGCCCAGGCCGTGGCGGCGGGTGAGCCTGCCACCCCACCCACCGGCGGCGGACAGGAACTCTCCGATCTGGCCCGGGCCATGGCCGCGATGCGTGAAAAGCTCGAAGGCAAGCAGTACATCGAGCAGACGGTGCAGGCGCTCACCCACGAACTCAAAAGTCCGCTGGCGGCACTGCGCGGCGCGGGCGAAATCCTGGCTGAGCCCTCTCTGCCAGACACCGAGCGACGCCAATTCGCCCAGCATGTGCTGACGCAGAGCCAGCGCATGACGCATTGCGTGGACCGCATGCTGGAACTCTCCCGGCTGGAATCCGGCCGTGGGCTGGAAGCCTTCAAGCGTCTGGATGCCTGCGAACTCGTACAGGAGTTAAGCCTCGCCCGGCAGGGCCGTGCCGATGCACAGGGGATTGAACTTATCTGCGAGTTGCCCACCCGCAGCACTCCGCTCAAGGGGGACAAGGAACGCCTGATGCTGGCGCTGGGGAACCTGCTGGATAACGCCCTAGACCATGCCCCGACAGGCAGCACCATCGCCCTGAACGTGAGCCACGAACCCGGCTGGGTGAGCATCGGCATCCGCGACCATGGCGCTGGCATTCCCGACTATGCCCTACCCCATCTGTGTGAACGCTTCTACGGTCTGCCCCGCCCCGATGGCAGCAAGGGCTCCGGCCTGGGGCTGGCCATCGCCCACGAAGTCGCCCGCCTCCACCACGGTAGCCTGACCCTGGGCAATCACCCGGAAGGCGGAGCACTCGCCACCCTGCGCCTGCCCGCCCGATTCATTTAGGGTCTCACTTCACACTCCCTTCACAAAGCACTCATTTCCCCCTCACGCCCCGGTCGCATTCTCAAGGCATCTTGATTGCTGAGGAGATGCCCGATGTTTGGCTTTTTGCGCTCACCTGCCCCTGTCAGTTCCACACAGGAAATTCCCACGCATTCCGAATTCCCCAACCATATTGCCATCGTCATGGATGGCAATGGGCGCTGGGCTAGCAAACGCCTGATGCCACGGGTAGCCGGGCACAAGCGGGGGTTGGAAACCGTGCGCCGTATGGTGCAACTGTGCATTGAACGCGGGGTGCCGAATCTGACTCTGTTCGCGTTCAGTTCCGAAAACTGGCGTCGCCCTGCCGATGAAGTCAGCTTCCTGATGCAGCTTTTCATGCGCGCCTTGCGTGAAGAAGTGAAGCTGCTGCACAAGCACCACATCCGCCTGCGGGTGATAGGTGAGACCTCGCGCTTCGCGCCGGAACTCCAGGCTGCCATTGCGGAGGCCGAGGCGCTGACGGCTGGCAACACGGCGCTCAACCTGTCGATTGCCGCCAATTACGGCGGGCGCTGGGATTTGATGCAGGCCGTCAACCACATGGTTGCAACCGAGCCGGACAGGCACGGTGACTTCACCGAAGAGGATTTACGCCCCCATCTGTGTCTGGCGGACCTGCCCGAGCCGGATCTGTTCATCCGCACCGGCGGCGAGCAGCGCGTGAGCAACTTCCTGCTCTGGCAGTTGGCATACACCGAATTCTATTTCACCGATTGCCTGTGGCCTGAATTTGACGAGGCGGCTTTTGATCTGGCCATTGCCTCATTCCAACGGCGGGAACGGCGCTTTGGCCGCACTAGTGAGCAGATCAAGGAAAAACGCATGGTGGGCTGAGCCATGCACGTCACACTCTGTGTGAAAAGCAGCTTCACCCACACATCATTTTCTCCTCACACCCACGCAGCATGATGCTCCCACCTTTATATCAGGGAGTATTCAGATGCGTGGTTTTCTCTACAAGATGCTGGTCATCATCGTAGTGGTCGGGGTGTTGATGACGGCGGGGATTTTCGTGCGGGGCGTGGTCAGTGACCGCATTGCTAACCGCAATCAGGCCAGCCACTCGATTGCCGAGAGTCTGGCAGACAGCCAGACCATTGCAGGCTTGGCGCTCGTGGTCGATTACACCGAGCACTATGCCACACCAATCCTGCGCAATGACGGAAGCGTTTTACGGGAGGAGCAAAATACCATCCCCGGCCAGACGATCATATTGCCGGAGACAGCCCGACTCACCGGTACGCTGAACAATGACACACGCTACCGAGGCATCTTTCACGTCAATACCTATCTGCTTTCAGGCAAGCTCACCAGCACCCTGAAAATGCCGACGCTGGAAGAATTGCCACGCAGCAAAGCAGGGGCCACCGTTACGGTGGAGCATGCCCGCCTGATCCTCGCCGTCAGCGATCCGCGCGGCCTGCGCAAACTGGATTTGAAGCTCGGCGATCAGGCCCTGCGCATGGAGTCTGGAACGGGAACCAAACCGGATGGCAATGGCGCACAGGCGGAAATCCCCAACCCGACGCAGAAATTCGGGCAGACATTGAATGCAGTGCTGGATCTGCAACTGGCGGGAACGGATGACTTCAGCATAGTCCCGTTGGCGCGTGAAACCTATGCCAACCTCAATTCACACTGGCCACACCCTTCCTTCAATGGGCGCTTCCTGCCCGTGGCACGGCAGGTGAGCGCAAATGGTTTCGAGGCGGAATGGAACATCAACGCACTGGCTTCGAATGCACGCCAAACCTGGCGCGGCACACAGTCGGGGCAGATCAGCAGCGCAGTGGATAGCTTTGGCGTCACCATGATCGACCCGGTGGATATTTATTCGATGTCTGACCGCGCCAGCAAATATGCTGAATTGTTCATCACGCTCACGCTTGGCGCCTTCCTGCTCTTTGAACTGCTGCGCAATCTGCAACTGCACCCCATGAATTACCTGTTAATCGGGGCGGCACTGCTGATCTTCTTTGTCATGCTGTTGTCTTTATCTGAGCACATCGGTTTTGGCCCCGCCTATCTGGCTGCCGCCAGTGCCTGCGTGTTGCTGATCGGCTTCTATAGCGCAAATCTGTTGCGTAGTACGTGGCTGGCGGCGGGCTTTACCTTGGGCCTGGGCAGCCTGTATGGCGCCCTATATGTGATCCTGCTCTCGGAACAGAATGCCCTGCTCATGGGCAGCCTGCTGCTGTTCGGCCTACTGGCCTGCGTGATGGTCGGCACCCGCAAGGTCGACTGGCATGCCTTGCTGGCTGTACACAGTCAGACGCCATCCGATCAGTGATGTATGCTAGGGGCAACGCGCCAAACGGCGCTTGCCCCATTTGCCGGATGCCCCATGCAGCTTCCACCGCCCCGCGTCAGCCGCTGCCAACACGCCATGACATGGCTTGCGGGCGGCTTTGTGGCTGCGCTGGTCATTGCAGTCGTGGCGCTGGGTGTCTATCCCGCCTGGGGGCACATGCTCTATTATCACCCGGCAAACGATGCGCTATGGCGTGCATTGCCTGCGCAATGCGTTCATTTGAATACGCCTCACCTGCTCATGAATCTGGCGGCCTTGCTTGGCGCAGCCCTTATTGCCGGATACCTGCACAGCCTGAGCCGCCTGCCCGGCGCCCTGCTGACGAGTGCCGTAGCGGTAGGCCTTGGTCTGCAGATGGAAACCCCGCCCCTGAGCTGGTATGTGGGCATGTCTGGCGCCCTGTATGGCGTCTTTGTATGGCTGGCATTGGAAGCGGTTCGGCAAGCGGACTCCTGGCACCTCAAGCTAACGGCCTTCATCATCGGCGTTGGAACCGGCGCCAAGGCGCTATTGGGCATCGGGGGAGGCATGCTCCTGGCTAACGCCAGTGTGGCACAGGGCGCCCATCTGTATGGCTATCTGGGCGGGCTGTGCTTTGCCTGCTGCACAGCCCTATCCGCACACTATCAACGCCGGAGTGCTCGGCCACAATAAACCACGCCAGCCAGGGCCAGCAGGAGCAGCAAACTCCAGGCATCAATTGCGCCACCGCCACCACCCGAACTAGGTGCCTCTGCCACAGCAATGGTTGTGCTGGCGGTATCGGTTTTCCCGGCATCATCGGTAATCGTCAGGGTCACTGTCACCGTACCGGCAATGCTCGCGGCCAGCGTAGCGCTGGCCTGGGTCGCATTGGTGATCGAGCCTGCCGATGTGGTCCACAAATAGCTGGCAATCGTGTGCCCATCTGCCACGGTACTCCCTGTACTACTCAGGCTGAGGCTATCTCCCGCCGTGGCGCTGCTCGCGGCAGTGATCACCGCAACGGGGCGCAGTGCTGCGCTGACCGCGTTGGCGGCGTTGAGCATCCCCGCGCCACAGGTGCTCGTGGTACAGTTGCAATCGACCCGTGTGCCAGAAGCCACAGCCGAGCAACTCTGCAAGCCCGTCACGGTGGGGAAGGCCGAAGCGCTGGCCTTGAGTCGGGCTACCAGGAGCGCAGGCGTCAGCGAGGAATTGGCCGAACGCATCAAGGCCACCACCCCGGCTACCAGCGGTGTGGCAAAACTCGTTCCGCGCTCGGCGTCGCTGGCGACCGAGTAGTTGTCGGTTTGTGGTGAGGTTGTGCCACTATTCTTGGTGGAATAGATAGGATATTCGCATGTGGCCGAAGTGGTTGCGCTGCCGCAATCCCCGCCGGGTGCAGCAATCCCCGCAGCAGAGCCGAAATCGCTGTAGTAGGCTTTGGACCCCGTATTGTTGAGCGCCGACACCGCCACCACCCCTGGGCAGTTGGCAGGCACCCCCACACTGCCTGCGTCATTGCCTGCAGCGGCCAGAATCGTACTCCCAGCGACGATTACCTGTTTGACAACATCCGTATAGGCAGAATTGCAGGTACCCGTGCCGCCGATGCTCATGTTGATCACCTTGGCCGGGTAGATATTGGTACTCACCCCGCTCACGGATAAACCTGCCGCCCAGAGCATGCCTGCCAGAATGTCACTATCATAGCCGCCGCACTTGCCCATCACCCGCACCGGCAGAATCTTGGCGCCCCAGGCCACCCCGGCCACGCCTTGGGCGTTGTTGCTGGCGGCCCCGATGATACCTGCCACCATAGAACCGTGCCAGGTACTATCCGTCACTGTACAGCCAAAAAAAATGCCAGACGTCGTTGTAGATTCGGTCGTCGTCACCCAGTCACCGGGGTCGGAAGGATCGGCATCACGCCCATCTCCATCGTTGGCGACTTCTGCGTTTGAGACAAAATCGTAGCCATACAGCGTGCTGCCGTTATAGGTCAGCTTACTGGTCAGGTCCGGGTGGTTGGGTAGGATGCCGGTATCCAGCACTGCGACCACAACGCTGCTGCTCCCGGTGGTGCTGTCCCATGCGGACTGCGCGTTGATGGCCGAAGCCTTGGTCGATTGCAGATACCACTGTTGCGCATACACGGGGTCACTGGGCACGGCACGGATATATCGGCGCTCGTCGGGGACGGCATACTCCACATCAGCACGCGCGGCCAAGCGGGTGGCCAATTCACTGGAACTGATGCCATCCACCCGCATCGCGTGCATCCGCCCAATCAGATTATTGCTGGCCAACACCTTCAGGCCGGTTTGCGCGCTCATGGCCTGAATCCGGGCCGAATCGCTGCTCAAAACCTGAATCGTGGAACTGCTGCGGAACTTGACGATAACCCGCCCGGTCTCTGCATGTGCCGGTAGCGCCAAGAGCGCTGCCCCACTCAGACACACAGCCAGGGCTAGCTGGGCAAGATGCTGGTTTCTTATCATGACACGTCTCCTCCCACCACAATGGGTGCCAGTAAAGATTATTCTATAGTGTGTGATCATAGTGGCAGCGCATTTGCTTCTTCACCGTGTTGTGACGTAAAGGCAGGTAAAAGCAAACGTGGCAAAATCTAGGCTCTGGACAATGCAGTAACGGCTATTGGCATCGCCAAACGTATGCAGAGTGGAGAAAATGTAATCATCCCTTTCTGCCTTGGATGCGGCGGCAGTGGCCTGTTACACCTCTCCTCAACAGACTGCTGCCGCAGCTTTTTTGTACTCGATCATCGTTTGGATCTTCACGCAGCAAGCTCCTGTCCCCATGGACCAGCCTCCGCCGCCGAGGCCTGCTGAGCATATAACTGGACCGGCCCCATCACCCGGCATACCCCCTGATCATACCTGATACCCATGAGCCCAACCAACGATTCACCCAGCAGCATTCTCAAACCCAGCCTCATCGCCCTTGCCTGGCCGATCTTTGTCGAGCAGTTGCTGCACATCATGACCGGCACGGTGGATACCTTCATGGTCAGCCACATCTCGGACAACGCCGTTGCCGCGCTGGGCACGGCCAACCAGATCGTGGTGTTCTTCATCATTATCTTCAGCTTTGTATCGATTGGCGCCAGCGTGGTCATCACCCATCACCTGGGCGGAAAAGACCCGGCAGGCGCCGATCAGGTCGCCACTACCGCCATCGGCGTCAACACCTGGATCGGGCTCATCGCCAGCCTCCTGGTCTGGTACTTCGCCGAACCCATGCTGGGCATCATGCAGCTCTCGGAAGAGCTCAAGAGCTATGCGCTGCCTTTCCTGCACCTCATGGGGGGCACCCTGTTCCTGGAATCCATCAACTTCGCTCTCTCCGCCATCCTGCGCGCCCACACCCACACCCGCCCGGTAATGCTGGTCACCGTACTGCAAAATGTACTCAACGTCATTGGCAACTGCATCCTGCTCTTCGGCCTGTTTGGCGCCCCAAAACTCGGCGTTGTCGGGGTCGCCCTGTCGACGGTATTCAGCCGCTTCGTGGCCTGCATTGCCCTGTGGATACTGGTCGAGCACTACACCCACCTCAAGATCCGCGCCCGTGACTTCTTCTACCTCAAACGGGACCGCCTGGGCCGCATCCTGCACATCGGGTTGCCCGCAGCGGGTGAAAACATCAGTTGGTGGCTCGCCTTCATGTTCGTCACCGCCCTCACCGCCCGCATGGGGGACACACAACTGGCCACCCAATCCTATGCGTTCCAGATATCCATGATCATCATGCTGTGCGGGATTGCAATTGCCGTGGCTGGGGAAATCATCATCGGCCACATGATCGGCGCGGGCAAATTCGAAGATGCCTACCATCAAGCCATGAACAACCTCAAATTCGGGCTGGTCATCACCATCGGCACCGTAATCCTTGCTGCAATCCTGGCGCCTGTGCTGCTTGACCTGTTTACCGATGACCCTGTCATCATCGCCACCGGCGCCCTGCTGGTACGCCTATCGATCTGCCTGGAACCGGGCCGCACCTTCAATCTGGTCTTCGTCAACGCGCTGCGCGCCACAGGGGACGCTCGCTATCCGCTGCTGCTGGGAATCGCCTCGCAATGGACCATCATGGTGGGTGGCGCCTGGCTACTTGGCACCCATCTGGGTTGGGGGCTACCCGGCGTATGGATCGCCTTCGCTGCTGATGAATGGCTGCGCGGCATGCTCTTCCTGCGTCGCTGGCGTCAGCGCAAATGGCTGCCACATGCCAAACGCACGCATGCAACAGCACAAGCTACCGCCCCGGCAGTGGCGTGAGGCGGGCGCATCGGAATCAAGCAAAGACAGGGTAAAACGTATCGAAAATTTGGCCGTGTTGATGGCAAGAGCCTTCAAAACACGGCCAATTCCAAAAGCTGACACTTACTGGACAGTGGACTTCTTGCGGACAGGCTCATCCACAATCTTGACCTTCACATATTCTGGGTAGATTTCAACATTGATCAACGGATTACCATTGATGATGGCATAGGATGCATCGTTTGATATGCTCCCATTGCGCACAAAGCTTTCAAAAATCTCCCTGTTTTTCTTTTCGTCAAAGACACAATCCGTCTGATCTTCCGAATCTCTTTTGTTAAATACGTGGAAGTTGGCCCGATCCTGCCGCAAGATGGCGGCTACGGTAGCCACATCAGACCCGCTCTTCTTGAGGGGCTCGCCCGCACTGTTGTATTTATCCGCGTTGGATATTCTGGCCTGATACGTGCACAGATAATCCTTGGCAAAACCAGCCGCTGGCAGGCACATCAACAAGGCCAATACATACTTGGATACAGAACTCGACATAAAAACTCCCGCTTACTCAGATATACACGTTTGTTCAAACAGTTCCGGCCGGTATTCAAAATGGACCGAATCATAGTGATACCACTTGCCGCCCCAGACAAAGTGGTGTTTTTCAAAAATGGAAACCACATCCTGCAGGTCTTTGTTGTTCATCACCCCACTGGGATACTGACATTGTTTCCCCTTGGTGCATTTGTTCCATTTCCAGTATTTTCCCAAGCCGTCTGGCAGCGTAAAGTCAATTGCAATGCCATATGAGTGAGCACTCTTCTTGTCTTCGCCAGAAATCTTGCGGTAGTAAAAGGTTCCAGCTGTCTTGCTGACGAGCTTCATCAGGCGAGGATTGCCATCAATCTCCTTGGCAACAGCCGCCAGCGCCTGATCGGCGCCACCGACCGATGAAAAACTCACCGTTTCACCCGATGGCAACCATCTCACTTTGCTCAGGTTCTGCTCTACTTCGGCACGTGATGTGCCATAGAGCGCGTCAAAAAACTTTTCATGGCGCAGTCGGCCTGGGTCTTGATTCAACTGCGGCACAGTGAAATCAGCCGAGTATTTCTGGGAGACCTGATCAATCAGCCCGGCATCATTGAACAAGGTATCGAAATCGGTCGCCCCACTTGACTCGATCTTGAATTCCTTGCCGCTTACGCTGATCTTGTTAGCGTCCAGCCTTTTTACATTGTGCGGATAGGATTTTTCATAGCAATAGGAGAAATCCTTCGCCTGAACCTGTGTGGCGGCTAGCAGCAAGGCCACACCTAAAATCATTGAACTTTTCATGGATCGTTTTGACATCAGATGCAGAAGTGTAGCGAAGCGTTACAACTCTGCCTCATTGTAAAACAATCGACCAAAAACAGTGTGTTCAAAACCGCAGAGAATTCGCCAGGAACCACCCCTTGGCTCGCTTCGCCGGTAACGGACTGACAAGCGGCAGGCAGCGCATCTCTACGCCAACAGACATATCCTTTGCGCGTGTTGCAGCACCAAGCCATCTCCATGCGCCATCGGCACACGACAAAAAATGCCAAACACATCAAAATATCACCCCTACACGCGCAGCAAGGCGCTATTCCTGCCGCTCCTGCTTTATCCCATCCTCATACGCAGCCAGGCTCACGCCTGCATGCCCGAGGTATTCGCGCAGATGCTTGATCAGATCGCGCGAGCAGGTGCTGTTGTGGTGGGGGGCGCTGATAAAGCCTTCCTGGCGATTGAGCAGGATGCGAAAGCGCCCGCCGTGGGTGGGTTCGATTGCGGCCCCGAGGTGTTCGAGCAGAGATTCGACCTCCCGCCAGTGGATGTTGGTGTTGATGGGGTCCTGGAAGAGGGTGCGCAGCAAAGACAGGTGTTTGTGGCTCACGGCGGGCTCCTGGGCGACAAGTTCTATTTATCATAGAGCCGAATGGGTGTCCGCCGCCACTGTCCTGTGGGCAGGCCTGCGTAGTATGATTGCCAGCAGGTTCCTGGAGCAAGGATTGACACAATGAGCAGCTTTTACCAACTCACGGCGCGCAGCCTGCGTGGCGAGGAGATAGCCTTGTCCCGCTATGCCGGTCAGGTGGTCTTGGTCGTCAACACCGCCAGCCAATGCGGGCTGACGCCCCAGTATGCGGGCCTGGAGGCGCTCTATCAGCAGTACCGGGAGCAGGGTTTGGTCATTTTGGGCTTCCCCTGCAATCAGTTCGGTAGCCAGGAACCGGGAAGTGTGGCCGAAATTGAGCAGACCTGCCTGATCAATTACGGGGTGAATTTCCCGATGTTTGAGAAACTGGAGGTCAATGGCGCGGGCGCACATCCGCTTTTCCAGTGGCTGACCACGCAGCTCCCCGGCTTTTTCGGTCCGCGTATCCGCTGGAATTTCACCAAGTTCCTGATCGGGCGGGATGGCACACCGATCAAGCGCTTCGCCCCCATCACCAAGCCCAAGCGCCTTGCATCACACATCGATACAGCTCTGGGCCGCACGCGCTAAATACGGGGGTCAGCGCGCCAGCACGCGGCGGCGGGATTTCCGCGCATGGGGAATCCAGGCGAGGTAACGCCAGCGGGCAAACATGGCCAGCCCACGCACCCATTCATCCGCAGCAAAGCCGATCCATACGCCCAGCACGCCCAACCCCATCCAGACGCCCAGCAGATAGGCCACGCCACAGCCGACAATCAGCATCGAGAAGACGCCAAAGGCCACCGGGAAACGGGCATCGCCCGTGGCCCGCAGGCCGTTGATGACGACCATGTTGAACGTCCGCCCCGGCTCCAGGAACACTTCCACCCACAACACGGTGCTACCCATGCGAATGACATCCGGGTCGCGGGAAAACAGGCCGATGATCTGTGGCCCGAACAATGCCGCAATCAGCGCAAAGATGAAGCCGGTACTCAGACCATAGCGCAGGGCTTTCATCACCACCTGATTGGCCTCTTTCACCTTGCCTGCGCCAATGTGATGGCCCACCACGATCTCGGTGCCAAAGCCGATGGCTAATCCAGAGAGCAGGATAAAGTATGACACCTGCAACAAATAGGTATGCGTCGCCAGCGCAGCTGCGCCCATCGCCGAGACGAAGGCAAAATTGATCATGAAGCTCACACGGTAGGCCACGTTTTCGCCACCGCCCGGCAAGCCGATGTGCAGCACCTGCCGCAGCCGCTTCCACTGCGGCACCACCCAGTCACTCAGCTTTGGATGAATGCCCAGACGCCGCCAGAGCAGGAAGTTCAAGCCCATCAGCACCACACCCGCAAACAGGAAGGCCACCCCTGCACCAATCAGGCCCAGCGCAGGCAGGCCAAACCAGCCGCGCAGCAGTGGCAAGGCAACCACAATGGCGATTACGTTGGAACACAGAATCAGGCGCATCGCATCCCGGGTGCGGGTGTTGGCGCGCAACACGGCCGCAGCGGTAGCGTTGATCGAATCAGCCACCAGCGTCCAGGCAGCAAGCGTCAGGTAAGCGCTGGCCTGGGCACGGATTTCGTTGGGGGCTTTCATCAGATCCAGCAGCCAGCCGGAGCCCGCAATGATCACCAGGGCAGAGGCCATGCCCATCCAGATGGCAGCCCACAGGCTGGCCCGGGCAATCTGGTTGGCGCCTTCGCGGTCCCCACCGCCCAGATGCTGGGTAATCACCACACTGGTGCCCATGCTCACAATGCGGAACAGGACGAAGAAGAAACGGATGATCTGCGTGGACAGCCCATAGGTCGCCGCCGTGGAATCCGACATGCTGGCAAACAGCCACACGAAGAGCAGGTTGACACAGGCCTGGAGCAGATGCTCCGACAGAATCGGCCAAGTGATGGCAAAGAGCCCTGGACGGGCAGCGGGCGCTTGGGCAGACATGGCAGGCTAGGGATACGCCGCAGGCGCGGCATCAAGGGGAAAGCGAACAAGCGTGACACGAAATCGTTTTCATATCAAGCCGGAAAACACACACAAAACCGCCCGGATATCGCCCCAGGAGGGGCGATATCCGGGCGGCATAAGACACAGAAACGCTTTAGCCGAAGCGGCGCATCAGAAGGCTTGCGAATACTGCATGGCCAGCACCCATACGCTGCCCTTGAAGTAGCCGTCCACCAGACCACGGTTGGCCGTAGCAGTAGAAGACGTCTGGTCGTTGTGGACCTGGGTCTTGTGGATATAGAGGTAGGTCAGCCCCAGGTCCAGGCGCGAATCCTTGGCAAACGCCCACTGTGCCCCGGTTGAGAGCCAGACGCGGTCGTTGTCCGGCAGAGATACCAGACGCGTGCTGGCCCCCTTGACCGGGCTTTGGTCGTAGGCGATACCAAAACGGGCACGCCAGGCATCATTGACGCGATAGGTGCCTCCCAGGGCAACACGCCAGGTGTCACGGAAATCGGTATCCAGCACCTGGGCAACCTGCCCGGCTGCGGCACCACTGCTGCGGATGATGTCCACCTCGTGGATATCGCTCCAGGAGGTGTGGGAAATATCGCCCAGCATCTCCCAGCGCTCATCGAGTTGCTGCACCACACTCAGGATAAAGGTGCTGGGCAGCTTGACCTGGGCTTCCGCCTCACTCGTGCCTGCGGCATTCAGCGCAGCAACCGGGCCGGTCACGCTCAAATTACCCTTGACCTTGTACTTGATGGCAGAGCGGTAGGACACTCCCAGGCGCATGCTCTGCGAAGCTTGGTAGATGGCCCCAAGGTTCCAGCCCGTCGCGGTATCGTCCGCCTTGAATCGGGCCGTTGAAGCCGCCAGGGAAGGCGCCGCAACCGACACCGCGCGGGAATAATCGATATCAATCTTCTGTACGTTGATTCCGCCCCCCACAGAAAGCTTGTCATTGACGCGCCAAGCCAGTGAAGGATTAACGTTCTTGGTCTTGATATCAAACTTCAACGATTGGGCCGCTCCCACCCAAGGGTTGTCATATTCCGTACGCAAACCAAACGGAGCCCCCACGCCAACGCCCAGATACACATTCTTGCTGACGGCATAGCTGCCATAAGCATTGGGCAGCGCCGACACGCCACCCGCATCCCCACCATCGCCATTCAACACACCAGAGGTGGAATTGCCGTTGTTGTACTTGTAGCTCGGGCGGATCGCGGCCACCCCCAGCGAAATTTCCATGTCTTTGAGCCGGGTCATGCCAGCCGGGTTGTAATAGATTGTGCCCGCGTCTTCCGCCACAGCCGCCGAACCGGCATAGGCGTTGCCCAAGCCGCTGGCATCCTGCTCCAGCAACTGGAACCCGGAGGCGCCTGCATGCCCCATCGAAAACAGGCCTGCAACCAGCGCCACGGATTGTGCTACGACGGTCTTCTTCACTATTGCTACCCCTTTATTCAAATTCCGGCGGTGTATTGCCCGTGTTTTCTGCAGCATATACACCCGCACAGACGGGAGCCAGGCTGCGAAAATACATGGGAACCCGGCATGTTATACGTAATCGGCCTGCGGCAACCTATCCACAGCAGCCCCCTTTGCCAGACATGACAGCAAAAGAACAGGCCAAAGGCGGCGCATTATAGCGAACAGCGGGCCGGATATCCCCTTCATCACGCTCTGTAACCTCCTGACACAAAATCCATACTCATGTCGCTGTGCACCATCCAAACGTCTGCAACACCATCCCACCGGCCCCAAACACGCGCTATGATCTCCAATAGCCCATCCGCTTTTTGCGTATGCGCTTCTGCTAGGAGAACTGCATGAAAACCCTTGGCGTCAAAATCGTATTCGGTCTGATCCTGCTCGTCGTATTGCTGGTGCTGCTGCGAGGCACGATCCTAAGCTGGACCGTGATCAACCCCGGCTACACCGGCATCAAGATCAACCGGCTGATCGACCGGGGCATCAGCCGGGAAAACGTAGTCACCGGCTTCGTGTTCTACAACCCCATCCAGTCCGTGATCGTCGTCTACCCCACCTTTGTGCAGCGCGTCATCTGGACGCACGACATGCAGGAAGGCAGCCGCACCAACGAGGAGCTGACCTTCAACACCAAGGATTCCGTGCCCGTCACCCTGGATGTGGCCGTCTCCTACCTACTGGACGCCGCCAAGGTGCCCGAGTTCTACACCAAGTTCCGCGCCGACCACATCGAAAGCTTCACCCACGGTTACTTGCGCGACACCGCTCGCAACGTGGTGGTATCCGTCGGCTCGGAGTATTCCTTTGACGACGTGAATGGCGCCAAGAAAGAAGAGTTCCTCGACCGCATCACCCGCGAATTGAACGCCCGCGTCAACCCGCTGGGCATCACCATCCAGCAGTTCGGGCTGGTAGGCGCCCTGCGTCCGCCGCAAGCCCTGCTTGAAGCCGTCAACGCCAAGACCAAGGCCATCCAGGATTCCATCCGCACCGAAAACGAAGTCCGCGCCGCCCAGGCCGAGGCCAAGAAGCGTGTCGCCATTGCCGAAGGCGAAGCCGCTGCGAACCGGGCGCTGGCCTCCTCGCTCGACGACCGCCTGCTCGCCTGGGAACGCATCAAGCTACAACGCGAAGCTATCAACAAGTGGAACGGCCAGATGCCCTCTGTAATGAGTGGTGGCGAAGGCAATGGTATGCTCTTCAACATCCCCGCCCCCACCAGCGCCAACAAGTAGGCATGCGCAGCACACAAACAGTCTTCGTCTTCAGTCCAGACGCCGGGCAGCTCACTGTGTATCCCAACCCCGCGCAGGCCACCGCCGCCTGCGCGGTGGCTGATGTCCGGGCCCAGCGCTACCTGTTCTTCGCCGCAGACGGCGGCCCGCTACGCCCGGAATTTGAAGGGGAAGGCTACTTCCTGCGCCTGTGGGCTTCCTGTGCATCCTGCTCGCTGCCACAGATCCTGCATGAAGTGCGCGAACTACGGGGGGCGCCCCCTTTCGATTCGCTGGAAGCCATCCGCCAGCAGGTAGGCACACAGCTACGCTGAAGCTGTCATAACGGGGTAAAGTAATGCTTCGTCGATATAGCCCGTCTCTGATAAATGACAACGCTCTCCCTGCACTGCCACCCCACCACCCCCTGCGCCACCATCCAAGGCATCCAGGTACATATTGAGCCGCTGGCTGGAGGCCACCTGCGCCTGCACTACCGCATCGAACACGCACCAGATAGCCTGCTCATCCCCACCGCAACCGCACCTGCATTTGCCGACGGGCTATGGGAACACACCTGTCTGGAAGCCTTTGTTGCAGAACAAGGTAGCGCCGCCTACCGCGAATTCAATTTCTCCCCCTCCAGGCAATGGGCGGCATACGCCTTTCATGCCTACCGGGAACGCGATACTAACTATACCCCGAGCATTTCACCCAACATCCGGACGCAAACAAGCACCACCCATCTGGAATTGACTGCAGACATCCCCGCAGCCCTGCTACCGGCTGGTACGCCCCTGCAACTTGGCCTGACTGCAGTCATCGAACTTGCCGACGGCAGCCGCAGCTACTGGGCCTTGGCCCACCCCGGCACAAAACCGGATTTCCATCAACGCGACGCGTTTTGCGTGCCTTGGATGAAGTGGGAACAATAGGCTCGGCAATACACTTCAATATCATCCTGCACCAATGATGCGCTAGTATTTCCTCTTACGACTGAACACAGTGTTACCTGAAACCGTCTATGAATAATCGAACTTGCCCACACTGCAGTGCAACGATCCCGGTCAAAAAATTGTTACTCAAGGGGCGCAACATACGATGCGAAAAATGCGGAAAACTGTGTTCTAGGCGCTGGACAATCCCACTTTTCATCGCCTATCTTTCTGCAATGTGGCTGATGATGCTCACCTCGAGCATCAGGCCATTTCCCTATTTTTCCGGAATAAAAATATCCTTCTTTTCTATATTAATCGCTTGCATAATGTGGCACCTACCACTTGGCGACAACGCACCGCTTAATATACGAAAGAAGACGATTTACACGGCTATTTCTATTGGATATATAATTTTATGGGCATATCCTGGTTTGGCAATCATGCACTATCTTGAAGACCAGTTCCCCAGGCAGCTGCATCCTTCCGTCCAAAATGAATGCTGCGCTCCGAAATCAAAGTAACCGTGACGTATCATCGCGTAAAGTGCAATGCTTAGAGTGTTAGCAGCAAGATGGATTGGCTTGATCGACTCGACAACTTGCGGGGGCAATCGTTAGGTTCGCTTAGATTGCTTGACTAATACTCTATAGCGGTTGCATCCAAGGCTGTTCAGAAACCACGCCTGACTGCAGTCATCGAACTTGCTGACGGCAGCCGCAGCTACTGGGCTTTGGCCCATCCCCGCCTCAAGCCGGATTTTCATCAACGAGACGCGTTTTGTGCACCTTTAATGGTTTAAAAAAATCCCCCATAAAACCAAGATAACAATGAAGCAAGCTATAAAACACATACTGACGCTGTTAAAAATCGGGTACTGGATTGCAATCGCATATATACCGGTAGCGCTATATGAATCTCTGGCAGACTCTATGTTGTGGCCTATCGCACACCCAGAAACAGAATGTTCACGTGTGATCACGTCTACAGTCATGAACTCAACCATAGCAAGCTGGGGCATGTGTTTGCTGTTGTGGCCCCTTGCACTTTGGCATCTTGGCGGTGGCTGGCTCTGGCATCGCTATCTCATGCGGCGCAAACGCACAAGTAGCACACCTTCTTGACCCCGAACACTTTCATAATCAATTGCTCTTTGGATGCGGGCAATTCATGCAAAACAGGACTGAGCCTGATTAAAATAGCAGCCCTTGCCCCCGAACCACGCATCACAAAACAGTTTTCAAGGAATCCCCATGACCGCCCCCGTCCTCTTCGGCCTCGACCGTTTCATTGCTGACGCCAGCTTGCGCGCGCCGCTCGAAGGCCGTCGCGTTGCCCTGCTTGCCCACCCGGCCTCCGTGACGCGAGACCTTGAGCACGCGCTGGACGCGCTGGCCGCCTTGCCGGATGTACGCCTGAGCGCAGCGTTCGGCCCGCAACACGGCCTGCGCGGCGACAAGCAGGACAACATGGTCGAGTCGCCCGACTACCACGACCCGCGCCACGGCATCCCCATCTTCAGCCTGTACGGGCAAGTGCGCCGCCCCACCCCGGCGATGATGGAGAGCTTTGATGTGCTGCTCGTGGATCTGCAAGACCTGGGCTGCCGCATCTACACCTTCATCACCACGCTGCGCTACGTGCTGGAAGCCGCCGCCCAACACGGCAAGGCCGTATGGGTACTGGACCGCCCCAACCCCGCCGGGCGTCCGGTGGAAGGACTGCGCCTGCGCGAAGGCTGGGAGAGCTTTGTGGGCGCGGGGCCGCTACCCATGCGCCACGGCCTGACCATGGGCGAGCTGGGCCACTGGTTCATTGCACAACTTGGGCTGAAGCTGGAATACCGCGTGATCACCATGCAGGATTGGGCACCGGAACAGGCCCCCGGCTACGGCTGGCCGCTGACCGAGCGCAACTGGGTGAATCCCAGCCCAAACGCCGCCAGCCTCGCCATGGCGCGTGCCTATGCCGGTACCGTGATGCTGGAAGGCACCACACTCTCGGAAGGGCGCGGCACTACCCGGGCGCTGGAGATTTTCGGCGCCCCCGATATTGATGCCCACTCCCTGCTCGCCCGCATGCACAGCCTCGCCCCGCAATGGTTGCAAGGCTGCATCCTGCGCGAATGCTGGTTTGAGCCTACATTCCACAAGCATGCAGGCAAACTATGCAGCGGGGTGCAGATTCACGTGGAAGCCGGGGCCTACAATCACCCGGCCTTCCGCCCCTGGCGCCTGCAAAGCCTCGCCTTCAAGGCGCTGCGCGACATGCATCCGGAATACCCCCTGTGGCGCGACTTCCCCTACGAATACGAGCACGACCGGCTCGCCATCGACCTCATCAACGGCAGCCCCCTGCTGCGCGAGTGGGTGGACAACCCCAAGAGCACGCCCGCCGATCTGGATGCCATCACGCTGCCCGACGAGCAAAGCTGGCTCGCCGAGCGTGAAGAATTCCTGCTATATCGTTGAACCCTGGCGAAAAAGCCCCGGACAGGTATACTCCGGGGCTTTTCAGACCCGCCTTTGAAAGCGACACCATGTCCAATATCCCCGCCTGCCCCCAATGTACCCTGGAAAACACCTACCCGGACGGGGATAACTACGTCTGCGCCGATTGCGGCTACGAATGGCCCATCGCAGCAGCCAGCACCGAAGAAGAGGACAAAGCCATCGTCAAGGACGCCAACGGTACCGTGCTGCAGGATGGCGATGCCGTTGTCCTGATCAAGGACCTGAAAGTCAAAGGCTCCTCCATCACCCTCAAGCAAGGCACCAAGGTCAAGAGCATCCGCCTGGTCGGCGGCGATCACGAAGTCGACTGCAAGATGGATGCAGGCAACTTCATGCTGAAAGCGTGTTTCCTACGAAAAGCCTAATCACGTAACCGTTTATTCATCTAGTTCGATGTCGATGAATAAATATTTATTCTTTGATTGTTCTTTCGTAATTCGACGAGTCGCCCTTACGACCACGGGCCTATTAACCATAGGCCCAATCAGATCATCAACAGCATCACCAAGCCCTTCAACATGCACTGATTTTCCATCCACCAGAAGAAGGTCAAGCCAGTCGTCATCAAGATGTACAGCTCTTAATGTACCTTGCAAATTCAATATCTCAGGCGGAGAGTCTGGAACCAATAGAGTTAAATTCTCGTGCTGCCGAATCTGTTTGATAATATTCGTGCGGGACTCTGTTTGAAGCTCAACAGGCTTAACCCCATCACCTGAGGTACGTAGTTCAATACGCTCAAACGCTTTGCCTGTCGGTGCTAAATTCCTAGCCAATTTTAAGAAAGTAGTTCGATAGTCCTCTTCAGGAACAATCGCATTAAGCAATGCAGTATCGTCGCTTGCGGATGCTCTAATAATCTCAAGAAACCGGATTGCTATTTCTTCTGGATCGACTTCTTGCCTAAAAAAATCCGGCTGGGCGGGCTTTTGGATTGCAACTGAAAATTGATAGCTCCCTGGAGGCTGCTGAAACAGCCAAGGTCGACAACTAGCCTGCAACTCTTTAGAAGGAGGGCCTGATCTTCTGTGGGGGACTCCATTTAAGTGCTCAATCGTGCGGTAATACATAGACTGAATTGTTTGCACTTTATCAACAACCAAATCCAAAGGAGCTCCACCAGTTACAACCTCTCCCCCTTTAACCGAAACCAAAACATGCCCTCGCAGAAATGCAACCCTGGCCTCTCTTTTAGCCTCTTCAGTCGAAATGGTTTGAACTAGATTTTTCAAATCCCGACGTGCAAATTCAGGCATTTTGGAATCAGCCAGCATTAGATGAGCCAACTGTTCTGCTTTTGCAAATTCCCCTGCTTTAAACCATAACGCTACAGCACTTACAGCGGTAATTCCTCTAGTTCTGGCTTTTGCAATCTCTAAGCAATTTAGTGCGCTCTGCTCTGCCTCTGCTGCCGCTTTATATAGCAACAAAGCCTCTGGCATACGCCGCTCATTTATTTTCAATTGAGCTTCGATAGCAAGTCTTTCACTTTCAGAGTGAAAATCAACCCAACTCATTTTTCATCACTCACTTGCTCAATTGCAACGGTTAGCTCTTTAAACCCTACGACAGCGGCTATCGCGGGGAGATTACTGGCGCCACGCTTCGTCTGTTCAACTTTTTCTCTTAACTTAGTTTTAATTCTGGTCTGATCTCCGGCGCCAGTTCCAGACACTTCAAGCCTAAAGCAACTTTCAAGATCTACCGCAGTCGTACCTATTGGGGCGACATACCAATCGGCTCCTGTTAACGTTTCCGCACGCCTCACCGCAACAAGACGAGCCTCCGCTTCAACAGCAGCCAAGGAAACGCCATACGCCCCATTTTCTGTCGCATCAATATCATTTGCATACGCATTTAACATCAAATCATTAGGCTTACTAAAATCAACTGCATACGCCTTGCAACCACCTCCGTTGGTTACCAAAAACTCAACTGGAGATTCATGGTATTTACTTAAACAAACAACAGCCTGCTCAGTAAGTGAAGCTGCAAGAGCAGGAGTGAGCCCGACATGTCGATCATGTAAATCACTCAACAGCAATTTCAGTGCATCTACCCCTTGCATTTTTAGTATCCTTGTAATGCTGCAAAATACGGTCTTACTTATCTATTAAGACTCAAAATACATTAGCAAACAAGATACTCTTATATCATTAGCAATAGCAGCTTTTGACCTGCCCAATTGGGTAGGAACAAGGCCGCAAACGCGGCCTTGCTCCCCAAACTCAAAGAATCGGCGCCAGCCAGCGCTTGGCTTCTGCCTCGCTGAATCCGGCGCGCTGAGCCCAGTCTTGCAGTTGATCTTCTGCAATTTTGCTGATGGCAAAATAACGTGCTTCAGGGTGGGCGAGATAGAAGCCACTAATCGCCGAGGCCGGGAACATGGCGTAGGTTTCGGTCAATTGCAGGCCGATGGCTTCTTCGGGGTTGAGCAGCTTGAAGATTTCCCCCTTGGAGGTATGATCCGGGCATGCGGGGTAGCCCGGCGCGGGGCGGATGCCACGATATTCTTCCTTGACCAATTCCTCCAGGCTCAGCTTCTCATCCTTGGCATAGGCCCAGTAATCGCTGCGCACGCGCTGGTGCAGCCATTCTGCAGCCGCTTCGGCTAAGCGGTCAGCCAGGGATTTGAGCATGATGGCGTGATAATCGTCATGCACCGCTTCGTATTCGGCAAGCTTCTTTTCCAGCCCACGCCCAGCGTTGATGGCAAATGCGCCGATGTGATCCGGCACGCCACTACCTGCGTCGGCAATGAAATCGCTCAGGCAGTAATGCGGGCGTCCGGCGGGGCGTTCCTGCTGCTGACGCAGGCCGTGCCAACGGGCAATGATTTCGCGGCGCGAGTCATCCCGATAGATCAACACATCGTCATTTTCCGCTGCGGCGGGGAAGATGCCGAAAACAGCATGCACTTCGATCCAATGGTTCTCGATGGCTTGCCGCAGCATGATTTTCGCATCACGGAACACATTGCGGGCAGTCTCACCGACCGTTTCATCCTCAAGAATCTTGGGAAAGCTCCCTGCTAGGTCCCAGGTCTGGAAGAAGGGGCCCCAATCGATATAGGATTCGAGCAATTCCAGATCGATATTGCGCAGCAGCTTGACCCCGGTGCGCGAAGGCGTGGCAGGCACATAGGCCGCATCTTCGTTCCAGCGGAACCGGTTGGCGCGGGCAGCGGGCAGAGACACCAGTTGCACGCCCTTTTTCTGCGCATGCTGCTGGCGTACCCGTTCGTAGTCTGCTGCGACTTCCGCCGCGTAGGCATCGCGTTGGGTCTCGGAGAGCAGGCTCGTGACCACGCCCACGGCACGCGAAGCGTCCGGCACGTACACCACGGGGTGGGAGTAGTTGGGTGCAATCTTGATTGCAGTGTGCGCGCGGCTGGTCGTAGCGCCGCCAATCATCAAGGGTACGTCGAAGCCTTGGCGCTCCATTTCGGAGGCAACATAGGCCATTTCCTCCAATGACGGAGTAATCAGGCCAGACAAACCGATGGCCTGTGCGCCATGCTCACGGGCTGCAGCCAGAATCTTGTCGCAGGGCACCATCACGCCAAGGTCGATCACGTCGTAGCCATTACAACCAAGCACCACGCCAACGATATTCTTACCGATGTCATGCACATCGCCCTTCACCGTGGCCATGATGATCTTGCCCTTGGCGGCAGCACCGGTACGCTTTTTCTCTTCCTCGATATAGGGGATGAGGTGGCCCACCGCCTGCTTCATGACACGGGCAGATTTGACGACCTGGGGCAAGAACATCTTGCCCGCACCGAACAAGTCCCCCACCACGCTCATGCCTGCCATCAACGGGCCTTCAATCACCGACAAGGGCGGCTTGCCTTCAGCCGCGAGCTTGGCGCGCACTTCTTCGGTATCTTCCACCACGAACTGGGTGATACCCTTGACCAAGGCATGCGAGAGGCGCTCTTCCACGCTCCATTCGCGCCAGGCCAGATCTTGCGTGTTCTCTTTGGCTTGCCCCTTCACCGTCTGGGCAATTTCAACCAGGCGCTCACCAGCTTCAGGATGCCGATTGAGTACCACGTCCTCCACCTTTTCGCGCAGCACGGGGTCAAGGTTGTCATACACGCCAAGTTGCCCGGCGTTGACAATGCCCATCGTCAGCCCGGCCTTGATGGCGTGGTAGAGGAATACGGTGTGGATGGCTTCGCGCACCGGGTCGTTGCCCCGGAAGGAGAAGCTCACGTTGGACACCCCGCCGCTGGTTTTGGCATATGGCAGATTCTGGGTAATCCAGCGCACAGCTTCGATGAAGTCGACGGCGTAGTTGTTATGCTCTTCTATGCCGGTGGCAATGGCGAAAATGTTCGCGTCGAAGATGATGTCTTCGGGCGGGAAGCCGATGCTCATCAATAAATCGTAGGCGCGTTTGCAGATTTCGGTCTTGCGCTGATAGGTATCCGCCTGCCCTTTCTCGTCGAAGGCCATCACCACGGCAGCCGCGCCGTAGTGCATGCACAGACGGGCGTGATGCAGGAAGGCTTCCTCGCCCTCTTTCATCGAGATGGAATTGACAATGCCCTTACCCTGGATGCATTTGAGGCCCGCCTCGATCACCTCCCACTTGGAGGAATCGATCATGATGGGCACCTTGCTGATGTCCGGCTCGGCAGCGATGAGCTTGAGGAAGCGCTCCATCGCGGCCTTGGAATCCAGCATCGCCTCATCCATGTTGATGTCGATGATCTGCGCGCCGTTTTCCACCTGTTGGCGGGCTACGCCGAGGGCATCATCGAAGCGCCCTTCGATAATCATCTTGGCAAACAGCTTGGAGCCAGTGACGTTGTTGCGCTCGCCTACGTTTACAAACAGGCTGCCGGGGCCGATGCTGAATGGTTCCAGGCCGGAGAGGCGCTGTCGCACCTCAATAGCCGGAATCGCGCGTGGCTTGACGCCGGCCACCGCCGCCGCAATGGCGGCAATGTGTTCCGGCGTGGTGCCACAGCACCCGCCCACGATGTTGAGCAGGCCGCTCTTGGCCCATTCGCGGATGTCATCGGCCAGTTGGACGGGGGTTTCGTCATAGCCACCGAAAGCATTCGGCAAGCCTGCATTGGGGTGGGCGGAGATATGCGTATTGCAAACCCCGGAGAGTTCGGCCACGTACTGGCGCAACTCCTTGGCGCCCAGCGCACAGTTCAGGCCAAAGGATATGGGATTGGCATGGGCCAGCGAATGCCAGAAGGCGGTGGCCGTCTGCCCGGAGAGCGTGCGGCCCGAGGCATCAGTAATCGTTCCCGAAATCATCACCGGCCAGCGGCGCCCCAGATCGGCAAAGAGCTTTTCCACGGCAAACACGGCAACTTTGGCGTTGAGCGTATCGAATACGGTTTCGATCAGCAGAATGTCTGCGCCACCTTCGAGCAGCGCCTTGGCAGACTGGTAGTAGTCTTCAGCCAGCGCATCAAAACTGATGTTGCGATAGCCGGGGTCATTTACATCGGGTGAAATAGACAGGGTGCGCGAAGTCGGCCCGAGCACGCCTGCGCAAAGGCAAGGTTTGGCCGGGTTGCGGGCGGTGTATTCATCGCACAGTTCGCGCACGAGGCGGGCACCGGCTACGTTGAGTTCGTAGGCAACATCTTCGAGCCCGTATTCGGCCTGCGATACGCGGGTGGCATTGAAGGTACAGGTCTCGATGATGTCGGCGCCAGCATCCAGGTATTCCCGGTGGATGCCACGGATCACCTCTGGCTTCGTGAGCACCAGAAGATCGTTATTGCCTTTCAGGTCTTTGCCGTGCTGGGCAAAGCGGCTGCCCCGGTAGTCGGCCTCGCCCAGCTTGTGGCGCTGGATCATGGTGCCCATGCCGCCATCCAGGATCAGGATGCGCTGGGCCAACAGGGCTTTGATTTCGGTACTGCGGTCTGCTTGCATGGTGACTCTCCAAACGACGAAACACGTTGCCGTATGGGTGCAGGAGAAGGGGGAGTGTGAAAGCCTCTCACCCTTGTTCCGTGACCAACACGGTAATGGGTGAGCGCCGTTGAAGCGACCGCCACGCAGGTCTGCGGCGGGTTCCGAGCCTGGGACCTGGGGAAAGGCCTCGCAACGCTCCTCGGAAAGATGTGTGATTATAGATGGCATGTGGCCGCGAAGCCAGAGGGTGGCTCTGCTACCCTCTGCTACCATTAGGCGCTACATAGATTGATCCCAACCTTGCCATGCTCGAAATCCGCCGTTTCTTTATCGCCCTGGGCTACTTCACCCGCCTGCCGGTCCCCGCCTGGGTGGGCTGGTCGTCCAGCGAGCTGAACCACGCCACGCGTTACTTCCCCTTGGTGGGCCTACTTGTCGGCCTGCTCGTTGCGGGTGTTTTCTACCTCGCCAGCCTGTTCCTGCCCCTGCGGGTGGCGTTGTTGCTGTCGATGATTGCCAGCCTGCTCATCACCGGCGCGTTTCATGAGGACGGGCTGGCTGACAGCGCCGATGGTTTCGGCGGTGGCTGGGGCAAGGATCAGATCCTCACCATCATGAAGGATTCGCGCATCGGCACTTATGGCGCGATTGCACTGGTCACGGCGCTGCTGATGAAGTTTCTGGTGCTCGACGCGCTCGGGCTGTTCACCCTGATCGCCCTGCCGCTGGCGCATACGCTTTCCCGCACCATGGCCTTGCTGGTGATGGCGGCGATGAAGTACGTGCGGCAAGACGACAGCACCCGCGCCAAGCCTGTAGCCGAGGGGTTGAGCAAGACGGACTGGGTCCTCGGCCTGTGCCTCGGGCTGGCCCCCTTCATCGCGGTGCTGGCCTTTGACGTGCTGCCCCTGCGCGCCATGCTAGCCTGCTGGCTCAGCTGCATCATGGCAACCCTGCTCTGGGCGTTCTACATCTACCGCCGCATCGGGGGTTACACAGGGGATGCACTGGGCGCTAGCCAGCAGATTGCCGAGATTGCCACCTACCTCGCGCTATGCGCCAGCCTGATCGGGCAAGGATGAGCGGCCCGGTCTTCCTACTGCGCCACCCTGCCGTGGCGGTGGCGCCGGGCACCTGCTATGGGCACAGCGATGTGGCCCTGGCAGAGGAGGTGGCCCCCATCGCCGCCCGGCTGCGGCCTGCCCTGCCAGCAGACGTGCTGATCGTCAGCAGTCCGCTATCGCGCTGCCTGCTGCTGGCACAGGCGCTGGGGCCGGTGGAAACTGACCCGCGCCTCATGGAGATCAACTTTGGCGATTGGGAATTGCAGGCGTATGAGCACATCGAGCGCAGCCTGATCGACACCTGGGCCGCCAATCCGCTGCATTTTCGCCCCCCCAAGGGGGAGACCGCCGCCGAAATGACCACCCGCGCCCAAGCTGCTGCACAGCACTGGCACCAGCGAGCCGGGGGACGAGCGCTACTGATCGTCAGCCACGGTGGACCGCTACGGGCGATCCTCGGCCACTTCCGCCAGAAGGCGCCGGAAGAATGGCTGGCGCAGCATTTTGCTTATGCCGAGCTGCATGAAATTGCTGCATAGCGCCAATCAAGGATGCCAGACCATACGCCCGGCATCGCGTGCAGCCGCCATCACTTGTCGTTCAGGAAACCCTGTTTGACGCTGACGGGCCGGGTCAGCGGGAAGTACACCGTGCGGTAGCTCTGCGCGGTGTTGGCGCTCCAGGGCAGGCCATCGGCGCGGCCAATGCTTTGCCAATATCTCGGCAATTCTTTGTCATATTCTGCAATCGCTGGGGCAATCGCATCGGCATGGTAGAACTCGTCATGGCGGAAAGAGGCCATCGGCAGGCGGGGCTTTTGGTGGGCAGGCTTATCCACATGGCCGATTGCGATGCCCGCGATGGGGTAGGTCTGCGCGGGGAGCTGGAGCAGATCGATCAGGGCCTGCGGATCGCGCCGGATGCCACCAATCGGCACCACGCCCAGGCCCAGCGAGCGTGCGGCCACGAGCAGGTTGCCCAAGGCAATCCCGGCATCCACGGCCCCGGCGGCGAAGCCTTCTACGCTTTCGTGGATCACCTGTTGCTCGCCTGCGGCTTCCAGCCCAAGGCGGGTCTTGTTGAAATCCACCACTACGGTGATAAAGACCGGAGCCTTGGCAATCCAGGGCTGGCCGCCAGCAATCTGGGCGATCTGCGCCCGGCGGGCTGCGTCACGCACCACCACCAGTGAGACTTGCTGGCTATTGATCGAGGTGGGGGCACGGTAGGCGGCTTCGACGATGGCATCGAGCTGTCCATCACTAATAGGGGCGTCAGTGAAGGAACGGTCACTGCGATGGGTGTGTTGCAGCTTGAGAGTTTCGTTCATATCAATCTCCAGTGAATGATATTAGGGTTAACCTTCCTGAGCGCAGGCCAAATCAGGCACAATTGCCGCACTTTTTCAGGTGGCGGTTTGTGCCGTTGCCGCGTACAGGAGGCTGATGATGGCAAGTTTTACTCAGGTTGTTTTATATACCGATAGCGATGGCAAAGCGAAGTTTCGTGATGAAGTCCTGCCTTTGAGCGAAGGCACACCTGCCGTGGCGCTGTCTGCCATTCTGCCTGCCACGGGCGTGCAACTGCGTGAAAGCCCGGTCGGCTTCCGCAGCCCCGTGCATTGCACCGGTACGCCGCAATGGGTCTTTATCCTGCGTGGTGAGATGAAGATTGGTCTGGCAGACGGCGCCACCCGCATTTTCAAGGCGGGTGAGCATTTCTACTCTGCCGACGTGCTGCCGGAAGGCGCCACGTTTGACCCAGCCGTGCACGGGCACTGGAGCTGCCAAGTGGGGCATGAGCCCCTGGCCACCTTGTTCGTCAAAGAGTAAGCACGGCCTGCCGTGGCCAGCCTGATGAGGGGCTGGCCGCTTGATCAATGCGCAAGCAGGTTGTTGATGTCTTCCAGGTCTGGCACGCTCAAAGCACCCACTGCAGCCTTGAGCTTGAGCTGGGACAGGATGGCGTCATACCGCACGCGGGCGAGCTTCTGCTGGGTATCCGCCAATTGGGATTGGGCGTTGAGTACGTCGATATTAATGCGCATCCCCACCTGATAGCCCAACTTGTTTGAGTCCAGCGCACTCTGGCTGGAAATCAGCGCCGCCTCGTAGCCCTTGATCTGGGCAATACCATTGGTCACCCCCAGAAAGGATTGGCGCACAGTCTGTGCGGCGGTTCGCTTGGTCAGGTCAAGGTCGGAGCGTGCCTTGTCTTCTAGCGCAGCGCTTTCGCGCACCTTGGACTGGATGCCCCCCCCCTGATACAAGGGCATGGAAAAGTTCAGGCCCACCGACCAACCGTTGTAAAGCGAGGGGCTGGCACTGCTGATTGAACCCGTCGCGTGGCTGTTGTTGTAACCGGCGGTAACACTGACCGTGGGCAGATGACCCGCACGGGCACGCTCAGTTTCACGCGTGGCGTTCTCCACAGCGAGTTTCTGCGCCTGCACGTCCACATTGTCGCGCTCGGCGGCACTCACCCAGTCTTCCATGTTGGCTGGCAGCGGGGGGGCAATATTCAGGCCGGTGCGCAAGTGGGCCAGTTCCCCCGGTTCATGCCCGGTAATCAGGCGCAGTGCCTGACGCTTGACGCTAATGTCATTTTGCGCAGCAATCTCTTGCGCAGAGGCCAGATCAAAGCGGGATTGCGCCTCGTTGACGTCAGTGATGGTGACAGTGCCCACCTCGAAACTCTTCTTGGCCAGTTGCAATTGCTCATTGGCCGCCGTCTTGAGTGCCTGGACGGAAGACAAGGTGTCTTCGGCATACAACACATCAAAATAAGCTTGTGCAGTACGCTGCATGAGATCAATCAGGGCATTGGCATACTGGGCTTCGGCAATATTGACTGCAATATCCCCTTGCTTGGCCGCAATCACGCTCTGCATATTGAACAGCGGCTGGGTAAGCTGCACGCCGTAGGTATTGGTGTTGTAGTGCGCATCCCGCACAACGGGCTCGGTCATGGAGTAGCTGGAGTAGCTGCTGGATGCTGTCAGCGCCACACTGGGCAGCAGTGCGGCGCGCGCCTGCGGCGCCTTCTCGCGTCCGGCTTCGAGCTGCGAGCGTGCGCTGGCGAGCTTGGCGTCAGCCCCATAGGCCTCACGATAGGTATCCAGCAAATCCGCTGCCGTAGCGCTACTCACCACACCGGACAGCATCATCAACACCAGCAACTGCTTCATTGCATTCTCCTGAAACTCTTTCCGGTTAGTACCTTGGCATAGCAGGATCAACGTCCTGCGCCCAGGCTTCAACGCCGCCCTGCAAATTGAACACTTTGCCTTGACACTGCCGCACCAGGTAATGGGCCACCTGGAGGCTGCGCACCCCGTGGTGACAGATGCATACAATGTCCGCAGCATCGCCCAGCTCACCCATGCGCATAGGAATCTGCGCCATGGGCACATGCATCGCCCCCGCGAGATGGCAGTGCTCAAACTCCCACTCTTCCCGCACGTCCAGCAGCAAGGGGCGCGGGCGTTGTGCGTCCGCCAACCAGTCAGCCAGTTCGCGGGCCTGCAGTGGAACGGGGGGGCTTGCCATGCTCAAAGCACAAACTCCTTGCTTGAGGCCTTGATATGCAGCGGGGGCAGATTGGTTTCAAAAACCGTGGTGCCATGCCAACTGTCTTCGCTCACGCGCGTGACTAGGCGTGCCTGCATGACGGGGTCTGCGCCAACCACGGCAAACAGGCGCCCTCCCACCTTAAGCTGATCCAGCCATGCCTGCGGGATGCGGAGCACGGAACCGCTGGCCACGATCACGTCGTAGGGCGCGCGCTCAGCCCACCCCGTGCTGCCATCGGTTTCAACGGTAATCACGTTGAAGACGCCGTTTTTTTCCAGATTGGTATGGGCCAAACGAGCCAGATCGGGGTCGATTTCCAGCGTGCGTACCCATTCGGCCCGAGCCGCCAGCAAGGCGGCCATGTAGCCCGAGCCAGCACCAATCTCCAACACGCTTTCCGTGCCTTTGAGCGCCAAGGCCTGCAGGATGCGGCCCTCAATCTTGGGCTCCAACATGCTTTGACCGTTACCGATGGGCAGCAGGGCCTCTGCAAAGGCAAACGCACGGTTTTCTTCCGCCACAAAGCGTTCGCGTTTGACCAGGGCCAGAATCTCAAGCACCTGCGGGTCAATCACGCCAGCGGGGCGGATCTGTTGCTCAATCATCAGGTAACGGGCGCGTTCCATATCCATTATTGTCTATCCTCTGCCAAGGTACTGGGTGGGTACTGAATCCACCATTCTAGCCCTTTCGCCCTTCTGGTTGTTTTACACGATACCAGGCGGCGTAGAGTGCGGGCAGGAAAAGCAGCGTCAGCAGCGTGGCAAAGAACAGGCCGCCCATGATTGCCACGGCCATCGGCCCAAAAAATACGCTGCGCGAGAGCGGAATCATGGAGAGGATCGCCGCCAGCGCGGTCAGTATGATCGGGCGGAAACGCCGCACCGTGGAGCTGATGATGGCCTCCCAGGCGTGCAGCCCCGCCTTCTCATCCTGGTCGATCTGGTCGATCAGGATCACCGAATTGCGCATGATCATGCCCGACAAGGCAATCGTTCCCAGCATCGCCACAAAGCCAAAAGGCTGCCGGAACACCAGGAGCGCAAGCGTGACCCCCACCATGCCCAATGGCGCAGTCAGCACCACCATGGTCATGCGCGAAAAGTTCTGTAGCTGCAGCATCAGCACCGTGAGTACCACCAGGATGAACAGTGGCACACCCGTCGCCACCGAGGCGCCGCCCTTGGCGCTTTCTTCCACAGACCCGCCCAGCTCCAAGTGATAGCCCAATGGCAATTCCCGCTCAAGCTGGGCGATGGCCGGGCTCAAGGCCTTCACCACCTCCGCTGGCTGCACCTGCCCATACAGATTGGCCCGCACGGTAACGGTGGGCACCCGGTTACGGCGCCAGATCATGCCCGGCTCAAAGCTATAGCCGAGCTTGGCAATCTGCGTGAGTGGCACGCCACGACTGGTGCCGTTCGGAATCATCAATTCAGACAACCAGGCCATGCCCAGTTCCCGGCGCGAACCGCGCAAGGTGATATCGATGGTCTCGATGCCTTCACGGAACTGGCTTGCTGTGCTGCCATTGAGTGCCGTAGCCAGGAAAGTCTGCACATCCTGGCGAGACAAGCCAGCCAGACGCGCTTTTTCCGTGTCCACTTCCACGCGCACGGTCTTGGACGGCTCGTCCCAATCCTTCTGCACGTTCGCCAAGGCGGGCGCGGTGCTCATGACCACCGCCACCTTGTCGGCAATGCGCTGCACTTCCTCGTGATCCGGGCCACTGACCCGGTACTGCACCGGGAAACCCACCGGGGGGCCGGTTTCCAGACGGTTGATCGAGGCGCGCAGCTCGGTGAAATCCTGCGCAAACAGCTCAATCAGCTTTTTGCGCAAGGCTTCACGGGAGGCGTCCCCATCGGTCAGGATCACGAACTGGGCATAGTTGCTCTGCGGCAGTTGCTGATCGAGTGGCAGGTAAAAGCGCGGACTGCCCATCCCGACGTAAGACACATAATTTTCAATGCCCGGCTGCTTGGCGATGAAAGTTTCCAGACGCTTGACCGATTTTTCCACCGATTCGTAGGACGCCCCTTGTTGCAGGCGCAAATCCACCAGCAATTCCGGGCGGATCGAATCCGGAAAGAACTGCTGCGGCACCAGCGTAAAGCCCCACATCGCCAGTACGAAACTGGCCAGCGTGCTGCCGATCACAATCCAACGATGGCGCACGCACCACTCCACAAGCAGGCGGAAATGGCGGTAAAAGCCCGTGCTGTAGATGGCATTCTCATCGTGCGGGTGGTGCTCGCCGCGCTTGGCCATACTGTCTGCAAAGCGGGGCGAAAGCAGCCCGAGGAGACGGACAAACAAGCTGGGCTTGTGCGCCTGATTGCTGTAGTTGGGCAGGAGGTAATAGCCGATGAAGGGAACGAATAGCACCGCCGCAATCCAAGAGATCAACAACGCAATCACGGTAACCTGGAATATTGAACGCGTGTATTCCCCCGTTGAGGAAGCGGCCGTGGCGATCGGCAAGAAACCCGCCGCCGTCACCAGGGTGCCGGAGAGCATCGGCATGGCCGTGGAGGTATAGGCGAAACTGGCGGCCTTGGCGCGCTCCCAGCCCTGCTCCATCTTGGTGGCCATCATCTCCACCGCAATGATGGCGTCATCCACCAGCAAACCGAGCGCAAGAATCAGCGCGCCGAGCGAGATTTTATGCAGTCCGATGTCAAATTCATACATCACCAAAAAGGTGATCGCCAGCACCACCGGGATCGAGATCGCCACCACCACACCCGTGCGCAGCCCCAATGAGAGCAGGCTGACCGCCAGCACAATGACCACCGCTTCAATCAGTGAGTGCATGAAGTCATTCACCGATGCGCGCACCGCGCGAGGTTGGTCCGCCACCCGCTCCAGCGTTACCCCATGGGGTAGCTGCTGTTCGATATGGGCCACCGTAACATCCAGATGCTTGCCCAGCGCGACGATGTCGCCATTGCTGCGCATTGAAACGCCAATCCCCAACGCCTCGCGCCCCATGAAGCGCATCTTGCCCACCGGGGGATCAACGTAGCCACGCTTGATCTCTGCTACGTCACCCAGGCGGATCGTGCGCCCTGCGGCACGGATGGGCAGCTCGCGCATGTCCTCCAGGGTCTTGAATTCTCCACTCGGGCGCAGATAAACGCGTTCATCATGCAGCTCGAAATACCCGCTGGCACTCTTGCTGTTCTGTTCCGAGATGGCTGCCAGCAAAGTCTGCGGGGCAATCCCCAAGGAGGCCATCTTGATGGGCGAGAACTCTACATAGATGCGCTGGTCCTGCTCACCAAAAAAATCTACCTTGGCCACATCAGGCACGCGCAGCAGTTCCTGCCGGATGGCTTCGGCATACCGCTTGAGTTCGGTATAGCTCATGCCTTCGCCGCTCAGGGCAAAGATATTACCGAAGGTGTCGCCGAATTCATCGTTGAAATATGGGCCATTGACGCCGCTTGGCAGGGTCTGGCGGATGTCCCCCACCTTCTTGCGCACCTGATACCAGACATCCTTCATGGCGGATGAGGGCATCGAGTCTCGCGCCAGCACCAGGATCTGGGATTCACCCGGGCGGGAGTAACTCCGCAAGGTTTCCACCTCGCTCATCTCGCGCAGTTTCTTCTCGATCTTGTCGGTGACTTGCTCCTCCACCTCCCTGGCGCTGGCCCCCGGCCAATTGGTTTGCACCACCATCACCTTGAAGGTAAACGGCGGGTCTTCGCTCTGCCCCAGGCGGGTGTAAGCCCCCAGACCGATGAGAGTGCACACAATCATCAGGAACAGAACGAACTGGGGATGCCGCAGCCCCCACTCGGAAAGATTGAAGCCCTTCATCGCGTCACATCCAATGCTACAGGAGCCTTCTGCTCTACAGGGCGCACCTGCGTGCCTGCATTCAAGATGTGTGCTCCGACGGTCACGACCCGATCCCCCCGCACCAACCCGCTGCGGATGACAACAGATTCATCACGGTATTCCCCCACCTCAACCAGACGTGGCTGGATTGTGTTTTTGGCATCCACCACCCAGACCTGCGTCCCCTGGTCGCGCTTGATGACAGCGGCAAGCGGAATCTTGATTGCCCCTTCGCTGCTGGCGTTGGCAAAGGCAACCGCAGCGGTAGAGCCCAGGCTGATTTTCGCATCCGGGCTCAGCAGCTTGACGCGAACAGCATACGTACGGGTGGCGCTGTCGGCACTCGCCGCAATCTCGCGCACCTGGGCCGGCAAAGTCAGTTCCTGGGTATTCCAGGGGCGGACAAATGCAGGCATACCGGGTTTGAACGTATTGGCACGCGTCTCGGGAATCCAGATCTGCACCTCCAGTTCGGCGGGGTCGGCAATCCGCGCAACCAGTTGCCCGGCGGCCACCACCTGGCCGGATTCGGCGGAGAGCGCCGTCACCACGCCGTCCCGGTCGGCCATCAAGGTAGCATAACCCACCTGATTACCCGACACATTGGCCTGCGCCTTGGCCTGATTGAGCTTGGCTTCGGCTGCATCCATCTGGGTCTGGCGCGTATCGAGCACACTGGAGCTGATGAATTTTTGCGCGGCCAGATTCCGGGCGCGTTCATATTCCGCCTGGGCCAGCGCCAGATCAGCCTGTGCCGCCGCCACTTGGGCCTGAGAAGCGCTGGCGGAAAGCTTCGCGTCCTGCGGGTCCAGCCGGGCGATCTCCTGCCCCTTGCGCACCTTGTCTCCCAGATTGACCGAGCGCGAGATGATCTTGCCCGCAATACGGAAGCCCAGATCCACCTCATGACGGGCGCGAACCTCGCCGGAATACACCGACCATGCGGCGTCGGCGTGATCCCCCACCGTCATCACCACCGCCGGGCGCGGCCCGGCCTGGGGTGCATCCTTATGACCACAGGCCAACAAGGCCAGCGGCGCCAGCAAGGCCAAGTATTTGACATACTGGCGGATAAAGAGGAATGACTTCATCGGAAATGCTCCATGGGCAATGATGTTTTATGGGGCGCGGTCAGCAAGCCATTGAGCAGGATATCCATATGCGCACGCAGAAATTCTTCCGGGGTAATGTGGCGGGGGNCATACGCGGCAAAGCACTGTTGCCACATGGCATTAAACATCAAGGGCTTGATCGCCAGATCACAGACCAGCTCCGGGTCGCACGGGCGGAAGTATCCCTTCTCCACCCCGTCTGTCACCACAAGGCCAAACAAAGCACGCCCCCGCACCACCACGTTGTTGAAGAAATACTCTGCAACATCGGGAAAGTTGCCCGCTTCTGCAATCACCAACTTCGGAATGCCGCCCAACTTGGTAGAGCCCACCTTGTCCCACCACCGCTGCACCAACATGGCCAGCTTGACCGGGGGCGGCTCGCTGATCTGCCCGACTTCGGCCTCCGCTTCGGCAATCAGCGCCACGATGGATTCCTGCACCACGGCCTTGAGGAGCGCTTCCTTGCTGTCGTAGTACAGATACAGCGTCCCCTTTGAAACCCCAGCCTTCTGGGCGATTTCTTCCAGGCGGGTGGCAGCAAAACCCTTTTCTACAAAAACATCCAGCGCGGCGGTGAGCAATTCACCGGGGCGAGCTTCTTTGCGGCGTTGTCGGGGAGGCGTGATCATGGCTCAAGTTAGTTACTGACTGTTCAGTCATTATTGTACAGGCCACAGGAAAAGGCAATGGTTTGCTTCTCAACATTCTGGCAAGCCAGCGCCGCGCCTACCCAATTAGCTCATAAGTCGTCGTATGAACAAAACCAATAAAGGTCTCAACATTACAACCCACAAAAAAACAACGCTTCATATTCCAGGCGCAACATCAAGCTCCGCTGAAGCTCGCAATAAGGCCGCACCAAGACTAGAATCAGACGTCCGATGAGTGCAACTACACACGCATTGCATTTGGGGTCTATGGTGAAAAGGCTCAAGTGCTTGCCCCGGTTGAGTCGGATCGGAACAAAAACACATCACAGGAAGGTTGTTATGAGACATACATCCAAACGCATATCACCACTACGGGCAGCCATGTTCTGCATGGCACTGGCCCCGTTGCTGGCAACATCCGTGGCACAGGCCGAAAGTGGGGACACTGTAGACCGCCTTACCAAGACCCGCGTGATCAATCTCGGGGTACGCGACCTCTCGCCCCCCTTCTCCACGTTGGACAAAGCAGGCAAGGCCACCGGTTACTCAGTCGACATCTGCTACAAGATGGTCGATATGCTGCGCAAGGAACTCAAGCTGCCAGACCTGCGCGCCCAGGAAGTGCTGGTCACCGCATCGAACCGCCTCGACAAGATCAAGGACGGCTCCATCGACATCGAGTGCGGCTCCACCGTCAACACCAAGGCACGCCAAAAAGATGTCGACTTCAGCTACTCCGTGCTGTTCGGCGCACAGAGATTCCTGACCGACCCGAAATCCGGCATCAACAGCCAAAATGATCTGGCAGGCAAAACGGTCGCCGTCATCAAGGGCTCGGCAGGCGAAAAGATTGTCAATGCACTCAAGGCCCAGGGCATGACAGGCCTAACCGTATTGCAGGTTGGCAACAACGATGAAGCGCTTGCCGCGCTGGAATCAGGCAAGGCTCATGCAATATCACAGATGGATATCATCCTGGAATTTGTGCGCCTGAAGAGCAAAACCCCCGCTCGGTTTGTCGTGACCCAATGGCCCTTGACCGTCGAGCCGATAGGCTTCCCGCTACGCAAGAACGACGCCCGATTCAAGACAGCCGTCAACGACAGCCTGAAGACACTGTTCATGCAGAAAGAATTCCGCGAAATCTACGACAAATGGTTCAACAAGGAAGTACGCATCCCGCCTTCAGGCTTGATGATGGAAAACATGCACCGGCCCAATTCGGAAGCAGGCATGGCCCTGGTGATGGGGGTTGAACTCTAGGCCAAGCGTACGACCCTGAAAAACCTAGTCCCCGCAATGTGCCAACATAATCTCGGTGCCGTTATTATGATGTTTCATTGCGGGGCGCAGTGATCAGCAACAGTCGGCCATGAGCCGACCTTCGACGTTCAGGCTTCAAAGCTACCTTTGTAGGTTGGTGCAAGCCGAAGGCGCCGCCCAACGATTTTTTCGGGACAGTTTGTGACAACACGTTATTTATGCCGTCCGAAAATATGATCATCACATCTATAATTCTTTTTCGACGGATCGGTGATAAAAGCGTTGGGTGACACCTTCGGCTTACCCAACCTACCGCGCTGGTGATCGCCATCGTAATGTTCTTGGTCAATTTCATCAATGGCGTCGGTTCCGGATAAACTTTGACCTCTAGAGCTAGGACATAGGGACTATTGAACCGTGGTTTGATGTAATGTCTCCGTATAGTCGGTAGTGTGCGCAACAAGTTGCGCACACTACCGGGCTAATCTGGGCTACTTACTAACAAGTCAGGCCGCAATATCGCGCATCATGACGACTATCTTCTATGAGTATCCACTTGCGCTTGATTGCGAGCAGCAAGATATATCTGTAAATGATGATTTCCATCTGCGTGCGATTTCTGACGAAGATCGCCGTAGATTGCTTGGCATTCGCGACGTCACCCTCAATTCGGAAGGGAGGCTGGAAAGCTCTCGCGGCGGTATGTTTTTGAACGGGGCGGACGTCGGCAGACAATCCTATTTACTGTCAAGCAACTACCTACTTACCTGCGACAATAGCGATAAAGCGCGAGACTTCAATTTCGCATTGAAGCTCGTCGCTCGATCATGGTCGTCACTCTACATTGGATACGGAAGTGATGGGGGGCAAGTATTCAATTTACCTCCTTGCTATTACGGAAGAACGCGGCTGTCGATCAACAATGAAACTTTGACCGAGCTAAAGAGCCTCCTGTGCGCCATTCAGCAGCATTCGAACGATTCAAAGTTGAATCTTATGCGTGACATATGGATGCATGCGATGTCTGACGCGCCAAGACCTGAAACCCGATTTGTTGAAGTCACCACGCTCCTTGAAATGCTCTTATTGCCCACGCAAAGCAGTGAACTGACATTTCGATTTGCGCTCCGCATTGCAAAACTTGCAGAGCACTTTAGGTTCGGTGACGCTACCGCCACTTTTAAACAGGCAAAAACGCTGTACGGCATTCGTTCAAAATTGGTTCACTCTGGACGCGACGACCACCTTACTGCAAATGAGGAGGCTGCCTACGAGTATGCGCGGATTTTGATGGTGAATTACTTGCATTCACCAAATATGTTTGAGGATGCGGAACTGGATAAGCTTTGCGTTAGAACGTAATTTCACCGCGTAAGGCGGATTCTCGAAGCAATCCGCCATTTCCTCCGGCGCATCTTCGCACCGACTGGTCTGACGCATGATGGCGGATTGTCGCTGCGCTCCGAATCCGCCCTACAATGCCCCATCCAAGCCCTGACAATTCCGTCGAGAAGAGTGTCCGCTTTCCAGCAATCCGTCCGTCGCTTTGGGGTTACGAATTCAGCCAGTAAGGCGCATAAAAAAGGGGCCGCATATTGCGGCCCCTTCTGCTTGGTTCAGTGCCTGATCAGTTGTCGCCTAGGCGACGCAAGGCGCTGATGCCACGTGAGAATACGCCACGCAGCCCGCTGGGCTTGTCACCTGTGGCCTCAGGGCGTGGGCTGCCTTCGCGTCGCGCTTCCTGCCCATTACGGGGAGTCTGCTGGCGTGCCGGGCGGTTGCCTTCTGCGCCACTGCGGGCGGGGCGCTGCGGGCGGGCATTGGCTTCGCTGCGCGCGCCGGGGGCACGATCAGCCCCGGTGGCGGGAGCGCGGCGACCTTGCCCGGCTGGGCGTTCTGCACGGCCCTCACCCCGAGCTTGTTGAGCGGCGCCATTCGCGGCTTGGGGACGGCGCGACTCACCTGTGGTGTTGCCACCCTGACCACCTTGGCGCGGGCGGGGGGAGCGGCCACGCGGGGCTTCTCCGCCTTCACGCCGTTGTGCTTGCTGGCGGCCTCGTCCTTGTCCGTGTGGCTGACGCGGGGCACGTTCTTCCGTCTCCGTCGCGGCTCCGGCAGGGATTTCAAATACGGGCAGCGCTACACGTTCCAGCTTGCGGCGGGTCAGCTTTTCAATTGCTGCCAGATATTTCATCTCGTCCGAGGAAACAAGCGACAGGGCTTCGCCTGTAGCGCCTGCCCGCCCGGTACGGCCGATGCGGTGTACGTAGTCTTCCGGCACGTTGGGCAACTCGAAGTTCACCACGTGGGGCAGATCGACAATATCCAGGCCGCGTGCGGCGATGTCGGTCGCGACCAGCACTTGCAGATCGCCGCTCTTGAACTCGGCCAAGGCGCGGGTACGGGCGTTCTGGCTCTTGTTGCCGTGGATGGCCAGGGAGTTGATGCCACCCTTGGTGAGTTGCTCGGCCAAGCGGTTGGCGCCGTGTTTGGTGCGGGTGAAGACCAGCACCTGGAACCAGGCATGTTCGCGGATCAAGTGCGCCAACAGATGGCGCTTGACCTTCTGGTCGACGTGCATGGCGCGTTGCACCACTTGCTCGGTGGTGGCGTTGCGGGGGGCGACTTCGATCATCGCGGGCTTGTTGAGCAGGCCATCGGCCAACGCCTTGATTTCATCGGAGAACGTGGCGGAGAAGAGCAGGTTCTGGCGCTGGCGCGGCAGGAGTGCGAGCACCTTCTTGATGTCACGGATGAAGCCCATGTCGAGCATGCGGTCGGCTTCGTCCAGCACCAGGATTTCGACGTGGGACAAATCGATGGTCTTCTGCTGCACGTGGTCGAGCAGACGCCCTGGCGTAGCAACCAGGATGTCGACGCCACTGCGCAGTTCCTTGATCTGCGGGTTGATGCTCACCCCGCCGAACATCATCATGGATTTGAGGGGGAGATGCGCGCCGTAGTGGCGCACGCTTTCTTCCACCTGGGCGGCCAGCTCGCGGGTCGGGGTGAGGATCAGCGCACGGATCGCCCCTTTCTTGGGTGCGGACGTGGCAGACAGGCGTTGCAGGATCGGCAGGGTGAAACCGGCTGTTTTGCCAGTACCCGTTTGCGCGCCAGCCATGAGATCGCCACCGCCAAGTACGGCGGGGATGGCCTGGGCTTGAATTGGGGTCGGTTGGGTATAACCGCGCTCGGTCACGGCGCGGACGAGGGGCTCGATGAGCCCGAGAGATGCAAATGACATATCACTCCAAAAAGAGGGAGTGCTGCGTCGACCTGCCGTGGGCACAAGGCACCAGCGGCTCCAGTCGAGGAGGACGAAGCAGGTTCGTTGGATTTTGTAGAGGACGGATGCGGAAAAAGCAGACGCGCTACAGGCAGCGGCAAGGGACTGGTACATTCAGCCACTGAGCGCACAGTGTGCACGAATCTGCACACGGAGGGAAGCAATTTAATGTAAACGGCCTTTTATCCCGCCGCCCGGCTAGGCGAGCCTGACTGGCACCAGCCCCCGCAATGCGTTGCCCAGCCAGACTCTGCCCGCGTTGCGCAGATCCGGCTCCCGCAAGACCGCCTCCCGCGCCTGCCCTCTTGCCAGCAAGTGGGCACGCAGCACGCCGGGCAGTAGGCCGCTGGACAAAACAGGGGTGAGCAGCACGCCATCGCGTTCAATGAAGATGTTGCTCCGTGCTCCTTCACACAGCTCGCCCCGTGTATTGAAGAAGATCACATCGAAGTGGCTCGCAGCAGTCGCCTGCTGTAACGCGGCATCGTAGAACTTGCGGGCCGTAGTCTTGTAGCGCAGGCGTCTATCCGCAGGATCAAGGCGCACAGCAGAGATACAGACGCTTTGTTCGCCCTGCAAGGCTTCAAGCGGAAAGCCCTGGATCTGATGGCTGCCATCCCGCCATAGCAGGAGGCGGACCCTCAACGCCCGCTCGGCCTGCCCGGCCACATGCAGGTGCAAGGCGGATTCGATAGCGCCTTCGTCACAAACAAAGCCCAGCTCATGTGCCGAACGCACCAGCCTTGCCTTGTGCTCCGCCAGCAGGGGAAAACCTTCTTCTGCCGACCAGCGCAGGGTTTCAATCAGTTGGTACTCTTCTGCCAGACTGCGGGCAAAACGCGCCTTGATCAGACATTCCTGGTATTCCTCGGCAGGGCGGGAATCGGCCACGATGCCGCCGCCTGCGTTGAGCCGACATGCACCATCGTGGGCGACCAACAAGGTACGGATCGGCACACTGAAGCGGAAATCCCCATCGGGCGCCACCCACCCTAGCGCCCCACAGTACACGCCGCGTGGCGTGGTTTCGAGTTGATGGATGATCTCCATGGCCCGGATCTTGGGCGCCCCCGTAATCGATCCACAGGGAAAGATCGCCCGCAGGATTGTCTCCAATGAAGCCCGCACTGGAGATGCCTGCACAGTGGAAGTCAGTTGGTACACCGTGGCATAGGCTTCAAGCGTAAAGAGCGCGGTAGTGCGCACCCCGCCCGCCGCTACCAGGCGCCCCAGATCGTTACGGATCAGGTCAACAATCATAAGGTTTTCTGCGCGGTTCTTCTCCGAGGCCAGTAGCGCTGCGCCCTCGGCTTTGTCACGCACGGGGTCAAGATGCCGTGGCGCGGTTCCTTTCATGGGGCGGCAACTCAGCGTATCGCCCTGGCGCTCCACAAAGAGTTCTGGCGACAGGGACAGCACCCACTCATCCCCCGCCCGGATCAGCGTGGAATAGCGTACCGGCTGGCGCTCCCGCAACCGTGCGTACAGCGCCAGGGGATGCCCATAGACAACCCCGGTGAATGGCATGGTGAGGTTGACCTGATAGCAATCCCCCGCCGCAATCAGCTCAAGAATGTTGCGCGTGGCCTGGGCGTGCTCGGCCTCAACCCACTCAGGCTCCAGGCGCAGCAGCCCAGCCTCGCACGCTTGCGGACTCAGCCCAGCAAGTTGCTGTTGCCAGAACCCTGCCACGGCTTCTGCACCGAGCGTGGTCTTCTCGCGGAAAATCCATGCGCGCAGCAATCGGGTATCCGCAGGCAGCAGGGCTTGCAAGCGTGGCTCCAGCGCCAAGCCCAATTCATATTCTGCCGCCCAGGCCACCCAGTGCCCTTGCGCCTGAGCCTCTTCAATCTGCCTCAGGGCCGGGGCCAGTTCATCGGGGTGGCACACGCAGATCTGCGCCTGCAACCCGTGGAGCAGACACAGGCTGGGGGCTTCGGACAAGCTGTCTTCAAAAAGCGCGAAATACGGCAGGTCGTACAGCAAGGGGGCCAACAGAAACATCCCTATTCAAATAGAAAAAGCAGGCTCCAGCGGGCTGGAACCTGCTTTTTGACGTACAGATTCTTAACCTTTGCGACGACTCGACGAGTGCCCTGCTGCCACCTTTGCCCGTGGCTTGGCACTGGCCGTGCGCTTGCTCCGGGTATCCACATGGCGGGAGGCCACCCGCTCACTACGCCCTCTGGCTTTACGGGAATGGCGGGGAGTTGATTGCTCGGCAATTTCCACCGCATCCAGATTGGTATCCGCATCTTGCGGTATCAACAGCGTGTAGCCTGCTGCCAGACGTGCACGCGGGGCCAGACCATTGGCCGAACGCAGGGCGTCGACATCCAGATGCAGGCGTTGGGCAAGTTGGTCAATGCGCTCGATACGTGGCAAGGAATAGGTCTTCCAGTTCAGCAGGGGTTCCTTGTATTGGGCAAGGTTCTGCTCGAACTTGACGGCATTCTCCACCGGCAGCACCAGATTGGCTTCATGGTTGCCAGGGATCACCGGACGGTTATACGCCGGGTTGAGCGCCAAGAAATCTGCTTGCGACATCTCGGCAAGCTTGGCGGCCACGGCCACGTCCATGCCATTACGGCGTGGCACCGAGGTGAAGTAGGGCCTGTTCGGGATATTGGGCAACTGCACCGCGTAGAGTTCTGGGTGGGCGATGATCTGCTTGAGCGCCTGGAGCTTGGGCACGTACTGGCGGGTTTCCGCCGGCATATTCAGGCTGTTGAAGTCGGTTGGCCTGCCTGCATTGCGGTTGTTGGCAATGGCGCGTGCCACGGCCCCCTCACCCCAGTTGTAGGAGGCCAGCGCGAGTTGCCAGTCACCATGCATCTCGTAGATGGCTTGCAGGTATTGCAGGGCCGCATCGGTTGAAGCGATCACATCGCGGCGCTGATCCACCCACCAGTTTTGCGTGAGCTTGAAATCCTTGCCGGTCGAGGGGATGAACTGCCACAGCCCTGCAGCCTTGGCCGAGGACATAGCTTGCGGGTTATAGGCGCTCTCCACCAACGGCAGCAGGGCCAGTTCGGTCGGCATACCGCGTTTTTCCAGCTCCCCCACAATGTGGTACATGTATTTGCGGCCACGTTCAAGCATGGTGCGCAAGGCCTGGGGGCGGGCGGTGTAGTAGGCGATACGGTCATCCACCACCGGGCTGGCCAGATCAGGCATGCCAAAGCCCTTACGAATCCGACCCCAGATATCGCCGGAGCTGTTGGTCAGATCTACCGCAGAAATGTCGCTGGCCCCCTCTCCCGCAGAGGGATTGGAGCCTACAGATACCGGCGCCATTTCGGTCGTCAGGGTAAGCGAATCGCCCGCCGGGAGGGTGAGGCGTTGGCTGTCGACCATCGCCAGATTGATGGAGCCGGAGGAATAGCCCGACAAACCTTGGATTTTGGCGGAGGCACCCGTCGCTTGTGCCAGACAAAGGGAAGAGGCCAGGGTCAGGACGATGCCACCAAGCCCACATAACAGCCGTCGCGGTAGATTCATGAGCAAGGTACTCGCGGAGTTTCCAGAAGTGTCCGATTGTACGATGCTCAAACAGATCCGCACAGTGCCGCTGGCCGCCTGGGGTCGCCCTGCACTGCCAGCCTGACATCAGGAAAATGCATAACCCACACCAGTCATGGCGCTCTGGCCTATTCGCCATAAAAACAGCGAAACAGTGTTTTACAAAAAAGCATGGACTGAATCTGCAAAAACACTCATCACAAGCATGCGAAATCATGCCTCATTCGCTGTACACTCAATCGTTTAGCGTTTTACTCCTGCATCTGAATGAGCCTGCCTGCCCACCACCTTGAACTACTCGCCCCCGCCAAGACTGCCGAAATCGGCATCGAGGCTGTCCTCCACGGGGCAGACGCCGTCTATATCGGTGGCCCGTCTTTTGGCGCCCGGCTCAATGCCGACAACAGCGTGGCCGACATCGCCCGGCTGGTGGAGTTTGCCCATCCATACGGCACCCGGATTTTTGCCACGCTCAACACCATCCTCCACGATAGTGAGCTGGAAGCCGCGCGCAAACTGATCTACGAGTATTACGACGCCGGCGTGGACGCGCTGATCGTGCAGGACATGGGCCTGCTGGAACTTGATCTGCCCCCGATTGCGCTGCACGCCTCCACCCAATGCGACATCCGCACGGCGGACAAAGCTCACTTCCTGGCTGAAGCGGGTTTCTCTCAACTCGTGCTGGCCCGGGAACTGACGCTGCAAGAGATTACCGACGTGCGCGCCGCCGTGAATCCCGAGGTGGCGCTGGAATTCTTCATCCACGGTGCGCTGTGCGTGGCTTTCTCCGGCCAGTGCAACATCAGCCACGCGCAGACCGGGCGTAGCGCCAACCGGGGAGACTGCTCACAAGCCTGCCGCCTGCCCTATACCCTGCAAGACAAGGAAGGGCGCGTGGTGGCGTTTGAAAAACACCTGCTGTCGATGAAAGACAACAACCAGAGCGCCAATCTGGCCGCACTGGTTGAGGCAGGCATCCGCTCCTTCAAGATCGAAGGCCGCTACAAGGATATGGGCTATGTGAAGAACATCACCGCCCACTATCGCCAACTGCTTGATGATCTGCTCGAACAGCGCCCGGAACTGGCCTGCGCTTCCAGCGGCACTTGCCATTTCGGTTTCCGCCCCGCCCCGGACAAGACCTTCAACCGCAGTGCCACCGATTACTTTGTGAATGGCCGTCAGGCCGATATCGGCGCCTTCGATGCCCCCACCCATGTCGGCCAAGCCTTGGGGCAGGTGACCCGCATCGGGCCGGACTGGTTCGAACTGGAATCCTCGGAAACACTCGCCAATGGTGATGGCCTCACCTACATGCACAAGCGCGAGCTGCGCGGCATGCAGGCCAACACAGTGCGCGCAGCAGGCCCCGTATGGCGGGTGTATCCCAACCAGCGCATGGCCGAACTCACCGGGCTCGTTGCAGGCAGCCTGATCCACCGCAACCGCGACCATGCCTGGGAGCAAGCCCTTACGCATAAATCAGCCGAGCGCAAGATCGCCCTGGATCTGCGTCTCGCGGAAGTGCCGAATGGTTTCAGCCTCAGCGTGCAGGATGCGGATGGCAACACGGCTACAGCCCAGATGGCTGCAGCGCATGAGGCCGCGCAAAACCCCGAGCGTGCAACCAGTGGCGTGCGGGACAACCTCGCCAAGCTCGGCAACACCATTTTCACATTGCGCCAGATGGACATCGAATGGAGTCAGCCCTGGTTCATCCCCGCCTCTGCCCTCAACGCCCTGCGTCGGGATGCCATTGAACACCTGCTCGCCACCCGCCGTGCCGCATTTGCCCGTCCACAGCGCCGCGCCGAAACCCAGCCCCCCACGCCTTACCCGACGGAAACCCTGGATTACTTGGCCAATGTGTATAACGCGCAAGCACGGGCTTTCTACGCCCGCCACGGCATCAAGATCATCGAAGCCGCCTACGAGGCGCATGAGGAGCCGGGCGAAGCCAGCCTGATGATCACCAAGCATTGCCTGCGCTTTGCCTTCAATCTCTGCCCCAAGCAGGCCAAAGGCGTTCAGGGCGTGCAGGGGCAGGTTCGCGCAGAGCCGATGGTACTGGTCAATGGCAACGAGCGCCTGACCCTGCGTTTCGATTGCAAACCCTGTGAGATGCACGTGATCGGCAAGATCAAGAAGCACATCCTGCAAAGCCCGCCACCGGGGAGTGCGCCCGTGGTGTTCCACCCCAAACGCCCCGTCTGAATTCGGGCAAGGCATGCTGCGTACTCCACACAGAATGCCTTGCCTGCCTGCGGTTGTGGGAAAATAAAAACCTTTGCGTTTTGGATTTCCAATATGGGCACAGCAAGCATTCCGAATGTCGTCTCGATTGCCGGTATCGACCCATCAGGCGGCGCGGGCATTTATGCCGACCTGAAGGCTTTCTCGGCACTCGGCGCATACGGCTGCGGTGTGGTTGCGGCGCTGACTGCGCAAAACACCCAGGCCGTCACCGGGTTGCATACGCCCCCCACGGATTTCCTGCGCCTGCAGATCGATACCCTATTTGCCGATGTGCGCATCGATGCAGTCAAGCTCGGCATGCTGGGCACGGCTGAGATCGTCGCCACCGTAGCAGATCGGCTGAATCATTTTGCAGCAGAAAATGTGGTGCTTGACCCCGTCATGGTCGCCAAGAGCGGGGACCATCTGCTCGCCAAGAATGCAGTGGCCATGCTGCGTGAAGCACTGCTGCCCCGGTGCTTCATCCTGACCCCGAACCTGCCGGAAGCGGGCGTCATCACCGAATCACGCACGCCTGAAACCGTGCGCGAAATGTATCGCTGCATCGAACGCCTGCGCGACATGCTGCCCACCCACAGCCCCCGCTGGGTGCTGCTCAAAGGCGGACATCTGCCCGGCGATGAACTGGTCGACCTGCTCTTCGATGGCGACCGCATGATTGAGATGCGCGACGCGCGCATCCAGACCAAGAACACCCATGGCACAGGCTGCACACTATCGTCTGCCATTGCCGCACTGCTGCCCCGCTGTGCCGATCAGTTGCATCCGGTGGAAGCCGCCGTGCGCCAGGCACGCAGCTATCTGCGCCGGGCTATCGAAGAATCTGGCCGCTTGGCAGTTGGCAAAGGGCATGGGCCGGTGCATCATTTCCACGCTTGGTACTGATCGCACCCTATGCAGATCTCCCGTCTTCTTGAGTTTCTCGACGATACTGCGCTGTCGCAGCTATTCTCCAACGCCACCCTCAAGAAGGGGCAAAGCTATGTTGGGCGGGTCAAGCGCATAGAGGTTGCGGGCCCACAATTGGAAGCCTGGATTCAGGGTAGTGACCCCGAACCCTACCGCACCCGTGCCAAGCTGGTGCTGCGTGATTATGACGGCGAGCGGCAGCTAGACATCAGCAGTCACTGTAGCTGCCCGGTCGGCAGCCGCTGTAAACATGTCGTCGCCCTGCTGCTGGCTGCAAAGCGCCCTGGCGCCCTGGTCGACAGACCGCGTGAAGCCGTGCTGAACTGGGCGCGGAACCTGAAAACCCGCCTGGAACCTGCCCCCCCCACCCGACGCAAAACTCAGCCCCGCCAGAGCCATGCCCTCTACTACGCCTTTGAGCCACAAAGCTGGCTGGCCCGCTCCCGGCTGCATCTTTACAAAGTCCGGCTGGATCGGGAAGGCCAGCCGACCACGGATGTTGAGCGCTGGTACAACATCGATCAGGCTTTGATGAAGCCGCCGTCTTTTGTCACCGAAGACGATCTCCCCCTCTTGCGCGCTATCCGCACCGAAACACGCAAGGAAGGCGGTTACTGGGGGGGTACTCCCTTGCTTGGCGAGCCCGGATATGCCATTGTCCAGACCGTTCTGGCGACCGGCCGGGCCATGCTGCAACTGGATGATACGGACAACGCCAACCTGCATCCTCTGCATGCAGCAGCCAGCCGCAAAGGTAAAATGCAGTGGGAAACCGAGCACGACGGCCTGCGCGCCCGCCTGCGGACCGAGCCGGAAACCACCCATCTGCTCAGCACCGAACCCTTCTGTTACATTGATGCCACGCGTGGCGAAATCGGCCCGGTTGACATTGCCGCGCCTGCCGCCTGCCGTGCCGTACTGGAACTCCCCGCACTCACCCCCAAGGAAATCCCCCTGGTGGCAGCGGCCCTAGCAGAAACCGTACCGCAACTCCCGCCTCCCAATGCAGCAGGCGTAGATGAACTCGAATGGCTGGAAGCGTCATTCCAGCCGGTACTCAAGCTCGACACGCTCAGCAATGTGAATCTGCGCGAGCACCGAGATTATGTCGCCAGCGCGCATGCTACATATGACTACGCCATTCCCGTCTTCAAATACGGTCCAGCGGAGTTTTTCACCGCAGATGATGCAAGCATCGTCACGCTAGCAGATGGCCGTACCGTCCGCCTTCGTCGACAGACCGAAGCCGAAGCCAAGGCACTGAAAACGCTACGCAGTCTGGGTTTTCAGCCGATACTCTCACGTCATGTCTTCAGTTGGAACCGTCTGCCGGAAAACATGCTGGGGCTTGCCAGCCAGGCCGCCTGGCAAGCGTTCTGCAGCGAAGCTGTGCCAAAGCTGCGGGAAGAGGGTTGGCGCATCGAACCCAGTGCAGAATTCCGCCACTTCGCGCTTCAACCAGACCTCTGGTATGCCAATCTGGAAGAAAACCAGAACGGCTGGTTTGAATTGAGCCTGGGAATCGAGGTGGAAGGGCAGCGCATTGATCTGGCGCCCCTGTTATATGCCCTATTCCGCCGCGATGCGCGCTGGCTGGATCGCGAACAGCTCCAGGCCATTGCCGACAGCGAGGCGATTGATCTTTTCAGCGAAGCAGGCGAGCGCATCCGCGTCTATGCCGAACGGATCAAACCCCTGGCCACTACGCTGGTTGATCTATTCGATTCTCCGGCGGGCGGCCCTCTGCACCTGTCTCGCCAAGATGCCCCTCGCCTGCACGACGCACTGGAGCAAGGCGAATGGGAGCAGCGTGGCGAAGAATTGTTGCAGGCATGGCTGGATCGCATCCGTAGTGCCCAAACCGTAGAGGCAGTGCCCATACCGGAAGGGCTGGGGCTCACCCTTCGCCCCTATCAGCATGAAGGCCTGTCGTGGTTACAGCATCTGCGCAAACACGAATTGGGTGGCATTCTGGCCGATGACATGGGCTTGGGGAAGACCGCCCAGACGCTTGCCCACTTGCTGGTAGAAAAGCAATCCGGGCGCCTGGATCGCCCAGTATTGATCGTGCTTCCCACCTCGCTGATTTTCAACTGGGCCAACGAAGTCGCCCGCTTCGCCCCACAACTGAGCGTACTCAAACTGCAAGGCAAGGCTCGCGGCGAAGCCTTCGCGCAAATCCCCGCACATGACTTGTGCCTGACGACCTATCCACTGCTGTGGCGCGACCGCGAGCAACTGGCAGCCCACGCCTATCATTATGTCATCCTGGATGAAGCCCAGACTGTCAAAAATGCGGCGAGCCAAGCCGCCAAGGTGGTACGTGCACTGGATGCCCGTCATCGTTTATGCATAACAGGTACACCACTGGAAAACCACCTAGGCGAGCTGTGGGCACAGTTCGACTTCCTTCTGCCGGGCTTCCTGGGCGACGGCAAAGATTTCAATGCCCGCTGGCGCAACCCGATTGAAAAACAAGGCAATCTGTTGCGGCAAGAAGTTTTGGCGCGGCGCGTGGCGCCCTTTATCCTGCGGCGGCGCAAGGAAGATGTTGCCAAGGAGTTACCCCCCAAGACCATTGTCATTCGCAACGTCACGCTTGAGGGGCGACAACGCGACCTCTACGAAACCGTGCGCGCCAGCATGGATAAACGTGTGCGCGACGAAATCGCCAATCGTGGTTTCGCCCGCAGCCAGATCCTGATTCTGGATGCCCTGCTCAAATTGCGACAGGTCTGCTGCGATCCACGCCTGATCAAAAGCGACACTGCTGCCAAGGTCAAGGAACGCGCCAAACTGGACTTGCTTATGAATATGCTTCCTGAATTGATCGATGAAGGCCGACGTATCCTGGTTTTCTCTCAATTTACCGGCATGCTCGATTTGATCAAGGAAGAGTTGCAGGACAAAGACATTGGTTTCGCCATGCTCACTGGAGAGACAGAAGATCGTGAAACACAAATCCTGCGCTTCCAGGAAGGCGAAGTCCCCGTCTTCCTTATCAGCCTGAAAGCCGGAGGCGTTGGCCTCAATCTCACCCAGGCAGACACCGTGATCCATTACGACCCGTGGTGGAACCCTGCCGCCGAAACCCAGGCCAGCGACCGGGCGCATCGCATCGGCCAAACCAAGAATGTCTTCGTCTACAAACTGGTGGTGGCAGGCTCTATCGAAGAAAAGATTCTCGGCTTGCAAGAGCGCAAGGCCGATCTGGCCGCAGGTATTCTTGGGGAAAGTGTCGCCTCAACATCAAAATTCGACGAACAAGACATTCAGGCATTACTGGCGCCTCTACCGGACTAAACACACGCCTTGCATTGGAGCATAAATATGGCAAAACCATTTTCGATGATTAGAGAATTCCATCTGGCAGACTGGTTCACGCTGGGCAACGCAATCAGCGGCACCTCAGCCATGTTTTCACTGATCACCTATATCCAGACCAAAGATCCGCTTCACGCCTACTTTGCCTGCGCGCTTGTGCTGATTGCCCTGGTTTTTGACATCCTCGATGGGCGTATCGCGCGCTGGCGGCAAAAATCCTCTGCACTCGGGCGGGAACTGGATTCACTGGCCGACGTGATCTCCTTCGGCGTCACCCCGGCGATCTACGGCTATGCAATGGGAATGACGGGTTTATGGGATCGGGTCATTCTCGGCTACTTTGTCGCCTGCGGGGTCTCCCGCCTCGCACGTTATAACGTCACCGCCGAGCAACTTTCAGATGCCAGTGGAAAGGTGAGCCATTTCGAAGGCACCCCTATTCCAACGTCAATTCTCCTTGTCCTGCTTTTGTGCCTAGCGGCATCCTTGGGAGCGACTGGATCCGAGCTGTGGTTCGGCAAATACTATATCGCCAACCACGCTCTGCATCCCCTGGCCCTGCTCTACGCGCTCTCTGGCTCATTGATGATCAGCCGGATTCCAATCCCCAAACTGTGACGGGATCAGGAGACAAAATCTCTCAGCACAGCCTTTGCCTGCCCACAGATTTCAAGCTGGCGCTCCATCTGTTCATGCGCCTTGCGAACCACCTCGGCACGTATCGGCTGGCTGGCCTTGATTGAAGCCATGGCCGTATGTGCGGTAGAAATCAGTTGGGCGCCTTCTTCCGCGCTTTGGCTGGCGTCCTGCACATTCACAAAGGCCTCGTCTGCCGTAGTCTGCAAGCGTGCGGCGATTTGCCCGATTTCATTGCTCGAAACAGCAGATCGTTCCGCCAACTTGCGCACCTCATCGGCCACCACCGCAAACCCGCGCCCCAACTCCCCGGCACGTGCAGCCTCAATCGCCGCATTCAAGGCTAGGAGGTTGGTCTGTTTGGCAATTTCCTGAATGCTGATCACAATATGGCTGATCCGCTCCGACTGGCTGCGCAGATCCTCAAATACCTTTGTCATTTGCTCGGTGTAAGACACCAGTTGGCTCATAGAACTGGTAGCACTGCCCACGGCGCCGTCAGTAATCGCCACGTTCTGGGCGGCCTCACGCGCCAAGAGTGCCGCGTGATCTGTGAAAGAAATGATTTCGTGCAACGATGCTTCCAGCATTGACACATGCTCCACTGCCCCAGCGAGCGACTGGGATTGCTGACCGACCTCGGACTGCACCGCAGCATGCTGCGCACGCTCTGATGCGACACTTGCCTCCATGCGTGCAAGTTGCTGGCGCAGGGACGCCATCTCGGCAGACCAATCCAATGCACATCGGGCCAGACGTGCCTCAAGCGTTGCCCCACCCTGTTCGCCCACGCGGCTCAAGGCCGCCTCAGGCCGAGAATCCAGCTCTGTAAGTAGCGCCTGTAATGCGGACCCTGCGAATACACTGGATGACCGCACCAGTCGAAACGCTCCCCAAACAACAAAAGCGCCTGTTAACAACACCAATCCCACCCCTGCCCAAGCCCATGCGCTTGAAGCGCTGGCGGCCTGAACAATCGACACCACCAGCCACAGCACACACACAGCCGCAATCCCTGCCGCTATTCCATTTGGTCGCATCTTCGCCCCCTTGTGATCGATTCATGAGTTACGCCAAACGGCATACATAGAATAACGTCATCAACGCGAGGTCCTTGAACGTTGGCGTATGCGCAAGATCAAAACGGGCAGAGGTGAGACCTACAAAGAGGAAGCTGACGATTTTGTAGCCAAATCCTTGCGCCACGAATGCAGGGCAGGACATTCGTAAACCTGCGGGCTGGAACTATGTAGGGAGAGGGTTATAGGTTTTTCCTGCGTAGCAGGCGAACGCGTCACTGCGTGATTCTGCAAGCGAGGAATCGTGTGAGCGTGCGATGCTGTGCATCGTAGCTATAAAGCAAAAACCCCTCACAGGCGGTGTTCCTGGAGGGGTTTTTGGGTGTGGGGAGTCTGACGATGACCTACTTTCTCACGGAAGAACCGCAATATCATCGGCGCGGTTTCGTTTCACGGTCCTGTTCGGGATGGGAAGGGGTGGTTCCGAAACGCTATGGTCGTCAGACTTTAACTGGTCTGCCTGGTGGGGCGGATATGGGTGCGCCACCAGGACTGGCTTGGAAGACAGATGAATGCAAAGCGCTCGGGCTTTGTATGTATGAATGGGGGGGT
>NZ_KB892834.1:104462-601747 GCF_000373965.1 Uliginosibacterium gangwonense DSM 18521 | reverse complement strand
GTCGGCGTTGATAACCTGATTGTCGTCGATACGCCGGACGCACTGCTGGTGGCCCACCGCGACAACGTGCAGGACGTCAAGCACATCTATGCAACGCTCAAGAGCCGGGGCCATGAAGCCCACAAGACCCATGTCACCGTGCGCCGTCCGTGGGGCAACTATACGGTGCTGGAGGAAAGACCCAGTTTCAAGATCAAGCGCATCGTCGTCAAACCCGGCGCCAGCCTGAGCTTGCAGATGCACCATCATCGCAGCGAACACTGGGTCGTCGTCACTGGGATTGCCAGAGTCGTGTGTGGGGAGGAGGAGTTCTTCGTCAATCCCAACGAATCGACCTTTATCCCGGCGGGTTACAAGCATCGACTTGAAAATCCCGGCCTGCTGGAGTTGGTCATGATCGAAGTCCAGCATGGCGAATACCTGGGCGAAGATGACATCGTCCGTTTTCACGACAGCTACGGCCGAACTACCCCGGCCCGGTAAGATCCACCCCGTGGGGGCTGCAAGTCCCCCACGGTCGCGTCTCTGGGCAAATCGTGATGGGGTCAGGGTATGGCTCCACCGGGTATGCCACGCCAGAATCGGGGTACAACAACTTTTCCGTACCTCGCATCATGAGCGCACTCAGCATTTACGAAAATGCACCTGTAGGGGTCAATCTGGGCGGCTGGCTATCGCAGTACAGGGCATATGACCATCAGCATTTCCAGTCCTTCATCCGTGCCCCGGACATCCGCCAGATTGCTGATTGGGGGATGGATCATATCCGCCTGCCTTTTGATTACCAGATACTGGAAGACGACGCGCGTCCCGGTGTGTATATCGAAAGCGGATTCGAATATCTGGAAGCCTGCCTGGAATGGTGTGCCGAGAACAAACTCAGTGTCGCTCTGGACATGCACCACGCGCCCGGTTACAGCTTCACGCAGACGCTGGAAGGCGAAAATGGCAATCTGCTGTTCAGCCATGAAGCCGCCCAGGAGCGCTTTTTTGCGCTGTGGGGAGCGATTGCCCATCGTTTCAAAGGGCGTTTCCCTGCGCTCGCGTTTGAGTTGCTCAACGAGGTCGTGCTGCCTGACAGCGCACCATGGAACCGTTTGGCCAAGCGGGCCGTGGCCCGTCTGCGCCAGACTGACCCCACACGCACCCTCATCATCGGCAGCAATTTCTATTCAGCAGTCTATACCCTCAAGGAATTGGAGCTGCTCGACGACCCGAACATCGTCTACACCTTCCACTCGTATGAACCACTGATGTTCACTCACCAGCGCGCCCCCTGGGTGCCTGCCACACGCCTACACAACGCGGTGCTGGATTATCCGGGTGAGATTGCCGGGCTCGCCGACTATGTGGCCGCCCACCCTGAGTTCGAATGGGCCTGCGGCCCCCTGGTCGGCAAAACACTCAATGCCGATTTCCTGCTCGGCTATATCCGGGAAGCCCTGGAATTCCAGCAGCGTTGCCAACGCCCGGTCTATTGCGGGGAATTCGGCGTAATCGACATTGCCCCGGCGAAGAGCCGCCAGAACTGGCTGCGGGATTTTGTCGGTTTTCTCAATGCCCACAAGATTGGCCGCGCACTGTGGACTTACAAGCAGATGGATTTTGGGCTGGTCGATGCACAAAGCAAGGTCATCGACCCTGAGTGCGTCAAGATTGCCTGCTTGCGGTAAGCATAAAAAGGGGGCGCAAGCCCCCCTGACTATATCTATCTGGAGTATTTCGCCGTGATGCTTGTAGCACCCAGGCTATTGGCCCGCACATTGAAGCCCACCAATGCGGAAGTGGCGTTCTCGGGCACATCGAGCCGATCTACCTTCAGGGCATACAAGGTGAAGATATAGCGGTGGGGCTTGTCCCCTTTCGGTGGGCAGGCGCCACCATAACCGGTACTGCCAAAATCGGTACGCCCCTGTACCGAGCCTGCGGGCAGTTGTGCGCCATCCGCTGTGCCTGCGCCGGTAGGCAAGGCCGTAGCCGTGGCAGGGATGTTCCACACGACCCAGTGCCACCAGCCGCTACCGGTTGGGGCATCGGGGTCATACACCATCAGGGCAAAACTCTTGGTGCCGTTGGGTGCATTACTCCATGAAAGTTGGGGCGACACGTTCCCGCCCTCGCAACCAAAACCTTTGAAGACCTGCTTTTCATCCAGCTTGGCATTGGCATGGATATCCGCACTATGCAATTCAAATGCAGCGGCTGGCAAAGCGGAAGTCAGCCCTGCCAGTAGGGGTATCAGGATCATGGCATTTTTCATGGCGTCACCTCAAACTCGTGGTAAAACCGCAGTATAGAGCCTTTAGGCCAATTTGGACGACACGTGCGACTCAGGCATCCCAATGGTCGTGGCGCTCACGGCGCTCCAGGCGATAGTTGGTCACTTCCAGGCGGATGCCATCCGGGTCGGTAAAGAAGGTCGCCCAATAATCGGGAGCATATTCGGGGTACAGACGCGCTTCGGTGGCATCAATGCCCGCCGTGCGCAGGGCTTGGGCAAGTTCGATAACCTCATCCACGCTATCCACGCGCAAACAGAAGTGATGCAGGCCGGGGGCGTAGGAGTCATGCGGGTGAAGCCGCTTGGCCGGGCGCAGCACATAACCGAAATAGCGGTTGTAATACTGCACATGCGCGTCACCCACCAGGGTGAAACGGTTCTTGCGAAACCCGAGCAGACGCTCCAATACGATGTCATAAAACGCCTCGGCACGCGCCATGTCGGATACGGCGATGTAGATATGGTCAATCCCGGTCACTTCTGCCATCGCAGCATCCTTTACGCAAATATCATGAATCCGCCGCTGCTTGCAGCCTGCGCTTACGCGGTAAGTGGTAGCGGAAATAGAATAGCATCTCCAGCGCAATCAGGCCCAGTATCAGCAGCATCTGCAAACCCAGGCCGAAGTAGAAACCGGAGAATTGCGCATCAATCTGCTTGCGCAGGGCGTTGCCGAAAATCTCCGGCACCGTTTGATCCAGCGGCGAGAAATCCAGCTTTTGCCCGCTGCCAATCAAGACATGTTTGAGCCCTTCGACCGAAAACGCAGTCAATTCGTCCGTTTTGCTGGGGACGATAATATCTGGAAACGCTTCCAGCGCTTTGTGGACGGAATAGTTCAGCGCCACGGCCCCCGCCTTGAGCACCAGACGATTGACCACCTTGGCCTTGAACCGCTCAAACATGCCATTTGATTTCGGCTCGACCAGAAGCCCCTGTACCAGGGGCTGTACCAGATCGTGGGCAGTCACCATGCCCTGCTGGCTCATCGGCCCCAGGCGCTCGGCCAGGGCCACACGCAATGCGGGCATGCGGGCGGCCAATGCGGGTTGCAACTGGGTCGTCAGGGCCTCATGAACCTGACGCTGGGCGCCGTACAGGCCGCCTGCCATCAGCCCTGTCAGCAGACAAATCCCGAAAACAATGGGGTAGAAGAGCTTCGCCGCCATATTCCAGAAGCGATGCTCCCGGCGCAAGAGGCGACGGCGATGAATCTGCCACATGACCAACAATGCAAAGAACACGCCGAGGATGCCAAAAACCACCGCCCAGATCAGCAGCGTGACGAGCAGGCTGAACATAAAAGGGCTCAAAGCATCAAACCAAGTACGGGAAAAATCGAGAAATACCGCATTCATGGCTGGAAAAGGCAGGATGAAGAGTGAAGCCCAAGTATCCGGGCCACCCACCTAAAACACCACTGCCGCCGATCATTTCAGTCCAGGCGAACATCCGACCAGGGCACGCCAGTGAGCCGGGCAAGCTGTTCGGGCGTCAGGGCAAAGACCGAGTGCGGTGTGCCTGCTGCCGCCCAAACTGTGGAAAAGCGCTGCAGGTCGGCATCCATCAGCAGCCGTGCAGGCTGGGTATGCCCAAGCGGGGCCACCCCGCCAATCGCGTAGCCGGTGGCCTCGCGCACAAAATCCGCATTGGCGCGCCCCAGCGGCTCACCGACCAGGGCGCTGACCTTTTTTTCGCAGACGCGGTTATCCCCGCTGGCAATGACCACCACCGCCTGCCCGGACTGCTTGCCGCGAAAGACAATGGATTTGGCGATCTCGGCCACGGAGCAGCCGATCGCCTCAGCGGCTTCGGCACAGGTACGGGTGGGCTGGTCGAATTCAACGACCCGGGTATCGATGCCAGCATCGCACAGCAAAGCCTGGGTGCGCTGGGCAGTAGGATGGGTAGCGGATCTCATGACGAGGATGGGTGCAAAAAACGCCATTCAGATTACTCCGAATGGCGTTTGCATGCATCCTTTGCGCTCACACGCTCAGTGTCCAGAACTCAGTGGCCGGAGAAATCCACCAGGGTGAAGAGAGGCAGTCCGCTTTCACGGATCAGCTTGGAGCCGCCCAGTTCAGGCAGATCAACAATCGCCGCACCTTCCACCACAGTGGCGCCCAGGCGTTCGAGCAGCTTCTTGCCCGCCATCATGGTGCCGCCGGTAGCGATCAGGTCGTCGATGAGCACTACGCGGTCGCCTGCCTTGCAGGCATCGGCATGCATTTCCACTGTGGCGCTGCCGTATTCCAGCTCGTACTCTTCCTCAATCGTGGTGTAGGGCAGCTTGCCCTTCTTGCGGATCGGCACAAAGCCCACATTCAGCTCGTAGGCCAGGATGGCGCCGATGATGAAGCCACGGGCATCAATGCCTGCCACCACATCAATGTTGCTGTGCATGTAGCGCAGCACAAAGTGCTGGACCAGCACGCGCAGGCTCTCGGGCTCTTGCAGGAGCGGGGTGATGTCACGGAACTGGACGCCGGGCTGGGGCCAATCGGGTACGGTACGGATACGATCACGCAGGTAGTTTGGGTCAAGCAGCATAAAGGGGGATATCCTGAAACGAGTGGGGCTATTGTAACCGTCGCAATACAGGATTTTGACGCTGCTATACTGGCTGTCGTTGTATATAGATCAACAACAAAATAGAACTTGCCAACCCCCGGAGTCTTCATGCTGAAACGCCCCCTCGACCATTATCTGGAAATCTTCCTGTTCAATAGCCGCTGGCTGCAAGCCCCCCTTTACCTGGGGCTGGTCGTGGCCCAGGGGGTGTACGTCTTCAAGTTCCTGCAGGAACTCTATCATCTGGTTGCCAGCGTCACCGTGCTGCGCGAAGTCGACATCATGCTCATCATCCTCGGGCTGATCGACGTGGTGATGGTGGCCAACCTGCTGATCATGATCATCATCGGCGGGTACCAGACCTTCGTCTCCCGCCTGGATCTGGATGAACACCCGGATCAGCCGGAATGGCTCTCGCACATCAATTCGGGCGTGCTCAAGGTCAAGCTCGCCACGGCGCTGATCGGCATTTCGTCGATCCATCTGCTGCGGGTCTTCATCGATGTGGGCACCAAGATCAATCAGGCCGCCGAAAGCTTCGAGCTGACCAAGCTGGAACACAGCGCTGCACTGCAGATCGCCATCCATCTGACCTTTGTCGTCTCTGCCCTGATCATGGCCTACACCGACAAGATCATGACCAGCACCTTGCAGATTGGCAGGGAGGGCGAGCACTAGGCCCTGCCCATCCGGTCCACACCGCATATCACCGCCCCAACAAGACCATCCAGAGAGGAGCATCATGAGTACCATCCGCCAGGCTGACCTGATCGAAAGCGTTGCCGCCGCACTCCAGTACATCAGCTACTACCACCCCAAGGATTTCATCCAGGGCATGACCCGCGCCTACGAGATGGAGCAGAACCCTGCCGCACGCGATGCGATGGCACAGATTCTTGTCAATTCGCGCATGTGTGCCGAGGGCCATCGCCCCATCTGCCAGGATACGGGCATCGTCTCGGTATTCCTGAAGATCGGCATGGATGTGCGCTGGGAAGGCTTTACCGGTACGCTCGAAGATGCGGTCAACCAAGGCGTGCGCCAAGCCTACAACCACCCGGACAACAAGTTGCGCGCCTCTGTGCTGGTTGACCCGGCAGGCAAGCGTACCAACACCAAGGACAACACCCCGGCGGTGGTCAATTTCAGCATGGTGCCGGGCGATAAGCTTGATGTGATCGTCGCAGCCAAGGGTGGTGGCTCGGAAGCCAAGAGCAAGTTTGCGATGCTCAACCCATCAGATTCGGTGGTCGACTGGGTGCTCAAGACCGTGCCGACCATGGGCGCGGGCTGGTGCCCGCCGGGCATGCTGGGCATCGGTATTGGCGGCACGGCAGAGAAGGCGATGCTGCTGGCCAAGGAAGCGCTGATGGAACCCATCGACATCCTGGACCTGATCGCCCGTGGCCCCAAGAATCGGGCCGAAGAACTGCGGCTGGAACTCTATGAGAAGGTCAATGCCCTGGGCATTGGCGCGCAAGGTTTGGGCGGGCTGACCACGGTGCTGGACGTGAAGGTGCGGGACTACCCGACCCACGCAGCTAACCTGCCGGTCGCCATGATCCCCAACTGTGCGGCCACGCGCCACGCGCATTTTGTGCTTGATGGCAGTGGCCCGGTGTACCTTGATCCGCCGGCTCTCACCGACTGGCCGAGCCTGACCTACGACGCTTCCAAGGGGCGGCGTGTGAATCTGGATACCGTGACCTGCGACGAGGTGGCCAGCTGGAAACCGGGTGACGTGCTGCTGCTCTCCGGCAAGATGCTCACCGGGCGCGATGCCGCCCACAAGCGCATGACCGACATGCTCAACCGGGGCGAGAAGCTGCCGGTCGATCTCACCGGCAAGTTCATCTATTACGTTGGCCCGGTCGACCCCGTGCGCGACGAAATCGTCGGCCCGGCTGGCCCCACGACGGCTACACGGATGGACAAGTTCACGGAACAGGTGCTGGCCGAAACCGGCCTGCTGGGGATGATTGGCAAATCCGAGCGCGGCCCGGTGGCCATCGAGGCAATCAAGAAACATCGTTCGGTGTACCTGATGGCGGTGGGCGGTGCGGCCTACCTCGTCTCCAAGGCCATCAAGGCGGCCCGTGTGCTGGCCTTTGAAGACCTGGGCATGGAAGCAATCTATGAATTCGAGGTGCAGGACATGCCCGTGACTGTGGCGGTGGATTCCACCGGCATTTCAGTCCACACCACCGGCCCGCGTGAATGGCAGGCCCGGATCGGCAAGATTCCGGTCGTCACGCAGTAATTTGCAGGCAAAAAAGAGCCTGTCTGGCGCAGGCCAGACAGGCTCAATGTGCATGTAAACTCAATGCACAGAAGAAGTGTCTACAGCGCGCGTTGCTCGCGGCGCAAGCCAGATTGACAGTGCGGCAATGCCCAGGATGGCGGCCAGCAGCATAAAGAGCTGATTGGTCGCCAGCATTACCGCCTGACTGGTATTCAGGTAAGAGAGCGTTTCACGGATCACATTCATCGGCATGCCCGACTGCAGCATCGCTCCCAACGTGCTGCCGCTCTGATCAAGTTTTTCGGCCAGTTCGGCATAGTTGAACTTGATCTTGTCTTCCCACGCGGTACTCACCAGCGAAGTGGCAATTGCCCCCGCCAGGGTGCGCAGAAAGTTCATCAAGCCTGCGGCCGAATTTGTCTCAGCCTCTTCCACGCTCCCGAGCGCAACGGAGGTGAGCGGCACGAAGAAGAACGGCATACCGGCGCCCATCACCAGCAGTGGGATCGACACCTGCCAATATGTCATATCGGTATTAGCAAAGGTTCGCCACAGGGTTGCCATCGCCAGCCAGCCGACACCGATGAAAACCAGCATCCGCGAATCCTTCTTCTCGGTGAGAATCGCCGCCACGGGCGCCAGGAAGACCGAGAGCACGCCACCCCACGCAACTGTCATACCCGACCAAGTCGCCGTGTACCCCATGAACTGCTGTAACCACAGGGGCGTGAGTACGTTGATACCGAAGAAGGCGCCAAAAGCCAGCACCAGGGTGAGCAGGCTCATGGAATATCCACGATGCCGGAATACCCGCAGGTCCACAACCGGATGGCGCTCGGTCAGCTCCCAGATCATAAAGGCCGCAAAACCAATGAGTGCAACAATGGCCAGGGTGACGATATAACTGGAGGAGAACCAGTCCTTGTCCTTGCCTTCATCGAGCATGATCTGCAAGGCAGCCACCCACACCACCAGCAACACCATGCCGATCTTGTCGATGGGCGCACGCAGCAGGGCTGTTTCATAACGCTTGATGAGTTGCCAAGCCATCCAACCACCACACAGTGCAATCGGCACGTTCATGAAAAAGACCCAGCCCCAGGAGGCACGATCGCAGAGGATGCCACCGACAATCGGCCCGGTCACCGGGGCGACCATCGTAGTCATGGCCCACAGCGCTGTTGCAGCAGCCGCTTTTTCCCTGGGGAAGATACGCAGCAGCAAGGTTTGTGACAATGGCATCAAAGGCCCGCCCGACAAGCCCTGTAGCACGCGTGCCAGCAACAGCATGCCAAGTGAGTTGGATAAGCCTGCCATGGTGGAGAACACACCAAAGAGCGCCATCGATATGCAAAAGACCCGCACCGAGCCATACCGCCCGGCAAGCCAGCCTGTGAGCGGCACGGTGATAGCTTCGGCCACCGAGTAGGAAGTGATCACCCATGTGCCCTGGCTGCTGCTGATTCCCAGCGCACCGGAAATGGTGGGCACCGCCACGTTGGTCACCGTCATATTCAGCACGGCGATGAAGTTCCCCGCTGCAAGCAGCAGGGCCGCCAGCCACAGCATGCCCCCTTCCAGGGGGGCGTCTGCCTTGGGCAGATGGGTTTGTGCGCTCATGGCAGATGCCTCAGTCGACATTGCTGGTGGCAACACTGACGTTCATCGACAAGCCAACTTGCAGCGGATGCTTCTTCAGTTCCTCATCACTCAGGCGCACACGGATCGGCAAGCGCTGCACCACTTTGATCCAGTTGCCAGTGGCATTCTGGGCGGGAATCGTCGAGAAGGCCGAGCCTGTACCGCCCGAGAAGCCTTCCACCACGCCGTGATAAATTACGCCATCGCCATACAGGTCAGAGGTCAGCTCCACCTTCTGGCCCACGCGCACCTTTTGCAACTGCACTTCCTTGAAGTTGGCGTCCACGTGCATCTGCTGCATGGGCACCACGGCCAGCAATGTCATGCCAGCCTGCACGCGCTGGCCGGTTTGCACTTGGCGCTTGGCCACCACACCATCGACCGGCGCCCGCACGATGGTACGCTCCAGATCCACACGCGCCTGATCGCGCCGGGCACGGGCGAGCGCCACTTCGGGGTTGGATTCAACCGTGGCGTTATCAATCAACACCGCATTGGCTTCGCGCGAACCTAGCGCTGTCGTCCGGTTGGCCTTGGCCTGTGCCGCCGTGGCACGCGCAGCACCCAGGTTGGCCTTCGCGGTGGCATATGCATTCTGGGCGCGGGTCAGTTCGTCCCCCGAAACAGAGCCCGAGCCTGCCAGCGCTTCGCGGCGCATCAGGTCGATATGTGCACGCTCAAAATCAGCTTCGGCCGAACTCAGTTGGGCGGCGGCACGTTGCTCGTCGGCATCGCGGGCGGCAATCTGCGCCTTCAGGCTGGAGTCATTCGCTTCAAAACCGCGCACCCGGCGCACGGCCCGGCCATACTCGGCTTCGGCCTGTGCCAACGCGAGGCGGGCATCGGTGTCATCAATCACCACCAGCACATCGCCCTTCTTCACGGTCTGGGTGTCGACCACCTTGACCTCACGAACCGTGCCGCCCACGGCGGGGGTGACCTGGGCGACTTCCACTGCCGTGTAGGCGTTGTCGGTACTCACATAGTTGGAAGCGTGCAGGGTCCAATAGGCACCATAGCTGCAACCACTGAGCAGCACCACGGTTGCGAGAATGCCAAACAGGCGGCGGCGCTGGGTGCCTGCAATGGATTGGGCGGTTTCGGGGGTTTGGGTTGCTTGATTCATGGATTGATTCCTCATAAAAATGTTGAGGGCGTTACTGCATTGCCTGAGAGCTGCAGCCCAAAAGCCACATCCAACGTGAAGGGCCATAACTGCAGCCGCTGAGCAGGGCCGCAGCAACAATCATGCTGAACAGGTGGTAACGCGGGCAGCTTATTTGCATGGCTGGATTCATAAGAAATTCCCTATAGAGGCATCGGGGACACGTTACTGTATGGTCTGATAACCGCCGCCCAAGGCACGCACCAGAGCGACGTCCAGCGTGAAGGCACGTGATTGCAGATCGCTCAGGCTGCGCATGTTGCCCAGCAGAATGTCCTCGGCAGACAGCACGTCGAGGTAGCTCGAAAGCCCCCCCTGATAGCGATTCCGTGCCACTTCCCAGGCCTGATGGGCCGCATCGACAGCGGCCTGACTGCGATCCAACTGCCCACCCAGGGCACGACGGCTCACCGTGGCATCCGCCACTTCGTTGAGCGCCTGGGTCACCGTCTGGTTGTATTCCGCCACAGACTGTTCATAGGTAGCGGCACTGCTCTTGTATTGAGCCTTGAGCCGCCCGCTGTTGAAGATCGGCAGGGAAATCGCCGGGCCGACGCCGCCGACCTGGGAACCCGACTTGAACAGCTTGTCCAGGTTCAGGGATTGAAAGCCGATGAAAGCCTGCAGATTCACGTTCGGATAAAACTCAGCCTCAGCCACGTCCACCCGCTTGGCTGCGGCCTGCGCCCGCAGCTTGGCAGCGACCACGTCCGGGCGCCGCCCCAGCAAATCCAACGACAGGTTTTTGGGCAAGCCCGGAGTCTGTTGCAGTTGGATGGCAGGGGGCGCAATCACCAAGCCACGATCCGGCCCAGCGCCCATCAAAGCTGCCAGACGATTTCGCTGCAAAGCGATCTGCTCGTCGATCTGGAGCAGATCACCTTCTGCCGTGGCCTGGCGTGCATCGGCCTGACGCACGCTGCCCAGGGTTTCCATGCCTTGGCTCTGCCGCTCGTGGAACAGCGTAGCGGTTTTGGAGCGCACTTCCAGCGCAGATTCAGCCGTCTTGCGGGCGGCATATTCACGCGTCAATTCCGCATAGGCACTGGCAATCGAGGTCGTCAGCACCAGTCGCGCCTGGGCAGCCTCGGCCTGAGCCGCTGCATGTTCAGACACGGCAGCCGCCAGGGCGGCACGGTTACGGCCCCAGAAGTCGATTTCCCAACTGAAATCCAGCGTTGCCCGCCCATAGTCATTCCACCCCTGGGGGGTGGCGCTGCGGGGCATCAGATAGTTGTAACTCTGCTTTTCTTCGGTCGCGCTGGCGTTCGCCGTCAGTTGCGGGCCACTTGCGGCATCGGTGATGCCGATCACCGCTTCGGCCTGCCGCAACCGAGCTTGCGCGCTCTGCAAGCTGGGGGAGCCCTTGACCGCCTCGCCCATCAGTTCGTCCAGCTGCCCATCACCATAAGCCTGCCACCAGTTGTCATCCGGCCATGCGATTTCTGGTGCTCCAAGACTTTCGTCACTGGCCCAGCTACTGGCGGGCTTGATCTCGGATTGCAGACCCAGAGAGGGCACCTGGGCACAGCCAGCAAGGCCTAGCAGACATGCCAGGGCAAGAAACCGAATACGACCAAAGGGCGGAGGAGCGGAATTTTTTGCCACAATCACTATCCTTAACTGTACTGTACGGTTTAGTATCTGTTGACAGCAAACCGCTGTCAAGAAAAACTGTACGGGTAAGTTTAAAAAAGGGTTCAGCACACACCATGCGCACAAAAAGCGAAGCGCGACGACAGGCCATCATTGATACGGCACGTGTTGTATTCAGCGAACAGGGCTTTGCAGCAACATCCATGTCTGCCATTGCCGCCAAACTCGGCGGCTCGAAGGCCACGCTCTATAACTATTTCAGCTCTAAGGAAGAGCTGTTTGTAGCAATCATTCAACAGTTCGCCGCAGCCCATCTGTGCGAGGTCTATCGCCTGCTGGATGCCAAGGCACCGCTACGCGCCACGCTGGAGCGCTTTAGCGCAGGCTTTATTACCGTGATATGCAGCCCGGACGTCACCACCACCCGCGTCAATATGTTTTTGGAGCGCGATAAGTCTGACATCGGCGCGCTGTTCTACGAGCGTGGTCCCAAGCAGGGCTTGGGCATCGTGGCGGAGTATTTTCAGCAGTGCATCGACCTGGGCCGGCTACGCCCGGGCAATACCTTCCTCATGGCGCAGCAATTGTTTGCGCTGCTCAAAGCCGAAGGGGAAGAGCTTATTTTATGCGGTATACGTAAATCTTTTACCGCAGAAGAAATCCAAGCCATGATGCAGCGTGCGGTAGATGTTTTCTTGCGGGCATACGGCACAGGCGCCGACAACTGACCCCGCTTTACCTGATCGCACGCCCCTGCGCTGGGCGCACCTTATCCCTGGGGCGATCAGGTAATCCCTGCATGACCAAGATGCATGTTAAAAATCCAATATGCATAATTTATTTCTATTGCATTTTCAATGCATGCAGTTTGTCGCGGGGCTTTGCGCAAACCTTCGCATCATGCGCGGTCTGGCGATGAAAATGTCTGCTGCCGCCTGGAAACCGTCTGCCTGCCGCCTGCCATAAATTACTTGTCGCAACGGGGTACACGCGGCACAATCGCGCCAAACATCCAAGAGCCAAAGTCTCCAGGCATCTTCTATATCTCTGATTTATAAGAAATCTCTATGAATACGCTGGACTACATCGTCAACATCATCCTCTCGATCATCCTGATCGTGGGTGCTTACCAGTTCTACTTCTGGTGTCAGCGCCAGCAATGGTTCAAGCCGCGCAAGTTCCATTCGCCGCTGGATGAGAGCATCCCGTTCCAGCCGTGGTGGGTGTGGATCTACAGCTTTCTGTACTACCCGGCGATCATCTACCTGAACCTCTTGGCCAAGGATCACCGCCAGTTCAACTACATGGCGATCAGCTTCATCCTGCTGCTGTTCTGCCAGATGGCTTTCTTCCTGCTCTTCCCGGTGGAAACCCCGGATCACTGGCGTGAGCTGCCGGAATCCAAGAGCTGGTCGATCCGCTTCCTGAAGTTCGTGCAGTATTACGACAAGTCGTCCAACTGCTTCCCCAGCATGCACACCTCGGTGGCAATGCTTACCGCGATGTTCGCATGGCCGTACTTTGGCGCCTGGAGCCTGCTCTTCCCGGCCCTGATCGCCATCAGCTGCATGTTCACCAAGCAGCACTACCTGCTGGATCTGCCCTCTGGCGCCGCCCTGGGCTGGGGGGTGTTCCAGTTGGTCAATCACAGCGCAGGCATTATTGCCTGATATCCACATCTAAGCCCCATGTGGCAATAGAAGATAAAATCGAGCCTTTGCTGCGTGGGGATTCACAATGGGGCTGGGCGTCTTATATGCACTGACCGCTGGCCTGATGTGGGGGCTGGTATTCGTCAGCCCCCTGTTGTTACCTGAACACCCACCCGCCCTGCAATCCGTGGGGCGCTACTGCGCATTTGGCCTGATCGCGCTGCCGCTGGCCTGGTTTGATCGTGCAGCCCTGCGCCGCCTCACGCGTGCCGACTGGTTTGAAGCCCTCAAGCTCGCCGCTGTGGGCAATCTCCTCTACTACCTGTGTCTGGCGGGCGCCATCCAGCGTGCGGGCGGCCCCGTGCCCACCATGATCATCGGCACCCTGCCTGTAGCCATCTCGATCTGTGCCAACCACCGCAACGCCCGGCGTGACGGGACGCTGCCTTGGCGGCGGCTGTGGCCCTCACTCGTGCTGATCCTGGCCGGGCTGGCCTGCGTCAATCAGGTGGAACTGACCCTGCTCGGCCAGACCCACACCATCGACCTACCACGCTATGCTAGCGGTGCAGCGCTGGCGATTGTCGCGCTCGCCTGCTGGACCTGGTATCCCCTGCGTAACGCTGACTGGCTACGCCATCACCCGGATCGCAGCCCCCGCACCTGGGCCACCGCGCAAGGCGTGGCGACATTGCCGCTGGCGCTGCTGGGCTATGCCTTGCTCTGGGGTGGCATGCAAGCGGGGCACAGCCCTTTCCCCATGCCGTTCGGCCCCCACCCCTTGTTCTTTGCAGGCATGATGCTGGCAATCGGCCTGTGCGCATCCTGGCTGGGCACGCTGTGCTGGAACGAAGCCAGCCAGCGCCTCCCCACCGCCGTGGTGGGGCAGTTGATCGTGTTTGAAACCCTCGCTGCCCTGGCCTACACCTTCATGCTGCGCCACCATCTGCCCGATGCGGTAACGCTTACAGGCATCGCACTGTTGATCGCCGGGGTGATGTGGGGTGTACGCATCAAACCCAAAAAAATTCCGTAACGCTCACTTTTGTGTTAACTTCTAGAATAGGCTAGGAGGGGAATTATGAGTATTCAAGCCAATATATTGAATCGACTATGTCAGCATCTATCTACTGCATTACAAGCTGGCAATCTACGCCTATCTACAAACAGTGGAGACGGCCGAGTAAATTCACAAGCCAGCGAAAAAGAAATATCCAATGCATTGCTCCACTTTTCACAGGCAAATGAATGGTTCCATATTAAACGTGCTTTGAATATTGAAATAGCACGTGAGAGATATTGGTACGATTTTGCGGTTTCGGGAAGAGGTCTGTTTATTCCTGTAAATGTAAAAGTTTCTTCTTTCCAAGGTTCAGATAACCTTTCTAGCAAAGAAGGGGTGTTTTATGCTCTAACAGGGGTCGATCCTCATAGTGTGACAATTAATACATGGGAAAAATTTTGCGCTCGGCTTCATGAGAATCTTGGAAGAGACCCTAACGCAGACTATTATTTTGTCATAGTAAATAAGCAAGAAGTTGGTGATGTTTTCTGGACCAGCCTAAAATCCATTTGTCAACTTGATGCAAATGGGAACAACCCCCCATTTCAATGCAACTGGTCGAAAAACAGAGATCGTATTCAGAGAAGCGAAGCGGAGGCTCAAGATTATATATTGAGCGTGTTAGGCTCATCGTTTCGACTTCGAGCTGAGGCTTGGAATAGCTTTCAACAGTATTTCGGACATTAGAATGCATCACCCAATATCACCGACTGAGACTACGAAAAAAACTTTAAAAATTTCAAGGTGGCATCTTCCCACAGAAGGGATTCACCCTGTCAGAAAAGGATGGTATGACGTTGCAAAAAACGGGCAGGAAAAAAGCTCTAGATTGTGGTGGAATTTAGATTTCTGGTCTGATTCTCCAGCAAGTAGCACACCTTCCGAATTTCAAGACTGGGAATGGAGAGGGTTATTAGAATCGGCCAGTAGATCAAATCTAGACCCTGAAACGCTCGGGCAAGTTTTTACACCTGATTTTGTTGTTGAGAAAATGCTGTCCCTTAGAAAAAATGGGGATAACGCAAGAACACTTGAACCTTCTTGTGGCGACGGAGCATTTTCCCTTCGAATTAGAAATTGTGTCGCAATTGAATTGGACAAACGCGTAGCTCCTTCATTGGACACGCCAGATACATTTTTGATGGATTTTTTTTCTTTTTCAAAGAAAGAAAAATTCTCAACAATTATCGGAAATCCGCCTTATGTTCGATTCCAAGATATTCGCCCCGAAACTCGTTTGATTTTGGACAATACATTATTCGACAAGCGCAGCAATCTATTTTTATTTTTTATAGAAAAATGTATTAAGCACCATCTTTCAGACGGAGGGGAACTGATTTTTATTGTTCCCCGTGATTTCATCAAGCTGACCGCCGCCCGCAAACTCAATGCTTGGCTATATGAGCAGGGCTCGATCACCGATTTCATCGAGACGGGTGACAGTAATATCTTCGGCCCCTATGTACCCAACTGCGCCATCTTCCGCTTTGAGAAAGGGCGCATGGATCGCCGCATGCATGACGGAAGAATTTTTAGTCATGTCGATGGGCAATTAATGTTCTTGCGAAATGACTATTCCGTGCCATTCTCAAGTTTGTTTGACGTGCGGGTTGGTGCTGTATCCGGCGCTGATACGATTTATGCAAACCCAAAAGGTAACATGGAATTTGTGTGCTCCAAAACCGCAGAAACGGGACTGACACGACGCATGTTCTTCGATGTGATCAACGACCACTTGTTGGCACACAAAGATCTTCTCCTACAGAGACGTGTTACTAAGTTTAATGAAACCAACTGGTGGCAGTGGGGGCGTCTGCATCACCGTAGCAAGGGGCCACGCATTTATGTCAATGGCAAAACTCGCCGATCTCAGCCATTTTTTACTCACCCATGTACGAACTATGATGGTTCTATTCTTGCCATTTTCCCCAAGAATCCGTTGATGGATATCGGGCAAGCGGCCACCATGCTCAATACCGAAGTGGATTGGGAGGAGCTGGGTTTTGTCTGCGATGGGCGATTCCTCTTCACCCAGCGCAGCCTGCAAACCTGCATGCTGCCCGCCAGCTTTGCCGCATTGCTGCAAAAAAGAGACTCCGAGGAAACCACCAGCGCCGTTGTCTGAGGGCGCAGCATCAGGGCATATTTTGCGGCTTCAGCAGCCTGCCGTCAGAATCTTTATGCTGCCTTGTTACGGTTCTGGCGGGCATTGACAACTTCAGCCAGCAGTGACCAGAAACACAGCACGAGGTTGAACATGGGAATCTGCAAATCAGCGGGCAGGCAGTAGATGATGGACACCGCTGGCACCCATACCAGCCATGCGGGAACGATCATGCCGGGAATGTCGTGGAGAAACAGGCGCTGCCCCAGCTTGGGACGCAGTGCGCTGAAGCTGAAATCGAGATTTTTCCACAGGTAGCAGATTGTGGTCTGCGGAATCGACCAGAACGGCGTGAACAACAACTGATCCACCAGCACTTTGGGGATGAGTGTCGCCGGGCCTGCCCCCTGCCCAAACCACAGCCCCTGCACACGGTAGAGCAGATCGACCTGAATACCCATGCTGGCCCAGAACAAGAGGTAGAAGAGCAGCGACCGACCAATCCCCTGGCGAATCTGGCCGCGCCACAGCAGGTAGAGGAAGGGCACCAGCCCCCCACTGGCGGCGGTGGCCAGGGCGGAATAGGCATAGCCCCAATGGGTCTTTTGGGCGGCAAACCATTCAAAGCCGGGGCGCAACGAGGGCAGCAGGTAATATGCCGCCAGCAAGGCCGCCGCGCTGGCCTGAAGAATCAGGCCGGGAACCAGATTGACGCGGGCAGCCTGCCCGGCTTCATGAACAAATTCGCGCAAAGACATGGCATGGGGATATCAAGGCAGACCGGCTCAAGAATACGCTAGAGTGGGGCGGGACACAGCAGCGATCCATGCAAATGCCTAGTTTGTCCATATCTGCTCAAAATCCAGGCCGACCAGACTGGTATCACGCGGCAAGGAGCCCACAATGTTTGCACTGCTCTCCTGCGCCGTATCGCGGATCACCGGATGCAGGTGAGGCATGCCCATAGCATTGAGCAGTGCGGCAATGATCGGCGTTTTGGCCGAAGTGCCCCGCTTTTGCACTACCCCCACTTCACCACTGGCCATGCGCACAATGGAGCCAGGTGGGTGAATGCCGATCTCGGCCACGAGCATTTTGGGGAATGGATTCTTACCATCGGCACCGAGCTTGGTGAAGACTTCCTTTGTGGCCTGGCTGGCCATCAAGGGGCGGCGATGGGCTCTGGGGCTGACCTTGGCAGCAAACACATCCACGGTATGCAGCAGCAGGGCCATTTCGCTGGGGTTGGTGACCTTGCGGGGGTAGCCCAACCCATCCAGGGTTTCGTGGTGTTCGAGCACAGCGCGCAGCCATTCATCATCGGTAATCCCGCAGCGGATCAGCGTGGTAGCGCTTTCTGCAGGGTGCTCATAGATTTGTTTGCGCTGAATGGCGGAAAGCGGCTCACGCTGATTGCACAGGATCATCTGCAAGTCGAGCATCGCCACATTCATGGTCAGCGCGGCGGCGGACAGGCTGGTACGTGTCGTTTTGTCCCAACCTGCGCGGCGGGCAACCATTTCCGCCAAAATCGCACAGTGCATGCTGTGGGCAACCGGGTAATTGCGCTGATCCATGAGCATGATGGCCGCCAGCGCCAGATTCGGCGCCTTGTCCACCAACTGCTGGACCTGACGTGCCAGGCGGGTGACTTCGTGTTGCAAGCTGCCATCGCGCGGCATGGCTTCCAGAATATAGGCCAGATGTGCCTGCACACTCTCCCACAGCACCAGGGGCGGGACATCCTTGGGCGGCTCATCACTGTCTGGCCCCGACATATCGACGGTGCGGACAAAGATGCCGCGCTCGATCAAGGTTTCGATCTGGGCATCACGCTCAATCACAAAACCTTTGCGCAGCAGCAGATGCCCGCCACTGTCATATACGTTCCAGGGCAGCGGTTGGTCAAGCCTGAGTTGATCTGCCTGGAGTCGGAACAGATCTGCCATTGCATCCCCTTGCGTGCTTGCTGACCGCGTCTCACACCGTAGCCAAAACAGCAGCCGATACGCTTCAATTACGACTTAGGGACAGAAAACTTGACCCTATCGACTTGAGCCTGCTGGCCTGGGGCTATTTCGCAACACGCGTTGACAGCACAATCCCACTGATAATCAGCAACATCCCGGCCAGATGGTAGAGCTGGGGGGACTCCCCCAGAAACAGGGCGGAGAGCAAGGGGGTTGCCACCGGCATCAGGTGGATGAACAAACCAGCCCGTGCCCCGCCTACCTGGGCGACAGCCTTGTTCCAGAATACGTAGCCCAGAAAGGCCGGAAAGATGCCGGTATAGGCAATACCGGCAAATGCGGCGAGCGAATAGTGGATATGCCGATCCTGCCCCAGTTCCCACACATAGAAGGGCAAGAGCCCCAATACCCCGAGCAGGGTGAGCATTGCAAGGAGGAGCATCGGGGCCATGCCTGCAGGGCGATATTGCAGCAGCAAGGTGTAGGCAGCCCATACGAATACCGAGACCATGATCCACAGATCGCCTGGGTTGAAGCTCAATTGCAGTAGCCGCGCAAGCTCACCGTGTGCCACGATGATTGTCACCCCGATCAGCGATACACCTACCCCGCAGACTTCCTGCCTATGCAGGCGCCTGCCGAAAAACACCACGGATAGCCCGATAATGACAATGGGGATAAAGGAGTTGAGCAGTACACCATTGGTGGCCGTGGTGTATTGCAGGCCGAAGTAGGCGAGCGTGTTGTAGCCGGTAATGCCCAGCAGGGCCAGCAGACTCAGAATCGGCCAGTGTTGGCGCAGCAGCGGCCAAGCCTCACGACGATGGGGCCACGCATAGGGCAGGGTACAGGCAAAGGCGAGCATCCAGCGCCAAAAGGCCAGCGCCACCGGCGGCACCTCGCCCCGGAAGCCACGGCCCACCACCCAGTTGCCGGACCAGAACAAGGCAGTGAGAACGAGCAGAAGATAGGGGTTGCCAAACCAGCGACGGAGCATGGGGGAAATCAATCAGCAGGGGCCAAAAGTTTGAATGATACGCCAAGCACCCTGCTTGCCCCAGAGGCACAGCGGGTGAATGCCAAAGACATCCACCCGCATGGCATTTACAGTTTATAGCTTGCCACAATCTGGCTCATCTTGTTGGCCAGCTCATCCAGATCGTGGGCTGAATCGGCGCTGCCTGCGGCGGCGGCACTGCACTGGTCAGCCATCTGGGCAATCTTTTCCACCTGCTGGGCCAGACTGGTACTGGCGCTGGCCTGCTCACCGATGGCACCGCTGATCTCATTGACCATTTCCACCGTATGACGACTGCTTTGGCCGATCCGCTGGATGGAATTGCTGATCTCATCGGTACGCGCCACCCCGGAGGCCACGCGTTCAACCGCCCGGCCCATGCCTTCCTCGGCGCGCTGCGCACCGCTGCGGATGGTGTCGACCATGGCGGTAATTTCCTGGGTGGATTTGGCGGTACGTTCAGCCAGCTTGCGCACCTCATCAGCCACCACGGCAAAGCCGCGCCCCTGCTCACCCGCCCGTGCCGCTTCAATGGCGGCATTCAGCGCCAGCAGGTTGGTCTGGTCGGCCACATCGCGGATCACCGCCACCACAGTGGAGATTTTCTCGCTCTGTGCGTTCAGCTCACGAATACGCGTGGAAGCCTGTTCAACCGCCTCGGCAATCGCGCGGATATCCGCCACCGTCTGCCCGACCACCGCCTGCCCGCTCTCCGCGATCTGGCCTGCGGCAATAGTGGTGCGGTGGGTATCGGCGGCACGATCACCGATATGGGTAATGCTCACCGTCAGTTCCTGTACCGAGGCGGCCATGCTGGAGGCTGCTCCACTCTGCGCCTCGGAGGCATGCGCCACCTGATCAGACGTATCAGCCATGCCCGCAGAGGCCTGGGCCACGCTTTGGGCGCTGTCGGCAATGCTGCGCAGATTGGTTTGCAGGCGTTCGAGCAGGCGGTTGAGCGCCTCGGCCATCTTGCCCAGCTCATCGCGCCCCCTGGCGGGCACCCGCAGGGTGAAATCCAGCTCGCTCTCAATGCGCACAACGGTCTGCTGAACCGCAGTCAGCCCGGCAATGATGCTGCGCCCGATCAGCATCCCCAGCAGCGTAATGGCCACAATGCCAACCAGTACGATCACACCGGAGATTGCCTCGCCCCGCTTGGCCGCAGCTTCAGACGCCTTGCCACTTTGGGTGGCCTGCTCACGCGAGTATTTCTGGTGGGCTTCCAGTGCCTGGCGCAACTGCTCGGCAATGGGGTCGAATTCCTTATCGATAGTGATGCGCGCAAAGGAGTTGTCGTTCTGGCGAGAGTATTCGAGCAGTTTGTCCAGCGCTGCCATGTAGGCGGTGTAGAGCTTGCGATCTTCGGCAAGCATTTTTTTGTCGGTGTCATCGCGTGCCAGGGTTTCATATTCCTTGAAACGCTGGTCAATCAACTGGCGACTGGCGACGATATCCTTGTCGATCGCCTCTTTGCGGTTGGACTCAATCACCGTGTTGTGGCGCAACGCGTTTACCCGGGTGAGGTAGGCGTGGCTCTTGATGTCGTCAATGGCGGCAACGCGTGGTGCCGTTTCGTTGTTGATCTCAGCAATGGTGTGCTGCGAGATGCTGACTCCGACATACCCGGCCAGCCCTACCAGGGCCAGGGCCAGCGTAGCCAGCCCGATCATCAACCAGATGCGTTTGGCGATATTGAGATTCATGCTTGGATTCCTTGTTATTCTCTGTCTTGAAGCCATTGGCATGTTTTGCACCATGCGTGGCTTGAGTGTCTCCTCCACCGGCACAATACCGGGTGACGGATGCCTGTCCACCTGTGGATAACCCTTCGGGAGGCCAAACACCATCACGGCATGATTATCGGCGACAATTGCGATTACTGAATGACGGCGATTCCCAATGAACGGACTGAGTTTTTTCTGGCATGATTACGAAACCTTTGGCATCTCGCCCCGGCGGGATCGCCCGGCGCAGTTTGCGGGCATCCGTACCGACGCTGATCTCAATGAGATTGGCGAAGCGGTGATGGTCTATTGCCAGCCTGCGCCAGATTATCTGCCTGACCCGGAATCCTGCCTGCTCACCGGCATCCTGCCGCAGCATTGCCTGGAACAAGGGCTGCCCGAGCATGCCTTCGCTGCGGCCATCGAGCGCGAGCTGGGCGAACCGGGCACGGTGGGTGTGGGCTACAACACCATCCGCTTTGACGATGAAGTCACCCGCCACCTGTTCTGGCGCAACCTGATTGACCCTTATGCGCGTGAATGGCAGAACGATTGCGGGCGCTGGGATCTGCTGGATGTGGTACGTACCACCTACGCGTTGCGCCCTGAAGGCATCGAGTGGCCCCACCATGAGGATGGCCGCCCCTCGTTCAAGCTGGAGCACCTGAGCGCAGCCAATGGTCTGCTGCATGAGGCGGCGCACGATGCACTCTCCGACGTGCGCGCCACCATTGCGCTCGCCCGCCTGATCCGCAGCAAACAGCCCCGCCTGTGGGATTTCTGCTTGAGCCTGCGCAAGAAAGACGCAGTGGTCAAGGAAATCGACCCGGCCAATCCGAAACCTTTTTTGCATATCTCCGGCATGTTTGCGCCAGACCGTGGCTGCATGGCAATTGTCTGGCCCCTGGGTCCGCACCCGACGAACAAGAACGAGATCATCGTCTGGGATCTGTCTGCCGACCCCACGGAACTGGTGGGGCTGGATGCTGACAGCATCCGGGAGCGGATGTTCACCAAGACAGAGAACTTGCCTGAAGGGGTGACGCGGCTGCCGATCAAAACCATCCACATCAACAAGTCCCCGATTGTGATCGGCAACCTCAAGACCCTCTCCCCGGCGGTGGCCGAAAAATGGGGCATTGATGTGGCCCTGGCCATGCAGCATGCCGCCACCGCGCAGCAGATTCCGTCCTTGGCAAAGGTGTGGGCAGAGGTGTTCAAGCGCCCGCAGGCGGAACAGCCCACCGATGTGGACGAAGACCTCTATGGCGGCTTTGTCGGCAACGGCGACCGCCGGACCCTGACTATGCTGCGTGGATTGGATGCCGAGGCACTGGCGCAGGAGCGGGTGAGCTTTCAGGACCGCCGTCTGGAGGAAATCCTGTTCCGCTACCGGGCGCGGAATTTCCCGGCCACACTGAACGCGGAAGAAGGCGAGCGCTGGCTCGCGCACCGGATTGCCAATCTGCATGAAGGGGCGGGCGGCGCCCGTTCGCTACCGGATTTCTTCGAGCAGATTGATGCCTTGAGTGAGGCAGCGGATGAGCGCGGCGAAGCGATCCTCGCCGCACTCTATGACTATGCCGAACAGATTGCCCCGCCTTTGAAATGAGGGCAGGCCCGTGGAAAACCTCCACGGGCGCTGATGCAGCTTACTTGCTGGTGGTACCGAAGATTTTGTCGCCTGCATCCCCCAGGCCGGGGATGATGTAGCCATTCTCATTCAGGTGGCTGTCAATCGCGGCGGTCCAGCAACGCACCTCGGGGTGTGCCTTTTCCAGCGCGGCAATCCCTTCGGGGGCGGCGACCATCACCAGGGCGCGGATGTCCTTGCAGCCACGGCGCTTGAGCAGGTCGACGGTGGCAATCATGGAACCCGCCGTGGCCAGCATGGGGTCGACGATCAGGGCGGTGCGCTCATCCAGCTTGCCGACGAATTTTTCGAAATAGTTCTCCGGCTGCAGGGTTTCTTCGTTGCGTGACAGGCCCACCACGCTGATCTTGGCGCTGGGGATCATGTCCAGCACGCCATCAAGCATGCCCAGGCCCGCACGCAGAATCGGCACCACGGTCACTTTCTTGCCCTTGATCTGCTGGATTTCGGTCGGGCCGCTCCAACAGTCGATGGTCACAGGCCCCAGTTCGAAGTCCGCCGTGGCCTCATAGGCCAGCAGGCGGGCCAGTTCGGCGGTGAGTTCACGGAATTTCTTGGTGGAAATGTCCGCCTCACGCATCAGGCCAATCTTGTGTTGAACCAGTGGATGTTTGACTCGGATGACTGGCATGATTAAAAACTCCCTAATTTCAAGCAATGGCAGATAGTACCGCCCTATGTGACAAATCCAGAAGCCCTAAGCACATGCTCTTTGACGCCATCGGGGTCACTGCGCCCACCTGGGTGCCGTAGAAGAAAAGGGCAGGTCGTTCCAGCCCCGCATCAGGTTCTTGATAGAGACGTTTTGCCCCAAAACCCACCAGGAAAAGCCGCTTTGTTCGTCTGCGACAACCACTGGTCCAGAAGTGGTTGTGGTGCGCAACGCACTCGCCGCAAAATCCAGGCTATCTATCTGATACATCGAAAGTATTAATAGCCGGGGGTGTTGTGGATAAATACTGATCCGTATCAGTTTATCCACTTCATAAATTCGTTATAAAAACAAAATCGTTTGGTAATACACGATTGACGGCAGAATCAAGGTCAACTCTCTGCCTGTGCGTCGCGTTGTAAAGATCATGTGCCAGTTGCTTGGAATGAATTCCCTGAAGCCTGCCGAGTTGAGTTTCTCACTTGCGGGGTTCCTGCGCCGTGGCGGCGAGACGGATGACCATGCCGATGGTTGGGGTATCGCGCTTTACGAAGAAGAGCATGCCTGCAAGCTGGTGGTGGAAGAGCAGGCTTCCGCCCGCTCCGTCCTCGCCCGTTCGATCCAGCAGCACACCGGGCGTTCCTGCAACATCATTGCCCACATCCGCAAAGCCACCCAGGGCGAAATATCGATACAGAACTGCCACCCTTTCATGCGCGAGCTATGGGGCCGGGAGTGGTCTTTTGCCCACAATGGCAATCTGGATACGGGCCTGCTGCATCGGCCCACGCACTTCAAGCCTTGTGGCCAAACCGATAGCGAGCTGGCTTTCTGCCTGATCTTCGACGCGCTGATCGAACGCTTTGGTGATGAGGCACCCGAGGTCACCGAACTGCATGAGGCACTGCAGGCCATCACCCACAGCATTGCCGTGGCCGGGCGCTTCAACTACATGCTCTCGGATGGGAACATGCTGTTTGCCCACCGCAGCACCGAACTGCACTACGTTGAGCGTGCCTGGCCCTTTGGCCATGTGCACCTGATCGACTGCCCGTTGGGCATCGATCTGGCACAGTTGAACAAGCCTGACGACCGCATGATCATCATCGCTACCCGCCCACTCACCGATGAGTGCTGGCAGCCCCTGCCGATTGGCGAGGTGACCGCCTTTGTGGGTGGTCGCCGCCTGATCTGAGAACAGGTTCTGACACCGCCCCATCACACCTTGTACTGTGACGTGGTGTGTTGCATATGCTCGGCCAGGGTATCGAGTTCGCGTGCTTCCTCAGCCGAATGATTGGCGGTGGTGTGGTTCTTTTCCGCCATCTGGGCAATCACTTCCACCTGCCTGGCAATCTGGGTCAGCCCGGCGCTTTGCTCTGAGATGGCCGTTGTAATCTCGGTGACCAAACGCATCGATTCTGCCGCCCGCTGGCTGATGCGGTCAATGGCGCCTGAAGCATCGTGGGCACGCTGCACGCCTCGCCCCACACTCTCCACCGCGTCTTGCATGCTGGCACGAACCTGGGTGGCGCTTTGCTGGATGCTGTTGACGGTGTCGCCAATCTCCCGCGTAGAAAGTGCCGTGCGTTCAGCCAGTTTGCGCACCTCATCCGCAACCACGGCAAAGCCTCGCCCGGATTCACCTGCGCGCGCGGCTTCAATCGCGGCATTGAGTGCCAGCAGATTGGTCTGGTCGGCCACATCCCGGATCACCGCCACCACGGAATTGATGCGCTGGCTGTGTTCCTCCAGTTCCCCCATCCGTTCGGCAGAGGTGGTCACGGCTGCCGCGATATGGTCGATCTCCTGCGCCGTCTGGGCAATCACCTCGCCACCGTTGCGCGCCATTTCGCCTGCCTGAGACGAAGCCTCTTTGGCTTCATGCGCCTGATTGGCCACCACAGAGACGCTGACGGTCATTTCCTCCATCGCCGCAGCAATGGTGGCTGCCGCGTCACTCTGGGTGGTGACCTGGGTGGAGAGGGACTCCGAGGTTGCCAGCAGAGCATGCGCTGAACTGCTCACGCCATGCGCTGCGCGCCCCATGGCCTGAATATCCCTGCGCATGGCTTGGAGCAGGCGGTTGAACGCGCTGAGAACCTGACCGACCTCATCGTTGGCACCCGCCTTGGCCTGGATGCTGAAGTCCTTTTCTGCCTCAACCTTGGTCACCACGTCCCGCACCCCGGCCAATGGCACCACGACCCTGCGATAGACACTCAGGCTCCATAGCGCCAGTACAACCAGGGCAAGCAAGGTGCATAACACGGTGGCCCAGATTGCCTGACGATAGCGTTGGGTCGAGTTTTCAACGCTGTGGCTCATCAGGTCTTCATAGTATTGGGCGTGCTTTTCCATCACGGCAAGCAACTTGATCCCGGTCGGGGTGATGGTCCCTACCGCCTTGCTGATCAAGGTGGGGCGATCCGCCCCCTCGCTGGCAAGCGCCTGCATCAGGTTTTCAGTCAGTTCCAGGTATTGGGCCGACAATGCAGCTTCGTCAGCGTTCAGGGCCTTTTCCTGCTCACTGCTGGCCAGCGCACCCAATTGCTGGAAACGCTCGCGCTGGTTGGCGATACCAGCCTTGAGTTGTTTGAGGGCGACTTCGCGCACCTGATCGGATGGGGCATTTGAGTACAGCACCGAGGCCCGCCTGACCTCCTGGAATGCCAGTTGGACACGATTGGCCGCACGGATGGCAGGAACATGCTGGGTCAGCACGGTGTTCAGCTCGGTCTGAATCCGGCTCATCTGGATCAAGCCGACCGCGCCAACACTCAACACTGCAATCAGGCCGATTGCAGACATCAGCGCCAGACGTCTGGCAATGGTCATGGACATATTCGCCCCCGCTCCTATTGAACCCAAAGCATATGGAGCTATGGTGCCAAGCCAGACGGGACACGTTCAGCAAAATGCCCGCTGGTCGGCGTTTTCAATCTGCTGCGAGGGCCGGGTATGGGTTCAGCGCAACACAAATGTCAGCGCCAGGGGCAGCACCACAATCGACATCGCATTACCGATCAGCACGATGGAGGCCACTTTATGCGGCTCCTGGTTATAGCGCTCGGCCAGAATGAAATTGGTGATGCCGGGTGGCATGGCGCCGAAGAGGATCAACAGCGAGGTCGCCAGGGGAGACAGCCCCAGCAGGTAGGCCACCCCAGCTGAGAGCCCACCGCCAATCAGGGGACGGGCCACGCCGCCAATCACGCCTTCGTGCCAACGTTTGAAGTCGATATCCACCAGCCGCACCCCCAACGCAAAGGTGTTCAAGGCCACGGCCATCTTGCCGACCATCTGGGTGGATTCGATCACGGGGGACCAAATCTGGATGTGCGCCAGGGACACAAGGCACCCGGCGAGCGTGGCCATCACGGTAGGGACTTTCCAGATCGACCACAGGCTGACATCCCGATCCAGCAGCCAGGCGCAGACTACAAACTGCAGGCAGAAGGAGATCATGAAGAGCACGATGGTCGGGGGCAGTGCACCGTCGCCAAACGCCAGCAGAGCCATGGGAATGCCGAGGTTGCCGGAATTGCCGAACATGATCGGCGGCATCCAGGTCAGGCTGGATTGACGCATGCCACGCGCCAGCACCCAACCGGCCGCACCGGAGAGTGCGATGCTGAGNACCATCGCAGCACTCAACGTCCAGTAGTCTGCAATGTGGAAATCCTTGCCTGCCAGCGCGCCGAAAACCAGCATGGGGCCAAATACATCGATCCCCAGCCGGTTGATCACATCAAAATCCGGTTTGCTGCGTTTGGCAACAAAATAGCCCAGGGCGGTAATCAGGAAGACGGGGAGTACGACCAGGAGGATACGCTCAAACATCGGCACCCCTCCTAGAGCACAATAGCCAGCACCAGCGGCAGGATGGCCACGGTGACAAGGTTGCCCATCATCACGATGGAGGCGACTTTCTCAGGCTCCTGGTGGAAGCGTTCGGCAAAGATGTAGTTCATCACCGCCGGGGGCATCGCCCCGTAGAGCAGGAACAAGGATCGGTCCATGCCGGTGAGCCCCAGCAATACCACCACCGCCCAGGCGGCGAGCATGCCGATCACGGGCCGCAGCAGACCGATCCCCAAGCCGAAATGCCAGCCCTTGAAGCTGGTGCCACTCATCCGCACCCCTAGCGAGAACAACATCAGCGGGATACAGATGTCGCCCAGCATCTTGACCGCGACCACCAGGGGCTGCCAGATCGAAATCCCGCAGAAGGAGACGATGAAGCCGGCAATCATCGCCAGCACGGAGGGCATGCGCCAGATGTTCCAGATATTGGCGCGGTGATCCAGTAGCCACAGACCGTAGGTATAGTGGACCATGCTGATCGCCATGAACAAGATAATTGCGGGTTGCAGGGCCTGATTGCCAAAGGCCAGCATCGCAACCGGCACGCCCAGGTTGATGCTGTTGGAGAACATCAGCGGCGGCGCAATGGTGCGGAACTGCGCCTTGAGCACGCGTGTGACGCCCCACGCAGCCACCCCACAGAACACCGTAGCCAGCAACATCGCCAGTACCAAGGTGTGGTACTGCATGACGTGGAAATCCCGCCCGGCCAATGCCCCGAAGATCAGAGCCGGAACGAACACGTCGGCTGTCAGGCGATTGGCATGGGACATGTCCGGTGGCGAACGCCGGGCCACGAAGAAACCAATCGCGGTGATCGAGAAAACGGGGAAAAGAACTGAAACGATGCGCTCAAACATGATGCCCTCAGCCCCTGTCTGTACCGCACAGGGACGTGCGTCGCAAGAGGCGGCTGCCGCCTGCACGGTGCGCAGGCGGACCAGGCATCATTCTAGCGGGCTTTGCCTGAGAAACTGCTCATAATCTGTTGCGCCAGGGACGTCGGCCATGGCCACGCAACAAGATCACGAGCAGCAACTACAGAACGTAGCGAGCCAAGTCTTCACGCTGAGCCAGAGGTCCCAGTTTGTTGTCGACGTAGGCTGCATCTACAGTCAGGTTGGCCACCCCTGGCTTGCCCGCTTCAAAAGCCAGCTCTTCGAGAAGCTTTTCCATCACTGTGTAGAGGCGACGGGCACCAATGTTTTCCGTCTTCTCGTTGACCTGCCAGGCGATCTCCGCAAGACGGCGGATGCCCTCGGGCGTAAAACCCAGCTCCACACCTTCAGTCGCCATCAGCGCTTCATATTGGCGTGTGAGGCAGGCATCGGTACTGGTGAGGATGCGCTCAAAATCTTCCACACTAAGCGAGTCCAGCTCCACCCGGATCGGGAAGCGCCCCTGCAGTTCCGGGATCAGATCGGAAGGCCGCGAAAGATGGAAGGCGCCGCTGGCAATGAACAGGATGTGGTCAGTCTTGACCATGCCGTACTTGGTATTGATGGTCGTGCCTTCCACCAGGGGCAGCAGGTCACGCTGCACGCCTTGGCGGGAAACATCCGCCCCTTGCAACTCACCGCGTGTGGCGATCTTGTCGATCTCATCCAGAAAGACAATCCCGTTCTGCTCCACAGCGGTCAAAGCGGCAGTCTTGAGTTCGTCGTCATTGACCATGCGGACGGCTTCCTCGTCGGCCAGCACCTTGAGCGCCTCGGCAATCTTCATTTTGCGCAGCTTCTTGCGGCCTTGCCCCATGTTCTGGAACATGCCCTGGAGCTGCTGGGTGAGGTCTTCCATCCCCGGCGGGCCCATGATCTCCATGGTCGCAGCCGCTTGAGCGACTTCGATCTCGATCTCCTTGTCATCAAGTTCGCCTTCGCGCAGCTTCTTGCGGAATTTCTGCCGCGTGGCGCTATCTTCCGTGCTGGGCTCAGGCGTGCCGAAACCCACCGGACGGGCCGGCGGCAGAAGCACATCGAGGATGCGATCCTCGGCAGCATCCTGGGCGCGATCCTTGACGCGGCGCGTGGCATCGGAGCGCGCATCCTTGATAGCGATGTCGACCAGATCGCGGATGATCGTATCCACATCGCGCCCCACGTAGCCCACTTCGGTGAACTTGGTGGCTTCTACCTTGATGAAGGGGGCATTGGCCAACCGCGCCAAACGCCGGGCGATTTCGGTCTTGCCCACACCAGTCGGGCCGATCATCAGGATGTTCTTCGGTGTAATTTCGTGGCGCAGGGGCTCTGCCACCTGGGCACGCCGCCAGCGGTTGCGGAGCGCGATGGCCACCGAGCGCTTGGCGCGGTTCTGGCCGACGATGTGCTTGTCGAGTTCGGAGACGATCTCCGGGGGAGTCATGTTCATGGGCGGAATCCTGAAAACGGGAAGGGGCGGCTTGCCGCGCAAGTCCTTATTTTTCGAGCAGGGCGGGCCTTGCGTCAGAACCATCAAGCGTTTCGATGATGTGGTTCTGGTTGGTGTAGATGCACAGGTCACCCGCAATCGTGAGCGCTTTTTTGACCACCTCGGCAGGGGCCAGTTCGGTATTTTCGATCAGGGCACGGGCAGCCGCCTGGGCATAGGCGCCCCCACTACCGATTGCCACGATGCCTTGCTCGGGTTCGAGCACATCACCGTTGCCAGTAATCACCAATGAGTGTTCCAGATCAGCCACTGCGAGCATCGCCTCCAGGCGGCGCAAGGCCCGGTCAGTCCGCCAGTCCTTGGCGAGTTCTACGGCGCTACGCAGCAGGTTACCCTGATGCTTTTCGAGTTTGGCTTCAAAGCGCTCAAAAAGCGTAAAAGCATCCGCCGTGCCGCCGGCAAAACCGGCCAGGATACGATCCTGATAGATGCGGCGTACCTTGCGGGCGCTACCCTTGATGACGATATTGCCCAGCGTGACCTGACCGTCGCCACCGAGCGCAACCTTGTTGCCGCGCCGTACCGACAGGATGGTGGTGCCGTGGTATTGCTCCATGTGGATGTTCTCCGTAAGAAGGCCCCTTGGGCATGATGCCAGGGCGTAACGGAAAAACAGATGGGTGCGTTCTGCCAGGATTCAAGAGATCCAGGCGAAAGATCAGAACTTCTTGTACTCGATCTGTGCGACCTGATCGATGCCCATCACCCGCATCAGGGCAGCCACCATCTCGTTGGGATGGCGAATCACACAGAGTTTGCCTTGGCCTTGCAGGGTGGCAAACTGGTTGAACAGTGAACCGGCACTCACAAATTCCAGCCGCTGGAGCCCAGAGGCATCAATCTCGATCATGTTGCCATGCTCGGAGGCGTACACCGCCAGCTTGCGCACCACATCAGGCTGCGAGCCGCTGACCACACCATCCAGAATGAAGCATTCTCGCGCCGGTGGCATCACCGCAGCGACGGGTTCTGGCGCCGTCACCACCGATTCGGTCGGATCGCTTACAGGCGCATCCCAGGAGGGCGGAGACTCTTCAAAGGTGATGGCATAGTTGACTGCCATATCCTCAAACTTTTCCTGGTCGCCCAGTTGCTGCATGAGGGCCAGGGCCACTTGCCAGTACACCCGGCCTTCAGGTTCCCCCACCTTCAAACGGGGTTCCAACAAACTCAGCGCCTGCTGCGCCCCACCCATCGCAACCTTGACCTTGCCCTGCTTGAGCATGGCCAACGTGTCATTGAACAGGATGCAGCCTGCTTCATCGATCCCCTTGAGGCGCGACAACTCGATCTTGAGCTTGCCCATCTTGACGCCTATCCGCGCCAACTGCTCAAACTGCGTGCGTGCGGCCCCTGAGAGCACCCCGGTGAGATTGACTGCTGGTGCCCCGTCGCGTGCGGGCGCTGCGGCGGCCTGCGGTGCGCAGCCCTGCCAGACGGGGGGAGATTTTTCGTAGGCCTGGGCATAGGCCACCCCACGCGCATCGAAACTGGCCTTGTCACCAATCAGGCGGTACAGGTCAAAGAGCATGGCCCAAATGCGTTCGGACTGGGAGCCGACACCATTGATGGCCTCTTCCAGCACCGCCTTGGCACCATCTTCATTGGCATTGGCGAAAAGAATCGCGGCCTCTTCAATGGCCGCGACATCTTCATACGTCACTTCTTGAACCTGAATCTTGTCAGCCGCCGCCGCCAAGGCGCGCCCCATATCACCCCCGGCGATATGAGAAAAGTCCATGGTAGTCGTCGACTCGCCTTTGCCCGAGTCGGCAGACCCCACGCCTTTGCTATCACCTTGAGGCTTCTTACCAAAAAATGAGAGAACCATTTGCGTGCGACCGATCAAGAAACTTTATTGCAGGAAGTGCCAGTTATTTTAGCTTACAGCTTATCGGGAGGCCGCTTTGTCTGGCAACTTCCATTCTACATCTACATCTCTACCAATGTTTCCAAGCAGTAGAAAAGCCTAGTCGGCATACAACTTCTGCATGCGCTCCCGACGCGTCTGCGCTTCCACAGACAGTGTGGCGGTTGGGCGGGCAATCAGGCGCGCCAAGCCGATGGGCTCCCCGGTCTCTTCGCAGAAACCATAGCTGCCATCGGTAATCCTGCCCAAAGCCTGATCAATCTTTTTTAATAGCTTGCGCTCACGGTCACGAGTACGCAACTCCAACGCATGCTCTTCTTCAACAGTGGCGCGGTCGGCCGGATCGGCTACGGTTTCCTGCTCGCGCATATGTTCAACGGTCTCATCGACCTTGGCTTGAAGCTCAATGCGCATAGCCAGCAGCCGAGCATTGAAAAACTCGATCTGCTCGGTATTCATGTAGTCCGATTCTGGCATCGCCAACAGTTCGGATTCAGTCAGCGGCATGGAAACACTCCCCATCTGGTTGGTTTGGTTAAATTTGCTTAAACATAGCAACCCAACATTCTGCCGTACTATTCGTTACTTTCACAGTAGGCAGATATTCGGGATTTCGCCATCTGGCGGACCAGTAGCATCTCAATGTGACGTTACAATAGCAGGATGAACGAAATCCAGCACCTCCCCCTTCAGTCTGTGTGGCCTGTACGCGTCTATTACGAGGACACCGACGCCGGGGGCGTAGTGTATTACGCAAACTATCTCAAGTTCTGTGAACGCGCACGCACCGAATGGCTACGCAGCCTGGGCATCAGCCAGCACCACCTGCTCACCGAGCGTAGTCTGGCCTTTGTCGTAGCGCATTTCAGTGCCGATTATCTGAAATCTGCGGAACTTGATGACGAATTGGCGGTCATCTCCACCATCGCGGGGCTGGGAGCCGCTACCATCACCTTCCGCCAGGAAGTCCGTCGTGGCGGCACGCTGTTGTTTGCCGCCACCGTCAAGGTGGCTTGTGTCGACTGGGCGCAACGCCGTGCTGCCCGCATCCCTGACGACCTGCGCCCCTTATTTGAAAGCAAAGCATGACCGAAGATTTATCCATCCTTACCCTGATCGCCCAGGCCAGCCTGGTCGTCAAGATCGTCATGGCCATCCTGGCCAGCATTTCTTTCATGTCCTGGTATTGGATCTTCTACAAGGGTTTCTCCATCAGCGCGGCCCGCTCCGCCACCGCCGATTTCGAGCAATCCTTCTGGAGCGGGGGCGACCTGACCATTCTGTTCCGCAACATCTCCAATGATCGTGACAGCGCCGGGCCGCTGGGCCGCATCTTCGAGGCGGGTTACCGTGAATTCTCCAAGCTCCACGGCCAGAAGACCCTGGAAGCCTCTGACATCATCAACGGTGCGCGCCGCGCGATGCGGGCGACCTACCAGCGCGAACTCGACGACCTGGAAGCGCATCTGGCCTTCCTCGCCTCGGTCGGTTCGGTCAGCCCCTACATCGGTCTGTTCGGTACGGTCTGGGGGATCATGAACGCCTTCCGTGGGCTCTCCAACGTCAGCTCCGCCACCCTGGCCCACGTCGCCCCTGGGATTGCCGAGGCGCTGGTGGCCACGGCCATCGGCCTGTTTGCCGCCATCCCTGCCGTGCTGGCCTATAACCGCTACGCCCATGACATTGACCGCCTGAGCATCCGTTTCGAGAGCTTTGTGGAAGAGTTCTCCAACATCCTGCAACGCCAGTTGCGCTGAACGGGGAGGCACGTAGAACATGCGACAACGTCGCCTGATGAACCAGATCAACGTCGTGCCCTACATCGACGTGATGCTGGTGCTGCTGGTGATCTTCATGGTCACTGCCCCGATGATGCCCACCGGCACGGTGGATCTGCCCAGCGTAGCCAAGACCTCGGCCCCCACGGCCAAACAGCCCATGGTCATCCACATCAACAAGGAAAATGACTGGACGCTCAAAGACCGTGGCTCGCCCCAGGAAGCCATGCCGGTCGACAAGGAAGAGTTGGTGGCCCGTCTGCGTGATGCGCAGGCCAGCGACCCCGAAAAACCGGTTGTGATCGAAGCTGAAAAGCGCGTGCGCTACGACGCCGTGATGCAGGTCATGGACCTGCTACAACGCAACCAGATCGCCAAAGTGGGCCTGCTCGTAAAGCCTGCTGAGAAGTAAATCGCAGTGGAATCAAGCCTCTACCGTCCCGTCGAAAGCCCTGCAACCAAGTGGGGCGCCATCGCTGCCAGCGTGGCCATGCACGGCGTGCTGCTGCTGGTGTTGTTCTATGGCATGCATTGGCAAAGCAACCCCTCCGAAACGATCAGCGCCGATCTGGTCGCCAGCCTGCCCGCACTGCCGCCCCCACCGACTGCCGCGCCACAGCCTAAGCCCGAACCGCCTGCACCGGTGATCAAGCCCCAGCCTCGCCCGGAACCTGTGGATGAGCCGCCACCACCGGTCAAACCGGACATTGCCATCAAGCAACCCGAAAAAAAGCCCAAGAAGGAAGAGCCCAAGCCCGAACCCAAACCGGAGCCCAGACCTGAACCGAAAAAGCCTGAACCTAAGCCCGAGCCCAAAAAGTCAGAGTCCAAACCCGAACCGAAAAAGGACGTTGACCGCAATGATGAGTTGTTGAAAATGGACAGCGACCGGGTCAGCCGCATCAACCGCTCCAACAACACCAGCCGCGACAGTACCAGTGACCGCATGGCCGCCATGATGAACCAGGACACCCAGCGTCGCGTGGGCAATGCTGCCTTGGGTAACGCACTGGATGAATGGAAGAAGAAGATTGAAGGCAAGGTTCGCGGTAAGCTGATTCTGCCTCCGAGCGTGAAGGGAGACCCCACCGCCACCTTCAAAATCGATCTGCTGCCAGACTGCTCGCTGGCGCAAGACCCGCAACTGGTCAAAAGTTCGGGCAACCCGGTGCTGGATGAGGCAATCAAAAACGCGATCATCAAGGCCAGCCCCCTGCCCATGCCGTCCAAACAAGAGGTGTTCCAAAGGTCTCTGACCCTTGTGTTCCACCCCTTGCGCGACGAGTAAACGCCCTAATTGATCATGCATCCCCAAAGACTCTTCGCGGCACCCCTGCTAGGCTTGACTAGGCTGATCACACAGACAGGCAGGGCAACTGCTCCTTTGGGAGGCGGCAAACAGGTGTGGTTTGGGCCAATTCGTGTCAAAATTCACAATCAGTCGGCATTGTCACCCGGCAGCAACAGCCACCGGCATGCATTTGGGCGGGGGCTGTTGCCAGATGGCAACATTGGTGCGTTACGCTTGAGTCAAATTTTGCGGAACTCAAAGCAAGGCACTGCTGTCAAATGCGCGAACCTGCGTTCCGCGCCTTTGCCAAGCCCTTTGTTGCCAGAAGTTTTTGAAAAAACGCTAAAACTTGTTTTTGATCCACTGCGCGATTGAGCGAGAACGGTAAAATCCACCCATGTTACGCAGAAAATTTCTTTTGGGCCTGCTGAGCCTGATCGCCAGCAGTGCTTGTTTTGCTCAATTGACCATTGAGATTTCAGGAGCAGGGGCCAACCGCCTGCCCATCGCAGTCGCCTCATTTGCGGGGGAAAACAAGCTGCCCGCTGCGATCAGCGAAGTCATCCAGTTTGACCTGAACCGTAGTGGTGTCTTCAAGCTGATTGATACTGCCGGGGTCGCCGCACCTGAAGTCCCCAGCCCGGATTTCAGCCAATGGCGCGGCCGTGGTGCTGACGCGCTGGTGCTCGGCACAGTCAATTCCTTGGCCGATGGGCGCATGGAAGTGCGCTTCCGCCTGTTTGATACCACCAAGCAGAGCCAGCTCGAAGGCCAGGCCATTACTTTTCGTACCGAGACTGCCCGCCGCACCGGGCACCAGATCGCGGACATCATCTACCAGCGCCTGACGGGTCTGCCTGGCATTTTCTCGACCCGCATCGCCTATATTGAACGGCAAGGCAAACGCTACCGCCTGATGGTGGATGATTCTGACGGGCAAAACCCGCAGGCCGCGCTGATCTCTGGCGAACCCATCATCTCGCCCGCCTGGTCGCCCGACGGTAGCCGCATCGCCTATGTCAGCTTCGAGAAGAAGAAACCTATCGTCTACGTCCGCCCCCTGGGCAGTTCGATGCCTTTTGTGCTGGCCAACTTCAAGGGCTCCAATTCTGCTCCGGCCTGGTCGCCCGATGGCCGCAAGCTGGCCGTTACGCTGACCAAGGATGGCCTGTCGCAGCTCTATCTGCTCAACGCCGATGGCTCGGGCCTGCGCCGCCTGACCACCTCAGCAGGGATCGATACCGAGCCGGTCTTCTCGCCCGATGGGGCCTCTATCTATTTCACTTCAGATCGCGGCGGCAGCCCGCAGATCTACAAGATTCCTGCCGAAGGGGGCAATGCGCAACGCGTAACCTTCGAAGGGAGTTACAATGTGAGCCCTCGCATCTCTCCTGACGGAAAAACCTTGGCCTATATCGCCCGTAACAACGGCATGTTCCAGGTCACCGTGCAGGATCTGGCAACGCAGCAGACCCAGATCCTGACTGATTCCGCCAAGGATGAATCGCCCAGTTTTGCACCCGACGGGCGCACCATCCTGTATGCAACCGAGGTTGGTGGCCGTGGTGTATTGGCAACAGTATCCATTGATGGCCGTGTGCGTCAGCGCCTGAGCAGTGCCCAGGTTGGCGATGTTCGCGAACCAGCATGGGGGCCGCTCGCCAAGTAAAATGACCGTGTGACGCTTGTTTAATTACTGTCCGGAGAACACTATGAAGAAAACCCTTCTCGCCTCTGTCATCCTGTCTGCCTTGTTGGCAGCTTGTACCACGACGCCGACTGAACAAGCCGCGCCGACCACCCCGACTGCTGGCACTGCAACCACCACTACCCCCACGACTCCCGCCGTGACCCAGGCTGCAGATACCACCAAGAAGGCTAACCCTTGGGATGCGCTGAAGGACCCGAACAACATCCTGTCCAAGCGCAGCGTGTATTTCGACTTCGACAAGTATGAAGTCAAGCTCGACTACATGCCCCTGGTTGAAGCTCACGCCAAGTTCCTGAAGGCCAATGGCGACGCCAAGGTGCTCGTCCAAGGCAACGCCGATGAACGCGGCTCCAGCGAATACAACCTGGCCCTGGGCCAAAAGCGCGCCAACGCCGTCAAGCAAACCTTGACCACGCTGGGCGTCAAGGACAGCCAGATTGAAGCCGTCAGCCTGGGCAAGGAAAAGCCCCGTGCAACCGGTCATGACGAAGCCTCCTGGGCTGAAAACCGTCGTGACGACATCCTCTACAACGGCGAATACTAATCCGCCCGTTGTTTGCTCTAGGGGATAATCCCCTGGCCCCACCCGGCACAGCCGGAGTGTGTCCGCCCCAAGGCGGGCAGGCTCTGCTGGCCGGGTTCTGCATTGTAATCTGCACGCTTGTGCCCCTGTTTTCAGGAGAACAGCCTTGAAAAACCGTCTCTCGTTGCTCGCTTGTCTGACACTCTTATCCTGGCTACCGCCTGCCCATGCAGGGCTGTTTGATGATGATGAAGCGCGCCGCCGGATCGAGCAGACACGTCAGGATGTTGAAACCCGTCTGCAAAAAGTGGAAGCCTCAAATGAGCTGGTGCTGAATAACCAGACCCGGCAAATTGCCCAGATTGAGGCGCTGCGCCAGGATCTGGCGCGCCTGACGGGGCAGATCGAAGTGTTGAGCAACGACGCGGACCAGACCCAGAAGCGCCAAAAAGATTTCTATATCGACCTGGATAACCGGGTGCGTCGCCTGGAAGGCGCGCTGGCCCAGCTACAGCAGGGCGGAGCCATCCCCACCAGCCAATCGGCGCCGGGTGCCAAGGCCGATGGCCCGGCCCAGAGCGCTTCATCAGACCCTGCCCAGGAAAGCCGGGACTATGAGGCTGCCATCAACGCCCTGCGCGGCGGCAAGCATGTCGATGCGGCCGCAGGCTTCAAACAGTTCATCAAGAATTACCCCAAGAGCGGTTTTCTGCCAGGGGCCAATTTCTGGCTGGGCGCATCCCTAGTCAAGGCGCATGACTTTGAAGGCGCACGCGACGCCTACACCAAGGTTGCCAATACCTGGCCGGATGACATCCTCGCCCCGGATGCCCTGTTGGGCCTCTCCGGCGTTCAAAAAGAACTGGGCGACGCAAAGGCCGAACGTGCCGCACTGGATAAGCTGATCGCCAAGTACCCCAATAGCGAAGCGGCCAAGGTCGCCAAGCAACGTTTGAAGAAGAAGTAAGCCCATGAGCAGCCCCCCGCGTTTGCGCATCAGTGAGATTTTCTATTCCCTGCAAGGGGAATCGACGCGTGCCGGGCTGCCCACGGTTTTTGTACGCCTCACCGGGTGCCCGCTGCGTTGCAGTTGGTGTGATACGGAATACGCCTTTACCGGCGGCACCCACCACAGCATTGATGAGATCCTGGCCGAAGTGGCCCGCCACCAGACACCCTATGTGTGCGTCACCGGGGGCGAGCCACTGGCCCAGAAGCATTGCCTGACCTTGCTGCATGCCCTGTGCGACGCGGGCTACTCTGTGTCGCTGGAAACCAGTGGCGCGCTGGACATTGCCGAAGTCAATCCACGCGTGTCGCGGATCATGGACTTGAAGGCCCCCGGCTCAGGCGAAGTCAGCAAGAACCGGCTGGAAAATATCCCGCTGTTGCGCGCAAGCGATGAACTGAAGATCATCATCTCCGACGAGCAGGACTACCTCTGGGCCCGCGAGATGCTGCATGAGCATCATCTGCATCAACGCTGCACCGTGCTGCTCTCACCCGTGGCAGGCACGCTGCCGCCCCATAAACTTGCCGAGTGGATTCTCCGCGATCACCTGCCGGTGCGCATGCAGTTGCAGATGCACCGTGTGATCTGGGGCAATCGCACCGGCGTCTGAACATTTTCACCGGAACCGGAAATCGTCATGCCCGCACCACGCGCTGTCGTCCTGCTCTCCGGCGGCCTGGACTCCGCCACCTGCCTCGCCATTGCCCGTGCCGAGGGATTTGAAACCTACGCCCTGTCGGTCGCCTATGGCCAACGCCATGCCGCCGAACTGGCCGCTGCACGCCGCGTAGCTGCAGCACTGGGCGCGCGCGAACATCGTCTGGCCCATGTCGACCTGGGGCAATTCGGTGGCTCAGCCCTAACGGATGCCACCATCGAAGTCCCCACCAGCGGTGTTCAAGCCGGTGGTATCCCCGTGACCTATGTGCCTGCGCGCAACACCGTGATGCTCTCGCTGGCCCTGGGCTGGGCTGAAGTGCTGGGCGCCAATGACATCTACGTGGGGGTCAACGCGGTGGATTACTCGGGCTACCCGGATTGCCGCCCGGAATTCATCGCCGCCTATGAGGCAATGGCGAATCTGGCGACCAAGGTCGGGGTGGAAGGCGCCAAGATGCATATCCACGCGCCGCTGATCAAGCTCTCCAAGGCCGAGATCGTGCAGCGTGGCACCGCGCTGGGCGTGGATTACGGCATGACCGTCTCCTGCTACAAGGCCGACGACCAAGGCCGTGCCTGTGGCCAGTGCGATGCCTGCCGCCTGCGCAGCGCCGGTTTCGTCACAGCCGGGCTGGCAGACCCCACCCCCTACGCCTGAGAACCTGTTCAGGCTGCGCTGGGAAAATCCCCATCCACGTAGTACCAGCGCCCGCCTTCCTTCACAAAGCGACTCGCTTCGTGCATGCGCTCAGCCCGCCCGTTGATACGGCAGCGGGCCACAAACTCCACGGTGCCGTGGCTAGCGTCCTGCATCTGCGCGCCCAGCACCTGCAAACCGATCCATTTGGTCGGCGGATCGGAAAGATCCAGGGTTTCCGGGCGGGTACCAGCATACCAGCTTGCCAAGAGATAATCAGATAAGCCCATGGCATATGCGCTGTAGCGCGAGCGCATCAATGCTTCTGGCGTAGACGCAGGCAAACCGCCATGGTAGGGCGCGCAGCATTGCGCATAACCGCTGCCTGATCCGCAGGGGCACGGCTCCAACGCCCCCGCCTTGTTCTTCTTGCTCATGCTATTCCGTTTCCAGATCAATACGATCACGCAGGTTAGAAATGGAATTATTGCCCGTCGATAGCCTTATCCATCATCTTGCGGCGCATCTCTTCGATATTGCTGGCGGCAGGATCAGGCGCGGATACGGGTTTGACGGCGGGGGCCTCCACCACACTCATCTTGTCCTCAGCGCGCACGCGCTCGGCCTTCTTGCCCGCCGGAGGCTGGGTGCCGTAAGCCCACTGGCCACGCTCATCCTTCCAGCGATAGACCACCTCAGGCTGGCTCACCACCTCACGCCAGCGCGCAGGGCGCAACCAGTCCTGGCTCCAGGCCACCCCCGCCACTACAAGTAGCAACACTATCAGCCAAGCTTTCAAGGCCTATCCCGCCATCACAATCGAAGCGGAATATTATCCTTCTTTATCCGGGTTTTTCGCAAATTAACGCAACCTGTCAAATGCATACCCTGAAGGCTCGACCAACTGGCAAAACTGAAAAATCGAACCATGCTGAGGGCGTAATACTTCTGGGAGGCTCCTATCATGAGCACAACCAAGCTTGCTTCTCCGTGGTCTGGCGACGTATTCCAATGGATGCGGTCAATGGGGCAGTTCGGCCTCATCAACGTCAACCTCAGTGGCAGTCAAAACCCCGTTCTGGAAGAAGGCATCATCGTTCATTGGAGTTATGGACGGCAGTTGGGACGCCTGCTTCGCATGATGACTGTTTTGGTCGAACACCTGGATCGCAGCACACTCAACAAAGAAGAACGCCAAATCCTGCATGATTTTGACTCGATGACCAACGAGATCAACAACATCCGCAAGCATCACGAGGACAACTGATCATCCCCGCAAAGCAGCTGCCTTTGTATTTCAACCAGACGCGAACTGACCCCGATTGGCTCTGCCGCACCTGTCAGTTCGCGTATCTGGGCGGAGGCTAAAGCCTGCCGTGAGAGGTAGCATTGTTTGTAGGAAGTCAGACAAAAGCCTTGCCCATGCGCAGGTGTGACGCATTACCACATAGCTGCATGCTGACCAGTTACAATCCCTCGAAAATGCTTACAAATAATAGTAGTCAAATCGGGGTGGGTGAGTATGGATGCAGCGGTGTTCAAGATCAGGTTCAGTGGTCAGTGTCTGCCGGGCTTTGAAGAATCCCAAGTACGCAGCCTGCTGGAACAACGCGGGGCGTTCAGTGCGGCCCAGCTCAACGCAGTCTTCCGGGGCGGCCCGGTCACCCTCAAACAGGGTTTACCACTGGAGAAAGCTGCGCACTATCTCGCCCAACTGCGCAAGATCGGCATGGATGTCGCCGTAGAACCCGACACAAGCCACACGGCGCCCGCCACAACGCCAAGTGCTTCACAAGACACACAAGCCCAACAGGCCACACAACCCCGCCCAAACAACGCGGCTGAACACATCTGCCCACGCTGTGGTTCCATGCGCCTGGCCGGGCAGCCCTGCAGTGTGTGCCTGGGCAAAACAGCGCAACCCAAGCCAGCCGCAGCCCCCCAACCAGTGCAGGCGCCGCCGCAGGTAACAGAGACACCCGACGACTCCACCGACCGCACCACACTCTGGGGGCTGAGCTTCTTTGGGCGCATGAATCCAGCCCACTACCTGCTGGCCACCTTTGGCGCCTACCTGATACAGGATATTTTTCATGGAGAAAAATTCATTGCACTCCTGGCTGGGGCGAAAATTCCGGACCCCGGACTATTCAGCCTGCTGGCCTGCGCATTCTTTGTCTTCCAGCTGACCCGTGTCTCTGCACTGCGCCTGCATGACCTGGGGCTCCCCGGCTTTCTGGCCGTCGCCTACGTGGCTCTTTGTGGATTCTGCGGCAAGACTTTCGGCACCCACATGGGGCTCAATCTGCTCCAGTGTGGCGTACTACTACTTGCAGTCCTGCCCTCAGCAGGGCGCAACAAGTATGGCTGGACGCCAAGCGCGATTGGCAAACCGTTTGAATGGTACGCCCCCGGCATACGTGCCAACCGGGTTTTCTTCTTGTCACGCATTTTCAGCGTTCTGAGTATCTGGGTCGCGTTCAGCCTGTTCAACATTTTTATCCTGGGTTTCTTTCTTCGCTTGTTCGGAGCATCACCCATCACATTTGCTGCAGCCAACTTTCTGGTTACTGGCTACACCTTGCAGTTGTTCCTCGCACGCATTCATGACATAGGAATGAGTGGTCGCTGGCTGATTCTCTACGGCATCCTCACCATGATTCGGGTCTTGATGGCCTCAAGCTTGCAACTCGGCGGGGTTGGAACACTCCTGGTCCTATTGATTGTCTTGATAGAAATCATCATATTCATCATGCTGGCGGTCATGTCTGGTCAATCTTCGGATAACCGCTTCGGCCCGGCGCCTGCGGCATGCAGCACGCGGGCATTGTGGGGTAACCTGATTTTCCTGATCCTGATCAGCGCCCATCTGATTCTGCGCATTGCGGACTCCGGCGCGTTCCAGAAGCTACAAATGCTGCACTGAACCTGTTCAGGCAATCTGGCACAACGCCATCTTGGGGCGTAAAGAAGGAGATTGATGTGCTATCGCGCTCCATGCGCAAGCACATCAATCCATCCCAAACGCATGGTTTATCACCCCCGCAAGGCGGCCGCCAACGCTTGAACTTCAGCCAGGGCGGCTTCTACGCCCTGCGCGGCCAGCACTTCCACCAGCCGCGAGCCGACCACGATCAGCTCGGCCACACCTGCCAGTTCGCGCACCTGGACGGGGGTGCGGATGCCAAAGCCCGCCGCCAGCGGCAGGGTGGTGTGGCGGCGCACCTGCGCCAGTGCGGTTTCCACCTGCGCGGCGGTACAGCTTGCGGCCCCGGTCGTACCGGTAAGGGTGACGTGGTAGACGAAGCCCGTGGCCCCCTGGAGCACCTTTTCCAGCCGTACGTCATCGCTGGTAGGAGCGGTCATGCGGATCAGGTGCAGCCCCGCTTCCTGCGCCAGTTGATGGTAGGGCGCCATATGCTCGACAGGTAAATCGACGAGAATCAGGCCATCCACGCCCGCCCGGGCAGCATCCTGCATGAAACCTGCGGCGCCATATTGCATCACCGGGTTGAGATAACCCATCAGGATCACCGGCGTCTGCGCGTCGCTCTGGCGCAGCGCCTGCACCAGTTCCAGGGTACGGGCAGCGGTTTGTCCGGCAGCGCGGGCGCGGATGTGGGCAGCCTGGATGGCGGGGCCATCGGCAACCGGGTCGCTGAAGGGTAGCCCCAGTTCGATCAGGTCGGCCCCGGCTGCACCCAGGCCTTGCAGCAGGCGCAGGCTGGTGGCGAAGTCGGGGTCTCCGGCGGTGAAGTAGCTCACCAGGGCGCTGCGGGGGCGTTGGCGCAGGCGTGCGAGGGTATGGTCGATACGGTTCATTGTGCAGCCTCCTGATGGGCGATCACGGTGTCGACATCCTTGTCGCCTCGCCCGGAGAGGCAGACGACGAGGTTCTGGTCGCGCCCCAGCGTAGGGGCGAGCTTGCGTGCAAAGGCGAGCGCATGGGCACTTTCCAGTGCAGGGAGAATGCCTTCCAGGCGCGCCAGCCAGTGGAAGGCGTCCAGCGCCTCGGCATCGGTGGCGGATTCGTACTTCACCCGGCCGCATTCATGCAGCAGGGCGTGTTCCGGGCCCACGCCGGGGTAATCCAGCCCGGCGGAAATCGAGTAGGCATTGATGATCTGGCCATCACCATCCTGCAACAGGTAGGTGAGATTGCCATGCAGCACGCCTGGGCTGCCCGCCCCCAAACAGGCAGCATGCTTGCCACTGACAAGGCCCAGGCCACCGGCTTCCACGCCGTAGAAACGCACGGCAGGTTCTGCCAGGAAGGGGTGGAAGAAGCCAATCGCATTCGACCCGCCCCCCACGCAGGCAACCATGGCATCGGGCAGGCGCCCGGTCTTGGTCAGGATCTGTTCGCGGGTCTCGATGCCGATGATGCGCTGGAATTCGCGCACCAGACGGGGGTAGGGGTGAGGCCCGGCCCCAGTACCGAGCAGATAGTAGGTGTCCCCCACGTTGGTGATCCAGTCGCGCAGGGCTTCGTTCATGGCATCCTTGAGCGTGGCGGTGCCAGCATGCACGGCGCGCACTTCGGCCCCCAACAGGCGCATGCGGCGCACGTTGGCCGCCTGCCGGGCCATGTCTTCCGCCCCCATGTAGACCGCGCATTCCAGCCCGAAGAGAGCGCAAACCGTGGCGGTGGCCACGCCATGCTGGCCTGCGCCGGTCTCAGCAATCACCCGCCGCTTGCCCATGCGCTGAGCGAGCAGGATCTGGCCGACGCAGTTGTTGATCTTGTGGGCGCCAGTATGGTTCAGGTCTTCCCGCTTGAGGTAGATCTGCGCCCCGTCCAGTGCGGCACTCAGGCGCTCGGCCAGAAACAGCGGACTGGGCCGCCCAACGTAATCACTCAAAATGCCACGGTAGGCGCTCCAGAACGCCGGATCGGCAATCGCGGCCTCAAATGCACGGGTAAGCGCATCGAGCGCAGGCATGAGGGTCTCAGGCATGTAGGCGCCACCAAAACGCCCGAACAGCCCGGCTGCATCCGGCCCTTCGCCGCAATAAGGCGTGGTCTGGGTTTCCATGATTCGCTCCAGGGTGTGAACTGTTTTTTCAGCTTAACCATGAACAAATCGTCTATAAATCGATATATTCTGGCATCTATCTGTGAATTAATTTCACATCAAGAGTAAGCGATGCGACGCCTGCCCCCACTCAATGCCCTGCGCAGTTTCGACGCTGCCGCACGCTGCCTAAGCTTCTCTGCTGCGGCAGAAGAACTCTGCGTGACCCACGGTGCGGTGAGCCATCAGATCCGCCAGCTGGAAGATTGGCTGGGCCAGCCACTGTTCACCCGCCATGCCGATGGCGTCAAGGTGACCGAGGCAGGCCAGCGTCTGCAACAGACCACCGCTCAGGCGCTGGATATGCTTGAGGCACGCTGCGCAGAAATTGCGCATCACCCGCAGGCCACCGAACTCACCCTGGGTGCTCCAGGCAGCTTCCTGGCAAACTGGCTGATCCCGCGTCTGGAACATTTCGAAGCCCGCCACCCCAACATCCGGCTGCGCCTGCAAACCGGCGCCGATCTGGCTGAACTGGCCAGCCGCCGGGTGGACGCCCTGGTCATCAGCGGCCATGCGCCCTGGCCGCGTGAGATTCAGGCCACCCCACTACTGGCAGAGGCGGTGGGCCCAGTATGCGCCCCCACCTGGCCCAACATCCCCACCACAGCTAGCGCCTTGCAGGGGCAAACTTTGTTGCATACGGCCTCACGCAAAGAAGCCTGGGCAGACTGGGCACGGGCGCAGCACATCGACCCTGCCCACCTGACGACAGGCAGGCATTTCGATCATCTGCCCCTGATGCTGGAAGCTGCCGCCAGCGGGCTGGGCATCGGCATTGCGCCCCAACTGCTGGTCGAGCGGGATATTGCCCAGGGCCGCCTGCTGGCACCACTGGGCTTCGTACCATGCGGGGCCTACTTCACCCTATGCATCGCCACCCGCCGGGCAAACGAAGCCGCCCTGCAAACCTTGCACCAATGGTTGCTGGAGGCTGCACTCACCTCCGCAAGCTAGTATCCTGTAATCTATGACAGGCTGAAGTAGCGCGCACAGAAGGGGCTGACCATGGATCGGGCGGAGCGGCGTCACCTGAAAGTTCCACTGCATGTCGTGATGGCAGGCGGCTCCACCCTGCTATTGCTGCTGGTGGCGTTTGCGCTGGCTTTTACGTCCTACCACAATACCCGCCAAGTCATCTCCACGACGGTCAATGAATCCATCCAGCATGTTTCCACGGCCCTGAAGGACAAGATCCGGGGCATTCTGCTGCCCGCCAAAAACCAACTCGAACTGCTCGCCTACCACCCGATCACCCAGGCCACTACCCTTGCCGAGCGGATCAATGCGCTGCCCATGGCGCGCACCGTACTGAGCTCCAACCCACTGCTGGACGCGTGGTACGTAGGTTACCCGAATGGGGATTTCATTCTTTTCCGCCCCTTGCGCGACGCAGCCATGCGCAAAGTCACAAATGCCCCCGCAACCGCTGCCATGCTGGTACAAAGCATCACCCGCCGCAACGACGGAAGTTTTCTAGGTGAGTATTATTTCTACAGTGCCGCCGGGGCCATCCTGCGCCAAGAAGTTCTCCCCGGCTACCGCTTTGACCCACGCACCCGCGCATGGTATGCCAATGCGCTATCCAGCGAAGGCGCTTCAATCACCGCCCCCTATATCTTCTTTACCCGCCAAGCCATTGGAGCCACCCTCTCGCAACGTAGTGCCGATGGTAAAGCGGTCATTGGCCTGGATGCCACACTGGAAAACCTTGCCCAGGAGACAAGTGGCCTCAAAATGACCAAGGGTTCCCAGGTCGCCATCATCGATGAAAATTCCAATGTCGTAGCCGTGGAAGACCTGAGCAAAGCCGTTTTTCGCAATCCCGACGGCAGCCCACGAATGGCCAATATCCGGCAGCTGGGTTTGGCGCCCCTACAAGCTGCCGCAAGCTTGGACAAGGCAGGCGTGGTCCGTACCGCCCAGTCCATCAACGGAAAAGACTGGGAGCTGATCTCCATTCCGCTCATCAATGCTGCGGCAGGCCACACGTTGCGTGTTCTCATGGCGGTCCCTCAGGATGAACTCTTCCTGAAGGCACAAACCTTGCTGCATCGCCAGTTGTTCATCACCCTGGCAGTCATCCTGCTCTCGATTCCCGGTGGCTTCTGGCTGACCCAGCAACTGGTACGCCCCCTCAAGGATCTGGCTGATGATGCCCACGCCGTGGCCACCTTTGAATTCGGCCCCGGTAAGCTCAACCGCTCCCATATCGCGGAGGTCGACCTGCTGGCCAGTGCGGCCTCACAGATGCGCGGAACCATCGCGCGTTTCCTCAATGTAAGTGCCGCGCTCAATTCCGAAACCCGGCTGGAGAGCCTGCTCGAAGTAGTGCTCAACGATGTGGCCGTCAGCACCCATGCCCACTCCGGCGCCCTCTACCTGTATGACGAAGATAGCCGCTGCCTGAAGCGCGCCCAACTACGCGCCCACAACGGGGACGAGAGCAATTACCCCGTTAGCATAGACTGCTCTATTGCGCTGGAGCACCCGGCCGCACGCGTGACCCGCGAGCACAGCGTGGTCGGCATCGCCTATACCGACGGGCCGGAACTCATCGCCGTCGCGCTGGAAACCTTCGAGAAGGAGTTTGTTGGCGCACTGGTGCTGGAATTACCCCGCCCACTGCAAAGCCACAAAGGGCGACGCGATCCACTGCGGGCGTTCATCGAGGCCCTGTCTTCCACGGCCGCCGTGGCCATTGCCACCCGCCACCTTGTCGACAGCCAAAAGCAATTGCTCGAAGGCTTGATCCAGATTATTGCCGGTGCAATCGACGCCAAGAGCCCCTATACCGGCGGGCATTGCCAACGCGTACCACAGATCACCCGTGCCCTGGCTGAAGCTGTGCATGAGAGCAAGCAGGGCCCCTTCAAGGACTACCACCTCAACGACGAAGACCGTGAAGCGATCCATATCGGCTCGTGGCTCCACGATTGCGGCAAGGTCACGACACCGGAATATGTCGTCGACAAAGCCACCAAGCTTGAGACAATCTATAACCGCGTTCATGAAATCCGCATGCGCTTCGAAGTGCTCAAACGCGATGCAGAAATTGCCTTCCTCAAAACCAACCCGACTGCCTCTGAACAAGAACAGGCACGCGCCGAACTCGACACCACATGGCGCAAACTAGATGAAGAATTTGCATTCGTGGCTTCATGCAATGTGGGTGGCGAATTCCTCGACCCAGACAAGATCGCCCGCCTGTACGAGATTGCCACGCGCACCTGGCAACGCACCCTGGATGATCGCCTGGGCCTCTCGCTCGAAGAACAGCGGGTGCTGGCGCCGATTCCCGCCCCCACGCTGCCCGCCACCGAGCTGCTGCTGGCCGACAAGCCCCAGCATATCGTGGAGCGCCCTGCCAAGGACCTGATCCCCCCGGACAACCCCTGGGGCATTTGCATGCGTGTGCCGGAACACAAATTCGACCGGGGAGAAGTGCATAACCTGTCGGTCAGCCGGGGCACGCTCACCGATGAAGAGCGCTACATCATCAACGAACACATCGTCCAGACAATCATCATGTTGGGGCGCCTGCCCTTCCCGCGCCACCTGCGCAATGTGCCGGAAATCGCCGGTGGGCACCACGAGCGCATGGATGGTCGCGGCTATCCGAAAGGCTTGAAGCGCGAGCAGATGAGCGTACCCGCGCGGATCATGGCGGTTGCCGATGTATTTGAAGCACTCACCGCAGCCGACCGCCCCTACAAATCCGCCAAGACCTTATCGGAATCCCTGCAAATCATGGCCCGCATGGTCCACGAACAACATCTTGACGGGGACATATTCGAGATATTCCTCACTTCGGGCGTGTATCAGGACTATGCCAACCGTTTCCTCAAACCGGAACAGATCGACACTATCGATATCGACGCACTACGGGCGCAGGCTAAAAGTACATAACCCGTCGGCGCCTCGCTCAGTGAGCTGATCCTGTGTATGGCATTGCTCAAGGGCAGTGGAGGACCGGGGCAAGACAGTCGCGCCACCAGCTGGCAGGCGCCTATTGACCATAGATATGTGCCCTATCTTTGATCATACCCACAGTCTGCATGCAACAACCTGTTCACCAACGCGGGCCGCCGTTGGACAATATGGCCTAAGCGGACGTGACACAGCTTCTTCCGCACAAGTACATACAGCATTCCAGGGTTCAGCACATGATATTGCGCGGCACATTTTTCTCCACCACGCTGGAGATGGAGACCAACCTTACCGTCCTCATCCCCAACAACCGGCTGCGCCAGCCGCTCGGCAAGGTCGCCTATCTGCTCCACGGCCTGTGCGGCAGAAGTGGTGACTGGCTGGATTACACCATGCTTCCGGTATACGCAGAGCAGCATGATCTGGTCTTCGTAATGCCCGAAGTTGCCCGCAGTTTCTATAATGACATGCAGTTCGGGCAGAAATTCTTCAGTTACGTGGTAGATGAATTGCCGCAGATCGTGCGCAACGTCTTCCAGGTATCTTCCCGCCGGGAGGATACCGGCGTCATCGGTGCCTCGATGGGTGGTTACGGTGCACTCAAGTGCGCGCTCTCGCGGCCTGAACAATACGCCTGGTGTGCCGCGTTCTCTTCGGCCAGCCTGTATCTCAAGGAGGGGTTGGAGCGCCAGCGCACCCATGGCAACAATTCGGTATTCCGCTCGGTGTATGGTGAGCGGCTCCTGAATGATTTCGAGGCGATCTTCAGCCCGGCGCTGATATGGCGAGAAGAGGACGAAATCACCGCCTTGGCCGCCCGCGCCAAAACCATGCCGAATCAGCCCCAGATCTATCTGGCCTGCGGCAGTGAAGATTATTTCTGCGCCGATAACCAGCGCTTCAAACAGGACATGGATGCGCTGCAACTCGATATGGCATTCGAGTCTTGGGCGGGCAAACATGACTGGGTGTTCTTCAACGAGGCACTGGAGAAATCATTGCAGCACTTCTTCCCTGCCGTTGAAACCCCAACAGCATGATCCCGCAGGCCTGTGCAAACAGGCACACGCTCAGCGTTTGCCCCGCTTGGCCGCCAATGTTGCGATCTCACCCAGACGTCGCAATGCATCATCAACGCCATCGGAATACGGCAAGCCACAGTTGATGCGCACAAAGTTTTCGTAGCGCATGGTATTGGAATACATCAGCCCTGGCGATATCAATATGTTTTCAGCCAGTGCTGCATCAAACAAGGCGTCGGAGGATACCCCACGAGGCAGCTCCACCCACAGCGGCAGCCCTCCGGCGGGAGTATTCATGCGGGTGCCGGACGGGAAGTAACGTGCCACGGCCTCGGCGGTGCGGCTGCGTTGCTCGCGCAGCCGGGCGCGCAGCCGCTGCAGGTGGCGGTCATAGGCGGCCGAGCCCATGAAATCGGCTGCAGCCAGTTGAGGCAAGGTATCGTTATTGCGGCTTTGGGCGTATTTGAGCATCTCGACCCGCGCTTGCCAGCGCCCCGCCGCCATCCAGCCCAAGCGCAGGCCGGGCGCCAGAATCTTGTGCAGGGATGCGCAGTGGATCACGCTGCCATCACGGTCCCAGCTCTTGATGGCGCGGCGCTGCATGGCCACGTCCGCCAGCGCACTGTAGGTATCATCCTCAACCAACGCCACCTGATGCTGGGAACATAACTCGACGAGCCGCGCCTTGTTCTCATCCGGCATAATGCTGCCCAGTGGGTTCTGCAGATAGGGCACCACCACGATAGCCTTGATGCCCGACTCGCTACGCAAGGCCAGCTCGCAGGCTTCAATGGAGATGCCAGTCTGCGGGCTGGTGGGGATTTCCAGTGCGCGCAGGCCCAGCGTTTCCAGTATCTGCAGCAGGCCGTAGAAGGTGGGGGACTCTACCGCCACAATATCCCCCGGCTGAGTCACAGCACGCAAGGCGAAATTGAGCGCCTCGATGCAGCCCTGTGTAACCAGAATCTCTTCCGGCGCCAACACCATGCCGCACTCCAGCGCACGGCGTGCCAACACACTGCGAAATGCCAGATTGCCCGCAGGAGGGGCCACCCGCCCGAACATATCCGGCTGCTGGCGCAGCGCCCGCATGGTGGCACGCGCCAAGGCGGCGGCGGGGTACAGCTCCGGCGCGGCCCGCGCACCCGAGAAATTCACCTTGATCGGCGCCAGTTGCCCCCGCGCAATGTAAGCCGACACACGCGCATGGATGCCCACGTACTGTGCGGCATCCAACGGCTGGTCCGCCCGGGGTTCTTCCAGTTGCGGTGTACGCAGGCTGCGTGGATGACAGACGAAGTAGCCCGAGCGTGGCCGCGCCTCCAGCCAGCCCTTGGCTTCCAGATGGCGGCACACTTGCAACGCGGTCGACAAGCTCACCGCATGGCGTGCCATCAGCATGCGCACTGACGCAAAGCGTTCCCCGGCAGACAGGCTGCCGGATTCGATGGCCTCGCGGTAATGATTCGCCAATTGTTGGTACAGCGGTGTCGATTCCATACCCGATGTTCGCATGCGCCCGTCCCCCGCAGCCGTAACAGATCTGCCCGAAACCGGGCATAACAGAGGATAAATCTTTCTTCTGTTCCGGTACAGAGTGGGATTTTCTGTGCCTGTTATGGTTCGCGTTGCCCGCCTACGATGTGCTGCATCCCCCACACACAGAGCGGAGCACAAACATGGACCAAACCGAGTATTACCTGCAAAGCGGGCAACGCCAGGGCGTCTGGCTGAGGCAAGGCGCCGTCCTTCTGGTACTGGAAGGCGGCCTCATCCTGCGCAGGCCCACCGAGTCGCTGGCGGGCACCGTGTGGTCCCACACGCTGGAATTAGGGGCAGAGCAGGCGTGGGCCACGCCTGACTCCGGGATGCATGAACTTGCCGCCCCGCACGCCACCCGGTTTGTGCTCTGCCCCGCGCCACCCGGGCTGCTCCGGCAATGTGCCGGGCGCCTGCGCAGCCTACTTCAAGCGTTGATGAAGCGCGCCAGGAAGGCACCCACGCTATCGGCAGGCAGTGGCAGCCAGACGCGATGACCACTGCCCGGTGCGATAGGCATGGCCAAGCCATCGGCGTGCTCCATCGCCTCCAGCGTGAGTACGCGATTGCCTTGGGGCTGGACGATCTCCAGGCGATCGCCCACGGCGAAGCGGTTCTTCACCTCCACCTCGGCCAGCCCGCGTACCGCATCAAAGGCCACCACATCGCCCACGTAGAGGCTGCGGGCGGATTCCGAGGTACCGCGTTCGTAGTTCTGGTATTCGCTATCATCCCGTCCGGCATTGGCTTCCTGGTGGCGGGCAAAGAAGCCGCCCGTGTAGCCCCGATTCGCCAGCCCATCCAGGGAATCGAGCAAGGCCGGGTCCAGCCCACGCCCGGCCAGCGCAGCATCAATGGCTTGCCGATAGGCTTGGCAGGTACGCGCCACGTAATATGGGCTCTTGGTGCGGCCTTCGATCTTCAAGGAATCGATACCGATCTCCACCAGCCGCTGCACATGCTCAATGGCGCGCAGGTCTTTGGAATTGAGGATGTAGGTGCCGTGTTCATCTTCCTCGATCACGTTATAGCTGCCTGCACGGCGCTCGCGCTCTTCCAGCAGATACACATCTCCGCCCGGCTCGGTGCGCCCCTCATGCACCTTGAAATCCCAGCGGCAGGAATTGGTACAGGTGCCCTGGTTCGGGTCGCGGTGATTCATGTAGCCTGAGAGCAGGCAGCGCCCGGAATACGCAATGCACAGCGCACCGTGGATGAACACCTCCAGCTCGGTATCCGGGCAGGCTTGGCGGATGTCCGCAATCTCTTCCAACGACAATTCACGCGACAGAATCACCCGCGACACGCCATTGCGTGCCCAAAACTGCACCGCCGCCGCATTCACTGTGTTGGCCTGCACCGAAAGGTGGATTTCCTGCTCCGGCCACGCCTCGCGCACCATCATCATCAAGCCGGGGTCAGACATGATCAGCGCATCGGGCTTCAACTCAATCACCGGCGCCATATCGCGCAGATAGGTCTTGAGCTTGGCCCCGTGCGGATAGATGTTGGACACCAGATAGAAACGGCCCCCGGCCGCATGCACGCGGTCAATCCCGCTCTTGAGTACCGCCAAATCACCAAAATCATTGTTACGCACGCGCAGGCTATAGCGCGGCTGACCCGCATAGATCGCATTGGCGCCAAAGGCCAAAGCCGTATCCAGCATGGCCAAAGAACCAGCCGGCGCCAGAAGTTCAGTTTTCTTGTTCATGATGCACAGACAAACAGGGGTGGGGGATCATCCGTTTTACCACATTCGCCGGATTCTGGCAGCCAAGGACGACTCGCACCACCACGCATGGAGTGATCTGCGAGGATCACCCGATGTTCACCCGCCTAATCACCGCGACGAAGCGCCGCAATGACCGTACCCACCAACACGGATATTGCGCCACAGCCAACCGCCATTGGAAGTACGGAACGAGGCCAGGTCCAGTGGGAGTAAAGAATGGCAACGAAAAGCAGCAATGCGGCCAGAAAGCAAATCAACGCCAACTGGAGCAAAAACCGCTGTAACGGCGTTCCCTGCTGGAAATTGGCCTCAGCGCCTGAAATAAAGAGGCGGGAAAGCAGGAATGCCACCAGAACAATCCCCATCCCCACCCATAACCCAAGCCAGGAAAAGGAGGGGCTGGCTTCACCAAAACTGGGGATCCGTGCCGCAATCAGACCGAAACAAGCTGCCAAGGCGCTGACAGTAAAGATGCGAGTAAAAGAAGCCATAACAGATAAGTTTTTATGCCTGCCTGTCAGATTCGCGATGAAAATAAAGCCCCTCACCATACAATGACACCGATCTCTTCGTGCTGGGACAATTACAACGCGTATTGCGTAGATACCGTCTCGCTAGTCAAGCGACATTTCCCCTAATCAACGCCCTCCAGGGCGCGGCAAGCTGTGCATCCGGAGGCCCAAAGATCAAGTTCACTTTTCTGTACCAGACAATTTCGCTAGCACAAACTCCCTTACACACTGAGGCTGACTATAGAACGCAAGGTTGATTTCTATAGAAACGGACTTTCCTACCAAACGAAACGCCTGCGCTGAAACCATAAAACTTGACATTTCATCCCAAGCCAGTCTTTTCATGACAAAAAACTTTCCTTTTTTAAAAAGACTTCCTTGCCAAACATACTCATTCGTAATTTTTGTCGTTCCAATTTTGTATATTGCCGGCACAAACAAAAACACCAATAACCACACCCCAAAACCAACCGTCAAAGACTGAAACCTGCCCAAAGAATTGAAAAACACAGCATCCAAAACCAAATAGCATCCCCAACAAAAAGCAAGAAAAACAACACAGGAAGAAAAAACAATATACAACCTACTTACTTTATATGACGTATCTTTCATAACCATTCCACAATAACAAATTCACATGTACACGCTCAATTTATTATTTCTAACCGAGCAAGGTTGGGTAAGCCGTAGGCGTCACCCAACATTTCGCACACATCTACCGAAGAGATAACCGACCACCCACATACAATATGCGCCACAGCTTACCTAACCTACTTCGCTGGCACCACTTTTCTTAGCGTGTAGCCCATCGCGCCCAGACGCTCGACGACACTGCCATCGCCCACCAGATGCAATACCCCGATGGCGACGAATGCGCCATCGCGTGTTCTATACAGTTGGTCGATTCGACGTGCAAGCTTTTCGTTTCGGTCATCCAGCAGTTGCTTCTTCAGATCTTTCTCCATGCGATCAATACTAACTTGCAGGGTTTTGATGTCACCGGCTTCCCATGCGCTGGCAAATTCAATCTGCGCCTGACGGACTTTGCCGCTTTCGAAACGCTCAAGTAAGCCTTCCCAATAGGCTTTTAGATCGCGGGGCATATATGCAAGCGCCGTAGCCTGCTCCTCAACAGATTCAAGTTCGACCAGCGGTTTACCCTTCACTTTCATATATGCGATCACAGCCTGATCAATCGCAAAATCGTGGAAAATGCCTTGATCACGCGCAGAGAGAAAATCCAGTATTTCCGTTCTGGACCCAAGCGAAACACCTGCGACCTGCTCCTGTGATATGCATGCAGCCTCTAGCAGTTTGTCAACTCGGTGTGCAAACTGCTCCTCGTCAGAGATGCTCAAGGGATTGGATACGTTTTGTATCAAGGCCTGAGTGGCTGCCTGGGTAGCCGCTGCCATGCGTGCCGCCAATGTGGGGTTGTCGGTATCAAGCTCTACCGCCAAGAGCTTGGATTGAATGAGTGACTGACTGACAATCGGTCCAGGAAAATCCCAATCCAGGCGGCCAAGATGTATCACGCCATAAAGGTATGCGGAATGTCCGTTTTTGCTCACCTCCCATAGCACACCTCGATCTGCATGCCTGGACCGAGCAAGCTTCTGCAAGCTCGCTTGATCCGTTGCCGGCAGACTTGGGCAAGCCTGCCCATCTGCAAACGCAGCACCGGCAAATGACATGAAAATTGCGGTCAGGCAAATGAATACATATAGATTACACAAGTTGGCAAAACGTCGTGTCTCAGTTTTATATTTATGCTGGCTCATGTTCTTCAAGGTGGTCAATGTGAAGGGCGGCATCGTTTAAACAACGCATAAGACAGGATCGCGTAGCGATGCCGCCATTATGCCATCTAGTCTCTCCTTGCTGAATCGGCCTTATCCGTTATAAGTGAAAAAACACCATCAATCCAAAAAGGATAAAGAACCACACAAACCAGCTCACTATAAATTGCTCGCGGAATTTGGCAGTGGTACGGCTCTCGCCATAGCGACGCAAGGCAGGGAGCCCGTGTGAGTTTTTAAATAGCCACAAGTAGAGCCTCATGGGCCATGTCAGCCCGGACTGTACACTAAAGATCCGAGTGACCGTGGCCATAACAAGGCCACCGGTTGCAGCGATGATGAAGCCTTTAAAATCAGCGGGTAGTTCGTTCCAGATCATGATCTATTTTTTTCCCACAGCCTTGAAGATGACAGCAAGCCGCATGCCTCTGTGATGCAGAGGTAATGCCGGAAGGGTCAGCATACGCCGGGGGACATGACCCGATCAAGCCGCCTGTTCGTCAATACAGAAATATCTTGCCGTATCACACATGGGGAGGAAGGCAATGGGATGCGCTACTTCTTACAGCCGCCATATTTTACCGGTTCCCGTTGCGGGTCGTACCAGTATGTCTCGATGTTGTACGGAGTCTCTTTGCCCAACTCTGGATTCCCCACTGTGAAAAGTCGGCGCTGGCATAGATTGGCGCGCCGGAGCAGTGCAGCGTGGTACCCGTAGAACATGCGGTCGAATGTGCCATCGGCAATCAGCGCCAGCAAACCGGTACGAACGCGCTCGGCCAACTCGGGTTTTGTCGGCGAAACGAAGAAATATTTTGGAAACGGATAATAGAGCAATAGGTGCTCTTCAACGGTGAGCTTGGGGTATTGAGTCTTGCGCAGATCATGCTCAATGAAAATTTCTGCAAGTCCCCTCGGCATATAATCAAACCGGTTGGCACCCAGCATGCCAAACAGGCCCTCATAGTTATTGCCAGTCACCATGTTAAAGTCATACGCTTGGTAGATCGGCAAAGATGACCATCCCAGCTGTACGCCAACGCGGAGGTGCTTGAGTTCGTCAATGCTTTTCAGCTGATCGAACAGTGCTTGATCTTGCGAGCGAATGTGGAAGAGGCGATAACCGCCGATGCCCTTGTCGATCGGTATGCGGATGGGCACCAGTCGACTTTCCCACTCTGATTGGCTGGCCTTTGCGCTCAAATTCACGCGCTCGCCGCGTTCGAGTTCATAGAGCAGGCGTTTGCGGTCCATCGCCATGCGGCTGAAACGGATTTCGTAGTCGCCAAACTTTGGGCGGGTCTTCTCCAAAATGGCATAAAGCAGCTTATCCGGGAAATCATTGCGCTTGTCGAGGGCCGTTTCGGGTGGATCAATAATCACCAACATCCGCCCGGGTGCGGCAACAGCCCCGCCTGGCAGCAATAACGCCATCAGCATCAAGCTCAAGCAGATCTTTCGGATACCGATATTCAGGTCGCGGCCAGCCATTGACGCCTCCACCAATGCAGCAAAGCCAACTCTTTACTTTCCCCCAACCCGGTGCTTCATCAATTGCATAATCCGGCACCTCGGGTGATTCCTTGAAGCATAGCATCAAGATATATGATCGCACGCCGTGTCACACGAGTCCCCGGCCCGGCAGGGGTGCGATACGTGTTGCGTACCGCATGCCTGCGTTCGTTCAACCCAATTCGAGTGTCAGGTCGCTGCGGGCGTGGGTGCTGCAGGCCAGCACGTAGCCGGCTTGCTGGTCTTCCGGGCTGAGCGGGCCGGTCTGGGTGCGGTGGACTTCGCCCTGGCTCACCTTGCAGCGGCAGGAGCCGCATACCCCGGTCCGGCAGGCGCCGATGATGGGAAGCCCGGCACGCTCCAGCACATCAAGCAGGGTTTCAGTGCTGTCAATCTGGTTCTGGCTGCCAAAGGCGGGTACGTTCAAGGCATAGCTGGCAGCTGCTTCGCCCGATGCAGCTACGGGCGCCTGCGGAGTGAAGAAGCTCTCACTGTGGATAGCATGATCGGCGATGCCCATTGCTCGCAAGGTGTCCGCAATCAAGTCCATGTAGGGTTGTGGCCCACACAGATAGGCTTCGATCGGCGTTGCGGCGGGGAGTATCTCGCGGATGCGTGCGGCATCAATGCGCCCGACATGACAGGGGCGGTCAGTCTGTGGCCGGGTCAGGAAGTGATGCAGATGGAATCCTGGGTGGCGTGCAACAAGCTGGTGGACTTCTGCATGGAGGATGAGGTTGTTTTCATCCCGGGCGCTGTGGATGAAATGGATCTCCACATCTGGGCGATGAGCCAGCAGCCAGTGGGACATCGCCACCATCGGGGTGATGCCGCACCCCGCAGAAAATAACGCAACATGGCGCGGGGAGGCCACATCAAGATGATGTGCGGGGGTGAGGTGGAAGCTGCCTGCGGGGGAGAGCGCAGGCACCTGGCTGCCAGGCTGGACGTGGTCAATCAGCCAGTTGGAAACCTGCCCACCGGGTACACGGCGGATGGCGACACTCACCCTGTCCTGCACAGCGGGATCGCTGGCAATCGAATAGGCACGCAGCTTGAGTTGATTTTCAATGAGACCGCCCAGGCAGATGAACTGGCCGGGCAGGAAGTCGATATGTATGCCTGCAGGCGCGGCAAACTCGAAACGGGTGCAATCGGCGGTTTCTTCGTGGCGCAGCAGGCAGGTCAGGTTTGCCTGCCCTTGCCAGACGGGGGTGGTTGTCATTTTGAATACGAGGGGGAAACAGTGGGCAACAGCTATGGCACCAGCAGCGGTGCCGTAAAATTTGCAGTGGCAAACCGGCTTGCGATCACGCCTTCTGGCAACAGATCGCAAGCCGGTTTAGGGGCAGTGCTCAGGCAGCCAGCATCTGGGCCAGATCATCTTCCACGGTGGTGATGAGTTTGAGGCCGAACTTCTCGTTGAGGATGCCAAGCAGGTTGGGGGTGAGGAAACCGGGGGCTGTCGGGCCGACACGAATATCCTTCACGCCCAGCGAGAGCAGGGTAAGCAGGATGACAATGGCTTTTTGCTCGAACCAGGAGAGCACCAGCGACAGCGGCAACTCATTGACGCCACAACCAAAGGCGTCCGCCAGCGCCAGGGCAAGCTGGATCGCGGAGTAGGCATCATTGCACTGGCCCACATCCAGCAGACGGGGGATGCCGTTGATGTCACCAAACTCCAGCGTGTTGAAGCGGAACTTGCCACAGGCCAGCGTGAGAATCAGGCTGTCTTGCGGCACGCTTTGCGCCAGCTCGGTGTAGTAGCTGCGCTCGCGCTTGTCGCCATCACAGCCGCCGATGAGGAAGAAGTGCTTGATGTTGCCTGCCTTCACCTGCTCGATCACTGCCGGGGCAGCGGCCATCAGCGCATTGCGGGCAAAACCCGTGGTGGTGTAGACCGGGGCAGCATCCTGCTTGAAGCCTTCTTCGGCCAGTGCGGCCTCGATGGCGGCCGAGAAATCGTTGCCTTCAATGTGGGTGGCACCCGGCCAGCCCACGATGCTGCGCGTGAATATGCGGTGGGTATATTGACCGACCGCCGGGTTGATGATGCAGTTGGAAGTCATCACGATGGCGCCGGGGAAGGCCATGAATTCGCGCTGCTGGTTCTGCCAGGCGGTGCCATAGTTGCCCACAAGATGCGGGTACTTTTTGAAGGCGGGGTAGGCGTGTGCGGGCAGCATTTCGCCGTGGGTGTACACGTTGATGCCCCGGCCAGCGGTCTGTTGCAGGATGAGTTCGAGATCCCGCAGGTCGTGGCCGGAAACCAGGAGGGCCTTGCCCGTCACTGGCTGGGTGTTGACGCGGGTGGGTTCGGGGTGGCCGAAGGTGTCGGTTTCGCCCTTGTCGAGCATCGCCATGATGCGGTAGTTGATCTGGCCGATATCCATCGAGCATTGGAACAGGGCACCAATGTCGGTGGGCTCGGTCGCCAGAAAGGCCATGAATTCGTGGAACTTGGCCGCTACACCGGCTTCGGTCTGGCCCAGTACGCGGGCATGTTCGATATAGGCCGCTGCACCCTTCAAGCCATATAGGCAGAGCAGGCGCAGGCCGAGCACGTCTTCACCAATTTCGGCACGATGACGATTGAGTGCGAATTCTCCGGCGCGTTGCAAAATCGCTTCGCCTTGCGCGGGTAGTTGCAGGTCTGCAATGGCAGGCAGGGCTTCGGGGGCCACGCCCTGGCTGCGGCAGGCTTCCAGATAGCGGGCCTTGAGTGCATCGCGCAGGGCCTGGGCATGCTGGGTGAATGCGACGATACGTGCCGGGTCGAAGTTGACGTTGGTCAGCGTGGCGAAAAGCGCCTCTGGCACGTAACAATCGATTTCAGCATCGATCACGTCGAGCTTGCGGGCGGCCACGGCGTAGAGCGAGACGGCCTGCAACTGCTTGACCAGTGCGTCTTGCAGGTCGGAGACCTCTGCGGTTTTTCCGCACATGCCTGCGGCATAGCTGCAACCGTTGCTTTGCGGGGTTCGGATCGTGTGCTCACATTGAACGCAGAACATGGTGGAAGATTCCTACAGAAAGATTGGAACCTCTCCTAGTGCGAGAAGTGTGCCGCAACGTGAAAGCCCTTGATGCTTATAGGCTTTTTACCAGGGGCCTAACATGAATAGAGTCAGATTGACTCCTCTATCTCTGAGTCAATCTGACTCTTATGCGTCGATTTGACTCAAACCCAGGCGACGGGCAAGGCGTTGCAGGTTGGCCCGATCCGTTTGCAAGGCCCGCGCGGCCTGGCTCCAGTTGCCTTGTGCACGCAGTAAAGCATTGCTGATCAACTGGCGCTGATAGGCCTCAATCGCTTCGCGCAGCCCCAAGGTATTGGCATCTGCAACCACCAGGGCTGGGGAAGATGAGGCGGCCTCCGCTAGATCCAGTTCCGCTGCCTGGACAAGGCCACGCTTTGCAGAGCGCTGGCGCACCCGCAGGCTGGCACGCAGGAGCAGGTGCTCCAGTTCGCGCACATTGCCGGGCCAATCGTAGGCCATCAAGGCGGCCAGCGCGTCGGGGCTGAGGTCGATACGTTCGCCGCCGAGCTTGCTGCGGGCCATATCGAGGAAATGCCCGGCCAGCTCGGGGATATCCTCACGGTGTTCCCGCAGGGGCGGGACGGCCAACGGAAAAACGTTCAGCCGGTGGAAAAGATCGGCGCGGAAACGCCCCGCCTCCACCTCCCGGGCAAGGTTGCGGTTGGTAGCGGCAATGATGCGCACATCCACATGGATGATCTGGTCAGCCCCGACACGCTGGATTTCACCTTGCTGCAAAGTCCGCAAAAGCTTGGCCTGCAAGGTCAGCGGGAGTTCGCCGATCTCATCAAGGAAGAGCGTGCCGCCGTGGGCCAGCTCGAACTTGCCGACACGGTCGGCATGGGCACCGGTGAATGACCCACGGCGGTGGCCAAAGAGTTCGCTTTCGACCACTGATTCGGCCAGGGCTGCGCAGTTGATCTGCACCAAGGCTTGATCGGCACGTGCCGACTGGGCATGCAGGGTGCGCACCACCAGTTCCTTGCCGGTGCCCGTCTCCCCGGTGATCAGCACCGCCAGCGGGGTTTGTGCAACCAGGGTGATATCGCGCCGCAGGTGCTGCATGGCCGTACTCTGGCCCAACAGATGGCCCCTCAATTGCAAAGCCTCGCTAACCAGATCGCGGGCAATGGCGCGTTGATGCTCGCATGCCGATTCCAGAGCCTGGATTAAGGCAAGATTGTGGAGGCTGACGGCCGCCAGCGCAGCAAAGGCAGCAACCGTGGAATCGGGCAGATCATCAAAAGCATGGGCGTCGAGCGCGTCCAGGGTGAGCACCCCCACGGCTTCGCCATTGATATGCAGGCTACACCCCATGCAGGCGTGGACATCTTGGGCACGCTGGGCGTCACGGGCCAGTAGGCCATCGAAAGGGTCCGGCAAAGGGCTATCTGCGGGGAAATGCAGCGGCACATCCGAGGCCAGAATCGCCCGCAGCCGGGGATGCTCGGCCAGCTCGAAACGCCTGCCCTGCAACTCCGGCGCCAAACCAAAACTTGCAACAGGCAGCAGGGTTTGGGCCTGGAGCCGGAACACGCCAACCGCATCGCAAGGCAGTACAGCACCCATGGCAGAAACCAGGCGCTGAAAGTGCAATTCTCCTGGCATAGAATTGGCCAGATCGGTGGCGATCTGGCTCAAAGCATGGTCAATGGCCTGCTGGTTGAGCATGAAGAGGCTGCGTGATCCGAGAAAAAAGGAGGGGGATTGACTTGATTTGCACCCCCTGGCCAGGCACTGATGCTACCCGATTTTGTGCTGCCTGATACGGTTCCGTGGATAAAGTCCCGCGCTTTTTGGCAGGGAACGCCATGCCGTATACGGCCCCCCGTTTTCCTGGCGGCCAAGGGTTTCGGAAGCCAAGCGTAATAATGTGTGTTAGCAGCGATTTCGACACTTTTATCCACAATCCAGGCATTGGAAATACGCCGTTCATTGCATAGTCTGTACGCTAGGGATGCCAAAGACGGTCATCCTGTGTGTTTTTTCTGTTTGTAAAAAAGGGCAAACCCACCGAAAGGTGGAGACGCAAAGCTTCCGGCCTAAAGCGTAGAACGCAATGGCAGCGGGGCCGCCGTTGGCATATTTGTCAGCCGTGAATGCGTTGCCCCGTCACGCAATTGGATGGGTCATGCACATGTCTTTCATAAAATCAATTTCATCCCACCCTGTTACAGCCACAACGCTGTTGAGCGCCCTGCTGCTGGTGGCTTGCGGGGGTGGCGGCGGCTCCGGCGGGGGAAGCACAGATGCTACGTCCAGCCAGATCCTGATTTCCATGGCGGCAACAGGCAGCTCCGAGCCTGCTGCATCGGATAGTACGCCAGCATCCTCTGAATTTGCTTCAACGCAGGTTGTGCAACCGGTTTTCCACCTCGCCCCGACGGTGTTGAGCGAGCCGGATGATAGCGATGCCTTGGACAACACGGCCTCCTCCCACGCCCTCCCTCACGTCCAGGGCCTTAGCGGATATGCGACAACGCTGAACACCACGCGCCTGACGGTTCAGGACATCAGCTTGGCGCATGCACTGGAAATCTCCGGGCAGGCCTCGGCCACACCGAATGTAGGGGCGCTGGCCACCCCTTCGGTGGTGACCACCTATACGCCCGCGCAGATTCGTGCAGCATACAATATGCCGACCATGCCGTCGACGTGGATATCCCTGGCATCACTTCAGGCTGCGCAGATGGGGGCGGGCCAGACCATCTATATCGTGGATGCCATGCACGACCCGAACGTAGCAGCAGAACTGGCAGCCTTCAACCAGAAATTTGGTCTGCCCGGCTGCACCACCAATATGCTGGGCACAGCCAGCCTGCCATTGCCCACAGCCTCTTCCAGTGCATGTGTATTCTCGATTGCCTACAGCACGACAGCGGGCGCGCTGACAACTACGCCACCGGCATACAATTCCAGTTGGGCAACGGAAATCACCCTGGATGTGCAATGGGCACATGCGACCGCGCCACTTGCCCGCATCGTGCTGATTGAAGCACCTGATGCTTCGGTCAATTCGTTGGTTGCCGCCATCCAGTTGGCCGCGAGAATGGGATCGGGCATTGTCTCGATGAGTTTTGGTGCCAATGAAGGCAGTTGGGCCAGTACCATTGATTCGGCCTTTGCCAGCAGCAATATGAGCTACCTTGCCGCAACGGGTGACAATGGCGCTGCGGTAAGCTGGCCCGCCGTATCCACCAAGGTATTGGCCGTTGGCGGCACGACCCTGAGTTACGCTGACAGCACTGCACGTACTGAAACGGTGTGGAGCGGCACAGGTGGCGGCATCAGCGCCTATGTGGCGACACCGAGCTACCAGAGCAGCCTGCCCGGTTTTGGCACACCCGCCCGGCGGGCGACGGCAGATGTCGCTTTCAACGCCGATCCGTATTCCGGCCAGTATGTTGCAGTCATTTCACCGGGTAGCTCCACGGTCAGTTGGGTCAGCGCCGGTGGCACGAGCCTTTCGACGCCACAATGGGCAGGGCTGCTCGCGGTTGCCAATGCCACACGGGTGCAGGCGGGCAAAACCATCCTCGGTTTGCCACACACCATGTTGTATGCGCAGATCGGAGCCGTTTCCGCAACCTATGCCAATTCCATGCTGGATGTGACCAGCGGTAACGATGGCACTTGCTCAAGCTGCTCGGCCCGCGTGGGGTATGACCTGCCAACCGGCCTGGGCACGCCCAAGGTATCGAGCCTGCTGACAGCCTTGGGTGGCAGCACCACGGCCAGCACACCGGTAGTGAGTTCCGCCAGTGTCAGCGGGGTCACGGGTACGTCATTGTCATTCAGCGTGACGGCCAGCTCTGCCCACCCGCTGACCTATAGCCTCAGTGGAGCGCCCACGGGGATGACGATCAGCTCCGCCGGGGTGGTGAGCTGGCCCAGCCCGATGGCGGGGACTTATGCCGTCACCGTGATCGCCAGGGATATCCAGACCTTGTTAAGCGGCCAGGGGGTCTATACCGTCAGCATTACTGCGCCGAAGCCTCCGGTGGTCAGTTCTGGCAGCATCAGCGGCAAGACGGGTGCGGCGCTGAGCTTCAGCGTGGCGGTGACGGCAGCCAACCCGGTGAGCTATTCGCTCAGGGGAGCGCCCACGGGTATGACGATCAGCTCCACCGGCACGGTGAGCTGGCCCAGCCCGGTCAAGGGCAGCTACGTGGTCACGGTTGTAGCGCAAGACCAGAAGACGTTGCTCAGTGGTCAGGGGAGCTACACGGTGACGATCACCGCCGCAACGCAGGCGCCCGTGATCACGGCCACGGCCCTGACCGGGGTGGCGGGCAAGGTGCTGACCGGCTCATTCACGGTGACGGACCCGAATGGCTATGCCATGTCGGTCAGCATCAGCGGGGTGCCCTATGGCATGAGCTTCGCAGTCAGCGGTTCGACCATCAGCCTGCGTTGGCCGAGCCCTGTAACGGGCAGTTATGTGCTGAAGATCGTTGCCACCGATATGGCAGGGCTGAGCAGTTCGACGACCTTGCCCATCACGATCGCCGCCAGGTAAAACCTGTGTATCAGTGACAAGGCCTGCCTGGAAGCAGGCAAGCCTTGTGCCGTATACGGGCCTTGAATCGCGTCGTGGATCAGTGCTTGTGCAGGCGTGCTTCCAACTGCGCCAAGCGTTGCCCAAGCGTATCCAGTTCTTGCCGGAAGACCTGGAATTCCGCCTGCCCAAGTGGCCCGCCCTGGCGTTCTTCGCGCAGGAATTCGGCCAGCCCGGCCGGCCCGCGTTTGAAGATTTCCGCCGTCTGGCTCAGCGCGCCCCCCACAACAAGTTCGGTACGGTGGGCCAGCGCGTCGCCCAGCATGGGGCTCAGCGCCGCGCCCAGATCGGGGCGCAGATGGCCCAGCAGGAGCGAGAGGGTTTCGGCAAAGCGTGCGTTGCCGCCGACCTCCACATGGCGGGACAAATCATCAAGCCGGCCCCCCAGAATGTCCCCCAGGGCAGAAGCCGGGAGCCGGAGTTCAACATCCGCCTCCACCTCATGCCCTACTTCGCTGACCAGCCCTTCTGCCGTAACCTGGAAACGCAGGGCGAGAAGGCCGCAGTGCAGGATGGCGACCTCGCCCACATGCTCACCCAGGCGCTTGCGTGCCCAGCTTTGCTGGCCCAACAGATGGTTGAGGAAGGCGAGGGCGGAACGCTTGAACATGGCGGAGTGAACCTGTTTGCAATCTTGAGCGGGAGGACAGCAGCCGGGTGCTTTCTAGAACTTGTAGCCACGGTGCAAAGCCACCGCTCCTGCTGCAAGGTTGAAGTATTCCACCCGCTCCAGCCCGGCCTCGCGCAGCATGCCTGCCAGCGTACCCTGATCCGGGTGCATGCGGATAGATTCGGCCAGATAGCGGTAGCTGTCGGCATCGTTGGCGACCTTCTGGCCCAGCCAGGGCAGTACCTTGAAGGAATAAACGTCGTAGGCCTTGGCCAGCGGCTTCCAGATCTGCGAGAACTCCAGCACCAGCAGGCGTCCGCCGGGGCGCAGCACGCGGCGCATCTCGGCGAGCGCCACATCCTTGTGGGTCATGTTGCGCAACCCGAAGGCAACGGTGACCAGATCAAAGTGGTTATCCGGGAAGGGCAGCTTTTCGGCATCACAAAGCGCCACCGGTGTGATGTTGCCCTGGTCGAGCAGGCGGTCGCGCCCCACGGCGAGCATTTCCGGGTTGATGTCGGTGAGCCAGACCTGCCCGGCCTCGCCCACCTGACGGGCAAAGGCGCGGGAGAGGTCGGCCGTGCCACCGGCCACGTCCAGTACCCGCTCGCCACGGCGCACGTTGGCAATCTGGATGGTGAAGGCTTTCCACAAACGATGCATGCCGCCGGACATCAGGTCGTTCATTACATCGTACTTCTGGGCAACCGAGGAAAATACGCCACGCACGCGACGGGCTTTTTCGCTTTCCGGCACTTGTTCAAAGCCGAAGTGGGTAGTCTTGTCATTCATGGTCTGGATTCTCAGTGTTTGCCACATCCGGTGCTGGGGGGCGCCGGGCGCAAATGCGGGGGAACGGGGGCGGCGGGGTCGCGGCTGGCACCTTCGGCGGCGAGCTGTTGCAGGTAGGTCGCCCACAGCGCATCATGGTCATGAGCCAGTTCGTACAGATAGCTCCATGAGTATAGGCCGCTGTCGTGCCCATCGGAAAACACCAGTTTGACGGCGTAGTTGCCGATCTGCTCGATGTCGGTGATGCTGACTTCCTGCTTGCCCACCTGCAGCACTTCCTGGCCCTTGCCATGGCCCCGGACTTCTGCCGAGGGCGAATAGACACGCAAAAACTCATGGCTGAGCTGCGCGCTCAGTCCATCTTCAAAGCTGATCTCCAGCACCCTGCTGCGCTGTTGCAGGGTAATGGCGACGGGCATGGGCGGGGGGGAACTATGATCAGCCATGGCGGTGCAAGCAAACGATAATGGGGCAATGATAACCGAGGCACCGGACGATGGCGGCACCCAACGCTGTTTTTGGATTTGTTGCAGAATGCTTACCTGTCACAAAATCGTCACGGTGCTGCAATAGACTGCTTCACCATACCCCCGATGGAGTGTAAATGCGATGGCTGCGAACATACTTCTTGTTGAAGACGAACCTGCGATCCAGGAGCTGATTGCTGCCAATCTGACTCGCGCTGGCCACACCGTGCTACGCGCACAGGATGCCGAGATCGCCACCCGTATCGTGCGCGATGCGCTGCCGGACCTGGTGCTGCTGGACTGGATGCTGCCTGGCCAGTCGGGCATCGAGTTCGCCCGCCGCCTGCGTGGCGAGGAGCGCACTCGCAACGTACCGATCATCATGCTCACGGCCCGCAGCGAGGAGCATGACAAGGTGCTGGGGCTGGAAATCGGGGCAGACGATTACGTCACCAAGCCTTTTTCACCACGCGAGTTGATGGCACGCATCAAGGCCGTGCTGCGCCGCCGCGCGCCACAGACCACTGAAGACGCGGTGGAAATGGCCGGGCTGCGGCTGGACCCGGTCACGCACCGTATCTCCAGCGGCGCCCAGCTGATCAACCTGGGGCCGACTGAATTCCGCCTGTTGCATTTCCTGATGACGCATGCCGAGCGCGTACATTCACGCGCCCAATTGCTCGATCAGGTATGGGGGGATCACGTATTCGTGGAGGAGCGCACGGTGGATGTGCATATCCGCCGCCTGCGTAGTGCACTGGAGGCGACCAACCATGACCGCCTGATCCAAACGGTGCGCGGCTCCGGCTACCGCTTTTCGGTTGAAGTGATGGCGACTGGTGAGCTGGAATAAGGGAGCACGGCCATCGATCCCACTCACTATATCCGCCTGACGATTGCCGTTCTGGTGGGGCTGACACTCGCCATTGGCGGGGCAGGCTGGTTCTTTTTCGGGCCGCTGGCCGCCGTCAGCATGATGCTGCTCTTTGTACTGGCCCTGAGCACCCATCATCTGCGCAACATCGGCAAACTGCTCGACTGGGCGGCGGAGCCGATCGGCACACCGGTGCCGCGTGCCTTGGGCGTGTGGGATTATGCCTTTGCCTCCATCAACCGCCGCGCCCGGATCGCCTACGACCAACGCGAACGTCTGGTACAGGCACTCTCCCGCTTCCGTGAAGCCAGCCAGGCCATGCCGGACGGGGTGGTGTATCTGTCGGACCATTTCACCATCGAGTGGTGCAACCATACTGCCGAGCGCTTTTTGGGCATTGATGCCGAGCGCGACACCGGGCATGCCATCACCAACCTCGTGCGCCAGCCGGACTTTGTGAATTACCTGCGCCAAGGGGCATTTGAAGACCCCTTGCTGCTGCGCTCCTTACGCCAGGAAGGCTTGGTGCTGACCATCCAGGTCATTCCCTTCGGCAATGATCAGCAGATGATCCTGGCCCGTGACATTACCCAGCTTGAGCGGCTGGAAACCATGCGCCGGGATTTTGTGGCCAACGTTTCGCATGAGCTGAAAACGCCGCTCACCGTGGTTTCAGGCTTTATCGAAACCCTGATTGACGGGGGCGACGACTACCCCCTGGAACAACGCGAGCGCTTCCTCAACATGGCCATGGAGCAATCGCTGCGCATGCAACGCCTGATTGATGACCTACTCACCCTGTCTTCCCTTCAGGCAGCCAGCGTGGTGGTGAATGAGGAAGAAGTCGATGTGCAGGCGATGATTGCCGGTGTAGGGCGGGAGGCGGAGGCACTCTCTGGCGGGCGCCACCAGATCGAAGTCCTCCCCGGCCCTGCCGCCAAACTGCTGGGCTGTTCCAAAGAACTGCACAGCGCGTTTGCCAACCTTGCCAGCAATGCGGTGCGCTATACCCCGGAAGGGGGCAGCATCCGGCTGATCTGGCAACTTGCGGCCGATGGGAGTGGCTGCTTCAGCGTGGAAGACACCGGCATCGGCATCGAGCCCCAACACCTGCCACGCCTGACCGAACGTTTTTATCGTGTGGATCGCGGGCGCTCACGCGAAACGGGCGGCACGGGGCTGGGGTTGGCGATCGTCAAGCACATCCTCACCCGCCATCAAGGCGTGCTGGAAATCGCCAGCGAACCGGGCAAGGGCAGCCGCTTTACTGCACATCTGCCCGCACGCCGGGTGTTTCTTCCCGCACAAAGCTGACGCGATCAAAGTTCGCACCGCGTGAGACCAGCTTGTCCAGCCGCGCCTGCCAAGTCACGCCGTCAGCCATGACGGTGAGGCGCCGATCCGATTGGAACCAGCCCGCAGGAATCATCAGCGAGATTTCGGTCTTGAGCGCCGAAACAGGCGGGATGATGAAGCCCAACTTATACTGGTCCTTGATGCCTCGCTCATTACCCGCAATGCGCACCGCAACCACGGAAGGCGGGCCGGGCAGGATCGACACCCCGGCATTCAATTGCCCGCCCTGGCTGAACTGCAGCCAACTGATTTCAGCCAACAGCAGGTTTCCACTGTTGGGGATGCGCAACCCGATCAGCTGTCTGTGCTGGACTCTGGAATTGCCTTCCTGGCGGACCATCTTGAAGCCTGCGACCGACTGATCAATGATGTCCCAGGTCTCCAGCGTATAGCCTAGCTGTATGGCGCGGGCATCGATTTTGTCGTCACTCAGGTCTTGTCCATCCACGCGCTCACCCAAGGTCAGCATGGCCTCAGTACGGCTGTAATCCATGATGCGGGGGCGCCCGTCCTGCTCAAATGGCTTACCGGTAATGAAAAACGCAGCCGCTGCGGGGTCGATGCACACAATGGCCTGTTGGCTGGCACGGTGGCGGGGGAAGCGCCGCCCTGATGCAGCCAACCCCCAGGGGCGATACAGGGAGACCAGCAGACGTGCGCAGGCGGGCTGCACACAGTCATTGCCCAGCCCCAGCGAAGCTGCTGAAACGCCCTTTTTCAGCTGATTGACCACCGCCTGAATATGGCCTGCGAGCTTGGCCGTACTCAGGCTACGCGGATTGGAAGCAGCAGCGTTGGCATTGATCGGGCGCAAGCCGCAATCGGCATCCATATCCAACACGAAACCGGGGGTCTTGTCCTTGACTTCCAAGCCGTTCTGCAAGGCGCAGTAGGGCGCAAAGCGCTGCGCCCAGCGCACCAGCCAGGTAAATTCCCGTGGCGTGCGGCTATAGGGGCTGGCGGCATCAATCAGCAGCGCACTGACATAGCATTCCTTGGCGCTTTGGGCACCCCAGGTTTCATTCAGCGTATCGGCCACCCGGATGTCGGCAAAACCGCCGCGTTCTGCCGCCAGATATTGCTCATGCAGATCCTTCCACAATCCCACCGGCATTTCCCGGCGGGCACGGAAAAATTCAATCATGCAGAAAGTGTGATACTGGATGCGCCTTTGGGTTAGCAGCGTTTTTTGCTCATACAAGGCCGGATTGTTGGAGGTCGACACGCGTTGTGCAACAAACGCATAGTTGGTTGCGAGGATCGACCACAAACGCGTGACCTGCTGCAACACACTCTCTTCCTGGCTATCAGGCGGCAGCGGACGGGCAGCATAGCGCTTGGACGCCTCGCCCTGTACAAAATCGATGGTCTGGCGCGAGTGCTCCAGAACGTCCAGATGCCCCTTCGGGTCGGGCGACGCCACGGCCATACCTTCAAGCAACTCCAACAAGGCAACGGTGGCTTGGTCGACATTGGTCGCATTCAGACTATCGAGAAACGCCATGCATTGCTCGGCGTTATTGAAGTCGATGCTGTTTTTACTGCGTGTCAAAGTAAATTGCATGCGCCAACCATCCACGAAACAATACTTGCATGATCGCTTTGCCTGAAGCAAAACGCCTTGGAAAACCATTTGCCACCGGCCCAACTCCAACGCAGCGCATCGGGCAAAAGACGTCAGACCCATGTGGAGCCTAACGTGGCACAGATATATGGAGTATGGCAAATGCCACAGTTGACAACGGGAATCCGCCCGAATTTGCCCTTAGGGGAATGAGACACAAGGGTTTCCGACCGGAGGGGCGCATAAAGCCTTGAACGGCAAGGCCAAAAAAGACAAAAGCCCCGCAAATGCGAGGCTTTTTTGACACAGCGAAGAGGGTGGCAAGCCACCCTCCACAGCAGTGGGCTATTACATATCCATGCCCATGCCGCCCATACCACCCATACCGCCGGGCATACCGCCACCAGCAGGCTTGTCTTCCGGCAGTTCAGCAACCAGCGCGTCGGTGGTCAGGATCAGCGCAGCCACGGAAGCCGCGTTTTGCAGCGCGGAGCGGGTCACCTTGGCCGGGTCCAGCACACCCAGTTCAACCAGGTCGCCGTAGGTGCCGTTGGCAGCGTTGTAACCGTAGTTACCCTTGCCTTCCAGCACCTTGTTGATGACCACGGAGGGTTCGTCGCCAGCGTTGGCCACGATCTGGCGCAGCGGCTCTTCAATAGCGCGCAGCACGATCTTGATACCGGCTTCCTGATCAGCGTTGTCGCCCTTCAGATTGCCAATGGCAGCACGGGCACGCAGCAGCGCCACGCCGCCACCAGCCACAACGCCTTCTTCCACAGCGGCGCGGGTAGCGTGCAGCGCATCTTCCACGCGAGCCTTCTTTTCCTTCATTTCGACTTCGGTGGCGGCACCAACCTTGATCACAGCCACACCGCCAGCCAGCTTGGCCTTGCGCTCTTGCAGCTTTTCCTTGTCGTAGTCGGACGTGGAAGTTTCGATCAGAGCGTCGATCTGGGCAACGCGAGCCTGGATCGCATCAGCCTTGCCGATACCATCGATGATCGTGGTGTTTTCCTTCTCGACTTCGATACGCTTGGCTTGGCCCAAATCAGCCAGGGTAGCCTTCTCGAGCGACAGACCGACTTCTTCGGAGATCACTTGGCCACCAGTCAGGATGGCGATGTCTTCCAGCATAGCCTTGCGGCGGTCGCCAAAGCCAGGAGCCTTGACGGCCACAGTCTTCAGGATGCCACGGATGTTGTTCACCACCAGGGTAGCCAACGCTTCGCCTTCAACATCTTCAGCGATGATCAGCAGCGGGCGGCCAGCCTTGGCAACTTGCTCCAGCACCGGCAGCAGGTCACGAATGTTGGAAACCTTCTTGTCGAACAGCAGCACGAAGGGGTTTTCCATCGTGGCGATTTGACGTTCTTGGTTGTTGATGAAGTACGGGGACAGGTAGCCACGGTCGAATTGCATCCCTTCAACCACATCCAGCTCGTTGTCCAGGCTCTTGCCGTCTTCAACGGTGATCACGCCAGACTTGCCCACCTTGTCCATCGCGTCAGCGATGATCTTGCCGATGGATTCGTCGGAGTTGGCGGAGATCGAACCCACTTGGGCGATTTCCTTGCTGGTGGTCGTCGGCTTGGAAATCTTCTTGATTTCAGCAACGATTGCAGCCACAGCCTTGTCGATACCACGCTTCAGGTCGGCAGGGTTGAAACCAGCAGCCACATACTTGAAGCCTTCGCGCACAATGGCTTGAGCCAGCACGGTAGCGGTGGTGGTACCGTCACCGGCGTTGTCGGAGGTCTTGGAAGCCACTTCCTTGACCAATTGGGCGCCCATGTTTTCGAACTTGTCCTTCAGTTCGATTTCCTTGGCCACGGACACACCGTCCTTGGTCACGGTCGGGGCACCGAAGCTGCGCTCCAGAACCACGTTACGGCCCTTCGGGCCCAAGGTCACCTTGACGGCGTTGGCCAGAACGTTAACACCATTAACGATCTTGGCACGTGCGTCGTCGCCGAACAGAACTTGCTTAGCAGCCATGTCTTACTCCAAAAATATTGATAGGGGATCAAGCAGCAGGGGAGGCAATCAGGCCTCAACCACACCCATGATGTCTTCTTCGCGCATCACCAGCAGTTCCACGCCATCAACCTTCACGGTTTGGCCGGAGTACTTGCCGAACAGAACGCGATCACCCACCTTGACGTCCAACGCGCGCACTTCGCCGTTGTCCAGCTTCTTGCCATTACCCACGGCAACCACTTCGCCTTGATCAGGCTTTTCACCAGCAGAATCAGGGATCACGATGCCGGATGCAGTCTTGCGTTCAGCCTCAACGCGCTTGACGACCACGCGGTCGTGCAGGGGACGAATCTTCATATCCACTCCTGTAAGTCGAAGTAAAATCAATCAGTTAGGGCCAAAATGGCACCTCAGTTTCAGAGGGTCAGGGTCTTGCGACAGAGCACTTGTTAGCACTCTCCCTCGGGGAGTGCTAATAATAGGTGCGGACCAACCCGATTTCAAGAGCCCCGGGCAAGTGTTTTTTCGTTGGTGTGAGTAAGCAGATAAACCGAGCAATCTTGAGCAAATGAACTGAGCAATCAATTGTCATCCATCGGTACTCACTTCCCCTCGCATCTCTCTGTTTCAACCACCAGTCAATTCTGCAAACAAGTGTGAATGATGGTCGTATAGAATACTCCACTAAAGGAGTACGACCCATGTCTATCGACTTGTTTCCCAGCCCCCGTGCTTTGAGCGTCAAGTGCACGGCCATCCCCGAAGTAATGGGCGCCCCCGCCCTGGTGCCACTCAAGCTCGAAGGTCACGAAGGCATCAACAGCCTCTTCGAATACACCCTCACGCTGCAAACCCCGGATGCGCTCAACTTCAAAGCCGGGCTGGGGAGCAACTTCGCGCTGGAGAGTTTCATCGGTCAGGAGGTCAGCTGCCGGATCGAACTCGAAGGCTATGGGCACTTCATGGAAGGCTTGGCGGGGGCGGCGGGGGCGGTCAATCAAGGTGCAGGTGTGCGGGAGATCAACGCGCTCATCACCGATGCGCGTTTCCTGGGCGAAGACAGCCGCCATGCCTTGTATGAGCTGACTTTACGTCCCTGGCTCCACTTGGCGACCCTCACCACTGATTGCAAAGTCTTCCAGGACCAGACTCCGATCCAAGTGATCGACGCCGTGTTGGCTGACTATCCCTTTCCGGTCGACAAACGTCTGATCGAAACCTATCCCGTTCGAGACTACTGCGTTCAGTACAATGAAACGGACTACGAATTTCTCACCCGGCTCATGCAAGAGTGGGGGATCAATTACCATTTTGAGTATCAGGACAGCCATCACCGGCTGATTCTCTCCGACAGTAACAGTGCTTTTAAGCCCAGTACCAGCACTGCCTATCAGCAAATTGCGTACTATCCACCCGGCCACAAGATCGACAGCGAATACGTTCATGCTTTCCGCATCGACGAACAGCTCACCAGCGGCACTTACGCCAGTCGGGACTACGACTACACCCGCCCCAAAGCCACATTAGAGACTTCTGCCCAAGCCCCCCGCAACACTGCTCACAGCGACGCCGAACTCTACCGCTGGCAACAGAACAACTACAGCCAATCCAACGCAGGCGCCGACAAAGCCGCCAACCAGACCGAAGAGCAAGGTCAACACCTCGCACGGCTACGCATCCAGGCCCAACGCCAAAAGGGGCACCGCGCCCACGGCGAAGGCCACATCCGGGGCATTGCTCCAGGCCACAGCTTCACGCTCACCGGCCACCCCCAGGAAGCCGCCAACTGTGAATACGTCACGCTGGCCACCCACCTGACTATCGAAAACGTCAGCGAAGACACCCAGCGCACAGCGGGTACGGCAGGCATCACCAGTGCATTGAGCGCCTTGACCGACCCCCAACGCCTCACCGGCCAATGGCGCATCGTGACCCGGTTTGACGCCCAGCCCAGCACCGAAGCCCTGCGCCCCGAACTCCACCAAGCCAAACCCCGCACCCACGGCCCGGAAACAGCCCTGGTAACAGGCCCGGCAGGCGACACGGCCGAGAGCAACATTTACACCGACCAGTACGGCCGTATCAAGGTTCAATTCCCCTGGGATCGCTACGGCCAGAGGAACCAGAATAGTTCCTGCTGGGTACGGGTGGCCAACACCTGGGCAGGAAATCAACTCGGGGCGATGCACATCCCGCGAGTGGGGCAAGAGGTGATCATTGGCTTTATAGGCGGTGATGCTGACTTGCCGATCTGCATGGGGAATGTCTACAACCAGTTGAACATGCCGCCCTGGGCATTGCCCGCCCAACAAGCCTTGAGCGGCTTCAGAAGCCGGGAACTCACCTCGGGCGGCGGCAATGCAGCCAGTGGGCGCAGCAATCATCTTGTGCTCGATGACACCGATACAAAGATTCAGGCCCAGCTCAGAAGTGACCATCAGCACAGCCAGCTATCCCTCGGGCACATCACCCGCATTGAAGACAACGGCGGACGCAAAGACGCCCGAGGCCAAGGCTTTGAACTCAGAACCGATGGGCATGGCGCCTTGCGCGCCCAAGCCGGACTGCTGATTACCACCGAAGCCCGTCCTGGTGCGAAGGCCCATATCACCGACCTGGCCGAGACTGCCCAACGCCTCAGCCAAGGCCAGGACCTGCATGACACCCTGGGCGGCCTCGCCAAAGACCATCAGGCCCAGGAAGACAGCGATCAGGCCGAAGTCGTCAAAAGCCTCAAAGAGCAACACCAAGCCATCCAGGGTAGTGGAGGTGGCACGGGCGGCCAGAACGATGGCAACTTCCCCGAACTTGCTGAACCCCATCTCATCCTTGCCAGCCCCGCCGGGATTGAAAGCACCACGCCCAAGAGCACCCACCAGCACAGTGGCGAGCATCATGCCATCTCTGCGAGTGGGCATGTCAGCGTGGTAGCGGGGAAGAGTTGGCTCGTCAGTGTCAAAGAAGCCATTCGGATGTTTGCCTACAAGGCGGGGGTCAAACTCATTTCGGCCAAAGAGGATATTGACATCCAGGCACTACAGAAGAACATCAACCTGCTGGCCAAGTTGGAAATTACCCACACGGCCAACAAGATCACGATAACCGCCAAGGAAGAAGTATTGGTCAATGGTGGCGGCAGCTACACCAAATGGAGCGCTGGGGGGATTGAAATCGGCACCAGTGGCACCTGGGTCTCGCACGCGGCCAGTCACAGTATGCCGGGGCCCAGTAATGCACCGATATCCATTCCGCAGCTTGTTACCCACTCGGACAAGGAGATTGTCCAGCAGAATCAGGCAAGCTTTGTGTTCTCGCTGCTTTCACACGAACATACAGACCGCGCACGTGCCAATACCCCTTACAAGCTCTACAAAGACGGGGCATTTGTCGAACATGGCGTCACGGATGAATATGGGCAGGTGGCCATCAAGGATCACAAAGACAGCACCGCCCAGTACAAAGTCGTGCTCTATCACGGCGCGGAGTACCACATCCCTATCCACGAAAAGCTAGACCCCTCGCATCAGCGCAGTAATCAAGGTCATCGAGACCAGGACGCGTAAGAACTGTCGTTCCTTTTATTAAGAAGAGAGACACATGGCAGGAACAGAACAACTCGACACCCACCGCAACGTCACCGTCCATGCCGACAAACAAGGCTTGAGTGCCAAAAGCGGTGTGCAGTGGCTATTGGAAAAATCCAAGTATCCCATTGCTGAAATCAGCAGCGATAACGAGATCAATGTCTTCGTTTGCGGCCAGCAAGGTTTTGCCAGTATCTACGAAGACATTATGGCGGCAAAAACATCCGTGGACCTGGTTTGCTGGGGCTTTGACCCTGGCATGCCATTGATACGCGATGGGGGCCCTTGGCGCAAAGAGCACACCTACGGCGAGTTGCTCAAAGCCAAAGCTGCGGAAGGGGTGACGATACGGCTCCTAGTATGGTTCACCGAGGCCGGTTCTGCAAAACAACAAAGTCTGCTGGGATACTCCAGCGGCTCCTACATCGTTCCATGGCTCTACACACCGGGTCTTGAGACCGCCAAAAAGAACGAGACGCTCAGCATCAAGCAACAGCGCTCAAACTATTGCTTCCATTGGTGGAACGAGGTGCTCAGCAAATTGCATCACGGAATCGAGGTCAAATATCGAGAGGGAAACAGCAAGGCCGTCAAGCAATCTTTGGCCGAGCATGAAGACGCGACCGACAGCAGTACCTCGCAGTACGTCAGTTGGATCGACTCGGAGCAATCGCTGCTAGAAGGCTATGCCACCCACCACCAAAAGCCCATCATAATTGACTGGGGGGAAAAAGATGAGCAGGGCGATTACGCCGTGGGCTACATCATGGGGCTCAACAGCATCTCAGACTTTTGGGATACGGCAGCGCATCTATTCGACGACCCGAAACGCGAACCCGATTGGGAGGGCTCCAGTCACACCTCGTTGATGATCGGCAACACCCCGCTGAGCCGCGAACCGTATCGGGATTATGCTGCCCGGCTACGGGGCAGTGTGCTCAAAGGCGTGCATGACAATTTTGAGTTTGGCTGGAATAGTAAAGACACCAAAACCCTGACCCCTCGCAAGAGCTACAAAGCGCTGAAGGAAGCCCTGCCTCCACCACTCAAGGCCGAGCCCAAGAAGCCGTTCAAAGCCAATCCCAAGCATCCCTGCCAACTGCAAGTGCTGCGTACACATCCAGAAGCCGACCTGGACAAATCCATCAAGGCCGCCTACCTGCACGCCACCCGCCAAGCGCAAGACTACATCTACATCGAGCAACAATACTTCTTCTACGAGATCTGGGCACGCGAGTTTCAAAACAACCGCAAGGATTTCACCGCAGGTATTCAGAACGCAGGTTGGGACAAGGCACAGCACCCTATCCTGCACCTTTTCGTGGTGCTGCCCTGGCCTGAAGACCCCGGCATGGTGCCCCGCACCTACGACACGCTCAAGATGCTGGGCCATGCCAATAGCATGCCCCAGCAAGACCAGCGACTCAATACAGAAAACCAGACCTATCACCAGGACGAAGCGGCACTTAAAGAGAGTCAGTCCTACGATACAGGCACCCCTATTACACCCAGACGGTCGTCCCTGGCACAAGACGCAGACAACCTGCCTGCCGCCCAGACAGACAAAAACGGGGTGCTCTACCTTGTCGATGACAAGCAAAAAGACAAAGTGGGGCAGACGCTGGGGGTCAAGGCGCTGTTTTGTCGCATGGTGACCTACAACAGCACCGGCATCAAGGGTGTGTCCTACCGGGGCACCGACATCAACAAAGACCAGATTGCGGCCAACGACAACCTAAAAAAAGCCGCCGACGTGGTTAAAGAAACAGACGTGATGTACCGCCAGATCTATATCCACAGCAAACTCATGATCACGGACGACCAGTGGTTCACCCTGGGCAGCGCCAACCTCAACCAGCGCAGCATGGCTGTGGATTCCGAGTTGAATGTCGGCTGCGCCCACCCTGCCACCGCACAGGACTTGCGGCAAGAGGTATGGGGCATGATGACTGGTTGGGATATCGATGCGACTGGCGGCACAGGCGGCCAAGAGGCGATTGCAACCGCATTTAAACAATGGAAGGCTATTTCAACCCAAAATGGGCAAAAGATGGATCATAAGCACCCCCCCGCGAGCGGTTTTATTGTTCCTTTTGTCGATAACCGAAAAAGTACATTCCGCCATGGATAAATCCTTCTCACTGCGTGCGCTACGCTACCTGCTGGTGGCATGGCTGAGCCTGAGTGGCAATGCCCAGGCATTTGACTGGAACTCACTGAAACCGCGAGCCTTGACGATGAACCCCTTTAGCGCCCAATCTCCACTGTCTGAGCTGGACCCCGCCCAAAATGGCAAAGTCTTGCCGCGTAACGTCAATCTGAGAACCTTCAACCCCCACCGCAAAGACTTCAGTTGCGTGCATGAGGCGGATAAGGTGCCACCCCTCGCTGCGCAAGCCGAGGCCCTGTATCAACAAGCCCTCAAGCTCACCAGCCCTGGCGATTGGCCGGACGGGCAGGACTGGCCCCAAGCCATGGCGCTTGCCCGCCAAGCCGCCGAACTCAAGCATTGGAAGGCTATCATCTTTGTGGCCGGTACGCTGAGCACCGGTGCGGGGCAGGGCAAATACCGCGTGCCCCGCGACACGGAAGCTGCCGTCAAGATGGTGGAATACGGCATGCAACTAGGCATCCCGGCCGCATTTGACCTGATGGGCACCTTCCACCAGGACGGCACGGGGGTCAAGCAGGACATCAGCCGCGCCTATGCGTTATGGGAGATTGCCGCCGACCTGGGCAACGCGGATGCACAGGCCTTTTTAGGGACAAAATTCTCGGCAGTCTATGATCGCCCGCCTGAGAGATGGGCCAATGTCCCCGTATCCAAAGCAATGTTGGAATGTGCCTATGCGCAGGGCAATGCGGTGGGCGCGTTTGAATTGGGCACACATTTAGAAAATGTGGAGGCGGACTTGATTCCAGACGCCCAGGCCGCCAAAGCCGCTTATGCACGTGCCCTCCAGATATTGCATGATGCGGTCAAATTTGGTTCGGAGGAGGCCACTTCGTATATGTCAGCAGCCTTTCATTCAGGCTCGCTCCTTGTAGGCCGCGCCAAAGACCTTGCCCGCGCAGAGCGTTATTCGGTGTTGGACGATGCGCTCTTCAACAACCCGGACCTGCGTTTTCCCAACCTGGACAAGGTTTTACCCTTGCCACCGGCCCGATTGCCCAAGTGGGATGGTGACAAGCAAAAACTCATTGATGCCGCCAAAGGCGCGATACCGGCACCCAAGCCGGTTCCGGCTCACCCCAACACCAGTCTGGCAGATCCGGCCTACCACATTCCCGCAGGCTACACTTTACCGAAGGCGCCACGTGACAGCCTGCAAGGCTACATGCACAAGGCGAGCATGGCGGGGTTCTGGCAGCCCAGTCTTCCCCTCGACGTCACCGAGGACCGCTCCCGCGCAGCCGCGCAGCGCTTGAACGCATTGCCCGCCCGTCGCTACGCAGCCGGTGAGGCACTCGCCAGTTTTGAGGCCCTGCACTACGCGACAGGCGTGCACACAGACTGGCACGACCTCTCCCGCAACCAACTCCAAGGCATGGTCTGGCACTACTTTGGCGAGCCGATTCCCTTGGCCCCTGCTGCGTCGCACCCCTTGGTGCAACGCAAGGTCGCCATTGAAATTGTCATGCCGCAAGAGTCCGTGACCTGCGCCGGTAACCGCCCCTGCCCACGTACCGGTGTCTGGTACGCCTTTACCGATCCCAAACACCCGCTTGCCCAAGTTTTTAGGCAAGTCTTCAAGCACCCCATGCTCAATCAAGCCTATGTTGAAGCAGGCAACGCCTTCCCCAGCCCGGCCTATCTGGATATCAAGCCGGATGCCATCACCTGGGAATGGCTCGGCCAGGAAAACGATGTGGACAGCAGTGGCTTTAAGCGTGTGACGCTGGGGTAAATGCAGACGCCCAGGCCACCAAAATCCTTGCCCACATCATGTCTTCAACCAGCCCGACGGCGTTAGAAACGGCAGGCAATCCCCCGACACCTGAACGCTCGCAGCGTGTCAAATCCTCCCGTCTATTGCGTGATGGTCTGGAACTCTTGCAGCTCAGGCAGCACAACGTGGAGGTGTCTGCCTGAGTGAGCAGTACCTGGGGATTACCCAACACTATCGTTTTCGGTGTAAGGCGGGACATGAATGGGAGGCCACCCCCTGCAGTGCTGCAGGCACATAGGGCAGTTCGCTGACGCGGATCTACAGGAGTGGAAACATCGCTTCCCCCTGCCACATCGGCAAGCCTTCATCGGCCCGCGCCACGGGTTTGCCGAACCAGGAGGTAAGCGGGTCTTCCGGCGGGCGGAAACCACCCAGCATAGCAATCGGGGCGGAGCGCAGTTTTCCGCGTAATTCATCAAAGCTGGCCTAGACTTGCGGTATCATGAAGGTGTATCCACAAAAAGCATGGGGCGCATTATATGCGCCCCATGTACCAGCCTGTAGCCCTGCGTGGATCAGAACACCACACCGGCTCTGAGAATCACGTTGGCATATCCTGAGAATTCGCCACTGCGCACAATGGCCTTAGCCTTGGCGCTGATTGCCTTGAATTCTTCGTGCGGTACTTCACTGATCGGCACCCCGGCGAGGCGTTCGTGTAGCGCCGCGTTTACTGGCGGATTCTTCTGCGCCAACTCGGTGGCGACTACGGCGGCTTCGACCTGCATTTCGCTCAGCACGACCCGCAATACGTCGTCAAAACGCGGCACATTTGCGGTCAATGCCAGATCGATACGTGCGGGGCCGTCGGGAATCGGCAGGCCTGCGTCGCCAATCACAATCATGTCGCCATGGCCGAGACGGGCAATGACGGCGGAGAGTTCGGCATGCAGCAAGGTGGTTTTTTTCATGATCTTGTCTCCCCTTTATTGAGAATAAATTCTCAGTTTAAATTTCCAGTTCACGCCGGTACGGAATGGCAGGCTGCGCACCGTGGCGCGTCACGCAGATGGCGCTGGCACGTTGGCCGAGGGCCACAGCAGCATCAATGCTCATGCCTTCGACCAACCCGTTGCAGACGCCGCCGATAAAGGTGTCGCCCGCTGCCGTGGTATCCACCGCTTGAACCTTTTGGGCCTCGATATGCCGTTCGCCTTGCGCCTCGGCAATCACCACGCCCTTGTCGCCCAGGGTTAGCAGCACACAGCTCGGGCCACGGTCACGCAACTGGCGGGCCACGCTCATGGCGCTGGCTACATCGGTGACCTCGCGTCCGGCCAGCAGCGCAGCTTCGGTTTCATTGGGCACCAGGATGTCGACCTGGCGCAGGAATTCTTCGCTCAAGGCACAGGCCGGGGCCGGGTTGAGCAGCACGGGCACACCGGCCTTGCGGGCCATGCGCATGGCGTATTCGACCACCGGCAGCGGCACTTCCAGCTGCACCACCAGCATGGCGGCAGAGGCGATAGCCTCGGCGGCCTTGTCGATATCTGCTGTGCTCAGGGTGGCATTGGCGCCGGGCGCCAGAATGATGCGGTTCTCGCCAATATCTTCAACCAGGATCATGGCAACCCCGGTCTGGGCGGCAGACTGCTCCAGATGGCTCACATCGATGCCATCGCTGCGCAGGCCCTCACGCAGGGTCTGGCCAAAGCCATCCTGCCCGACCTGCCCGATCATGATGACCTGGGCACCTAGGCGCGCGCAGGCCACGGCTTGATTGGCACCCTTGCCACCGGGCAGGGTGGCGAATTCATGGCCGAACATGGTTTCGCCGCCTTGTGGCACACGCGGGGTGCGCATCACCAGGTCCATGTTCAGGCTGCCCACCACGACAATGGGCTTGCCTCGTTGTTTGCTCAAATCGATTTGATTCATGTTCTTGCCTACGCAGATTGGGTATAGGGGGCGGTGGAGCCGCGTACCTTGAGGCGCGGGTCCAGTATTACGCGGCGCACGGTGCTGCGGGTGCCATCCATGCGCTCAAAAAGCAGTTCTGCGGCCAGCTCGCCAATTTTCACCTTGGGCTGCACCACGGTGGTCAGCGGGGGTGTGGAGTAGGCGGCCAGTTCAATATCGTCATAACCTACAATCGAGATATCCCCCGGCACAGACAGCCCCGCCTCGCGGGCAGCGGCCATGGCCCCGATGGCCATCAGGTCGTTGCACACAAACACCGCAGAAGGCCGTGGATGACGCTTGAGTAGGGCCTGCATGGCTTGGTAGCCACTGCGCGAGGAGAAATCGCCACGCTCCAGGTCTCCTTCCTTGCGGGCCAGCCCTGCTTGCGCCAATGCACGTTTCCAACCTGCACGGCGCTGTGTGCTGGGCGACAGACCCGCCGGGCCGCTGATGCAATATACATAGGGGTGACCCAGTTCCAACAGGTGCTGAGTCGCCAGATGGCCGCCGGTGATGTTATCGACCTCCACCAGATCGCACTCCACACCGCTGACTTCGCGGTCGACCAGCACCAGGGGGATCTTGAGTTCGCCAATGCTCTGGCGCACCACCACGTCGCTGCCGCTGGCCACCACGATCAGCCCATCGATGCGCTTTTCGGTCAGGGTGCGGAAGTAGCTCGCCTGCCGGTCGGCATCGTCATTGGAATTGCATAGGATGAGGTTATAGCCTGCGGCAAAGCAGCGCCCCTCCAGCCCACGGATGATTTCCGCAAAATAAGGGTTGGAGTTGTTCGGGATCACCACCCCGAAGGTATGGGTCACATTGTGCTTGAGGCTGCGGGCCACGGCGCTGGGCACATAGCCCAGGGCCGATACCGCTTCCTCAACCCGCTCCCGCGCAGCCTCGCTCACAAACCGTGTGCCGTTGACCACGTGGGATACCGTGGTGACCGACACCCCGGCACGCGCTGCTACATCCTTGATGTTTGCCATGCTGGCAACACCGCCGTATTAACTGCGGCGGTTCCTCCTCCGCTCACGATACATATCCAGGATCACCGCCACGATGATCACGCAGCCGGTGATGATCCGCTTGGTCGGCTCGCTTGCGCCCACCTGCGCCAGCCCGGCTTCCAGCACCGAGATCACCAGCACGCCAAAGAAAGTGCTGATGACCGAGCCACGCCCGCCCATGAGGCTGGTGCCGCCAATGACCACCGAGGCAATCACCACCAGTTCGGCGCCGATCCCGGCATTGGGGTCGGCCGCTTCCAGACGGGAAGCCTGGATGATACCGGCAAGCCCGGCCATAAGGCCAAGAATGGCATACACCGCCACCTTGATCGGGCGCGGGTCGACACCGGCCAGCCGCATGGCTTCCTCATTGGTGCCGATGCCGATCATGTAGCGGCCAAATACCGAGCGTGTGAGCACCAGATGCGCACCAATCACAATGGCAATCGCCATGATGAAAGCGGGCGACACCCCACCCAGCATGGGCGAACTCAACCACTCGATGGCGCCACCAATGTATTGGGTGCGCGAGCCGGTAGCGATGTAGGCAGAGCCCCGGGCGATTTCCAGCATGCCCAGGGTGACGATGAAGGCAGGCAGACACCAAGCTACCGAAATGATGCCGTTCAGCGCCCCAGCGAGCAGGCCCACGCCCATTGCCACGAAGATCGCCAGATACAGCGGCCATTGCCACTGCACCATGGCGATGCCTGCCACCGCAGCGGCCAACGCCATGACCGAGCCGACCGACAGGTCGATCCCAGCGATGATGAGCACATAGGTCATGCCCACCGCCATGATGGCAATGGCCGGAATGTCATTGGCAATTGTCACAAAAGTGCTGACGGAGAAGAAGTATTCGCTCAGCGAACCGAAGAGCGCCACCATCGCCACCAACGCAATCACCAGACCGATGTAGTTGCCCAGCGCGCCGCGCAATGTACTCCTGAAGCCAGGAGAAACCGATTTTGAAGTCATATCGCTCATAGAAACCTCAGTGTTGCGAGCCCGCTTCGGGCTGTGCGTTGCCTGTGCCAAGATAGCCGCTGAAGGCTGCTTCCAGCAGATTGTGCTGGGTCCACTGGCCACGCTCGAAAATACTCACCAGCCGCCCGGCGCTCATCACCGCAATGCGGTCGCAAACCGACATCAGTTCGCGCAAATCGCTGGACACCATCAGCAAGCCTTTACCAGCGGCGGCAAGCTTATCCATCTGTGCATAAATGTCGGCACGTGCACCGATGTCGACCCCACGGGTTGGCTCATCGAGCAGCAAGACCTTGCAGTCACGGTGCAGCCAGCGCGCAAAAATCACCTTCTGCTGATTGCCGCCGGAAAGCTCGCCCACCGGCTGTTCGATGGAATAGGCCTTGATGGCCAGCGTATCGCGCAAGGCGCCTACCTGCTGGCGTTCGCTCGCCGGTTGCCACCAGCCCTTGCGGAATACCGCTGCCATATTCGCCAGCGTGGTATTGACGCGGATCGACTGGGTCAGCAGCAAGCCCTGGGCCTTGCGGTCTTCGGTGACCAGACCGATACCCTGGCGCACGGCTGAAACCGGGCTGCTGATGTGGGCCGGTGTGCTTGATCCATCCAGGAAAATATCACCGGCATCAGCGTGGTCGGCACCGTAGATTAGGCGCAACAACTCGGTGCGCCCCGCGCCTACCAAGCCCGCCACGCCTAGCACTTCACCTGCATGCAATGACAATGACACATCCTGCACCGCCTTGCCACGCGACAGGCCACGCACCGAGAGCACTTCCTTGCCTGCCGGGCGACGTGGGCGATCCAATTCTTCACGCACATCGCGCCCCACCATCAGGCGCACGATGTCGTCCTGCGTCATCTCCGGCATCGGGCGGGTATCGATATGCCGCCCATCGCGCAGCACCATCACACGGTCTGCAATTTGCGCGAGTTCATCCAGGCGGTGGGAAATATAGATGATGCCCACCCCGCGCGCCTTGAGCGCAGCGATCTGGGTGAAGAGGTGCTCAATCTCGCGGCTGGTCAGCGTGGCCGTGGGTTCGTCCAGAATCAACAGGCGGCAATCCCCCACAAGGTTGCGGGCGATTTCAACCATCTGCTGATGGCCCACGCCCAGCTCACCTACAGGGGTACGCGGATCGATGTAATCCAAGCCGATGGTGGCCATCTGGCGGCGGGCCAGTTCATTGAGTTCGTTGCGGCGGATGAACCCACTCCTGCTGGGCAGGTGATCCAGCAACAGATTCTCGGCCACGGTAAGGGTGGAAACCAGGCCCAACTCCTGCAACACCATGCGTACCCCCAGGCGTTCGGCTTCGTGGCGCGATGCGGGTGCATACGGGGTTTCGCCCAACATCAGGCGCCCCGTGGTGGGCTCGGTCAAACCGGCAATGATCTTGGACAGGGTGCTCTTGCCAGCACCGTTTTCCCCCGTCAAGGCCAATACCTCGCCTGCATACAGGTCGAAGCTTACGCCGCTAAGCACCGGGGTGACATAAGTCTTGCCAAGACCCTCGCCACGTAACAAAGGCATCGGGTTCATGCATTACTCCGGCATACCGCAACAGCATTGCGCCGCTGCGGTATGCCCATCAAGACTTACTTGGTAACCAGATCAACCTTGGTTTCAACTGCAGCAGGCAGATCCTTCTGCGACTTCTTGGCCTTGATTGCATTCAGCGCGGTTTCAATGCCGAACACGGCTTGCTTGGCTGCATATTGATCCGCCGTGGCAAGCACCTTGCCATCCTTCAGCAGCGGCTTGATGGCATTGATGTTGTCATAACCCACGACCTTCACCTGACCAGCCTTGCCCGCCGTCTTCACCGCCGCCACGGCACCCAGGGCCATGTTGTCGTTACCACACAGCAATGCCTTCAGATCGGGGTTTTCACGCAGCATGGCGCTGGCGACGAGGTTGCCCTTTTCCATTTCCCACTGGCCGGATTGCACACCCACCACCTTCACCTTGGCAGCCGCCATGGCATCCTGGAAGCCTGCGGTACGTTGCTGGGCGTTGAACGTGGTCGACACCCCTTCGAGGATACCAACCTTGTCGCCAGCCTTCAGTTGCTTGGCCAGATAGTCACCCACCAGACGGGCACCCTTGCGGTTATCCGGGCCTACGAAAGGCACGACCAAGCCTTTTTCCTTCAGCGCTGCTTCGTCGAGCTTGTTGTCGATATTGACCACCAGCACGCCCTTGTCCACAGCTTCCTTCACCACCGGCACCAGCGCCTTGGAATCTGCCGGGGCCAGCACAATGGCATCAACCTTTTCCACAATCATCTGCTGGATGATCTTGATCTGTGCGGTGGTGTCGGTTTCGTCCTTGATACCGTTGGCAATCAGCCCATATTCAGCAGCGTGCTGCTTCTGGTGAGCCTTGGCACCCTCTTCCATGGTCTGGAAGAACTCATTGGCCAGCGACTTCATCACCAAGGCCACCTTGGGCTTGCCACCTTCGGCAGCCATGGCCTGCGACATCGGGAATGCGGCGAGTACGGCCATCACGGCCAGCGACTTGAGAGCAAAGCGACGAGTAATCATGGAACGCTCCTTTGATGTTCTTCCGCCCGGTATATGTGGATAAGTCGTCAAGGGCAACAGCCCTTCACAAAGTTTGCGCCGTCCAGGCAAACGTTTGCGCAAACGTTTGCGTAATTATTAGTGAGTTCATTTCGGGAAGCAAGAACAAAATGAATAAGGGGAAACCCGAGGCCAACAAACCCCGGATTTCCCCTCTTTAGAAGCAGTGCATGGTCGTGCAAGGATGCGGTCAAAGCACAAGCCGGGGTCCGCCAAAGGGCGTGCTCTCAACCTGCATCACAGCAATGGCTGGCAGATGGCCGGAAAGAGACTACCGTCATTCCTGAGTGTAGGATAAACGATTGCAACCGGAAGCCAACCTGACTGTTAGTGAATCCAGTCAGGCACTGACTTTTTCTACACCATAGGTAGCCATTTTCAATGAAACGCGTGTCGATCAATTATGCGATAGCCGTTGGCACTATCTGGGTCAACATCCCGGTGATACCTCTAATGTTCACACCCATATGTTTTTGGATACTTCTGCTGGCGCCGAACCCCGACCACCCGGCAACTCCAAAAGAGCTAGGGGTTCTGTTGGCCCTGTTCGTTTTGGGGTTCGTTATCGCTTGGTCCTGGTGGTCCTACGCGGTGCCCAGATGGCGTATTTGGGCCTATGGGAGAGTGGACGACATTGCAGCACTGAAGACTCGGGCTGTTCAAGTGGGACTCACATGGCCTGATGGCTACGTATTTGAACGTACGGAATGCAAGCCGAAAGATCAGGTCAAACGAGCGCGTGAGCTTGACCGGTAAGACAAGGCCGTAACCCGGAATGAATGTTTAAATTGTAGGCCAGAAAAGCACAGTGCCTTCTGACGTATGACGGCTATGCGAACCGACGGCATGCGTCGGATGACGCCTACGGCTGATCCGATCGACTCCGGGTTACGGGGACCGAGCAGTATGCAATTGCCATTCTACATTGGCACATAACGCCCATCACGCCCTATTGCCAAAAGGCGTTGGGAAATGCCTACGGCTTTCCCAACCACGCTGTATCGCACAACTTTCAAACATTGAAAGAAACACGCGACACGGTAACTATATGCTTAAGTTTGATATTGAATTGCAGCAGCAAATCATTTCATTGTCGCTTGACGACAGCTCACCCATCGCAATGTTACCGAATACTTACGGGGGGCAGTACGGTAATACCCCCAGGTGTGGCGTGAATCTGTACTTGAGTTTATCTGCCACGTGCTCAAGGCAGGACTCATAGCCCCTCTTCCCGGTCAAGAAGGCTACGAAAAGAAGAGTGTTGAAGAGATTCGAGAACTGCTGAGATACGGTGATGCTGAACGCAGACTCGATGCAGAGTTAGTTTGGTGTGCTATTTATTTTGCCGGAACGGAAAATCTGAGCGAATTGCTCCGTGGTCTGAAACTGGATTGTTGGGAGGCCCTGAATATCGGGCTATCGTTCCCCCTTGGCCAAGCACTTGCAGAATTGAAGGTTGTACGGCCATGAAACACTCAACCCTGAATTTCTACGGCCAAGCCTTCAACAGGGAAATGCATGCGTTATGCCTCCCCCTGCAAGCGGCTTATCTCTACCTGTTGTGGATAAGTTTTTGAAATTCTGGCCCAACTAGTGCGCCAGCACGGCCTCACCCTCGTGCATCAGCAGATTCGGCGCACCCCGGGCAAAGCCCTGTTCGCCAACCAGTACGTCCAGCGCCAGGGTTGCCAGATCGTCGGCCACAGGGTCGACATGGATGTCCTTGAGCTGCGAGTATAGCTTGATGTAGCCGTGGCAGGTATCGCAGGTTTCGGCCTGCACAGCCGGGTGATGACCTTGCAGGCCGAGGTAGTTGACCACGCCGCTGGAGTCGCACAGGGTGCAGCGGGCACGCACGGCATGCCAGCGACTTGAACAGAGTGAACATTCCAGATAACGCACGCCTGCCTTGCCGTCCCCGGCCATCAGGATGCCACCGACCGGCGCGGCACCACAGCAGGGGCAGTGGGCGCTCTGGGGGACATCAGCAGGCGTCTGCTGCAAGGCGTGATGCGTACCGGCCACCTGCAGGGCGGCTGCGGCAAAGAGGTCCACGATGTTCCAGTTGGCAATCGGGGTGATCTCGCAGGCGTATTGATATGCGCTCTGCAGGCTTACCCGCAGTGCCGCATCATCCAGCCCGGCAAGAGCGGGGGATTGATCCAATGTGGCTGCCAGCGGGCGGATGATGCCAAAGGCATCATCGAGCAGGTTTTCGCCATGCGGGGTTGCCTTGCGGGTATCGAGTGCGTGCTGCTGTGTCTGGCACAGTGCGGCCAGCCAAGTCAGCCAGGAGCCGAGACTATGCCCGGTGGCAAGGTGGCGGAAGCGTTCGGCGCGCTGGGCGAACACATCGGCGGCAGGGCACAACAGGCTGGGCGGTTGCAGAGAAGAAGAGGGTACAGAGATCATGGAAGCGTCGCAGGCTGCTGAGGAAACTGAAGGGGGCTGAAAATTACGGCATGCGCAGATTCATGCTGCGCATGCCGCTTTGATGACAAACGATTTCGACTACTTGCCGGTAACCTGCCGATACCATGCGCGGTGATGCTGCTTGGCCCAGGCGCGGGTAACGGTGCCGTACCACATCGCACGCACCGTGCCCTTCACCCAGATGGCGGCATAGACGTGCACCATGATGAGCCCGATCATCACGGCGGCCACGGCGGCATGGGCCACGGCGCCCAAGCGCACCAGGGTAATGTCAAAACCAAAATAGGCGCGCCAGATGAGGATGCCGGAAACCGTCATACCCAGCATGCACAGGCCCAGCACCCAGAACAGCATCTTCTGCCCGCCGTTGTACTTGCCTTGCTCGGGCATGTTGTGGTCATCCCCATTGACCATTTCATGGCTGCGTTTGAGCCATTCCCAGTCGCTGGCGTGCATCACGTTGAGCTTGCGGAAGCGGAAGAAGATGATGAAGAAGGCCACGGCCATCACCACGCCCACAAAGGGGTGCAGAATCCGCGCCCACACCGGCCCGCCAAACAACTGGTTGAGTGGGAAGAAGGCGGGATGGAAGAACGACAACCCGGATAATGCCAGCAGTATAAAGCTGATACCGACAATCCAGTGATTGACGCGCTCGGAGGCGTTATAGCGCTTGAGGTCCTTGGGATCGCGGATCATTGTGCGTCCTCCTTCTCGATTTCGTCTTCAATCTCCTTGGAAACCTCATTGGGTCCCTTGGCAACGTAATGGAACAGGCTACCCAGCGCGATCCCTGCCAAGGCGAGGGTAGCGAGCGGTTTGGTAGCCCCCTTCCACAGGGAGACCAGCGGGCTGATCGTCGGATTCTTAGGCAGATTGTGGTAGAGCTGCGGTTTATCCGCATGGTGCAGCACATACATCACATGGGTGCCACCCACGCCTTCAGGGTCGTAGAGGCCGGCGTTGTCGTAGCCGCGCTTCTTGAGGTCGGCAATCCGGGTGGCGGCCACTTCCTTCATGTCTTCCTTGCTGCCGAACTGGATGGCGCCGGTCGGGCAGGTCTTCACGCAGGCGGGCTCCTGCCCCACGGCAACGCGATCGGAGCACAGCGAGCACTTGTAGGCCTTGCTGTCTTCCTTGGAAATACGCGGCACGTTGAAGGGGCAACCGGTCACGCAGTAGCCGCAGCCGATGCAGTTTTCCTCGTTGAAATCGACGATCCCGTTCTTGTACTGGATGATCGCGCCCGGCGAGGGGCAGCTTTTCAGGCAACCGGGGTCGGCGCAGTGCATGCAGCCATCCTTGCGGATGAGCCATTCGAGCTTGCCATTCTCCTCGGTTTCAGTGAAGCGCATCACCGTCCAGGCCTGGGCGGAAAGATCAATGGGGTTGTCATATACGCCGATGCAGCTACCCACATCTTCGCGCAGATCATTCCATTCCGAGCAGGCCACTTGGCAGGCTTTGCAGCCGATGCAGGTGGTCACGTCAATGAGCTTGGCGACTTCAATCGGTTTGCGCGCCTGCGTGCTGGGCGTGGTGGTGGCGGAACGACGCAGGATGTCCAGAGATTGTAATGGCATAATCAGACCCCCGCGATCTTTTCAATGTTGACAAGGAATGCCTTGTATTCAGGCGTCTGCGTATTGCAGTCACCGACTGAGGGCGAGAGGCGATTGGTCAGATAGCCCTTCTTGGCCACCCCCTCCCAGCCCCAGTGCAGAGGTATGCCGATTTGATGCAGGGTTTTCTTGTTGACCGTCAGTGCTTTGACGCGTTTGGTGACCACCGCGCGGGCTTTGACGAAGCCGCGCTTGGAGCTGACCTTGACCCAGTCGCCCTGGCGGATGCCTTTTTCCTGCGCCAGCACTTCGCCAATTTCCACGAACTGCTCGGGTTGCGCGATGGCGTTAAGCCGCACGGACTTGGTCCAGAACTGGAAGTGTTCGGTGAGCCGATAGGTGGTGCCTACATACGGATATTCCGTATGCGTACCCAAACGGTCCTTGTCGCTCTTGAACAGGCGCACGGCCGGGCTGCTCACCACCTTGGGGTGCAGCGGGTTTGTGCCCAGCGGGGATTCCATCGGTTCATAGTGTTCCGGGAAAGGCCCGTCGACGAGCTTATCCACACTGAAGAGACGCCCGTAGCCTTCCGGGTTCATGATGAATGGGTTCATGCCCGTCTCGGGGGCCGCATCCACCTTGAAGTCCGGCACATCGATCCCGGCCCAGCGCTCGCCATTCCAGGCGATCAGGCGGCGCGATGCATCCCAGGGCTTGCCATTGGCATCACAGGAGGCACGGTTGTAGAGGATGCGCCGGTTCGCGGGCCAGGCCCATGCCCAGCCCGGCGTGTTGCCCAGGCCAACATCGGTGTTGTCCCGGCGGGACATCTGGTTGCCTGCCTGCGTCCAACTGCCGGAGAAAATCCAGCAGGCGCAGGCGGTTGTGCCGTCGTCCTGCAAGGTGGCGAAGCCGGGCAACTGCTCGCCCTTCTTGACCAGCGTCTTGGTCTTGTCGGCGGGATCGGGAATATCGGCGAGCGCGCGGCCATTCGATTCCCGCGCCAGTTCCTCGGGCGTGGGCGCCTTGGGATCACGATAGGCCCAAGAGAGGTTGAGGATCGGGTCGGCCACCTTGCCGCCATCCTTGCGGTACAGATCGCGCAGCGCCACGAACAGCTCACCGATGATTTCCTGGTCGGACTTGGCTTCTCCCGGCGGCTCGGCACCCTTGAAGTGCCATTGCAGCCAGCGGGCGGAATTGACGATGGAGCCGTCTTCTTCGGCAAAGCAGGTGGAGGGCAGGCGGAAGACTTCCGTCTGGATCTTGGCCGTATCCACATCGTTGGATTCGCCCTGATTCTTCCAGAAGGTGGAAGTCTCGGTGGCGATCGGGTCGATGATGACCATGTACTTGAGCTTGGCGAAGGCTTCAGCCACCTTGTTGGCATCTGGGAAGGAGGCCAGCGGGTTGAAGCCCTGCACGATGAAGCCATTCATCTTGCCCTGGTACATCAGCTCGATAATCTGGATCACGTCGTACATCTTGTCCCACTTGGGTAGCCAGTCGTAACCCCAGTCGTTGTCCTTGGTGGCCTTGTCGCCCCAGAACCACTTCATCAGGCTCACAAAGAACTTGGGCGTGTTCGCCCAGTAGTTCATTTGCCCGTCGCGCAATGCCTTCGGCGTGTTGCTGGTCAGATAATCCGCGAGTTTGGCGTGCTGCTTTTCGTTCGGCAGCACCAGATAGCCGGGCAGCGAGGTGGACAGCAGGCCCAGATCGGACAAGCCCTGAATGTTGGAGTGGCCGCGCAGGGCATTCACCCCGCCGCCGGGCATGCCGATATTGCCCAGCAGGAGCTGGATCATCGCCATGGTGCGGATGTTCTGGGTGCCGACGGTGTGCTGCGTCCAGCCCAGCGCGTAGAGGATCGTGCCGACCTTCTCCGGCGTAGCGGTTTCACCGAGCAGCTTGCACACCAGCAGGAAGCCGTCTTGCGGGCTGCCGGTCAGGTCGCTCACCACCTCTGGCGTATAGCGTGCGTAGTGGGCCTTGAGCAGATTCCACACACAGCGCGGGTGGGCGAGCGTGGGGTCGGTCTTGATGATGCCCTTGTCGTCCAGCTCATAGTTCCAGCTGCTGCGGTCGTACTTGCCAGCCTTTTCGTCGTAGCCGGAGAACAAGCCTTCGTTGAAGCTGTAGCCTTCCTTGATGATGGCGGAGGCGTTGGTGAAGGCCTTGACGTAATCCCACTGGATCTTGTCGTTGGCGATCAGCCAGTTGATGATCCCGCCGAGGAACACGATGTCGGACCCGGCACGGATCGGTACGTAATGGTCCGCCACGGCTGCCGTACGGTTGAAACGCGGGTCCACCACCACGAGCTTGGCCCCGCGCTGCTTCTTAGCCTCAATCGCCCAGCGGAAGCCCACCGGGTGCGCCTCGGCCGCGTTGCCGCCCATCACCAGGATGAAGTCGGCGTTTTTGATATCCACCCAGCTATTGGTCATCGCTCCGCGCCCGAAGGTGGAGGCCAGTGCGGACACCGTGGGGCCGTGGCAGACGCGCGCCTGCGCATCGGTGGCCACAATGCCGAGCGAACGGATAAACTTCTGGGTGAGGATGCCGGTTTCGTTGGAGGACGCCGACGCGGTAAGCATCGCCGTACTCAGCCAACGATTGACGGGCACCCCGTCTGCATTCTTTTCCACAACATTGGCGTCGCGGTCAGCCTTCATGTGGCGGGCGATGCGCTCAACGGCTTCATGCCAACTGATGCGCTTCCACTCGCTGCTGCCGGGCTCGCGGACTTCGGGATATTTGAGACGACCGGGGCTGTGGATAAAGTCCAGCAGGCCCGCGCCCTTGGGGCACAAAGCACCCCGGCTGACCGGATGGTCCGGGTCCCCCTCAATGTGGATGATCTCGGCCTTGGCGTTCTTGGCGCCATCGCCCAGGCTGTACATCAGCAGGCCACAGCCCACCGAGCAATAGGTACAAGTGTTGCGGATTTCCTTGGCGCGTTCCAGCTTGTACTGGCGCACCTCCGCGCGTGCCTCGGTAGGCGCGATGCCCATCACGGCAAGGCTGGTGGTGCCCAGACCGGCGGCGGAAATCTTGAAGAACTGGCGACGGCTGACACGCACGTCTCCAGCACTGGGGATTGCCTTTTTGTTCATTCGAATCTCCCACAGGCTCCAGATGCAAGCATGCGGCACCAGGCAATTGAATGCATGGCGCACAAGGGCACATCCAGACTGTTTCTCTCTCTTGGTGATCTTTTCCACCGCCTGCACCGGCTCTGTTTCGCCAGCCCACAGGCAGCAGGACACCCCAAATCGTCACATCACAGACACGTCGAGCACGCCTACCTGCACCGATTTCGAGCTTCGCGCACAGAGTAATCCTTTTGCCCTAAGGCGCCAAGGGGTTTAGCGTCGCCCCCATAACGGTGATTCACGATTTGACCGCAGACCGCCCCCACCACCGACATCCTCTTCATCTTTCGACATACATGGGGAAACCTTGAGCTACCCCATCCGGGCTGTTGGGTGGCTCAGTCCCCAAACGCTAGAGGGAACCGTATACTGCGGTTGATGCTGCTTTCCAAAATCGGCCAAAAATGAAATTTCTCGCCATTGTTGCCATTCTGGTTTCTATGTTAGTTGGTGCCGCTGCAGGCTATTGGGCTGCGTACCATGTCAGCCTTGCATTTGATAGCACTGAGATTGATTTTTATTCCTCATACATAGCGACTCAATTGGAAGAAGGCGCTGATGCAGCGAAAGAGAAAGCCATATTGAGCCATCTGGCATTGATCGAAAAACGCAGTCACCACAAAGACGAGATCTTCAATGGCAGCGTTGCTGCATTCGATGCAGCAAAAGCCTACGCAAACCTGTATGCACTTGCCAAGAAGAGAGGGGCGGATCAGGAAGCGCAAACCTTTCTGGATCACGCAACTTCATATTGCCCTCAATTGGCCTGGAAGGAATGCAACGCAGATAAACTTCTTGAAGTTGCAAAAAGACTTGATAAACAAGGAATTTTCAATCGCAATGAAAATAGATAATGCAACACTCCATTGAGCGTGAGTCAGTAAGTATCCATGAAACGTCTGTTTATCGTAAGACACGGCATCACCGCTAACAATGCGGCCAAGCTGATACAAGGAACAAGGGACATTCCATTAAGTGACTCGGGCCATCGTCAGGCAAGGGCCTTGGGGCAAGCGCTTGCTGAAGAGAAAATTGATCTCATCATATCCAGTCCTCAAGCGCGTGCCTTACAAACCGCTCAGGCCATCGCCCAACATCACCGACTTCCGATTATCACGGATGAAAGATTGCGCGAAAGATCATTTGGCATTTTTGAAGGTGGCCCCGTGCAGGAATATCAGGAAGCGCGCGCAGCAAGCGGACTGCTGCGATGGCATTTCAAACCCGATGGAGGCGAAACCATTCTTGAAGTCTGGGAGCGTTGCTCGAACTTTCTGAGCTGGCTTAAACAATCTGATGCGCAGAATGTTCTGATTGCCGCGCACGAAGCCGTCAATCGATGCCTGGTATTGATGACGCTTGATCGCCCTGTTACGGAGTGGACCACCTTCAAGCAGGAAAACTGCTGCATCAACCAATTCCAGTTTCGGGCAGATGGCACGATTGAGCGCTATGAACTCAACAGGACAGGCCATCTTGAAGCACCGTAACCAATAGCACGGAGGCCTGCTCGCCGTTTCCTTTGACGACCTTTGATGATTATCCACAAAAATTATTCCCTCTTGTGCGCCTGTGCTTGCCTGATGTTCCGCTTTTCTATACAGTGAAGTTGACGCTTTTTGTGGAACTATTCTTCCGCGCCCGTATCAAATCCTGCTCAATGTACCGCTTATTCCACATCCTTCTCGTCGGTCTGCTTGTGTTGGCACTGCCCTTGCAGGGGGTGTCGGCGGCTGTCATGGCCATGAGCATGGAACGAGGTACGGCATCCATGGCTCAGGAGACGGTTGAGCCGGAGCACATGGCGTCTTGCCACGATATGGACATGGCCCAGGCCGATCATGGCATGGCAGCCTCCCACGCACCTGGCGGGCATATCGACCACATGCCTGCCAAACTCAAGGTGTGCGGTACATGCTGCATTGGCGTCATGTTCGGTACATCTGCGGGCGTTCAAGTACCTGCCCCATTGGGCGCCACGGCCTATCTCAGCTTGAACCTCATTGAGCCTTTGGGCTTCATTCCGGATGGTCTGGAAAGACCTCCGCGCAGCAATTCCTGATCGTCACTCACTCGTTTTCGTTGTCCGCCCGTCCACACGCTGTGGCGGGTGGTGTATTGATTCGACCAGGAATTTGCCATGAATACTCGTAGCCTGATTACCGTTTTCGCCTCCGTTTCCATTGCTGCTTTCTCCCAATTTGCCGCCGCCCAGGCCCAACAAAACATGGGCCATGACATGCACAACATGGCGGCTATGTCTGACGCTCCTGCCAACACTGAACTCAGTAGTGGCGAGGTTCGCGCCATTGATCTGAAGGCCCGTAAGATCACCATCAAGCACGGTGAGTTGCGCAATCTGGGCATGGGTGCTATGACGATGGTGTTCGTCATCAAGGACGGGGTCGCCCTGCCGCCCAAGCTCAAGCAAGGCGACGCGATCCACTTTCGCGCAGAGCAGATCGACGGTGTGTTGACCGTCACCTCGATTCAGCGCTGATCTTTTCGGGAGTTTCTTCATGAAGATCCAAGCCCGCCATGTCGGCGGCTGGATCCTCGCAGCCCTGTTGTCCGGTGGCGTATATGCCGCCGGACCGCTGACGCTCGTCGAGGCCCAGCAGATCGCCGAAAACCGCGCTCCGCAACTGACAGCCGCACGCGCCCAGGAAACTGCCGCACGCGAAATGGCCGTCGCCGCGAGGCAGTTACCTGACCCCGTCCTCAAAGTCGGGGTGAATAATGTCCCTGTCAGTGGGGAAGGCGCGTGGAGCCTTGTGCAAGAGGGCATGACCATGCGTTCGGTCGCCTTGATGCAGGAATTCACGCGTGGCGCCAAGCGTGAAGCCCGTAGCGACCGCGCCAGCCAGGAAGCAAGCCTCGCCCGCGTTCAACAGCGCTTAAGCCTTGCGGAAATCCGCCGCGAAACGGCCCTGAGCTGGTTTGAGGTCGCCTACCAGGAGCGCACCCTGGCCTTTATCAAAACCCAGATTGATGAACTGGATCTGCAACGCCAGGCCGGTGAAGCGGCTTTCCGCGCCGGGCGTGGCGAGCAGGCAGATGTCATGGCGGCCCGCTTGGCAGGCGAGCGCATGCGCGATCAACTGGCGCAGATGCAGCGCGATATTGCCATCGCCCGTGCCCGACTGACGCGCTGGGTGGGTGAGGACGCAGCACGTACCCTGGCGGAGCCGCCAGATATCGAGCATCTCTCCTGGCAACCTGCCCAATTACTCGAAGGTATCGACTCTCATCCGGCCCTCTCAATGCGCGCTGCGGGGGTGGCAGTAGCCGAAGCCGATGTACGCGTGGCACGCGAGAACCGCAAGCCCGATGTCAGCGTGGAGCTGATGTATAGCCAGCGCGGCCCCGGTTACCCGAACATGGTATCGCTGAATTTTTCCATGCCCCTGCCATGGGATCGTCCACAGCGGCAAGACCGTGAGTTGGCCGCGCAGTTGGCCAAGCTCGATCAGGCCAAAGCAGAGCAGGAGGATATGCTGCGCAGTTATCAGGCCGAATTGCGTGCCAGTCTTGCCGCATGGCAGGCTGATCTGGCCAGATTGCAGCGCTATGACGCCGAGCTGATTCCGCTGTCGCGCCAACAGATTGATGCGGCCATGGCGGGCTACAAAGCCGCTACGGGTGGCCTGCAGCGTGTGCTGGAGGCGCGCCGCATGGCTGTTGATACCCAGATGGAGCGCCAGCGCGTCGCGCTCGATACCGCCCGCGCCTGGGCCAGCCTGAATTACGTGAATCCCCGCGAAGAAGACAACCCGCTCGCCTCGCCCACCCAAGGAGTGCAACCATGAAACGAAACATGATTTTGGCCGGGGCCGTTGCGGTGGTGCTCGCCTCTGCCCTGAGCGCGACCGTGGCGTACCGCTTTGGCATGAGCCACGCCGCCACAGGCGCAACATCCGGCGCTGCTGTGGCGAATGGCGCAGGTAAGGTCGACCCTGCGACTGGCCGCAAGGTGCTGTATTGGCACGACCCGATGGTGCCGGGGCAGAAATTCGATAAACCGGGCAAATCCCCCTTCATGGATATGCCCCTAGTGCCGGTCTATGCGGATGATACTGCCGATGCCGGTGGCATCAGCGTGAGCGGGCGCCAAGTACAGAACCTGGGGCTGCGTACGGTAGCGGTCGAGCAGGGCAGCTTGCAGCCAAAGCTGGAAGTCAGTGGCAGCGTGACCTGGAACGAACGTGGCCTCACCGTTGTGCAGGCCCGCAACACCGGCTATGTGGAAAAACTCTATGTGCGGGCGACGCTGGACCACGTCACGCGCGGCCAGCCCCTGGCCGACATCTATGTGCCAGACTGGGTGGCCGCACAGGAAGAATATCTGGCCTTGCGCCATATGCAGGGCGAAAACCTTGCAGTGTTGATCGACGCCGCACGCGCAAGGATGAGGCAGGCTGGGATGCCAGAGGCATTGATCAACCAAGTTGAACGCAGTGGCAAGGTCTTGGCGCGCACCACGATTACCGCGCCCAATTCCGGCAGTGTGCTTGAGCTGGCAGCGCGGGAGGGCATGACCGTTGCAGCAGGCACCACACTGTTCCGCATCAACAGTCTGGATAGCGTATGGGTCAATGCCGAAGTACCAGAGGCCCAGGCGATGTGGGTGAAGCCCGGCACGGCCGTGGATGCACATGCCGCGGGCTTCCCCGATCAGGTTTTCCATGGCCGGATACAGACCTTGTTGCCCGAGGTAGACGCCACCACGCGCACGCTGAAGGCACGCATCGAACTGGCCAACCCAGGTAGCCGACTTGCCCCTGGCATGTTTGTGCGTCTGGCCCTGGGTGTGGACAACCGTTCCGCCCTGTTGGTGCCCAGCGAAGCAGTAATCCGCACCGGCGAGCGCAGCGTGGTGATGGTGGCCGATGGCGAGGGCAAATATCACCCCAGCGAAGTGCAAACCGGGCAGGAAGCCGATGGGCGCATTGAGATCATCAAGGGCTTGCAGGCCGGGCAGAAGCTTGTCGTCTCCGGCCAGTTCCTGCTGGATTCCGAGGCCAATCTGCGTGCCGTGGGCACCCGTACCACGCCAGCGGCCAGTGCGCCAAAGGAGTATGCGGTGGTAGCCGTTTTCGAGTTGCTCGATGGCGACTTGGCCATGCTCTCCCACCCGCCGATTCCCGAACTCAAATGGGGCGCCATGACAATGGGCTTTACCGTACCCAAGGATGGTTGGCCCAAGGACATCAAACCGGGGCAGAAGGTGCATGTCGCCTTCCAGGTACCTGCGGGCGGGCAGCCGGTGCTGACACACGTGATGCCGATTGACGCACAGGGAGCGCACAAATGATCGCCCGCCTGATTCGCTGGTCAATCACCAACCGTTTTCTGGTGCTGCTGGCCACATTGATGCTGTCTGCATGGGGTGTGGTATCGGTGTTGCGCACGCCGGTGGATGCCTTGCCGGACCTGTCGGACGTGCAGGTCATCATCCGCACGAGCTTCCCCGGCCAAGCGCCGCAGATTGTGGAAAACCAGGTGACTTATCCACTGACCACCACAATGCTGTCGGTGCCCGGAGCCAAAACGGTACGGGGTTTCTCGTTCTTTGGTGATTCGTTCGTCTACGTGCTGTTTGAAGATGGCACCGATCTGTATTGGGCACGCTCGCGGGTGCTGGAATACCTGAATCAGGTGCAATCCCGCCTGCCTGCCAGTGCCAAACCGGCGCTCGGTCCAGATGCCACCGGCGTAGGCTGGATTTACAGCTACGCGCTGGTGGATCGCAGTGGCAAGCACGATCTGGCGCAGCTACGCGGCCTGCAGGACTGGTTCCTGAAGTACGAACTGAAAACCGTGCCGGATGTGGCGGAAGTCGCCTCCGTCGGCGGCATGGTGCGCCAATATCAGGTAGTGCTCAATCCGGATCGCCTGCGCGCCTACGGCCTGAGCCATGCCATGGTCATTGATGCACTCAACAAGGCAAATCAGGAAACCGGCGGCTCGGTGCTGGAAATGGGGGAGGCCGAATACATGGTGCGGGCCAGTGGCTATCTGAAAACGCTGGATGACTTCCGCAAGGTGCCACTCCTCAGCACCAATGCGGGCGTATCCGTGCGCCTGGGCGATGTGGCAACGATCCAGCTTGGCCCCGAGATGCGCCGGGGGATTGCCGATCTGGATGGTGAAGGCGAAGTAGCGGGAGGCGTGATTGTACTGCGCTCCGGGCGCAATGCGCTGGAGGCGATCCACGCCGTCAAGGCCAAACTTGCCAGCCTGCAATCGAGCCTGCCAGAAGGCGTGGAAATTGTGCCAACCTATGACCGCAGCAAACTGATTGAGCGCGCTGTGGATAACCTCAAGCATAAGCTGCTCGAAGAATTCGTGGTGGTGGCGTTGGTGTGCTTCCTCTTCCTGTTCCATCTGCGCTCTTCGCTGGTCGCCATTGTCTCACTGCCGCTGGGCGTGCTGATGGCCTTTATCGTGATGCATTATCAGGGCGTCAATGCAAACATCATGTCGCTGGGTGGCATTGCGATTGCGATTGGTGCCATGGTGGATGCGGCCGTGGTGATGATCGAAAACGCCCACAAGCATCTGGAGCAATGGCGTCATGCGCATCCGGGCGAATCCCCGCAGGGGGCTACGCACTGGCAGATCATTGCGGATGCGGCAGCAGAGGTGGGGCCTGCGCTGTTCTTCTCGCTGCTGGTGATTACCTTGTCATTCATCCCGGTATTCACGCTGGAAGCACAGGAAGGGCGGATGTTTTCGCCGCTGGCATTCACCAAGACCTATGCCATGGCAGCCGCAGCAGCTTTGGCGGTGACTTTGATCCCCGTGCTGATGGGCTATCTGATTCGCGGCAAGATACCGGATGAAACGCGCAACCCACTCAATCGCTTTTTGATTGCCTGCTACAAACCCTTGTTGGAGCGGGTATTGCGTTACCCCAAAACGGTGCTGGGCGCAGCCCTTGTTTTGTTGATCGCCAGCCTGTGGCCACTGCAACACATCGGTGGAGAATTCATGCCGCCGCTGGATGAAGGCGATCTGCTGTATATGCCAAGCGCCTTGCCAGGGCTGTCGGCGGGCAAGGCTGCGGAGTTGTTGCAGCAGACCGACCGCCTGATCAAAACGGTGCCGGAAGTCGCCCGTGTCTTTGGCAAAGCCGGGCGGGCGGAATCGGCCACCGACCCGGCCCCGCTGGAGATGTTCGAGACCACGATCCAGTTCAAGCCCAAGGAAGAATGGCGACCGGGTATGACAACGGAGAAGCTGATCGAAGAGCTGGACCGCATCGTCAAGGTGCCGGGGTTGGCAAACATCTGGGTGCCACCGATCCGCAACCGCCTGGACATGCTGGCCACCGGCATCAAGAGCCCGGTGGGCGTCAAGGTGGGGGGGACCGATCTGGCGCAGATCGAGCGCCTGACCACGCAGATTGAGCAAGTGGTCAAGCAGGTGCCGGGGGTGAGTTCCGCACTGGCCGAACGCCTGACTGGCGGGCGCTATGTGGATGTGCAGATCGACCGCGACGCGGCAGCCCGCTTTGGCATGAATATCGCGGACGTGCAGTCGGTGGTCAGCTCCGCCATTGGGGGCGAAAACATCGGCGAAACCATCGAAGGCTTGGCGCGTTACCCGATCAATGTGCGTTACCCGCGTGAAATCCGCGATTCGGTGCAGGCGCTGCGCGATCTGCCCATCGTCGGCCCGCGCGGGGCGTGGCTGCGGCTGGGGGACGTGGCCCAGGTTCGCGTCAGCGACGGCCCGCCCATGCTCAAGAGCGAGAACGCGCGTTTGTCCGGCTGGGTGTATGTGGATATCCGGGGGCGCGATCTGGCCAGCACGGTAAAGGATATGCAGCAAGCTGTGTCGGCCCAGGTGAAAATGCCTTCGGGATACTCGATTGCGTGGTCCGGGCAGTTTGAATATCTGGAGCGCGCCACCGCCAAGATGAAGATCGTGGTGCCTTTCACATTGCTGATCATCTTCGTGCTGCTCTATCTGACCTTCCGCCGGATCGATGAGGCGCTACTGATCATGGCGACCTTGCCGTTCGCGCTGGTGGGCGGCATCTGGTTGCTCTGGCTGCTGGGTTACAACCTGTCTGTGGCAGGTGCGGTGGGCTTCATCGCCCTGGCAGGCGTGTCAGCCGAATTCGGGGTGATCATGCTGCTCTACCTCAAGCATGCCTGGGAGGCACGGCTGGCGGCAGGACACACCGATCAAACTGCACTGAGCGAAGCCATTCGGGAAGGGGCGGTATTGCGCGTGCGCCCCAAGGCCATGACGGTGGCGGTGATCCTCGCAGGCTTGCTACCGATCATGTGGGGTGGCGGCACCGGCTCTGAGGTCATGCAGCGGATCGCCGCCCCCATGGTGGGCGGAATGATCACCGCGCCACTGCTCTCCATGTTCTTGATCCCGGCGGTCTACCTGCTGATACGGCGCAAAAACAAGTAAAGCGCCAAGTAGGGTGTGGATAAGTCATTCTCGGCACGAGAAGATTTTATCCACACCCCTGTGCACATTCTGTGGACAAAACACTGGATTCATGACGTAAGAATGCAGATACAGGCTGGCATTATCCTGCCAACCTGTACCCTACACCGGTTTCAGTCAGCAGGAATTCCGGCTGCGCAGGATTGCGTTCCAGCTTTTCGCGGAGTTGCTTCATGTAGATGCGCAGGTAGTGGCTACGTTCTGCGTAGCCCGGCCCCCAGGCTTCCGTTAGCAACTGGCGGTGGGTCATGACGCGACCATGACTGCGGATCAGTGCGGCCAACAGGCGGAATTCGATGGGCGTCAGGTGAACCTCTTCCCCGGCCCGGGTAATGCGACGCTCAATCATGTTGACCTCAATCTGGCCGAAGCAGAAGACCGGCTGGGCTTCGTGACCAATCAAGGCGCTGCGGCGTAGTTGGGCGCGCACACGCGCCAGGAGTTCGGGCACGCCAAAAGGTTTGACCAGATAGTCGTCAGCCCCCGCATCCAGTGCCCGGACTTTTTCATCTTCGTTGGTGCGTGCAGACAGCACAATGATGGGCACCTGCGACCAAGTCCGCAGCCCCCGGATGACGTCCTGCCCATCCCGATCAGGTAATCCAAGATCCAGAATGAGCAAGGCGGGCTGGCGTGTGCCTGCCTCAATCTCGCCACGCGCTGCGGTATCGGCTTCAAAGACTTCGCATGCCTCGGCCTCCAGCGCGCTGCGCACGAAGCGGCGGATGACGGGGTCATCCTCAATGATCAGTACCCGCAGACTCGGGGCATTCATAGCTACTCCAGTTCGTCAGTATCCGGCATTTTGCCAAGCGGCAGTGTGAACGAAAAGACGGCCCCGCCCTCGGCGCGATTGCGCGCACAAATGCTGCCGCCATGTGCTGCCACAATGGCACGGCAGATCGCCAACCCCAAGCCAACGCCGGGCTGGGCGCTTTCGCTGCTGCCTCGCTCGAACTTGGAGAATAATCGCTCTTCGGAACCCGGCACCAGCCCAGGTCCGTCATCCTCGACATTGACAGTCAGCAGCGCCTCTTCCGCATGCGCCAGGATGTGGATTGTGCTGTTTGCAGGCGTGTATTTGACGGCATTGTCGAGCAGATTGACCAAAACACGCTCGATCAGAATCGGATCAAAACGGCACAAGGGCAGCCCTGGATCGCACTGCACGATCAAATGATGTGTTTGTAGTGGCAGTGCCATTTGGCGACTTGCTGTTTCTATAACCTCTTCAATGGCACACCAATCCTGCCGAAGTTTGACGTGCCCAGTCTGCAAACGAGCCATATCGAGCAGATTGGTGACCAGTGCAACCAGACGATGCGCCGTGTCGCGCATCGCCTGCAGCATTTCGTTTTCTTCTGGCGAGTGCTGGCCTGTGGCTGCCAGTGTATCGGCAATACCGACAAGACCGGTGAGCGGCGTGCGCAGATCGTGTGAGACGGCGGATAGCAGGGAGTTGCGCAGGCGCTCAGACTCCATGGTCACCAGCGCATCCTGGGCCACTTCGACGTAGTGCACGCGTTCAAGGGCTTGTGCCACCTGCACACAACAGGCTTCGATTTGCCGCAGCGTTTCAGGTTCATCGAGATTGATGCCTTTTTCTGGCTGCAAGCCGAGTACTCCGCGCACCCGCAGTGATGCCTTCAATGGCAGGTAACGGGAACGTGCCGCCGTCAGTGTGGCGGTGCCAAGCCCTGCTGCTTGCTGATGTATGTAGACCCATGCGGCCACGGCTGTGTCGGCAAAATCAAAGGCATTGCTGTGGGCGGGATGCAGGCGCTCCTGCGCATCGGGGAGAAGGATCGAGACCTTTGCATCCAAGATGCCCGGCAAGCGTTGCGTGGCAAGATCAATAATCTGCTCAGTCGACAAGGCTGCCGACAGCGCGCGCGAGAATTCGGCCTGTTGCAGTGAGCGATGCTCACGGGTGGCTGCCGTAACCGCCTCGAACTTGAGTCGGGCGGCAAGCTGGCCGATCACCAGCGCCACAACCAACATCATCGCAAAGGTGAAGAAATACTGTGTGTCATTAACGGTGAAGGTCAGGCGCGGCGGGACGAAGAAAAAATCAAACGCGGCCACTGATAGACATGCCGCCAGCGCGCCAGGGCCACGCCCAAAGCGCAGCGCGATGCCAACGACAGCAAGCAGGAAGACCATGACGACATTGGCAAGATCGAAAAAAGACAGCAATACCCCGGCCAACGCGGTTGTCATGGCGCAGATGGCGACAGTCCAGATATAACCCCGCCAGGAGCGGGGCAGCCGACGGCTTGAATCCGGCACGGATGGGGAAGCCTCTTCCTTGCATTCCAGCCCGACCACGACCAGCTCCAGCTCGTGTTCCAGGCTGACCAGCCGATCCAGCAACGAGGGATGCAGCAAGCGCTGCCATGCATTGCGACGCGCCCGCCCTAAGGCAATTTTGCTTGCATTGCGATTTTGCGCAAAACGCACGATTGCGGTTGCCGCGTCATTGGCGCTGAGCGTGCAGACTTCTGCGCCCAACGATTCGGCGAGTTTCAGCGCACGGCGTCGTCGACCGCGTCGGGTTTCAGATTCACCTGCCATTTCAGGGGTTTCAACGCTGAGTGCGATCCATTCCGCCTGCAGATTGGCGGCCATGCGGGCGGCATTGCGCACCAAGGTTTCGCCGCCAATGCCTGAGCCGATGCATACGATCAAACGCTCCCGTGTCTCCCAAACGCGTTCAATCGCCCGTTCGCTGCGCCAGGCGCGCATCTGCGCATCAACCCGGTCAGCCGTCCGGCGCAGGGCCAACTCGCGCAGGGCGATGAGGTTGCCCGTGCGAAAAAAATTGTCCGCAGCGCGTTCGGCCGCTTCCGCCAGATAAACTTTGCCCGCCTTCAGACGGGCCTGCAGTTCCTCGGGCGGCAAGTCGATGAGTGCGACTTCATCGGCGCACTTGAAAACCAGATCTGGAACGGTTTCGTTGACGCGAATACCCGTGATGCTGCCGACGACATCGTTGAGACTTTCCAGGTGCTGGACGTTGAGCGCCGACCATACGTTGATCCCGGCGGCCAGCAATTCCTCAACGTCCTGCCAACGCTTGCGATGGCGGCTCCCCTCAACATTGCTGTGAGCCAGTTCGTCCACCACAATCAGCGCTGGTTTGCGCGCCAGCGCGGCGTCGAGATCGAACTCGGTGAGCATATGACCACGGTAGCTCAGCTCACGACGCGGCAGTTGGGCGAGACCTTCCAGCAGAGCAGCCGTTTCCTTGCGGCCATGCGTTTCGACAAGACCGATCAAAACTTCCTCGCCTTCCAGAGCACGCTGGCGGGCTGCCGAAAGCATGGCATAGGTTTTACCGACACCTGCACAAGCGCCGAAGAAAATCTTCAGCTTGCCACGTGTCGCCAGCTGTTCATCTCGTGCGATGGAGGCCAGAAGGCGATCAGGGTCAGGGCGTTGTTCAGTCACGGCTTGGCATCCAGATCAAGATTGACCCGTAGAACGTTGACGCGCGCCTCGCCAAAGAGGCCAAGATCGCTCGCCTGGGTGTTGGCTGCAATGATAGCCTTTACGCGTTCCGGTGCAATGCTGCGTGCATGGGCAATACGTTCAACCTGCCAGAGCGCCGCTTCGGGCGAAACATGCGGATCAAGCCCCGACGCGGAGGCCGTAACCAGGTCTTGCGGGATGGTGCCAGATTGTCCGGGTTGCGCGATGCGCAAGGCTTCGATGCGGGCTTTGACCGCGTCGCTCAGTGCGGGGTTGGTCGGCCCGAGGTTGGAGCCACCGGAGGACAGCGCATTATATGGCATCGGCCCGGTCGCCGAGGGGCGCCCCCACAGGTACTTCGGCTCGCTGAAGAACTGGCCGATCAGCGCTGAGCCAACAACCTGATCGCCGCGCCTGATCAGGCTACCATTGGCCTGGGCCGGGAATATGATCTGAGCGATAGCCGTTATGGTCAACGGGTAGAGCACGCCCGTCAGCAGACTCAGCAGCGCGAACAGGCATAATGCCGGGCGCAAAGTATCGACACAGGTGTGCCAGACCGATTCTGTAGGCATATTTTGATTCAGGGTGTTCATCAGGCAACTCCCATAGCATGCAATGTAAGATCAATCAGTTTGATGCATGGGAAAGGCAATACCACACCGCCCAAACCATAGATCAACAGGTTCCGCCTCAGCAACACGGCTGCGCCAAGTGGGCGATAGCGCACCCCACGTAGGGCTAGCGGGATCAGCGCCACAATGATGAGGGCATTGAATATCACGGCGGAGAGAATGGCCGAAGTCGGGCTGGAGAGCTGCATCACGTCCAGCCGCGCAAGCTGTGGATAAGTGCCGACGAAAACAGCGGGCAGAATCGCAAAGTATTTGGCAACGTCATTGGCCACGGAAAAGGTCGTCAGGGCGCCGCGTGTCATCAGCATCTGCTTGCCGGTCTCGACGATCTCGATCAGCTTGGTCGGGTTGGAATCGAGGTCGACCATGTTGCCAGCCTCTTTCGCCGCCTGGGTGCCCGAATTCATCGCCACCGCCACATCGGCCTGGGCCAGTGCGGGGGCGTCGTTGGTGCCATCTCCTGTCATGGCAACCAGGTGTCCCTCGGCCTGGTAATCACGGATCAGTTTCAGCTTGTCCTCTGGACGCGCCTCGGCAAGATAGTCATCCACACCTGCCTCGGCGGCAATGGCGGCGGCGGTGAGCTTGTTGTCCCCCGTGATCATCACGGTCTTGATGCCCATCCGGCGCAGTGCAGCAAAACGTTCAGCAATGCCGCCTTTGACAATGTCCTTGAGTTCTATCACCCCCAGCACGCGTTTGCCATCAGCCACCACCAGCGGCGTGCTGCCACGCTTGGCGACCGCCTCTACATTGCGCAGTACGTCGGAAGGGAAGGCTGCGCCCTGATCCTGAACCCAGCCCCGCACGGCCTCCGCAGCCCCCTTGCGAATGTGGCGCTGGCCGTGTTGCTGGGCATCGCCTTTCGTGATGTCGACACCGCTCATACGCGTTTGCGCCGTGAAGGGCACGAAGCTCGCGTCATGCAGCTCACGACCACGCAGATTGAATTTATCCTTGGCCAGCACGACGATGCTGCGTCCTTCGGGCGTCTCGTCGGACAATGAGGCAAGCTGGGCTGCATCAGCCAGTTCGCGTTCGCTAACGCCCTGAGCGGGGATGAATGCGCTGGCCTGACGATTACCCAATGTGATTGTGCCCGTCTTGTCGAGCAGCAGCACGTCCACGTCCCCGGCCGCTTCGACTGCGCGCCCCGAGGTGGCAATGACGTTGGCCTGCATCATGCGGCTCATGCCAGCCACGCCAATGGCAGACAGCAGACCGGCGATCGTCGTCGGGATCAGGCACACCAGCAGGGCAACCAGTGCGGTCACGCTGATCGGCAAGCCTTGCCCGGCGCTGCTTACGCTGTAGAGCGAGAAAGGCAGGAGGCTGGCACAGGCAAACAGGAAGATCATGGTCATCGCCACGAGCAGGATGGTCAGGGCGATCTCGTTGGGCGTTTTGCCGCGCTTGGCGCCTTCGACCATTGCAATCATGCGGTCAAGGAAGGCATCGCCCGGATTCGCGGTAATGCGAACCACCAGCCAGTCTGAGAGTACGCGTGTGCCGCCCGTCACCGAACAGAAGTCACCGCCCGCCTCACGGATCACAGGCGCAGATTCACCGGTAATTGCCGACTCATCTACAGAGGCGACCCCTTCGATCACTTCTCCATCACCCGGAATCGTCTCGCCGGTTGAAACGATCACCACATCCCCCATGCGCAATTCGTTCGATTCACGCAGTTGCCACTGGGCACCGTAATGGGGTTCCCGCAGCAGCTTGGCCCATGTCGTCCGGCGCAACCCGCGTAGCGCCTCGGCCTGAGCCCGGCCACGGCCTTCGGCAATGGCTTCGGCAAAGTTGGCAAACAGGATCGTAAACCACAGCCAGATCGTAATCGCCCAGACAAAACCAGCCGAAGCATCCCCACGACCGGAACTGGCCTGCACGGCAAGTATGGTGGTGAGAACACTACCGATCCATACCACGAACATCACCGGGTTGCGCCATTGGGCGCGAGGTGAGAGCTTACGCAGGGATTCGAGCAGGGCAGGCTTCACCAGCTTCGGGTCGAACAGCGGAAGCGCTTGAGATTTGCTCATGACAAGCTTCCTTTCAATGGAAAAGTTGCAGATGCTCGACAATCGGGCCGAGCGCAAGAGCAGGCAGATAGGTGAGCGCACCAACGAGCAGCACCACACCGATCAACAGCACCACGAACAACGGGCCATGCGTGGGAAGCGTTCCCGGCGTCTCGGCCAAACGGGGCTTGGCCGCAAGCTGCCCCGCAATCGCCAGCACCGGGATGATCACGGTGAAGCGCCCGAACCACATCGCAAGTCCCAAGGCAAGGTTGTAGAACGGCGTGTTGGCCGACAGCCCCGCAAAAGCCGAACCGTTGTTGTTGGTGGCCGATGAAAATGCGTACAGGATTTCCGAGAAACCGTGCGCCGCCGGGTTGGCAAGGCTCGCCAATGCATCTGGCATCATCACTGCAACGGCAGTACCGCCCAGGATCAATAAAGGGGTGGCAAGAATAGCGATTGACACCATTTTCATTTCGAAAGACTCGATCTTCTTGCCCAGATATTCCGGGGTACGCCCGATCATTAGACCCGCGATGAAAACTGCTTCGATGGCAAAAATCAGCATGCCATAGAGCCCTGCGCCCACGCCACCAAACACCACTTCGCCGAGCTGGATCTGCAGCATCGGCACCAGCCCCCCGAGCGGCATGAAGCTGTCATGCATGGCATTGACCGCACCACAGGATGCCGCTGTCGTAATCACCGCAAAGATGGCAGATTGCAGGCTGCCAAAACGCAACTCCTTACCCTCAAGATTGCCGCCCGCACCATCCATGCCCAAGGCTGTCAGCATCGGGTTGGCATGGCCTTCAGCCCAAATCGTAAGCGCCAGCAGTGCCAGGAAAATCAGACTCATCGCAGCCAGGATAGTCACGCCCTGACGGATATTGCCCACCATGTGCCCCAACGTGAAACACAAGGCCGCCGGGATCAGAAAGATCGCCAGCATCTGAACATAATTGCTCAGCGGCGTCGGATTCTCGAAAGGATGCGCAGAATTCGCGTTGAAAAAACCACCACCATTCGTACCGACCATCTTGATAGCTTCCTGAGAAGCAACAGGCCCCATCGGGATACTCTGCGTCTTCGCCATCAAGGTCTCGTTGATGACCTGCCCACCCGCATCCTTGAGCGGTTGACCATCGGTACCCAGCTTGGGTTGCGAATACTCGAAGGGCTGTATGAGACTCACCTCCTGCGGGCCGGAAAAGTTCTGCACCACGCCTTGGGCAACCAGGAACACCGCCACGACCACAGACAGCGGCAGTAGCACCCCCACCGTGCCACGCACCAGATCCACCCATGCATTGCCAATCCCTTGCGCACTGCGCCGGACAAAACCGCGAATCAAGGCAATCGCCACAGCCAGCCCCGTGGCAGCGGAAAGAAAATTCTGCACCGCCAAGGCCAGCATCTGGGTCAGGTGGCTCATCGCCGCCTCACCGCTATAGCCTTGCCAATTGGTATTGGTAACAAAGCTGATTGCGGTATTGAAGGCCGAACCTGGCTCAATGGCAGCCATGCCCGCCGGATTAAGCGGCAACCAGGCCTGCATGCGCTGTATGGCATATACCACGAGCACACCGATGGCATTGAACACCAGCAAAGCCAGCGCATAGCGCCACCAACTCATCTCCTCTTCAGGCTGAATACCACACAGACGGTATGCATGCCCGGCAAGCCGCCCCAAACGCGGCCAGCGCGTAGCCCAACGCCCTTCAAACAGATCAGCCAAATAGCGCCCCAACGGCCAAGCCAGCACCAGCAGTACAAACAAGTACAACAAAACCTGCACGATAGAGGAGTGGTTCATGACATCTCCTCGGCGCGGAACAGCGCAATCAGCAAGTAGATGAACAGCAGCAGGGCAACCCCCCCCGCCAGCCAATAGAGGATGTTCATTTGTGCACCCCCAGTCTGCGACACGCAGCGACCAGCAACACAACACTGGCAAACACAGCGAGCAGGACAGCGATGATCAAGAGTTCGTTCACGGAAGACCTCCGACAACAAAGAGCAACACGCTCTTTCTTGCTTCGAACTCTAGAAAGATCGGCGTAAAGCCGGTGTTAAATGAACACTAACGGGCGTAAGGATTGCGTAAAGAACCGGGGTGGAGAAAGCTTCCGCGCCTTGCGGTTAAACAGGCTGCGCAGTAGCCACGCAACCTGGGACGATTCATTTCAATTGAATCGGCAATCTGCACTTGGGGGCCAATTGTGGGAGACAAGGTTCGGATTGATCTATCTTTCTTAGAAATTTGTTGCTTCCAAGTTGCTCGTGGTGCGAACTACGGGCCGATGCAGGCCATGAGTAGACTACTCGCATGGCAATTGTATTAATTGGAGTAAGTTGGGGATGACGAACGCCGAATCGCCCGAAAATCTACTGAACCGGACGCCCGATTATCAGAGCCTCTTCGATGCTGCGCCGGGCCTGTATCTGGTGCTTGATCCACAGCTGCAGATCGTGGCCGTCAATCAGGCCTACGCGCGTGCCACGATGACTCGCCCGGATGACATTCTCGGCAAGTGGATCTTCGAGGTCTTTCCGGATAATCCAGATGACCCCGAGGCCGAAGGCGTCAGGAACCTGCGTGTGTCGCTGCAGCGCGTGCTGCAGACCGGTCAAGCTGATGCAATGCCGGTGCAGAAGTACGACATCCGTAAGCCGGTCGAGGAGGGCGGTGGGTTCGAGGCGCGCTACTGGAGTCCGCTCAACACCCCGGTGGCCAGTGCAAACGGACATCTGGCCTATATCATCCATCGCGTCGAAGATGTGACCGAGTTCGTGCGCCTCAAGCAGCAGGGGGTGGAGGAAAACCGCCTCAACGACACTCTACGTCAGCAGGCGCTACGCATGGAAACCGAGGTTTTCGCGCGCGCCCGCGAGGTGGCCGAGGCCAGCGCGCAGCTCAAGAGTGCCAACGAGGAACTCGACCGCCTGTACCGTAAGACGCGGGAGCTTGATGAGTTGAAGACCCGCTTCTTCGCCAACGTCAGTCACGAGTTGCGCACCCCGCTGACCCTGATTCTCGGTCCGCTGGCACACCTGCTCGAATCACCGCACCTAGACAGGACGGAACGGCACAACCTGCAGGTGGTGCAGCGTAATGCGCGGCTGCTCCACCGCCAGGTCGACAACCTGCTGGATCTGGCCAAGCTTGATGCTGGACACATGCGTGTGCATTACGTGCGCTTCGATCTGGCCGGAATGGTACGCGTGTTCGCATCCAATTTCGATACCATCGCTTGCGACCGCAACATCCGCTATCAGGTGGATTGTCCGCTGCAACTCAATGTGCAGGCTGATGCACAGAAGTGCGAGCGGGTGCTACTGAACCTGATCTCGAATGCCTTCAAGTTCGTGCCAGATGGCGGCATTGTGCGGGTCGCCTTGCACCACGAGGCGGACGAGGCTGTGCTGGAGGTTTGCGACAGCGGCCCGGGGATTCCGGTAAACATGCGTGAGGTGGTGTTCGAACGGTTCCACCAACTTGATGACAGTGCCGAACGACGCGTCGGCGGCACCGGCCTTGGACTGTCCATCGTCCGCGAGTTCGTTGCTCTGCAACACGGTGCAGTCATGGCGCGGGAGGCCCCCGAAGGCGGCGCAGCCTTCGTGGTGCGCTTGCCGGAGCGTGCCCCGGTAGGCTGTGTGGTTGGCACACTGGTGGCAGGTGAATCCATACTGGCCGATCCGCCGCTCGAAGAGCTGCGGTCTGTCGACCGCTCAGTCATTCAAGAGGTGTGGAATGGTGACGCCCCCCTGATCCTGGTGATTGAAGATAATTCGGACATGAATGCCTTCGTCAGCTCAGCACTGGCCGGGCCGTATCGCGTGGCCAACGCGTTTGACGGGCATGCTGGGCTGCGCATGGCACTCGATCTGCGGCCTGCATTGATTCTCTCGGATGTCATGATGCCGGGCATGAGCGGTGACCGCCTAGTCGAGATCATCCGCCAGCATCCGGATCTGGACGCCACCCCCATCATCATGCTGACCGCCAAGGCGGACGATGTTCTGCGTGCCAAGTTGCTCCGCCATGGTGTCCAGGATTACATCCAGAAGCCCTTCACGGTCGATGAATTGCTGGCCCGCATCGACAGCCTGATCAAGGAGCGGCAACGCGTTGGGCGGGAGTTGCATAGTCTCGAGGAACGCTTCCGTGCCACCTTCGAGCAGGCTGCTGTTGGCATCGCCCATGTCGCGCCGGACGGGCGCTGGCTGCGCGTCAATCGCAAGCTCTGCGAAATCGTGGGCTACAGCTATGACGAACTGCTCAAGCTGAGTTTTCAGGACATCACCCACCCCGACGATCTGGAACTGGACATCGGTTTGGTCGGCAATGTGCTCAGTGGCGAGCTGAGCAGCTATGAACTGGAAAAACGCTACCTTCGCAAGGATGGGGCGGTGGTGTGGGTCAAGCTCACCGTTTCGCTCGTTCGTGACAATGACGGCACCGCCGGCTATTTCATTTCGGTGATCGAAGACATCGGAGCCCGCAAGGCCGCCGAACAGGCGCTGCTGGAGAGTGAGGAACGCTTCCGCCTGATTGCAGCGACGATTCCCGAGGTAATCTGGTTGATTGAGCCTTCGCCACGTCGTTATGCCTATGTCAGCCCCGCATACGAAACCATCTGGCAGCAGCCCTGCGCGGCGCTCTATGCGGATCCCTCGCTCAAGTTGCAGGCGCTCGACGAAGCTGAGCGCGAGCGGGTCTGGCAGACCAAACAGCAGGCCATGCAGGCTGGACAGCCTTTCGAGCTGGAATACCAGGTCATGCGTCCTGACGGCAGCCGACGCTGGGTGCATGAGCGTGGTCATCCAGTCACCACAACGCAGGGGCTGGCCGGATGCTACGTGGGCATCACCAGCGACATCACCGAGAGCCGACAGGCCGATGAACGCCTGCGCCAGGCCGCGACCGTGTTCGAGAGTGCGCGCGAAGGAGTCATGATCACGGATCCCTCGGGCGCAATCCTGGCGGTCAATCAGGCCTTTACCGACATGACCGGATATACCGAAGCTGAGGTACTTGGCCACAACACCCGTATCCTGCGCTCGGATAGGCATGGGCCGGAGTACTATCAAGGGCTGTGGGCGAGCCTGCATCACACTGGGCAGTGGCATGGCGAGATCTGGAACCGGCGCAAGTGCGGCGAACCCTATCCGTGCTGGATCACCATCTCAGCAGTAACTGATGAGCATGGCCAAACTGGGCGCTACGTAGCGCTGATGACTGACATCAGCCAGCAGCGGCGCAACGAGGAGCAGCTCGACCATCTGGCGCATTATGACCCGCTGACCGAGCTCCCCAACCGTCTGTTGCTGCAGTCGCGTCTAGAGCACTCGTTGAATCAGGCGGCGCGGTCACGCCGCCGGGTAGCCGTGCTGTTCTTGAATCTCGACCGTTTCCAGACCGTCAATGACAGCCTCGGGCATCAGGCCGGCGATCAATTGCTGGTGGAAGTCGCAACACGCCTGCGCCAGCGCGTGCGCAGCGAGGACACGCTAGGGCGCCTGGGCAGTGACGAGTTCGTGCTGATTCTGGAAGCGATCGAACACCCGGAGTTGGCAGCCAAAGTGGCACAGGCGATTCTCGTCGCCCTTGCAGAGCCCTTCCACCTGACGGATGCGGCGGAGCTCTATGTGGGGGCCAGCATCGGCATTAGCATCTATCCCGATGACGGAGCCAACTCGAACGATATGCTGCGCAATGCCGACGCAGCCCTGCATCAGGCCAAGGCCCAGGGGCGCAACCGTTTCTGCTTCTATGCCGCAGCAATGAACGCCGAGGCCCTGCGCAGGCTGGAGCTTGATGCGGCCCTGCGCAAAGGCGTCGAAAGACAGGAATTCGAGCTCCACTACCAAGCCAAGGTCGAACTGCAGACTGGCCGCATTTGCGGCGCCGAGGCCCTGATCCGTTGGCGTCAGAGCGATGGCCGACTCGTACCACCGGGGCAGTTTATCCCGCTGGCCGAGGCGACCGGCTTGATCGTGCCAATCGGCTCCTGGGTAATCGACGAGTGCTGCCGTCAGTTGCGTGCATGGCATGACGAAGGCCTTCCTGCATGCCGTCTGGCCCTGAACGTCTCAGCACGCCAGTTCCATGCTGGCGATCTGCCGGCAGTGGTGCAGGCGGCGCTGACACGCCATCGTCTCAATGCCGATTGCCTGGAGCTGGAGCTAACTGAGAGCATGCTGATGGACGACCCGCAGCGCACCATCGCAATCCTGCAGGCGCTCAAGCAGATTGGCGTACATCTGTCGCTCGACGACTTCGGAACCGGCTATTCCAGCTTCGGCTACCTTCAGCGCTTTCCGATCGACGCCCTTAAGATCGATCAGTCCTTCGTGCGCGACCTTGGCAACGACGAAGGAGCCGCAGTGATTGCCGCCGCCATCATCGACCTGGCGCATCGTCTGGGCCTCAAGGTGGTTGGCGAAGGGGTCGAAACAGCGTTGCAACTGAATTGCCTGCGCACCCAAGGTTGCGACGAGATCCAGGGCTATCTTTTTGCCCGCCCGTTGCCAGCCAGCGAATTCGCCGCACTGTGTTACGCAGGGAAGTCTCTCCACAGTTTCCCCGTACTTGGGCTTGATGATTAGTCTCAAAAGCAGCGCCAGTTGAATCTTCACCACCAAAGTAAGTTACGCCTGATTCCGTCGCCGTGGGGCAGGCCTCCTTGCCCGCTACACCTGCCGCTCAGACAGCACTGAGAGGCTGCTTTGGCCGATAAAAGCTGAAGTTCAAACCACTGTGTGACATTTTTTTGGCTGTGTCTCGCCCCCTTGGGGCCTGTAGATCGTAGACGGAGGTGATCACCCAGGAAGTCGGCTACGAGGACGCAGCATTTTTTGGGGCAGATCCTGTACACCAGGGGGTGCCCGGCTCACTCCCCGGTCGCCGCCCGCGCCATCAACAAAGCCCGTTCCCGCGCATTCTGCGCTAACTTCGCAGCGCGCCTGAATTCGACGCGCGCTTCCTCGATGCGATCCAGCTTGACCAGCAGATCGCCGCGCACCGCCGGTAGCAGGTGATAGGTCTTGAGCGCCGGATCGATAGTGAGCGCCTCGACCAGTTCCAGCCCGGCGGCGGGACCGAAGGCCATGCTGACCGCGACAGCCCGATTGAGCGCCACCACTGGCGAGGGAGATATCTGCATCAAGGCGTCATAGAACGCAGTAATGCGCGACCAGTCGGTATCGGCGGGCACAGCGGCCCGGGCATGACAGGCGGCGATGGCGGCCTGCAAGGTGTAGGGGCCGAACGGACCTGGCAAGCCCTCGGCGTGTGCCAGTGCAGCCAGCCCGCGACGAATCAGCAGGCGATCCCAACGCGTGCGGTCCTGATCCATCAACAGCACCGGTTGACCTGCCGCGTCGACGCGCGCGGCAAGTCGGGATGCCTGAATTTCCATCAGCGCAAGCAGGCCATGCGCCTCCGCAACGTCTGGTAGGCGGCTGGCGAGCACGCGGCCCAGACGCTGCGCTTCCTCGCACAGCGCTGGACGCATCCAGTCGTCACCCACCGTGGCGGCATAGCCTTCGTTGAAAATCAGGTAAAGCACTTCCAGCACCGACGGCAGCCGCGCCGTCAGTTCCGCGCCGCGTGGTGTTTCGAAGGGCACGCGTGCTTCAGCCAGGGTGCGTTTGGCCCGTACGATGCGTTGCGCGAGGGTGGCGGCGGGCTTGAGATAGGCGCGCGCGATTTCCTCCACAGACAGGCCGCCAACCACTTTCAGGGTCAGCGCCGCGCGTGCTTCGGGCGAGAGTAGCGGATGGCAGGCGGTGAACATCAGCGCAAGCAGGTCATCGCCAATGTCGTCGTCGAGTGCGGCATCCACCGCTTCGGCGAAATCGGCTGCGCGGATGGTGTGCTGTGTGTCAAGTTCGACCGCGAGTTCGGCATGTTTTGGCGCGGCCTGCGTTCGATGACGAAGCACGTCAAGCGCACGCCGCTTGGCAGCGGTGGTCAGCCAGGCCGCGGGATTGTCCGGAACACCATGCACCGGCCAGTACTCCAGTGCTGCGACCAGCGCGTCCTGCGCACACTCTTCCGCCAGCGCCAGGTCGCGTGTGAGCCGGGCAACGGCGCCCACGACCTTGGCCGACTCGATATGCCATATTGCGGCGAGCGTATCGGCGACCGCCGTCATCCAGTAAACCTCACTATCGGGTTGAAGCTGAGGCGGGTAAAGCAGGGGATGGACGCCTTTAAATCGGAGCCGGGCAGATTAATGAACATTTGTTTGGTCGTCATGTTCAGTCGCCTTTTTTGGCCTGCAGGCCTGTTTCGAAATCCCGCCCTATCAACTCATAACAGGGCATCTTGCTCTCCTTGCAGAAAAGGATCAGCGTGCCGCCACGTGGCGTGCAAAGTTGTCGAGAATCGCTTGCCAACCGGCGCGCTGGTATTCGATCGGGAACGTGGTTTCGGGATCAAAGGAAACACGCACCTGCACCCCGTCGGACTGCTCAACGAATTCAACCTGCCCGGTACGGTCGCCGAAGGCGTATTCGATCTTGCGCAGCGGTATGATGTGGGTATAGGTGCCAGAAAAGTCGAAGCCCTCACTGCCGTCCTTGGCTTCCATGCGCGAAGTAAAGGTACCGCCTTCGCGCAGGTCCACACTGGCAGCGGTGGTATGCCAGTCGTCCGATGCGGCGTTCCATTGCATGATGTCCGCAGGTGTCGTATAAGCGCGCCAGACGATGTCGATCGGCGCGAGCACAAGGGTTTCAACGGTCACTTTCATGAAAAACTCCTCAGGGAGGATGGCGTTTCACACTCGCCCGCGGGTGAAATGCAGGTCATGATATTTGCATTCAGAACGCCCGTTAGAGCGCCTTGTTTGGGGGGCTGCGATGATAAACAATCAAATCTTCCTGAGTACGACGTGAGTTGCCTTGGCCGCGGCAACGTGCTCCACGCACTGGTAGCCAAGGGAGATTAAATTGATATCAGAGAACAATTTCTCCCCAGCGCCAAGCAGAATTGGTGCAATCGCAATATGTAGCTCGTCTATCAGACCCGCTCGCAAGTATTGCTGGATTGTTGCGGCCCCGCCGCCAATCCGAACATCCAATCCGTTTGCCGCTTCTTTGGCACGGTCTAATGCAGAGTGGATTCCATCTGTGATGAAGTGAAAGGTCGTGCCGCCATCCATTGTGATCGAGTCACGGGCATGGTGAGTCAACACGAACACAGGTACGTGATACGGGGGGTTATCGCCCCACCACCCTTTCCAATTGCCGTCTGGCCATGGCCCACGAATCGGGCCAAACATATTTCGACCGAGGATCCATGCGCCTATGTTGCGGAAACCTCGCACCGCGAAATCGTTATCGATGCCAGTGGTACCCGCTTCATTTCCAAACATCTGCTGAAACGTAGCCGTAGGAAAAAACCACTCGTGCAGCGCTCGCCCTCCAATACCCAGCGGGTTTTCGAGACTCTGGTTTGGGCCTGCACTGCATCCATCGATGGACATCGAAAAACTTTCCACACGCAATTTGCTCATCGCTATTCCCCTCGCATGCTCAATATTTGTGTCGCCCAATGCGCCGCTTGTACTCCAGATGTCTTAGAAGCTGTTCACGATCTGTAGCGAGAGGCCGTCAGCGGGGTGAAGAGCAGCGCAGAAACCGGAGTTTATGTTTGATAAATGAGGATTTCGAGCAGCGCATGAGCCCCGATCACGGCCTCGCAGTAAGATCATGAACAGGTTCTTAGCCACGGCGTGCTGCCTCAATCGTGGCAATGTCAATCTTTCGCATCGTCATCATCGAATCAAACGCACGTTTAGCGGCTGCCGGATCGGGATCGGCAATCGCTTCCATCAGTGCGCGCGGCGTGATTTGCCACGACAACCCCCATTTGTCCTGGCACCAGCCGCAATCGCTCTCATGACCGCCATTGCTGACAATCGCATTCCAGTAGCGATCCGTTTCAGCCTGGTCAAGGGTTGCTACCTGAAAGGAGAACGCGGGACTGTGGCTGAACGCGGGACCACCGTTTAGCCCGAGGCACGGAATGCCCATCACCGTGAAACTGACCGTCAAAACAGCCCCGGCCTTCCCGGCAGGGAAATCTCCAGGTGCGTGATATACCGCGTCAACCGAAGAGTCTGGAAAAATTGCGGCGTAAAACCGTGCCGCGTCTTCTGCAGTACCGTCGAACCAAAGGCAAATGGTGTTCTTGGCAATATTGGTCATGGCATTTCTCCAATTTCACTGCACGTAGCACGGCGCGCATTCGCGCACCTCGACGGTGGCAAAGCGTGCGGCGGGACAGTTTTGGGCAATTACCAGTGCCTCCTCGCGGCTGCCACACTCAATCAGGAAGAAACCGCCCACCATTTCGCGCGCTTCGGCGAAGGGGCCGTCGATCAGACGGGCCTGCTCGCTGCGTCGCTGGATGCGTACGCCATGACTGTCCGGGCGCAGCGATTCGCTTGCCAACAATTGCCCGCGGGCGGCGAGCCCCTGGCCGAACTCGACCATTTCGGCATACAGCGCGCGGCCCTCGTCCTCGCTGCGGGTGTCGCGCTGGCCGCGCGGCTCAATGATTAACAGCATGAATTTCATTGCAGCATCCTCCTTTGGGGTTCAGGGGTCGAGCTTGGATGGAATGCCATCACCTACATGGTTTGTCACAACATGGCGAGGAATGCGGTGGCCGCGCGAAGCGTTTCGCTTCAGGCGCCCGAGCAAGCCAGCTTCGAGGCGGCCTGAATTTCGTCCGGACTCATGTCGCGGATGTGTGTTGCAATGGACCACGTGTGCCCGAACGGATCTCGAACTTGGCCATAGCGGTCGCCCCAGAACATGTCGGCAGCGGGCATTTTGAGTACGGCCCCCGCCTTAACCGCGCGCGCGATTGCCGCGTCAACGTCCACGACGTAGAGATGCAGCGTGACTGGCGTGCCGCCGAGCGCGAGCGGCGAGTTCATGTTCCATTCGGGGTTTTCGTCCACCAGCATCAGCGACGAATCGCCGATTTTCATCATGCCGTGCATGAGTTTGCCGTCGGGACCGGGCAGGCGGGCTTGCTCGACGGCACCGAAGGCGCGGACGTAGAAGTCCATCGCGGCGCTGGCGTCGCGGCAGACGATATGTGGGGTAAGGCTGTGCATGCCTTCGGGGATGGGCGAAACGGTGACATTCATGACCAGGCTCCTTGAAAGAATAATAGGTGTATGACCGTACAACTCAGAGGATATTGCGCATGCGCTCAATCACTGGCGAGGGCGCGAAGTCTGCGAACTCGTATAGCCGCCGCACTTCGATTTCGGCCGGCTTACCGTGCCCGGCAGGGTTTGGAAAACGGCGCGTCCATTCCATCGCTTCCTCGCGCGATTTCACCTGAATGAGGGTGTAGCCGGCGATCAACTCATTGGTTTCGGCGAACGGGCCATCAATCACGCAGCGAGTGTTGCCCTCGTAGCGGATGCGCCAGCCCTGAGAACTCGGCCTGAGTCCCGAGCCGTCGAGCAGCGCACCAGCCTTCGTCAACTGTTCGTGGTAGTAAGCCATTTCCGTCAGCAGGTCCGCATCGGCCGAAATCGGAGTGGTTTCAGCTTCCGACTCGATGGTCGCCTTGACGATGATCATGTAGCGCATGCGCGTCTCCTCTGTACAAAAACGATGCAAACGCCGGCTTATTCCGGGTTCTAACTCCACGACGATCCTGCCCAGTCAAAATCGACATGCCTACTGAAATAAACCAAAATTTTCTGGTTCATGCGGTGCTTGTGATCAGCTGCCCTCATACAGTCTAGTGGGCATCCGGAAAATTCCCGCCAATGTCTGCAATGTGGTCATTTTCTGATGATGCCCGTGTCAGATTGCTAATGAAGGTTTTGGGCGACTCATTGATCAGTGGGGAGAACGTCAGTATTTTGAAAGCTGCATGTCGAGCAAAAAGCCGAGTTTTCAACACAAAAGCTCGGAAGCGGCTGTTGATAACAGTTACGCCGGTTGGCTATTTTGTTCGAATATCTGCTTTATGCTTTCGGCGTAATTTGAATCGCATCGGGTTTTCTAGACACCTTGAAGCCTTAAAATCAAAAACCGATGGAGGTGTTGATGAGCAACAGGCGCAAATCGCTCAAGGGGAAGAATTGCGGTGCATATGCAAGGTGATGCAAGTTCATCCTTGCGGGGTACTACGCCTGGCAAGCGCCCCAACACAGAGCACTACCGATTAACGCCATGGCTGCATTGAGTTGGCGAAGTCGACAAACGCCCTAAGCGGAGCGGGAAGGTAACGTCGCCCTGGGTAGTAGAGAAACGGGCCGGAAAAGCTCGGCCACCATGGCTCCAGAACAGGCTCCAATTCCCCGCGTTCGATATAAGGACGCAGCCAGTCTTCAAAGAGATAAATGATGCCGCTACCGGCGACGGCAGCTTCGACAGCAAGATCAGTGGCTGCTCCCACGCCAACAATCAGCGGCCCATTCGGGTCCACCTTCACGACCTCGCCATCGCGTTCGAACGCCCAGGCGTTCATGGCGCCACTTGCGAAGCGACCACGCAGACAGGCGTGTTCAAGGAGTTCGCGCGGATGATTCGGCCGACCCCGGCGTTCCAGATAGGCAGGCGATGCAGCCGCCGCAAAGCGCTGTCGTCTGGGGCCGATGGGAATTGCCACCATGTCCTGCTCCAGGCGCTCCTCGTAACGGATGCCTGCGTCGCAGCCCTCGGCGACCAGATCGACGAAACGATCCTCGGCAATCACCTCAAGGCAGATGTCGGGATAAGCGGCCAGGAATGGCGGCACGATGCGGGGCAACACAAGCCGTGCCGCGCTTACTGGCACGTTCAGCCGCAGCCTGCCCGCTGGACGATCACGAAAACCATTGACTACATCCAGCGACGCTTCAACTTCGGCAAGCGCAGGGCCCAACCGCTCTAGCAGGCGTGCACCAGCGTCGGTCAGCGCTACGTTGCGTGTGGTGCGATGAAGCAGCCGAACGCCGAGTTTGGTTTCCAGCCTGCGCAGTGCCTCGCTAAGGCGCGACGCACTGGTGCCGGTTGCTCGCGCTGCGCCGCGAAAGCCACCTTCGCGTGCGACAGCAACAAATGCAGTGAGATCTTCGAGGTCTGCCATTGTGCTGATTTTGGCACAGGCTGTGCGAATTTTGCTGGATTGTGGATCAATTGGGCGGCGCCTAGACTTGGTTTCGTATCTTCCATCGGAGTATGAAATGACCGAAACCAGCATCAATGCTACGAGCACCTTCAAGTTAGCTGATCGTACCGTCAACCGGATGGGCTACGGGGCAATGCAACTGGCTGGCCCGGGCGTATTTGGACCACCGAAGGATCGTGCCGGAGCGCTCGAAGTGCTGCGTGCAGCAATCGACGGCGGCGTTAATCATATCGACACGAGCAACTTCTACGGCCCGCACGTCACGAACCAACTGATTCGTGAGGCGCTGCACCCTTACCGTGACGACCTTGTGATTGTCACCAAAATCGGCGCAATGCGTGGCGATGATGCATCATGGCGGCCAGCATTCACACCCGCAGAGTTGGAAACAGCGGTGCATGACAATCTTCGCAATCTAGGGCTGGACGTGCTCGATGTCGTAAATCTGCGCATCATGTTTGACGTCCATGGCCCTGCCGAAGGCTCCATCGAGGCACCACTTACGGCACTTGCAGAATTGCAACGCAAAGGGCTGGTCAGGCACATTGGCCTGAGTAATGTGACGCAAACGCAGCTTGCTGAAGGCCTTGCCATAGCGGACATCGTCTGTGTGCAAAACCATTACAACTTGGCGCATCGCAGCGATGATCGACTGATCGATGAACTCTCTGCGGCTGGTATTGCCTATGTGCCATTCTTCCCGCTCGGCGGCTTCACGCCGCTACAATCCAAAGCGCTGGACGAAGTAGCTGCGCAACTTGACGCGACTCCGATGCAGACCGCGCTCGCATGGTTGCTTCACCGTGCGCCAAACATCCTGCTGATTCCCGGTACTTCATCCGTTGCACATCTTCAACAGAATCTAGCAAGTGCGAACTTGAAATTGCCGAGCGAAGCCTTGGCCGTGTTGAATCAACTTTCTGGTGATGCCCTGCCAGAGTGAGCCGGGGACGGTTTCCTGCGAAGGAGGGAGGATGTCCCTCCTTCGCAAAAGCTTGTACGAACATACCAGTCATTCAAGCCATGGCTGGCGCCTTTAGGACGAAAACTGTAGCCGCGCCAAATGCGCGTAGAGTCCGTTCTGATGCACCAGTTGCTGGTGGTTGCCGGTCTCTACGATGCGTCCGTGCTCAATGACCACGATGCGGTCAGCTCGCTGAACGGTGGCGAGACGATGGGCGATGACCAGCGTCGTGCGCCCCTTCATGAGCTTATCAAGCGCGCCCTGGACGAGGCGCTCACTTTCGGCATCAAGCGCCGAGGTCGCTTCGTCAAGCAGCAGGATGGGGCGATCTGCGAGCAGCGCGCGGGCAATTGCGATGCGCTGGCGCTGACCGCCCGACAGACGCACGCCGCGCTCGCCCAAGTCGGTGTCATAGGCCTGTGGCAACTGGCTCACGAAGTCATCGGCATAAGCAGCAACGCAGGCCGCGCGAACTTCATCGCGGGTGGCATCGGGTCGTGCGTAGCGGACGTTTTCCAGGACACTGGTGGCGAAGATCACGGCCTCCTGAGGTACCAGCGCGATGGCGCCACGCACCGCCAGTGGATCGGCGTTTGAGAGTTCAACGTCGTCAAGGCTGATGCTCCCCGACTGCGGGTCATAGAAGCGCAGCAGTAACTGGAAGACGGTCGTCTTGCCAGCGCCTGAAGGGCCGACCAGTGCAACGGTCTCGCCCGGCGTAACAGCCAGACTGAAGTCGGCGAGCGCCGGCGTCTCGGGGCGTGATGGATAGCGAAAGACCACATCGGTGAAAACGATGGAACCGCGCGGCTTTGCAGGCAGGGCGGTGGGGTGCTCGGGACGACCAACCTCGGGCTGCGCCGCGAGAAGTTCGAGCAGGCGTTCGGTGGCGCCCGCTGCGCGTTGTAAGTCCCCCCAGGATTCGGACAGCGCGCCTACCGAGCTGGCAACCAGCGCTGCGTAGAAGACGAAGGCAGACAGTTGCCCCGGAGTAATGCGGCCAGCAAGCACGTCGTGCCCACCGATCCACAGGATCAGCGCGATGGCGCCGAAAACCAGCACCATCACGGCAGCGACCAGTGTCGCGCGGTTGCGGATGCGAGTTAGCGCGGTAGCAAAGCCGCTCTCGACGAGGCCAGCGAAATCGCGCCGATCCGCGTCTTCATGGCCGTATGCCTGGACGATGCGAATCTCGTGGATAGTTTCATCGATACGATTACCCAGATCGGCGACGCGGTCCTGGCTGATTTTCGCAAAACGCCGCACGCGCCGGCCGAAGAGCACGATCGGTACGACCACCAGCGGCACGCCGCAGAGCACCAGCAGGGTGAGCTTGAGATTGGTGGTAAATAGCATGACCAGCCCGCCAATCAGAATCAGCACATTGCGTAGCGCAATCGACAGGCTTGAGCCGACGGCCTGCTCAATCAGTGTGGTGTCGGCGGTCAGGCGCGAAATCACGGCGCCGGTTCTGCCCTGCTCGAAATAGGACGGTGGTAGGGATAAAAGGTGGTTGAAGACGCGCCGACGCAGGTCGGCGGTTACCCGCTCACCGAGCCACGAAACGTTGTAGAAACGGGTGTAAGTCGCCGCCGCGAGCAGCGCAATGACGCCGAACATGAGCACCAGCGCGCGGTCCAGCCAGGCCGGATCACCGGCCGCAAAACCCTTGTCGATCACAGCGCGCAATCCTTGGCCGACGCCAAGCATGGCCAGAGCGGCGACCACCAGCGCCAGAGCCGCGACGATCACGCGGCCTCGGTAGGGCTTGAGCAGCGCCAGCATGACGCGTGCAGGAGTATTTGAATCTGGCATGGGCGGGTTCCTCAGGATAGGCTGCATTGTATTCCCTCAACGCCGCTGGCTGTGGTGAGATCAATCCTTGCGCCAAGACGCCCTTGATAAGCGCATTTCCGCTAACGTCGCTGAGCACTTTGCTGGTCCTCGTGTTCATGTACCCCATTTTTCAGTGCATAAAAACGCACAAAAACGCGTAGAAATGCAAGTTTTTCACATCTTGAAAAACCGCGCCAAGCCCAACAGTCATGCGGCTTTGGCCCGGGTGCGTGAGTGCATGAAAAGCGCCACTTTTGGCGGGCGGGCGTGGTGCTGGACGACCACGTGTGGCGGGTTAAAGCGGCTGTCCGGCCCTCCCACTCAACCCCATGAACATGGGGCACCAACAGGGACAGACCAGCTTAAGCATAGAGGAACAATCTGCCAGTAGTCCGCCTTCGGTCTCTTCACATAGCGGCCATCCGTACGACCGGTGTACCTCGGAACCTGCCGGAACACCAATTCGCACTGCTCGGCCAAAGCGGCCGCTGGCGTAGAATGCAAAACGCATCCGCTTATTATTCCATTGTGGTCATTTAGCCGTTGGCATTAAGGTGTAGCGATTTCTTCGCCTCTGTTTCTGCCCTTCCAACGCGTTCGCCCTTGAGTCGAGACTGTTCCGTATAACCTTGCCGTCAAGTTGCTCGTGCATTGAAGACAAAACAGGTTGTGGTCGCGTGTGCGTATAACCTGCCTTCCTCGTCCTCGACGCGTGTCTCTGCCGTAACCATTTGGCCGCCTCGGTGTACAACCCTGGCGATGGCACGCAAAGGGCCGGTCTTTTGCGACGCGGGCCGTACAATGTTGATGCTGAGCTCCGCTGTCGTGTAGGAACGCCCGGCAGATAGTGTCGTTTGAACCGCACAACCGAGCGCTGAGTCCAGTAGTGTGGCGAACCAACCGCCATGCACCGTGCCCAGCAGGTTGTAGTGCTGCAACAACGGAATCCCTTGGAACACAGCACGACCATCACCCGCCTCCAGTAACGTCATGTTCATGGTCTCGTTCATGGGCGGATATGGCAATTCGCCGGACATCATCGCATGAAGGATCTCTCGCCCGCTCTTGCCAGCAAGTTGTTCCATCTTGGCTATGCCAGGCACTCCACCGCCGTCACGCAAGCGTTGCAGTGCTTCAGTCTGCTGATCTAGCCAAACACTTGATTGTGTTTCGATTTCCATCGTTGCCTCCAATGCGGATAGCGAAGTCCTTGATCAAGGTCTTCCTAATATCAGGCGCTTTTCGCATCCGAGCGATGCAACGACGATGCGCCCAGACTAGGTCCCACTGCAGCTGCCAGACCACCAACTGCACTCCATAGACTGACCGCAACTGCGCGTTTATTGGTCGGAAAGGCTGCCAGCACAAGCGAGAGCGATGCAGGTGTCAGTAACGCAGCTCCCATGGCTTGCAGTGCTCTCGCAGCAACCAGCCACTCTACGTTGAGCTCCAAGCCACAAGCCGTAGAAGCCGATAAAAACAAAGTCACGCCAAGGAAAATAACCTTCTTGTGCCCATGCCGGTCTGCCAATCCACCGGATGGAAATAGCACTGCTGCATAAACCACGGTGTAGGCATTGAGCACCCACGAGAGATCGGCAGCAGTCGCTTGCGGAAAACCTGCGCGCAAAGCACTGAAGGCTGCGAATAACATGGTGCCGTCCATGGAAACAAGGAGCACTGCAATACCAGCCACCAAAAATACGGGCCATGGCGAGGTGATACCGGAGGGCTTTCCAAATAATCTCTTTGGCATCGAATCTGGCGGAGACGTAGTAGTCTGGTCGTCAGGGAGAGTCATGATCGTATTCCAGTTGTCCGGCATACCTGACTCCTCAAGTCAGGCCCCAGAGTTCTTGTGGCAGACACCTAGACTCCCATCACCGCTGCCATGATCGACTGGTGCAACCAGCGCGGCGTAGCCCAAGTCAGAATAGTTATTGCCTTGTTACCCAATCCAGGTACAACGCTCATTCGACCTGCCTGCAGTGCTCGAATCCCGGCACGAACAACGGGTCGAGGCTGCATCATCACCATCTTGAGCGCAGGAGTCAGCTTTTGCTTGGCACCCGCCGCAAATCCGGTGTCCGACAGGCCCGGACACAGTGCAGTAACAACAACGCCATCTGCCTTGAGTTCGCGATGAAGCGCATCCGAGAATTTCAACACATAGGCTTTGGCGGCAGAATAGACAGCGAAGTTCTTCACGCCCTGATAGGAAAGCAAGCTCGCGACCATCAGAATGCTTCCTTTCTTTCGGGCTCTCATGTCATTCCCGAATAGGCGTGTCATAGCGGTGAGGCTGGAGATGTCAAGATCAATCATTGCCAACAAATGGTCCAAAGACGTATCCATGAAAGGCCCTTGTAACCCATGGCCTGCATTGTTGATCAATACATCAACCACAATATTACGCTCTCGCAGACGCTGATAAAGGCCAGTCACTTCAATGATTGAGGACAGATCCACCTGTTCCACCATCACGTCGACATTAAAGTTCTTGCGCAACTCCACAGCAAGTGATTCAAGCTTGCTTAGTGTCCGAGCAACCAGAATGAGAGACCGGCCCTGGGCGGCGTATTGTTTGGCAAACTCCACGCCGAAGCCGCTTGATGCTCCCGTTACGAGCACCCATGTTTTATCATCTGTCATGTGGAAATTCTCCATTTGGTTTCAATGTTAAAGTTCGAGGGGGCACTGGTTATACTAGATTGAGGAATCAGCTCTGCGCAGGTGCAGGCCTGATCTTGAACCAGATGGAATACATGGCAGGCAGGAACACGAGCGTCAAAACTGTCCCCGCCAGCGTCCCACCAATCAGCGTGTAGGCCAGCGTTCCCCAGAACACCGAATGGGTCAGCGGAATGAAGGCCAGGATTGCAGCCAATGCCGTCAAAATCACAGGTCGAGAACGCTGTACGGTCGCTTCGACCAGTGCGCGGAATGGATCCAGTCCGGCTTTTTCGTTTTCACGGATCTGGCCGATCAAGATCAGTGTGTTGCGCATCAGGATGCCCGACAACGCGATCAGGCCAACTAGCGCATTAATGCCGAATGGTTGCTGGAAAACGAGCAGCGTCGGCACTACGCCAATCAGGCCCAACGGACTGGTCAGAAATACCATCACCATGCTGGCCATTGAGCGAACCTGCAGGATGATGATGAGCAGCGTGAGCGCGATCATGATCGGGAACAGCGGCAGCATGGCTGCGTTGGCCTTGCCAGATTCCTCGATGGAGCCCGCTTCTACAATCTGGTAGCCGCTCGGCAGCTTCGCCATGATGGGCTGCAACTGCTTGGTAATGGCCGTCGAAACATCCGGCGGTTGCAAGCCTTCAGCAATGTCGCCCCGCACCGTGATCGTAGGCGTACGGTCGCGGCGCCGCAGGATAGGATCCTCCATGCGCACGTCAACCTTGCCAACCTGAGACAACGGGATGCGCTGCCCGGCCGCTCCGACCAAGGTAAAGCCAGCAATCTTCGCAGGATCAAGACGAATCTCACCGGCAGCGCGGCCCACCACCTGCACGGAGCGGATATCCTCACGTACCTCCGTAAGTGGCACTCCACTGAGCAGGAACTGCAGTTGCAACGCTACCGAGCTGGAGCTGAGCCCAACGGCCTGAAGGCGGTCTTGATCAAGCGTAAAGTGCAAGGTGGGTACACGTGGCCCCCAATCCGTGTTGACAGTGCGCATCATCGGGCTGGCATGCATAAGGTTCTCGACTTGCGCAGAAATCTCGCGCAATTTGTCCGGGTCCGGCCCCGTGACGCGATAGGCAACCGGAAATGGCGAGGGAGGGCCAAACACGATCTGGGTGACGCGTACCCGAGCTTCCGGCGCCAGCCCCTCAGCCGCAGCCTCGCGCAGTCTGAACTTGAGGGCTTCCCGTTCCTTGTCATCGCCCGTCAGCACCACAATTTTGGCAAACGACGGATCCGGCAATTCAGGCGCCATTGCCAGGAAGAACCGGGGAGCACCCTGTCCAATATAGGACGTCACCACCTTGGCCTCCTTTTGCTTCGCAAGCCAAGCTTCTACCTTAGCGGTTGCGGCACTGGTTTGTTTGATCGAAGTACCATAGGGCATCTGCACTTCAACAAGCACTTCTGGCCGGTCGGAGGTTGGGAAGAACTGCTTCTTCACCAAGCCCATGCCAAGCACTGACACCACGAAAAGCCCGATCACCGCACTGGCGACGATCCACTTCTGGGCGATGACGCGCCCCAGTAGTTGACGAAAGCGGTTGTAGCGCGGAGTGTCATAGAGGGCCACGGTGAGTGAGGTGTGGCTGCTATGGGTCTTCTTGATGTCAGGCAGCAGCTTGACGCCCAAGTAGGGCGTAAAGACGACCGCGACCACCCACGACGCGATCAGTGCGATACCAACAATCCAGAACATGTTACTGGTATATTCGCCTGCAGTGGACCGTGCGAAACCATTTGGCATGAAGCCGACGGCGGTAATCAGCGTGCCGGAGAGCATCGGCGCAGCAGTCAGGCTCCATGCATAGGCGGAGGCAGCGATACGGTTATAGCCCTCTTCCATCTTCACCGCCATCATTTCGACTGCAATGATGGCGTCATCCACCAGCAAACCCAGCGCCAAGATCAGGGAGCCAAGGGTAATTCGGTCGAAGTTCTTTCCAGAGGCCGCCATGATGACGAACACAGCCGCCAGCGTCAGGGGGACAGCCGCAGCCACAACGATACCGACTCGCCAGCCCATGCTGAGAAAGCACACCACCATCACGACGAGCAATGCGACAAAGAACTTGACCATGAACTCGTCTACCGCCGAGCGAATGTTGACGGCCTGATCCGTCACTTTTGACAAGGTCATTCCCTGGGGGAGTTCCGCGTTGATCTTGGTGACTTCTGCCTCAAGTGATTTACCCAGATCAAGCCCGTTCCAGTCGTCGCGCATCACAACGCCGAGCAACAGTGCCGGTTCACCGCCGTTGCGGACCAGAAAGGTGGCTGGGTCTTCATAGCCACGCTCGACAGTGGCCACATCTGACAGTTTCAGCGTGCGCCCCTGCACAACAATCGGGGTCTGCCGAATCTTCTCCAGCTTGTCGAATGCACCATCAATGCGAATAAAGACCTGGGGCCCCTTGGTCTCGATGGACCCAGCCGGGGTCAGTACGTTCTGGCTGTTGAGTGCGGCGAAGATATCCTGCGGCGCAACCCCCAGAGTCGCCAGACGATCATGGGAGAAGGACACGAAGATGCGTTCCGGCTGCTCTCCGATGATGTTGACCTTCTTTACCCCCGCAACATGCAGGAGTTGCTGACGCAGCGTTTCTGCATCGCGCACCAACAGTCTCTGGGGTTCTCCCTTGGCCTTAAGGGCAAAGAGCGCGAACGTCACATCGGCATATTCGTCGTTGACCAAGGGGCCTATGACACCTGCGGGCAATTTCTTGGCCTCGTCCCCAATCTTCTTGCGGACCTGATAGAACTCCTCCTGAACTGCCGAAGGTGGCGTATTGTCACGCAGGGTAACCATGGTGAAGGCCATGCCAGGACGCGTGTAGGTTTCCGTGCGGTCGTACCACCGCAGTTCCTGCATGCGCTTTTCGAGCGGTTCGGCGATCTGGTCCTGCATCTCTTGGGCTGTCGCGCCCGGCCAGACGGTGACAATCGTCATCTGCTTGATCGTAAACGGCGGATCTTCCGCGCGCCCAAGCTTGAAGAAGGCGAGAATGCCTGCGACCGTGATCAAGATGATCAGGAACAGAGTGATGGCGCGTTCGCGTACCGCGAGCGCCGAGAGGTTGAAACGGCCTTCGCTCACGGACGCGCTCCTTCAGTTGCCGTGGCAGCGGCAAGGCCCGCCACGCGGACCTGTTCGCCTTCACGCAGCAGATGCGCGCCGAGCGCGACGATCCTGTCACCTTGTTTGAGTTGTCCCGCTACACGTGCATGGTCATCATCAACACGCTGGACCACGATGGGCCGCCAAGATACCTTGGCAGGCGTTCCACTGATGATCCACACCCCAGGCCCTCTACCCGCATCGAATAAGGCAGCGATGGGCACCTGCAAGCCATCTTGCTTGGGACTTGGCCCGTCGGGGATCTCAATGGTGACCGTGGCACCTAGCGGCGCATTGACCAGTTCCCCTTCGAGCACATACCGTGCCTCGAAAGTGCGGGTAAGCTTATCCGCAGCATCTGAAAGTTGCCGAAGTTTGGCGGGGACGCTGACGCCTTCCTTGCCAAAAAGTGTGGCCTGCCCCGTCGAGCCCACAGCAGGTCGCAGGGTTTCCGGCAGCTGGATAATCGCTTCGCGACGCCCGGCATGCGCCAAGCGAACCACGACCTGCCCTGCATTGACGACCTGTCCGGGTTCGGCTGTTGTCTCCATGACAACCCCGTCAGCGTCTGCGATCAGCTCAGCGTAGCGGCTCGCATTACGGGCAAGGTCGGCTTGCGCCTCGGCTGCACTGAGCTGGGCCTTGGCGGCATCTGCCGCAGCCTTGATCTGGTCATAGGCTGAAGCAGAGATGGCGCCAGTGCCGCGCAGGTCGCGGTAGCGGGCTTCATCGTCCGCCGTTTGCTGGGCGCGTGCTCGTGCAGCCGCAACACTCTCCTGTTGGGCATGTGCAGCGAGTTTCAAATCAATGGGATCAATGCGCATGAGCACTTGCCCACGCTTGACGGTCTGGCCCGCGTCAACCAAGCGTTCCAGCACCTTGCCTGAGACACGAAATCCCAGATCGCTCTGCACACGGGCGGCGACGGTTCCCGTAAATGAACGTGACGCAGCAGCAGCCCCTTGAACAGTCACTGCACGCACCAAGGGAGCCTCGGTACGTGGATCGAAAAGCGTCTTTTCACCGCAAGCGACCAATGCCAACGGTAATGCACAAATGAATAGAGATGTAGCGAGGCGGGGCCGGAGCATGAAAGTCCCTTTAACAAAGTGTTCAGAACTTTCATTGTGGTACTTGTGACTAATCAAGTCAATAGTCACAACACCTCGTCTCTTCACTTTTAGGGCGACAAACTACGAAGCACCAAGCTGGAAAGTAGAACGGGCGCCTCTTCCGTGTAGTCAAAGCTATATTGCAACAATAGAGGATTCAGATAAGGGCGCATCACCAGATAGATCGCCATCGCCGTCTCGTCAAGCGGCGTCTTGCGCTCAAAATCTCCCGTTTGCCTCCCTTCCTGCAAGACATCTCGAAGTTGCTTCTGAGTGTGTTCTTCGTAGGCAAGCACTGCCTGCCAGCGCTCCGTCGCAGCCGATGCGGCGATCTCGTAGAGCTTGCGGTCCTGAGAAAACAGGCGAAGACTCGCCTCAGTGCTGGCCTTGAACATTCGCCGCAGCTTGTCTGACGGCTGATCGGCCCCAGCAACTGCCGCGCTGACTTCGGTCTCGATCTCGCGCAGACAGTTCGTGCAGATCATCTCGCCGATGGCCTGCTTGGATTCGAAGAACTTGTAGATATAAGCCTTAGAGAAACCAATGGCCTTTGCGAGATCGGAAACAGTTGTTTTCTCATAGCCATAGCGGCTGAAGTGCTCGGTGGCCGCCGCCACGATCTGGTCTCGCACCTCGTGGTCAGCCGGACCTCGGGCTGAAGTGGGATAGGTAGTCGTCGTTTTCATGGGATTAAGCTTACTCCAGTCGGTTTAACTGGACAACCTGTGACTATTTGGTATTATAGTCACTACAGTTTATCCACGAAAGAGTCCCCATGCTGCCCAAACACACTCTCATCGCCATCGTGGCAGGCCTGCTAGCAGGCTGCGCAGTCGGCCCTGATTATGTACAGCCAAACGTTCCCATGCTGGAGCAGTTCCACGGTCAGGCGGCAATCAATCAGCGTCAGGCGACCTCAAACGCAGATCTCGTCACATGGTGGGCAGGTTTCGGTGACGCTCGTCTGACTCGGTTCGTGACCCTGGCCCTGGAGCAGAACCTTGATCTTGCTCAGGCGTCGGCGCGCGTAGTTCAAGCGCGTGCTGGCCTTGGTGCCGCCAACGCTGCCTTGCTCCCCTCCGGCAATATCAGTGGCCAAGCAGCCAGAGCCTACCAGTCCATCGAAACTCCTTTGGGGAGAGTTTTGAATTCGACACCTGGTTTTGACCGCTATGGTGGATCTTACGAAGCGGATGTCGGCGCAAGCTGGGAGCTGGACGTATTCGGCGGCCTCCGCCGAGGTCGGGAGGCGGCGCTTGCTGACTATCAAGCGTCAGAAGCGGGTGCGGTAGCGACTCGATTGGCCGTAGCCGCGCAGACTGCCGATACCTACATCACCATCCGTGGATTACAGACACGTTTGGACATTGCGCGACGGCAGGTACAAACTGAGCAGGACTTACTCTCGACCATCAAGCTTCTGTACAGCAAGGGCTTGGCTGCGGAACTGCAGGTTAAGCAGGCCGAAGGGGCGCTGGCTCAGGTGCAAGCATCTATCCCGGTTCTGGAAACAGGGTTGGACGCGGCCATGAACGCACTGGATGTGATGCTTGGCGCGCTCCCCGGCACCCACCGTGCGGAGCTGGCGGAAGCCAGCGACATTCCCACGCCTCCTCAGATTGCCGCTGCCGGTTCTCCGGGCGAACTGCTTAGACGCCGACCTGATCTGATCGTGGCCGAGCGCCGTCTCGCCGCATCCAACGCACGGATTGGCGTCGCCATCGCGGAATACTATCCCAAAGTCTCCCTGAGTGGCCTCGTTGGCAGTGCAACCTCGATATCTAGCAGCAACCTGTTTACCAATGGCGCCAGCCAGGCTTCCGGGGTGCTTGGTCTGCGCTGGCGTCTTTTCGATTTCGGGCGCATCAACGCACAAATCGAGCAAGCGAAGGGGCAGGAAGCCGAGGCACTGGCAGCCTATCGGCTCGCTGCATTACTCGCAACCGAGGACGTGGAAAATGCATTTTCGGCTTTGGTCAAAAAGGAGGAACAGACTGCCGTACTCACTCAAGGCGTCGACTCGCTCAGCCGCGCGCGTTCGCTCTCATTTACTGCTTACCAGAAGGGGGCTATCAGTCTGATCGAAGTTTTGCAGGCGGACGAGAATTTGCTGCGTGCGTCCGATGCGCGAGTGCAGGCGCAAACGGAATCAGCACGTGCCGCAGTCGCAGCATTCAAGGCACTGGGCGGTGGTTGGCAACCCAAAGAGCCAGAGGCGATAGCAATCAAGTAGCAGATCAGAGGAAAGGTTTCGTCTGGTTACGAGGAGGCTCCGGTCGTTCGACTTAGAGAAGGCGACCGGCAGCTAAGGCCGATGACTTGTCGGTCGCTAACTTTAACGAATGGCGGATTTACTCAGTTACATACGGCACGTAGTCTCCAAAAACTTACGGCAGGTCTGGATCGTCCACGGTAGTTCCAACATATGGTGGATAGCCAACGTCCACTACCACCCAAGCATCGACACCAAACTTATCCACAGAAACCACTCAGAGAACCTCGCGCCTAGTTGGTTCAGTCACTTCGAATATTCAGGAGCGGCCCCTGCGTTTTTGTGGCCAGCCACCCCACACGATGCGCTCGGGCGTCATGGAGCGCATGATGCCAAGGGTGGTCAGGCAAATCGTGATATCGAGCAGCCTCGTGCTGAAAAACAGCATGCTCCTCAGGTGCAAGCGAGTTCAGATTAATCCACCCCACCAGATTGTTCACAGGCTGATAATCCAGAGCATCCACGAGCAGATCACGATCGTGGTTTGAGTCACAGGCAATCATGAACGCTGGCAGCGCGGCGAGCCATGTATGCAGACGAGTTGTTAACTCCTCCCTGGACATCCTGGCTTCGGAATCTGAGCCAAGAAGCGGCAAAACTGCTGCACTTACAAAATCCGAGCATTCCTCCAAACTAAAATCAGTCCTTTCTGCATAAAACTCACGACCGTCCTCGCACACGAGTCCAATACTGATCAGATCAATCTGGATGAAGTCTGTGAATTCACAGTCCAGAAAAACAACGAGCGGTTTTACTTCCATCGTTCAAAGCGCTCCATCGCATGGCTTTTCATCAGCTGTGGCGTTGGGTTGCAGGCAGCTATCGCGGGGATCAGGGAGCGTCCTCACACCGAACATCCAGACAGTCGTACCGTCAACGCTTGGGCCACTGATGGGCGTCATACTCCCTTTGCGCAGCAAGGACTCCGCGACCTTGCGTGAAATGCCCAAGTAGGCTCGGGCAGCTTTGAGTGTCAGCCAGTGTTTTCTGGTCTCCGCTAGATCGGCCACACTTGCCCGTGAAACGCTACCGAAGATCCGCCCGGCCTCAGTTCGATACGTTTGTCCCACCAATCGCCCTTGTTCAATGTAACGCTGAATCGTTTTGTTGCTGACCCCGAGCACCTTTGCGGCCTGTAACAGTGGAATCCAATCATGTGATGTTCGCGTTTCGCTCGACAGATTGCGATGACGACGAGCCAGTTGCCCCTTCCAGGTCGACCGGACATGAGCTTCGAATGCCTCATACAGAAATTGATACGCCGGGTTGTTGAACTCAAGCTGGAAGGCTCGGTAGAAGTATCCATAGCGCTGTTGCAGGCGGGCATCTGGTGCATCAACCTGGCGGTTCCGATCCACAATACCATCCAGAAATGACGAGAAGCCATGCGGCCAATCAAGCGGCGCTGCAGCGCCGTTCTCTGCGATTGCCCGTGACATAGCGAGTTCTGCTAGTCGTGGGACCTTGAGTGGCTTAGGTGCTGCCGATACGGCATAGGCACCCAGGAAAAAGAACAGATTGAGCACTTCTTCCATGCCAAGCTGCGCCAGCGCAGGAAAGCGGGGCTCCACATTCTCAAGGGAGTGCAGAAGACGGTTTTCAAGCTCCTCCGCCAGCGCAATCGTGGCTTGCGAGGCCACCGGTGCGTGTTGCTCGGACAAGGATGCGCCGCATGAGCATTGCGTAAGCGAGCGCCTTCTCCATGACAAGAGTTTTCCACATGCCGAGCACTGCTCCAGCAACTGCACCTTGTGTATTGGGCAAGCGGTGTAGAGATTCAGGTCCCAGCTCGCTTTCCATAGCGCCTGCGTAGCCAGGCAGTCTGGGCAGAATCGGGGCCGACGAGTGTTCCAGTGCCGCAAAGAAAGGCCTCTCGGATCGGAGCCATGAAACGCAGGAAAATTCGCAATGGGCCTCGCAGGAAAGTACCTACCTCGTGTCCTGACATGCGGCTCAAACTGGATCCAGTCCCGAGTTGCTCCAACCAGACGGGAGAGTCCAGGCCGTTCAGGGATGAGAGCCGAAGCACGTAGCCGAGACTGCTCTCCCCCTGTACGGGAAAAGGGCGGACCAGCAACTGATGACCTGCTGGTCCTTCATGCCCAATGATGCCTGGCGTGATCAAAGCTCGGCCTTATCTCTTTTTCATGATCTGATCAACGATATAGCTTGCTTCGGTTTCACTGAGTTCATTTCCCCGAAAATATTTCTCAGATAGATTTGTGTCACGAAAAATGAACTCCATTACACATTTCGGACGGAATCCGTCACGCACCAGTCCATTCATCAAATTCGGGAAGTATCTGATGGACTTAACGAAGTTTTTTCTTGACGATGGCGAAGAAAAATCGACCCAGCTTGGTGGGCTGCTTAATCCGCTAGGCCAGTTCGAAAAAACGCTCACAAAATAGTTCACTGCTGAAGCATCGAAAACCAAGTCAAACGAGTCAAAATTCATATCTCCTTTTGGTTCACCGTAATCATATTTAAAACAACTATAAACGACCTCGTTATAGAGTTGGCTCAAGATAGAAAGCGGTAGTTCTAATAGCGTCTTGGGGAATACTTTCGCTTTCCTGAGTAAGGCCTCCGATTTGAACCCAAACGCGATTTCAGATATGGCGGCAAGGGAAATGGCTTCTTTACTCGCACCTGTGATTTCGTCTGAACAAGCCAGGCTGTCTCCACATAAACAACGAGTACCTCTTATCCCGTCCCATTTAATCGTGTTTTTGCATGACGGGCATTTGTCCACAAGCCAGCAATCATGATACGGACACGCCACCACCGTTTTGAGGTCCCAAAAACTCCTGATGTAAGCTTTCTCCTTGATGCAGACTGGGCACAGCGCGGGGTCTTTCCTGATCATTTCTCTGGACACCAAGCTGCCACACCAATTGATATGCACTGCGTAATGCAAGAAGTCGAGATACGCACGACTGAGGAGATGCTCAAAGGGCTGTTCGGTCAGGATCGCTGTTTTTTGAATTGATTCAAGCTTATTTTGAAAAGCTTTGCCCATCCTTTCAAAGGCCCAATACGGTTTATCCAATCCATTTTCCTCTGCTATCCGCATTCGATAGGCGGTGAGGTTTTCATCCTCATGAATGCNGCTATGAACAAGAAGCTTGGTCTTTGCGTGCTTAGCGGTACCCATGAAACGGCTCCCCTTCCCGATTCAGGATTCTTTGAACAAAATCTTCACAAAATGGATTCATCTCGTCGGAGCATCCCGGCAGGATGACGGTCTCGAAAGCCTTGGAGAGATAGTCAGTGTCAAGGCATTGCGCTCCGTCCTCTGCGGCGAGCTCAGTGGCCGTTCCCACAAGCTTGATCAGAAAATCAATCAGCCCCGCCGTGGCGTAGTAAATGGGTTTGATCAGGTTCGAGCTCGAAAGACAGGAGGGTTTCGGCAAGGGAACCGTCGATTCGAGCGTTTTGAGCAGACCAATGAACTGCTCCGCTTCCCGTTTGGTTTTGATGCCGAACGGGCGGATGATGATTTTTCGGTTGAACCGCCGCCTCAACTGTTCATTGACAACAAGGATCTGCTCACAGCGCGGAAGCCCCATCAGGACGAAGGGAATACGCGTCGCATTGATGATCTGCTTGAGCCAGTCGGCGACAACGTAATCCACTTTCCCGCGCGCAGAATCGACAAAGTGCTGGAACTCATCAAGGATGATGAGTTCGGTTCGGCACTCTCGTAACAGCGTGATGATTCGCGCCGTCTTGCTTTCTGCCGTGGAACGGTCGGCAAAGGGATCACCCATTTCCAGGAGCATTCGCTCGGCCACGTTCTTGATAGTCGGCTGGGATGGAAGCTGCAGATGAAGCACAGGGATGCGCGTTCGGTCCGGATCCTCGTATCGAGGGAAGCGGGCTGCGTATTGCTTGCGGATGGTAGATTTCCCTGCACCCGATACGCCAGTAATCAGGAGGCAATCGGGCTCGTCCAAGCCCGCTTTCCCCATCTTGTGGCACCGCTCCACCGCCCTGATGGCGTGTGCGTAGGCCGGGTAATTGACAATCTGTTTCCGGAAGGAGGCCGCAAGCTCCAGTGGGGAGGGTTTCTCGTCCGCCTGGGGGAGATCCAGAAAGTTGCGAGGAAAGTCAGTCACTTGAGGAAAAAGGCTGGGCGGGCTGCTCAAGGCATGTTCGGGTTTCATCGTGCAATTCCTTTGTCATTATTGGCATCATGCGATGCATGCTGATTCACGCTGTAGATGGGGGCACTCATATCACCGAGCCAATCATCGATATCAAAAGCATCCTTTTCAGGGGCCTTCGCTGGCTTGGCTTTGTTCTGCACAGAGGAACAACTTGTGTGGAGCGTGTTATCTGCATGGTTTTGCAGCACCTCACGATCTTTTTCCCGACGTTGCTTCTTGGTCTTGCTCAGCCGTCCTGCCAGCAAGGCCTCTGTGAATTCCCGCAGATCCTGCTTTGCCACCAACAGAGCGTCGCGCAACGGCATCGAGGCGTAGTTCATGCGCGCCCGCTTGTTGATAAGCTCATGCTGCTCGACTCGCAACCCCGAGGCGTACTCGAACTGGGTACAGGGAACCTCGATGTACTCGTCACTGCAAGAATCCAGGACATGGATTGTCCCAAGGTCGTTCGGGTCGTAGCGGCAGGTCACTTCCACTGACTTGCGTGTGCCACGAATCGACTCAAGCTCAGGGGAGCTGTAGTTCAGGTTTTTGAGCTGAATGCCGTCCTTGTCCAACTGGCGCGTTTCGACGCAGCTCAGATAGACGCGTAGCTGGTTGGGGTCTGGCACCAGGGCAGGGGGATGCTCTTGAACGCTTTCCTGCCAACGCGTCAGCGGAGCACAGTCAATACCCCGGTGGAACTCCTGCGCATAGATATCCACAATCCAGCGGTGCAACACCTCGTTGAACTCCGCCAGCGTGAGTACCGCATTCGCTTCTGTCTTGTAGTCCCCGCGCTTGTCGTACTTCGCGAAGGTCGTTCCAGGCAAGCTGTGGGTCAGAGAATAGTTGAGCGTTTTGAGAAAACGCTCAATAACGCCCTTCAGGAACGGCGCTCGCGGCTCACAGTAAATCAGATGGATGCCCAGATCCGCACAAGCGGTCTCAAGATCCAGGGCGTGAAATTCCAGTCCGTTGTCGCAGACCAGTTGCTCGATGCGCCCAAAGCACGGCCACTCCTGCTTGATCGCGGGAAATTTCTCCCTGACGTAGGTCTTGGGTAGCAATGCATGCCTCAAGCAACGCAGCACGGATTCCACACTGGGTTTTCGAAAGCTGATGTGAAAGCCAACCAGCATGCGTGAGTAGCGATCAACCATGGCTGTGATCCACGGCCGACCCAGAACCAACCGGGTGATCTCATCGATCACCACGATATCAAGCGGAGAGTTATCCACCTCGACGCGTTGCAGGACCCGGTCACACTGGGGACCGCGACTGAACATGGCCAAGCGCTGCCGTGCAATACGATCACCGTAGCGGCGTTTCAGGATCACATACTGATCACGCTGATCCAGAATGCGCTGAATGACTTTCATCGTCACCAGCGGCAAGGCTTCTTCCTTGGCTCGCTTCAGGTTCTCGCGCTTGATTTCGGCATGGATCCAGTCGCGCAGGGCAACTTTGGTTTCAGCCTGGCGGTTGAGGTAGACCCGCTGGATGCCTTCGTTGATGATCTCAATCAGACGCTCTGGGTAGTCAGATTTTGGCTGCTGACCACGCAGCGCTGTTCTCGGCACCAGGCTACGGATATCCTCACCAGAAGCTCTGTATCGACACCGCCAGCGGTAAAAGCTCTGCACCGAAGGCACCCGGCCACCTGGGTTGAGCTTCTCGGTAAGGCATTTGAGCCGTTCAGGCAGCTGCGCCTTGGGACAGGCCGGTACGCCGCCAGGGGCTAGCTCGCTGAGATACTTCCAGCGCAGATACGCTTCCTTCCTCAACGGCTCCGCGTAGTCATCCAGACTCCGTCCAGGCCTGGGCGGATTGAGTTGCTCGCTAACCTGCTCTGGCAAAGCCTCGAGGTTCGTGAAAACTAATTCGCCCTTGGTGTAGAGATCCAGGAGCGCAGCCTCACTTTCCTCGCGCAGATTGCCGTGCTTGGCTGAACGCAGCATGACGCCACTGGCATTGACTTCCACAACCCGACAGTAGTCCGAAGCGACCAGGAGAATCTGATCCGGACTAAACAAAGAGGGCATCATCGTCTCCCTCCCTGAACAAACGAACGGTCATGCGAGAAGAACCTATCGCATCAAGCTCACACACCAAGTCACGATGAGCGAAAAGCTGCTGAACGACGTCCTTGCCGCCCAAGGCCTGCTCTGCCTCTTCCAGTGAGCACTGCAGCTTTCCGATTCGATCCGCCCAAAGCTTCTGCAGTGGTGCTTCCGAAGTGGAAGGGAAGGATATCTGACGACGGCGAAGCCATTGATTGATCTGATCATTCAGCGCATCGCGGTGAAGCTGCGCTTCAGTCAGCACAACGAATGTTGCGCCAGACGCCGCAACCACTTCGGCGATTCTGGCGAACCGGGATTGATTCTTCGGAAGGGCCAGTCGTTCCTGTGGTTTGACCTCGACAATCCATTCCCGACCGTCCCTCCAGCAAAACCGAAAGTCGGGGGTATAGCGGCGCAGCTTGCCACTTACCCTGTAACGCAGCCTGAAGGGTTGCTCTTCAATAGTCAGAATGTCTCGTGCGAACTCAGCAAGCTGCACAGCCTGCATCTCCAACAGACTTTCGCAGCGGATCATCCGGCGCATTTTCTGGGAGGCGAACTTGACCCGGAATCCGCGCCCAGTATGCCGTACCGGGTTACGCGTCTGATGAAAAGGAAGGTGTGGATAACTCCGCCCGATCGCCGGAACGTGGGGTATGTACATATATGTCATTTCAGTATCCTCAGAATGTTTGGGCAACACTGACCCGACGCGGCCGCTGTAGGCGACGCACGGCTGGAACACCGGATTTCGGGGCGTACAACCACCCGCTGTTGGCTGTAAAACCAACAGTTCTAGCCAAGTGGGCCAGTGGAAAAGTCTTGGGAGGTCTTGACCGTGAGCCGGTCTATCGGGATACTGGAGGCGCTAACTTACAGTACCCGGTCATCGGCCGGTTGTCGAACGGATCAGGCCCTCTGGGTTTGGTCCGTTTTACATTGTGGCCTCCTGTTCCTGTGTGCGTCGCTTGATGCGAGCGGGCTGAAAGACAGGTTCTGACTTCATTTGCTCATCCAGTTTAAGGATGTGACGAATCGCCCCGATCTGAGCCGGGTGGAGCTTTTCCAGCTTCAGCCAGAGCTCTCGGTACATGCGGTAGATGTCGGTAGGCAGATCGCGGGGCAGGACATAGCGCCGCTGAGACTCCAGAACGGCTTCATTCATCTCTGCGAAGTCCTTCGCAGTAAAGCGCAGCTCAGCCCCAAGCCGCTTCAGAAACTCTTCACTCGGAGGTTTTTCGCCAAGCTCAAGTGCCGAGATGTAGGCCTGTTCGTAGCCAAGCAGATGCGCCAGCTCAGCTTGGCGCAGGCCACTTCGCAAACGTTGAGATCGGAGGAAGTCAGAAAAGGGGCTGCTCACGAAAATACTCAATAGGACAGTACCTACAAGACTATCAGATTTTCGAAAGCCGTCAACAACTAAGTTATTGATTACAAAGAATAATACTATATTTAAAGTACTTTCCAACGTTGGAAATTCAGGGGTTTTGTGTTCTTCCCAAGCATCAATGGATGCGCTCAGTTTTCTGAATACGCCCGCTCGATCAGCGCCTTGGCCTTCTCGAAGTCGGCGGGTGTACGCAGGGTCAGCTCCAGATCGCCTGTACCCCAGTGACCAATATTGGTCACGTCGCGCGAGAAGCCTTCTTCCAGCATCACAGTTGCCGGATCAAGCTTGAGGGTCATGAACACATGCGGATCGACCTTCGAGATCAGCGACATGCACACAAAATTCTTCAAACGACGGAAAGCCACATAGAGTTTGAGTGGCTTCTCGATTATGTCATCCCCCTGCGCAAGAATGAAACTGCGCGTCTGCTCAAATAAGCTCAGCAGGTCAGGGGAAGCTGTGGAGATTTGATCGGCATGGGTTTTCATTGCTTGCGTAGAAGCCGCGAGCACCTTGGCAGGCTTCCCCTCAAACACGGGCTCATCCTCTACCACCACTTGCGGCGTGGTAGACGTTGCACTTACCCCATTTACCAACTCAAACAACAATAAATCATCACCAAACAGCTTGTAGCGAATGAGCTCGATATTGCGGTTGATCTGCGCAACAGCGTGTTCATCGTAACGCGTGAAGTCCGCCGCAATGCATAGCAGACGCGTGCCACCCCACTCGATCTTGTCCGCTTCCTCCTTGCCCAACTGCTTCATCACCAGCAGTTGGAAATCCGCCTTGTGATCGAGCAACCAGTCCAGGTAGAACAGGCCCTGGTTCATCACGTTTTCATTGCTGTGGCGCTTGTACTCGATGATCACCGGGCAGCCATTCTCGTCCAGCCCCAATGAATCAATACGCCCGCGATGTTTGGCGCCGGTGTTGTACTCGGTGGCGAGGAAGCGCACACCGAGAAAGGTGTCCATCTGCGATTCGATCAGCCGCTGAAGCGTGCGCTCGATGGCAGCAGACTTGCCGGCCAGCTCGCTGGCACCGTTATTGGCGTAACGGAAGAGTTTGATGTCGCTCATTTGCGGCCTCGCGGGCGGGTTTTGTTTTTGGCTGGGGATAGGGCCTTGGCAGCCGCTTCCAGCATCTGAACGTTATGCGTTTCGCCCTCTGCTTCCAGCAGCGTACGGCGCTGGGCAGCGAAGCGCTCGTACTCGGCCTCCGCGTACGCCACGGCCTGCTTGTGCGAGCGACTCCCCGCATCAGGCAGCACTTCGCGTTCGTTGAACCTAAGGAAGTCGTTCAGTTTCGCTTCCCAGTCCTTTAGGAAGACCTCCTTGCGACGTTTCGCTTGGTCCTCGGCAAAATCCAACCACATCGTTACGATGCGATTTAGCTCGTCGATTTCACCTTCACGCAAGTAGTTCTTCGCCACACGCACATCGGTTTTGTTTACACGGTCAGACTTCCAGCTTGTTAGCCCCATGTTCGGCGCCGAAGCATCCGCCCGCTCATGGATCAACTCGGCTGCAGTCTTACCTGTCACGGCAAAATGCAGCTTGTTCTGGATAGTCTGGAAGAACTGTGTTGTCTCCGCCAAGCTTGGCGAATAGTCCGCAGCCATCGCGAAAATCTCGCGCACCCGCAAGTACATCCGCCGTTCACTGGCGCGGATATCGCGTATGCGACCGAGCAGCTCATCGAAATAATCCGGCGCCAGTGACTGCCCCACTGGCGGATTTTTCAGTCGCTCGTCATCCATCGTGAAACCTTTGACGAGGTACTCCCGCAGCCTATCTGTCGCCCAGCGCCGGAACTGCGTGCCGCGCACCGAGCGCACACGATAGCCCACAGCCAGGATGGCATCGAGGTTGTAGAAACTGAGCTCACGCTTGACCTGCCTGCCACCCTCCGTGCGAACTTGTAAGTACGGCTTACAAGTTGCTACCGGATCAATTTCACCCTCTGCGTACAGAGACTTCAGATGCAGGGTGATGTTCTGCGGCGTGGTCTGGAACAAGTCAGCCATCAAGGCTTGGCTCAACCACAGGGTATCCTCGGCGAAACGGCATTCAACGCGCGTTCTACCGTCTTCAGTTTCGTAGAGCAGGAACTCCCCGCTTGGCTGATCACTCATGCACTCTCTCTCCCGATCGCCACTTGTACGCCATGGCAGAACGATTGCTTCCCTATCAAGCAGCCCACTTCTTGCCCCTGATCGCGTACTCCACAGCCAGGTCGTACACGTTGTCACACTTTTGCTTGAAGGTTGTGCGGTCGTAGCTCTCCGGCAAGTCTGTGTCGAGCACGCGCTCGATTTCTGCCCGCACTTGCTTCTGCGTCTGCGCACTCTGGTGCCAGTTCTGGATCAACACCTTGGGCTGCTCTTCTACCAGGCGCTTGAGCAGGTGCTTGGCCGCGAGCTTCACGCGCTGAGTCTCGTCCTGCGTGAGTGATTCCTTCTGCAGTAGATCGAACAACTCCAGCTCATCCTCGGTCAATCCTTCCCGGATGTGACGCTCGGCTTCTTCCTTCAACTCCTCAGCGTAAGCTGTCAGCTCATCGTAGTAATTTTCGGTAGAGGTCGCGCCCGAGTTGTAGGCATCGATTACCTTCTGCAAGCGCTGCAAAAAAGCCACTCGCGTGCTGTTCTGCGCCAGCATCTCGGTGAGCTTGCGCTGCAAGAAGGCCTGCAGGTCAGCAATCTCGATGTTCCTGAACGGCGCTTGCTTGAACTCCTCGCGCAGCTTATCGACATTAACCTTGCTGAGGTCCCAGGCCTTACCCCGCTGCACAATCTTGTACTGCGCTTCAAATTCTTTGGCGGAAAAGGCCTCAGCGTTGTCCACCACCACGCTGGCATCCAGTAGCGCCTCAATGCGCTGCACCGCGCTGTCGATGTCCGTCTGCTCCACGATGGCATCCATTACCCCGCGCAGGTACTGGAAAGCCGACACCACACGGCCTTTTTTCTGGCTCAAGACCTCGGGCTTGCAGGCTTCGTATAGTGCCGAGATAGTGTTCTCGTACACGTTGAAGGATTTGCGTAGCTCCTCGCTGGCCAGCAGCGTATCGGCAAAGACATTGAACTGGCCGAGCTTGGTGAACACATCCCCCCGTTCCAGCGCCTCCTGCAAGGGCACATCCTGTGCATTGCAAAAAGCAAAGCCCTGCTCGATGGCTTCGTCCAACAGAGCAAAGAGTTCTTGCTTTTCCCGCACAGGCAGTTCGTCATCTGCGGGGCCGGCGGCGTAGTCACGCAAGGCCTTCTTCATACGACGGAAAACGTTGTAGTAGTCCACGATCTCGCCGTTCCGCTTGGTCACCCCCAAGATCTCGTAGCCACTCACCCGGTTAGCTCGTGCGATGGTCTGCATCAGCGTATGGCCCTGCATGGGCTTGTCCAGATACAACGTGCTGACTGTCGGCGCATCGAAGCCCGTCAGCCACATTGCGCAGACGAACACTAGCTGCAGAGGATGTTCAGGGTCCTTGAAGTTGAATTCGATGTCATGGCCATGTTCATCCAGCGCGTTCATGCGCTGGCGATGCGGCTTGATGTCGAGCTTTTTCTTGGCGAACTTCTCCTCCTCTCCAGCTTCTTCACTGACGATTACCGCCATCTCAACCTTGCTCATCCAGGCCTTGAGCTGCTTCAGACGCTGCCGCTCCACGTCGTTCTTGGTGGCAATGATGCGGCCGTTCAAATCCTTGATCTCAGCTTTCCACAGCGTCTGCACCTTGTCGAACATGGTCACGGCGGTGAATTTGTCCACCGAGATCACAATGCCCTTGCCCAGATAGCCACGGCGGGGGAAGTGGTAGACGATGTCACGCGCAATGATGTCCAGCCGGTCATCGCGCTTGACCACCTCCATCTCCTGCGCGAAGCGCCTTTCCAGTTTCTCCTGTGCCTGCGCATCGAGATTCTCGTCTTCCAGAATCTCGGCGAACTCCGCACTCAGATCATCGTTCTGGATCAGCACCTCGGGCACGCGCTTCTCATAGAACAGCGGCACCGTGGCGCCGTCTTCCACACTCTGCTGGAAGTTGTACTCCGATACGTAATCGCCAAACCAAACATTGGTCTTGCGCTCACTGCCCAGCAGGGGCGTACCGGTGAAAGCGAGAAAATTGGCGCGCGGCAAACCGGCACGCATGTTCTCGGCCAAGCCCGCGTACTGCGTGCGGTGCGCTTCATCCACGATCACGACGATGTCGTCGCGGTCCGAGAGCAACGGATAGTCCTTGCCCTTGTCGTAGCGAAATTTCTGGATCAGCGTAAACACCACGCGCTTGTTCTTGCCCAGCATGTCACGCAACTGGGCGCTGTCGCGCGGGCGCACATCGTCCTTGGCCGCCACCACGCCGGTGTGCAGAAAGTTACGGTAGATTTGGCCGTCCAGATCGTCACGGTCCGTCACCACCACAAACGTAAAATTGCCAGTGAGCTTACGGAAGATCTTGCGGGTGTAAAACACCATCGAGAAGCTCTTGCCCGAGCCCTGGGTGTGCCAGAACACACCCAGCCGCCCACCCAACTCGCGGCGGCGCTGGAACTGCCCAAAGGCGTTGTTCACGCCGATGAACTGGTGGTTCTGCGCAATCACCTTCTGCGTCTCGCGGTAGAACACACAGAAGTTCTCCACATAATCCAACAGGCGCTCAGGCCGCAGCAGCCCCTGCACCACTCGTTCCACACTCAAGCCCTGAGCGGCAATCGCCTTGCGGTCGAGCTGCTCTTTCTCATCATCCACCCGCAGCCAGGTGAAGAAGTGCTCCCACTGCGCCGTCAGGCTGCCCAGCCGGGTTTCGATGCCATTACTCAGCAGGCACAGCGCATTGGCTACAAAAAGCTGCGGAATCTCGGCCTTGTAGGTGATAAGGTTGTCGTCGAAAGCCGCACGCAACTTGACCTTGCTGTTCTTCAACTCGATGAACACCAGCGGCAGGCCGTTCACGTAGAGCAGCACATCGGGCCGCCGATACCCATGCTCACCGCGCACCCACAACTGGCTCACGGCCAGATAGTGATTGCGACCGGTGCGCGGGTCTGGTGCATCGAAATCGATCACGCGCAGCCGCTCGGTCACCATCTGCCCGGCCTGCGGCCCGCTCTCGGGCTTGTAGGTCACCGGCACCCCATCGCGGATGAGGCCGTCCATCTCGTGGTTGGCCGCCACCAAGCTCATCGCCGTACGTGGCTGCAGCAGCTGGGCCAAAGCCTGCTCCACCGCATGGGCCGGGGCCTGCGGGTTCAGGCGCTCCAGCGCCGCGCGTAGTCGGTCGGCCAAAATTACCTCGCGTTTATCGCTACGACCGGAGCCGTCGTTCAGGTCTTCGGGCTGGGCCGTGAAGCAATTCAGTACATCGAAGCCGCACAGGTGCTGCAGTCGCTGCAACAGAGCCTGTTCGATGTCGTCTTCGCTGATGAAGTTCTTCGCTGCCATGGCCCCTCCCTGGTGTTATGCGCCGGAATGAACAAGACCCTGCTTGATGCTTGCCTACGGTGCTGTCTCCTCGGGCTGTTGCATGCTGGGCGGAAACTTTATGTCCAAGGCATCAACCCGTAGTTTGCCAGAGATTAGGCGGGGGAGGAGGGCGTAGCGCGTCCTCTTCAAATGCAAGTTTGCTCTAGCAAGCGAGTCGCGTTGCTCGTTCAGTGGTTCGACCAGCTTGCAGAACTCGGCTTGTAGACTCGCATCTGGCACAAGCACTGTCTGCCTCGTGATAAACGCCTCGAACTGGTAATTGCTGATGCCAGTTGATTGAACTTGGTATAAACCGACGAGACCACTGTCGTAATACAACTTCAAGAAGTACTTCATCCACAGCGGCGCGATAGCGGCTTGGTCGAATCGAATCAGCTTGCAAAAACTGGCGCAAATGGCAGGCGCGTCAAGGTGTTCCAAAAGCTGGGTTGACACCATCAGGTTTCTGCCAAGCAGTTGATTAGTGCTCCCCCCAGAAACTTCAAACACAAAATCACCAACCGCCAATGTTCTGAAAGCAAGGGCTGACGGCTTGTGGAAGCGATAAACAAAATTGTCCCAATCCCCGTCTTGGATTGCTGGGAGATCAGTTCCTCTAAAGACAAATGCACCATCGGGGCAGATAGTCGTGGCCTGATCCTCACCCCAACCTCCGCCGATGTAATGCGTAATTAATTTCCGAAGCGGTCTGCTTACCCATCCTGAGGGTATTCCGTTCGACAAGGGCTTATGACCCGCACCTGGAAAGCGCATCCTCACAAACCACTCGCGGTATATTTCCTCGGCCATGGACTCCAGCAAGGCGATGCGGCGCTGATTATTGGCGATCAGGTCATCGTAGGCACAAATTAAGGCTGCAATCTTTCGCTGTACATCCATCGATGGAACTGGCACCTTGAATGCAGCAATTTGCTTTCCACTGATATGCGGAACGTTAACGCCAGTGACGATTGGTTGGATGTAAGCGGAGAAGTACGAACTTGAAATGATTGCGCGCAGATAAGTTTGATCAATTTCAGCCCCAGCCCGCAGCCTCGCGACCCGTTGCACCAGAAGCGAAGGTGGATCTTCCGGCTTAATGTAAGCCCACTTCAATCCTGCTTCAACCCAAGGCCGATCCATTGCAACCACAATATCGCCGGGCCTTAAGAGGAATTGTTCAAGCGCATCTATCTCAGCTTCAGGCCAACGTTTAGCAATTGACCAATCTACATAGCCCTGCTGAACGTTCTCCCCCTTTACCAGAGGCAGATCCGTTGGCACGTCCGTAAATCGGGCACTCTCAAACGCATATCCAGCTTGGATGGTTGCAAGCTCCCCAAGCGGCCGCATAGGGAAAGAGGATGCTGACCAACTCATGGTGCGTCCATTATCTGCTGTAGGTTGCCGTTGATATTGGCGGTCAGTACGGCTGCCTCTTCGGATAGAGCCACAAGAATCTCCTGGGAAATGGCTAGATCCGAGAGAAACTCCTCTGCCGTCTTCCCATCCTCCTCAATCACCACGCCCACATAGCGCCCCGGGTTCAGCGACCAGTCCTGTTCGGCGATCTCCTCCCGGCTAGCCAACTTGCACAGGCCAGTAACGTCCTCGTAGGCGGCCTTGGGGAAACGCTCCTGCAACCAGCTCACATGTTGGTAATACAGCTCGGCAGCTTTGAGTTCGTCGTGCAGGGCCTGCATCTCCACCTTTACACCCTTGGTCTGGCGGTTGGCGGTAGTGCGCTTTCCTTCCGCCTTGGCGGCCTCGGCCTTGCGCTTATCCATCTCGCGGATGGCCTTGTCCAGCGTTTTCACGGCTACGTGCAGGCCACTGAAGAAGGGGGTGAAGCGGGCACGCAAGGCATGCTGTTTAGTGTTGCTTTGGTCGATGCTGTGCTTCTGACCGCGCGTGCGTTCATGCTGGGCCTGAGCCTGCTGCAGCGTAGCAAGCTGGCCCCATTGCGCCTGCAGCGCGGCAATGGCGTCTCGCGCGGCTTGGTTAGAGGCGGAGTCTTCTTCCGCCTCCTCGTCCAGCACCGCCAGCAGGCGTTCACTCAGGGCTGGCAGGTGCTCTGCGGCGTCCTTGAGCTGAGCCATTCCCTGATGCAGATAATTATCCACCTGATCCACAAACTCCTGACGGCGACCCTTGTGCAGGCGGGGGATGAGGGCGATATTCTGGATCTGCGCATCGCTCAATTCGCGGTGGGCGCGGTCAATCTGCGTGAAAATGTTGCGGGCGTCGATGAACAACACTTTGTCATCTGTCTTACCCTTGTCGAAGAACCACAACGTGGCGGGCAGGGTGACGGTGTAGAACAGATTGGACGGCAGGGTGAGCATGCCGTAGATGAGGTTCTGCTCAATCAGCGAGCGGCGGATGTCAGCCTCGGAATGGCGGGCATCCGAGGCTGAGTTAGCCATCACCAGCGCAGCACGGCCGCCCTCTTTCAACGATGTGGCAAACAGGTTGATCCACAGGTAGTTGGCGTTGGGCACGGTCTCGACAGCTTTTTCCTTGCCCTCTGATTTTTTTACCTTGGTCTTGTTGCGCGGCACACCGTAGGTGTTGAAACGGCGGTCCTTCTCGACGGCGTCCAGCGTTACGTCATCCACGTTGAAGGGCGGATTGGCCATCACGTAGTCGAAGGCACCGAAGGATTTAAAGGGGTCTTCGTAGTAGGTGTTGGCCTGCCGGATTTCACCGCGCAGGTTGTTCACCGCGAGGTTCATCTTGGCGAGTTTGACGGTTTCCAGTGTCTTTTCAGTCCCGCAGACAAACACGTCCAGATCGGCGGCCTTGTCGGTCTGGTGCTGCTGGATGAACTCAGCGGACTGCACGAACATGCCACCCGAGCCGCAGGCAGGGTCAAAGACCTTGCCGCCGTGCGGCTCGATGATTTCGGTCATCAGCTTGACGACAGAACGTGGCGTGAAGAACTCGCCACCACCCTGGCCTTCACTCAGCGCAAAGTTGGCAAGGAAGTACTCGTAAATCTGACCAAAAACATCGCCCGAGGCATCGACCGGGATGTCAGAGAAGAGCTTGAGCAGATCCTTTGGAATCCCTTTGTTTTTATCGCTGCGGGTGAAACGGTCGTATTCCTCCTGCGGCAACACGCCCAGCAACTCTGGCTTGGTCTTCTCGATGCTGGCCATCGCGGCGCGGATGGCTTTGGCGATATTTTCCTTCTCGGGAAGATTCAGCAGATAGTCATAGCGTGCCTTGGTATCGAGATAGAAACCGCATTTCTCGATGGCAATTTCTTCCAGGCTACGTTCGGTGCGCTTACCTTTGCGCCGCTGGTATTCCTGCTCGATGGCAGCTTCGTGCTGGCGATACTTGTTATCGGCGAATTTCAGGAAGATCAGCCCCAGTACGGGCGTGCTGTATTCACTGGCCTTGAGATCAGAGTTGGCGCGTAGCTTGTCTGCAGCGCTCCAAAGATCGTTTTCAAGTTTCTTGAGTTGGTCTCTAGTCATCGAAGAAGCAGATTTGTTACTTTGTTTGTTTCAGATGCTTGTCGCAGCAAAGAAGGATACCAAAGCGGCACGCTAACATCGCAATTTCTGTAAGGCTTCAATTTCCGCCTTACCAACTAAAAAGAGGCCTCTCGGCCTCTTTTTGTCGGATTTTTTCACCGACCTGGTACGGATTTCACTTTCCGTATCACCCGACACTGTTTTTTTCCAACATCCACGTTTGTCTCACCAATTCGGGATTTTTAGTCTCACGAAACGGGATTTTGTCTCACTATTTCGGGTTACGCGCACTACAGACACGTTTACACGTCAATATTCCGTGCATTCAAGGCGTTGCGTTCGATAAATTCCCGGCGGGGTTCGACTTGGTCGCCCATGAGGGTGGTGAAAATCTCGTCGGCGGCGATGGCGTCGTCGATCTGGACTTTGAGCAGGCGGCGCACGGCGGGGTCCATGGTGGTTTCCCAGAGCTGCTCGGGGTTCATTTCGCCCAGCCCTTTGTAGCGCTGCTTGCCCAGGCCGCGTTCGACTTCGCCGAGCATCCAGGTGATGGCTTGGGAGAAGCTGGTGACGGGGCAGCTCTTGTCGTTGCGGCGCATGACGGCACCTTCGCCGATCATACCGGTGATGAACTGGCTGGCGCGGCGTAGTGCGGTGTAGTCGCTGGAGGAGACGAAGCCCGGGTCGATCTCGGTGCGCTTGATGTTGCCGTGGTGCATGCGTTCAAGTGCCAGGTGCCAGCCTTCGCGCAGTTCGTTGTAGTAGGCGCTGACCTGGATGGCAGGCGGCACAATGGCTTGCAGACGCTGGGCGGAGGCCTGTGCGCTGGCTTCGTCGCTCAGATCCAACTCAGTGCCGTGGGCCATGACGGCGTGAAGCGCGTCAGGGTCGATCCAGCTAACCAGACGGTTGATGACGGCTTCGGCGACGAGGTAGCCACGGGCCATCTCTTCGAGTGCGTTGCCCGCGATCGGCTCAACACCTTCGCGCGGGGTGAGGCTGGAGCCTTCGAGCGCGAGTTTGAGAAGGTGGGCGGACAGTTCGTTGTCGTCCTTGATGTACAGCTCGGTCCGGCCGTGCTTGATCTTGTAGAGCGGCGGCTGGGCGATGTAGATGTGGCCGCCTTCGACCAGCTCAGGCATCTGGCGGTAGAAGAAGGTGAGCAGCAGGGTGCGGATGTGGGCGCCGTCAACGTCCGCATCGGTCATGATGATGATGCGGTGGTAGCGCAGTTTTTCGGGCTTGTAGTCGTCCTTGCCGATGCTGGTGCCGAGCGCAGTAATGAGCGTGGCGATCTGCTCGGAGGAGATGAGCTTGTCGAATCGTGCCCGTTCCACGTTGAGCACCTTGCCGCGCAGGGGCAGCACGGCCTGGAACTTGCGGTCCCGCCCTTGTTTGGCAGAGCCGCCTGCGGAGTCCCCTTCGACGAGGTAGAGTTCGCACAGGGCGGGGTCTTTTTCCTGGCAGTCGGCGAGTTTGCCGGGTAGCCCGATACCGTCGAGCACACCTTTGCGGCGCGTCATTTCACGCGCCTTACGGGCAGCTTCGCGGGCGCGCGCGGCTTCGACGATCTTGCCGCAGATGGTCTTGGCGTCAATCGGTTTTTCGAGCAGAAATTCGGCGAGCTTGGCGGCGACGATTTCTTCCACAGCCGGACGGGCTTCGCCGGAGACAAGCTTCATCTTGGTCTGGGAGGCGAACTTGGGGTCCGGCATCTTCACCGAGAGCACGCAGGCAAGCCCTTCGCGCATGTCGTCACCCGAGATGTCGACCTTGGCCTTTTTGGCGATTTCGTTTTCTTCGATGTACTTGTTGATCACCCGCGTCATCGCTGCGCGCAGGCCGGTAAGGTGGGTGCCACCGTCGGACTGGGGGATGTTGTTGGTGAAGCACAGCACCTGCTCCTGGTAGGAGTCGTTCCACTGCATGGCGACTTCAACCGTGAGTTCTACGTCGTGCACGTTGCCGGTGGTGACTTTGGTGTTGCCCGCAGCGTAGAAAACGTTGGGGTGAAGAACGGTTTTGGCGCGATTGATGTAGTCGACGAAACCCTTGACGCCGCCCGCGAAGGCGAAGTCTTCTTCCTTGTTGTTGCGCTGGTCAACGAGCTTGATCTTGACGCCGTTGTTCAGGAAAGACAGCTCACGCAGGCGCTTGGCGAGGATTTCGTAATGGAATTCGATCTTGCCGAAAATTTCTTCATCGGCCAGAAAGTGCACTTCGGTGCCGCGTTTTTCGGTGTTGCCCAGCACTTTGAGCGGGGAGACTTCAACACCGTTCTGAATTTCGAGCAGGCGGTTGATGGCCTTGCCCTGGTTGAATTCGAGGAAATGCTTTTTGCCGTCACGGCGAACAGTCAGGCGCAACCACTTGGAGAGCGCGTTGACGCAGGACACCCCCACACCGTGCAGGCCACCAGAGACCTTGTAGCTGTTCTGGTTGAACTTGCCGCCTGCGTGCAGCACACACATCACGATTTCAGCCGCAGAGCGCTTGGGCTCGTGCTTGTCGTCGAACTTGACGCCAACCGGAATCCCGCGCCCGTTGTCGGTCACGGAAATGGAGTTGTCGCTGTGGATAGTCACCACAATGTCGTCACAATGGCCCGCCAAGGCTTCGTCGATGGCGTTATCCACAACCTCGAACACCATGTGGTGCAGGCCGGTGCCATCGGAAGTGTCGCCGATGTACATGCCAGGCCGTTTGCGCACGGCCTCAAGGCCTTCAAGCTGCTGGATGCTGTCTTCGTCGTAAGCGGGTTGTTGCGGATTTTGCTGATCGGACATTTCGGTGTGCTTGCGTTTGAAATGATTACTACGGGGCTGCGGATCTGATTTTGGGGCGGATCAATACCCGCCCCACGGCGCCAATCAGATACGCATGGGCATCACTACGGCCTTGAACTGGTCATTGCCCGGAATGGTGAACAGGGCAGAGGACATGGGCTCATTCAGATGAATCTCAATTTCGTCCACAGAGACGTTGTTGAGCACATCGAGGAGGTAGGTAACGTTAAAGCCAAGTTCCAGACTGTCGCCACTGTAATCGATTTCGAGTTCTTCCTGTGCTTCTTCCTGCTCGGCGTTGGAACTGATGATCTTCATGCTACCAGCTTCCAGCACAACGCGCAGCCCCCTAAATTTTTCGTTGGTCAGAATCGCGGCTCGTTGCAAGGCTGCCAGGAAGGCCGTGCGGCGCACCTTCACGAGACGCGGATTGCCTTGCGGCACAACGCGTTCATAGTCCGGGAACTTGCCATCGATGAGCTTGGTGATGAGTTCGATCGGGCCAAAACGGAACAATGCCTGATTGCCGGTGATGGTGATATCCACAGGCTCGTCGGAGTCGGAGAGCTGGCGCGAGAGTTCCAGCACCGTTTTGCGCGGCAGGATGACTTCGGTGCGCGGATGTTCGACTTCCAGGTTGGTGGAGGCCAGCGCAAGACGGTGACCGTCGGTGGCGACCATGCGCAATTCGTTCCCCAGCACTTGCATGAGCAGGCCGTTGAGGTAGTAGCGGATATCTTGCGCGGCCATGGCGTAGGCCACCTGGGCGAGCTGACGGCGGAATTCGCGCTGGCTCAGGCGCACATTCAGGCTGTCGCCTTCGTTGAGCTGCATGCGCGGATAGTCTGTTGCAGGCAGGGTTTGCAGGGCGTAGCGGCTTTTGCCGGCTTTGAGGGTCACGCGCTTGTCGTCCAGCACCAGGCTGATTTCGCCTTCAGGCAGTGCACGCAGAATGTCTTGCAGCTTGCGGGCGCCCAAAGTAATCGATGCATCCCCCGTACCACCTTCCACCACGTTGTGGGTGGTGATCTGGATTTCGATATCCGTGGCGAGCAGCGTCAGGGCGTCACCATGCTTTTCGATCAACACATTGGAGAGGATGGGCAGGGTATGCCGTTTTTCAACAATGCCTGCAACTGACTGTAGGGGAGCCAGCAAAGCATCCCGTGTTGTTGTTAACAAAAGCATTTATATATATCTCCTAATACTAATATACCTAGCACGTTTCTGTGGATAACTAGATTTTATCGTCTACTATCAACAACTTAACCCTGTTCATGACACTGTGGGGCACACCCTGTACAACGCTGTGAACAAAAGTGGACAATTTTTGGGCTTCAGCCAAAAAGTGTACTTGTTCACAAAACATCACCTGCAATACAGCCTGTTTGTCCACAAAACCAATGATGGGCGACGGTTTTTTGGACGCAAATCCAATTCAAACACTTTCAAGATTTTCGTCTGCACGGTCGTGAAACATTTTCCGTGAAACAAAATATACGCAACAAGGGTAACAGAGCAGTTTGGCAAACGGTATGTTTCCCGTCGGTTAACGTCTCAACTGTTCCATGTGCTTGTTGTTAACAAGATCTTCTATATATACCTAATACTAATAATACAGCGAAGACGTTTCTGTGGATAAGTACCTAAAACCTTTTAAATTCAATCGAATATAGACAAATAAGCTTTGTTGAAAGAGCTTGTATCGCGCTGTGAACAATTGGGGATGGTTTTTGGGAAAACTGTTTTTGGCCATGTTGTGCACATTTCCTCAAACAGTTTCCAGCCAGTTTACCAACAGCCCTTTAGCCCTTGAGAACCTGGATCAAAACGTGTAGATCGTGGTTAAGTTGTTGATCTCCAAGGCGAAGTTCAGCAATTGTGCGGCATGCGTGCAATACGGTGGTGTGGTCACGCCCGCCAAAGGCATCCCCAATGGCTGGCAAAGAGGCCGGGGTGAGTTCTTTGGTGAGGTACATGGCTACCTGACGAGGGCGGGCGATATTGCGAGTGCGCTTTTTGGAAAGTAGCTCGGCCAACTTGATTTTGTAGTAGTCCGAGACGGTTTTTTGCACCAGCTCGAAGGTGATCTGGCGGTTGAAGGCGGCCAGCAGGTCGCGCAGGGCTTCGCGGGCCAGTTCTAGCGAGATCTCGCGGTTGTGGAAACGGGCGTAGGCCACGACCTTTTTGAGCGCACCTTCAAGCTCACGGACGTTGGAGCGTAGATTCTTGGCGATCAGGAAGGCCACATCGTCAGGTAGAGGAATGTGGTCGATTTCCGCTTTCTTCTGCAGAATTGCCACGCGCATTTCAAGTTCTGGCGGTTCGATCTGTACCGTCAACCCCCAGTCAAAGCGGGAGATCAGGCGGTCTTCCAGACCCTGGATATCTTTCGGATAGGTATCGCAGGTGATGACGATTTGCTTCTTGGCCTCGGTCAAGGCATTGAAAGCATGGAAGAATTCGTCTCGCGTGCGTTCCTTGTTGCCCACGCCGAGGAACTGGATGTCGTCGATGAGCAGCAGATCCAGGCCACGGTAGTAGCGCTGGAACTGGTCAAAACTTTTCTGCTGATAGGCACGCAGCACGTCGGCAAAATAGTCTTCAACGTGAACGTAGCGCACCACCGTGTTCGGTTTGTGGCGCAGCACTTCGTTCCCGATGGCGTGCACCAAGTGGGTTTTCCCCAGGCCGACCCCGCCGTAGACGAACAGGGGGTTGTAGGAGATGCCGGGGTTGTTGGCAACCTGCATGGCGGCGGCCCGGGCCAGATCGTTGGCGCGGCCGGTGACCAGGGTGTCGAAGGTAAACGCCGGGTTCAGCCGGGTTTTTTCGTACTGCGAGCTGGCGGCCGGGTGGGCAGGGCTGACCGAGATGTTGGTCGGAATGCTCTGCTGGGCCGTAGCGGGTACGGATTCTTCCAGGGTGGGGGCGCTCACAGGCGCCGCCGCTACAGGTTTGGCTGTGGCGGGCGCAGTGCGGGCTGGTGGGCGTTTGGTGTTCTGGCCAAGTTCGAGTTTGATTTCTTTGGGTTCACCAAAGAATTCGTCTGACAGTTGCTGGATGCGCTCCATGTAGCGCTCTCGCACCCATTGGAGAACAAAGCGGTTGGGGGCGAAAAGCTGCAGGACGCCAGTAGCGGCGTCAGGCTGAAGATCGAGGGCACGAATCCAGGTGTTGAACTGCTGTGGTGGCAGTTCTTGTTCCAGGCGTTCGAGGCAGGTTGTCCAGAAAGCGTTTGTCACGTTGTGCTCAGGTTTGTAGCTAGAATCCAGGGGTGTGCACGGGCGACAGGGAAGGAATGGGAAAAACGGATCAATTGCGCCCAAAATTTAGCGCCTGCTGATGCGTTCTGCCCCGGCCCCCTCCGGGTGTCAGCCGCCATGAGGTCTACAGGCTGCCGACTGCGTGTGGAATCAGTCATGCAACCGGGTCTAGACTCATTTGTGCGCTGCCTGGCTGATTGAACTTATTCTACCACTTATCCCAGGTTTATCCACAGGAAGGATGAGCATTTGATGAGTGAAGTGCTTGACAGAAAAGGATTCTTCCTATTAAATCACGCGTTTCTGCGCCTTTGTCTGTTAGGGATTAAACATGAAACGCACGTATCAACCTTCGGTGGTTCGCCGTAAGCGCACACACGGCTTCCTGGTTCGCATGGCAACCAAGGGCGGTCGTAAGGTTATCGCAGCCCGTCGTGCCAAGGGCCGTCATCGCCTGGCTGTGTGAGCCAGCTGAAAACAGGTTCTGATATGGTGTCGAGCACACCGGTTGCTGGTGTGAAGGCTTCTGTTAAGGACCAGTCTTTCAAGGCTGTCTACCGATTGCGAAAAACGGATGAATATTCATCCGTTTTTTCTTTTCGGAAGTCGATTCGTGGCAGATACTTTGTAGTGCACTATCGCCCGGCGGGTGATGGGGCGCGGTTGGGTCTGGTGATTGGCAAGAAGATGGCTCGCCAGGCCGTGCTTCGCAATCTGATCAAGCGGATTGCGCGTAGCCGGTTTCGCCACCTGCGTGAAACGCTGCCGCACTACGATATTGTTCTGCGTCTGGCTGCGCCAGCCAAAGAGGCTACACGGGCGCAATTGAACGAAGATATTCTGTCGCTGTTCAGGAGGCTGAGTCGATGAAACGCTTGCTGATTGCCCCGTTGATCGGTCTTCTGACGCTGTATCGCTATGTGATCAGCCCGCTTCTTGGCAGTAACTGCCGCTTTTATCCCAGTTGTTCGGTCTACGCTATGGGGGCTCTGCGCAAGCATGGTCTGTTGACGGGGCTTAGGCTTACAATCTGGCGGGTTTTGCGCTGTAATCCATGGTGTGCTGGTGGGCACGACCCCGTCCCCTGAGCCATACAAATCTCCCATTTTCTGTAAAACCATTCAGTAAAACCATTCCTCCGGAATCAATTCATGCAGATGGATACTAGGCGTTTAATTCTCACAGGCGTGTTTGCGTTTTCGCTCGCGATGCTGTGGAACAACTGGAGCTTGAAGCACGCCCCAGCCAGGGTGGCCGCGACAACAGCTACGCAGTCTGATGCTTCTGGCATTCCCCAGCCGGTGGCTACTCCTGATGGCAAGGCACCTGCAATAGCCGCTGGAACACCTGCGGCGGGTGCAGTGGCGCTCAATTATGAGGCAGTGCCCAAGGCGATCATCAGAACTGACAACATGATTGCCACGGTGTCGGCACAAGGTGGTGACATCATCCATCTGGAGCTGACCAAGCATAAGGCGACCAACAAGAAGGCCACGGGCCTTGATGCGGTGATCCAGGGAATTCTTCACCCTGAGGTGGCCAAGCAGGAAGCTGCGCAGGATGTGGACAAGAACTATGTGCTGTTCCAGGAATCTGGTGAGCATACCTATGTAGCCGATTCAGGTGTGTTTGGCGGTTATCTGCCGAACCCGAATCGCCCTGTATACGAGCTGATTCCTGGGGATTACAAGCTCAAGGATGGCGAGGATAAGCTTGAAGTGCGCATGAAGGCGCCCGCTGTAAACGGCGTGACGGTGACCAAGGTGCTGACCTTCCACCGTAATTCCTATGTCATTGATGTGCGGCACGAGATCGATAACGCCAGCGGCTCTCAGGTTAAGACAACAGCATATTTTGAGTTCCGTCGTGATGGCAAGCCCGTTGAACACAGCACGGGCATGTTCGGTGGGGTGAGCACCTTTACCGGCCCTGCGGTATTTACGCAGGAAGGCAAGTTCCAGAAAATCAATTTTGAGGATATTGCCAAGGATAAGGCCAAGTATGTCACCCAGGCCAAGGATGGCTGGGTGGCGATGGTGCAGCATTATTTTGTGGCGGGTTACCTGCCGCAAGGTGATGTGCAGCGTGAATTCTTTACCCGCAAGATCAGTGACAACTTCTTTGGTGCAGGTGTAACGCTGCCTGTGGTGGTGGAACCGGGCAAGAGCGCCAGTGTGGAAATGCCTCTATACGCCGGGCCACAGGAGCAGGACAAGATCAAGGAACTCGCCCCCGGGTTTGACCGTGTGGTTGACTATGGCTGGGTGACGATCTTTGCCGAGCCGGTGTTCTGGCTGCTCTCCAAGATTCACGCACTGGTGGGGAACTGGGGCTGGTCGATCATTCTGGTGACGGTGGTGATCAAGCTGTTGTTCTTCCCCTTGTCCGCCGCCTCGTATCGTTCGATGGCGAAGATGAAGACCCTGATGCCGCGCATGAAGCAGATTCAGGAACGCTTTGCCAACGACAAGATGCGCCAGAACCAGGAGATGATGGAGCTGTACAAGCGCGAGAAGGTCAACCCGATGGGGGGTTGCCTGCCGATGGTGATCCAGATTCCGGTTTTCTTCGCGCTGTACTGGGTGTTGCTGGGCGTGGTGGAAATGCGTCAGGCACCGTGGTTGGGTTGGATTGTGGATTTGTCGGTGAAAGATCCGTACTACATTCTGCCGCTGATCATGGGGGCAACGATGCTGATCCAGACCCGTTTGAATCCCAGCTCGCCTGATCCGGTTCAAGCCAAAGTGATGATGGCCATGCCGATCGTCTTTACGGCCATGTTCCTGTTCTTCCCCTCTGGCTTGGTTGTGTATTACGTGGTCAACAACGTCTTGTCGATTGCGCAGCAGTGGTACATCACTCGGATGATTCAAGCGGGAGGCAAAGCTGCCAATTCGTGATGCTGACACCATAGCCGCCATCGCAACCCCTCCCGGAAGAGGGGGGGTTGGGGTGGTGCGCGTTTCAGGTAAAAATCTTGCCGGTTTTGCGCAGACGCTGACCGGCACTCAACCCAAGCCCCGCGTGGCAACGCTGGCGCGTTTCAAAGACGCGCATGGTTCAGCGTTGGACGAGGGGCTTGTTCTTTTCTTCCTCGGCCCGCATTCCTATACGGGCGAAGACGTGATCGAACTTCAGGGTCACGGTGGGCCGGTGGTGATGCAATTGCTGCTGGGGCGTTGCCTGGAATTGGGAGCGCGGCTTGCCAACCCCGGTGAATTCACCCAGCGCGCTTTTCTGAATGGCAAACTCGATTTGGCCCAAGCCGAAGGCGTGGCGGATCTGATTGATGCCTCGACCAGCATGGCAGCGCGCTCTGCACTGCTTTCTCTGTCCGGGCGGTTTTCTGAGGCGATCCATACTTGGCGCGACAAGTTGGTTGATCTGCGCATGCTGGTGGAAGCGACGCTGGATTTTCCCGATGAGGAAATCGATTTTCTGGAAGCCGCACGGGCTGTGCCCAGGTTGCATGCTTTGCAGAGCCAGATTACCGAGATTCTTGCCAAAGCCCAGCAGGGCAGTTTGCTGCGTTCGGGTTTGCATGTGGTATTGGCAGGCCAGCCGAACGTGGGCAAATCCAGTCTGCTCAATCAGCTCTCGGGTGAGGATCGTGCCATTGTCACCGATGTGGCGGGGACTACCCGTGATGTGTTGCGGGAGACGGTACAGATTGAAGGTATTCCTCTCCATATCGTGGATACCGCAGGATTGCGGGAGACTGAAGATACCGTCGAGAAAATCGGCATTGCCCGAACCTGGGGCGAGATTGCCAAGGCCGATGTGATTCTGCGTATGGTCGACGCCAACCATGGGGTGAGTGAAGAAGATCACGCTATTGATTCACGCCTGCCAGAAGGCGTGCCCGTGGTGTGGGTGTTCAACAAGATTGATCTGTCGGATACCTCTGCACGTGTGGAAAATTTTGCGGGTGGCAAGGCCATCTGGCTATCTGCGGCTAACGGGCAGGGTATCGATCTACTCCGGCAAACCCTGCTTACAATTGCAGGGTGGGAGTCTCGCGGCGAGGATGTGTTTCTTGCACGTGAGCGCCATTTGCAGGCTTTGCGTTCAGCTCAGTCTCACATTGCAACGGCCTTGGGCTGGTTGCAACAATTGGAGTTGATGGCAGAAGAACTGCGCTTGGCCCAGGAAGCCGTTAATACCATTACCGGTGAGTTTGGTGCAGACGATTTACTGGGGGTGATTTTTTCACGTTTCTGTATCGGAAAGTGATTCGGACATCATGGCTCAGTTCGAAGATCAACAAGGCGATGCACTGCAAATTGCCCATGAAATTGGCCGTATGTTGATAGCCTTGCGTATCGACTGGAACGATGCCAAGGAAATGCGGGCGATTGCACGGGAAGCTCTTGCCTATCACACTCATGGCAAACCCTCTGCTCCTCTACCCCGTACAAAGCTGGAATTGTTTGGCCTCATTGGCTTGATGCTCAAAACCATGGAAGAAGGGGCTGAGTTTCATCGCCTCATCCATGGTAATGATGTGTGGAAAGCGATGGCTCGGGCATTGTGGGAAGAGAAGACGGGTAGAACTGACAATATCAAGTAATGTGTAAATGTTCCACGTGGAACATTGTTTTTGGAAAGGCGCTGTCGGAATTAGCTGTAGCAGGTACTAAACTGAAAGCATGAATGGGTCGATTGGATGTCCATCATGCTTGAACAAGCATTTTCAGAGTATCTGCAGCAACGTCACTTGCCCAGGCTGGCTCGTCGGCGTGGCGGGGTCGGGCGAACCCGGGGCACCAGTCCTAATCAGATCGCTGTGCTGGTCGTGCGCGACCGCAGTGGAGCGACGGCCAACTTCCGTCTGGCCAAGTTGGATGCGCTCTACGTCATCGCCGCCCTGCGCCCGATCATTGCGCCTGACGCCGTGCTCTGTACCGATGGGGCCAATGTCTATAAAACCTTTGCACGCCTAACCGGCGTTGCGCATCGCGCTTTGAACGTACAGCAAGGCATTTGTGTCATCGACGGCGTCTTCCACATCCAGAACGTCAATGCCTACGACAGTCGACTGAAAACGTGGATGCGCAGATTCAACGGCGTTGCGACCAAATACCTCGACAACTATCTGGGCTGGCGCCGCCTCCTTGAGCGCTATCGGGACGCCATTTCTCCCACGCTCTGTCTCAACGAGGCGCTTGGGCGATGGTAGCTCAACAACTAATTCAGACAGCGCCTTTGGAAAGTCTCCAAACTTGTTCCACGTGAAACATATTATTCCCCACAGGTTTTCCACAGACCTATCCACTAGGCCCATTTAACACTGTGGCGTATCATCTAGGGCCGTCTTCTGTTTTTACCAAATCCCCATGTTGTATCCAGAATGTTTCGAAGTCATTGTCGTTGGTGGTGGTCACGCAGGTACTGAAGCTGCTTTGGCTGCAGCGCGTGCAGGCTGTAAGACCCTGCTGCTGAGTCATAACATCGAGACGCTTGGGCAGATGAGCTGCAACCCCTCCATCGGTGGTATCGGCAAGGGGCATTTGGTCAAAGAGGTGGATGCCTTGGGCGGTGCAATGGCCCAGGCCACTGACGAAGGTGGCATCCAGTTTCGCATTCTCAACAGCAGCAAGGGCCCAGCCGTTCGTGCCACGCGGGCACAAGCTGACCGGATTCTCTACAAGGCAGCGATCCGTCGTCGCCTGGAAAATCAGCCCAATCTCACCTTGTTCCAACAGGCTGTGGATGACATCACTGTTGAAGGCGACCGCGTGACGGGCGTGGTCACTCAGATTGGCTTGCGCTTTGAGGCACCTACAGTGGTGCTGACTGCCGGAACTTTTCTGAATGGTCTGATCCATGTTGGTCTGGAACACTACGCGGGCGGTCGTGCAGGTGATCCTCCTGCGATCAATCTTTCTCACCGCTTGCGGGAATTGGCTTTGCCTGTGGGGCGCCTCAAAACAGGAACGCCTCCCCGTATCGATGGCAAAACCATCGATTTTTCCGTGATGCAGGAACAACACTCGGACAAGCCCTTGCCCGTGTTCTCCTTCCTCGGCAATGCCGCGCAGCATCCCAAGCAGATGCCTTGCTGGGTGACACGCACTAACGAGCACACCCACGAAATCATCCGTGCCAACCTTGATCGCTCCCCCATGTACACTGGCGTGATTGAAGGGGTGGGGCCGCGCTATTGCCCGTCGATTGAAGACAAAATCCATCGCTTTGCCGACAAGGATGGGCACAATGTTTTCCTGGAACCTGAAGGGTTAACTACCCACGAAATCTATCCGAACGGGATCTCCACCTCGCTGCCTTTTGATGTGCAGCTCACCGTGGTGCGCTCGATGAAGGGGCTGGAGAACGCCCACATCCTGCGTCCGGGTTACGCCATCGAATACGACTTTTTCGATCCGCGCAACCTCAAAAGCAGCTTCGAGACCAAGTCTATTCACGGGCTGTTCTTCGCCGGCCAGATCAATGGTACGACCGGCTACGAAGAAGCCGCTGCCCAGGGGCTACTCGCCGGGATCAACGCAGCGCTGCAGGCACAAGACAAGGAGGCATGGTGCCCCCGTCGTGATGAAGCCTATATCGGCGTGATGGTCGATGACTTGATCACCCGTGGGGTGACCGAGCCATATCGGATGTTCACCTCGCGTGCCGAATACCGTCTTTCCCTGCGCGAAGACAATGCCGATCTGCGCCTCACCGAGCAGGGTAGGGCGCTGGGTCTGGTTGATGATGTGCGCTGGGAAGCCTTCAACCGCAAGCGTGAAGCCATTGAACGCGAAACCGCCCGCCTACGCGCCACCTGGGCCGTACCGCATAAGCTTGCCCAAGGGGAGGCCGAAGCCATATTGGGCCAGGAACTGGAGCGTGAATATCGCTTCACCGACCTGCTGCGTCGCCCGAATGTCCAATATGCTGATCTGATGAAGCTCTCCACCGCCCCGGCAGACCCGGAAACCGATCCGCTGGTGGTCGAGCAGATTGAAATCTCGGTCAAATACCAAGGCTACATCGAGCGTCAGCTCGACGAAGTGGCCCGTGCATCCACGCAAGAGAACACACAGTTGCCCGTCGATCTGGATTACGCCACCGTGTCCGGCCTGTCACGCGAAGTGCAGCAGAAGCTCGCTCTACACAAGCCGGAAACCCTCGGGCAAGCCTCACGCATCCAGGGCATCACTCCAGCCGCCATTGCCCTGCTGATGGTGCATCTGAAAAAGCGTGAATTGGCCGAGCGTGCCGCCCATAAGGAGCAAGCATGACGACGCCCCAGCGCTTGGCTGACGGCATCGCTGCCCTGGGTCTGGAGATTGATTCCGCCACCCAGCAACGTCTGCTGGCCTATGGCAGCCTGCTCATGAAGTGGAACAAGGTCTATAACCTCACCGCCATCCGTGATGAAGAGGCGATGGTAGACCTCCATCTGCTTGATTCCCTCGCTATCCTGCCGCATATCCAGGTCAGCCGGATTGCCGACATCGGCACTGGCGGCGGCCTGCCCGGCATCCCTCTGGCCATTTGTTATCCACAGATGGAAGTGGCCCTGGTCGAGACTGTGAATAAAAAAGCCAGTTTTCTGCAGCAGGCCAAGATCGAACTCAAACTGGGCAAACTGACTGTGCATAACATGCGCGTCGAGCTGCTCAAGCCTGCCCAACTTTTCCCTGCAGTGATTTCGCGTGCGTTCTCCAGCTTGCGAGATTTTGTCAGCCTTACCGATCACATGGTGGCGCCCGATGGTCTTTGGTTTGCCATGAAGGGCGTTTATCCTGACGACGAACTCACACAACTGCCCCCTGGCTTTGTGCTGCGTGAATCCCGCCGCCTGCACGTGCCCGGCGTGGATGCAGAAAGACATCTCCTGACCATTTCCCGGAACTGATCTATGGCCCGCATATTCGCTGTTGCCAACCAGAAGGGTGGCGTTGGCAAGACCACTACAACCGTCAACCTCGCCGCTGCCCTGGCTGCACATGAACAACGTGTCCTTCTTGTCGATCTTGATCCACAGGGGAATGCCACCATGGGCTCAGGTGTGGATAAGCGGGCGGTGGAAGCCACGGTCTACCACGTACTGCTCGGCCTCAAACCCCTGAAGGATGCGCGTGTGCGCTCTGAACACGGCGGTTACGACGTACTGGCGGCCAACCGCGATTTGGCGGGCGCCGAGGTTGAATTGGTGGGGTTGGATAACCGCGAAAAGCGTCTCAAGGACGAGATGGCCACCGTGGATGCCGATTACGATTTCATCCTCATCGATTGCCCGCCCTCGCTCTCCATGCTTACCCTCAATGGCCTGTGTGGCGCGCATGGGGTGATCATCCCGATGCAGTGCGAATACTACGCGCTTGAAGGTCTCTCTGATCTGGTCAACACCATCAAGCAGGTACATGCCAAGCTCAACCGCGATCTAAAGATCATCGGCCTGCTGCGGGTGATGTTCGATCCGCGCTCCACGCTCTCACAACAGGTGTCAGACCAGCTGGAAGCACACTTTGGCGACAAAGTCTTCAAGGCTGTGATACCGCGCAATGTGCGGCTCGCAGAAGCCCCTTCCCACGGCTTGCCCGGCGTGGTGTTCGACAAGGCCGCCAAGGGCTCTCAGGCTTATCTCGCATTTGCTACTGAGATGATCGAGCGCATCAAATCCATCTAATATCCGTATAGCCACTATGAAACCCAAAATGAAAGGCCTGGGTCGCGGCCTCGAAGCCCTGTTGGGCGGCGACACGCTTCCTGCTGAAAACGGCAACCTCACCACCCTGGCTGTGGATAAACTCCAGCCCGGCAAGTATCAGCCACGTACGCGCATGGACGCAGGTTCGCTGGAAGAACTCGCCGCATCCATCCGCGCCCAGGGCGTGATGCAACCTATCATCGTGCGTCCCGTCGGTGAAAACCGCCACGAAATCATCGCTGGGGAACGTCGCTGGCGCGCTGCCCAGATTGCCGAGCTGGATGAAGTACCGGTCATCATCCGCGAGATTCCGGATGAAGCCGCACTGGCGATGTCGCTGATCGAAAACATCCAGCGCGAAAACCTCAATCCGCTCGAAGAGGCACTCGGTATCCAGCGCCTCATCGACGAATTCGGCATGACCCACCAGCAGGCAGCCGACGCAGTGGGGCGCTCCCGCCCGGCCACCTCCAATCTGCTGCGTCTGCTCCACCTACCAGAGCCTGTGCGTGAACTGCTGATGGCGGGCGATATCGAGATGGGTCATGCCCGCGCCCTGTTGGCGGTCGACCCCGCACAACAGGTATTGCTCGCTAATCAGGTGGTGGCCAAGCGCCTGTCGGTGCGCGATGTGGAAAAGCTGGTACACGCCCAGCTCGACCCCAAGGAAAAAAGCCTCAAAGCCGCCCCCGAACCCAGCCGGGATGTGCAGCGTCTGGAAGAGGAACTGGCCGATCAGTTAGGCGCTGTGGTCAAGATCAAAGCCAACAAGAAAGGGGCAGGTGCTTTGACTGTGGAATTCGGTAGCCTGGACCAGTTGGATGGCATTTTGGCCAAGCTCAAAAAGTAATTTCATGCCTGAACGCGCCTTGTTTTCGTGATCGTATCGATTTGGAAACGGAATCAAACGCGATGCCCAGCCTGCACCTCCTGCAGAACCTTCCGGCCCCAGGGCCGGAAGAGCACTTTGAGGAGATCCTGAAACGCCCAGGCGTGCGCCTTGAGCGCATCGTTTCAGACGGTCAGGTCAGCCCGCCTGGATTCTGGTATCAGCAGAATTATGATGAATGGGTTGTTGTACTACAGGGTGCGGGCCATCTTGAATATGACAATGGAAACATCGATATCCTGGCCCCAGGAGATGCCGTATTGATTCCAGCAGGCCGCCGCCACCGAGTGGCCTACACCGAACCACGCACCGTATGGCTGGCGCTGCATTTTGACGCGCCAGATTCAGCGCCGCAACTTGCGTAACTGTTCCCTGATCTGCGCCGCCCACTGGTGCGCCAAAATCCAGGCCGGATGGCTTTTCACCCGGTTATAGACCGCAGTACGCAGATTCACAAACCACTGCCACAGCTGCGCAAACCACGCCAGCCGCATCAGGGTATCGCGCGTCAGGGCGAAAATCCGCGCACATATTGCCGTACCTACCACCTTGGCGCCCAGAAAGACCCCTGTGCCCATCACAAAATGGCCCTTGCTCAGCAACCAGATCCCCACAATCTTGAAGGGCAGCAGCGTCAGCACCGGCACTGCGTAGCAGGCCAGCGCCAGCCAGGGCGGCGCACGCCGCAACAGGGCTTCAAGCTGGCGGATGACCGGCAAGGAGCCCAGCAGGCGCATCAACTCGCCCAGCGGCTCCCACAGCCATTCTTCCAGCCACAACAACAAAGCCAACAGCAGAACAAACGGAAATCCCAGGGTACGGCGCCAACGCGAATAGTTCTGCTTCATGCGCAACTGCTTTCTATCTGCGGCAATTTCCCATAAATGCGACCGCACAGCGGAATTTCAAGGGCCAGAGGGGCATCATCGGATGAGCGTCCGGGCCCTGTATCTCAAGCTCAGATACAATTCGATACAACAATACCAGCGTGCCCATCGGTTTTGGGCGCGATATCAACAGAGGAAGCACACTTGGCGGGGTGCGGAGTTGCATACACGGATTCGCCACCCCAAATACGGGAAGAGGCTATGAAATTCACGTTCGAAGCGATTGCTGTGCTGCTGATGGCCGGATGCGCATCCGTCGCAGTCAACGGGGATATTCTGGAAAAGCGCACCTCCAACGCCTTGGGGCTCGCGCCAAGCAATTTCGTGATCACCAGCCGCGTCAATGAAGGTGTGCGTACCGACTACGTCGTCAAAACCAAGAGCAACAAGATCTACTACTGCTATGTCACCGGCACCTATAGCTTCATGGGCCGTGTGGTATCAGACGCCATCTGCTCGTCAGGTAACGGCTCCAGCTCCAATCCTGATGACAACTCACTGGCCCGCGCGGCCAAGGCCAAAAACCTGTAAGACTCGCGATTGGGGGCACCTCGTGACTGTGCCCCGCCACATCCCCGCTTATTTGACATCAAATGCCCCAGATGCGGCCAGCACGCCGTGGCCCATATGTACCCGGATGGCTTCAAAGGCAGCTATCATGAGGTTTTGCAGCGCCTCGCTGCCAAGCGGATCATCTGCACCCATTGCGCACACCAGCAGATTTCCGATCAGCCAATACCCTACCAGCTATGGTTCCTCACCAGCTACCGTGGCAAAGCCCTGTGGGCAAACAACAGGGCTCATCTGGAATTGCTGATCGCATACCTTGCTGGTGAGCGGATGCAATTCAACCCCGATACCCAGGCCATGCTGGAAACACTCCCACAATGGATGATCCTGCGTCACAACCGCCAGAAAGTTATCCACAGCTTGCGAAAGATGCACAATGCACGATGACTAATGTTAAGAGCTATTTTCCGTGCATTACTCTTCTTATTGCTCCGTCCTTTTTGTCGATTTGAATGAAGAAAGTTCCTCCTGCATGTGATTGAGGCAAACATCCTTCGATAGTCCATACTCCTTCTAGCAAGGTTACTTTGTAGGGTTTTTGGCGTTCAATGTTCTCTTTGCCGTATATTGCAAATAGCACAGCCTCCGCTATGCCAATGGCGATATATTCGTTCGGTACCACTCCTGCTGATGGATGATACCCGCCTGCTTGCTCTGAATAGGCGGGAGGGATCATCAGCCCGGAAAAACAGGCGAGTGCAGCAAGTATCAGAAGCTTCTTCAGCGTATTTCTTTTCATAATTATCCACAGGCTGATCCATGACGAGAAACACCTTATCACGTCTTACTCTGCTGCTGGGCATGTCGGTGCTTACCAATGCGTCATGCATCTCCTTTGCTGACATTTCATTTCTCCCATAGCCTGTTCAGAAGCACAATGCGGGTGGCTCAAATAGGTTCTGTTCATTTTTCAGAATTTCTTTACTTGAAAAATATTCAAATTGACGTTTTGCCAAGCTGCAACAACGCCGTAGCAGCAGAGCAACATCAGTATCTGAATCAAGCATGCATGGGCCTCTTGCAAACGCCTCCGAGCAAGCTTCAATGTCAATATCTAGATAGAAAGATCCATCAGCCATATCTATCAAATGATGTTCAAGCTCTGAAAAGGATATTTCCTTCCGCTCATATTTCCAACTTAGAAATCCAATAGAAAGCTCGGTGTACGCGACACCATCAGCAATTCCATCTTCAAACATTTTTTTGTGCAGGGTTGATGAAATCTCGCTCGAGTCGATACACATAGCCAGATCAATGAGCCAATGAGGGAGCACAGGAATGTCGTTTGAAACTTCTTCAACCCATTGTTGGATGTAGTCAAAGCCAAGAAATTCTGTTTCTGCACAAACACAGAGTATGAGCAGCAAGGAATGTTCATGTACTTTGGTGTTCATGTCAGAACTCTGGCACCTGGGTTGAAATTACTTGTGCAGCGGTGGATTTGGGCCACAATCGGCTTGATTCTTGGGTTCAAGGCTATGAAATGAGCTGTTCAGCCATTCATCAACAAGAATGTTGCCGGTCTGTTCGATTTTTTGGGCAACGGCAGGGAGGTATTCGGCCAGCGCACTTGCTGTGTCTTCCACACCTAGGCGCTGCATGATCCACCAGCGATCAAACATTTGGGTGCTGATCGAGGCGCTGCCCAGTAGCGCCAAGGCGTCTTCGTCGTTTGACAATGGGGTGTATTCCCGAAGACTGGCCAGCCACAGGAGTTTCATCTGCAGCGTATGTTCGTTTGCGCCCCAGGCGGTGCGCCCTCCTTCTTCATTTTCAAGAAGGACTGTTTCCGTGAGGACAGCAGCGAACCCGCGATCCGCGTGGCCGTTGAGCTGTTCGATGAGTTCCGGCTTGGCTGTAACGATGTAGTAAGCCTTGTAACGCATTTCGGTTTTGTGCAGTCCCTGATGTGTGCTGCCCTAGTTGGGCACCTGGGGCGGTGTGTGCTTGTTTTCCACGCGACCAAAGCAGCGTTCGGCGGCGAGGATTGAGTGGGCCCAGGGGCGGTGGGTGGCGGGTTCGCACATGGATTGGTGCATCTGGAATACGCCGGGGGCATCTTGTTGGAGGATGCGGGTGGCGGCCTCCACGTCTTGCGGACGCACGCGGTAGCATTGCTCGATGAGCGGAACCTGGCTGGGGTGGATGGCGGTTTTGCCGACGAGCCCGTGGTTGAGGTCTTGCTCGATTTCCTGGTACAGGGTCTGCGTGTCGTCCAGATGCTCGAAGACCGGGGCGGTGAGTGAGAATCCGTAGGGGATAAAGGTGGTGGCGAGCCTTGAGATCACCTGTCCGATGGGGGTGGCGTAGATGGTGTGTCCACGCGGGCGGCGCATGCGCAGTAGCGAGAGCAGGTCGTTGCCGCCAATGCGTAGGCTGAGGATATGCTCGCGCCATTGTGCGCCGTCCATGCGACGCAGGAGTTGTTGCAGATCGTGGTCGTTGAAGACTTCGCGGGTTTCCAGCGTGGGCATCACCCAGTATTGGGGCTTGTCTGCGGCGGCAATCAGCGCCATGTAGTGGTCGATGTTGTCGGCAGTTACTTTGGGCAGCACGAAGCCGTCAATGCGTTCGATGCCGGGCATGGCCAATATCTGCCTGAGTACTTCAAGATTGCGTGCGCGTACAAAGCGCAGGCGCCCTTCAAGGGCTTGCAGTTGGGGGAGTGCCTCAGCGAGTTGGGCCAGCGCTGTGGATAAGTCAGCCGGGGCGACGGAGTCTTCGGTGCAGAAGATGAGCGAGCGCACGTTGGCGAGCTTTTGCGCGCTGGCGATCTGGGCCAGATCAGGGTGGGTGGCCGGAACGTACAGGCTCGCGCCGAGCATGGGTTGATTACGCATCGGAAGCACTCCTGATGAGGGATATGGCGTTAAGCAGCAGATCGGGGCGTTCTTCGATGGGGACGTTCTTTTCCTGCGCCAGGGCGATCAAATGTTGCACAGCCGGGAACTGGCGGTCGCGCACGATCAGGCGGTCTGGCAGGCGGCGCAGCAGCACGCGCGTGGCTTCGCCAATCCCGGGCTTGATGAGGTTGTGGTCGGTAATGCCGTAGCGGGCCATTTCAGTGGCGATAAAGGCGTCGCTTTGCCGTGACTGGGCCTGCTTGTCGATGGGGGCAGACTTATCCACAGCCTGGGGTTCAAGCAGCAAAGTTTGCGCAGCCTGCACAATTTCATCCACAAACCACACCGAGAGGTCGTCGTCGGCAAATTCGGAGAAATACACGCAGCCGTGGTAATCCTGGGGGCCAATCGCATGGTTGAGCACCGAACGGCTGACGAGGCCAGAGACGGTGGCGTTCAGGATCGAGGAGGGGATCAGGTAATCCTCCACTGTGGCCGCACAATGGGCCTTGCCTGCGAGGTCCGCGAGCACGTAGAGATCAGGCCGGATCGCCGCACCCATCTTGCGGTTGTATGCACCCACTGCATGCTCAAGTTCGGCGGTGATGACGCCTTTGCCCGTCCAGCCGTCGATGAAGACGATGGATTCGGGCTTGGCGCCGCGCGCCAGAATGGTATTGAGGGCGTTGGCGTCAATGCCGCGATCCCGGATGATCGACACCGAATAGTGGGCGATGGGCTGGCCGGTGAGCTGGCGCAGCAGATGGGCCAGGATGGCACCCACCGGCGTGCCTGCGCGGGCCAGTGAGACGAGCGTGGGCGCGTCTCTGACCTCTTGGCGGATGAGTTGGGCCAGGGTGAGGCAATCTCGGGCCATGCGCGTGCGGTTCATCGCGTGCGCCTGCAGGAAGAGCTGGCGGTAGCGCTCCGAAGGCAGCCGCTCGGGCGAGAGCATCTCGCTGTAATGGCGTTGGCCGGACTGGATGAGGCGTTCCTTCTCCCGCGTATCCTCGATCATCGTGACCGGGATCGGCTTGAGCAGGAATTCAACGTCTTGCGGGCGGTAGCTACCGTGGAAGCTCATGCCTCTCCCCTCAGGCGCAGGGCCGCAATCTGGCTGGCGGCGGGGACGATCATGTAATCACAGGCACCAATGAAGTTCAGGTCCACAAGGCTGTCACCCATCCCGAAACTGAGTACCTGATGGCCTGCCTCCGCATAGCGCTGGCGCAAGTTATCCACAGCATGGCGTTTGTCCAGCCAGCGCGGGATCAGCGCCAGATTGTTGCTGTTGATATGGATGTAGAGGTCAGGCAGGTGGCCCGCTTCGCGTTCGCGCAGGCAGAATTCAGCCGCAACGGCCACAGCAGCATCGTTGCCGGAGCTGGACTTGGCGACCACGTAGAAGGGGATGTCGAAGTCCCGAATTAGGCGAATCCGCAGATCCAGCCCCAGGCGTTCGCTTTCAGCGAGCAGGGCGTCTGTCCAGCGCTGCAGATCGGCCTGGCTGGCTTCGGCTTTTGCCGCGCTGGCTGCTTGCCAGATGGGGTCGGGTTGGCCATCGGCATTCAGGATGATGCCACCGTAGTTGATGATGGCTTCAGCCTGGAAAGAGATATCCACACGCCGATAGGCATCGTGATTGCGGGCGGTGACGGGGATCACCGTCATCTCACGCATGAACAGCTCCAGCATCGCCTGCTGCTGCGGGTTGGCGTAGGAGATGGCCGAGCCATCAGAAAGAAAAGCCAGCGGGCGCCAATCCTGTGCCGGGCTCATCTTGCGATGGCTCTGGAAGAGCGTGTCGTCCAGATCAGCAAACAGGATTTTCTTCAATCTCGAACTCCGAACGGAAATGCAGCAAGCGGGCGCCCAGCAGGCGGGCGGTTTCAGTCAAGGCCGGGTTGGGGCCGGTTTCGTGGCACAGGAAGCAGTGATCGTACTGGCCTGCGTGGTAGTTGTAGAGGTAATTGGTGATCCCCTCGCCGTAATTGTCCGGGAAGCTCATGACAGTATGAATCGGCCCCCAGGGCACAATCGGCGAACGCGTGGTGGCATGCATCTTCACCTCTGCCCCGGTGGCCTGCTGCAAGGCGCGCGCGAGCACGAAGGCGGCGTGCATGAATTCACCGCTGCCCAGCACCAGCACCTTGTCGCCAGCCCGGATGCCCTGGGCAATCTTATCCACAGCCTGGGGCGGCAAGCTCACGCAGCTGGTGCGGCCCAGGCGGGCAAAACCGTTGTCCTGCAAATGGGGGACGTTGGCGGCACCCGATTGGGCGGCAGGCGCGTTGTGGATAATTTTGCCATTGGGCTCGAACTGCCATTGCCCGTAGAGCAGCGCACCTTCGCTCAATTGCGCCGGAATCCGCTCGTGCAGCGCAGCGCGGCGGGCCGCACCAGTGAAATCTGTAATCGCGGCGAAATGCACATGCGATATGGCCGGTGCATGACTGCGGCAGGCGTGGGTGAGGTTCACAAAGGTGTTGCCGGTGCTGATCTCATCATCAATGAGTACCAGGGAACGCGCCTGCTGGAATTTTGCGCGGATGGCCGCATCCTTGGGTTCGTACAGCCACAGCAGCGGGGCGTGGCTATGGGCTTCCTCAAAGTGGATGGGGGTGTTGCCCGGTACCTCATAACGGGTGGTGTGCAGGTAGAGTGCATCTACTTCAGGGTGCTCACGCCGCCACGCTTCAAATACACCTTGCCCGAGGCAGGTGGCCGTTTCCGCCATGCCAATAAAGACGATGGGCTGCGGCAGCGTCGGGATGCGCCGGGCGATGCGCACATGCACATCGGCCATGGCTGCGGGGGTAACGGCCAGATGCTTGCCCAGCACGTGGGAGACGAACAGGAAGGCACGCTTGGGATTGTTCCGGGTGGCAAGGCTGAACAGATCCTGCGGCGCCAGCTCCGAGTTATCCACAGCTACTTCCAGGCGCCCCAGGGGTAGGTCGCCCACTATCCGCGTCTCGGTGTGCGAAGGAGTCGAAAGCGCTATCACGAGAACACCGTTGCCTGATTGTATTCACCTACCCGCATGCCTTCGGCAATCGGTGGAATGGAAAGCATGCCGTAGCCCTGATCAAAGCCTGCCAGACCCAGATAAGGCAGGTTCGGCCCTGCCAGACAGGCCATGGCGACCCCGCCGGACATGCGCGGGTTGATCTCCAGGATGCGCAGGCCATCGCGCCCTTCCTTGAACTGGATATTGGCGTAACCGTTCAGGCCAAATTGAGTGGTGATCTGTTGGCAGGCGATCTGGATATCCTCACGGGTATCAATGATCTGCCCGACATTCAGCCCCAGAGGCTTGCGCCGGGCCACCGCGCACTTGAGGCTGCCGTGGTCAGCCACGCAATCCACGCTGAATTCATGCCCGGCCAGATATTCCATGACCAGCAGGGTCGGGAAGCTGCCTTGGGCAGCCAGCATGGTGCGCAGCGAAGCGAGGTCAATCTGGTATTCGTGCCCACCGGCAAAGATGTCGAATGCGGTGCGATCTTCACGAATCCGGCGGAAACCGATGCCGTACACCGACACCGCAGGCTTGAGGCACAGGGCTTCGTGGCGTTTGCCCAACTCCGCGTAGGCGTGGTCGAACTCGTCGATGTTCGTGCAGGGCAGATATTCAGCCGAAGGGGCCTGTGGACAATTTACGGTGGCGTAAAACTGCCCCTTGTTGTGGATAAGTTCCAGGTTGGCGTGGCTCGCGCAACTCATGATCCGGGTGCCGATGCGCGCAAAGCGCTCGTGCGACTCGGCCAGCAGCGCAGCTTCCTTGCCGGGAACGAAGATGCCGATATTGTGCTCGACGCAAAAGCGCTCGCACCAATCCACATAGTCGGCGCCTGTGAGCTTGGAGGGCTCATCAAAGAACTGATGAGCCACCAGCTTGACCAGTGCATGCGGGTTCGGGCTGGACGCCAGCAGTTCGTAACGCCCCTCGACATCAGCCTCGCGGATAAGACGTAATGCAGAATGAATGGAAGAAAATGTCTTGTTGAACCAGACTCGCATGTACTTGCCTTGATTATAGGTGTGGAAGGATTTGCGGCATCAGGTCTTCAAACGTTCTGCCGTTGCCGTTCTCGCCAATGGCATGCATCTTCCATTCACCGTTATGACGATACAATTTTGCCATGATCTGTGCAGAATGCGTGCCTTGCGCACTCAGGTTGTAGCGGGCGACTTCCTTGTTGGTGGCTTGATCCACAATCCGGCAGAACGCGTTCTTGACCTCAGCAAAGGTCTGCCCGCGAAAGCTGTTGACGGTAAATACCAGGGATTTCACATTGGCTGGCACTTTATCGAGATTGACGATGATCTGTTCATCGTCCCCGTCACCAGCGCCTGTCAGGTTGTCCCCGGTATGCTCAATGCTGCCGTCTTCACTCTCAAGCTGGCAAAACCATACGGTATCGAGCAGGTTGCGGTTTTCGTCAAACATCAGGCAGGAGGCATCTAGGTCAATGCTCTGGCTGCCACCGCCAAAGCCGAAAAAGCTCTTCTTTTCGGCAACATCCCAACCCAAACCCATCACAACAACAGACAGGGCGCCGCCGTTTTCCTTGGCAAGGCTGATTTTCTGGCCTTTTTGCAGATCGACTGACATGTGTGCTCCTTATGTAACCGTGGTGTGATCAGCTCTTTGAACCCATTTGAGAGTTCAGCCATGAAATGAAGGTGCCGCGATTCCGTGAGCATACGACGACACGTCCGCGCCCCGAGAACTTCAAAACCAGCCCCTCGCCACTGGTCACGCTGTTGACCAGATTGCCAAGCAGGCCCTTGTTTTGCGAGGTGGATGTGGATATCTCATAACGCAGGTTCGCGTCCCAGGCCACCACGTGGCCATTGTCGATGGTCATGCCCTTTTCGGGGGTGACATCCAGGGTGAAAATCGAGCCGAAGCCGGAGACAACCAGCTTGCCCGTGCCACTGGAGCGACCGATGAAAAAGCCGCCTGTACCGCCAAACAAGGCGTTGCCAATGCCTTGTGATTGGGCCACCACCTGCACACCATCGGTCGCCGCAACATAGGCATCGTCGGAGATGCAGTATTGCACATTACCCACATCCAGCACTTCCAGGCCGCCCGGCAAGCGTGGTGAGAGCAGACAGTCACCATCGCCACGGGTGGCGGTGATGTGCTGCTGGAAGAAGCTTTCACCATTGGTAAAGCGCCGCATCACAGCTTGCAGGATGCCACCTTGCATCTTGCCGGCAAGGTCAAGGGCGTCTTCCATCATGACCATGGCATCGCTTTCGCAATAGATGGATTCCCCCTTGCGCAGTGATACGTGGAGGAAGGGATCTACATCACCGGTGACGGTAAATACAGGCATCTGGGCACCTCTTTGATTGCAGAATGTGGGGGGAGCGGTCAGGGAATCATGCCGTGGCCGCGAACCAGCTTGACCCACTCGGGATACTCGTCCATCAACAGGTCAAACAGCGCTTCATCCGGGTGTTCCTCAGGATGTTCAACACTGAAGAACGCCGCGTTATCCACAAGGCGGCCACTGAGTTCGTCGAGCTTCTCCAGGAAGGGGAAATTCGAGTCTGAAAAGAAGCTCAATGCCTTGCTCTTGGACTTGCGCCCTTTGCCAATGCCCATGAACTGCCAGAAGATCGGTTCGTGGCTGGATTCGCGCAACAGGCGCTCAGTCAGCGGCTGATCAGCCGTGCCACCATCGGTGACGAACATCACATACACCGGCGTGTCGGCCTTCTTGATCTGCTGCGGCCCGGTGGCAGGGGTCTTGTGGAAATAGTATTCACGGATGGCCTGCATGGCGCGCCCATAGCGGGTATCGCCTTCCAGTGGATACTTTTTGATCAGGGACTCAATGTAATTGCGGTTGTTGCCGATCCCCAGTGGGTCGGGCTGATGTACATTGGCGCCAAACAGGAAGACATCAATCTCGCCATCGTCATCAAAGCGGCAGCCCAGAGCCAGAATGCGCTCGGCAAACTTCTGTACTGCGCCACTCTTGTAGAGCGAATGCATGGAGCCGGAGATATCGAGGCACAGGCATACCCGTGCGCGGTGGGCACCCAGTCCGGCCTTTTCCAGACTCACGCTGGCTTTTTTGACCAGTGAGACCAGATGCGGCGCTTCTTTTTCGATACGCTTGTCCAGCGATACCCTGGCCGCAGTCTGCGCGCTGGGCGCTGCCGGGGCCGAAGTTGGCGCAGAGGAGGCCACTTCTCCACCAAAATGGGTCACCAGCGCATCCAGCCCTCCATTGAAGCCTTGGCCAACGGGGCTCAGGCGCCAATGGTCATCCTTGCGGTACACCTCGATGAGCATCACCGCCCGCTCATCCTTGAACAGGGCACCGGAAAAATCGAAACTCGCCACCACCTGCCCGGCATCATCTACGATTTGTGCGCGGCTGTTGCCCAGGCTGCCCAGCACCCCGTTACCGTCAATGGCCAGGGTCAGGACAAGTGCATGAATCGAGCCGGGCAGGGCGGCAAGCCGGAATTCGAAGCGGTTGGCATCCGCCAGCCGAACACCGCCACAGGGGCTTGCCGGCTGGTTGAAAAACGTCATGTAACGTTCATCAGAGAGCTTACGTGCCGCATCCAGGCCGAAACAGGCGCTGTCGATGGTAAGCCCGGCGTTGTTGCATTCCAGCTTGATACTGAAATTACCGTTGGGTAAGCCAAGATCGGCAAGCTTCAGGCGCTGGCCACGGGATAGGGTTTGCATGGGCAAAAGACCAAAAAAAAGCACGGCGCGCCACGCGCCGTGCCGGGAGTGGAATTTAGACGTTTACGCCAAAATTCTTGGCCAGGGGGCCCAGCCCGCCTTGGAAGCCTTGGCCGACAGCCTTGAACTTCCAGTCAGCGCCATTGCGATAGATTTCGCCGAAGATCATCGCCGTTTCGACGGAAGCATCTTCAGACAGGTCGTACTTGGCGATTTCAACGTCTCCCGCTGCATTGACGCAGCGGATGTAGGCCTTGGCGACCATGCCGAAATTCTGCTTGCGGGCTTCGGCGTCGTGAATCGTGACGGAAACGGCGATGCGTTCCACCTCGGCAGGAACCTTGCCCAGTTCGATGACGATCGATTCGTCGTCCCCTTCACCCGCACCAGTACGATTGTCGCCCGAGTGCGTAATCGAACCATCGGAGGACTTGGGCTGGTTGTAGAAAATGAAATCTGCATCGCTGCGAACTTTGCCCGATGCATTCAGCATGAAGGCGCTAGCATCCAGGTCAAAGCCGGCGCCATCGGTAGCGCGCACATCCCAACCCAGGCCGACGATCATCTTCGTCATGGTTGGAGCTTCTTTGCTCAGGTTGACATTACCGCCTTTTTGCAGACTGATTGCCATGTTTTAACGCTCCTTCTCGATATATGAGATGAAAAGTAGTTGCTCAGGTGACATTCACGCCGTACTGCATGCACAGTGCGTACAGGCCGCCTGAGTAGCCTTGTCCGACGGCGCGGAATTTCCACTCCGAACCCCGGCGGTAGATTTCACCGAATACCATAGCGGTCTCGGTGGAATAGTCTTCTGAAAGATCAAAACGCAGGATTTCCTGGTTCGTATCCGAATTGACCAGCCGCACAAAGGCATCATGCACCATGCCGAAGTTCTGGTTGCGTGCCTCGGCTTCGTGGATGGTCACGGCAATGACCAGTCGGCTGACATGCTCGGGTACCTTGTTCAGGGCTACCTTGATGGCTTCATCATCCCCTTCACCCGCGCCAGTCCGGTTGTCTCCGGTGTGTTCAACAGAGCGGCAAGGTGAGCTGAGCTGGTTGTAGAAAATGAACCAGTCGTCACTTTGCACTTTGCCATTTTCGCCCACCATGAACAGACTCGCGTCCAGGTCAAAATCCAAGCCATTGGTCGTGCGCGCTTCCCAGCCCAAGCCAATGAGCACATTGCTCAGGCTGACATCGGCTTTCGACAGAGAAACGTTTTCGCCCTTTTTGAGTGACAAGGCCATTTCAGACAACTCCCATTCAATCTAGTTCGATCTGCGCAGTTGTTTTTACAGCCAAACGGGGTGTTGATCACGCCGTCTGGCCTGCGCGTGTCCAGGCTTGCAAGCCCAGACTTATTTTTTGCTTTGCTCTTCCGCCTCTTCCTTGGGCGGGAACAGCAGTGAAGCCACGATCCCGACTGCCAGGGTTCCTAGCACGATCCCCAGGCTTACCCCCGGAGAGATATCGATGCCGGTATCCGAGACGGCGTGGTTCCAGGATTGCAGCGCCATCTTGGAGCCGATGAAAAACAGCAGCACGATCACGGCCTTTTCCAAGTAGGCGAGATACTTGGTCAATGCAGCCAGCACAAAGTACAGGCTACGCAGCCCCAGGATGGCGAAGATCATGGCAGCGTACACCAGCAAGGGCTCCTGGGTGACCGCGATGACGGCGGGCACGGAGTCGAAGGCGAAGGCGATATCCGAGGTTTCAATCGCCATCAGGCACAGGAAGGCTGGGGTGGCATACAGCAAGCCGTTGCGGGTGACGGCTGACGTCATCCCGTTGGAGATCACTTCATCGTGGCGGATAAAGAAGCGGTGCAGGTGCAAACGGGTGTAGATGGGCATGAGCTTGCCGGTTACGCGCACGCTCCAGTGGTCGGAATAATCTTCCACTTCATCATCATCATCTCCACCGGATTGCAGCATTTTGACGGCACTCCACAGCACGAAGGCGGCAAACACAAAGCCGACCCAGGGGCTGGCCATGAAGAGGCCCGTGCCGATGGAGACGAAAATGGCGCGGAAGATCAATGCGCCGATGATCCCCCAGTACAGGATGCGGTGTTGCAACACGTCCTTGATGCTGAACGAGGCAAAGATGGCCATGAATACCATCAGGTTATCCACAGACAAACTCTTTTCCAGCGCGTAACCTGCCAGATACAGATCCGCCCAACCTTTGCTGAAGCGAACCCACAGGTAGCCATAGAACAAAAGGGCAAGGGTGATCCAGAAAGCCGACCATTTGGCGGCATCCGCCATCGTGATCTCGGTGGCTTTGCGGTGGGCCACCAGATCCAGATAGACAGACAGGGCAATCACCGCAAAGAAAATCACAAGGGCTTCAAGTGGAAAGCCGAAATGCTGCATGAAATTAATCTCCTAAAAGTGCAATATTGCATGCCCACCTGTAAAAGACAAGCGCATCCCCGCACATGACGATCGGGCGCCAGCAACCGTCCGATTGGTGGAGGGTTGCCTAGATGCGTTCGGCGGTGCAGTATTGCGCCTAAATATTACATAGTTTGATATGAGGCGGCGTGTTTTGACCTGTATGGGTTGCGCAAGTTTCAAGCCAGGACTTATTTCCGTAATGATTGCTGATAGGAGCGCACCAAAATTAAGCCGACTTTTCAATTTCTAGTTTCCCGTCCCCATCGTTTTTTCGCGCTGGGATGCGGCCTGGGTCTCGCGCCTGTGGCGCCAGGGACTTTTGGCACGCTGGGCGGTTTTGTATTGGCCTGGGCACTGCTCGGGCTTCCCGTGTGGGCGTGGTCGGTGGTGCTGGTGCTGTGTTTTGCGCTGGGCTGCTGGATCTGCGATGAGGCGGGCCGCGCGCTTGGCGTACCCGATCATGGCTCAATCGTGTGGGATGAAATCGTCGCCTTTGCCTGGGTGTTGTTATGCGCCCCGTTTACCTGGTGGGCATGGATTGCTGCTTTTCTGCTGTTCCGCTTTTTTGATGTGCTCAAGCCCTGGCCGATCCATCTGGCCGATGCCCGGTTCAAGAACGGCTTTGGTGTCATGTTTGACGATTTTCTGGCCGCCATCTACGCCATTGCCGTGATGCTGGGCGGGTTGGCACTCTGGCATTGGGCAGGGAAGTGACATTTATTCTTGATTTTTTCTTGAAGGGTTGAGCGATGCGACGTCTACCTGTCTACCTTGTGATCGACACCTCGGGGTCGATGTTTGGTGAGCCGATTGAAGCCGTCAAGAACGGTTTGCAGATGCTGATCACCAGCTTGCGTCAAGACCCCTACGCGCTGGAAACCGCCTACGTTTCCGTGCTGACCTTCGCCAGTGAAGCCCGCCAACTCGTGCCGCTGACCGAGCTTTCCCAGTTCCAAAGCCCCGAACTGACCGCTTCGGGCACCACCGCCATGGGTGAAGCCCTGGTGCTGCTGGCTGATTGCATCAAGCGTGAAGTGCAGAAAGGCACCGCCGAGCAGAAGGGGGACTGGAAGCCGGTGGTGTTCCTGCTCAGTGATGGCGCCCCAACCGATGATCTGAACCCCGGCATCAAGGCGCTGGCCACCGTCAAGACTGGCACCTTCGTGTGCTGTGCTGCCGGGCAGTCTGCCGATACCAGTTCGCTGAAGCGGATTTCCGAGATCGTGGTCAATCTGGATACTGCCGACAGCAATTCGATCAAGAGCTTCTTCAAGTGGGTGTCCTCGTCCATTTCCGTGTCCAGCCAGAAGGTGGAGTTGGCCAAGAAAGATGTGGCCGGTCTGGATGACCTTCCGCCACCGCCACCTGAAGTCAATGTGGTGATGTGAAATGTGTGGCGCACGCGCTCAGTCTCTATGAATTTGCGATATCTATAATGATTATGCAAAATACTTGATTGGGTGTGATTCCTGAATGCTTGTTTTCATTGCTATTGCAACAAGGGGGTAAAAGATGGGCGTGAGTTTGAAGAAGGGCGAGGGCGTAAGCCTGCGCAAAGACGGAGAATTCGATCTGTCCTCGGTCACCATCGGCCTGGGTTGGGATGTGGCAGAACAGAAGAAGGGTTTTCTCAGCTCCCTGTTCGGCGGCGAAGCTGAAGATCATGACCTGGACGCCATCGCCTTTTTGCTGGGCAAGGATGGCAAGGTCCACAGTCTTGGGGATGCCAGCGCATCGGGCTCGCCCACGCTGATCAACGGGGACGTGGTTTTCTTCAATTCACAACGCCACCCCTCTGGCGCCATCTACCTGACCGGGGATAACCGCACTGGCGCCGGTGATGGGGACGACGAGCAGATCATCGTCAAGCTCGACCAGATGCCTGCGCAATATGAGAGCATCATTTTTCTGGTGGCGATTTACGAAGGCAAGCAGAAAAAGCAATCTTTCGGCCAGATCAAGAATACCTTTATCCGCGCCGTGGATGCCAAGGGCAAGGAAATCTGCCGTTTTGATGTCAGTGGGGATGCCGCCTATGCGCGCTATTGCTCGATGACCTTTGCCGAAGTCACCCGCCAGGGCGATGGCTGGCAGTTCCGTGCCATTGGCATACCGCACGAAACCGACAGTTTCGTCAGCCTGCTCCAACAAACCTATCTGTAGGAAACATTCATGAGCCGTCGCTTGCTGACCTACCTGTGCATCGATACGTCCGGGTCGATGAATGGAGAACCCATCGTTGCCGTCAATGCCGGTTTGCAGGCACTGCTGACTTCGCTACGCAGCAATCCGTATGCGCTTGAGAGTGTGCACCTGTCGATCACCACCTTTGACTCGGACATCAAGGAAGTGCTGCCGATGACCTCGGTGGCCGATGTGCGCCTGCCCGAAATCACCTGCCCGCGCTCCGGTGCCACCCTCCTGGGGGAGGCACTGGAACACATTTATGCACAGGTGCAGCGGGATGTGCACAAATCCACGGCGACCGAGAAGGGCGACTGGAAGCCGATCCTGGTCATCCTTACCGATGGCAAGCCGACGGATACCCTGGCGTACACCGAAGTGATTCCGCGTATCCAGTCCTGCGGGTTTGCCAAGATCGTGGCCTGTGCCGCAGGCCCCAAGGCCGACCCCGGGCAGCTCAAGCGCCTGACTGACCATGTGGTGAGCCTGGACACCATGGATGCGGCCAGTTTCAGCAAGTTCTTCGAATGGGTGTCGGCCACCTTCTCCAAGGATAGCCAGAGCCTGGGGGCGACCCGCTCGGCCGCGACCGAACTGCCACCCCCGCCACCCGAACTCAACATCGTGCTCTAAGCAGAGGTTGTATGCGTCGCCTACCTGTATTCCTGGTTGTAGATGTCTCCGAAAGCATGGCGGGTGAAAATCTGCGCAGCCTGCAGGAAGGGATGGAACGCCTGATCAAGACCCTGCGCACCGACCCCTATGCGCTGGAAACCGCCTACCTTTCGGTGATCGCCTTTGCCGGGCGGGCCAAGACCTTGACCCCGCTGGTTGAACTGGTCGCCTTCTACTCGCCACGCCTGCCCCTGGGTTCCGGCACTTCGATGGGCGCGGCGCTTGAGCACCTGATGGGCGAGATCGACCGCAACGTCAAGCGCTCCACCCCGGAACAGAAGGGGGACTTCAAGCCCCTCGTCTTCCTGATGACCGATGGCAAGAGCACGGACGACCCCACGGCCGTGCTCACACGCTGGAAGAATCATTACGCCTCCCGGGTCAATCTGGTGGCCATCGGTATCGGGCCGTATGCCTCGCTGGAGGCGCTATCCACCATTACGCCCAATGTGTTGCGCATCGAAAGCGCCACCGAGCAGGACTTCAAGAAGTTCATCGACTGGATCAGCGCCAGCGTCAGCACCCAGAGCCGCAGCATCGGCTCGGGCGAACCCGCCGCAGTTTCCTTGGCCAAGTTTGATGATTCGGTGATGAAGAAAATCGAAACCATCGCCCAGGCCACCGCCGTGGATGAAGATTTTGTGGTGATCCAGGGGCGTTGCCAGACCACCAAGCTGCCCTACCTCCTCAAGTACGAGCGCGCCAAACAAGCCCTGGCAACCCGCGACTTCCGCATGGATGCCGTGCACTACAACCTGGTCGGCGTGTTTGCGGCCGAGCGGGATTTTGACGAACTCTCCGACCCCCGCGCCAGCGCACGCACCATCAGCACCGAATCGCTGATCGGCTCGCCCGGCTGCCCACATTGCGGCGCGGCTTACGCGTTTGCTGCATGCAGTTGCGGCCAGATTTTCTGTGTGCAGGGCGAAGGCCAAGCCACCTGCCCAGGCTGCCAGAAACAACTGAACATGAGCATGGCTGAAGGCGATTTTGACGTAACACGCTCAAGAGGTTAAGGCATGCGAGACGCACGCATGCAGTTCCTGATTTCCGTGTTGGGCAGCGACGGCGCCAAGGATTTCGCCAGATTTCTGGATGATCCCAAGGTCGCCAAGACTTTTGCAGGGTTTGAAAGTTTTATCCACAAGGAGTGGAAACGCTTCACTGCGGATCATCCGCCGGAAGTCACCAAATGGGAGCCACCGGCCTTTGATGCCACGCCTGTGCTACCTACCCCGGCGGAGCCATTGACCGAGTCGACCTTGCCCGTGGCCGTGCCCGACGTACCGGCTGAGGTGGAATCCATAGTGTCTGCCGCTCCGGCAGACACTGAACCAGACGAGGAGACTGCTCCCGCCACAATGCCCGCCCCGGTTGCCGAGGCGGGTGCTGCAGGATCTTCCCCCCAACCTGTTACGGAGCCTGCCGTGAGCATTTTGCCCGCTCCTGCCCCTCAGCCCCCTGTGCCCAGGGAACGCCCCCCGGTCAGCTTCCGCCTGCGCAATGCGCGGCAAAGTGAAGCCTTCCAGGAGACGATTGTTTTTGACCCAGCCAATGCACAACTGCGTTTTATCGACATCCTGTTTCCGCCAGAATTAGGCCTGAGCTGCGATTTGAGCACTGGCGTGGTCCAAGGCACCCCGGCGTTGAGCGGGGATTTCTCCATCCCGCTGCGCTACCGCTTTGGCGACGATTCCCCGCTCGCGGAACGCACCGGCAAGCTGAGTCTGTACGTGAATCCTGACCCCAAACTACTGTGGAAAAACCTGCCTTCCGACCGCAATGACCCCTTGTGGAAAGAAGACGAAGCCAGCCAGCAGCTTGCCGGGCAGACTCGTCAGATTGTGGCGGCGCGCAAACGCGGTCGCTCGCATGCGCATGTGGGTAGCTGTTGCGACGACGACTTCTTCCTCCACCACAACCCGGATACGGGCTGGTACATTGCCATCGTCGCCGATGGGGCGGGCAGTGCCAAATCCTCCCGGCGCGGTTCGCAACTGGCCGTGCAGGCCGCAGGCAGCTATCTGAAGGAAGCCCTCGCAGGGGAGGGGGGCGACAAGGTTGCCGCCGCTGTAACCGCTCTCCAGTCGGCCCCTGAGGGGGGGAGTGAGACCAATCGGCTGCTTCTGCGCAATGCGCTCTACGTCACGGTGGGCCACGCCGCCTACCGTGCCATGAAAGTGCTCACCGATGAGGCCCAGACTCGTGCCGAAGTGGTCGGCTCGCTCAAGGACTTATCCACAACGCTCTTGATAGGCGCGGCCCGCAAGTTCGGCTCCAAATGGCTATGCGCCGCGTATTGGGTGGGTGACGGTGCCGTGGGTGTGTACCGGCAAGGGCAGGGCATTGAACTGCTCGGGGACGTGGATGCCGGTGAGTATTCCGGCCAGACCCGCTTCCTGGATGCAGCCGAAGTTTCCCAGGAGGCGCTGCTCAAGCGCACGCGCTTTACCCTGTGTGAGGACTTCACTGCCTTCCTGCTTATGACCGATGGGGTCTCCGACCCGAAATTCGAAACCGAAGCCCGCTTGGCCAGCCCCGAAGCCTGGGATGCCCTGTGGGCCGATCTGGAGGCCGGTGCCAGCCTCAGCCAGCGCGATGGTCAACAGGCCCAGCGGGTATTGAGCTGGCTGGATTTCTGGTCACAGGGCAATCACGACGACCGTACGCTCGCAATCATCTACTGAGGTTTTGCATGTCTGCTGAAATCATCACCCTGACCGCCAGCGATGGCGGCACCGTGCGGTTCATCAACGAAGTCCGGGCGCAGGGCGGGGTCAAGGACGTGATGTTCAGCCCGGATGGTCAATACGTGGTTGCCTTCTTCCGTGACAAGGCCGAACCCGCCGCCAAGGAACGTCTGCTGGAGATCACCGGACGCTATAGGGAGAAAATCTTCGGCCAGGAAGGTGGCGACTACCTGCAAAAACTGTACTGCTGGCCGACCGCCGTAGTCGAACACGAAGGGCGCCTGGGCGTGGTGGTGCCTTTCTACCGGGATTGCTTCTTTTTCGAGTACGGTTCGAAAAACAATGACATGCTCGGCATCCGCAAGAAGGAGAAAGTCGGCAAGTGGTTCGCCACCCCCAACCATCGCGCCAAGTTCCTCGACTCCCGCGAGTTGGGCGACTGGATGCGCCACCTCAAGGTATGCCTGATGCTTGCGCGTGCAGTACGCCGTATGCATATGGCGGGCCTGAGCCACTCCGACCTTGGCTACAACAACTGCCTGATCGACCCTACCACCGGGCAAGCCTGCCTGATCGATATCGACGGCTTGGTCGTACCCGGAAAGCATCCCCCTGCCGTGATTGGCACGCCGGATTTCATCGCCCCCGAAGTGGTGATGACCAGCCACTTGCCCAAGGATGACCCTCAGCGCAAGCTGCCTTCACGCACCACCGACCTGCATGCCTTGGCCGTGCTGATCTACATGTACCTGCTCTACCGCCACCCCTTGAGGGGCGACAAGGTGCATGACGTGAATGACCCCCAGCTTGACGAAGAATTGATGATGGGCGAAAAGGCCCTGTTTGTGGAGCACCCGACGGATGCTTCCAACCGCATCAAGGCTGCCAACGCCAAGGCCAGTGAATTGCCCTGGAAAGACACCAGCAAACTGCCCTATCGTATTACCGGCCCCTATCTTTCGGCCCTGTTTGAGCGCGCCTTTATCGAAGGCCTGCATGACCCGGCCAAACGCCCCACCGCCGATGAATGGGAAACCGCACTGGTCAAGACGGTCGACCTGCTCCAACCCTGTTCGAACGTCAACTGCGAGCAGAAATGGTATGCCTTTGACAACACCCTGTCACCCAAATGCCCCTTCTGTGGCAGCGTGCATCGTGGCAAGCTACCGGTGCTCAACCTCTACTCATCGCATGCCAAAGGCAAGTTCCTGCCGGACAACCACCGCGTGATGGTCTACAGTGGGCAATCGGTTTTCCGCTGGCACGAAAACCGCTTCATCTTCCCGAATGAAAAAATCTCCGCAGAAGATGCACGCCGCGTAGGCTATTTTGTCGAGCATCAGGGCAACTGGTATCTCGTCAATGAACACCTGCCCCAGATGCGTGACGTGCGCACCAATCAGGATATCCCCATAGGTGGCAAGATCGCGCTTGAAGACGGCGCGCAGATCCTGCTCTCGCAAGAGACAGGCGGGCGGCTACTGGTGGTGCAGATGTCGGGGTCATAGATTCGCCTTGCGCCAGGGGATGGATAATCTGGCGGATCACCCGCGCTGCGGGCCTGTGCATAACTTTGGTTTTTTTGGAATATTTCATGCCGAAACTGTCTTTTCGCTTGTCCATTGGCAAGGTCACTCTTCTTCTGCTCATTGCCAATATCGCTGTGTATGCCATTCAGGTGTATGGCGGTGTGGATTGGAAAGAACCCACGGTGGGCGACCTTTTGTCACATGGCGGCAACGCCGCGCCCTTTACCCTGATGGGGCAGCCCTGGCGGCTGGCTTCCAGCATGTTTGTGCATGGCGGTATCGTGCATCTGGCCATGAACATGTACATGCTGTTTATATGCGGCACCTTCGCCGAGCGGGTTTTCGGTTCGATCCGCTTTGCAACGGTATATCTGGTGGCGGGGCTGTTTGGCAGTTTTGCCAGCGCTTGGTGGAATGCCAATCGCGTTGAATCTGCCACGAACGCCGTGGCCAACTTTCCGGCCTTGCCCATGGGCCTGCCTATTGGGCCGCAGTTGGAACTGGTGGTCAGCGTGGGGGCTTCGGGAGCACTCCTTGGTATGGCGGGTGCATGTCTGGCGCGGCATTTTCTGCGTACTGCTCGCGGTGGGGAAGGTGCGGACAATGGCATGGCCGGGGCGCTGACTCAGACTGTTGCACTGACGCTGGTCATGGGCTTTGCCGGGCGTGGTATCGACAATGCCTGCCACGTTGGTGGCCTGATTGCGGGCATGATTGCAGGGGCTGTGCTCTCCATGTCCTGGGTGGATGGCTCCGTGGCTCGCCGTGTCTTGGCGTCAGCGCTGGTGGTGTTTGCCAGCCTGGGCATGCTCTACCCGCTGGTGAATCAACCTGCTTCTGCTGCCCTGCAGGAACTTCATGATCAGGTGCAGACTGAACTCAATGATCAGGCAAAGGAGCAGGCCCAGGCTCTGGAAAAGAAGCAGCTTGCCGCCATGATTGAGGCGGACCGCAAGAATGCGCCGACGCCGGTTGATGAGAAAACAGCACGGGGGCTGGTGATTCCACTTGGCGAAACTGTTTCGAGCATGGTGTTGGGCAAGGACGGCAAGCACCTGTATATGAGCCTGGGTGAGGCCAATGCCCTGTGGATTGTTGATCTGACCACACAGCAGCTTGTGGATAAGATTGCAGGCCCGGCCTTTGCTGGTAAGAAACCGGCGTGTGGCAACGTCTGCCGGGGGCGTGGGGCAAAAGGTGTGGCCCTGAGCCCGGATGAGCGTTTTGCATATGTCAGCTCAATGGTTGAAGATGGTGTGGCGATTATTGACCTCAGCACAAAGAAGCTGGTAGGGCAAATCCACACTGGGAGTTATCCGGGGCCGTTAAGGGTAAGCGCAGATGGGCGCCGGGCCTACGTGCTCAATATCGTGGACAACAGCGTCAGCGCGCTGGACCTGCAGACCCGGCAGGCCTTGGGCAAGCCCTTTGAATTGTCTGGTGGCTCGGCGGCCAACTTACCATTTGGTCATCCTGTGAGTCTGTGGCTGGCCAATGCCGACAGCCAGATTCTGGTCTATGACAACCCGAAGGATGTTCTGGATGTACTGGATGCAAGCAGTCTCAAGCTCTTGAAAAGTATCCCGCTCACCGAAGGCAATGTATTTTTTGGTGCTATTTCGTCCAGCCAGAAAAAGCCCTTGTGGATCATGGGCAGCCTGGGGCTGGAGGGCGTGGATCTGGACAAGGGCACGGTCACGCAGGGCTTGCCTGCTTGTGGGGAAAGACTGGACAGTTTCGCAATTGATTCAAGCCCGGATAACACTTTTGTCATGGTGGCGGATCAGCGTCGCTCCACCTTGCGGCGGGTCAAGCTTGCCACCATGCAGACTGTCGGGGTATTTCCGCTCCAGGGCTGGCCGGGGCCGGTTTTGTTTGCACCGGATGGCCACCATGTTTATGCCATCAGCAACGGGGCATCGCCCGAACAGCGCAGCCTTTCCATTCTCGACATCACCAAATCAATGGATGCACAGGCTTACGTACAGGAAAATGGTGAGCTGTTGTGCACCGCCGATAAGCAATGAGCATCATGCATACCACCTGCCAGTTTCCAGGCCGCTACATACAGGGGCCGACTGCTTTGCAGGCCTTGAACACCGAGCTTGTCCGCCTGGGCGGCCGCGCGATGTTGCTGCAGGATGATTTCGCCGCCAAGTCACTGGGGCCGAGGCTGGCGGCGCAACTGACCGAAGCGGGGCTGCTGGCGGGCGAGGCGGTATTGAGTGGCCCCAACAGCGAGGCCAATGCTAGCGTCAATGCCCAGGCGATTCAGCGCTGTGGCGCACAAGTGTTGCTGGGCGTTGGCGGCGGCAAGGTCCTGGATGCGGCCAAGGCAGCGGCCGAGTTGGCCGGGGTGGCCCTGATCCTGATCCCCAGTGCCGCGTCCACCGATGCGCCCTGCAGTTCGGTGGCGGTGATGCAGACCGGGGAGGGCGCCTTCTCCCACTATCGCTTCCTGCGTCATAACCCTGCCTGTGTGCTGGTCGACACCAGCGTGATCGCCTCTGCACCACTACGCATGCTAGTCGCCGGTATTGGGGACGCCCTCAGCACTTGGTTCGAGGCAGAGGAATCCCGCCAGCAGGGCTGGCTGAATATTGCGGGCACGCCGCCCTCGGCCCTCGCCTTGGCGATTGCCCGCCAATGCTATGACACGGTGATGGATTGCGCACTGGAGGCCGTAGCGCAGTTGCGCAACAGGCAGCCCGGCGAAGCGTTTGAGCGGATTGTGGAAGCCAATATCCTGCTCTCCGGCCTCGGGTTTGAAAGCGGCGGTTTGGGCACCGCCCACGCCATCCAGAATGGGCTGACTGCCTTGCCAGCCTGCCGGGGCATACTGCATGGCGAGTTGGTTACGTTGGGGCTGCTGGCCATGCTGAATCTGGCACAGGCGGATACTTATCCACAGGTGCGCAGATTCGCCCAGCAACTGGGCCTGCCGGTGAGTCTGGCTGATGTAGGGCTGGCCGATGCCAGCGATGAAATGCTGCTTCAGGCCGCTACCCTGGCCTGCAACTCCGCGCCGATGAATCGCGTGGCGGCGGGCGTGAAGCCTGTGGATATTGTGGCCGCGCTCCGAGCCTGTGGATAAAAATCACTTGATCTGCGGATCATGATGAATCATCACCACGACGCTGCTGCCTGCCCCGCGCCCGGCGTTGAACGCCACGCTGCCTGAGCCGGTATAGACCCATTCTCTGCGTCGTGAATCGCTGCCAAAGTAAAAGGGGATGAAGGCTTTGCCGGTGGCATAGCGACGGGTAATATCAGGGAGGCCCGCGAGCTTCTGAACCTCTGCCTCGCTCATCCCGATCCTGATCGGGCTCAGTCTGCTGCCCTGTTGCGGCGTGCCATAGACTTCACCATCAAACGAGCCATCTGCTGCTTTCACCGGGGTGGGCGCAGGGCCTGTTGCCGGTGGATGGCTGGCGCATGCCGTTAGCATGAACGCGAGAACAGCGGAAAATACAAGAATCCTGTTGTGCTGCATGTGCCTGTCTCCTCCCGGATGGTTTGGATCTTGTCCTGGCCCCCATCTCCCCAGTATGCTTCGCACCGATTCGCCAAGGCAAGTGCGGGCTGCCGAGCGTAATCAAGGCAGTGTACAATTCTGCTCTCGAATAAACCCCACCACGAGTTTTGCTGACTGTTGGTGTGGCGTTCCGCTTTTTACATCATCTACTTGCCCATGCTGTACCTCCCATGTTGAAAAACGCCTCCAGAGCGCTCCGCTTCTTGCCCTTGCTATGCCTGCTTGCAGGCTTATCCACAGCCCGCGCAGACGATGCGCTGCCCAGCACGCCCAAGGCGATCAAAGATTCCATGTTCAACAAACTCGCGCAGGAGCCGGACATCAAGGACGAAAGCTCTGGCAAGTGGGAAGGCTCGCTGGGCCTGGGGCTGACCCTCAGACGCGGAGGCACCAGTTCCAACCAGGGCAGCCTGTCGCTGGATGCCGAGCGCAATATGCGCGAGAGCCGCCTGACCGCCAATGTGCTCGCCGTGCGCAGTTCGGAGAACGGAACCCGTAGTTCAGATACCGCCACGGCGGATTTTCGGGGTGAGCGCAAGCTGGACGAAAATACCTTTGGTTTTGCCGGCATCGGCCTGGAACGCGATGGCCTGCAAGACATGACCCTGCGCAGCAGCGTAAGCAGTGGCTTGGGCTATCGCTGGTTCAACGACGATGAATTCAGCGTCAACCTCTACGGCGGTCTGGCCTATAGCGTGGAGCAGTACCGCACTAATGACGACGCCCGGGGCGTGGAAGCGCTGATCGGCTCCGAGCTGCACTACCAGATCTCCCCCACCAGCCGTTTCTCACAGCGCGTTGTGGCCTACCCGGACTCGATTAACGGCGGCGCACGTTTTGCCTTCCAGGGCGAGCTTAACACCCGCATCAATGCCCACTTCGGCCTGCAACTAGCCGTCTTGCAAAAATACCGTGAAAAGGTGATCGACCAGAACGCTCACTCGGATACCGTGTTTTTTACGGGGATTACTGCGGGTTTCTAAAGCCGCAAGGCCCTAACTCGGAACGCCCTATGCCTAGGACATTTTGGATGGTTGTCCAGGATGGGCGAGTGGGGGGGTATGAGGTGTATAAACCGGAGCTGTTATGAAATATTTATTTTATTGTTATGTTCCTGTTCTTTTATTTTATTTCTTGTTTGGAGTTTTATACTTGATCAATGTATTTAAATCTGGCAAGAAAAACTTTAGTCTAAATGTTATTGATGATATTAAAATTTCAGCACGAAATGGTTCGTTAATTTCTAAAATATTGCTTGTTTTGAACTATGTTGGCGTTGTTCTTGGTTTTATAGTAGTAGTTTTTATGTTTCTGCATATTAAATAATATCTTATTTATTTATTTTCAGATTGTTGCTACACATAAATGCAAGATATTGCTCACCAAAAAACGTTTGTGGTTTATGCAAATCAATAGGAGTATTTATGAAAAATCTCATGTATATCTATATTCCTATTGGGCTGTTTTATATGGTGTTTAATATATTTTTTATATTTAACCTATTTAAATCAGGAAAAACGGTGCGTGGTGGTTACTTGTCTAACGTTAAATACCAAGCAAGTAATGGAATATTAGTTTCAAAAATATTGCTTGTTTTGCATTATGTAATTTCATTTCTAGCCTTTGTATTCTTAGTTCTTATGTTTCTTCATATTAAATAATGCCTCATAGATTTTTGTTGTGTTATTTATATATCATATTAAAAAGTCGCGTATATAAAATACCGCGTACGGCGCACACCTATATCTACTGTCCTGGAGTAGGCCGCCAAAGGGAACAATGGAGCGCAGCGGAATTGCGTCGCATATCGATGTGCTGCGCGAAGCCATTCGTCGGACGCGCAGGGAGCATTCGTTCAAGATTCACGCTTGGGTTGTATTGGCATGAACACATGCATTGCATCCTCGAATTGCCGCAGGGGGACGCAGACTTTGCTTTACGCTGGAGCTTGAACGGCTTGGTGAACAAGGTTGTCGATTGGCCGTACTCGACATATCACCGCCTCGTGCGGGCAGGCGTCTAGCTGCAGGATTGGGGGGCAATGCCGCTGAGGGTTGAAGACAGGGAATTTTGACATGCGGCGCAATTTCGCTGCGCTCCATTGTTCCCTTCAGCGCCGTACGTTTTCGGCACGTGCTATGGTTACGTGCCATAGGGGAGTGCGGGGTACGAGGTATACCCTTGTAAGGATTTTGCAAACCTATTCACGAAGAGAAAAGGGTTTTTATGGCAAACATTACTCTTTCGGCACCATTGGTAGATGGTTCATTAATGCCATACATCGGTGAAAACCATTCATGCGAAGAAATTGTTTCATTCGTTTGTAGTGATGATTGTGGACCACCACCACAAAGCGTTTTAATTACCGTTAAAACAGAGTCTGGAAAGTTAGTAGAAATTTCCATTCCCAACGAAACAGACGCTATCGCGAGGGTAACGGTTGATGGCAAAGCTATTTGACTCGTAATGCGGATTGTTTAGAGAATCTGCCTTGCTACCTCGTACGGCGTAGTAGTGCATAAAATCATAGATGTAGGGCGCACTGAGCGCAGCGAACTGCGCCGTATGAATCGGTTGAATGCACGTGTTCGTGCAGTTTGTTGTCAATGCGCTTTCGCCTCACGTGCACGATAGGATCACACACATGATCCTGACGATTCAAGCCTTCATCGGCCCACATGAAGGCGTTACGGGTTTAGGAGGCGTTGCTCTTGACTGTGATGCGGAACGGTATTGATCTGTTTTCATTCGGCGCAGTTCGCTGTGCTCAAGGCCGTAACCACTGCAGGAAACAAGATACAAGGGTGGGTTAGGCGAAGCCGTAACCCACGCGTGAGCGTTCAACAACAATCCATATCAAGCCAGCGCTTGTTCAAAATCCGCCAGCAGGTCTTCCACGTCTTCAATGCCAATCGAAAGGCGGATGGTGTTGTCTGCAATCCCCATTGATGCGCGGCGTTCTGCGCCCATTTCGTAGAAAATCGTATGGGCGACGGGGATGGCCAGGGTGCGGTTGTCTCCGAGGTTGGTCGACAGGATCACCAGCTCCAGCTTGTTGAGGAACTGGAAACAGTCCACTTCGGGCTTGAGTTCGATGCTCATCAGCGAGCCAAAGGTGCGGAACAGGCGCTTGGCGTGTTCGTGCTCCGGGTGGCTCTCCAGCCCGGGGTAGAACACCTTCTTGATGGCTGGGTGGCTGGCGAAGAAGCGGGCCAGCGCGAGTGCGTTGCTGGCTTCCCGTTCCTGGCGCAGCGCGATGGTCTCGGCCCCCATCGACAGATGGTGGGCGGTTTCTGCGGTCATCGAGGCGCCCGTGTCACGCAGCCCTTTCTTGCGGATTTGCAGCAGCCCCCAGCTACTCGGTTTGCCGGTTTTGTAGCTGTCATAAATGTTCGGGTAGGTGCTCCAGTCGAACACCCCGGTTTCGGTCACTGCGCCGCCCAAGGCGTTGCCATGCCCGCCCACGTACTTGGTGAGTGAATTGATGACCAGCCCAGCCTTGGTTTTCGCTGGGCGGAACACCCAGGGTGAGGTCATGGTGTTATCCACAACGAACAGCAGGCCGTGTTCAGCGCACAGCTCGCCAATGCCTTCCATGTCGGCAATCTGCGTACAGGGGTTGGCAATGGTTTCCACGAACACGATGCGGGTGTTCGGGCGGATGGCGGCTTTCACATTGGCCGCATCGGTGGCATCAACGAAAGTGACTTCGATGCCTAGCGTGGTCAGGGTGTTGAAGAGGCTGTTGGTGTTGCCGAACAGAAAGGCGCTGGAGACCAGATGGTCACCCGCGCGCAGCAGGGTCAGCAGGGTGGTGGTGATGGCGGCCATGCCGGTAGCAAAACAGATGGAAGCGAGTCCTCCTTCCATCTTGCTGATTTTCTGCTCCAGTGCGCCCACGGTCGGGTTGTTCTGCCGCCCGTAGGAGAAACCGGGTTGGCGGCCCTGGAAGACGGCGCAGATTTCTTCTGCAGTCTTGTAGCCGAAGGCGACCGAGGTGTGGATCGGCTTGATGAGTGCGCCGTGCTCAATGGCAGATTGACGGTCGCTGTGGAGAATCTCTGTGGTGAAACCTTTGTTCTTCATGATGGCGGGGCACCTTGGGGGGCGAGAGGACGGAAGGGATTGCCACCATTTTAGAGGCTTCAGCCTGCAAAAGTGACATCCTGTCGTACATATTCAAAGTGCGAAAAGGAATACGCCCCCGTCCTTTTGCCTGCCGTCTCAGCCCGCCACGCTGACTTCCACGGTGATGTGCACCAGTTCCTCATGAATCTGCAACTGTTGACGGAAGTAGTCAGCGCTGGCCGCCTGGGCTGCCTCCAGGCTCAGCATGCAGGCATAGCTGCCCTTGCCGATGCGCCAGACGTGCAGGTCCTGAATCTTGGCCGGAATCGGGCTGGCGGCGATCACCTCGCGGATCTCTTCCACCACGGGCGCGTCCATTTCCGCATCCAGCAGAATACGCCCGGACTGCTTGAGCAGCCCCATCGACCACACCGCCACCAGGATGCCACCTGCCACCCCCATTACCGGGTCGAGCCAGTTCGCACCCCACTGGCGGCCCGCGATTAGGGCGACAATCGCTAGTACCGAGGTGGCGGCATCTGCCAGCACATGGATGTAGGCGGCGCGCAGGTTCAGGTCCTGCCCGTGGTGGTGGGCATGTTCATGCCCGTGTTCATGGTGGTGGTCGTGATGATGATCGTCACGCAGCAGCCAGGCACAGATGAAATTTACCAACAGGCCGATGACGGCCACGAAAATTGCTTCGTCATAGTGGATGGGGCGGGGGGCGAACAGGCGGTCGACCGACTCCCATAGCATCACGCCCGCCACGCCCAGCAGCAACAGAGCGCTGGTGTAACTGCCCAATACCTCGAACCTCCAGGCGCCAAAGGAAAAGCGCACATCCCGTACATAGCGCCGCGCCAGGGCATAGGCCATGATCGACAAGCCCAGCGCCAGCGCGTGAGAACTCATGTGCCAGCCATCGGCCAGCAGCGCCATCGAGTTGTAGTACCAGCCGGCGATGATCTCCGCGACCATCATGATTGCCGTCAGCACCACTGCATAGCGTGTGTTGCGCTCGGCCAGCGGATTGCCCGCGTCAAAACGGGTGTGATAGGCACAGTGGTGCGGGGGCAGGGCGGTATTCATCATGATCAACACAGTGTTTGCTATACTCCCCCCCAGTATATACGGATTCATGAAACGAGCGCCATGTCCCACACCCTCCACAACAAAAAGCCACTTTTGACCCGCGTGCGCCGCATCAAGGGTCAAATGCAGGCATTGGAAAGTCTTCTCGAAGAAGGGGGCGAATGCGCCGCCGTCCTCCAGCAGATTGCCGCCGTGCGGGGCGCGGTGGCGGGCCTGATGACAGAGGTGCTTGAAGGCCACATCCGCGAACACCTGGGGGCGGAAGACGCCAGTCCGGAACAACGCGCCGAGGATGTGGATCGCGTGCTATCGGTGCTGCGCTCTTACCTGCGGTGAAATGCCCTGAATGCGGAATCCTCCCGGCTGAGCTATGACGTGTTAAATTTGGATTTCCACCGGATTTTGTAAGAGCCCATGCCATGGACATCAGACAGGATAATCTGAGCGGCGAAGCCGTTATCGCCCTGCTGCAAGAGCATCTGGATGACATGCATGCCACCACGCCTGCCGAGAGCGTGCATGCGCTGGACCTGGACGGCCTGCGCCGTCCGGAAATCACCTTCTGGACGATCTGGGAGGGAGAGATGCTTGCGGGCTGCTGTGCCTTGAAGGCGCTGGAGGCCGGGCATGGTGAGATCAAATCCATGCGCACGGCGCGCGCCTACCGTCGCCGTGGTGTGGGCGCACTATTGATGGAGCATCTTCTGGCTGAGGCCCGCCGCCGGGGGTATCAGAAACTCAGTCTGGAAACCGGTTCGCCAGATTTCTTCGCCCCGGCCCGCAGGCTGTATGCCCGCTTTGGCTTCACCTCCTGCGAGCCGTTTGCCGACTATGTGCTTGATCCTCACAGCGTTTATCTGAGCCGCACACTTTAAGATTTGAGAGCGAAGATAGCTTCCACGCCCTGCATAACGGGCACATGCAGTCTGTTGTGCCCTGAACTCCAGTAATCTCTTCAGCTTATCCACAGCACAAAGGGAGTGACCATGAGGAAGATGTGCATGATGCGTTGCCTGCTGCTTGCCAGCCTGATGAGCCTGAGCAGCTTGGCATGGTCGGCGGATGCGGCGGGGGTGCAATCCGAATTGCTACTCAAAACCCAGCAATCCTGGGACGGCAAAACCTACCCCGCCTACCCGGCAGGTCAGCCGGAAGTGACTTTGTTGCGTATCACCATTCCTCCACATACCGCGCTGGATTGGCACCAGCACCCCATCATCAATGTGGGCTACATGCTGGCGGGCACCCTGGTGGTGGAGAATCAGGTGGATGGCAGCACCAAGACCCTCCACGCGGGCGACCCGCTGCCCGAGCTGGTCGGCACCGTCCACCGTGGCACCAATCCGGGCGATGAGCCTGCCACCATCCTGGTATTTTATGCGGGCGTGGTGGGCAGCCCCTTGTCCACAAAATAGCCTCGCCCCCCGGCAAGCAAACAGTGATCAGGGATATGGGCAAGTGCACCTAGGCTTGGGGCATCGGGCAGGGGCGCGATTGTGCTTAGCATTGGGTGCATAACTCCTTTGAGGAAGAACAACGTGCATCCATACCAAGACCCCAAGTTACCTGTTGAAGCCCGTGTTGAAGACCTGCTCGCCCGCATGACGCCGGAAGAGAAGGTCGGCCAGATGATGCAGCTACCGGTGCATCCGCAGATCATGCTCGCCACCCCGGAAGGCTGTGAGCGGGGCGAGGTCGGTTCCATCCTCGCTGCCGTGGGTGAGCAGGTCCGTCCCTTTGCTGAAGCCGCCCTGCGCTCGCGCCTGGGGATTCCGCTGCTGGTAGGTATCGACGCCATCCACGGCCACAGCATGTGGGAACACGCCACCATGTTCCCCAGCCAGCTCGCCCTCTCCCAGGCTTGGGACGAGAAGCTGTGTGAAGACGTTGCCCGTGCCACGGCGCGGCAGGTGGCCTATACCGGCATCCACTGGACCTTCAGCCCGGTGCTGTGCCTGCCGCGTGATCTGCGCTGGGGGCGTGTGAATGAAACCTTTGGTGAAGACAATCTGATCATCAGCCGCCTTGGCGTGGCCATGATCAAGGGCTACCAGGGCGAGGATCTGCGCGATCCCGAATCGATTGCTGCCTGCGCCAAACACTATGTGGGCTACGGCGAGAGCGAGGGCGGGCGCGATGCTTCGGAATCGCCACACTCCTGGCGCACGCTGCGCAGCGTGTATCTGCCGCCATTTGAGGCCGCAGCCAAAGCAGGCTGTGCCAGTTTTATGAGCGCCTACCATTCCACCGATGGTGTGCCGGTGGCCTTTAACCGCAAGCTGCTCGTCGATGAACTGCGCACGGCCTGGGGGTTTGATGGCCTGCTGGTGACCGACTGGGACATCCTCGGCCACATGCACAAGCTGCATCGCATCTGCGCCACCATGGTCGAGAGTGCCCAGCGCGGCCTGCGTGCAGGCAATGACATGATCATGACGACGGAGAGCTTCTATGCAGACATCCTTGCCGCGCTGGCAGCAGGTGAAGCCGACATGGCCGATGTGGATGCCGCCTGCCGCAATGTGCTGCGCCTGAAGTTCCGCCTGGGCCTGTTTGAAAATCCGCGTCTGCCCGATATCCCCAAGGCCCGCACGGTTGCCGCCGAGCCTGCGCAGCGTGAGCTGGCCCTGGAATCTGCACGGCGCTCGCTGGTGCTGCTGAAAAATCGCAATGTGCTGCCCCTGCGTGCGGAAAACCTGCGCAAGATCGCCGTGATCGGCCCCAATGCCGATGATTGGGCCAATACCATTGGTGACTGGCAATTGGGCTCTGGCCAGAGTCAAAGCACCTGCGACATGTATGCCGCTGGCAATGAGACGGTGACCGTGCTCGAAGGCCTGCGTACCCTGCTGGGTGAAGAGATCGAAGTGACCCACAGTGTGGGCTGTGGCGTACCTGATACATTACGCAAGCATACCGGCCTGATCGGCTGCTTCCATGCCAAAGATCCGTTTGGCAACGGCATCAATGAATCTGCACCGGAGAAAATCCACCGCGCCGTGCGCCTGGCCGAAGACGCCGATGTGGCCGTGCTGGTGCTGGGCGACCGCATCAGCTACGTAGGGGAGATGAAATCCACTGCCACCCTGGATTTGCCGGGAGACCAGCAAGCGCTCTTCGATGCCGTCGTCGAAACCGGTACGCCGGTGATTGTGGTGCTGCTCACCAGCAAACCTCTGGCGATCCCCGAGGTGGCACGCCGCGCTGACGCCATCCTGTTGGCGCACAGCCCCGGCATGGAAGGCGGGCGGGCCATTGCTGAAGCCTTGTTCGGGCAGTTCAACCCCAGCGGGCGGCTCACCCTGTCCTGGCCGCACCACGTCGGCCAATGCCCGGTGCGCTACGATCTGTCGCAAGGTGCGCACCACGTGGGCTACCCGGATCTACCCGATGCGGGCTATGACGCACTCTTCCCCTTTGGTTTCGGCCTGTCATATTCCCATGTCCGCTACCAGGGTCTCAGGCTTGCCAAGACAGCGCTGGCAAAGGGCGAGGCGCTGGAATTCGAAGTGCAGGTCAACAACCGTGGTAACCGCGCCATGGAAGAGACGGTGCAATGTTATCTGGATGACTGCTATACCTCGGTGATGTGGGCACGCAAGAAGCTCAAGCTCTGGCAGCGTGTATCGCTGCAACCGGGCGAGGTGCGCACCGTGCGCTTCAGTCTGCCGTACGAGGCCATGGCACTGTGTGACGAAAATGCCGAATGGGTGGTCGAGCCGGGGGAATTCCAGATGCTGGTGGGGGCATCCTCCCGGGATCAGGATTTGCTGCGGGCGCGTTTCAGAGTGGAGTAATGGAGACTTATTCACACTGCAATGAAGAAGGGGCACGTAAGTGCCCCTTCTTCATTGCAAAAATCCACAGAATTTTGATGCCCATCCGGATGTACTATACAGATGCCATGCCAGTCATCTTTCGCGGTCTGTGTGCATGAATTTTGTGCACTGCAACCGGCCAAATGCAACAAAGTATGCCACCCCTTGTTTTTGTTGCACCAATTGGCTATTCCAAAAGATATACAACTTTGGTTGATACTGCCCCGTGTGAAGTCAGCGGGCGATTTTCACAAAATTTTATGCAATACGTTTGGGTCAGCATCCTGATCCTGGAGGCAAAGATGAAGGCCGCGCAAAAATCGGTATTTCCCTTTCAAACAGCCGTTTCTCTAGCCCGCGCCTGCTTGGTGCTGCTGGGCTTGAGTCTGCTGCCGGGCGTGGTGTCTGCACAGCCTATGGATACCCTGGATAAGCTGCGCAAGACCAAGGTGCTGCTGGTTGGGGTGCGCGATAAGTCCTTGCCGTTCTCAACGCTCACGGCAGAGGGGGCGAGCGGATATTCTGTCGAGGTCTGCAACAAGGTGGCAGAGCAATTGCGCAAGGAACTCAAGCTGCCAGAGCTGAAAAACCAGTACGTCACCGTGACGGCGGCTAACCGCATGGCCAAGCTTAAAGACGGTTCGGTCGATATTGAGTGTGGCAACACCGTCAATACCAAGGTTCGCCAGGCCGAAGTGGATTTTTCTTACACCTTCTTCGTAGCGGGGGAACGTATCCTGGTCCGGCAAGACAGCGGGGTGCAGGATTTGTCCGGGCTGGCAGGCAAGAGTCTGGGCGTGGTCAAGGGCAGTACGGCGGAGACCATCTTCAACCAGTTGAAAAATCAGGTGAAAAATCTCAAGCTCGAATTTTTCACAACCGGCCCGGAAGCCTTTGCCGCACTGGAAGCGGGCAAGATTCCCGCCATGGCCCAGCCGGACATCCTGCTGGAGAGCATGCGTGCACAATCAGGCAATCCCAACCGCTACATGCTGACCGCAGACACCTTCTCAGTTGAACCCATGGCGGTGATGGTGCGCAAGGGCGACCCCGCGTTCCGTGCCTTGGTGGATAAAACCGTAGCCGCCCTGTTCGCCAGTGGCGAGATCACCGGCATCTACAACAAATGGTTCCTCACCAATACTTTGAAGGTGCCCATGTCCCTGATGCTCAAGGATTGCATCACCCGGCCTAGCCGTGAGCCAGGGGTTGCCCTCGGGGTGGGTTACTCGCTTTGAGAGCAGGCAAGTTCCCCGTCGATGCTCGCTTCATCCGGCGCCGACGCAGGGGCCGTGTCATAGTTTTCGGCATGCAAGGCGAGTAGCCCCAGCGCGTTGGCAATCGCGGCCTGACTCTGCCGGGCAAGATCCCGGCGATCTGCCTGGGCGCTAGGGATGGCGGGCAGGATGCTCAGTTCCACGTGCAAGCCCGAGGACAGCACGATGGCACGCAGACATTCCCAGAACGTGGTCTCCCCCGCGTAGACCGGAGCCGATGCGGTCTGGCCTGATTGATCCACATAGCGCAGGGCCACGGGCTGAACCTCGGCTGCGGCATCAATCCCGGCTTGAAATAGGGCAGGGCGGAAAGGCAGCAGCGTATCGCCCAGCGTGGTGGTGCCTTCGGGGAATACCGTGACGCGTTCGTTGCCACGCAGGCGTTCGGCAATCGACTGCGCAGTGCGTGCGGCAGCAAGGCGGCTGCCACGCTCAAGGAAAAGGGTGTCGGTGTGTTCAACCAGCCAACCGATCACCGGCCAGCTCCGCACATCGTCTTTGCTGACGAAATGGGTCGGCGCCAGGGCATTGATCACATAGATATCCAGCCAGGAGACGTGGTTGCTCACAATGAGCGCCCTGGTGGGGATATCGTCCACGTGCTCCGGCAGCCGCACGCCCAGGCCACTGACCAGCTTGCGCGCCCATCGGTGTTTGATGGCCTGCCGTTGGGCACTACTCCAACGCGGAAACAGAAGACGTACCGCCAGCAGCCCCCAGCTGAGTAACCAGGCCATGCGGGCCAGTCTCCATGCCGCGCGTAACTCACGCCCCCAATTTGCCAAAGCTTGGCATAAACGTAGCCAGAGCGCGGGAATGAGCACAAAGCCCCCTTGATATAAGCGCTGGCCTACTCTTGCACGATGTTGTCTATTCAAGCCTACTGTCCAATAAAGTGGCGGGCGTAACGGTTATCGACGCGGTTCATCGACAACAGGATCAACAAGTCCGCCGTGTTGAAATCGGGGTCCCAGGCCGGTGCGCCGCATACTTCCACACCCGCGCGCAGATAGCCCTTGAGCAGCGGCGGTATTTCGGCAGGCTGGCTATTGGCCAGATGCTCGACCGGCAAAGGGTTGCGGGGGAAGACATGGTATTCCACTGAAGCCATGCGATCCTGCACCGCCTTGAAGATGTTGGCCGCGTTATGCCCACCATCGCCCATGCTGATGCTGGCGCAACCCATCAGGTACTCGTAACCATTTTCCATCATGAAACGGGCCAGCCCGCTCCACAGCAGGGTGATGACTGCACCGGTGCGGTAGTCGGCATCAATGCAGGAACGCCCGATCTCGACCAGACGGTCCCGCAGGTGCAGAAAGCGGGTGAGATCGAACTCGGTTTCCGAGTAATAGCCTCCCACGCGGCGCGATGCCTCGGGGGTCAGGATGCGGTAGGTACCGACGATGCGCCCTTGGGTTTCATCACGCACGATCAGGTGTTGGCACCAGGGATCGAAATGATCCCGGTCGACACCGGGGGTACGGCAATTGAGGCGTGCGCCCATTTCCTCGGCAAACACGCGATAGCGCAATTTTTGCGCTTCAAGAATTTCAGATTCGGTGGAGGCCAGCCCCACCCACAGATTACGCGACTTCTGTTCGGTAACGCGTGGCGCGACTCTTAGCATGTTATACGTTTCCTATATTATTGAACCGGCACGGTATGTATCCGCGTCGGTTCAATATAGGAAGCGCATGTTGCGATCCGGTGACGGCTATGTTGCTGCTCTATGACGTTTGAGCGGCCCAACCGTTCTGGAGCGTTGTGACTCAGAAGCTATATGGAGTGCAACGGTTCTGGCAAGGTGGCGTAACAACGCCAGAACCATTTTGTTACGGCTTCTTAGTGCGTCACCCGTGTTGTGCCACCACTTTGCAGCACCCGCACGCGTTCGCCAGGGACGAACTGATCCTCGCCCTTGGCCTGCACAATCACCATGGACTTGCCGTTGTCGAGATTGACGGTCAGCTCCCAGGCGGCCTCGCGGGTGATGCCCTCTTCGGCAGCCGAGCCGACCACGCCACCTACCACGGCCCCTACGACAGCGGCGACCGCAGCGCCACGCCCCTGCCCGACGCCGCTCCCCCCGATGCCACCGGCCACCGCACCGGCCACTGTGCCAATGCCGGACTTGGTGCCTTCAAGCTTGACCTGACGCACTGCCTGCAGGGTCCCTTCCTGGAACGTCATGACACGGCGTGCCTCATCCCGTGAATAGGTATCGCCCGATTGGCTGGTAGCGCAGCCGGTGGCAACAACGGATAGGGCTGCCAGGGCGACCACAGACAGAATGCGTTTCATGCTCTACTCCTTTTTTACCAAGGTTTTGCACCAAATGTGCTGGCATACAATGTGGCAATGTCCTCACGGCTTGCCGTGTAATTCTGGCCGCCACGGTGGGCGATCTTGATCGCCCCCATCACGGAAGCAAGGCGGGCGGATTGCTCAATGTCCCAGCCCTGTAAGAGTCCATACAGCAGGCCACCCCGATATGCGTCACCGCAACCGGTGGGGTCCGCCAGATTGGTGGCTTGGGCGCACGGTATGTCAATGGTCTTGCCTTGAGCATAGATGCGGGAACCTTCTCCGCCCAAGGTTACGACCAGGGTGCCTGCGCGTTCGGCTATCTGTTCGATGGACAGACCCGTCTTGTCACACATCAGGCGGGCCTCATAGTCGTTGACCGTGCAATAGCGGCAAAGATCCAGACATTCCTGAACTTCTTCAGCCGAGAGCATCGGCAGGCCTTGGCCCGGATCGAAAACAAAGGGCACCCCGGCTGCGGCAAGGCCGTGTACGTGCTGCATCATCCCTTGCTTGCCATCGGGCGAGACGATCGCCACACGGATTTCATGGGCTGCGTCGCGCACCAGATTCTGGTGCGAGAAACTCATCGCCCCAGGGTGGAAGGCGGTGATCTGGTTATCGTCCAGGTCGGTCGTGATAAAAGCCTGGGCCGTGTAGGAGCCATTGATCACACGGATGTGGCGGGTGCTGATCCCAAGCTTGTCCAGATGCGCGAGGTAGGGCGCGGCATCCTCGCCCATGGTGGCCATGATCAGGGGTTCGCCGCCGAGCAGCTTGAGCGCGTAGGCAATGTTGCCCGCGCAGCCGCCAAAGTCACGGCGCATGTCCGGTACAACGAAGGAGACATTCAGGATGTGAAGCTGTTCAGGCAGGATGTGCCGTTTGAATTGGGAATGGAACACCATGATGGTGTCGTAAGCCATCGAGCCACAGATCAGTGCTGACATGTCTTTGTGATCCTGAAGAAGGGGAAAAGCGCGATTCTATCCTGCCAGGGCGTGATTCACGCGAACAATACCAGACCCCATACCAGCACGAGGTTTATCAAGCTTAACAACACGGCAGCACTGCCTGCGTCCTTGGCATATTTGGCCAGCTCATGGCGTTCCAGCGAGATGCGGTCGATGGCGGCTTCCACGGCGGAATTGAGTAATTCCACAATCATCACCAGCAACACGCTGCCAATCATCACCGCTTTGCCCAAGCCATTGGCCCAACTGAACAGGGCCAGGGGAATGAGGATCAAGGCCAGCAGGCATTCCTGTCGGAAAGCTGCCTCATTGCGCAAGGCATGGCGCAAACCATCCAGTGAATAAAACAGTGCTTTCCAGATCCGGCGGAATCCGGTGGCGGGTGGGGTGGCTTGGTTCATCGGTCAATACGGGGCAAATGCATGGAGTAGCGCGCATTGTCGCGGAAAACCGGCATACCTGTATGCGATACGGGCCAAACGGTCGAAAAGCGCGATCTGATCTGGCGCAAATTTTGCACTTTTACCGGTAAAGAGGTGCTGCTGGGGCTTCCTATTTTCTTGAATAAGAATTATTCTTATTTGAAATTACTTGGTAGTCGATCATGGGTTTACTTTCTGAACTGCCTCCGGGCGCGAGCGGCCGCATTGTGGATATCACGGCGCAGTCTGCCAGCGACCCCATCGCCGAGCGTCTGCACGATCTGGGTTTTGTCGCAGGCGAGCCGGTGAAGCTGGTTTCCTACGGCCCGTTTGGGGCCGACCCGCTGCTGGTGCAGATTGGTTTTACCCGTTTTGCCCTGCGTCGCAGCGAGGCTGCCCGGATTGTGGTGAATACTGAAGAGGCCGCCCATGTCTGACACGACCCTTGCCCGCCCGCCAGTTTCGATTGCCCTGGTCGGCAACCCCAATTGTGGCAAGACCGCGCTCTTCAACCAGCTCACCGGCAGCCGCCAGAAGGTGGCCAACTACGCGGGTGTGACGGTTGAACGCAAGGAAGGGCGCCTGGTACTGCCCTCCGGGCGCAAAGTGCGCGTGCTCGACTTGCCCGGTGCCTACAGCCTGAATGCCACCAGCCCGGACGAGGCGGTGACGCGCGATGTCTGCCTGGGCCAACACCCAGACGAAACCCAGCCCGATCTGCTGCTCTGCGTGGCTGACGCCACTAACCTGCGTCTGCACCTGCGCTTTGTGCTGGAACTCAAGCGTCTTGGCCGCCCCATGGTCCTGGCGCTCAATATGGTGGATGCCGCCAAACGCCGGGGCATCCTCATCGACCGCGACAAGCTCGAACAAGAACTTGGCTTCCCGGTGGTCGAAACCGTTGCCATCCGCCGTCAGGGTGCCGCAGCCCTGATCAATGTGCTCGATGAGCATCGTCTGGCCGTGCCCGCCGCCCCTACCACCGGTGCAGACCTGCATGCCGAGGCCCGCCGCCTGATCGCCTCCGCCGTGACCATGCCCCAGCCAACCAGCCCGATAGACGAAGCCATCGACCGCTGGGTGCTGCACCCCGTGTGGGGCCTGCTGATCCTCGCGGCCACCATGCTCCTGGTGTTCCAGGCCGTTTACGCCTGGGGCGAGCCGATCAAGGGAATCATTGATGCAGCCATCCAATGGCTGGGGGCAGAGGTAACGGCCCTGCTGCCTGCGGGCATCCTGCGCAGCCTGCTGGTCGAAGGGGTGATTGCCGGGGTGGGCGGAGTGCTGGTCTTCCTGCCGCAGATCCTGATCCTCTTCTTCTTCATTCTTGTACTGGAAGAATCCGGTTATCTGCCGCGTGCCGCCTTCCTACTCGACCGCTTCATGGTGGGTGCGGGCCTCTCGGGCCGGGCTTTCATCCCGCTGCTCTCCAGCTTCGCCTGCGCCGTGCCGGGCATCATGGCTACGCGCAGCATTCCCGACCCGCGTGACCGCCTGCTCACCATCCTGGTCGCGCCGCTGATGACCTGCTCGGCCCGCCTGCCGGTCTATGCTCTGCTGATCGGTGCCTTCATTCCAGACCGTGCCGTGTTCGGCGTGTTCAACCTGCAAGGGCTGACTCTGTTTGCCCTCTACGCCGCAGGCATCGTCAGCGCATTGATCGTGGCGCTGGTTGCCCGCTACATCGGCAAGCAGGCCAGCGAGCAGGCCCTGCTGCTGGAAATCCCCGCTTGGCGCGTGCCCAACCCGCGTGACGTTTTCCTCGGGCTGCGCGAGCGTGCAGGCATCTTCCTGCGCCGGGTCGGCACCATCATCCTGGCGCTCTCGGTCCTGCTCTGGTTCCTCTCCAGCTTCCCCACGCCGCCTGCGGACTGGAGCCGTCCGGCAATCGAATATTCTTTCGCCGGTCACATCGGGCGAGGGCTCGCCATGCTGTTTGAGCCCATCGGCTTCAACTGGCAGATCTGCGTTGCGCTGATTCCCGGCCTTGCCGCGCGTGAAGTGGCGATTTCCGGGCTGGCCTCGGTGTATGCCATCAGCGCGGGGGACGGCACCGAGCAGGTATTGGCCACCACCCTCGCGTCCAGCTGGTCGCTGGCCACGGCGCTGTCACTGCTGGCGTGGTACGTGTTCGCGCCCCAATGCCTGTCGACGATTGCGGTGATCCGGCGTGAGAGCGGCTCGCTCAAAATCACCCTGTTCTCCGTCGTCCTGCTCGCCTTCATGGCCTATGCCGCCGCATTTGCCGCCTACCACCTGACCGGGGCCCTGCAATGACTGCCTATCACCTGTTCGAGTTTGTCGTCATCCTGGCCTTCCTGCTCTACAGCCTGCGCCAGATTCTGCCCCTGATTCCCGGTGGCGTTGCCTCGGCCACACGTCTGGCCCATGCATGGCGGATTCCTGCCGTACTGCTCCTTCCTGCCCGTTTGGCCAAAGGGGAGCAGGACGGATGCAGCAGTTGCAGCCAGTGCTCAGGGTGTGCACCAAAAGACACAAATCAAGCACCTGTCATTACCTTGCACCGCACCATGAAATCGCCCAGCAAGCCGCAGCAGTAAAGGCTTCAAGCGATACACAAGGATACAAATCCGTATCAAATTTCATTGTTTCAGGACTCAAGGCTCAAGCCATACTGACGTTAGCCAGCATATAGTACGGATATGCAGGCAGCCCTTAGGGGCAATTGACAGCCCCTCAGTTGCTGTCGAACGAACAGGTCAATAGGCAGGAGTGAAAAATGAGATTCTGGAACGGTGTCGTCATGTACTCCCCCCGCACCCCTGACTATTACGCCATCCCAGGGACCGACCACTGTGTGTTCCGCCTCATGCACAAACATGGCGATGTGCAGGCCTGGAACCTGTACTGGCTGACCAAGCCGGGCATTGACCTGGTGCCGATCTACGCCGACAGCTGGCACGACTACTACCACCCCTTCACGGGCGAGGAGACCCGCGCCTTCTACGAAGCGCTCGACACCCCCGTGCTCAACAACCTGACCCTGGCCACCATCGTTGCCCAGCCACCGCGCGAAGCCATCCGCCTGCTTTGCCGGGCCCGGCTTGAAAACACCCGCTTTTACCAGTATCCGGGAGGCGAGCAATGGCGCGCCACCATGCTCGGCCGCCTGTTCCTGGCAGAACGGCTGGCTGGGCCGGAAGGCGTCAGGCCGCAAGAGGCCGATGTGGTGGATTTCGGCAAGGAGCTGCTGCGCCGAGGGCGCGGAACTTATCCACAGACCAAGCGGCCCGCTTGATTGCATATGCGCGAAGCCTCCTGGTGATATGCCAGGAGGCGTGTGTCATTAAGCAGCTTGAATCAGCTCAATCTTGTAACCATCCGGGTCTTGCACAAAGGCGATGACGGTGGTGCCGTGCTTCATCGGCCCGGCTTCGCGTGTGACCACGCCACCACGGGCCTTGATTTCGGCACAGGCGGCGTAGGCGTCGGGCACGGCTACCGCGAGGTGGCCGAAGCCGGTGCCCAGTTCGTATTTATCCACACCGTAGTTGTAGGTCAGTTCAATGACGGCGCCGTCCTTTTCGTCGCCATAGCCGACGAAGACGTTGGTGAATTTGCCTTCCGGATAATCAGACTTGCGGATCACCCGCATGCCCAGCACTTCAGTGTAGAACTTGATGGAGCGGTCCAGATCGCCGACCCGTATCATGGTGTGCAGAATGCGCATGTGAGTACCTTTCAGAACGTGGGGATGATTTTGTGGGCATGCCGAAGGGCTGCTTTCGGCGCTTCGTAGTCTGGCATGATAGCCGCCACCACCGCCCAGAAGCGTGGCGAGTGATTCATTTCTACCAGATGAGCCATTTCGTGGGCGACCACGTAATCGATCTGGGCCGGGGGCAGGTGGATGAGCCGCCAGTTGAGCCGGATGCCTGAGTGGCGCGAGCAGCTTCCCCAGCGCGTGCGGGCGTTGGACAGCCGTAGCGGGGGCAGCGCAAGCCCCGGTGCGAAGCGGTCCAGAATGTAGGCGTATTCTTCCAGGCGCCCCTGGAAATAATCCAGCGCGTAGCGTTGCAGGCCTCGCAGCAACACTGCCTGTGCGTCTTCCATGCGCCGCAGGAGCAGGCGCAGCTCACGGGCCTCGAAGCCTTCTACCCAATGAGCACGGTTTGCACCGGCAAGCAAGGTCACGCGACAAGGTTGCCCAAGAATTGGAAATTGCGAGCCATCTGCGACCTGTGTGGGTTCTGCGGGTGCGCGGGTGGCGTGGGTATCGAGCTTTTCGAAGATCCAGGCGGCGCGCTCATGCATGAAGGCTTCCGCATCGCGCAGGCTGGCCCGCAGGGGAAGGGTCACCGTCAGCCCACGGGAATCAATGGTCAGCCCCAAGGTGCGGCGCGAACTGCGGCGCAGGGTGAATTCCAGCTCCCGCCCGCCCAGCCGGATCACCCGGCGTTCAGCCTCTCCAGCAGATGAGCGCGGCATGCGGTCTTAACGGGCCTCAACGCCGGGCGTGTAGTTCATCCGGCTGCGTTGCCCTGCGTAGTGGTGAGGGAAGAGACGGCGCATTTCACCTTCAATCCAGGCTTCTGCCTCGGCACTGACCTGCTCAGGCGTGCGCCCGACGGTGGAGATCGCGGGGCCGATGCTGACCACGATTTCGCCAGGGTACTTCAGAATGGCGTTGCGCGGCCAGAATTCGCCCGCATTGTGCGCAACCGGTACAACCGCTACACCAGCCGCCACGGCCAGGCTTGGGCCGCCAATCTTGTAGCGCTTTTGCCCGCCAACCGGGGCGCGGGTGCCTTCCGGGAAGACCACCACCGAATAACCTTCAGAGAGGCGTTGTTTGCCATCCTCAACGACCTGACGCAGTGCATCCTTGCCCGCAGAGCGGTCAATCGACACGATGGGCAGGCGTGAGAGCCCCCAGCCGAAGAAGGGAATCCACAGCAGCTCGCGCTTGAGCACGTAGGTGATGGGCGGGAAGATATCCAGAAAGGCAATCGTCTCCCAGGCTGATTGGTGCTTGGAGAGGATCACGCTGGCACCGGCGGGCAGGTTCTCATACCCGAGCACCTTGCTGCGGATGCCCAGGGTGGCGCGTATCATGGGCATGATCACGTAGCGCGCCCACCATGCAGCCAGCCGGTAACGCCGGTCTATCGGTACAAACATCAGCAGTGACATGACCCCCATGAACGGGAATAGCAATGTCAGTATTGCTGTCATGAATATAAGCGAGCGCAGCAAAGCCTTCATCGTACAAAAAGCCTAATCAAGTCTTGTGAAGCAGTATGTGCCGGGTGACTGCAGCAAGATCGGGGCACACTTTCACACCAGCGGGCAGCGCGGGGTCTTCGGAGGTTTTCTGGCCCTTACCGGTGAGCACCAGATAAGGGGTGCAGCCGACGGCCAAGCCTGCCTGGATATCCCGCATGCTGTCTCCGACCGTCGGCACGTCTTTGAGTTCAACATTGAAGCGTTCGGCAATCTGGTAGAACATGCCCGGCTTGGGCTTGCGGCAATTGCAGGGCGAATCTGCCGGGTGCGGGCAGAAGAAGATCGCGTCAATACGCCCGCCGACCTGATTGACCGCCTTGATCATCTTGTCGTTGATGGCGTTGAGCGTGTCCATGTCAAATAGCCCTCGGCCTACCCCGCTCTGATTGGTGGCGACCACCACGCGATAGCCTGCGCCATCGAGCTTGGCGATGGCCTCCAGGCTACCGGGGATCGGCTTCCATTCATCGGGTGACTTGATGAACTGGGCAGAGTCGTAATTGATCACACCGTCACGATCAAGAATGATCAGTTTCATAGGTTTTCCTCCCAGTACATTCTCAGGGGATGCGGCACGCCGCCCCCCTGGTCCCTGAGGTATCAGGCAGACAGCTTGGCCAGCTCGGCCACGCGATTCATCAGCCCATACAGGCGGTTGAGCAGCGCCTGCCGGTTGGCGCGCAGCGCGGCATCCTCGGCGTTGACCATCACCGCGTCAAAGAAGGCATCCACAGGCGTGCGCAAAGCGGCCAGGGCTTGCAGCGACACGGTGTAGTCCCCGGCCTCGTAGGCGGCGTCGGCCTTCGGCGCGATTTCGCCCAGCGTGGCAAACAGCGCCTTTTCCGCGTCCTCGGCAAGCAGGGCAGGCTTCACCTCGGTCGGCAGCTCACCCTCGATCTTCTTGAGGATATTACCCACGCGCTTGTTGGCGGCGGCCAATGCTGCCGCTTCGGGCAGGGCAGCAAAGGCGCGCACGGCGGTCAGGCGCTTGGCAACGTCACCCAGGCGCTGCGGGCGCAGGGCCAGCACGGCGTCCACTTCCTGTGCAGTGTAGCCTTGTTCGCGCAGGCTGCCAGCGAGGCGGTCGAAGATGAAATCGGCCAGCGCCGGGGTGGCATCCTTGATCAGGCCGCCAAATGCACCGGCTGCTTCCTGCAGCAATGCTTCCAGCGACAGGGGCAGGTCACCTTCAATGAGCATGCGGATCACGCCCAGCGCGTGGCGGCGCAGTGCAAACGGGTCTTTGTCGCCTGTCGGAATCTGGCCGATGCCGAACATCCCCACCAGGGTTTCGAGCTTGTCGGCCAGCGCCACGACCACACCCACCGGGTTACGCGGCAACGCGTCGCCCGCAAAGCGAGGCTTGTAGTGGTCTTCAATCGCGTCGGCCACCACCTCGCCCAGGCCATCATGCTTGGCGTAGTAGCCGCCCATGATGCCTTGCAGCTCGGGGAATTCACCCACCATGTCGGTGAGCAGGTCGGCCTTCGCCAATTGAGCGGCGGTGTCGGCTGCCTGGGCATCCACGCCCAGCTTGGCGGCAATGGCGCGGGCAATGGCACGCACGCGTTCCATGCGCTCGCCCTGAGTGCCGAGCTTGTTGTGATAGACCACCTTGGCCAGCCCCTCAACGCGGGAGGCGAGCGACTTCTTGCGATCCTGGTCAAAGAAGAACTTCGCATCAGCCAAGCGCGGGCGCACCACGCGTTCATTCCCCTGGATCACAGCACTGGCGTCATCAGGGCGGATGTTGGAGACGATCAGGAACTTGTTGGTGAGCTTGCCAGCGGTATCCAGCAGCGGGAAATACTTCTGGTTGGCCTTCATGGTGAGGATCAGACATTCCTGCGGCACGGCCAGGAATTCCGTCTCGAACTGGCCAATCACCACATTCGGGCGTTCAACCAGTGCGGTGACTTCGTCGAGCAGGGCTTCGTCTTCAATGGCACGCGCCCCACCGCCCACCTTGGCGGCTGCGGTAGCAATCTGGCGGACGATTTCGGCGCGGCGTTCGGCAAAGCTGGCGATCACCGCACCTTCTTCACGCAACTGGGCGGCGTAGCTGTCGGCATCCTTGATCGACACTACAGGCTTGGCCGCTTCAAAGCGGTGCCCCAGCGTTTCACGCCCGGCCTTCAGGCCCAGCACGGCGATATCCACCACATCAGCCCCATGCAGGGCGATCAGTTTGTGAGCAGGGCGCACGAAACTGACGGTGGTCCAGCCGTCTTGCAACTGGTAGCCCATCACCTTGGGGATGGGAAGCTTGGTGAGTGCTTCCTCCAGGGCTTTTTGCAGCCCGGCAGCCAGGGCCACGCCCGGTTGTACGGAGTCAAAGAACAGCGCCTCGGCCTTGCCTTCGCCCACATGCTTGAGGCCCGCCACGGCACTCGCGTCCGCACCCAGCGAAGCAAGCTTCTTGAGTAGCGCCGGGGTGGCCGCACCATTGGCGTCCAGCCCCACGGCCACGGGCATCAGCTTTTGCGAGATCGGCTTGTCAGCGGCGCGATCTGCCACATTCGCCACCTGTACCGCCAAGCGGCGGGGCGAGGCGAAACTGGTGACGACAGCATCCGCAGCGGCCAGCCCCTGTGCCTTGAGGCTATCAGCCAACACGCCGGAAAACGCTTCACCCAGGCGCTTCAGAGCCTTGGGCGGGAGTTCTTCAACAAACAGCTCAACGAGAAGATTCTTGTTCATGATTACTCTGCCTCCTTCTTGGGGAGGTCTGCCACCCATTCGCGTGGTGCCATCGGGAAGCCCAGGCGTTCGCGGCTTTCCAGATAGGCAGCGGCCACGCTGCGGGCCAGGTTGCGGATGCGGCCAATGTAGGCGGCACGCTCGGTCACCGAGATTGCGCCGCGCGCATCCAGCAGGTTAAAGGTGTGCGCAGCCTTGAGCACCTGTTCGTAAGCGGGCAGGGCCAGCTTCTGTTCCATCAAATGCTTGGCGTTGCCCTCGTAGTCGCCAAAGTGGCGGAACAGGGCTTCGGCATTGCTGTGCTCGAAGTTGTAGGTGGACTGCTCCACTTCGTTCTGGTGGAACACATCGCCGTACTTGAGCACGCGGGTTTGACCATTCTCTTCCCAGGTCGTCCACACCAGATCGAAGACGTTCTCCACCCCTTGCAGGTACATGGCCAGCCGTTCGATCCCGTAGGTGATTTCCCCGGTGATCGGCTTGCAGTCAATGCCGCCCACTTGCTGGAAGTAGGTGAACTGGGTGACTTCCATGCCGTTGAGCCAGACTTCCCAGCCCAGGCCCCAAGCGCCCAGCGTGGGGTTTTCCCAGTCGTCTTCCACGAAGCGCACGTCGTTCTTTTTCAGGTCAAAGCCCAGCGCTTCCAGCGAACCCAGGTAGAGGTCGAGGATGTTTTCCGGCGCGGGCTTGAGCACCACCTGGAACTGGTAGTAGTGCTGCATCCGGTTGGGGTTTTCGCCGTAGCGGCCGTCCTTGGGGCGGCGGCTGGGTTGCACGTAGGCCGCACGCCAGGGCTCGGGGCCGATGGCGCGCAAGAAGGTGGCAGTGTGGCTGGTGCCCGCGCCGACTTCCATATCGTAAGGCTGCAACAGCGCGCAGCCACGGCTGCCCCAGTAAGACTGGAGCTTGAGGATGATGTCCTGAAAGCTAGGTTTGGTGCTCATGGTCGGAGGCTCAACCCGCAGCGCCTCAGCGGCGCCCGGCACGATAATCGGAAAGCCTGTGATTTTACAGACAAGTGCACCACTTCGTCGCGTAATTCGCATGCCTCTGCGTCACTTCGTGCGATCTGACGTTCGGCGGCCGCTTCCAGAACGTATCGACTACCATCCTGTCTGTATCTGATTCTGCTTATGGTCTGTAGAGATTGTGTGTAATTTCCGACGCCTTATCGTGGTTTTTCTGCTGCTTTTTGCCGCCAGAAGCGTGTTTGCCCAAGGGGCGACCAGTTTTGTCTATCCGGCGCCGGAGAACCCCGATGACCAACGCCACACCTATTATTGGGAATTGTTGGATGCCGCCCTGGCGGCGAACCAGGATCGTTTCGGCCCCTACCACCTGAGTGCCTACGACGCCCCGATGAACTATAGCCGGGCCATCGCCGAGGTAGAAACCGGCAAGGGGCGCGTCAACATCGTGGCCCGGGCGACCAACCTGGACCTGGAACGGCGCCTGTTACCCATCTCCATCCCACTCGACAAGGGGCTGCTGGGGTTTCGCATCTTCATGATCCGCAAGGAATCCCAGGCGGCTTTGAGCAAGGTGCATAAACTCGATGAACTCAAGCACTTCCGCCAGGGCATGTCGCCCCAGTGGACCGATGCGCGGATCATGGCCCAGTTGGGGTTTCCGCTGGAATTGCAGGAGAATTACGAGAACCTCTTCCGCATGCTCACGGCCAAGCGTTTTGATCTGCTCTCTCGGGGCATCAATGAGGTGGGTGCGGAATTGAAGGCACATGCTGATGCCATGCCGGAGTTGGTGGTGGAGAAAGATCTGCTGTTGCACTACCCCATGCCGCGTTACTTTTTTGTACCGCGTACCGAGGCGGGCCGCCAGATGGCCCACCGCATTGAAGACGGCCTGATGCGCCTGCGCCGCAGCGGGGAATTCGAGCGCCGCTATCAGGCCTACAAAAAAGCCGTGCTGGCTGGCGTCCACATTACCGGGCGCCGGGTGTTTGAACTGGGCAACCCGGAACTCTCCGCCCTGGCGCCGCTGGATGACCCCTATTGGTGGGAGACACTGCACGCCGAATTAAAAGACACTGTTGGCAAGTCCCCAGCCAGATAGGATTGCTGGGAGCTGACGTATGATAAGAAGATGGATGCATTGATCCATCATCACAAATCAAAACAGAGTCTTCAACATGACCACCTATCATCTTGCCCAACTGAATATCGCCACCATGCGAGACTCGCTCGAATCACCTGTCATGGCCGACTTCGTGGCTAATCTTGACCGTATCAATTATCTGGCCGAGGCGTTCCCCGGATTTATCTGGAGACTCCGGGATGAAGAGGGGGATGCTACCGCCATAAGACCTTTTGGCGATAAGGTTTTGGTGAATCTATCGGTGTGGCAGGATGTTGCTTCTCTCAAGGAGTATGCCTTCAAGTCTGCACACGTGGAGATTATGAAGCGGCGCCGTGAGTGGTTTGAACGTATGCAGGACGCGTATGCGGCATTATGGTGGGTGCCCCAGGCGCATGTGCCGACGGTTGCTGAGGCCGCTGAGCGTCTGGATTTTCTACGCAGCAACGGCCCTTCGCAACGGGCTTTTAATTTCAGTCAGGCTTTTCCACCGCCTGCGGCGGGTCAGGTGGCCTGAGCGGTTTTACGCTTGGGTAAGCATGCAAACCCCAGCATGCCGATGACCCATGCGATCACCGGCCAGTTGGCCCAGCGCACATAGGGCGTCAGCCCGGTGTAGCCGGTCACGTTCTGTTGCAGGGCGCCTGCGGTGAATGCGGGCAACACGCTGGTGACGGTGCCATCCGGGGCGACCACGGCGGTCATGCCCGTGTTGGTGGCGCGCAGCATCGGGCGCCCGGTTTCCATCGCCCGCATCCGGGCCATCTGCAAATGCTGAGGCTGGGCGTGGGAGTCGCCATACCAGGCCAGATTCGACATATTCAGCAACAGCCCCGCCTTGGGAACGGCATGCAGGAGTTCTTCGCCAAACACGTCTTCGTAGCAGATGTTGATGGCAATCTGCTGCCCGTCGATCTGTATCGGGGCCTGATCCTTGGCGCCCCGGGTCTGGTCAGACATGGGAATGCTGGCCAGTTGGTAGAACCAGTCGAACATGGGCGGGGAGTATTCGCCAAACGGCACCAGATGGCTCTTGTGGTAGACCTGCTCGGGCGCGGTGCCCAGGCTGGCCGCGCTGTTGTAGATCTTTTTGCCATCGCGGGTGAAAACGCCAAAGATGAGGTCGGCGCCATGCTTGGCAACGGATTCGCGCATGGCATCCAGATAGCCTTGGGGCAGGTGCTCGATCAGCAAGGGCAGCGTGGTTTCCGGTAGTACGACAAGGCGCGCCTGTTGCTGCTTGTCCACCATCGAGTAATTCAGATTCAGCCACTGCATCAACTGCTCGGGCTGCCACTTCAGGTCTTGGGGAATGTTGGTTTGCAGCAGCGCCACTTCAATCGGCTTGCCTTGTGGCTGCGTCCAGGCCACCCAGCGCAGCCCGCCACCGGCCACCAGCACAACCAGCAATGCCACCACGGGCCAGCACAGCAGACGCAGGCGGTCTGCCGTTTGCGTGCGCCACACCTTGACCAGCATTGCCAGCAGGGCGGCCATGGCGGCGAGCAGGAAGCTCAAGCCATACACGCCGAAGATCGGCGCCCAGCCTGCCAGCGGGCTGGGGGAAGTCTGGGTGTAGCCGATGGCCAGCCAGGGGAAACCGGTAAAGATGGTGCCGCGCAGCAGTTCCCCTGCGGTCCACCCAGCGGCGGCCAGGGTGCTGTCAAACCAAAGGTTGTCGCGCCGCAGGCGTGCATACAGCCCGGCCGCCAGGGCGGGGTAGAGTGCCAGATAGGAGCAGAACAGCAAGAGCATGAATGCCGAAATGGGGGCCGGGATGCCACCGTAGCGATGCAGGGCCACATACAGCCAGCCGACTCCGGCACAAAACGCTCCGATGCCCCAGACGAGGCCGGTGGCAAACGCCCGCCGCGTGGACACGCCATCGATGGCCCACCACAGCAGCGCCAGACAGACAAAGGCCAGCGGCCAGACGCCGAAGGGGGCAAAGGCAAACACACTGGCCGCCCCGGCCAGCAGGGCAATGAGCAATCGTTGCATGGTTGAGTGGTGAAACCGGAGGAAGCCCGTACTGTATAGGAGGTTTGTAGAGTTGATGTGACGATTGTCGGTGGATTGCGATTTTGCCCCTTGAGCGTGGTGTGCAAATGCGGGAATATCCGACCATGAGCAAGATAGTGTGTTTCTATTACGACAATTTCGCCGATTTTGAGATCACCCTGGCCTTCCATAAGTTCCGTCAGGTCGGGCAGCGCGAGATTGTGGGGGTGGCGTATCGCCGCGAGGTGGTCCGAAGTGAGTCCGGGCTGGGCTTCATGCCGGATGCCACCGTGCAGGGGGCGATGGCCTTTGAAGACGTGGACGCGCTCATCATCCCCGGCGGCCCGATTCAGCCGCCTGAACCTGGCATCCTTGAGCTGATCCAGACGGGGTATGCCAAGGGCTGGATCATCGCTGCCATCTGCAACGGCCCCCACTATCTGGCGCGTGCCGGCCTGCTCGATACCCACACCTATACCACCACCTGCACGCCAGAGTCTGCTGTCCGCGCCGGGATTGCCGACCCCTTCCCCCGCAAGCATTACCGTGAGGAAAGGGTGGTAGCGGATCGCCAGCTCATCACCGCCAAGGGGCGGGCCTTCGTGGATTTTTCGATGACCCTGTTTGAGCGGCTGGGCATCTACGCGGATGACGCAGAAAGACTGCGTCTGTGGCAGGACATTCGCGGCTAGAACTGCCGTCTAGGCATCCTCTACGGGGATGCGTTCGACCAGCAGGGTCAGCACACGGCGGCCATCGGCCCGCAGAACCTTGAAGCCCAGGCCGTCGATCACCACACTTTCGCCCCGTTGAGGCACGTGGCCGAGGTGGGCGATGACCAGCCCGCCTATCGTATCCACCTCGCTGGATTCGATCTGGCAACCAAAGGACTCGTTGAAGGACGCGATGTCGGTGCCTGCCTTGACGCGATAGCGCCCAAGCTGATCGGCCACGATGTTTCCGGCGGTCTCGTCGAAATCGTATTCGTCCTCAATATCGCCGACGATCTGCTCCAGCACGTCCTCAATCGTGATCAGGCCGGAGATGCCGCCATACTCATCCACCACCAGGGCCATATGGTTGTGGCTGATGCGGAATTCGCGCAGCAACACATTCAGGCGCTTGCTCTCGGGGATGAAGACGGCGGGGCGCAGCACTTCGCGGAGTTGGAATTGTGTTTTGCCCACGGCACGCAGCAAATCCTTGGCCAGCAGGATGCCCAGCACGTCGTCCTTGTCGTTCCCCACCACGGGAAAGCGGGAGTGGGCGGTGCGCATGGCAAATTCGATGACATCTTCGATCTTGTCATCCAGATGCACCACATCCATGCGGGCACGCGGGATCATCACATCGCGCACCTGGATGTCCGATACGTTCAGCGCCCCTTCGATGATGAAGAGTGCATCGGCATCGAACACGTGTCGTTCAAACGCAGTATGCAATTGCTGCATGAGGGTTTCACGCCCCTCAGGCTCACGCCCGAGCAGGGCGATCAGACGGTCTACGAGTGTGGGGCGACTACTGTCAGGTTCCATGAAAGGGATTTAGCAAGAATTCGGCCAAAGGCTTTGGCACGCGGTTAGTGCCCATCCAGGGCGTAGGGGTCGGGCAAGCCCAGCGCCGCCATGATTTCACGTTCCTCGGCCTCCATCTGCTCGGCTTCCTCATCGGTTTCGTGATCCCAACCTTGCAGGTGGAGCATGCCGTGGATGATGAGGTGCGCGGTGTGGGTTTCAAGCGATTTGCCCTGATCCAGTGCCTCACGCTCCACCACGGGCCAGCACAGCACCAAGTCCCCCATCAGGACCGGTTCGGTCTCGTAAGGGAAAGAAAGCACATTGGTGGCGTAATCCTTGTGGCGATAGTTGGCATTCAACTCCCGCCCTTCGGCGGTGTCGACAAAGCAGATCGCCACCTGGGCGGCACCGGGCTCAACCGCACGCACCCACTGGCGGATCTGCGCCCGCGTGGGTTGCTTATCCGCCTTGAAGGTGTACCGGACGGACAGATCAAGCCGCCGAACAGGCTTGGCGTCCTGATTGGGTATAGGCATTTGGAATGTGCAGGATCAAGAATGCTGCCGATGATCCCGCACTTGGTGGGCAGAAGTCAAACATCCAAAGAGGTGGGGCAGGGGGCAAAGCGATGTTTTCCTTGTCACCGCAGGGGCCTTGGCAGCCCTTGCCTGGGGGATTGTTGCTGCTGCCTCATGCCCCCAGCGCTGCGGCTTCCTTGTAGTGCATATTGGCCTGCTCTGTCTGCTCCAGGTTCTCGGCCAGCCGGGCCAGTTCCAGGTGGGCCGAACGGGATGGCGCAATCGACAGCGAAGCCTCAAAGTAGCTCTGCGCCTTGCCCCAGAGCTGACCACGCAGGCACAGGCGCCCCAGGGTCAGGAGCAGGCTGGCGTCATCCGGGTGCTCACGCAGCCAGGATTCCGCCGCCGCCAGTTGGGCACGCAAGTCCTTGGATTTGCAGCGGCCATACAAGGCAGCCAGATCGGATTCCCAGTTCTCTTTGAGTGTTTCTTCGATCACCGTGTGGGCCAGTTCCTCATCCCCCGCGCCGATCAGATAGGGCACTGCGCGGGCGAGGAAGCCTGGGTCACTCCGGTCTGCGGTAGGCAGTGATTGCCAGACCCGCTGCAGGCCGGGGAGGTCACCTTCCGCCTCGCGCAACTGCTCAATCGCAGCGCGACGGATCAAGGGGGCGGCCTGATCGGGTGACAAGGCGCTGTACTTGCGCAACTGGCGGGCCAGCCGCGCCACTTCATCCCAACGCCCGCGCCCCTGCTCAACTTGCAAGGACAGGCGCAGCGTGGCGATATGGCGCTGGCCGTGGCTGCGCAAAACTTCCAGAATCTGGGCCGCGTCTTCGTAGCGCCGGTCTGCCGTGGCGAGTTCTGCTTCGAGCATCAGGCGGGCGTAGCGCAACTCCTTGTCATGCTTGCTGGCTTCATTGAGCCAGCGGCTACGGGTGTCGGCATTGTGCATGGCATGCGCAGCCCGGGCGGCCAGCAGGGCGGCGATGCCTGGATAGGCCACGTCTGGGTAGGATTTTTCGGCCTGCCGCAAGGCCTGACCAAAGCGCCCTTCGTAGAACAGCCGGGCAGAATCGCACAGGGCATGGGCCGCATTGGTGAGCCGACGTTCCCGCCGGAAGGCCGCGACGGCGGCAGGCAGGGCCAGCGTATGAGCCACCGCACGGGTCAGCGCATACAGACCGGCGAAGACGGCAACCGTGAGCAGCGCCAACAGGTTGATGGAAATCTGCACGCGGTACGGCGACCAGACGAACAGCGCATAGGCATCGTTGTAGCTGGCCAACAAGGCCAGCCCGACAGCCAGGGTGAAAAGCCCAAGAATCCAGAGTATCAGTTTCATACCGGCTCTCTTAGCGCTTGCCGCTCAGCTTGAGGCTTTGCAGGGCCGAGGTGGTCGCTTCCAGCGATGGCAAGGCCATCGAAAGCTGGGCGTTTTCCATATTCCTCAGGTCGGCCAGCAGATCTGCGACAGGCTTGGCATTGGTGTCGAAATAGCGTTCCAGCCAGCTGCGTGCCTGGCGGATATCTTCGCCAAACATGCGGCCATCGCGCTGCAAAAGCGCCAGCCTGGCGGAGAGCAGACGCAAACGAACGTTTTCACGCAGGTAGGCCGCCTGGGTGGGGGCCAGCAGGACGGGGTCAGGCCGATCCATGCGCTCAATGCGGATCAGGGTACGGAAGTCGTCCCACAGATCTTCAAAGAAGCCGGTGAAGGCGTTGGGGCTCTCAGGGGTGCTCACCACAGGGTTGGATTGTGTGGCGGCAGGTGCAGCTTCCTTCTTGCCTGCCTTGGCGTTCTTGCCGCTGCGGGCAGGGCTGGCTGCCGGGGCAGAAGCCCTGGGGGCCGTGACCGGGTGTTCAAAACCCAGAGGCAGGGCATCGATACGCCCCATCAGGGTTTCCAGCTTCAGCGACAGGCTGGTGACATCGGCCAGCGGCAGCGCCTTGAGCTTGTCGATATCGCGGGCGATGAGTTTGCGCAAGGGTAACACGCGCGCCTGATCCATGATCGCCAGACGATTGTCCGCCGCCTGGAGTGCCGCAATCGCGGCAGGCACGTTACCTGCCAGCTGCAATTGCTGGGAGGCGATGGTCAGCGCCTGTTCAATCTCGGAGAGTGAGCGGTCATCCCGGGCATGGGAGAATTCCAAGTACATGGATTCCAGTTCGGAATACTGGCCTTGGGACTCCTGCAACTTGGCATCGATACCGCCCAGGCGGCTCTGGAGCTGGTCGATATTGCCCTGGTTCTTCTGCGCTAGCACCTGTGCGTCACGGGCCACGCCATCGCCTTCGGCAAAGCGGCGCGAGAGTTCGCCACGCAACTGCGTCAGTTCTTCGTGAGTGCGGTAGCCGTTCCAGGCGAGCAAAGCCACTGCCACGCCCAACACGGCAACGCCCAGGCGTGTCACACGTACACCGCGTGGGCCCTGTTTTTTGGTCGTCGCATGCGTCGGCTGTTCGACCGGATGTGATTCAACTTGAGGTTCCATGGCGCAATCTTACCCGAGCAAGCCGCAGTGAGCGAATCAGCTTGTACCCAAATGTTCCAGAATGCCTGCCAAGATACCTTCATCGCCGGCTGCGGTCAGCACCGTCCGACAGGCGCCGCTGGCCTTGGCCTGGGCCTGGATGCGGGGGTGGGGAACGAATACCGGCAGCCTTTCCAGCAGGCTGGCCGCATGGATGCCAAGAATCTGGGTGAAATGGCGGATCGCTTCGCTATTGGAAAAAACAATGGCACTCAGGGCTTCTGAATGCTGGGTCAGGGTGCTGGCATCCAGATGGGCGCAATGCCGTTCGTAACACGGCACCTGCTCGACCGTGGCGCCGCGTTCAGTCAGGGTTTCGCCCAGCAGCTCACGGCCACCTTCTCCGCGCAGGATCAAAACCTTGCGCCCTGCGACGGCGCGGGGCTGGAATTCCGGCAGATCCAGCACCCCTTCGGAATCAAAGCGGTTGGGGGGCACGATGACCCGCGAGAAACCTTTGGCGCGTAGAGCCCGCGCTGTGGCCGGGCCAACGGTGGCTACAGCGAGCGTATCCGGCCACTGTGCCCGGTCAATGACCGCAAAACACTGTTCCACCGCATTGGCGCTGACGAAAAAGGCCAGCGAAAAATCCTGCAGCCGCGTCTGTAACGCACGCAGGCCCGAGGTGTCAGCCACGGCCGAGATCTGGGTGACGGGAAAAGCCAAAACCCTGGCACCTTGCTCGGCCAGCCACGCGTTCAACTGTCCAGCCTGGTCTTGCGGACGGGTGATGACGATGCAGGCACCGAGCAGAGGTTGGGTCATGATCGAAGTGTTTGCAATATCTGGTCAGCCCCCTGGGCCAGCAGTTCCTCTGCCAGCTGGGCACCCAGCTTTTGGGCGCTGCTAGGTTCGGCGCTGCCCTCGCTACGGATCATCTGCATACCATCAGGGGAGGCAACAAACGCACGCATGAAGAGCGTCCCATCGGCCCGGGTTTCGCAAAATGCTCCCACGGGAACATCGCACCCGGCCTGTAAGGCTAATGTTAAGGCACGTTCGGCGGTGATGCACTGGGTCGTCCGGGCATCGACCAGGGGGGCCAGCCACTGGGCCACCTCGGGGCGATCCGCGCAGGCCTCGATCCCCAAGGCACCTTGCCCGGCGGCAGGCAGACTGACCTCGGTGGGCAGCAATGCGCGGATGCGCTCAGCCAGCCCCAGGCGACGCAGCCCGGCCGCAGCGAGGATGATTGCGTCGTACTTGCCTTCGTCGAGCTTGCGCAGCCGGGTGTCGAGGTTGCCGCGCAAGGGTTCCACGCCAAGATAGGGGTATTGCGCATGCAATTGCGCCTCGCGGCGCAGGCTGGAGGTGCCGATCACCGCACCGGGCGGCATGTCGTCCAGGCTGGCATAGCGGTTGGAAACGAACGCGTCCTGCGGATTCTCGCGGGCCAGTGTGGCAATCAGGGCAAAGCCCTCGGGCAGCTCGGCAGGCACATCCTTCATCGAATGCACGGCGATGTCTGCACGGCCTTCGGCAAGCGCCTGTTCGAGTTCCTTGACGAACAGCCCCTTGCCGCCGACTTTGGATAGCGTGCGGTCCAGGATCTGGTCGCCCCGCGTGGTCATGCCCAGTAACTCTACTGTGCAGCCAGGCCAGACTGTTTCCAGTCGGGCTTTTACGTGTTCAGCCTGCCACAAGGCAAGACGACTCTCACGGGTGGCGATGACAATTCGTGATGGCGACTTCAGGACATCCATATTCCACTCTACCCCTGTAATCAGACAGCTTATATACACAGCCGGTTATGGCAGGATGTTAGCACGTTGCTCCGCCAAGCCTGTGGGGCTGCTATATTCTCTCATTCCCCGCCACTCCCCAAAAACCAGAGAGCCATGAGTAAAGTAAACGATAAAGACAAGGATACCCCCTTACGCGAAGACATCCGTCTGCTCGGCAGAATGCTGGGCGACACCGTGCGTGCGCAGGAAAGCGAGGCGGTATATGCGCTGATCGAACAGATCCGCCAGGCCTCGATCCGTTTCCATCGGGACGACGAACAGCTCGCCCTGGACGAGCTGGAATGCATCCTCACCGGCATGTCGGCAGATGACACCCTGCATGTGGTGCGCGCCTTCAGCTTTTTCTCCCAGTTGGCCAACATAGCGGAAGACCAGCACCACATCCGCCGCTCGCGTGCCCACCTGTGCGCGGGTTCGGCGCCGCGTGAAGGCAGTATGGCCCGTGCCCTGGAGCTGGCCGATGCCGCCGGGATCAGTGATGCCCGCCTCAAGGCTTTCTTTGAGACGGCCATGGTCTGCCCGGTGCTCACCGCCCACCCCACCGAAGTTCAGCGCAAGGCCATCCTCACCAACCAGCTGCGCATCGCCCGCCTGCTTGACGAGCGTGACCGCATGCAGCTCACCCCGGAAGAACTTGCCGAGAACGAAGACCACCTGCGTCGCAACATCATGATGCTGTGGGAGACGCGCATGCTGCGCCCGATGAAGCTCTCGGTGGCCGACGAAGTCATCAACGGCCTGTCGTTCTACGACTACACCTTCCTCAACGAACTGCCGCGTCTGTATACCCGCCTGGAAGACCAGCTCGCCGCACGCGGCAAGACCTGGGAAGACGCCGAACTGCCGACCTTCATGACCATGGGTAGCTGGATCGGTGGCGACCGCGACGGCAACCCTTTCGTGACGGCCGACGTGCTTCGTCAGGCACTCAAAGCTCAATCCCAGGCGGTGATCAACCATTATCTGAACGAGGTGTCGCGCCTCGGCGCGGGCCTGTCGATGTCTTCCGGGCTGGTCAAGGTTGATGACGCCGTGCTGGAACTGGCCAAGCGTTCGCCCGCCCGCACGGCACATACCGAGGATGAACCCTATCGTTTAGCCCTGCGTGCCATCTATGCCCGCCTCTACGCCACGGCGAAGAAACTTGGCGTGTCGACGACCAGCCAGCCCCCGGTGCACCCCTGGGCGCCCTACGAGTCTGCCGCCGAACTGGGCGCCGAACTGGACATGATCCATGAGTCACTGGTCAATAATTGCTCGCCCGCCGTGGCACATGGCCGCCTGCGCCATCTGCGCCATGCGGTACGCATTTTCGGTTTCCATCTGGCCACCATCGATACCCGCCAGAATTCCGATGTGCATGAACGCACCGTGGCCGAGCTGCTGGAATATGCCGCCCCAGGAACCCAATATCTCAAGCAGGACGAAGAGACCCGCATCAAGCTGCTCTTGCAGGAGCTTTCCACCCCCCGCCCGCTGGGTGCGCCCGGCGCACTCTTCTCGGAAGAGACCGAGGGCGAGCTGGCCATTTTGCGCACGGTGGCCGAATCCCACCGCATCTACGGCAAGGCCTGTGTCACCAACGCCATCATCTCCAAGACCGATGGGGTGTCGGACATGTTGGAGCTGGCCGTGCTGCTCAAGGAAGTCGGCCTGCTGCGCCCGGCCGAAGCCGCGCTGGATGTGAACATCATCCCCTTGTTTGAAACCATTGACGATCTGCGCAATGCCGCCGGCATCATGGATCGCCTCTTCGGCCTGGCGCAATACAGCCGCCTCCTGCCCAGCCGGACTCAGGCGCAGGAAGTGATGCTGGGCTATTCGGATTCCAACAAGGACGGCGGCTTTCTCACCTCCGGCTGGGAGTTGTACAAGGCCGAGATCCAGCTCGTTGAAATATTCCGCAAGCATGCTGTCCGCCTGCGCCTGTTCCACGGGCGCGGGGGGTCGGTCGGCCGTGGCGGCGGCCCCAGCTATCAGGCCATCCTGGCCCAGCCGGGCGGTGCCGTGCAAGGGCAGATCCGCTTGACCGAGCAGGGCGAGGTGATCGCCTCCAAGTATTCCAACCCCGAGGTCGGCCACCGCAACCTCGAGGTGCTTGCCGCCGCAACCCTGGAGGCCACCCTGCTGGCCCACCCGGAAGCCGCTCCGCGCCCCGAATACCTGGATGCGATGGATGAGCTGTCCGAGAGCGCCTTCCAGGCATATCGTGCCCTGGTCTATGAAACGGACGGGTTCGAGCGCTATTTCTGGGAATCCACCGTCATATCCGAGATCGCCAACCTGAACATCGGCTCGCGTCCCGCCTCGCGCAAGAAGAGCACCTCGATTGAAGACCTGCGCGCCATTCCCTGGGTATTCTCCTGGGCGCAATGCCGCCTTATGCTACCGGGATGGTATGGTTTTGGCACGGCTGTCAGCGAGTACATCACCCGGCACGGGGATGCCGGCATGGATCTGCTCACCCATATGTACAAGGAATGGCCGTTCTTTGCCACCGTCATGGCCAATATGGATATGGTGCTCGCCAAGAGTGACATCGGCATTGCCGCCCGCCACGCCGAACTTGTCAAGGATGAAATCCTGCGTGCAGCAATCTTCCCGCGCCTGAAGGCCGAATGGAAGTGCACCATCACCTACCTGCTGGCCATTACCGGGCAAAAGGAACTGCTGGACGAAAACCCCTTGCTGCAACGCTCGGTGCGCAACCGTCTGCCCTACCTCAATCCGCTCAACCACGTACAGGTCGAGTTGCTGCACCGCTACCGCGATGCTTCGCAGACGCCCGAGGCGCAAGACCTTGCCCGCCGTGCTGTGCTGCTGACCATCAACGGGGTGGCTGCCGGTTTGCGCAACAGCGGTTGATCGATTGAGCTGGTGAAATCCGCCGATGCACGGGATTGGGTCCGTGTATCGGCGAACTTACTCTCCGTGGATACTTCGGCACGCTGCATGAGCCGGGATATGCGAGAATGTGTATCGGCATGCCCTCACACATTTTAAGATATCCACACCATGAGCATTTATGCCCTGAAACCGAAATTTCAGTCTCTGCTGCGGCCATTGGTGCGCGCCTTGTATGCGGCCAAGGTGACGGCAAACCAAGTCACGCTCGTGGCCTGCCTGATCTCTGTGGCCCTGGGCCTGTACCTTGCGGCCCATCCTGCCCCGGCCGGGTTTCTGCTGATTCCACTGTGGATGTTTTTGCGGATGGCACTCAATGCCATCGATGGCATGCTGGCGCGCGAATTCGGGCAGAAGTCCGCACTGGGCGCCTATCTGAATGAACTCACAGATGTCATCTCGGATGCCTGCCTGTATCTACCCTTTGCCTACTTGGCGTTTTTCGCGCCCTTGTGGGTCTGGGTATTCATTCTATGCTCCGTCATTGTCGAAATGACTGGCGTGCTGGGCCTCATGGTCGGGGCATCCCGCCGTTATGACGGCCCCTTTGGCAAGAGCGACCGCGCTTTTGCCACGGGCGCGCTCGCACTGTGGGTTGGCCTGGGGCTGCCCACGCAGCAATGGGCGTTTGTCGTCTTCCCCGTCATGAGTGTCTTATGCGCGCTGACCATCATTCGCCGGATACGGGAAGGTCTGCGTGAGGCACAGACCAAGATGTGAATGAAAGTGCTTGCCAAGTACTTTGTCATGTAGTGCAGCATCTGTTGCCTTCCTTTGGAGAAAGCATGAGCCGTCAAGTTATCGAAAGTACTTTCACTGCCAGCGATGGTGAGCCGCTTTTCTTCCGTCACTGGCCTGCACAGGGAGAAAAACCCCGTGGCGTGATTGTCATGTTCCACCGTGGTCACGAACATTCCGGCCGGATGGCGCATGTGGTTGATGAACTGGACCTGCCGGATTTTGCTTTTTATGCCTGGGACGCACGCGGCAATGGGCGCACACCCGGGCCACGTGGATATGCCCCAAGTTTTGGGCGCCTTGTGCGTGACGTGGATGAGTTTGTGCGCTTTGCCGCAGAACAGCACGCGCTGCCCCTGAGCGAGGTTGGGGTGATTGCCCAGAGTGTGGGCGCTGTATTGGTCAGCGCGTGGGTGCATGACTATGCCCCCGCAATACGCTGCATGTCACTGGCTTCGCCCGCGTTCAAGGTCAAGCTCTACGTGCCGTTTGCCCGCCCGGGCCTGAAGATGTTGCAATCGCTGGTGGGCAACTTCTTCGTCAATTCCTATGTCAAGGCCAATTACCTCACGCATGACCCGCAACGTATCGCCTCATTCAAGGCCGATCCGCTGATTGCCCGCCCCATCTCGGTCAACATCCTGGTTGCATTGTACGAAGCGGCAGAGCGCGTGGTGCAGGATGCCGGTGCCATACATGTCCCCACACAACTTCTGATTTCAGGGGCAGACTGGGTGGTGCATCACAAACCGCAACATGATTTCTTCGAGCGCCTGGGCAGTACCGTGAAGGAGAAGCATGTACTCGATGGCTTTTATCATGACACGCTGGGCGAAAAGGATCGGCATCTGGCGATCACCAAGTTGCGCGCATTCCTGCTCGCCCGCTTTGAGGCAAAGCCGGTGGTGCCCGACCTGCTCAACGCCCATCAGTATGGTTATACCTATGCCGAATACCAGAAGCTCAGCCAGCTTCTGCCCTGGTGGTGCCCCAAGCGCTGGAGCTTTGCGCTGACCCGCTTCGGGATGAGCACGGGCGGGCGTTTGTCCGAAGGCGTGCGGCTGGGGTTCGAAACCGGCTTCGATTCCGGCAGCACCCTGGATTACGTGTATCGCAACGCTGCACGCGGATGCAGTTTTGTGGGCAAGCTGATCGACCGCAATTACTTGGATGCCATCGGCTGGCGTGGCATCCGCCAACGCAAACTGCATGTCGAAAAGATCCTGCAGGATGCCATTGGCCGCCTGCGGGGCGAGGCACGCCCTGTGCACGTGCTGGATATTGCCGCCGGGCATGGTCGCTATATTCTTGAAGGCATCGAAAAGCTGCCGCAGAAACCGGACTCGGTGCTGCTGCGGGATTTCAGCGATCTGAACGTAGAGAAGGGCAACAAGCTGATCACTGAGAAGGGCTTGCAGTCCATTACCCGCTTTGTGCAAGGGGATGCCTTCAGCCGTGCCTCACTGAGCAACCTGAGCCCACGCCCGACGATCAGCGTCGTCTCCGGGCTGTATGAACTGTTCCCTGATAACAGTATGCTGAAGGAATCCCTGGCTGGGATTGCTGATGTCATGGAGCCGGGCGGATACATCATCTACACCGGCCAGCCCTGGCATCCACAGTTGGAATTCATTGCCCGTGTGCTCTCCAGCCACCGCGATGGCAAGCCGTGGATCATGCGCCGCCGCGTGCAGGCCGAGATGGATCAACTGGTAGCGACAGCCGGCTTTACCAAGCTCTACACACTCGCAGACGAGTGGGGCATCTTCACGGTATCGATTGCGCAACGCAATGCAGCCTGAGGCACAAGGCGCCAGCCCGACGCAAACCCGGCGCCCATGGCGCTGGGCCTTGCTGTGGGGTGCAATCCTCGGGGTGTTGTTCTTCAGCAGCTACGGTGCAGCCAACCACTTTACCGCCCGGCGCAGTGACGTGGGGGTGTATGTATTTGGCTGGGAGCATGTCATCCCCTTTCTGCCCTGGACGATCCTGCCTTACTGGTCGATCGATTTCCTGTACGGCATTGCATTGTTCACCGCACGCAGCAAGGAAGAGCTTTTCCGCCTCGTGCGGCGCCTGTTTGCAGCCCAGGTGATATGCATCACGGGTTTCCTGCTCTGGCCGCTGCATTTCTCCTTCACGCGGCCAGTCACCCAGGGCTGGTCTGGCGCGCTCTTTGATGCACTCACAGGTTTTGATCTGCCCTATAACCAGGCCCCTTCGCTCCACATCTGCTTGCTGGTGGTGCTGTGGAGGTTTTATGCGGATGTGCTTGGTCGGTATGCCACGCGCTGGCTGCTGCATGGCTGGTTTGCACTGATCGCCATGTCTGTGCTGACCACATACCAGCATCATTTCATTGATCTGCTCACTGGCTTCTGGGCGGGGGCCCTGTGCCTGCTGCTGGTGCCGGAGTCGGGTGCCCAATGGCGCTGGCAGGCTCACTCATTCAATGACGTGCGCGTGCGTTGCGCGACGTTCTACCTGTTGGGAGCTGTGGTCTGTGCAGGGGCTGCTTACGCACTTTTTCCACAGGCTTCGGTCTGGTTGGTGTTATGGCTGGCGAGTGCGCTGGCGGCGGTGGCCTGTATCTACCTCTTCGGCCAAGGCTCGCATTTTGGCAAACAGGGGGCGAGCCTGCCTTGGCGCAGCTGGATGGTTTTTGGCCCCTATCTGCTGGGGGCACGCTTGAACGTCTGGTTCTGGACGCGGCATCTGCCCTGTGGTGTGGAGGTACTCGACGGTGTGTTCCTGGGGCGCCAGCCTGATGCGAAGAGCATGAGTAGCCACAATATCATCACCGTGCTGGATTTGTGCGCCGAGCTGCCACTGCGGGTGCGCCCACCGGTACAGCGTAATCTGCCCATGCTGGATCTGGTACCACCCAGCGGCATCATGCTTGAATCTGCGGCAGAGGCAATCGAGCAGGCCCGGCAGCAGGGGGCCGTGTGGGTGTGCTGTGCACTGGGGTTTTCGCGGAGCGCGGCCAGCGTGGCGGCATGGCTGATCCGCTATCGTGGATACTCCGTGGAGAATGCCGTGTTGCAGATCAGACGGGTTCGTCCGCAGGTGGTGTTGAAGCCGGAAACGCTGCGCACTCTGGCTACCCTGGTGTCATCATGACCGAGCCAACCTCCCCCTCCCGGCATCTTGCTGCGCTCACCGCCGCTTTCCTGCAAAGTGCCCGCCCATTGCAGATTCTGGGCTGGCTGATGTGTGCGGCTGCGGTGGCGGGGGCATTGTTCGCCGCATTGCATGGCTTGCGATGCGCGGGCATCCTGTTCGCGTTGGCCTTGATGAGCGGCTTGCCATTGGCATGGTATGTGTTGCGAATCCGGTTTGATGTAGCGGCTTTCGAGCTGATTGCGCAATACACAGACGCGGCCGATACCCTGGCGGATTTTGATGCGGCACTGTGCCAGTTGGGTTTGCGCCAGAAGGCCGATCCACGCGATCTGGTGCAGCGGGCATGTGCCTCCAGAACGTTGGTGTATCGTCTGGCTACTGTAGTATGCGGCCAGCTTATTTTTGTACTGATTGGTATGGGCACCCTGTATGCTTGATAGATTGGTGGGTATTTTTCTGATCGCACTGGCCCGGTTGCTGACCGGTGCTTATGCCAATTGGTTGGGTTGCAAGCCGGAAGTGTGCCAGCGCCTGTACTTTGCCAACCACTCAAGCCACCTGGATTTCCTGCTCCTCTGGGCGATGTTGCCACCGCGCCTGCGCTACAAAACGCGCCCGGTAGCCGGTGCAGATTATTGGAATGCCACCTGCCTGCGGCGTTACATCATCCAGCGTGTGTTTCGTGGTGTGCTGATCGAACGGGGTGGCCAGCACGCGCCCAACCACAATCCCTTGCAGCCCCTGCAGGAGGCACTTGACGCAGGGGATTCCCTGATCATTTTCCCCGAAGGCACGCGCTCGCTGGATGGCGAGATCCAGCCCTTCAAGGCGGGGTTGTACCACCTCGCGCAGAGTAATCCTCAAGTGGAATTCGTGCCGGTGGCCATGGAAAACCTCAACCGCGTGATGCCCAAGGGGGAATTGCTGCCCGTGCCCCTGGTTTGTGTACTCAGCTTTGGCGCCCCCATTGTGCTGGGGGCTGAAGAGAGCAAGGCGGATTACCTTGCGCGGGCGCGGCAGGCGATTGTGGATATCCTGCCCAAGCGCTGAGAGCAGCGCGTTACACACCAAACCGAATGAATGACCCGTGGCCCACCAACAACGAACCCGACCATGAAACTGATCGCCCACTTGCCTGATTTCTCTGCCCACGTACCCGCCGCCGTGCGCGAGACGACCTTGCATCTGTTCATGGGCATCGGCGCAGTGCTGGTGCTGGCCAGCCTGATCGGCCTGATTCTGCGCTGGCGGCTGGGGCGCGACAATGGCGTGGTCGCCAACCTTAACGCACGTGTGAACGCGTGGTGGGTGATGGTGGCGGTGATGGGGGTGGCCTTGCTCGGCGGGCACACCGGGGTGGTGGTGTTGTTTGCGCTGGTGTCCTTCTTCGCCTTGCGGGAATTCATTACGCTGACCCACACCCGGCGCGGTGACCATCTGGCGCTGCTGGCGTGCTTCTTCATCTTCCTGCCCATCCAGTATCTGTTCGTGTGGCAGGGCTGGTACGCCATGTTTGCGATCTTTGTCCCGGTCTATGCGTTCCTGCTCATGCCCTGTCTGGCATGCCTGGGGCATGACACCACCCGCTTCCTGGAGCGCACCGCGCAAACCCAATGGGGGCTGATGATCTGCGTGTACGCCATCTCCCATGTGCCGGCACTCCTGCTGCTGGATATCCCCGGCTACGCCGAGCGCAACCTGCTGCTGGTGGTGTTCCTGATTTTGGTCGTGCAGTCCAGCGACGTGCTGCAATACATCTGGGGCAAACTTTACGGGCGGCGCAAGATCGCCCCGAACCTGTCGCCATCGAAAACCGTGGCGGGGTTCATCGGCGGCATTGCCAGTGCCACCGGGCTTGGGGCCGGGCTGTGGTGGATCACGCCCTTTACCCCGCTACAGGCTGCGGGCATGGCTTTGGTGATCACGCTGATGGGCTTTGCAGGCGGGCTGGTGATGTCCGCCATCAAGCGCGACCGGGGCGTTAAGGATTGGGGCCACATGATCGAAGGGCACGGCGGCATGCTCGACCGCCTGGATTCGGTGTGCTTCTCCGCCCCGATGTTCTTCCACATGGTGCGCTACTTTTTTACGCCGTGAGGCCCGCCAGAGGGGTGTGCAAATAGCGCCATAGAAGCATTGATTAGGTTTGTCATGCGCGGGCGGCTATCATGCTTATCCTCTTTGAAGTTGCCGCTGAAGTCCCTTCCCATGATTTTCGTAAAAAATGTCACGCTGCGTCGCGGCGTCAAGGTTGTCCTCGACAGCGCGTCTGTCACCTTTGCCCCCGGTGAAAAAGTGGGCTTGGTCGGCCGCAATGGTGCCGGCAAGTCCTCCTTCTTCGGCCTGCTCAATGGCAACCTGCACGAAGACAGCGGCGAATTCTCGATCCCCCCGCAATGGCAGATGGCCCAGGTGGCGCAGGACATGCCCGAGACCGAGCAAAGCGCCACCGACTTTGTGATCGAAGGCGATACCGTGCTGCTTGCCGCCCAGGCCGAAGTGGCCGCCGCCGAAGCCAGCGACGACGGCATGCGCATGGCCCACGCCTACATGGCCCTGCACGACGCAGGCGCGCACGATGCGCCCGCCCGCGCACAGGCGCTGATCCTGGGGCTGGGGTTCTCCAGCGCCGAGCTGAACAACCCGGTCAACAGCTTCTCCGGCGGCTGGCGGATGCGCCTGCAACTGGCGCGGGCGTTGATGTGCCCCTCCGACCTCTTGCTGCTCGACGAACCCACCAACCACTTGGACTTGGATGCCTTGGTCTGGCTCGAAGCCTGGCTCAAGCGCTACGCAGGCACCATGGTGGTGATCAGCCACGACCGGGAATTTCTGGATGCCGTCACCCAGGTCACTGTGCATGTGGATAACGCCAAGCTCGTGCGCTACGGCGGCAACTACAGCAAGTTTGAAGACATGCGCGCCGAGCAGATGGCGCTGCAAACCGCCGCGATGGCCAAGCAGGCCGACAAGATCGCCCACCTGCAGAAGTTCATCGACCGTTTCAAGGCCAAGGCCAGCAAGGCCAAGCAGGCGCAGAGCCGGGTCAAGGCGCTCGAACGCATGGAGAAGATTGCCCCGGTGCTGGCGGATGCGGAATTCAATTTCGAATTCAAGGAGCCGCTCAACGTTCCCAACCCGATGCTCTCGATGCTCGACGCCAGCTTCGGCTATCCCCCCTTGCCGGATGCCCCGGCAGGCACGCCCCCCACGGTGATTGTGCGCAACATCAATCGCTCGGTGCTGGCCGGGCAGCGCATCGGCATCCTGGGTGCCAACGGGCAGGGCAAATCGACCCTGGTCAAAACCGTGGCTCACGCGCTCGAATCCATCAGCGGTGAGATCAGCGAGGGCAAGGGCCTGAACATCGGCTACTTCGCCCAGCAGGAACTGGACGTGCTGCAGCCGCAGGATACCCCCCTGGAACACATGATCCACCTTGCCAAGGCCACTCCCGCCAATATGCGCGCGCCCGGGCAGAGCGGCACAGAGCAATCCCTGCGTACCTTCCTGGGGACCTTCAATTTCAGCGGCGACATGGTCAAGCAGCCTGTGGGCACCATGAGCGGGGGCGAGAAGGCCCGCCTTGTACTGTGCATGATCGTGTGGCAACGCCCGAACCTCCTGCTGCTCGATGAGCCGACCAACCACCTTGATCTGGCGACCCGCGAAGCACTGGGCATGGCGCTCAACGAGTTTGAAGGCACGGTGATGCTGGTGAGCCACGACCGCGCCTTGCTGCGTGCGGTGTGCGACGAATTCTGGCTGGTCAGCAATGGCGGGGTCGAGCCCTTTGAGGGTGATCTGGACGACTACCAGAAGTTCCTGCTCGACGAAGCCCGTCGGGTGCGCGAAGCGGCCACTGCGGCACAGAAAAAGCTGGCGGCATAACAGACGTACGCGAATGAAAGCCCATTGTCAGGATTAAACAGTTGTAGTTTCCAAAATAGCTGGCTACAATCCACTTACTGACACTTATGTCTTTCGAATTTTGAGAACCAACATGAAAACATTCATCCACGCAAATCACGCAGGTACCGCTCACGCGGCGGCCTTCGCGCGCCTTGCATCGGGTGATCGGACGATTTTCGCCGGTATTTCATAGCCTTTCTTCGCATTGGAGGAAGGCCTGCTGCCTTCCGTAAAACCCCCGGTTGGCAGTTGCCCCCGGGGGTTTTTGTTTTTGGATCTTGCCATGCGCACCTACGACAAACTGATCGCGTCAATTGTTGTCCGCCGGGATTCGGGGTGCTTGCGCTCGTCTCCTGGCCTTACATCGGCTACCGGATGGCATATCCGGTGGCCCATGCAAGACGCGGACTGACCTGATTCGGGCTGTACCCGAAAGGTCAGTGCCAGACCTTTCATACAGCCATGCTCTCCGGGTAGAGCAGGACAGGATTCATCATGACAAGAAAACTACGCAATATCGGCATCATCGCCCACGTCGACGCTGGCAAAACGACAACCACCGAACGCATCCTCTATTTCACCGGCAAAAGCCATCGCATGGGTGAAGTGCATGACCATAACGCTGTCATGGACTACGATCCGCAGGAACGCAAACGCGGCATCACGATCAACAGCGCGGCCACCACGGTGTTCTGGCACGACTACCAGATTAACGTGATCGACACCCCCGGCCACATCGATTTCAACATCGAAGTGAACCGCTCGCTGCGCGTGCTCGACGGCGCCGTGGTGGTGTTCGACGCCGTGGCTGGTGTTGAACCGCAGACCGAAACCAACTGGCGGCTGGCCGACAAATACCATGTGCCAAGGATATGCTTTGTAAATAAGATGGACCGTATCGGTGCTGATTACTGGCGTACTGTCGACATGATCCGCGAGCGCCTGGGCGTGACCCCTGTGGTCACTCAGTTGCCCATCGGCAGTGAATCCGGCTTTTGCGGCATGGTTGACCTGCTGCGCAACGTGGCCTACGTCTGGCACTCAGATGACGCTGATGTCGCGCACGAAGAGCTGCCAGTGCCTGCCGAGCTGCAGGCTCTGGCCCGTACATGGCGCAGCCGCCTCGTGGAACAGGTGGTAGACCAGAACGAAGATGCCATGCTGACCTACCTTGAAGGGCGTGAGCCGGATGAGGAAATGCTGAAAGCATGTCTGCGCAAAGGCACGCTGGCGGGGTCTTTCGTGCCGGTGCTCTGTGGTTCGGCCTTCAAGAACAAAGGCGTGCAAGCGGTGCTTGATGCAGTGGTGGCCTATCTGCCTGCGCCAGAAGAGGCGCATACCGATCTGCCATCGGATGTTACGGCTCCGTTTGCCGCCCTGGCCTTCAAGGTTAACCGTGACGACCATGGAACGCTGACCTTCCTGCGGGTATACCGTGGGCATGTCGAGGCAGGCACGCAGGTTTTGAACGCAACCACCGGGCAGAAGGAGCGGATTGCCCATGTATATCAAGTGCATGCAGACAAGAAGCAGGATGTGCCGTCTGCCCAGGCGGGCGACATTGTGGCGGTGGCGGGCTTGAAGGAAGTGAGGACCGGGCATACGCTGTGTGCGTCGAATCATCCCGTTGTGCTCGAACAGATCGTGGTGCCCGAGCCGGTGATTGACATCGCCATTGAGCCCAAACGCTCTGCCGACCAGCAGAATCTGGCCCACGCCTTGCAGACAATGCTGCGTGAAGACCCCAGCCTGCACCTGCGCATGGATGAGGAATCCGGCCAGATGATCCTGTCTGGCATGGGAGAGCTGCAACTGGAGGTGGCGCTGGAAAAGCTGCGCTCGGTATATGCTGTCGAGGTACAGACCGGCAAGCCCCAGGTGGCTTTCCGTGAGACCTTGTCGCGTGTGGCGACTGTTGAGTACATGCATCGCAAGCAAAGCGGCGGCCCCGGCCAGTATGCTGAAGTCAAGCTTGAAGTGGCGCCACTGCCGCGTGGTGAAGGCCTGGTTTTTGAGAGCAAGATCGTGGGCGGCGCCATTCCGCGTGAGTTCATTCCGGGGGTTGAAGCCGGCGTGCGCAATGCGGCCAAGGCGGGGCCCTTGGCGGGCTTCCCGTGTGTCGACCTGAAAGTGACTTTGCTGGATGGTAGCCACCACGAGCGCGATTCCTCCACGCTGGCTTTCGAGCTGGCCGCAGGGGCTGCCTTCAAGCAGGCTATGCAGGAAGGGCGCGCGCTGTTGCTGGAGCCGATCATGGCGGTAGAGGTGGTGACACCCACCGAGCATATGGGCGACTGCATTGGCGACCTCAACCGCCGCCGGGGCAGTGTTCGGGCACAGGAGCAGCGTAACAATGGCTCCGTGATCGAAGCGGATGTGCCTTTGCACGAGATGTTTGGTTACATTGGGCATCTGCGTGCCATGAGTTCAGGCCGTGCGCAGTTCTCGATGCATTTTGCGCATTACGCGCAGGCGCCAGACAAGCTCCTGCTGGAAGCTGCCGTCAAGTAAGCAGATGGATGGGGAACGGGTAATCCGTTCCCCATTTTTTGTTATTCACTATGCCATCAGGCTGGGTCGGTTTCGAGTTCCGCTATCCTTTGCAGCGCTTCATGGGCTTCACGCCTTGCTGCGTGCGGGGAATCCGGATCACGCCGGGTCAGCAGGGTGCTCTTGCCAAACAGGCTCTCTATGAGGTCGACAGCCAATTCAGCAGTCATATTGCGGGTGTCCAGCGCAGGGTTGAGTTCCACCAGATCGAGTGAGGCCAGATAACCCGTATCCGCGATCATCTCCATGCATAACTGAGCTTCACGGTAGTTCGGGCCACCTCGCACGGCGGTGCCTACACCTGGCGCGATATTGGGGTCGAGGAAGTCGACGTCCAGGCTCACATGCAGATGGGTGTTCGCGTCGATGCCTTCCAGTGCTAGCTCCAGCGTGTGGCGCATGCCGATTTCATCAATGCAGCGCATGTCGAAAACGGGCACACCTTCATCACGCAGGAAGCGCTTTTCCCCTTCATCCACACTGCGGATGCCGATCTGGCGTACCTGGGCCGGGCGGATGGCGGGGGTGCTGCCACTCATCTCGACCAGTGCCCGAGGGCCGTGGCCGCACAGACATGCAACAGGCATGCCGTGGATATTGCCGCTGGGGGTGATGGCCGAAGTGTTGAAATCGGCATGGGCATCAAACCAGAGTACACGCAGTTTTTTGCCTTGCTCACGACAATGGCGTGCTACTGCGCTGATTGAACCGATGGCCAAGCTATGGTCGCCGCCCATCATCAATGGCAGGCGGCCCCTGTTGAGTTGTTCATAAACCGCTTGATAGACAGCGTGATTCCAGGCCACCACCTCATCGAGATGGCGAAAGCCGTTGATGGCTTCTGCTACCGGGTTGGCCGGGCCACGCACGTCGCCGCAGTCCTGCACCTGACAACCGTAGCGCGCAACCGCCTGGGCGATGCCTGCTACACGTAAAGCTTCCGGGCCCATGCGGGCACCGATCACGCTGGCTCCGACATCGGTCGGCACACCAATAATGCTGACTGGACGCATCGCTTATCTGACTCCCTTCCATACCATGTGGATATCCTCCAAAATTGAAACTATGCTACGCAGGCACTTGTGCGTGTGTTTGCCTGGGGTTTGGCCTGGGCCGGGTGATCGAGCAGGAAGCCAAACAGGTTCTTGGGGTTGGGCAACTCGGGGATCAAGGAGATGCGCTCCTCTGCCCCCAGTTCGCAGGCCAGATCATCCATGAAGCGCAGTGCCGAGAAGTCTTCCAGCGCAAAGCCTACGGAATCGAACACGGTGACTTCCGAGGCATCGCGGCGCCCCTCGCGGTGTGAGGTCAGCACCTGCCAAAGTTCGGTGACTGCAAATTCCGCTGGCATCTGCTGGATTTCACCTTCGGCACGTGTTTGTGGTTCGTATTCCACAAACACGCGGCCCATCTCCAGCACGCCACGGTGCAGTTCGGTCTTGCCGGGGCAGTCGCCACCTACAGCGTTCAGGTGCATGCCGGGCTCAATCATGTCCGGGCTCAGGATGGTGGCATTGGTCTTGTCTGCCGTCACCGTGGTGACGATATCACAACCGCATACTGCTTCACGGGTGCTGGCAAAGCGTTTGGCCACGATGCCTTGTTGGCTGAGGTTGTGCATCAGCTTGGCGGTGGCGGCCGGGTCGGTGTCGAAGAGGTGGAATTCCTGTATACCAAGCAGATGGTGGAAGGCCAGTGCCTGGAATTCGCTTTGCGCGCCGTTGCCGATCAGTGCCATGCGGCGGCTGTCTGGCCGGGCGAGTGCGCGGGCGGCCACTGCCGACATGGCAGCGGTACGCAGCGCGGTGGTCAGGGTCAGTTCGCTGATTAGGGTGGGCACACCCGTATCCACGTCGGCGAGCACGCCGAAAGCCATCACCGTGGGCAGGTTGTAGCGATGGTTTTTGGGGTGGCCGTTGACGTATTTGAAGGAGTAGGAAACCTCGTCGGAGATCGGCATCAGCTCGATCACGCCGTCCTGCGAGTGGTTGGCGACGCGTGCGCTCTTGTCGAAATCCTGCCAGCGGCAGAAATCCTGCTCAATATAGGTAGCGATGCTGCGCAGACAATGGGCGAGGCCTTTTTCGCCAATCATTTCGGCGGCACGCTCGGCGCTGATGAAGCGGGAAGATACGCGCTTGCTCGTTTTCATGAAGGGCACCTTTGGTGGGTGGATGATTGCAATGCAGATCATCTTCCACTAATTCAATGCCAATCAAAATGGCAAGAAATGTGCTATTTTGCAGTTAAACCTAGCAAAATGCGCGAGTCGACCTCGCAAAGTGACACCATGGATGCCCTGGACCAGCAGTTGATCAGCCTTTTGCGCAGCAACGCACGGATGAGCGTGGCAACACTGTCTCATCGCCTCAAGGTCTCCCGTGGCACGGTGACCAACCGCATTGCCAAGCTGGAAAAAGAGGGCATCATCGTGGGCTATACGGTGCAGTTGCGCCCAGATTCCCAGCCCAACAATATCCGGGCATGGATGAGCATCGTGATTGCGGGCAACGAAACCCGCTCGGTGATCGCCGCCCTGCTGGGGGAGCCGGGGGTGGCGGCCTTGCATGACACCAATGGGCGCTGGGATCTGCTGGCGGAGATCCGGGCCGAGAACCTCAATGAACTCTCCAGCATTCTGGAGCGCATCCGCCTGATCCGCAGCATCCAGTCGACCGAGACCAGTATTTTACTTACCACCTACCGTAATCAGGTCGGGCGTTGATATGGGGTGTGGTCGTGATGCAACGGGCGGTGATGTAAAAGCATTACTGCAAGTGTTGCCTTTGTGCGACACCTGGGTGTGCATCAAGGTTTGATTGCCTCGGCTTTTGCCGCAGCCGTGGTGGGTGGGCATCTTGCCCGGAAACAGGGTTCGCGCCGCGCTTCTTTGGGCTTAGGCCGATAGATATAGTTCTGCGGCGCATTAAATGGCTCAATGCAGCCAGTAAATCGCTTGCTGGCAAAGAACTGAACGCAATGGGTATACTGCGCCCACTTATTTTTGCTATGCAGCAAACGAGTCAGACATAAGCGTGCAACACTTGATTTATGCCGTGTCTTTTCGCACAAGTCTCTGCGACAATAGCGGCCTGTATTAGGGTTACCCCCTAGCATCTTGTGTCCTGACAGCTACCGCTCGCAGGATTCCCGAGTCGCCTGCCTTAATCTTTGTGTCAGAAGACGATCATCATGCAAACCTTCTTCCTTGCTCCTACCCGTCAGAACGTTGGTCTGACCTCCGTTGCCCTTGGTGTTGTGCGTGCGCTGCAGCGCCAGGGCCTGCGCGTCGGCTTTGCCAAGCCCGTTGCCCAGGACGATACCGCCAACGAACGCTCCATCCACTTTGCCCGTGAAATCTGTCAGATCAATTGTCCGAATGCCCTGTCGATGAACCAGGTGGTTTCGCGGATTTCGGCTGGCGAGATTGACGAGCTGCTCGAAGACATCGTCAGCGTCTGCATGACCGCCGCCAAGGACGCTGATGTACTGGTGATCGAAGGTCTGCATACCGATGCCAGCTACTCCTTCACCACCCGCCTGAATGCCGACATCGCCCGCAGCCTGCAGGCTGAAATGGTGCTGGTGACCAGCGCCCAGGAAGAAAACCCGGCAGGTGAAGTCAAGCTGACGGCTTCCCAGTTCCGGGGCGCGGGCTGCAACATTGCTGGCGCGATCTTCAACAAGGCGCCGGCCGAATTCAGCGAAGAAGGTGCTAAGGCTTCCCTGGGTGAGCTGCCCTTGTGGGGCGTGATTCGCAATAACCCCGTGCTGCTCGCCCCGCGTACCCTGGACGTGGCTCGCCACCTCAAGGCCGAGATCGTGGTGGAAGGCGAAATCGCCAGCCGCCGTGTGCTGGAAACCGTGGTGACCGGCCGTTCCGTGACCGAAGTGATCGGCCGCTTGAACCCCTGCTCGCTGGTGGTCAGCTCTGGCGACCGTGATGATGTGATGCTCGCCACCGCGCTGGCAGCTTCCAAGGGCATCCAACTGGCTGGCCTGCTGCTGACCCACTCCACTTCTATCGACCCGCGCATCTGGGACCTGGCCTCGCATGCCTTCGATTCCGGTCTGCCGATCCTGCGTGTGGATACCGACAGCTTCGTGACTGCAGCCAACATCAGCCGCGTCTCCCAAGCTGTGGCCGCCGATGACTACGAGCGCATGAATCTGGTGCTGGATGCCGCAGCCGAGCAACTCTCCGCCGAAGCCTTGTTGGCTTGCGTGAAGATCCCCACCTCCACCCGCATGTCGCCACCTGCGTTCCGCTACCAGCTCATCCAGAAGGCCCGTGCCGCCAACAAGCGCATCGTGCTGCCCGAAGGCGATGAGCCGCGTACCATCCGCGCTGCTGTGATCTGTGAAGAAAAGGGTATCGCCCATTGCGTGCTGCTGGGCAAGCGTTCCGCCATCGAAACCGTGGCCGCCGCCCAAGGCGTCACCTTGCCGGCGAGCCTGGAAATCATCGATCCGGATGACGTGCGTGAAGAATACGTGGCGCCGATGGTCGAATTGCGCAAGAGCAAGGGCATGACGCCCGGCCAAGCCCGTGAGCAACTCACCGACACCGTGGTGTTGGGCACCATGATGCTGGCGCAAAATACAGTGGATGGTCTGGTCTCTGGCGCTGTGCATACCACCGCCAGCACCGTGCGCCCCGCGCTGCAACTGATCAAGACTGCACCGGGTTCCTCGATTGTGTCCTCAGTGTTCTTTATGCTGATGCCGGATCAGGTGCTGGTGTATGGTGACTGCGCCATCAACCCGGACCCGAACGCCACCGAACTGGCCGAAATCGCCCTGCAAAGTGCGGATTCTGCCAAGGCTTTCGGCATCGACCCGAAGGTTGCCATGATCAGCTACTCGACCGGCTCCTCCGGCACAGGCGCCGATGTGGACAAGGTGCGTCAAGCCACCGAACTGGCCCAAGCCAAGAATACCGGGCTGCTCATCGACGGCCCGCTGCAATACGATGCGGCTTCGGTCGTGGATGTGGCCCGTCAAAAGGCGCCGGGTTCGCAAGTGGCCGGGCAGGCCACGGTGTTCGTGTTCCCTGATTTGAATACCGGCAACACCACTTACAAGGCTGTGCAGCGTAGCGCCAAAGTGGTTTCCGTCGGCCCGATGCTGCAAGGCCTGCGCAAGCCGGTCAATGACCTCTCGCGCGGCGCGCTGGTTGATGACATCGTCTTCACCATTGCGCTGACTGCCATCCAGGCAGACGCCAAGAAGGCCTGATCGCCTCTTTGCCAAGCGCCAGATGCGAAAGCCCTCCGTGCAGACGGAGGGCTTTTTTTCGGCCTGTCGACAGGCTTTAGGCATTATCTCGCCGCAGGATTTCGATAGCCGGATCAGCATCAGATATTGCTATGCAAGAAGGACTTTTCCGTTTGGGGTAAGACAAAGGCGTCCTGCGTCATCTCTCTTTTGGGTATCGTGCATATGACCGAAAGGTCTGCCTGGAGCGATTGCGCAATAAACACTGTGGGTACTGGCCCTGCTGCTGACGCCAACAAACCAAAAAGGGGCTATTTCTGTTACTTATTTAACGTTTGCATGTGAATTCAATGATTTAAGCCTTGTTCTTTGCGAAGATTTTATTTATTTTACCTTTCAGTTTTTAACAAATCTTGGGAGCCAGGGTGTCGGACATTGCGCATGTTTCGCTGCTGATTGCACTGGGTCTAGTTCTCGGGGGCGTTGGGGTCATGTTTTATCGGCGGCCATCGCTTTTCGTGGTTCCCTCGTTCGGGTTCCACTTTCAAACGGGTGGCGCACATTCAGAACACGGCCGCTCAATAAGGCCGCTTGTGTCGGACGCGTGTTTGGTCGACCAATTTGGCGAGCCGCTCGATGCGTTGCGCGGACTTTACGGGCGTTTTCTGCAATGCCCTCCGGCGGAACGTCGTGGCTGGTATTGCAGGATTCAGGACGAGAAAAAGCGCCTGCTCGACACGGGCGAAGTCGTTGATCGGGAAGCCTTGCGGCTGTACTGCCTCTATCTTTTGGCGCCCGATGAGAAATATTGGTTTGATGCCCTGGCCCATCATCTTGGCAAAGCGCGTACCTGAGAACCTGTTCATAACCTTACGGCGAGGCCGTAATCGGGGTTCATGCGCTGCTCTTCACATTGCAGACGGCCTGCGTAAAGGCAGCCAGCCCAGCACCTTGCGGATTTCCGTGTCCCAATACGCCCAATCATGGATGCCAGGGCTGGTGGTGTAGTGCAGCGGCAGCCCGAGTGCCTGGGCATGGGCGGCAAAGCGTTCATTGTCCTCAATGAGGAAATCCTCGGTGCCACAGCACTGGAAGAGTCTCGGGCAGGCATCGAGCCGGTCGGCAAAGGTGTCCGCCAGGGTGAACAGATCATCTCCCTTGGCGGCCATACCTTTGGCCGGGCCGAAGATATGGCGCAGCTCGCCTGAGGGATCCGCTTCTTCCTCGATGGCCCGGTGCAGCATGTCGACTGCGCCAGACAGGCTGGCCGCTGCGGCGAAGCGTTCCGGGTAGGTCAGTGCGAGTTTGAAGGCACCGTAGCCGCCCATCGACAGACCTGCCACAAAATTGTCTTCCCTGGCGCTGGACAATGGGAACAGGCTGCGTGCAATGGTGGGTAGCTCATCGGCAATGAAGCGGCCATATGCCAAGTTATTTGGAATATCGGTATAGAAGCTGCGCCCCACCGCAGGCATCACCACCGCAAGATTCATGTTTTCCACATAACGTTCGATGGACGTGCGACGTGTCCAGATCGTATGGTCATCCGACAAACCGTGCAGCAGATACAGGGTGGGGTAGTCTTTCGGGGGGCGACCTGGCGTGCCACCATTCTTGCGTAGGGCCTGCGGTAGGATGACATGCATGGAGCATGAAAGATCCAGCGTTTCAGAGAAGAACTGGCATGCGATAAAAGCCACGGTATGCTCGCTGTATGCAGAATCTATCGGAGGGGTGGCACGGCCTTTTCCATGCGCAGGCTGGGGTTTGTGCCGGGTTTGGCCACAAAACCACGACGCATGAAGAAGCCTTCTGCTGCGGGCAGTGGATTGACGCTGATGTGCCGCGCCCCCATCGCGCCGGCGAGAAAATCGAGATCTTCCAGCAACAGGCTGGCAATGCCCTGGCGCTCAAAATCCTTGGCCGTGATCAACTGGGTGATCTGGCCGGGCATCTCGATGGCGGCAAAGCCCACGACTTGGCCATCGGCCAGGCAGGCCACACGTACCCAGGCTTTGGCGAGTGCTGCGCAAAAGCTGCCCTCGTCCATGCCAGGGGTATCCTGGCGGGCCAGCCAGAGCGGGTAGAGGGTGGCGCCATCGGTGGGGCGGTAATCGCGGCTGGTGGCCGGGCAGGCGGGGTGTTCAGTGGGCAAGGAAAAGCTCCAGCAAATCATTCAGGAAACGGCGGCCACGTTCGGTAGGTTGCAGTTGCCCGCCATCTACGTTGAGTAAGCCACGCTGGCGGGCGGCCAGCAATTGGGGTTCGATCACATCAATGGCCAGCCCGGTGCGTTCGCGGAACAGGCTCGCAGGCACACCTTCGAGCAGGCGCATGGCATTCATCATGAATTCAAACGGCAATTCATGCGCTTCCACGGTCTGCTGGGTGTGCACAAACTGGCCCTTGGCCGCCTCTTCCAGATAGAGCTTGGGGTGGCGGTGACGGGTTTCGCGGTGGATGCCACTGTGATCGGAGAGTTTGCCGTGTGCTCCCGCGCCAATGCCTAGATAGTCGCCAAACTGCCAGTAGTTCAGATTATGGCGGCAGCGGTGCCCTGGGCGGGCGAAAGCAGAAGTCTCGTAATGCTCGTATCCGGCGGAGTGAAGGCAGGCTTCGATCATGTCCTGCATGTCGGCCGAGGCGTCATCGTCGGGCAGCGAAAGCGGTGGCTCGTGGTAGAACTGGGTGTTGGGCTCCAAGGTGAGGTGGTAGCACGACAGGTGCGGAGGTGCAAAGCCCAGTACCGTTTCCAGGTCTTCACGTGCTTGCGCCAAGGTCTGGTCAGGCAGGGCGTACATCAGGTCCACGTTCCAGGTCTCAAAATGGCGGGCGGCAGCCTCAATGGCCTGGAGTGCTTCGGTACGGCCATGGATGCGCCCGATACGTGTCAGGTGTTCGTCATTTAGGCTTTGCACGCCAATCGACACGCGGGTGATGCCTGCCGCGCGGTAGGCCGCGAAGCGTGCGGTATCAATGGTACCGGGGTTGGCTTCCAGGGTGATCTCTGCACCTGGCAGCGGGGGCAGCAGGTTGCGCACGCCAGTCAGCAGGGCATCCAGCCCTTCAGGCGAGAGCAGGCTGGGAGTGCCGCCACCAATGAAGACGGAACTCAGGCGTCGCCCCCATATCTTGGGGAGCGCATGCTGCAGATCGGCCAGCAGGGCCTGGACATACGTGGCCTCCGGGATACCGTCTTCCTTGACGGCGTGCGAGTTGAAATCGCAATAGGGGCATTTGCGCACACACCAGGGGAAATGGATATAGAGCGCCAGCGGAAGTGGTGCAGTGAGCTGAGGGTTGTGCCCGAGTTGGGCGACCTCACGGGGGAGGATTGGTATCGTGCGTGCCATTGGCCAGAGTATGCCGGGCGGCGCGTCGACTCACAAGCCTTGCTTCTGAAAGGGCATTGGCGGAATCTCGCTCGCCGTCGTCGGCATAGGCACGGGAAATGGCCCGGAAGGAGTCGGCGATCAATACGAAGGCATCCACGATGGTGGGGTCGAAATGGCTGTCACGTCCCTCCACGATCAGGCGTACCGCTTCATCGTGGGAGAGTGGTTCCTTGTAGACCCGGTGGCTGATCAGTGCATCATACACATCGGCCACCGCCATCAGGCGGGCGCACAAGGGGATCTCTTCCCCTTTCAGACCCTGTGGATAACCGCTGCCGTCCCATTTTTCCTGATGGCAGAAGGCTATTTCTTTGGCATAGCGCAGGAAAGGGACTTCGTGTCCGAGCTTGAGTTCCGCGTGCTCTATAGCATCGCGCCCCAGGCGGGTGTGGGTTTTCATCACCTCGAACTCATCCGGGCGCAACTGCGTCTGTTTGCGTAATACTGCGTCGGGGATGCCCACCTTGCCAATATCATGCAGCGGGGCCGATTTGCAGATCAACTCGATGGTGTGCTCATCCAGCAGGTCCGCAAAGCGGGGCTGGGTGGCCAGCTTTTGGGCCAGCGCCTTTACATAGAGCTGGGTGCGGCGGATGTGGTTGCCAGTGTCCACGTCCCGCGTTTCCGCCAGGGAAGCGAGCACCATGATGGTGACATCCTGAATGGCTTGCAGGTCGCGGGTGCGGCGTTGTACCTCGGCCTCCAGAAAGGCATTCTTGTCGCGCAGAAAAGTGGCGACTGCCTTGAGCTTGAGGTGGTTGCGTATCCGCGCCAGTACCAGTGGAATGCTGATGGGTTTGGCGATGTAGTCGACCGCGCCGATGTCAAAGCCCCGCTCCTCGTCCTCGGGGCTGGAGCGCGAGGTCAGAAAGATCACCGGGATGTCGTGGGTGTGGGCAGACTGCTTGATGCGGCGACACATCTCGAAGCCATCAATGCCCGGCATGACCACATCGAGCAGGATCAGGTCTGGCACAGGCGGGCTGTTGACCAGTCGTAACCCCACCTCTGCATCCAACGCCGCCATCACCTTGTACTGCGGGGACAACACCGATTGCAGGAGCGCGATGATGCCAGCCGAATCATCCACAATCAGGATGGTGGGCTTGCCGTCGGGCAGTAACATCGAATCAGTTTGGGCAGGGGATTCCATGACATGGGGCTATGCGGAGCGCTCAATACACCAAAGTGGACGATTCAGTCCTCTACCGCAATGCCAGGGTAAGACTGCAAGGCCTGCCAGCCGTATGCTGGCAACCTGAGAATAGACCGCGTATCCGAGATCGCTGCTGCCCAGTGGTACAAGTCCGCTCCAAGCAAAGCACCCCGAATGGACTGCTTTGCCGGAAGGGAGCTGGCTTACTGTGCCGGAACGACCGAGACGCGCACTTGCAGGCGGTCCCCCGGTTCATACGGTGTTACCGTGGAATACTGGTGCCCACGATATTCGTAGTCGACCTGGTAGCCATCCGTGCGGGTCACCCAGTTGTCCTGCACCTCGCAGCGGCGCACCGGGCGCTCTTCCACCTGGGTACCTTCGTTTCTGTCGCCAATGTTGTCGCCCACAATGGCACCCGTGATCGCGCCTGCAGCGGCTGCAGCCGTTCTGCCCTGGCCACGGCCAAAGCGGCTGCCCAACAAGGCACCTGCCACGCCGCCCACCAGGGCGCCTGCATGGCTTTCTTCCCGACGTTCGACACGCTGGATTTCGTTGTGGCAAACCTCTTGTGGCTGGTTGACCTGTTGAGTGCGCGGAGTCACGCGCAACACGCGGGCGTAATCCTGGAAATCCGCAGCCTGGGCCGGTACTGACATGCTGGCCACAGCACCCAGAGCCAGTAGTGCGCAGATGAGTTTCTTGTTCATGGTGGATCTCCTGTAGAGAAAGCGTCGATTAGATAATGCAATTAACGCCTAAGTTCATGGAATGAAGACAATAATTACAAACTGTTACCATGCAGGCGCTCAAAGCGTTGCAGGGTCTGCGCCCTCGCCTGGGCGTGATCCACAACCGGGGCCGGATAGTTCTGCCCGATCACACAACCGGCGCTTGCCAGCACATTGGCCGGGGTCAGCCACGGCGCATGGATACTGGCGTCGGGCAGGCGGGCCAGTTCCGGCACATAGTGCCGGATGAAGGCGCCCTGGGGGTCGAATTTCTTTGACTGCGTGATGGGGTTGAAGATACGGAACCACGGCTGCGCGTCGCAGCCGGTGGAAGCCGACCATTGCCAGCCCCCATTGTTGGCGGCCAGATCAAAGTCGTTCAGGTGCTGGGCAAAAAAGCGCTCCCCCCGCCGCCAGTCTATGCCCAGATCCTTGGTCAAGAAGCTTGCGGTGAGCATGCGCAGCCGGTTGTGCATATAGCCGGTCTGTGCCAGTTGGCGCATGGCGGCATCCACCAGCGGATAACCGGTGCGCCCCTCGCACCAGGCCGCAAAGTGGGCATCCGTGGCAGGGCCGCTTTCCCAGCGCAAGGCGGTGTATTCGGGGCGGAAATCGTGCTCGACCACATCCGGGCGATGCCACAGGATCTGCATGTAAAACTCACGCCAGATCAGTTCATTGAGCCAGGTATCCGCGCCCAGGTTGCCACGCTGCTCCCACGCGATGCGCGCAAGTTGGCGGATCGATACGGTGCCAAAGCGCAGATGCGTAGAGAGGTAGGACACCCCGCGTTTGGCGGGAAAATCCCGGGCCTCGTGATACGCCAGCAGATGGGGCAGGAAGCTCTCCAGCAGCTTCTGCCCGCCCTGCATGCCGGTTGGCAGCGCCAGCTGGGCTAGGTTGCTGGGGGTAAAGCCGATATTTGCCAACGTGGGGACGCCCTGCGCCTGTGGGGGGCAGGCCAGTTGGCCGGTGTAGGGCTGGCAGTCCAGACTGGCCAGATCGTTGCTGCCCACGCGCCGCAGCCATGCGTTCTTGTAAGGCGTGAACACCGCATAAGGGTGCCCGGCCTGGGTCAGAATCTCCGAGCGCTCAAAGATCACCTGGTCTTTGAAGCTCACAAAGCCGACTCCCGTGCTGTCCAGCGTCCGGGCCACGTCTTCATCGCGTGCACGTGCCTGGGGCTCATAGTCATGGTTGGCATAGACGGTGGCAATGCCCAGTTCCTGCGCCAGCCGGGGGATTTCCGCCCGCGCCTCGCCATGGCGCACGATCAACCCGCCTCCTTGTGCCCGTAAGGCTGCATCGAGTTCGGCCAGACTGGCGAGGATGAATTCCACCCGGCGGTCGCAGCGCGAGGGCAGGGCATCAAGGATTTCACGATCCAGCACAAAGGCACAGAACACGGTCCTGGCCTGTGCCAGGGCATGGCGCAGGGCCGCGTGGTCAAAGTTGCGCAGATCGCGTCGGAACCAGACAAGGGCAGCAGGAATCATGGGGAAAGCCTCTATTCAGGCAACAGGCGTGGCGCCGCAGATAAACAGACCGAAGTATGCACTGCTGCGCGGGCAAAAAGGCCTTAAAATACCCCTGTGCAAAATATGAACCTGACCAATCACTTCCTGATTGCCATGCCCGCCATGGCGGACCCCAATTTTTCCCGCACGGTGGCCTTTGTGGCCGAACATGGTGAGGATGGTGCGCTGGGGGTGATCATCAACCGCCCCATTGATCTGACCATCAAGGACTTGTTCGAGCGGGTGGAGATCCCCTTTGAGCGGGCTGATCTGGGTACCCGTCCGGTGTATTTCGGCGGCCCGGTGCAGACCGACCGGGGTTTTGTGCTCCACCGCCCGAGTGGTGAGTGGCAATCCAGCCTGCGCGTGGGCGGTGATGTGGCGCTAACCAGTTCCAAGGACATCCTGCTGGCCCTGAGTGCCGAAGGGCAACCTGAAGACCTATTGATCTCCCTGGGTTACTCCGGCTGGAGCGCCGGGCAACTGGAGGATGAGTTGGCGCAGAACGCCTGGTTGAGCGTGCCTGCCGACCCGCGCATCATTTTTGAAGTGCCTGCCGAAGAGCGCTTCGAGGCCGCCATGCGGCTCCTGGGGATCGACTTCGCCAATCTATCGAACATCGCGGGGCACGCATAAGGCATGGCTACGCTGATGGGCTTTGATTTCGGCCTCGCACGCATCGGTGTGGCCGTGGGCGAGACCGAGAGCGGGCTGGCCCAGCCCTTGAGCGTGGTCCGTGGTGAAGCCAATGCCCAGCGTTTTGGTGAAATCGCCAAGCTGATCGCCGAATGGACGCCCCAGCGCCTCGTGGTCGGCTTGCCCTGTGCGCTGGATGGAACCGAGACGGAGATGACGGCGCGCTGCCGCCGCTTTGCCAACCAGCTCAACGGCCGCTTTGGCCTGCCGGTCTCATTGGTGGATGAGCGTCTCAGTTCCGCCGAAGCTGAATCCATGCTGCGCGAGCTTAATATGGGCTGGCGCGAGCGCAAGCAACATCTCGATGCGCTCGCCGCGCAGCGAATCCTGCAAAGTTTTCTCGATATGGGTACTGACACATGAATCTGCCCGATGCAAACCTGCTGCGTGATCAGCTCGTAGAGCTGATCCGCCCCCACCTCAAACCCGATACTGTCTTCATTGGCATCCACAGCGGTGGTGCCTGGGTGGCTGAGTACCTGCACCAGAAGCTGGGCGTGACCACCCCGCTGGGCACGCTGGATGCTGCGTTCTACAGGGACGACTACGCCTCGCGCGGCCTGCACAAATCGCGCAAGTCGCACATCCCGGTTGATATCGCCGGGCGCGATGTGATTTTGGTCGACGACGTGCTCTACAGTGGCCGCACCACCCGTGCAGCATTGAACGAGCTGTTCGACTACGGGCGCCCTGCACGCGTTGATCTGGCAGTGCTGGTCGACCGTGGCGGGCGGCAGTTGCCCATTGCCGCGCGCTTCTGCGCCCATACCTTGGCAGAACCGCTCGCCGATGATGTGCATCTGCGTCTGACGCGTGATGAACAAGGCCACTTTTCCCTGGGGGTCGAGAATGCATAATCCGCAACTCAATCGCAAGGGCGAGCTGCAACATCTGCTCACCCTGGACGGCCTGCCTGCGGCCATCCTCAAACAGATTCTGGACATTGCCGAGCCTTTTACCGAAGTGGCCGAGCGCGAGGTGAAGAAGCTGCCGCTGCTGCGCGGCAAGAGCGTGTTCAACGTCTTCTTCGAAAACAGTACGCGCACCCGCACTACTTTTGAGATTGCCGCCAAGCGCCTGTCGGCGGATGTGATCAACCTGAACGTGGCCACCAGCTCCACCAACAAGGGTGAGACGCTGCTCGACACCATCGACAATCTCTGCGCGATGGGGGCCGACATGTTTGTGGTGCGCCACGCCACCAGCGGTGCGCCCTACCTGATCGCCGACCACCTGCGCAATACAGGCCGTGAGCATATCAGCGTGGTCAACGCCGGTGATGGCCGCCATGCCCACCCCACGCAGGGGCTACTGGACATGTACACCATTCGCCACTACAAGAAGGATTTCTCCCAGCTTACCGTGGCGATTGTGGGTGACGTGCTGCATTCGCGCGTAGCCCGCAGCGAGATTGCCGCGCTGGCCACACTCGGCGTGCCGGAGATCCGCGTGATTGCCCCCAAAACGCTTCTGCCCACTAATGTCGAACGCATGGGCGTGCATGTCTATCATGACATGCGCGAAGGCCTCAAGGGCGTGGATGTGGTGATGATGCTGCGCCTGCAGAACGAACGTATGCAAGGCGCATTGCTGCCCTCCAGCCAGGAATACTTCAAGTGTTACGGCCTCACGCAAGAAAAGCTTGAACTTGCCAAGCCCGATGCCATCGTCCTGCACCCAGGGCCGATGAACCGGGGCGTGGAAATCGACTCTGCGGTGGCCGACGGCAAGCATGCCGTCATCCTGCCGCAGGTCACATTCGGGATCGCCGTGCGCATGGCGGTGATGAGCATGTTGGCGGGCCAGTGAGGATAGACAGACGATGAAAATCAGGATTGCAAATGGCCGCTTGATTGACCCGGTCAACCACATCGACGCGCAACGTGACCTGTATATTGCCGAGGGCAAGATCCTCGCCGTTGGGGATGTGCCAGATGGTTTTGTGGCAGACCGCACGGTGGATGCCAAAGGCATGGTGGTGATGCCTGGTCTCGTGGACCTCTCCGCCCGCCTGCGTGAGCCCGGCTTTGAATACCGCGCTACGCTGGAATCCGAAATGCAGGCCGCGATGGCCGGTGGCGTTACCAGCCTCGCCTGCCCGCCGGACACCGACCCGGTGCTGGATGAACCGGGTCTGGTGGAAATGCTGTGCTTCCGCGCCAAGAACATGAACTGTGCCCACGTCTATCCAGTTGGCGCGCTGAGCTTCAAGCTCGAAGGCAAGCGCATCACCGAGATGGCCGAACTGGTGGAAGCCGGTTGCGTGGCCTTCTCGCAAGTCAATACGCCGATTGTGGATACCCAGGTGCTGATGCGCGCCATGCAGTACGCCGCAACCTTTGGGTTCCGCGTCTGGCTGCAACCCATTGACCCCTTCCTCTCCAAGGGTGGTGTGGCTCACGATGGCGAAGTCGCCTCCCGCATGGGCTTGGCGGGCATTCCGGTGGAAGCCGAAACGGTCGCGCTGGAAACCTACCTCAGTCTGGCCCGGCTGACCGGCGTCAAGTTGCACCTGACGCGTATCTCTTCTGCCGCCGCCATCGAATGTATCGAACGTGCGCGTGCCAAGGGGCTGGACGTAACCTGTGATGTGGCTGCCCATCATCTGCATCTATGCGATCACGATATCGGCTACTTCAACCCGCAATGCCATGTGGTTCCACCGTTGCGCAGCCAGAGCGATCGCGCAGCGCTGCGTGCAGCACTGGCCGATGGGCGCATCAATGCCGTATGCTCAGACCATACTCCGGTGGATGACGATGGCAAGCAGATGCCGTTTGCCGAAGCCGAAACCGGCGTTACCGGGCTGGAACTGCTGCTGCCGCTCACCCTCAAGTGGGCGCAGGAAGAAAAGCTCCCGCTGCTCAAGGCGCTGGCACGTGTCACGGCTGATTCCGCCGCGATCATGGGCATCACCAAGGGCGGGCATCTGAGCCCCGGTGCCCGTGCCGATGTGTGCGTGTTCGACCCCGAAGGCTGGTTCAAGGTCTCCCGTGAAGCGCTCAAGAGCCTGGGCAAGAACACCCCGTTCCTTGGCCTGGAACTGCCCGGCGTGGTGCGTTATACCCTGGTGGAAGGCCGCATCATGTTCGGCGCATAATCAGGTATCGCACATAAACAAACGGGGCCATTAGGGTATAACCAACTGGCCCCGTTTGTCTATTGGCACAGCGGGGTTCCGCCCGCCTGCCAATTGCTTTGGGTCTTGGCAATCAGATTGCCACCGTCCGATTCCGGCGTGGTTTGCTGGCCTTCCCCGGCGCCAAACAGCAAAGCCACCACCTTCGCCTTGGCCACCTGGGGCAGGTGGGCGAAGAGGTAATCCACACGGTTGTCTTTCCAGTGGTTGGTGGTGTTGTTCTGCGCCATGTTGCCCAGCGGAATCTGCCACATCACCGTGGGCTTGCCCACCGTGTCGGAGATCGTCTTGCTCCAGGCCAGATAGTTGGCGGCGGCAGTATCGTCCCACCACGTGTTGCGATTGAGGGATTCGTAGTAACCGGCATCACGATCAGAGGGGTCCGTCACCACGAAATCGCCATCGCCTGCGCCCAGGGCGGTCAGGAATGTACCGATTGCGGCCCCGTCACCGCTGACGGTGTAATTCCAGGGCGAGGCGTGCAGGCCCACGCTGGCGTTCGGGGCATATTTGCGCGTCATGGCGATCATGCATTTTGCAAAGCCACTGGCACTGTTTTCCTGACCTGCACAATCGGTGGGGTTGGCGGTCGTCACCTTGGCGGGCACCTTGTGCGGGTCGCTATTGAGGCTTCGCACATAGCCCCAGAAATCCGGCTCGATATGCAGCAGTGCCTTGTTGTTGCCAATGGTCTGGAGCAGGAAGCGCCAGTCATCCAGGTAGCGGGCGAGGAAGGTGGCATCGTTGATTGCAGCTACCTCCGCAGTGCCTTCGGCCAGTTTGGAACTATTCAGCAATTCGTAATAGGTAATGGCCGGAATCTGCGCCCGGGCGCTGCCCTGCCAGGTCATGCTGGTGGAATTTTGAATATGGCTGAGCACATATTGACCAGGGGCCTTGCTCATGTCCTGCCAGCACCCCCACCAGTTTGAGCAAGAGGAAGAACATGAGGTGCTGCATGTGCCAGCTGGGCGGATGCCACCGGCCAGATAGCGGTAGCGCACATCGAAAGGAGCGGCGCTGGCCGTGGCGTCCTCCATCTGGGCGCCGACCAGCAGCAGATTTTTGCCCATGAAACTTGTCGCCGTGCAGCTACTCGTGCCACCACTGCTGCTCGAACTCGAACTCGAACTCGAACTCGAACTCGAACTCGAACTCGAACTCGAACTCGAACTCGAACTCGAACCAGAGCCTGAACTGGAACTTGAGCCTGTCCCCGAGCTGGACGCAGTGGTGCTGGCTGCGCTACTGTCAGCACTGCCGCCACTCCCCCCGCCTCCACACGCCACCAGAATCCCCAGCAGTAGCCCGATAACCCCGTATTTTTGCCACATGATCTAATCTCCGTTGATTTTGGCGTCATTGTGCGCAATCGGGCCGAGATTACCGCTGCCGTTCGTATGCTGCCTCAGCACTGGCCGACAAATGGCACCGCTCCGGCAGGCTGGGCCAGAAGGGCAGAGCCTTGCACGGCCGGCAAGAATTCAAGATGCCAACAAGGCTTGTCACATCTATGCATGTAAAATCCAAGCTTGCACTTGTCCACAAGCGGGGATGCGAAAATGAACTCAAAGTCAAAGCTCAGTCTGGCATGCGTGTTGGCGGCAAGCGTGATGCTGGCAGGGTGTGCCACCACCCAGGGTGGCAGCAACAGCGGGTCTTCCGAAGCAAAGCCTGCGGCCGCAGCGCAAAGCAAAATCCCACCCGGCATGAATGAGAAGGGCGAGGTGATTGAGGCCAGCAAGGTGGAATCTGGCCACGGGCGCAAGGTCAAGGGGCTGGGCGACTGGGAAGGTGAGATCACCGGCATTCCCGCGCCAAAAAGCAAATTCGCCAAGCTCCAGATTGGCATGTCGATGAAGCAGGTGACTGATCTGGCAGGCCAGCCTACCGATTCCGGCGCCTATGTCACCGGCAAAGCCTGGATTCCCTTCTACTTCGGCAGCGACCGCTATCGCTACGAGATGGTCTACAAAGGCATGGGGCGTTTGGTTTTTGCAGGGGGATCGCTGGGGAATTTCACCGGCGGCAACCTCATCTGGATTATCCACAGTGCCAGCGAAAAGGGCTACCGCGAGTAAGAAGCTGTAACAAAATGGTTCTGGCGTTGTTGCGCTACCTTGCCGTACTACCTGTACGGTCTGCGTCGGCACGCCTAGCCAGAACCGTTGCACTCCATTTTGTTACAGCTTTTAAGTACTTGGAGCAATGCACAAACAGGGGGAGGGGGCTTCCGCATCCCCCGCTTCAAGCCAGGGAATGTAGGGGCGCAGGCCAGAGCCTGAAGAAATGGTGCACCCGGCGCGATTCGAACGCGCGACCCCTGCCTTCGGAGGGCAGTACTCTATCCAGCTGAGCTACGGATGCGTGGGATAATGCCAGTGATTCTACCGCAACCGCCACGCTTGTCTTCTCCAAGGCAAGAATAGCGCTTAACATTGCGGGAGCTGGATGATACTGCACGTGAAGGCGGGTGTCCATGCACGAGGGCAGATAGCTCGTTATAATCGCTGCTTCCGCAGAGAAAATTTCCAAGGTGCCTGACATGAACAAATATACGCGCCTCTCCCTGGTTTGTGCCGCAGCCTGCGCAGCACTTGCGCTGGTCGCCTGTGGCAAGGAGAAGCTGGACGAAGAAAAAACCGCCGAACTGATCCAGCCCGTGGGGCGGGTGGAGTTTGCTGCCAGCGCACCGGCGGCCAGTACGGCAGATGCCAAGCCCAAGACGGGGGACGAAATCGTCAAGACGGTCTGCTCCGCCTGCCACGGCACAGGGGCCAACGGCTCCCCCAAGATTGGCGACAAGGCCGCCTGGGGGCCGCGTATCGCGCAAGGCAAGGATGTGCTCTACACCAGCGCGCTCAATGGCAAGAACGCTATGCCAGCACGGGGCGGCACCACCCTGTCAGACGCAGAAATCAAGTCTGCAGTCGACTATCTGGTGGCCCAGGCCAAGTAAGGCCCGCCCGACCAACGCAAAAAACGGCTCATGAAATTCTTCATGAGCCGTTTTTCCAGGTGCCTACCGGCACCGTCTGGTTCAGGCTGCGATGCCTTCAAGCAGCTTTTGCAACTCGCCAGACTGGTACATCTCCTTAATGATGTCACAGCCGCCCACAAATTCGCCCTTGATATAGAGCTGGGGGATCGTCGGCCAATTGGCGTACTCCTTGATCCCCTGGCGGATCTCATCATCTTCCAGCACATTGACCGAAGCGTACTTGCTCACCCCACACAGCTTGAGGATATGCGCGGCGGTGGAAGAAAAGCCACACTGCGGGAAGGTCGGCGTGCCTTTCATGAACAGCACAACCGGGTTGCTGGTAACGGTTTCGCGGATACGGTCTTGAACACTCATCATGGAACTCCTGGGGTTGTCGGCCCAGATGATCGTGCACCCGGACGCATGTAACTTATAAATACCTGAGCGATTTTATCGGAAATATCCGCAGACCCCAAGGGGGCTATGTTCTACAGTGGCGCCAAGCCGTGTGTTCAACCCGGATTTGAGCGTCAGCGTACCTGTTCACAAGGTTGGTATCATCCGCTTGAGCTGGTGCCGCACATATCTGGCCGCAGCAGGTTGGCGTGAAATCGTTTGGCATTATTTGATTTTGTAGGGGCGCTTGGGGAAAACGGCCAGACAGGTTGCCTGATCCCGCCCCACCAAAAAAATGACGTATAAATATGCAGGATGTGCTTTAGCCGGGCATGCGGCCGCCGCTGACGCGTTCGATGCCAGAAAGGTCTTCCCAGGAGTGCACGGCGACAAAGCCTTGGGCTTCGAGCAGTTCCCTGACGGCGGCGGCTTGGTCGTAGCCGTGTTCGAGCAGTAGGGAACCGCCGGGGAGCAGATGTTGCCCGGCTTTGGCGATGATCTGGCGGATGTCGTCCAGGCCGTTGGCGCCGGAGGCCAGCGCGCTGATGGGTTCGAAGCGCAGGTCCCCTTGGGCAAGGTGGGGGTCGTGCTCGGCGATGTAGGGCGGATTGCTGACGATGCAGTGGAAGCGTTCATCTTCCACGGGCTGATACCAGCTGCCCAGCAGGCAGCGTACCTTGGCGCCTTGGGCCAGGGCATTGGTGGCGGCGACTTCGATGGCGCCGGGGGAGAAATCAATGGCGGTAACCTGTGCCTCGGGCCGCTCCAGGGCGATGCTGATAGCGATGATGCCGCTGCCGGTGCCCAGATCGAGCAGGCTGGGGGTGGCGAAGTCTTCCACGGCGGCGATGGCCAGTTCGACCAGCAATTCGGTTTCCGGGCGCGGAATCAGCGTTGCCGGATTGACCCGGAAGAGGCGGCCAAAGAATTCGCGTTCTCCGGTGAGGTAGGCGACGGGCTCACCTTGCTCGCGGCGCTGGAGCCAATCCACGTAGAGGTGGGCGGCGTCTAGCGATAAGCTGCGCTCAGGGTAGGCGGCAAGGGTGGTGGTGTTCACCCCTGCCGCTTCGCGCAGCAGTACCCGCGCATCGATGCGATCGATGCGCCCACGGGCGAGGTCAAGTGCCTCGCCCAGCGTGGAGGGTAGTGCAGGCAGACTCACTCGACCTTGGCCTTGCTGACCAGTTCGTCGATGTACTTTTGCATGGCCTGTTGCTGCATCTGCTGTTGCATTTGCGGCTTGACCTGCTCGAACTTCGGGTTGTTGGCCTTGCGGGTGTTTTCCAGCAGGATCACGTGGTAGCCGTATTGGGTCTTGACCGGGGTGGTGGTGTACTTGCCCTTGGCGAGCGAGCTGACGGCCTTGGCAAATTCCGGCACATAGGTGGCCGGGCGGGCCCAGCCCAGATCGCCGCCGTTTTCCTTGCTGCCGGGGTCTTTCGAGGAGGCCTTGGCCAGATCGGCAAACTTGGCGCCACCTTGCAGCTTGGTGATGAGGGCCTTGGCGTCTTCTTCCTTGTCGACCAGGATGTGGCGCACGCTGTATTCGGTGTCGCCCATCTGCTTGACCTGCTTGTCGTACTCAGCTTTGAGCTGCACATCGGTGACCGGATGCTTCTTGCTCCAGGCCTGGAGATAGGCGCCGACGAGTTGGTTGTCCGCCGCATAGGCCATGTGCAGGCGCACGGCGGGGTCTTTGTCGGTACCGCTCTTGCGGGCTTCCTGCAGCAGCACTTCACGCTGGATCAGGTGCTGGCGGACTTGGGCGCGCAGTTGATCGTTAGCAGGTGCGCCTTGGGCGGTCTGTTCTTTGATCAGCACATCAGCCATGGCGGCGGGAATCACTGCGCCATTGACCTTGGCAACGGTGCCATTGGCAGCCGCAGCAGGGGCGGAGGCAGATGCAGCCGGGGCGCTCTGGGCAGCAGCGCTAGCACCTTGGGTAACGGCCATCAGAAGGGCTGCGGCGGCCAGGCTTAGGGTTTTCTTCATGAAGAGGTCCTTGTGGGTCAACGAATGTAGCCTTACGTAATCAATCAGTCTTCGCCGGTCAGTTGCGCCAGCAGTTCAGTCTGGTGTTCCGCAATTAGAGCATCGATCAGTTCATCAATGTCGCCGTCCATCGCCGCATCCAGCTTGTACAGGGTCATGTTGATGCGATGGTCGGTGATCCGGCCCTGCGGAAAGTTATAGGTCCGGATGCGTTCGGAGCGGTCGCCGCTGCCGATCAGGCTGCGCCGGGTAGCCGCTTCCTTGGCCTGCGCTTCGCGCAACTGGCCGTCTTTGATACGGGCGGCCAGCACCGAGAGTGCCTGGGCCTTGTTACGGTGTTGCGAGCGGTCGTCCTGACATTCCACCACGATGCCGGTCGGGATGTGGGTGATGCGCACCGCCGAGTCGGTCTTGTTGATGTGCTGGCCACCCGCGCCGCTGGCACGGAAGGTGTCGATGCGCAGGTCGGCCGGGTTGATGTCGACCTCGCCCACCTCGTCGGCCTCGGGCATCACGGCCACTGTACAGGCCGAGGTGTGGATGCGCCCCTGTGTTTCGGTGACGGGGACGCGCTGCACACGATGCCCGCCGGACTCAAACTTGAGGCGCGAATAGGCGCCAGAGCCGATGATCTTGCAGATCACTTCCTTGTAGCCGCCCAGGTCGGATTCGCTCGCGGAGGCGATTTCCACACGCCAGCCGCGCCGTTCGGCGTAGCGGGTATAGACCCGCAGCAGGTCGCCCGCGAACAAGGCGGCTTCGTCCCCGCCCGTGCCGGCGCGGATTTCCAGGAAGAGGTTGCGCTCGTCGTTGGGGTCCTTGGGCAGCAACGCAACCTGTAGCTCGTTTTCGACGCGAACCTGTGCTGCCTGCGCGTCTTCAATCTCGCTTGCGGCCAGCTCCCGCATCTCCGCATCGGCCAGCATCTCGCGGGCGGTGTGCTCATCAGCTTCCGCCCGGAGGTAATCCTGCCAGAGTTGGACCACCGGGCCGATTTCGGCATGCTCCCGCGTCAGTTTGCGGTACTGGTCCATGTTCGCCGTGGCGTCCTCGCTGGCGAGCACGCCATCGAGTTCTTCCCGGCGAAAGGCAAGTTGTTCGAGCTTGTTGCGGATACTTTGTTTCATGAATGACGGGTTGGTTTCGCGGGGTTGGACTGGCTCCGCCCGGAAAGGTTTCGTGAATCGGACAAGAACATTTGCCGCACCACCTCCTGCGCGTGGGCCAAGTCCTGGTCCTCCGCCTGGTTCAGATAATGGGTGGGGCCATGCAGCAGCTTGTTGGTGAGTGCTTGGCTCAAATGCTCCAGCACCCGTTGAGGGTCTTCCCCCTTGGCGAGCAGGCGACGTGCGCGTTCCAGCTCCGCTAGACGCAGGGTTTCGGCATGATCCCGCAGTTGGCGGATGGTGGGCACCAGATCGCGGGTGTGCAACCAGTGCAGAAAAGCATCTACCTGGGTCTGGATGATGCCCTCGGCCTCATCCACCGCCGCCAGCCGCGAATCTTTGCCCGCGCTGACGATCTGGGAGAGATCATCCACGGTGTAGAGGAAGATGTCGGAGAGCTTGGCCACCTCGGGTTCAATATCGCGGGGCACGGCCAGATCCACCATCACCATCGGGCGCCAGCGGCGGGCTTTGAGCGCACGCTCGGCCATGCCATGCCCGATCAGGGGCAAGGGGCTGGCGGTACAAGAGACGACGATATCGAACTGGGGCAGGATTTCGCCAAGCGTCTCCAAGGCCACGGCCTTGCCGCCGACCTCTACTGCCAGCTCCTGCGCACGGTGCAGGCTGCGGTTGGCAATGGTCATCTGCGCTGGGGAGACCCCGGTGAAGTGGTGGGCGCAGAGGTGGATCATCTCGCCCGCGCCTACGAACAGCACCTTGGTGTCACTCATCTGCTCAAAAATGCGTGAGGCCAAATGCACTGCGGCGGCGGCCATTGAGACGATGTTGGCGCCAATCGCGGTGCTGCTGCGCACTTCCTTGGCGACTGAGAAGCTCTTTTGCAGCAGCTTGTGCAGCACGCTGCCCAGGGCGCCTGCCTGCTCGGCGGTACGCACCGAATCCTTGAGCTGGCCGAGGATTTGCGCTTCGCCCAGCACCATCGAATCCAGCCCGCAGGCAACCCGGAACATGTGGCGGATGGCGTTGCGGTCCGGGTGGGTATACAGGTAGGGGCTGATCTCGCGCAGCGGAATCTGGCGGTAGTCGGCCAGCCAGTCGGCGGTTGCCTGGGGGTCTCGCGTGGTGCAGTACAGCTCGGTGCGGTTGCAGGTCGACAGCAAAGCCGCTTCGCCCACCAGCCCGCGCTGGATCAGATCCGCCAGGGCAGCCTGCAGGCTGCCTGCCGGAAAGGCAAGCCGCTCCCGTATCGCCAGGGGCGCAGTATGGTGATTAAGGCCAAGGGCGAAGATGTGCATCCGCAGAACGTTATGATGGATGGGCGAAATTCAGGGCGAGCCCTATCCGGCCCGCCAAAGCATCCGCGATTGTAGCACCCCGGTTCGCCGAACCCATTCATCCTCTATTGGCATTGCTCACGGGAAGAGGGTGGAAGTCGCCCAGCCCCCTTCGGCAGTGCGCGTGAACACATTGCGCTCATGCAGGCGGAAGGGCTTGTCACGCCAGAATTCAATCTTCTGCGGCGTAACGCGGAAGCCGCTCCAGAACGGGGGGCGGGGCACCTTGCCAATGTTGAATTTGAGCGCGTACTGGGCGACACGCTGTTCCAGCTCAAAGCGCCCTTGCATGGGGTGGGATTGCTTGGATGCCCAGGCACCGATGCGCGAATCGCGCGCACGGCTGGCGAAGTAGGCGTCGGCCTCCTCCTCGCTGACCGGGGTCACCAGCCCCTCGACGCGAATCTGGCGCTTGAGCGATTTCCAGTGAAAACACAGCGCGGCCTTGGGGTGGGCGGCCAATTCCTGCCCCTTCTGGCTGGAGAGATTGGTGTAGAACACGAAGCCCTGCTCATCAAAGCCCTTGAGTAGCACCATGCGCACCGAAGGCATGCCATCGGCACCCACGGTGGCCAGCGCCATCGCGTTCGGGTCATTCGGTTCGGTTTTCTCAGCCTCGGCCAGCCAATTGCGGAAAAGGTCGAAGGGGTTTTCTTGACTCATGTTCGGTGATCCCCAAAAAGCTGCGGGCCGGCACAGGCCGACCCGCACGCAAATCAAAACACTATCCTACAGCAGTACGCGTTCGATGCCGCCTGCGTTGGCGTTGCGAATGTAGGTTTCCATCCAGTCCTTGCCCAGCAGGTGGCGCGCCAGTTCAATCACGATGTAGTCAGCGTCCAGCCCGTCCACATCCTCGTTGAAGCGTTGCAGGCCTTGCAGACAGCTTGGGCAGGAAGTCAGCACCTTGATGGGGCCGGCATACTCATCACTACGCAGTTTTGCTGCGCCCTTCTGGAGTTCCTCTTCCTTGCGGAAACGCACCTGGGTCGAGATGTCCGGGCGGGCGATCGCCAGCGTGCCGGATTCACCACAGCAACGGTCGCTCTTTTCGATCTTCACGTTGCCTTCAGTGGTGATCAACGCATTGACCGTCTTCATCGGGTCCTGCTGCTTCATCGGGCTATGGCAGGGATCGTGGTACATGTAGCGCGTACCGGACACGCTTTCGAGCTTGACGCCCTTCTCCAGCAGGAACTCGTGGATGTCGACGAGTCGGCAGCCGGGGAAGATACGGTCAAACTCATACTTGGTAAGCTGGTCGTAACAGGTCCCGCAGGAGACCACCACGGTCTTGATATCCAGGTAGTTCAGCGTGTTGGCGACACGGTGGAAGAGCACCCGGTTATCCGTGGTGATCTTCTCGGCCTTGTCATCCTGCCCTGAGCCGCGCTGTGGATAACCGCAGCACAGGTAGCCCGGTGGCAGCACGGTCTGCACGCCTACTTCGTAGAGCATCGCCTGGGTTGCGAGCCCCACTTGCGAGAACAGGCGCTCCGAGCCGCAGCCGGGGAAGTAGAACACCGCTTCCGAATCGACCTGGGTCTTCTTCGGATCACGGATCACCGGCACGACGTTGCTGTCCTCAATATCCAGCAAGGCCCGTGAGGTGCGCGAAGGCAGGTTGCCCGGCATCTTCTTGTTCACGAAGTGGATCACCTGGGCCTTGAGCGCAGGCTTGCCCAGCGAGGCCGGTGGCTGCCTGGTGCTGCCACGGCTCAAGGGGCGCATCAGGTCAACGGCCAGCCGTTGCGCCTTGTAGGCCCATTCGATGGTGAACTTGCGCAGGAATTTGATCTTTTCCGGTGAAGTCGTGTTCAGGAAAGCCATCGCCAGCTTCTTGGCCGGATTGACCGATTGCTTGCCCATCTTGCGCAGCAGATTGCGCATGGCCATCGACACGTCGCCAAAATCGATGTCGACCGGGCAGGGTGTGTAGCACTTGTGGCAGATCGTGCAGTGGTCGCCCACGTCCTCGAATTCTTCCCAATGCTTGATGGATACACCACGGCGGGTCTGCTCTTCGTACAGGAAGGCTTCGATCAGCAACGAGGTGGCCAGAATCTTGTTACGCGGGCTGTAGAGCAGATTGGCACGCGGAACATGTGTTGAGCATACAGGCTTGCACTTACCGCAGCGCAGGCAATCCTTGACCGATGCGGAGATCGCGCCAATATCACTCTGCTGCATGATGATGGATTCATACCCCATCAGGCTGAACGACGGGGTATAGGCATTGCGCAGATCGGCACCCGCCATCAGCTTGCCGCTGTTGAAATGGCCCTGCGGGTCTACTTGCTGCTTGTATTGACGGAAGGGGCCGATTTCCTCTTCGGTGAGGAACTCCAACTTTGTGATGCCAATGCCATGCTCGCCCGAAATCACCCCGCCCAGCGAACGTGCCAGCGTCATGATGCGTGCAACCGCCGCATTCGCTTCCTGCAACATCTCGTAGTGGTCGGAGTTGACCGGCAGGTTGGTGTGCACGTTGCCATCACCCGCATGCATGTGCAGGGCTACAAACACGCGGCCGCGTAGCACATCCTTCTGGATGGCTTCGATGCGTTCGAGCACCGGGCGGAAGTTGTTGCCTTCAAAGATGCCTTCGAGTTCGGGCTTGAGCTCGTGCTTCCAGGAAATGCGCACGGAATGATCCTGCACGCGGTGGAAGAGCTTGGGGTCTGCAGCCCGGTTGGTGAGCTGGCCGGCTTCGATGCCCCACTGCGCAAACTTTTCCTCGGCCAATGCCAGAGGCATGTCCAGATTGTCCAGTATCCACTGCCAGCGGGCACGAATTGCCAAGATGGCCTCCAGCGCACGTGCGCGGCGGTCATCAATCAGCTCTTCCTTGTTCTGCTCCGCTTCATACGCACGAAGTGGCAGCTCCCCTTGCATGAAGTCGCTCAGCGCATCGCACAGGCGCAGTTTGCTGTTGATCGACAGCTCAATGTTGATCCGCTCGATGCCATCGCAATAATCCCCCATGCGTGGCAGCGGGATCACCACGTCTTCATTGACCTTGAAGGCATTGGTATGCTTGGCGATTGCAGCCGTGCGTGAGCGGTCGAGCCAGAATTTTTTGCGCGTCTCGGCCGAAACAGCAATAAAGCCTTCTGCGCCACGCAGATTGCATATCCGCACCACTTCGGAGGCGGCCTGGGCCACGGCGGTTTCATCGTCACCGACGACATCACCGAACAGCACCATCTTGGGTCGCCCGTGGTTCTTGGCCTTGGTGGCGTAGCCGACCGCCTTCACATAGCGCTCATCCAGGTGTTCCAGGCCTGCGAGCATTACGCGCCCTTGCCCCAGCTTGGGCAGGGAATCGAGGTAATCTTTGATCTCCACAATCGCGGGCACGGCTTCGCGCACCTGCCCGAAGAATTCCAGGCACACCGTGCGGGTGTGCTGGGGCATCTTGTGCAGAATCCAGCGGGCCGAGGTGATGATGCCGTCACAACCTTCCTTCTGGATGCCCGGCAGGCCACCGAGGAATTTGTCGGTCACGTCCTTGCCCAGCCCCACCTTGCGGAATCGTTCGCCCGGCAGGGTCAGGATTTCTTCGCCCAGCTCCTTTTTCGTGACTGGATCATGGCGGCGCAGGCGGAAGCTGACCTCGGCCTGATCGTGAATCTTACCCAGGTTGTGGTTGAGGCGTTCCACTTCCAGCCAGTTGCCATCCGGGGTAACCATGCGCCAGGACACCAGATTGTCCAGCGCGGTGCCCCACAGCACGGCCTTCTTGCCGCCTGCGTTCATGGCGATATTGCCGCCGATGCAGGATGCGTCAGCAGAGGTCGGGTCGCAGGCGAACACCAGCTCGGCCGATTCGGCCAGATCCATCACTCGGCGGGTGACGACCCCAGCGCCGGTGAATACCGTGGCATAGGGTTGCGAGACGCCCGGCAGGCTCGACAGTGGCTCTACCTTGCCCATGTCGATGAGCTTTTCGGTGTTGATCACAACTGAGTTCGGCGTCAGCGGCACGGCGCCCCCGGTGTAGCCGGTGCCGCCCCCACGCGGGATGATCGTCAGCCCCAGCTCGATACAGCCGCGTACCAGATGGGCAATCTCTTCCTCGGTATCCGGGTAGAGCACCACGAAGGGGTATTCCACGCGCCAGTCGGTGGCGTCAGTCACATGGGCCACACGGGCATAGCCATCAAAGCAGATGTTGTCGCTGCGGGTGTGGCGCGAGAGCAGGCGGGTGGCACGGCGGCGCAAGTCGGCAGTCTGCTCGAAGCGCGCCTCAAAGCTATCCACGGCCTTGTGCGCAGCCTGCATCAGTTGGGCTACCTTCGCTGCCCGTGCCGGGTCTTCCGCCTCGGATTCGGCGCGGCGTTTTTCCACTTCACGCAGGCGATGGCGCAAGGCGTCCAGCAGTGCTTGCCGACGCTTGCGGTTGGCGAGCAGGTCGTCTTCCAGGTAGGGGTTGCGTTGCACCACCCAGATGTCGCCCAGCACTTCGTAGAGCATGCGCGCAGAACGCCCCGTGACCCGCTCGGCCCGCAGAGAGTCCAGGCCGGTCCAGGCTTCCGGCCCGAGCAGGCGGATGATGATCTCGCGGTCGGAGAACGAGGTGTAGTTGTACGGGATCTCGCGCAGGCGGACCTGGGGGGCGTGCTGTGCGGCAAATTCCGGGCTTGGTTTCATGTCGACGGTCGTTGTGCTTGAGCAACTGGGGTGAGCTATTTTAGGGCCAGTGCCAATAAAAGGCGACGCGGCCGATAGCATGGGTATTCAGGAAAACGGACTTTGTTGCCGTGCATCATGGATTTAATGGCTGGCATCCGTTCGTCAGCTCAAACCATGGATGCAGCCATCCAGGTTGTTGCATGCATTATAAGGGTTTTCCTGTAAGCTCTTGTTTGACAATGTATATACCCTGATTTTTAGGTCAAAAGCATATTTTTTATGCGATTGAGATAAGCTGGGTCTATATACAGATCAGGGGTTCAAATACGTAGTACTACGTAGATCTGGTACAAATACGGTACTCATCCGTTTCTGCATCATCTCATGAAAAAAATTCTTGTTTCAATTCTGGCCACCGTATTGTTCCCTGCTTCTGCCCTGGCGGCTGATTTTGCGGCCTGGTCGCCCCAGGCGCCCGAGCATCCCAGCACGCTGGCCTTGCAATCCTTCCTTGAAAAGGTCAAGGACATCGATGGCGAGCGATTTGCGCCCAAGTTCGAGCCGGTGTCGGCCATTGCCGATCAGAACAAGCTGTTCAAGGCGCTGCGCACGGGTGAGCTCAGTGCATCGATCCTGACCGGTGGTGCCATCGCCAAGTTGGCCCCCAGCGCCCAGGTGCTGCAACTGCCCTTCATCTTCCGTGACAGCAAGCAGATGTTTGCCGTGCTCGATGGCGACATCGGCAAGAGCGTGGAAAAGGAACTGCGCGAAAAAGGGCTGGTGGTGCTGGGCTGGTATGACGGCGGCACTCGCTCGTTTTACATGCGCAACAAGCCTGCCCATTCCACGGCGGATTTCCAGGGCCTGAAGGTGCGCGTTCCCAATCGCCCCGATCTGAAGAATCTGGTGACTGTGCTGGGGGGCTCCCCGGTTGTCATGGGCTATGACAAGGTCAATGCAGCGCTGGAGTCCCAAGAGGTGGATTCTGCCGAAAACGATCTGTTGGCCTATGAGACAGACCAGCACTACAAGAACGCCAAGTACTTTGTGATGAGCAATCACTTCGTGCAGTTCGAAGCGCTGGTAGTCTCCGAGGCTGTCTGGAAGCAACTGTCTGACGCTGACAAGAAGGCCTTCCGTACCGCCGCGCGCGAATCCGTGATGGCAGATCGGGACATGTGGACCAAGCGCATGGGCGCAGCACGCACCAAGCTGGAGAAGGAAGGGGTGAAGTTCATCGATCCGCGTAACAGCACGGCCTACATCTCCCGTGTGTCACCGATCTACAAGCCCTTCATGGACAACCCTGCCACCAGCGCCACCCTGCTGCGCCTGATGACCGAACGCGGTTGATGCCTCCTCGGCCCCCGCGCCCATCTGCCATGTGGGTGTGGGGGCTGTTTGCTTGAAACGTTGCGCGACCGCTTTAGCGCTGTGCTGCTTGCACCGCGATTTCCACACGCCAACCCGGCTTGGCTAATCGCACGACTTGTACGCAGGCACGTGAGGGGGCTGCGCCCGGTGGCAGCCATTTTTCCCACACCGCATTCATCCCATCGTAATCCGCCATGTCGATCAGGTAGATCGTAGCCATCAACAGGCGCGACTTGCACGACCCTGCCTGCTCCAAGGTTTTTTCAAGTAGATCCAGCATGCTCTCGGTCTGGTGGCGGATATCACCATCCTCAATGGTCGGCACTTCAACAGCGTGCACGATGCCGCGAAAGACGGTGGCATCGGCATAGCGGGGGGCGGGGTTCAGGCGGGCGATAGTCATGGCGGGGGTTAAAAGCAGTTTAGTCGGGCTGGAATTCCCAGCGTTGATTGGTGTAATCCCAAGTATAGAAGTCGAACATGTTATGAGCGGACTGGTGACTCAGGATGGGCGTGCCACTGCCGTTGTCCAGTAAGCCATAGTGGATGCCCCAGCCCACCTGGGTTTGCAGGCTGTTCATGCCGATGTCTTCCAGGCGCTCGGGGTAACTGCCATGCTGCTGATGATAGGTTTCCACCTGGACCAGAATCCGCTCGGCTTCAGCGCGTATCCGGGGGGCACGCCATTGCGCTAAGCCCAAGGGTAGCGCAATGCCGAATAGCCACAGGCCGATCAGTGCGTATTGCCGCTTGCGGCGCGCCGGTTGGCGCCAGATCACATAGCCGCTCCAGCCCAACCAGAGCAAGAAGAAGGGGAGTACCGGCACCACCATGAAGGCGCCGCCCCGCACACAGCCAAAGAACAGCAGGCTGGCGCAGGCAAGCAGATGCAGGGCGGTGCGCAACCTGCGCCAGCGCACGGCTTTGGTCGTCGGGTTTGTGGCGGGCGCTTGGGCCTTGGGTGTCAATGCGGGCAGTTCGGATGCGTTTTCAGCGGGCATTGGCAATCTCTTGCAGGCGCGGACCAAAACGCTCGGCTGCCATAAAGCCGATGACACGTTGCGCGGGCTTTTCATCCCCACCGGGTGCGAAGAACAGGATGCCCGGTGGGCCAAACAGCCCAAAGCGGGCGAGCAGCGCCCGGTCATCAGGCGTATTGGCGGTGACATCCACCTGCAACAAGGTGAAACCTGACAGCTGGCGAGCCACAACGGGGTCGGTAAAGGTCTGCGATTCCATTTCCTTGCAGCTTACGCACCAGTCGGCATAAAAGTCGAGCATGACCGGACGAGCGCTGGCCGCAATCTGTGCGTCCAGTTCAGCAGTATTCTTGATGCGCACAAAGGCTGGCGCCTTGATCACACTCGCATTGGCAACCCGCAGCCCAGCCAGTGGTTGCAAGGGGTTGCGCGAACCGGCCAGCGCCCCCACAAAGATCGCCGCCCCGGCCAGCAGCACCAGGATGCCGATGGCTTTGAGCACGCGCTGCGTGGCATGAGCCGCGTCGGGCAGCGCATCCAGCGCCCGCAGAAAGACCCCGCAGGTCACCAGCAGCACGGCCCAGCCCAGCATTGGTACAACCGGCGGCAGTACCGGGGAGACGATGTACAGGGCCGTACCCAGCAGCACCAGGCCGAAGAAACGCCGCACCCCTTCCATCCAGCCCCCGGGCTTGGGCAGGAAGCGTCGTGCTGCCACCCCGACCAATACCAGCGGAGCGCCCATCCCGAGGCCGAGCATGAACAGTGCAAGCCCGCCCAATAGCGCGTCATGTGTTTGGGCAATATAGATGAGTGCGCCGGCCAACGGCGCAGCCACACAAGGGCCGACAATCAGGGCCGAGATCGCCCCCATCAATGCCAGCTGATGTGCCGAGCCACTGTGATGGTGTGCCTGGCTCGACAATCGATGCTGCCAACTTGTGGGTAGTTGCAACTCATAGACGCCAAACATCGCCAGCGCCAACAGCACGAAAATCAGCGCAAAGGCGCCCAGTACCCAGGCGTTTTGCAGCCATGCCGACAAGAGTTGGCCGGAGAAGCCTGCCAGCACGCCTGCCAGCGCATAGACAACGGCCATGCCCAACACGTAAGCGCTACTGAGGACAAAAGCGCGGGTGTGCGAAATCTTGTGCCCATGCCCGACGATGATGCCAGAGATGATCGGCACCATCGGCAAGGTACAAGGGGTGAAGCACAGCAGCAGGCCAAAGCCAAAGAAGCTCAGCGCGATCAGGGCCAGATTGCCACCGCGCAGCAGACGGGCGATCTGTGAGGCGTCCTCACTGATGGGGGCGCTGGCGGCTGCATCCGCCTGGGCAGGCGTACCGACAACGGGTGCCTGGGCCTGTGGGGTATCCATGGCCTCCTTGTTCAAGCCACTACGCCAATCCGCGCCTGGCACATTACGGGTGCCGAGGGACTGGTTGGCGGCTTCTACCGTAATGTCAAAGGTGGTCGGCGGGTAGCAGATGCCGCGGTCTGCACAGCCACGCAGGCTGATATGCAGCTTTTCCGGCCCCGAGGCCGGCCCCTTGTAGGGCAAGGCAATATCCAGCTTGCCCCGATAGATGATCTGGGTGCCGTAATAGGCGTCTTTGTGCTCTAGGCCGGCCGGGAGCGTTGGTTTGTCGGCCTGGAAACTTGCCGGGTCGAGCGCGAACGCGAACTGATCGCGGTACAGGTAATAGCCGGGGGCGATATCGATGCGGATCTGCACCACCTGCCCATCGCTATTCTGCGCGGTCACCTTGAAAGCCTGCTCCGGCGGCAGCGGTTCGTCGGCTCCATAGGCCAGGGCGCTTAAGCTAAGCAGGATGACGCCCAGCCAGACGAGGAAAAATCTCTTCATAGCGAATCCGTTTCCGTTGCCAGCCAGTTCAGGTAGGCGGGCAGGCCCGTTGCAGGGCACAATGCAATAATTTCAGGGACTTCGTAAGGGTGAAGCGAGCGAACCAGGGCTTCCAGCGCCGGGTAGGCCGCTTCGGTCGTCTTGATCAGCAAGGGAATCTCGGTCGCCCGCTCCACTTTGCCCTGCCAGCGATACACCGATTGGCAGGGCGCGAGGATGTTGACACAGGCGGCGAGCCTGCGTTCCACACAAATCTGCGCAATCTGCTCGGCGCAGGCCTGATCCGGCGCATTGCACAGCACGATAAGAGGCAAGGCAGCAGAGGGCATGAGGCAGTGATCCAGCTTCCCGGGAAACAGCCAAGGATACCAGCACTGACCAGGGGCGAGGCAACGCCGGTCTTTCAGAACCTGTTCATGACCTGACTGCGAGGCCGTAATCGGGGCTCATGAAAGGCTCTCTGCACCGCCGAGGGCCTCTCGCTATAGATATTGAACAGGTTCTCAGATCGGCAGTGGCGCGGTGAAGATGCGGTTGCGCCCAGCCCCCTTGGCGTCATAGAGCGCATGGTCGGCTGCACGCAGGAGTTTGTCTGCCGTATCGCCATGGACAAAGGCTTCGGCGATGCCCGCCGAGAAACTGACGGCGGGCAAATCCTGATCGTGCATCTTGGGGTGGGATTCCCGAACCTGGGTGGCAATGTGCTCCATGCGCTCTTTCGCTTCGGTCAGATCGGCCCCCAGCATGACCACCACGAACTCTTCGCCCCCAAAGCGGCAGGCCAGATCTGAGGCGCGCAGATGAATGCTGACCAGCTTGGCGACATGGGCCAGGACGACATCCCCCGCCTCATGCCCCCAGGTGTCATTGACGTGCTTGAAGTGATCCAGGTCCAGGATCACCACCGAGAGCTTGCGATGCTCGCGGCTGGCACGATGCAGCTCCCGGGGCAGGGTTTCATCCAGGTAACGGCGGTTGAGCAGGTGGGTGAGCGGGTCGCGGATGGCCTGCTCATGCAAGGCCTCACGCAGACGGATGTTGGACAGTGCCAGCTTGAGCGATTCGCTGACCATGGACGCCAAGTGGTTGATGCGGGCCCAGTCTGTATCGTTAATGACGGCAGGCGCCTTGATGGTGAGTAGGCCCAATGTTTCGCCCAATACCTGCAAAGGTTGGCAGAGAATGGCGCTGCTGGGGGGGCTGCTGAAATGTTTGCACAGCGGCCCGGTGTCCGGGTGCTGGAGTGCGTGGCGTTGCCCCCGGCGCATGGCCCAGCAGTCGTGGGTATTGAAGCAGTTGAGCATGCCTGCGCCATCGCCCCAACTGGCCACGGTGCGCATGGTCCGCCCCTGGTCGGAGGCGACGGCAAGCGAGCCTCCGCTGCCGAGTTGGAGTTGGGCAAGGGTGCGCTCCAGCACCTCGTAGGCGTCATGTACGGTCAGGCTGCTTTGCAGCCCCTCATTCAAGGTATTCAGGCGGGTCAGATCGGTGGCGTGGCGCTCCAGCGAACCCAGGGCCAGGGTCAGTTGCTGATTGATTTCTTCCAGGCGATGCTGGGCCTCCTTGCTGTCGGTGATGTCGCGGATGACACCGACCAGGCGTTGGGCACTCCCATCTGTGGCACAGACAAAATCCCCGGTGGCGGCAATCCAGCGCACCACCCCATCCAGGCGAATGATCCGGTGCTCGATGTCATAAGGGCGCAAGTCCTGCAGCGTGGTATGCACCGCCCGCTCGACATACGCCAGATCATCGGGGTGGACATGGCGCAGATAGGCGTCATACCCAGGGGCTTCGGCGGTGGGCAGGCCGCCAAACAGGGTTTCCACCTGCTTGGACCAACTCAGGGTGGCGCTTTGCAGGTCGTAATCCCAACTCCCGATGCGGGCTGCCCGTTGTGCCAGTGCATAGCGGGCTTCGCTCAACGAGAGTTGATGATGGGCTTCCTGTAGCTCGGCACTGCGGGCCGAAAGATCGTCATACAGATCATTCAGGGCATCAAGCAACACCACCAGAGAGTCGGTTTGCTGGGCAACGCCTTCCCGTGCCGCATCCTCCGGCCCCATGCCACGCTGCAAGGCACCGATCATCCGGGACATGCGCATGTCCGTGCCTACCACATGGAAGATCAGCCATTTGTGCAAAAACGGCAGCAATTTGGCCACTGTTTTGGCGCTGGGGACAATTGCAGTCTCCAACATGTTGACCACGATGCGGATCTGCTCGATGAGCGAGGCGTGGGCGTTCTGGTGGGCACTGGTGAAGTCTGGCGTGAGCTGGTATTGCTGCATCAGCGCCTCTTCATACGCAAAGTGTGTGCTGGTGGTCTCCAGCAACTCGCGCACGACTTCCAACAGCCTGGGATTGGGGGCATCCGTGCTGGCCAGTTGGGCAAGCTGGCTCACCAGTGTGGTTATCTGGTGGTGTTGCTGGTCAACCTCTGGCAGACCGATGCAAAAACGGTCAGACCAGTTGTAGCCATTCTTCAGATCAAATCCGTTCACCCCTGCCCCCTCTGACGACGACCGAGGCCAAGTAACCAATGGGCTATTGGGTGGATCGCTCTTTAACGAGCATTACGGAACATTCCTGCGAAAAGTGTATTGGACCAAAGGGCAAGCGGCCCGGTTTGAACAGATCCTCAGGCTGCGTTGACCAAGCGGTATTGCACAACCGACTTGGACTTGAGCGTATTGCAATGATTGCAGAACCAGTTGGTGGCGCCGCAGGCATTGAGCTTTTCCAGCTCCTTGCCGCAGGTGTCGCACAGCCCTTGCAGGCGGTAGTGGGTGGCACACTGCGCGCAATGCCACAACCCATCCTGGAACTGCAACGCACTGCCGTCATGGGGGCAGCTTGGGGCATTTGGATTGATTTCCATTTGAGACGCTCAGTGAACACGATACATGTCACTGTACCGCATGCAGGGCTGGATTGTTGCTGCGGGTTCGTCTTTCAGGTGGGGCGCATGTCATGTCAGCGTGGATGCCTCTATGCGCGTTAAGGACTTGACGTTAGCGGACAGGCAGGCCAAGCTTTCTGTCGCAACATTTTGTTGATGCCCAACCCATCAGGAGAAATCATGAATAACCAACGTCGCACCTTGTTGTTTGCTGCTCCCGCTGTTGCCTTAGGGCTTTTTTCCCTGCGTGACGCAGTGGCTGCGCCCGTCAAGGCGACCGAGAACGATCCCACCGCCCAAGCGCTTGGCTACAAGGAAGATGCCAGCAAGGTGGATACGGCCAAGTTCAAAAACTACGTCAAAGGCAGCACATGCTCCGGCTGTAACTTCTTCCAGGGCAAACCTACCGATGCCAGCGCTGTCTGTACGGCGCTGGGCGGCAAGGTGGTCGTGAGCAAGGGGTGGTGTAGCGCTTGGGTCAAAAAGGCCTGAGGCAGATCACAAACAGACTCTACCCGGTTACTGAGACCTGTGACCGCCCTGCTGCGAGGGAGGCCACGAGGTCCCGGACAGCCCGCCGTGAGGCGGGTTTTTTCTTTTTATGCCGAGTTTCGCCGGGTCAAACCCAGGCGCGCAAGGTTTCCCAGACCAGCTTACACAGCAGCCCCAGTGCCAGCACCAGGAACAGCCGCCGAATCCACTGGTTGCCCGCCTTCATGGCTGCCCGCGTGCCGATCAGGGCGCCCAGGATGGACGCCACGCACATTGGAATGGCATAGTGGTAGAACACCATGCCCGCCGGGATCAGAAAAGCCAGTGCCGCCAGATTGGTGCCGAAATTCACCACCTTGGCACACGCCGTGGCACGCAGAAAATCGAAGTGGAAGATCCGCACGAACAGGAAGAGCAGGAAGCTCCCCGTCCCAGGGCCAATGAATCCGTCATAAAACCCGATGACTGCGCCCAGCGCCAGCCCCTTGCCCAGATCCTGGCGGGTGATTTCCCGCTTCCCGTCATGGATGCCAAACTGCGGGCGAAACCAGGTGTAGGCGAGCATCGCGGCCAGCACCACGATCACCACCGGGCGCATCCACTGGGCAGGCACCAGATACATGATGCGGACCCCACCGTAGGCGCCGACAAAGGCAGCAAGAGAGGTCCACAGCAACAGCCGCCACGGCAGAGCCATGCGCAAGGCATATTGGCGCATGGACGCCGCATGCCCCATGATTGCACTGAGCTTGTCGGTGCCCATGATCTGCGCAGGCGTGGCCAGCGGCAGGGTGGCAAACAGGCCGGGCACCTGGATCAGTCCACCGCCACCCACGGCGGCATTGATGATGCCGGTGACAAATGCCAACGGCACCAGGATGAACAACTCGTTCGGGATACTCACAGCCGTATCAGGCTTCGCGCAGGGCGCGGATCACCGGTGCGGTGTCCGGGCGGATGCCACGCCACAGGTAGAAGCATTCTGCACCCTGTTCCACCACCATGCCCAGGCCATCGGCCACCTGCGCTACGCCTGCGGCACGGGCCGCCTGGACGAAAGCGGTGGGCTCCTTCTTGTAGGCCATGTCATAGGCCAGGGAGAGCTTGCTCCACACTGCAGCGGGGATCGGGGGCACATCGTTGCTCATGCTTGAGGCCGAACCGTTGATGACGATGTCAAAATCCCCCGCGATGTCGGCAAAACCCCCACCGGAGAGCTTGATCTTGCCCGCCTGTGCGCTGAATTCTGCGGCCAGATCCACAGCCTTGGCCGCAGTGCGGTTGGCAATGAACACCTCGGCAGGGGCTTCATCGAACAGTGGCAACAGCGCGCCACGTACCGCACCGCCTGCACCCAGCACCAGCACACGGCGCCCGGCGAACTTGAAGCCCAGGTTGTGGGTAATGTCTCGCACAATGCCAAAGCCATCCGTGTTATCCCCCAGGATGCTGCCATCGGCGCGCAGTGTGAACATATTGATGGCCCCGGCAGCCCGCCCGCGCGGGGTGAGTTCGTCAGCCAGTTCAAAGGCTTCGAGCTTGAAGGGCATGGTGATGTTCATGCCCTTGCCCCCGCTATGGTGGAAGGCCCGCACCGCATCCACAAAGCCACCCGGCAGGCCCAGGATGGCGCCGTACTCCATATCCTGTCCGCATTGTTTGGCAAACGCAGTTTGCAGGGCAGGGGATTTGGCTTGGGCAATGGGGTTGCCGATGATTGCGTAGCGATCGGTCATGATGGGGCTCCAATGGCTTGAATGAGGCAAGGCTGCGTGGCCGCCACGCAGCAACAAGAGCACTAGTTTAGGTGGCGGACTAGTTGCAGTCCAATATATATTTAAAGATTGATTGATATCTCCAGAATATAAATGGAACTGCGCCACCTACGTTATTTCCTTGCTGTTGCAGAGGAATTGCATTTCACCCGTGCGGCTGCGCGCCTGCATATCGGCCAGCCCCCTTTGAGCCAACAGATTCAGGCACTAGAAGCGGAACTCGGGGTGAGCCTCTTCTACCGCACCCGCCGCAGTGTGAAGCTGACCGAGGCTGGCGAGCATCTTTTGATACGGGCACGCGAAATCGTGGGGGCGAGCGAGGCGGTTGCGGGGGAACTGCACCGCATCGCCCAGGGCGAGGCAGGGGAGCTGCGCATCGGCTTTACCTCAACAGGTTTGCTCATGAACGATCTGCGTGCCCTGATCCGCAACTATCGCCAGCACTTCCCGGGCGTCAGCCTGCGCCTGCGGGAGATGTACACCCAGGCACAATTCGAGGCGCTAAGTCAGGCCGAGCTGGACATCGGCTTTGTCCGCTTTAATGATGCACCGCCCACGGGCCTGCTGCTCTACCCCATGCATCGTGACCGCCTCTGTCTGGTTCTACCCGATGAGCATCCACTGGCTTTGCGCGACGAGGTGGCGCTTGCTGAATGCCAGGACGAAGACTTCATCTTCTACCCCGAGCGCAGTGGAGCCAGCGTTGCCCCACTGGTGCGCCAGCTTGCTACCCAGGCCGGGATTCAATTGCGCGTTGTGCAGGAAGCGCGTGAAGCGCTGACCCAGATTGGTTTGGTTTCGGCGGGGATGGGCGTGGCGATCCTGCCCGCCCCCATGGCCGTGATGCAACTGCCTGGCGTGCGCTTCATCCCCCTGAGCGATGAAGGCGCGCATCTGGACATGGGGCTAGCCTGCCGGGCGGATGATCCCTCGCCCCGGGTCCGCAGCTTCCTCCAGATGCTGGATGAGCAACGTAACCAGCGTCCATAAACGCCAAGCACCCTGTCGCTTGGGCTCTATATCTGAAATGCATGGCTGGCTTTACATAAATTCGTCTAGATTGATGCGGATTGATTTGGATTCGTGCTGTGCGCATTACCCGGTCGAGGCGACCTGAACCTTTGTGGTGAAAGATCTTTTTACCGGGGTTTTCCATGCCTTTTCCACGCAACGCCCCATGCGAAGATGGACGACAATTACACGTGACATGAGAAATTCCCGCTCGTCTCTCTAGGGCGAGGGGTTTTTCCGGTATCAAATGCTTCTCTACTGTGTCGAGGCTGTCATGCTCAGACGAACTGATTTCATGCATTATGCAGGCGCGCTCGGCCTTGGGCTGGTGTGGCTGCTTGCCGGGTGCGCCTCTGAAAAACCGATTGTGCAGGCGCCGACCACGGTGCGCGCCATGATCCCGACTGACGGGGTTGAGGTGTCCAACCCCGGGGCGATCTATCAACCGAATGGGCCTATGCTGGGGTTTTACCAGGATGCACCACCCCGCCAGATTGGGGACACGGTCAAGATCGTGATCTCCGAGAGCCTGACTGGCAGCAACAAGGTCAGTACCTCCACCAGTCGCAGCAATTCGCTCGCTTCGAAGGGGCCGGGTCAGGCAAACAATTCGATGGGGGCGCTCATCAAGACGCTCATGGACCAGAACGCCACGGCGTCAGGGTCTGACAATTTTACTGGCAAGGGGCAGACGGATAACACCCAAACCCTATCGGGCAAGTTGGCTGCCTCGGTCATTAACATTTTGCCCAATGGCAATCTGATTGTGGCCGGGGAAAAGACGGTGGCATTCAATGGGGCGGTCAGTACGCTACGGTTTTCGGGCGTGGTCAATCCCCGGGACATCAAGAGCGGGCGCACGGTTGCCTCGGAAGATGTGGTGGATGCCCGTCTGGAACAGGTGGGTCAAGGGGGGGTCGCCAAGACCACGTCATTGGACTGGCTGCAGAGATTCCTGACCGATACCTTGACGATCTGGTAGGTGGTGGGGTGTCCTGAATCGTGCCGTGTGCCGCCTGCCGGGGGCACACTGGCGGTATGCTAAGATAACTTGCGGATTATTGTGATGGGGTCGCCGTGCAGCGCAGAACATTGGCTTTATCGGTAATACTTGCCTGTGTCATGGCCAGCACCAGCGGCTGCCTGATCGCCACTCCGAGTCCGGCGGTCGAGATGCTGCAGATGACGATCGCCACCGCATCGGGGCTGGTGTCGCTCACCCCGGTTTCGGCCCAGAACGTTGTAGCCCACAAGTACCCCACGCCACAGTCTGTGTGCATTGAGCAAAATCCCAATGCGCCGATGCCGGATCTGGTTTCTGCCATCCAGATGGAGATACAGGCGCATCGGATTGAAAGCCGGGTCTATGGTCCGGGTGGTGCCCCCAGTGATTGCGAGGCGACGCTGAATTATTCGGCTATCATGGCGTGGGACAAGCCCATGTTCTCCGACGATTACCGCAACTATATGAGTGAGGCGACCCTGGTGCTGCGCGCATCCGGCAAGGTTCTGGCTACGGCCAGTTATCAGACCCGCCAGTGGGGCTCAGGCAAGTGGTCCTCCACGCGCAGCAAGATCGCCCCGGTGGTGGACGCCTTGCTGACGGGCAAGCTCAAATAATTCCATTTCACCAGGTTTTGAGTACCCAGCTGGGTACGACCAGACCTTTGTCAAACCCCTCCCGGCGCACGAAGTGCCCATCGCCCGTGGGGTCGATTAGGTAGTAAGGCCGCCCGATGCGGGGGGTGATCTTGATCATGTAGAGTCGGCCATTGCGCCGGTACTCCTCCACCCTGTCTTTGCCACGGTTGCGGATGGTGATCTCTGGTTCCTCGTCCACGCTGGCGCTGGGTGCGGTGGTTGCATTGGTGGCATCCGGATCGGGGATGGGTTGCAGGTCTTTCGGCCACTCTTCTGCCCACGCCGGGTGTAGGCAACACAGCGTCAGGCCAAAGCATGCGATCGCCAGTTTTTTCATGATTCGCTCCAATCAAGGGAGTCTTCCCATTTTTGTTGGAAACGATAACACTGTTTCCTTCTCTTGCCTGAGGGATGTGACGGGGAGACAAGGAAACCGTGCTTCTGAACCCCTTGCTCAAGCATAGCCCTGGGCGAGCCGGATTGCCTTCTCTGCGGCCCCTTCAAACAGCGCCTCCATTGGGAGGGGCACTGCCGCCTGTGCCTCGGCGCGGATGATGAGCCAACGCAGCGGCAGCAGCACGGTCAGGTCCGTATCGGGTTGGGAGAGCAGCAACATGCGCGGCATTCCGCCTACCCAGCCCACGCGTAAGCGCTGTGGCGGGCTATCTGGCAGACTCAGTTGCAGCCAGTCCCCCAGCTTGAGCTGGGCGATCCAGTCTGGCAGATCGTGTTCGGGTTCGCCATCCGGCGCAAGGCGCACCACATGCAGGCCGGGAATCTCCCGGGGGGTTTCCACCCTGGGCGGGGTGGGGGGCGGTAGCACGTCCTGCCGGGCAGCGGCATCGGCCTGCTTGCCATGCAAGGCGGCTGAATGCAGGGCCACAAAGCTATGGAAGGCACGCTCACGCAACGCATCTGGCGTGCCGATGGATTCCAGCCCGGCCCGAATCTGTGCGAGCAGACCGGAGAGTATATTGATCAGGTGGCGACGGCCTTCGGCATCGGTTTTCGGTTGCACGCTTTCGATCAACTGGTTGGCCGTAGCCAGCGCCTGAACCCATTCATTCGATTTTTCACCCTGTGTTTGGTGAATGTGAGCCAGCACGCGTACCCACAGGCGTTCCAGAAAGAAGCGCACCGGTTCGGGCGGCGCGGAGGCGCATAGGGCACGAATGGCCCGTGCTGCACGGCTGCGGGCCTGTTCCCGTCGGGCCTCGCGCTCGGCCAGCCCCACCAGTCGGGAAGCGCGCTGGGTGGCCTCGGTGGCACGCCGCTGTTCCAGCATTTCCAGCGATTGGGCGGCGTCGGCAAACACCACTGGATTCTGTGCGTAATTGTGCTGCACCTGGCTGGCGGCCGCTTCAATGGCCTGACAGACCGGGTGGGTGGCGGCTTCATCGGTCTTCAGGCTGGTGGCCAGACGCAGGATGATGTCCAGCAGGCGCCGGGCCGGGTGCTCGGAATCGGCCAGAAGCTTGCTCTCCAGCAAGGCGGCCTTGCACACGGGCAGACGCAGGCGACCCAGGCTGGGTTTGATGGCGGCACAGAGTTCCCGGTCCATCAGCAATGCGTCAAAGCTCAGGTTGAGTGCTTCCAGCGCAGCATTGCTTTGCGTGGGCAACAAGCCGGAAAGCTCGCCCAGATTCACCTGGGCGGATTCCATTCCATACGGCTGGCGTGCAGCTTCGCTCTGCCGCTCCGTGAGCCATTGCAGCACTTGTGCCATGATGGCTTGAAGCAGTGCCGGGTCGGTCATGGCGCCCACGCCGGGGCCGCTGCTCTCGGCCATCGGGTAGCGCTTGCGCATCACATTGCTTTGCAGGCGGCCCAAGGGGGTGGTGACTGCGGGGGATTCGATGGTTTCCGTGCCATGGGCGGCATCTGGATGGATTCGATGCTGTGCCTGGGGCGCGCTGACATCCGAGCCCGAGCGGAGCAGGGATTTGGGTGGGATGCCCGCCGCGCTCAAGGTGTCGGTCAGGTCAAGATAGAGTACGCTCAATGCGTGAGCCAATGGTTTTTCGATGCGTGAGGGCACATCCAGGCGCATCTCGTGCGGCATATCGTCTGAGTCGCACAGCTCGCGCAGTGCGGCGCATGCAGCATCAGGCCCGACCGGCAGCTGGTCGACCACGGAGGTGTCCTGGTCCAGCAGGGTCATGAACAGCAGGTGCAGGCGTGAGAGCCGACCTTCACAGGCGTCGCTCAGCGAATGCGCCAGATTGATCAGCGCCACCGTCAGGTCCATGTCCTCCGGGTGCACCAGACTGATGCGCGAAGCCGTCAGGCCACGCAGGCGGACGAATTCTTCGCGGCTGCGCAAACCGGCAAGGTCTTCAAACGCGCGTCTCGCCCCCTGGCTGAGCACCTTGAGCAGCTCTGGCATCCGGATGCCGCTGGCACTGGCCGCTTCCAGAAGAGCCTGGGTAAATTTCTGCTGACAGTAGTTGAGAATGGTTTCCCGGTTGGCTCCCGGCGCGAGTGGAGCTGGCGTGTTTTCCATGGCGGTAGGGGAGTCAGACGGTTGGGGGAAGAAGCTCGCCAAATGATTCAATACCTTAGGGTAGCCCGACTCGATCATACCCCGCAAGTTTTAGACGCCCTCCACCTTCAGTGCGTTTTTATGGCCGCTCCTCGTCTGGGGCGTCCGAAGGCTCAGGCTGTGTGACAAGGAACTCGACGTTGTCGAGTTGCTCATCGTTGGCACTACGCAAACTCAGGCGATGCAGACCCACTCGTGGCGACCAGTCAATGCGCATGCCTTCGCCTAATTGTCGCCCATCCAGTATCCAGCGCACCGGTACCCCTCCTTGGGCGAGGAAGGTCCAGTGGGCGTCAGGTTCGTTCCCGATGATGCGGGTCGTGCCGTTTTCTGGCTCAACAATGCGTGCGCGTCGATTGGGCAGATAGCTGACCATGCCCGAAAGGTCGGCGTGGCGCAAAAACCACTCACGGCGCGGGGCTTCCTCTGCCGGATCGAAGTAGACCAGATTCTGCACAACCCCGTCAGTGGGGGTAGGCGCACGAGCGGTATCCGCGCCGATTGCTTTGAGCAGGCATTGCCAATTGAGGCGGGGCGCAGGCATGGCGCCCCGGATGGCGAGCGTATAACGATCTGTGTTGCCGATGATTACGGTCTGGCCCGTTGTGGCACCGGGGATAATCCAGGAGGCGTCCCAACCCCCTGCATGGGCCTGCCCCAGCATGTCTTCCACCACAAAAGCTGCTTCAGGGCGCAGCACGTTGTGGATGCCATTGTCGCTGGGCAGGATGCGTGCCGGGACAAAGCTGCCATTCGCGGCCAGTGTCCGCCATGCCGATGCCAGTTGCGTCAGGGAAAGCGGAGTGTTGCCCTCAACACTGGTTTCGGCAGGGTCAAACCCCAGGGCACGCAGGCGCTCATTGATCGGGTCACGCCCCAGGGTGCCGATCAACTGGCGCAGGCTGCCGGTCTGGCGCTGGTTCAGTGCGGTACGGAGTGTGTGCCATGTGTAGCCCAGGCGCGCATCGTTGGCGTCCGTGATCGTAGAAATGTCGGTCAGTGGGGTGGCGGCGGTGATCTGGCGGCGTTCCAGGGCCAGTGCAGCCAGATGCGGCCATGCCCAGTCGGTGACCGGGTGGCGGCTGCTCACGCCATCAGGATGGTTCAGGTTTTGCCCACCCACCCAGGCCAGCACTTCGCCTGTGGCGTTGTCCAGCACAATCGCAGCGGCGGCCGGATCGCTCCAGGTGTTGATTTCGTCGACCACCTTGCGCTGCAGCCCTGCATCCAGATTGCTGGTGAGTTTCTGCCCCGGATGCTTGAGCAGCAGGTGCGCAAGATGAGGGGCCAGGGTATACCGCGCCCCGCGTGGCTGATCAAGGCGTGCCTTGGCAAGCTGCGTGATTTCGGTGCAGAGCAGGCCGTCGCCTAGCTTGTTGGCGAGCAGGCAGGCGCGTTTGGCCACCAGGGGCGGGGGCGCATTGGGGCCACGTAACAGGGCAGCCAGGATGCAGGCTTCCTTGCGGGTCATGGCGTTGGCCTGCAGGCCAAACAGTAATTCGCTGGCAGCGCCCACGCCCTGCAGATCTCCCCGGAAGGGTGCGAGGTTGAGGTAAGCCTCCAGAATCTGGGGCTTGCTCCAGTGCTCCTCCAACTCGACGGCGGCCAGCCCCTGGTCCCATTTCTGGGCCATGCTGCGCCGTGCTCCGGCGCCATTGGGCATGCGCAGGCTGGGTTCGAGCAGCCCGGCCAGTTGCATGGTTAGTGTGGAGGCGCCGCGCTTATGGCTGCCCCACAGGTTTTGCCAGGCGGCACCGGCAACGGCCATCCAATCGACCCCGGTGTGTTCAAAGAAGCGTTTGTCTTCCGCCGCCAATAAGGCTTCACGCAAGGCCAGCGGCAGGTTGCCCAGGGTTTGCCACTCCATGCGCCGTGTGTTGGGGTCGAAGCGGATGTCGGCCAGGGGCTCGCCGTGGCGATCCAGCAACACGCCATCAGAGGGATGAAAATTGGCGCGTACCTGGGCAAAGCTGGGCAAGGTCTGCTCGGCCATGGCCGGAGCCATAGCCAGACTACCCAGCAGCACGACCATCAGACCCGCCTGAAGACGCATACGCATGGGCAGCGATCAAACCGGGTGAGTGTCTGCGTCGAGCCCGAGCGCCTGGCGGATGGCCTGGCTGCGGGCTTCATGCAGGCGGGCCGGAATCTGGGACTTGTCTTCCAGGTTGCGGGCCAGCTCCCCCGCGTCCACGCCGGTGAATGCTGCTAAGGCGCGGCGGATGAGCGCAGGGGCTGCGAAAGCCTGATCCTCGAAGCCCTGCCGTCCGTGGAAATCGCAACTGGCAGCGGCCAGCAGACCTTCGAGCCGGGCAGGGCGGCGCAGCGCATCGGTGCGCTCCAGAAAACTCGTCAGGGTACTGGCGCGCATTTCACTCGCCTTGTGTACCGAGCCATGCTCACGGCAGGTCAGCACCGCCAGATCGCGGCAGTCTACCGGCACTTTCAGACGTGTGCAGACGGCCTCGACCCGCACGACGCCGCTCTGCTCGTGCCCATAATGGTGGGGCCATTGTTCCGGCGGGCTGTCACCCTTGCCCAAGTCGTGGAGCAAGGCCGCCCAGCGCACGGGCAGCGGTTCGTTCTGTGCGGCGGCGTAATCGATGACTCGCAACACGTGGGCACCGGTATCCACCTCCGGGTGATGCTGTGCTGGCTGGGGGATGCCGAACAGGCAATCCAGCTCCGGCATCAGGCGGGCCAGCGCGCCGCATTCGCGCAGCACCTCGATCATCCGCGAGGGGCGGGCATACATCAGCCCCCGGGAGATTTCCTGCCACACACGCTCTGGCACCAGATGATCAATCTCGCCATTGGCCACCATCTCGCGCATCAGCGCCAGGGTTTCCGGGGCCACGGAGAAATCTGGAAAGCGCGCTGCGAAGCGAGCCAGCCGCAGAATGCGCACGGGGTCTTCCATGAATGCGGGGCTGACGTGGCGGAACACCCGTTGTTCAAGATCACGCTGCCCGCCAAAGGGGTCGATCAGCGCACCAGCATCGTCTTCGGCCATCGCGTTGATGGTTAGATCCCGGCGGATCAGGTCGTCCTCAAGCCTGACCTCGGGGTCGGTATGGAACACGAAGCCCTTGTATCCTGGCGCCGTCTTGCGTTCGGTACGGGCCAGGGCGTATTCCTCCTGCGTCTGGGGGTGGAGGAAGACCGGGAAATCCTTGCCCACCGGGCGAAAGCCTGCCGCAAGCATGTCGTCTGGGCTGGCACCCACCACCACCCAGTCCCGATCCTGAATCGGCAGACCGAGCAGACGGTCACGTACCGCCCCACCTACGATGTAAATTTTGAAACTCTTGTCCACTACCTGGAAACCCTGTGTACAGGCGCAAGCATCTTGCGCGTATTGCTTGCAGCCAATTGGAGCGTGGGCTCAAAGCGCACGTCCGGCCCGACCGATTTACCCTTCAGGCGGATCGGAATCGGTTTGCCGCGTAGATCAATCAGGTCTCGGGCGGATGTGGTGGCAACCTTGGGGAGAATATCGGTCTTCAAGCTGAAGTCGATCTCGTCGCTATTGAGGTCTGCCGTACCGCTGCCGCTCAAGCTCAGCCAGTCATTGCCTGCGACAATGCTGTCGGCAACGAGTTTCCCATTATCGAACACAAAACGGCTGCTGGCAGCGGTGATCAGCATATTTTCGCTGACGCTGGAGCTGCGTGCCGTGGCTTTGCCAGCACGGATAGAAGTGTGAAATTCGCGCAGGCTGCGTGCCATGTCCAGCCCCTGAATCGAGCCGTTCTGGATCTTCCAGCGTACCGCCCCTTGCAGGCTGGCAGTCACGGGCTGGCCTGCCTTGAAACTGCCGCTCAGTGTGTGGCTGCCGCTGAATTCGCCTGCCAGCGGCAGACGGCGGCCCAGGTCACGGGCCAGGGGCCAGAGTGCGATCTGCTCAAATTCGCCCTTGAAGTCGAAATGCCCGCTGCCCAGCTCTTCCACCAGATCGCCCGAGAGCTTGCCGCTGTACAGATCAGCCTGTAACCCATTCAAGGCGAGCTTGCCCTGATCCAGGTTCAGGGCTCCTTTGAGCGTATTGAGCCGTATACCTCTGGCGCGAAGCTGGGCCAGATTGAGCTTGCCGGTCAGGCTGGCCTCTCCCAAGGCGGGCAAGGCATTGGCCAAGCCGTCTTGCAGGCCGACTGGGGTGAGTAGGCGATCCAGGTCCAGGTGTGCCGTACCCACATCCATTTGCCCGCGCGGCGGCCAGACCTGTTGTAAGGTTCCGGCCAGATCAAGCGCATCTTTGCCACTGAGCAGGCTCAACGCCAGTTCGATGGTATTGACCTGTTTCTCGCCCGCACGGTGCCAGACCACTTTCCCCTTGAGGGGCAGATTTGCCTTGCCACCGCGCAGCAGCGTGGATTCTAGGTTCAGCGCTCCCTGGCTGACTGGCAGGCTGACGACCCCGTGGTTGAAGTCCACGTTCATCGGGCCATCGGCTTTGAAGTTTAGGCTTTGCTTGCCGCTATGATGTTCCACCGAGCTATGGAACACTGCGGCCTGGAAACCGTCCGGGGTTTTGCTCAGGGTCGGGATATCGGCGTGCAGGCGGGTTTCACGATCCAGTTTGCGGATCACCAGATCGGCCTTCCAATCCTTGCCGTCCAGCCCTACCCCGTCACGCGCCAGCGTGGCCAGATCGCCCGAAAACTCCAGCGCCTGCTCGCCCAGCGCGCCGCGCAGATGCAGGCTGGCACCCGCCAGATTGAGTTTGTTGCCGCCTGTTTGCCAGACCAGACCGTTGCCATCGAGGTTGCACGAAGCCCCCTTGAGACCCAGGGTGTCGCCATCGAACTGGATGTGCAGGCGGTCAAGCTGGCCGGCCGCCAGTTGTTCCTTCAGGGTGTAGTGGGCCTCGATGCTCAGTTTGACTTCTTCATTGCTACCGGCTGGATGGGCCACTCCGCGCACTTGCACATTACCGGGCACGGCGTTGCGCAGGGAACCGGTATGCAGCCCCAGCTCGGTGAGTGAGAGCTTGGTATTCGTAGCCTTGTCTTCCAGGTTCAACTGGGCGTTATCCACATCCAGCCTGTCCAGTTGCACCAGCCAGGGCATCTCCTGCAAACCTTCGCCACCGGCGAGCAGATCGGCAAGGTTCCAGCCCTGATCGGGGGTGTGCGCCAGATTCAGTTCCAGTTTTTCAAAGGCAATGCTCTGCATCACCGTCTGGTGCAGCAGCAGCGGGATGAGTTGCAGCTTGATCCGGATGCGCTCAGCACTGGCAAACGGCGCACTTTTGCCTGGCTCCGAGAGGCTGACCTTGCGTAGCTCCAGCACTGGGAAGGGGCGCATGCGCAGAATAGGCTCTTCGCCCAGGTGCAGCGTGCGCTGGTACTGGTCGTGGAAATACTGTGCCATGCCCGCCCCGGCGCGGCTGGCGTCGAAGCTGGCCCACACAAAGAGCACAATGGCGGCCGACAAGGCAAAAAAGCCGCCCAGTACAAAGCCCAGCACGCGCATGGCAGTGGCGATTCGCAGATGCATCCAAACAGTTTCCTGAAAGATGGAAGCCGCATCATACCCTACTGTTTTCTATGCCTTTTGATACATGCCACGCTTGGTGTGCGTCATGCCGATGTACGGTCGTTGCAAATACTTGCCTAAATTGCCAGATTGCGCACATCAAGGCAGATTGTCGCCTGGCGCCTGTTCAGTCAGACTTCGCAGTGCGTGCCCCTGAAAATCTGTTCTAAACCGGAGAATAAAGATGAGCATAATCAGTGAGTTCAAGGAGTTCGCCCTCAAAGGTAATGTGATCGACCTGGCGGTGGGGGTGATCATCGGCGGGGCGTTTGGCAAGATCGTCGACTCGATGGTGGGCGACATGATCATGCCTCTGGTCAGTGCCGTGACCGGCAAAGTCGACTTCTCCAACCTCTACGCGGTGCTGGGTACGATTCCCGTGGGTGTGGCAGACAATCTGGAGGCGCTGCGCAAGGCAGGCGTGCCTGTGCTAGCCTGGGGCAAATTCCTGACCATCTCGCTCAACTTTCTGATCCTGGCGTTTGTGATCTTCGTGATGATCAAACAGATCAACCGCCTCAAGCGCCAGCCAGTACCCGAGCCGGAACCTGTTAAGGCGCCTGCCGAGCCGGAAGACGTGTTGCTGCTGCGTGAGATTCGTGACGCGCTGAAAAAATAGGCGGGAGTTTCAGGTTTCAGACGGGGTCTGGGGTGCCTGGGTGGCATCCCGGAAAGCCAACGATCCGCTCAAGGTCTTGCGTACCGGGCAATGCTCCAGCACCCGCAGTAGGCGGACTTGGGCGTCGGGCGAGGTGGCCGGATCGAAGCGGACGCAGTAATCAAATATCGTCTGGCCCGCTTGGCTGCGGTCCAGCGTGACTTCAATCGACGTGCCTGCCCAGGGCAGGTCGTGCGCTTCGGCGTACATGCGCAGGCTCATATTCATGCAGCTTGCCAGCGCGGCTTCCAGTAATTCATGGGGGCGAAAACCCTTGCCGCTCCCGCCCTTGTGGGGCGAGGTGTCGGCAAGGCATTGCATGACTGTGTTGCCAAATTGTGTTTGGTACGCAGTTGCAAGGTTCTGGGCTTGGATCATCAAGCAAATACTTCAGACACAAAAATCTTCAGGCAAACAGCCAGGGTTGAGCGGCCTTATGCTTAGCCTCAAAAGCCTTGATTTCTTCAGCGTGCACCAGCGTCAGGCCGATTTCATCCAGGCCGTTGAGCATGCAATGCTTGCGGTGCGGGGTGATGTCGAACTTGAAGCTGAAACCACTCGGGGTGGTCACGGTCTGGGCTTCCAGATCCACATCCAGCTTATAGCCTTCGCTTGCGGCACATTCCTTGAACAGACGATCCACAATCTCGGCGCTGGCCACGATGGGCAGCAGGCCATTCTTGTAGGTGTTGGAAAAGAAGATGTCGGCAAACGAGGGGGCGATGATGACGCGGAAGCCGTAATCTTCGATGGCCCAGGGGGCATGCTCACGGCTGGAGCCGCAACCGAAGTTGTCGCGGGCGATCAACACCTGTGCACCTTGGTAGCGCGGCTGGTTGAGTACGAAGTCCGGGTTCTTTGGGCGGTTCGTGCAGTCCATGCCGGGCTCACCATAGTTGGTGTAGCGCCATTCATCGAACAGGAAGGGGCCGAAGCCGCTACGCTTGATCGACTTGAGGAACTGCTTGGGGATGATCGCGTCGGTGTCGACGTTGGTGCGATCAAGCGGGCACACCAGCCCATTGAGTCGGGTAAAGGCTTTCATCTGTATCTCCTCAATCAGGCTTGGCGGATGTCAACAAAATGACCGGCAATCGCGGCGGCGGCAGCCATGGCCGGGCTGACCAGATGGGTACGCCCACCAGGACCCTGACGGCCTTCAAAGTTGCGGTTGGAGGTGGAGGCGCAGCGCTCACCGGCCGAGAGGCGGTCAGCATTCATGGCCAGACACATCGAGCAGCCCGGCTCACGCCATTCAAAACCGGCTGCAATGAAGATCTTGTCCAGCCCCTCGGCTTCTGCCTGACGCTTGACGATGCCGGAGCCCGGCACAGCAAGTGCCAGCTTCACATTGGCTGCAACCTTCTTGCCCTTGACCACGGCCGCTGCTGCTCGCATGTCTTCGATGCGGGAATTGGTGCAGGAGCCAATGAACACCTTGTCGATGGTGATGTCGGTGAGCTTCATGTCGGCCTGCAAGCCCATGTATTGCAGCGCACGTTCAATGCTGGCGCGCTTGACTGGGTCCGCTTCCTTGGCCGGATTCGGCACGGTGCCACCCACGGCCAGCACTTGCTCGGGCGAGGTGCCCCAGGTGATTTGCGGCTCGATTGATGCGGCGGGGATTTCCACCACGGCATCAAACTTGGCGTCTGCGTCGGAGTGCAGGGTCTTCCAGTAGGCCACGGCCTTGTCCCAGTCTGCGCCCTTGGGGGCGTGGGTACGGCCTTGCAGGTAGGCGACGGTGGTGTCGTCAGCGGCGATGATGCCAGCACGGGCACCCGCTTCAATGGCAAGGTTGCAGACCGTCATGCGTCCTTCCATCGACAGGCCACGGATCGCGGAGCCTGCGAATTCAATGCAGTAGCCCGTGCCGCCAGCGGTGCCGATCTTGCCGATGATGGCCAGCGCCACGTCCTTGGCCGTCACGCCAGCGCCGAGTTGCCCTTCCACCTTGATGAGCATAGCGCGGGATTTCTTCTGCACCAGGGTCTGGGTGGCGAGCACGTGTTCCACTTCCGAGGTGCCGATGCCGTGCGCCAGCGCACCGAAGGCGCCGTGCGTGGCGGTGTGGCTATCGCCGCACACCACCGTCATACCCGGCAGCGTGGCCCCATTTTCCGGGGCGATCACATGGATGATCCCCTGATTGGCATGCTTGAACGGGAAGTACACCAGGGCGCCGAATTCCTTGATGTTGGCGTCCAGCGTATCCACTTGTGCCTTGGAGATCGGGTCTTCGATGTCACGATCCCAATGGTTGGTCGGCGTGTTGTGGTCAGGCACGGCCACAATGGAGGAGCTGCGCCAGGCCTTGCGGCCCGCCAGACGCAGGCCTTCAAAGGCTTGCGGGCTGGTCACTTCATGCATGAGGTGACGGTCGATGTAGAGCAGACAGGTACCGTCCTCTTCCTGGCGGACGACGTGGCTGTCCCACAATTTGTCATAAAGGGTCTTGCCGGCCATGGCGTTTATTCCTCGCAGAGGCCCTTGTCGGGCGCGTTGTTCGGGTTACCGGGGCGATATATCGGTTTATAAGTTCCCCAGTGAGTGGAACGGATATTACCCAGCCCTCTATACCCGAACAAGACCAGTGCCTATACTAGTATTGGAAGTAATACCAAAGAACCTATTCACAATCTTACTGTGAGGCCGTGATCGGAACTCATGCGCTGCTCGAAATCCTCATTTATTCGAATAAACTCCGGTTTCTGCGCTGCTCTTCGTCCCGCTGACGGCCTCTCGCTACAGATTGTGAACAGGTTCAAATAGGGGGCAATACGTGAAAAACGAAGCGGCAATCGCCCGGCGCAAGGAGCTGGGTGAGTTCCTCCAGATCATCCGCAACCGCAGCCAGCCTGCCGATTTTGGCCTGCCCGCAGGCAACCGGCGGCGCACCAGTGGCTTGCGCCGCGAGGAGATGGCCCAGCTGATTGGCATCAGCCCCACTTGGTACACCTGGATTGAACAGGGGCGGGAAGTGAATGTTTCGGCTGAAACCCTGGATCGGCTGGCGATCGCCCTGCACCTGACCCGTAGCGAGCGGGCCTACCTGTTCGAGATGGCGGATCGCCGCGACCCCCAAGGCAGTCTGGCAGAAAGCGATGACGCGCCCACGCTGCTGATCGAATTGCTCAATGATATCCAGGTGCCCGCCTACCTGATGGGGCGCTATTGGGACATCCTGGGCTGGAACGCCGCTGCTGCCGAGTTGTTTACCGGCTGGCTCGACCAGCCCCGACAGGCAGGCGAGCCTTTGCCGAACATGCTGCGTTATGTATTCCTGGCCCCGCAGGCACGTAGTTTTCTGCTCGATTGGGATAGTCGGGCGCGGCGCATCACAGCGGAATTTCGCGCCGATTGTCGTAGCCGCCTGGAAGAACCCGCACTCTTGCGTCTGGTGGAGGAACTCTCTGCGGCCAGCCCGGATTTCGCTCGCTTCTGGAAACAGCACAACGTACTCGAACGTCAAGGGGGCGAACGTGGCTTTCTCCACCCCCTGCGTGGCCAGATTCATTACCAGCAAGTCTCCCTGCGTCCGGGGGAGTCTGAACATGTAAAATTTGTGATGCTCAGACCGCAATGAGCGTGCAGACAGGTTCTATGAGGCGGGCCAGGATTGCATGTGCAACAAGTTTGACCAACAGGCGTATCAGTTGAAAAGTATTTTGAGATACGCTAGCACCTGCGTAGTATGCCGCAATAGGGACATATTCGCTGTGAGTGTGCGCTGGCGGTTCTTTCGGTAAGGGGAAGGCGGGGTCCTGCGGCAATGACGCTTGATAAGCACAACGAGCATGAAACGGATTTCATCGGTTTCCTTGGCGAGGAGGCCGCTGAGCAGGTTTTGCCTACGCAACACGTTTGGCGCGTGCTGATAGTGGATGACGACACCAGTGTCCACCAGTCCATTGAGTTTGCCCTGCGCGATGTGCTGATCCTGGATCGGCGGCTTGAGTTCCTGAATGCCCATAATGCGGGCGAGGCACTGGAAATCCTTCGCCTTGAGCGCAATATCGCAGCCATCCTGCTTGATGTGGTCATGGAGCATGAACATGCCGGGCTCGCCTTGGTCAAGGCCATCCGCAATGATCTACGCATTACGGATACCCGCATCATCCTGCATACCGGGCAGCCGGGTTTTGCGCCAGAGATCTCCGCAATCCGCGATTACGATATCAATGACTATCGGACCAAGTCCGAACTTACGCGTGGCCACCTCTACACCTGCCTGGCTTCTGCGGTACGGGCCTATCGCCAGATTCATGCCATCGAGCGAGGGCGCAGCCAGTTGCGCCACATCATCCAGGCCGGTAACGCACTGATCAGTGAAGTGGATGAACTCGCGTTTGTGCGAGGCACACTTGCACAGTTTGCCAGCCTGTTGCAGTGCCAAGCCGAAGGCTTTGTCATACTGGGAGAGGCGGGGGCTGCCTATAGCCAGATCCAGACCATCTGGGCTTCCGATGCGTATAGCCGATATGTAGGCAAGTCGCTGGAAGAGCTGGATGACAAAGTCGTTTTGGAATGTTGTTGTCGTGTGCTCGAACACGAGGTTATACGTTGGTGCCAACGCGGTGTCGCCTTGCGAATCCAGGCCCATGACGGGCATTTTCTGCTGCTCTTTGTGGTGAGTGAAACGCTGGAGCCGGATCTGGTGGATGACAGCGTAATTGATACCTTTGTCGGGCACTTTGCCTCGTGTCTTGACAATCGGGCCTTGTTGGAACGCCTCCATCATGATGCCTACTTTGATCGCCTGCTGGGCCTGCCCAACCGACGCAACCTGACCGAGCAGCTTGACGCAGCCTATCAAGAACACAGGCATAAGCCGATGGTTTTGTCGCTGATCGACATTGACCATTTTGGTGAGATCAACGATGCACTGGGGCAGGCGTTTGGCGATGCCCTTCTGCGCGCCTTGAAGGAACGCCTGCGCCGCAGCCTGCCCATGCAGGTGAGCTTGGCGCGGATCGCCGCAGACGTGTTTGCCGTGCTGGGCGAAGACAGCTTGGTGACCCCCGCTATTTTGCTGCCGAATTTTGCCACGCCCCTGGCTGTGCTGGGTGAGGAGACCATGGTGTCGGTGAGCATTGGCCTGACCCGCCTGGGCGATGTTGAGACCGAAGGTGGCGCGGCGGCACTGGAGGCGGCATTTCAGGCTTTGCGGCAGGCCAAGGCTAGTCAACGTGGGCAATTGGTGTGGTACACCCCGGAGTTGTCCCGCCGCACCCTGGAGCGGGTCACCATGCTCAATGGCTTGCGTCAAAGTTTGCGCAGCACCGGGCTGTTTGTGGTCTTTCAACCCCAGGTGGCATTGGGAACGGGCAAATTGCTTGGGCTGGAGGCGCTGGTTCGCTGGCGTACCGAATCCGGTGAATTGATCGGGCCAGACCGATTTATTCCAGTCGCCGAGCAATCCGGCCTGATCCGGGATATCGGCTACTTCGTGTTGCGCGAAGCCTTGTCGATGCTATCGTTTCTGCACCAGCATGGCGTGGCAGGTGTGCGCATGGCGGTGAATGTGTCGGCCGTCCAATTCCGTCAGCCCGATTTTCTCTGGCGCCTCAAGCAGGTTGTAGCGGCGAGCGGAATTGATCCGCATAATCTGGAGCTGGAAGTAACCGAATCGGTGGCCATGGAACATGCTTCCTACGTACATGCAACCCTGGAAGCCATTCGCGCCCAAGGCATCCAGTTGGCTATTGATGACTTTGGCATTGGTTTTTCGTCCTTGGCGCAATTGAAGGAATTGAAATTCGACCGCCTGAAGATCGACCGTGCCTTTGTGCAGGATCTGCGTGAAGGCGAGATCGAAGCCAGTATTGCCGGGGTGGTGATCCAGCTGGGGCAGAAGCTTGGCATCCAGGTGATTGCCGAAGGGGTGGAAACCGAAGAGCAGGCAATGCTGTTACAGCAACTGGGTTGCCGCGAGGCACAAGGCTATCTGTTTGGCAGGCCGATGACGGCGACGGACCTTTTGCAATGGATACAGCACCGCAAGGCGGCTGAAGCTACAGATAAGGGTTAATCCTGCGCGGGGGCTGGGGCTTTTTGCGGCAGGTCGAGCATAAAGCAGCTACCGCTGCCCGGTGTGCTATCGACGGTGATTGTTCCACCCAGCAAGCCCGTCATGACCTGGTAGGAAATATGCAAGCCAAGCCCGGTGCCACCCTGCCCAAACCGGGTCTTGAAGAAGGGCTCAAAGATCTGTGGCAACAGTTCCTTGGCAATGCCGCAACCATGATCGGTTACGCTGAGCTGAAGGTATCCGCCCTTACCCCTTTCGCATGTTATCTGAATGATGCCTTCCGGGCGGTCTTTGTAGGCGTGAATGACGGCATTCTCGATCAGGTTGCTGATCACCTGGCTCAGTGCATTGGGGTAGGAATCCATGATGATCCCAAGTGGGATATCGATGTTGAGCGTGATTTCATGTTCCTTGAGTAATGGGGTGAGCAGGGTTCGCACCTCATCGAGTATGTCTGCCAGATCAAACGTGCGCCGTTGGGCGGATTGCTGATCCGTGGAGACTTGTTTGAAAGACTGGATCAGTTTGGCCGCGCGTTCCAGGTTGCGTATCAGCAGGGCCGATGCCTCCAGGATTTGTTCCTGATATTCCTGCAAAGTGCTGCGCCGCATGCTTTCCGGGGGAACGGCCATGAAAGCCTGGGTGCTGGCCTGCATGGTGCCAGCAACCACGAGGCAGTTACCGATCGGGGTGTTCAGTTCATGTGCCACGCCAGCCACCAGGCGGCCAAGGGCGGCAAGGCGTTCGGTACGGTCGAGGTGGGTACGGGTGTGGGTCAGATCGCTGACCACGGTCGCCAACTGCTCGTTGGCGTGGGTGAGTGCGGTGGTACGTTGCACCACCTTGTCTTCCAGGGTGGTATTGGCCTCAAGCAGTTCCTGTTCGCGCGCGCGGATGGTCTGGATCAGGCTGCGCAGGCTGGTAACCAGTTGCGCATATTCGGTAATGGCAATATTCGGCCAGTTCACTTCTTCATGGCTTTCGGCGGCGTTCATGGCGGCATGGGCCACGGCTTCGGTGCGCATGGCAAGCCAGCGCGCCATGAAATAGCCGATTGACAACGTCATGAACAACACCGCCAGCCCGAGCCAGCCGATCACCCTCAGGGTTTTCCAACCGGGCTTCAATGCTGTCTCCAGGGGCTGGGCCACAATCACCATCCAGTTCTGGGGCTTGATGAGCATGGCGGTACCGATATAACGCTCCCCGTGGAGTTCAAAGATGTCGGATGCCTTGCCGCTGGCCTGGGCTCTTTGCAGCAATGCAAGATGGCTGAGGTTGGCGAAGCTTCGTGCAACTTCCGGGTCTGGGTGGGCCAGCACTTGGCCGCGTGCATCGGTAATGATAACTTGCATGTCATTGCGCACGGCTGCCCAATGGACAAAGCTGGACAGGTGCTTGAGCGAGATTTCTCCGGCCAGCGTACGTTGGTCCAGATCAATGGAGGCAACAATCGTAGGCTCGGTACTGAGGGCAGAGAGGAATACATCACTCCAGCGCAATACGCCTTTGTCATGACTCCCGGTAAACGGATGCTGGGCGGAAAGATCCAAGCCCACTAGATCGTGGCTGTCAAGGCTGGAAGAGGGCTCCAGCGCGACATGGGTGATGCGGCGTTGTGCATCGGTCAGGTAAGTGGCCGAGATTACATTGTTGGCGCGGGTGATCAAGCCCAGGACATCGTCGATCTGGCGATTGGGGATGCTTTTGTCTTCAAGTACGTGGGCGCCTGCCAGAAGCAAGTCTTTTGGCATGTCAAAGAAATGACTCACCTGATTGACCAGAGTGGTGGCCAGTATGGTGCTGTTTTCGATGGCCTGGGCCTGCAGGCCCGGCATCAACAGATACCAGATGGCCAAGCTGCCAGCGGCCAGCGGCAGCAGTGCCAGCAGTGAGAAACCCAGAACGAGGAGACGACGCAGGGTGAGCATGGCGGTGGCTTTGCGCCTTAATCAATGGGTTCGAATCGGCCATTCCTCACGAATGTAATATGCCGCGAGCGGAAAACGTCGCCGTTTGGGTCAAAATCAATGTCTTCCTGCAAGCCTGCAAAATGCCGGGTTTTGAGCAGTGTTTCTTTCAGGCTGAGGCCCTTTTCCTGCTTATCAATTGCATTGAGAATGACCGTGGCCGCGTCAAACCCCAAAGTACCGGAAAAACCGGGCTCTTCGCCAAATCTTTTGGCATATGTGTTACGAAACTCAAGGTAGTTCTTGCTCTGGCTGAAGGGGTCGTAATACTGTTCGGCCAGTGTGCCTTCCACTGCCTGCCCGCCCAGTTCGATGAGCCTGTCCGTGGCACTCCATCCCGTAACGGCCAGCATGACTTTGGGATTTTTCTGCTTGAGTTTTTGCGCCAACAGGGCGGTGTCGGTAGCGCTGGCGATGAAGACCACAACCTGTGGCTGGGTGCGCAGGGCCGCGTCGGCCAAATCCCCATAATTACGTTCCGCCCTGGAATCGAACTCCAAGGCTTTGCCCACGCTACAGTTTTGCGCAATGTAAGCGGCAGAGAACGCAATTTCCCAAGAGCGGGTGTAATCGGCGTTGGCAATATCCGAAATGATCACTGCTTTGCTCAATTGATGCTGGCTACACAGGGTTTTGGCCATGCGTTCAGCAAAGGTCTTGACGCTGGCGACCACGCGAAAAAACTGGTCGTCCTTGCCGCTGAGCAGGGTGGTGGTGACGGTGGGGGAGATCATGACCAGATTGGCCTGATTGGTCAGCGGAACCAGGGCGGTGGCCATGCTGCTGGTAACCGGGCCGATGATGGCTTCGACCTTGGCCTGCTCCAGGGCGCGAAACCCCTTGATGGCGGTGTCCCTGTCGTTCTTGTCATCTTCGGCAATCAACTCCAGCTTGCGGCCCTTGATGCCGCCTGCCGCATTGCGCAAGTCGATGGCCAACTGCGCGCCATTGCGCCCCGCTACGCCAAGGTCGGCAAATCGGCCGCTGGTGCTACCGATGAAGCCAATGCGCAGTGGCGGTTTTTCCTGGCATGCAGCCAGACTCAACAGGAACAGGGTGCCCAGCAGCTTCCACATCGCCAGGTTCTCCGCAAGTGGTCATGGTGTCAGTCTATATGGCGCAAAGTGCCTCTACACGATATGCGTACCTTGGGTCATGTGGTACTGGCAAATGCATGGCCGTACATTTATACTGGCAACCTTTCCGAGGAGCGCTGCGAGCTTGCTGGAACCCGTTTCCCGCAATCCCAGGCTCGGAACCCGTGCTCTACAGACCGGGCTGATTCAACGGCGCTCACCTGTTCAACCGTGCCAGGCGCGGCAAACAAGGTGAGCCCTCTCTATGCTCCCCCACCGCCTCTGGCCACCTGTTCTAGGAGAACACCGTGGCAAACACCTTCAACGATTTCGTTATCGCTGACATCAAGCTCGCCGATTGGGGCCGCAAGGAAATCCGCATCGCCGAAACTGAAATGCCCGGCCTGATGGCCATTCGTGACGAATACGCGGCCAGCCAGCCGCTCAAGGGCGCCCGTATCACTGGCTCGCTCCACATGACGATCCAGACCGCTGTGCTGATCGAAACCCTGGTTGCCCTGGGTGCCGAAGTGCGCTGGGCTTCCTGCAACATCTTCTCCACGCAAGACCACGCTGCAGCTGCGATTGCTGCACAAAACATCCCCGTGTTCGCCGTCAAGGGCGAATCGCTGGTCGACTACTGGGATTACACCCACCGCATCTTCGAGTGGGCCGACGGCGGCTACTCCAACATGATTCTGGATGACGGCGGCGATGCCACCTTGCTGCTGCACCTGGGCGCCCGTGCCGAGAAGGACATCTCGGTGATCGCCAAGCCCAGCTCCGAAGAAGAAACCATTCTGTTTGCCGCCATCCGCGCCAAACTCGCCAAGGATGCCAAGTGGTACTCCACGCGTCTCGCGCAGATCAAGGGCGTGACCGAAGAAACCACCACCGGCGTCCACCGCCTCTACCAGATGCATGCCAAGGGCGAACTCAAGTTCCCGGCGATCAACGTCAATGACTCGGTCACCAAGAGCAAGTTCGACAACCTCTACGGCTGCCGCGAATCGCTGGTTGATGGCATCAAGCGCGCCACTGACGTGATGATCGCCGGCAAGGTCGCTGTCATCGTCGGCTACGGCGACGTCGGCAAGGGCTGCGCCCAGGCCATGCGCGCACTCTCCGCCCAAGTATGGGTCACCGAAATTGACCCCATCTGCGCCCTGCAAGCCGCCATGGAAGGCTACCGTGTTGTGACCATGGACTACGCCGCCGACAAGGCCGACATCTTCGTCACCACCACCGGCAACTTCCACGTCATCACCCACGACCACATGGCCCGCATGAAAGACCAGGCCATCGTCTGCAACATCGGCCACTTTGACAACGAAATCGAAGTCGCCGCGCTGGAAAAATACCAGTGGGAAGAAATCAAGCCGCAAGTCGACCACGTCATCTTCCCTGATGGCCACCGCATCATCTTGCTCGCCAAGGGCCGTCTGGTAAACCTGGGCTGTGCCACCGGCCACCCCAGCTACGTCATGTCCTCCTCCTTCGCCAACCAGACCATTGCGCAGATCGAACTCTTCACCCAGACCGCCAAGTACCCGGTCGGCGTCTACACCCTGCCCAAGCATCTGGACGAAAAGGTCGCCCGCCTCCAGCTCAAGAAACTCAACGCACAACTGACCGTGCTGACCGAAGAGCAGGCCAACTATATCGGCGTCCCCATCGAAGGCCCCTACAAGGCTGACCACTACCGCTACTGATCGGCGCCGGTACAGCGGGGCAACCCGCTGTACCCCTCCCAGGGAGTTGTGAAGACCATGAGCAGTAAACCCCGTTTCAGTATCGAGTTTTTCCCCCCTGCAACCCCCGAAGGCGTGGAAAAGCTGCGCAGCGTGCGCGACCAGTTCGCCATCCTGGCACCGGAATTCTTCTCTGTGACCTACGGCGCAGGTGGCTCCACACGGGACCGCACCCTGCAGGTGGTACGCGAAATCCGCGAAGCCGGGCTCGAAGCCGCCCCGCACCTCTCATGCATCGGCGCCACCCAGGCCAGCATCCGTGAGCACCTCGCCGAGTTTCGCCAGATGGGCGTCAAGCGCATCGTCGCTCTGCGTGGCGACCTGCCCTCCGGCATGGCCGACCCCGGCGAATTCCGCTACGCCAACGAACTGGTCGAATTCATCCGCCGGGAAACGGGCGACGAATTCCTCCTCGAAGTTGCCGCCTACCCCGAAGTCCACCCTCAGGCCCGCAGCTTTGATGCCGATTTGGCTGCCTTCGTGCGCAAGGTCAAGGCCGGGGCCAACTCCGCCATCACGCAATACTTCTACAACGCGGATGCCTACTTCCACTTTGTAGACGCAGCGCGCAAGGCCGGAGTCACCATCCCCATCGTACCCGGCATCATGCCGATCGCCAGCTACACCAAGCTCGCCCGCTTTTCGGAGAGCTGTGGCGCGGAAATCCCGCAATGGATGCGCCGCAAGTTCGAAAGCCTGGGGGATGATGCCGAAAGCGTGCGCGCATTCGGGCTGGAGGTTGTCACGGCGCTGTGCGAACGCCTCATCGCAGGCGGTGCCCCCAGCCTGCACTTCTACTCGCTCAACCAAGCCGGGCTAACCACCATCCTGGTGCGCAACCTCGGCCTGTAAGCGGGATCGAGAGCCTTGCATTATAGCCACTAGATGGCTATAATGCCTCTCTCGGTTGGCCAGTTAGCTCAGTTGGTAGAGCAGCGGATTGAAAATCCGCGTGTCCGTGGTTCGATTCCGCGACTGGCCACCAAAAGGATTCAAACAGAAACGCCGACCCATGTGGTTGGCGTTTTTGCTTTCTGCATGGCCAAAAGCAAGCAAGTCAGTCTGACGGCTTGGTTCATTCTCGGCCTGGCTTCGGTTTAGACTGCAATGTGCGATGTTTGAGCCTCTTCTCTTCCTCGGCACATAGGGCATGCAGGTGAGCAGGTCTCACCATTCTTGGCTAGAAAAATCACAAAACTGATGGTCATGCTCTTTCACACGGGGTGTCGCTGTGGGCCAGAATGCTTTGCAGGGCAGCCTGACTGCTGCATCCGGCGCCTGCATACAAGTGTTTGGAATGGTATAGCGGTGGAGTGAAGCGCTGGATTTGCATTGTCTGGGGTATAGCGCCAACTGCGGAGACATCCTGTCGGTGTGCGCCGGTCAGGATGAGCGACAAGGGCGCGCCACGCCCGTCGACGAGCAAGTGGCACTGGCGCCGTTTTTCCCCTGTCCGTGGGATTAGCCCTGCTTCCTTTTGCGCCAAGCCGAAAGCACTTATGGATCGCAATAGTGCTGCCAAAACGCTCGAACGGCAGGGCTTTCCACTGACACCCGGTACATAACGAACACGACGGCTTCACACACCAACCGCTCAGGCTTGGGCTTGTGTCCCGCCCTTGTTTTGCGGACAAATTCCTTATCCACTGTTTGCGTTGGTCTGGGCGAGATGAGTGGTGCTACACAGCTCCGCAACTCATCTGTCACTTCCTGAGACCATATACCTATTTGGTACTACATGAAATGAAAGCATCATTATTCACTGTGTATAGATAAATTCTTAATTTCTACTTTTGACCACAGCCTAAGATGGGACGCTGCGGTACTGTGCTAAATGGCCCCATTTATACCCACAAAATGTTACAATTAGCATAATAGTTAGAATGCATGTGCAGGGTGCCAGTAGCTTCTCATGGAGGCTACCTGCCCCCGGTGAGTCTGCCTCACGGAAGGTGCTGCCGGCGGATTTCTTTTGGTTGAGGTGGTTTGTGAGTGTTATTGTCACTGGCGGAACTGGGTTTATCGGCAGTAACCTTATACTTGAGCGGTTCGCTGAGCCGAATGAGCAGGTCGTCAACCTTGGCAAGTTCACCTACGTTGAGAGCCTGCAAAGTCTCAATGGTGATCGCTACTATGTTTTCGCGCAAGGCGACATCCCGAAAAAGCTCACCCCGCTAATGCTCGTCAATATGCTGCCAGCCAAGCTGCCGTCAATGTATGGTAACGGGCAGCAAATCCGTAGCAGGTTCTACGTCAAAGATCATTGTAGTGCTACCCGTCGTGTATTAGAAACAGGGCCAGTCGACCAGGCTCACGACGTTGACGGCAGGAATGACAGACCTAACCTTGACATTGTTCATAGGGTTTTCGCCCCGCGTGACGAACTTGGCGCTCAAGCTGATGGCAAAAGTTATCGCGAACATATTGTTTACGCCACCGACAGCCCTGACCATAATTGCCGCTACACCGTTGATGCTGGCAAGATAGAGTGTGAGCTGGGCCACCACCTTGAATTTGGTGCCTATTGCGCATGGGCTGAGAAAACTACACAGGGCAAATTACATGAAACACAAAGGCATCGTTCTCGCAGGAGGCTCAGGTACCCGGCTCTACCCCGTTACCAAGGTGGTTTCCAAGCAACTCCTGCCGATTTACGACAAGCCCATGATCTACTACCCGCTCAGCACCTTGATGCTGGCAGGCATTCGAGACATCCTTATTATCTCCACCCCGCAAGATATCCCGCGTTTTGAGCAATTGCTAGGCGATGGCAGCGAGTGGGGCATCAACCTGCAATACGCCGTGCAACCCAGCCCGGATGGTTTGGCCCAATCTTTTGTGATTGGCAAAGATTTCATTGGTAACTCGCCAAGTGCCTTGGTGCTTGGCGACAACATCTTCTATGGCCATGACCTGCACACCCAGCTTGAACAAGCGACGCGGCGCGAACAGGGCGCAACGGTTTTTGCCTATCATGTGCAAGATCCCGAGCGTTACGGCGTAGTTACGTTTGACGCGCAAGGTCGTGCCACCAGTTTGGAAGAAAAACCTGCCAGAGCCAAGAGTAACTATGCGGTCACCGGCCTGTATTTTTACGACAATCAGGTCGTTGATTTTGCCGCCAGCCTCAAGCCATCGGCACGGGGCGAGTTGGAGATTACCGACTTGAACTGCATCTACCTAGAGTGCGACCAGCTCAGTGTGGAGATCATGGGTCGGGGTTATGCATGGCTGGATACCGGTACTCATGAGAGCCTGATCGAAGCCAGCAACTTCATCGAAACCATTGAACACCGCCAGGGACTGAAAGTTGCTTGTCCAGAAGAAATTGCTTTCCGTAAAGGTTTTATCAACGCTGAGCAATTGGAGAGACTGGCTCAGCCACTCGCCAAAAATGGCTATGGACAATACTTGCAACGTTTGCTCAAAGAAGGCATTCAAGCGTGAAAGCCACCCCTATTCTTGATGTTCTCGTTATTGAATTGAATGCTTTTGGTGGTGAGCACGGTTTCTTATTTGAAAGCTCTAGCCGCCGCAAATTTACCAAGATGACTGGCAATGACGTTGATTTTGTGCCAGATAACCACCACAGATGCTCTGCCAAAAACGTGTGGTGCAGCCTGTTAGGAGGCTTTCAGAGATTGCAGTTTCTCTACAAAACCATCGATTATTGGGCGCCCGAATTTGAGCGCAGCAGTGCCTGGAACAAACTCGCCATCAGTAGTATCCAAGGCACTATCACTTCGTCTGCAAGAGATCAATGAGGCAAACCACTGGCAGAAGCAAAATACTTCGTATGACTAACTTATCCACAACGATAAACCCTCACTCCGCCCAACCCACGTCCCTCATGGCACTGGCGAAGAGTCTCTGGCGCAACCGCCAACTCATCATGCAAATGAGCAAGCGCGAAGTGGTCGGACGCTACAAGGGATCAGCCATGGGACTGGCCTGGTCGTTCTTTAATCCAGTATTCATGCTAGCAGTGTATACCTTTGTCTTTTCAGAGATTTTCAAGTCTCGCTGGGGAGGGGCTGGCGGTGGCGATACCAAAACGCAATTCGCAGTCGTGCTTTTTGTCGGCATGATCGTGCTTAACCTATTTAGCGAGGTAATCAATCGTGCTCCCGAAGTAATTCTTTCCAACGTCAATTACGTCAAGAAAGTTGTATTCCCGATTGAAATACTACCCGTCATTGCCATGGGCGTTGCTCTCTTCCACAGCTTGATCAGCCTTGGTGTGCTGTTGGCTGCTTTTGTACTTTTTAATGGCTACTTGCACTGGACGGTGATTTTTGCTCCCTTGGTTCTGCTGCCTCTGGTCATCCTCACCACGGGGCTGGCTTGGATGCTTGCATCTCTCGGCGTATTTTTGCGCGATGTTGGACAAACCATCGGCATCATTACCACCGTGTTGATGTTTCTGTCGCCTGTTTTTTACCCAGTGACTGCAGTGCCGGTAGGGTTCCGCCCTTTCATTATGGCTAACCCGCTTACCTTCATTATCGAACAAGCACGCGACGTGCTGATATGGGGCCATTTACCGAACTGGGCAGGTTTGGGCGTCTACACTCTAGCTGCTATCGCCGTTGTCTGGGCAGGCTACGCCTGGTTCCAAAAGACCAGAAAGGGTTTTGCTGATGTCCTCTAGCGATATCGCTATCCGTGTTACCAATCTCAGTAAACGATACGAGATATATGACACCCCACGAGACCGCCTTAAGCAGTTTGTCCTACCGCCTCTTCAACGCCTAGGAGGGCAGCCGGTTAAGCAATATTTCCGCGAATTCTGGGCTCTCAGAGATGTTTCTTTTGAAATTAAAAAAGGCGAAGCCGTCGGTATTATTGGGCGCAATGGCAGCGGTAAATCTACGCTGCTGCAAATGATCTGCGGCACGCTGAATCCTACTTGTGGCGGTATTGAAACTACGGGCCGCATTGCAGCACTGCTGGAATTGGGCTCTGGTTTCTCCCCTGAATTTACAGGGCGCGAGAATGTTTATATGAATGCAGCAGTGCTGGGCTTCAGCAATGCAGAAATTGAAGCACGTTTCGACGACATCGCTGCATTTGCCGATATCGGTGAATTCATAAATCAGCCCGTAAAGACATATTCGAGCGGGATGTTGGTGCGGCTTGCATTTGCAGTGCAAGTTTGTATCGATCCCGATATTTTGATTGTCGATGAAGCCTTGGCCGTTGGTGATGCGCTCTTTCAAAAACGTTGTTTCGAGCGTATGGAACGGCTAACGAGTAATGGTACGACGCTCCTCTTTGTTTCTCACGATCAGGAGTCAGTTCGCACGCTTACTAATCGGGCTGTCCTGCTTCGGACAGGCTTAGTGCAAATGATAGGGAATTCTGCGGAGACATTGCTGGCATACAGAAAGCAATTGCACGAGGAAGAAACTAAAGCACTTAATGAGTCGGCGCTTGCGTTAAAAGAAAAGGCAGCGAAGACTAGGGCGATGAACCGTCCCTCAGTGGTAAGTACTTTGCCTTCTGCTGTTGACACGAAATCTGTTGAATCTATCTCTACCGAGTCTGCAAGTGTACAAACGAGGTCAGCGTTGCTCTCGTTTGGAGATATGGAAGCTGAGATATTAAAGGTTGTCGTACTCAATGCGAAGGGCGAGGGGTGTTCGCATTTTGACCCCCGCGAAATGGTTCGCGTGGTTGTGGAGTGCATCGCGCACCAGGAACTTACCAATCTGAATGTCGCATTGAGATTAAGGAACAAAGAAGGCGTAAAGATTTATTCATGGGGCACTCTTAATCAGGATATGGCCATCCTCGCCGGTTTAGCAACGGGAGATGTTTTTTGGAAACGTTCCTTTAAGGCCAAAGAACGATTTGCTATCGCTTTTGACTTTGTCTGTGGTCTTGGCCCGAATCTTCATGAGGTTCAGGCTGCGATTACTAGAGAAGGGCAGCCGTACTACGCCGAACAACACATGCTTCATTGGATTGATGAAGCCGCATTTTTTACAGTAACAACGAACCCCAGGGAGTACCACTTTGGGGGTGTTGTTGATCTCAAAATGAGTGCCCAGCCGGTTGGGAATTTTAATGGCATTTGATTACGCTACTGTATACGACAATTATTGGGCCAGCGGTGATCGCTTCGGAGAACAAAGTTTTGCCGATGCTGATGCACTTGCAGAGGAAATCATTCTTTCTTGTGGCGGTGGTCGGATTCTTGATATCGGTTCGGGAATGGGCCAGTTGGTTCGTGCGTTGCTTCGTCTGGGTGTTGATGCTCATGGCGTGGACGTGTCTCAACTTGCCGTTGATCATGCGAACTTAAGTGCCCCAGAACGTTTTCATAAAGCGTCGGTACTCCATCTACCCTTCAAAGATGGGGCTTTTGATACCGTCGTGTCCACCGATTGCTTGGAGCACCTTTCAGAAGAGGATGTGGTTCAGTCTCTTCGTGAGATACGAAGAGTGTCACGGCGCGCTGTTTATTTTCGGATCGCGACAACTATTGACCGCGACGGCCATTGGCATCTGACCGTAAAGCCAAGAGCTTGGTGGGAGCAACGTTTTTTTGAAGCGGGGTTCAGAAAGCATCCCTCTTACTATCAGGTCAATGATTACGAATTGCTAGAGCATGATGGCTGGCAAATCACAGTTCTGCTCGAGTGTATCCCAGAGGCTGCAGCGTCTAGATACCCTATAGCGGCACTAGCCGCTGAGCGTGACCTGCACATGGACATGCTGCGAGAGACAGGAGCGCGCTCCGATGCACATGTTGCCCGCTATCAATGGGCTACCCAATTTATTCGACCGGGGGACACGGTGCTGGACGCCGCGTGCGGACTTGGATACGGAAGCTACATTTTGCAATGTGCTTCGACCGCCAAAAGCACACTGGGCATTGATGGAAGTGAGTACGCCATCGATTATGCAGTACGAAATTTTTCATCGGATTTGTCTAGCCTTAAGTTTCGTTGTGGGATGTTGCCGGATGGACTTGCGGAGATCTCGGATCATTCCGTTGATGTCGTTGTCTCATTCGAAACGCTTGAGCATATTGAGGAAAATATCAAACTGCTTGCGGAGTTCCACCGTGTGTTGACTCCCGGTGGGCGCATTATCACCAGTGTCCCCAATGATTGGAGCGATGAGACGGGGGAGGACCCGAACCCATTTCATGTTCATGTTTACACTTTGGATCGACTGCGTAAGGAGCTTGAGTCCAGTTTTATTCTTGAGATGCTTGTCGCCCAGACTGCTAATCAGTACAAAGTTGGGCCTGAGCGCAAGACTTGGCAAAGCGCAGGGCGTTCCCTGAAGCAGATTCCCCTTACTTTAGCGAAGAATGGAACGGAACCAAACGCTGAGTGGTGGTTGGCTGTTGCCATGCGCTCTCCGCTTGATGGGGCCGCCGTGCCATACCGCGAAACGGCGTACCCGACATTTTCCACCCCCTCCTGGAATGTGACGACCTTTTCGCGCGACTACCAGAATCCATGGTTAGTACGGAGTATGGTTGATACGGGCCACCGTCTGCGTGATCCTTCAGCGCTAATTGATTTGGCGGAACAGGTCATCGTCAATTCGCCTTCTGATACGCCAGATGTTGGTGCTGCGCTGTGTGTAATTGCTTATCAACTTTCCTTCAGTGGAAATGCGCATGGGGATGAAATTGAGTCACTTGAACATCGTATTGAGGCCTACCTAGAAGGACATCCAAAAACTCCGCATGGTGTACGGTGGAGTGTTTCGCTCCTTTTTGTTCTTGGCAAGCTCTGGATTGAGCAAGGTGCATTTTCAAAGGCAAAGCTAGCATTTGAGCGTTGCATTTCAATCGATGCGTTGGCTTTTAGTCCTCTACTCTGCAACAGGACAGTCGAAGCTTGTTTGATACTTGGTTTACTTTGTATCGGCAACAAAGATCATGTCGGAGCAATCGCACATTGGAGGAAGGGTATTGCAGAAGCCCGACGAGCTGTAGCAGGAAGCTGGGACGTGGCATTAGGAGACATAGATAACCCTGCTGAATTTGGTCTTCCTGAGATAGCTTCTATCTTAGAGTATGCAAGTTCATGTGCTTTTGCGCTCGCGAATGTGCATGAGATTGAAAACAAACCCTGGTGGTGGATTCACCCTCGTCGAGATCGTCTGTCGCAAATCCGCAAGATATCTAGAGATCTTCAGCAAACTCGGCTTGGATTCCAGCAAGCTCAGAATGAGTTACGAAGATACGCAAGTCAAGCGGAAGAATTTGCCAGGCAGGTTCGCACACAGCAAGATACCCTTGCATTGATGCAAGAGGCCGTAACGCATAAGGATGGCGAGCTGGCGGCCTACCAGGAGCAAGCGGAAGAATTTGCCAAACAGGTGCGCGCGCAGCATGGCACCCTCGCCCTGACGCAAGAGACCATCAAGCACAAGGACGGTGAACTAGCGGCCTATCAAGAGCAAGCGGAAGAATTTGCCAAACAGGTGCGCGCACAGCAAGGCACCCTCGCCCTGACGCAAGAGACCATCACGCACAAGGATGGCGAACTGGCGGCCTACCAAGAGCAAGCGGAAGAATTTGCCAGGCAGGTGCGTGCACTGCAGGACACCCTCGCCCTGACGCAAGAGACCATCACGCACAAGGATGGCGAACTGGCGGCCTACCAAGAGCAAGCGGAAGAATTTGCCAGGCAGGTGCGTGCACTGCAGGACACCCTCGCCTTGATGCAAGAGGCCATCACGCACAAGGACGGTGAACTGGCGGCCTACCAAGAGCAAGCGGAAGAATTTGCCAGGCAGGTGCGCGCGCAGCAAGATGCCCTCGTATTGATGCAAGAGGCCATCACGCACAAGGATGGTGAGCTGGCGGCTTACCAACAGCAAGTAGAAGAATTTGCAGAGCAGATTCGCACACAGCAAGATGCCCTCGGATTGATGCAAGAGACCGTAACGCACAAGGATGGGGAATTAATGGTTTACGGAAAGCAAGTGGCGGAGTTCTCTAGGCAACTCACATGTGTAAGCACAGAGCTGGAGGACAGGCAAGCTGAGATTCGTGCACTAACCCAACAATTGGCGGAGCGCGAGCAAGTCATTATTGCCATGGAAGATTCCCCAAGTTGGCGTTTAACGAAACCATTTCGGGTTATAGCTCAATTCATTAGAAGGAGGGAGGCATGAAACTATCCTCATACTTAATACTATTGAAACGTTTCATCGCTCTGTTGAGGCGAAGTCGTACTGCGCAAATAGGTGCAGATCTGCCTGAAGGATTTGATCGTAATCTGTATCTGAAATTAAACCCAGATGTAAAAAACGCGGGATTTGATGCGGCTGAACACTATTTGCTACACGGTCATCAAGAGGGACGTATTTTTTCATTGCCGGCATTGGACTTTTGTGGGAACCAAGACCTCAAAGCTGATCGCGAGACAATTCTAGTGGTCAGTCACGAAGCGTCGAGAACGGGAGCACCCGTACTCAGCCTCAATCTCGTCCAAGCACTCGTTGGGCAGTATAACGTTGTTGTATTGTTATTAGGGGGTGGTGCGCTTTTCAATGCGTTCCAGCTATCGGCTTCGGCGGTGATAATATCGCCGAATTTAAGGGGAAATCCTGTTTTGGCAGATCTGATCGTTGGTCAGTTGTGTGGGACTGTCAAATTCAAGTTTGCTTTGGTTAACAGTATCGAATCATGCGTTGTCCTACCCGCACTGGGTGAACATTTTGTTCCCACAATCAGCCTAGTGCATGAATTTGCCTCCTATACCCGTCCCCGGGACGCGTTCAGAAGAGCTATTTTTTGGTCTGGCGAGGTCGTTTTTTCCGCAAATGTGACCATGGAAAATGCATTTTCTGAATATCCTGATCTGGGTAAGCGGTCCGCTCACATTCTTCCCCAAGGGCGATGTCTGTTGCCTGTGGGGGAATTCAGCGAGGAGCAACGTCAAGCGGAGAGCGCGCGCATACGTCGCTTGATCCGGCCTAAGAGTATTGCTGAGGACTCGGTGATTGTCCTTGGGGCTGGGTTCGTGCAGTTACGCAAAGGCGTTGACCTGTTTATCGAATGTGCTGCCCGTGTTCTCCGCGCTCCAGGCGGGGATAAATGCCGTTTCGTCTGGATCGGAAAAGGATACGATCCAGACAATGATGTTGGATATTCTGTGTATTTGGCAGACCAAATTCGTCGTGCTGGCTTGCAGGAATATGTTTTATTCGTTGATGAAACCATCGCCATTGAAACCGCGTATGAGCTTGCTGATCTGCTTCTGCTTTCATCGCGGCTAGACCCATTACCAAATGTGGCGATTGATGCAATGGCGCATGGAGTGCCCGTGCTTTGCTTCAATAAGACAACCGGAATTGCAGATTTCCTGATTAACAGTGGCCTTCGGGATTATTGCGTTGCGGAGTATCTTGACTCGGCTGACTTGGCGGGGAAAATTCTGGCTTTGGCAAGTTCCCCGACTTTGCATAAGGACGTTGCAGATCGTTGCCGGGAGGCTTCGATTGCTTACTTCAGTATGAAAGAGTATGTCGCTCGTCTTGAGCATTTAGCTCAAGTTGTCTGCGATCGTACGCAACAAGAGAAGGCAGATACAAAAGTAATTCTCAGTTCTGGTCTGTTTCGGCCAGATTTTTCGTGCCCCCCTCATCGGCAAAATCAGTCTCTTGAAGAGCATGTCCGCTCTTATGTTCGGGCGTGGGCCAGTGGAATTGATCGCCGAAAACCTTTTCCTGGTTTTCACCCCGGCATTTACTTAGAGCAGCACGGACTTTCAATCGAAGGTGCTGACCCATTTGCAGAGTATTTGCGCGCGGGGTGCCCTGAGGGGCCATGGAACTACCCTGTCATTGTTGAGGCGAATGCGGAAAACCGTGAATTGCCTGACAATCAGCGCATTGCGTTGCACTTGCATGCTTATTACCCGGAGCTGTTACCTGAAATAGCGACGCGTCTTTTGGGCAATAGCATCCTCCCCGACTTGTTTGTTAGCATCGCTAGTGAGGAAGCACGTGAACAGGTTGTGAGTGCTTTCAAAAATTACAAAGGCAAGGTTGTTGATATTCAGCTGGTGCCGAATCGTGGTAGGGATATCGGGCCGTTTCTCACCACATTTGGGGAGAAGTTCTTGACCAACTATGATTTTGTTGGTCATATCCATACAAAAAAGAGTGCTGATGTGAAGGATGCCGCGATGGGTGAGTCGTGGTATCGATTCTTGTTGGAAAATTTGCTGGGTGGTGCATCGAAGGGGATGGCAGATCATATCTTGTCCAAAATGATAACTGACACATCAATTGGAATAGTTTTCCCCGATGATCCGTACGTAGTGAGCTGGGGCAGCAACCGTGTTTTCGCCGAAACTCTTGCAGCACGTGTTGATATTCAGGAACTACCTGAATATTTTATTTTTCCGGTTGGAACGATGTTTTGGGCCAGAACTTCAGCGTTAGCTCCATTGGTAAATTTGAAGCTGGATTGGAACGATTACCCTGACGAACCACTGCCCTATGATGGCACATTGCTGCATGCCATTGAGAGGCTATTTCCTTTGATTCTTTCTGTAAACAATTTGCGCAGTGCCGCAACGAATGTTGTTGGTTTGACACGATGAAAATTACTATTTTTGGTGGTGGTGGTTTTATAGGGTCAACAATTGCAGACCGTTTGCTCAAAGATCGTCATGAGTTACGCATATTTGAGCGTCCTCGGGTGGAACCCTATCGTCAATTTTCGGATGATGAAAAAGTCGAGTGGCTTACGGGCGATCTGATGAGTGTCCATGATGTAAGCGAAGCGATAGATGGCGTTGATGTCGTTCTGCATTTGGTTTCGACAACACTGCCTAAAAACTCTAATGACGATCCTCTCTACGACGTACAAACTAATCTAGTTGCCACATTGCAGCTCCTTAGTGCAATGGTGGCAAAGCGTGTCCGCAAAATTGTGTTTATTTCGTCTGGTGGAACTGTTTACGGCAATCCGACTTACCTGCCGCTCGACGAACGTCATCCGACCGAACCTCGGGTCTCCTATGGCATCACCAAGCTGGCGATAGAAAAGTACCTGCTGATGTATCAAAGTCTTCACGGAATCAAGGCAAATATTCTTCGGGTTGCGAACCCGTTTGGTGAGCGCCAGCGGGTTGAAACAGCACAGGGGGCCGTGGGGGTTTTTTTGAGTAAAGCCATTCAGAATCAGCCAATAGAAATTTGGGGGGATGGAACAGTTACACGTGATTATCTCTATGTCAGTGATGTCGCTGATGCATTTGCCCGCGCTGTTGATTACGATGGAGCAGAGTCCGTTTTCAATATCAGTTCAGGCGTGGGCACCAGTCTCAATGAAATGATCATTCTATTGGAGCGAGTGCTGGGCCGTAAGGTGGTTCGAAATTACCAACCTGGCCGTCCATTTGATGTGCCCACGAGCGTGCTGGCTAATTCTTTGGCGCGCCAGGAGTTGGGATGGGCACCACAGGTGACGTTAGAGGATGGAATTATCAAGACGGCGGCATGGCTGCACAAGGTAATAAATAAATGACCAAAGTGGCACAGGGGATTAAGGTGTCGGTGGTCATCCCCACAAAGAATGCTGGGCCGCAGTTGGGGCACGTATTGCATGTGCTTATGAGTCAGCAGACAGCATGGCCCTTTGAAGTGCTGGTAGTTGATTCGGGTTCAACTGATGGTACTGCTGATCTTGTAAAGCGCTACCCTACAGTCAGACTGATTGAAATACCCGCAAGTGAATTTGGGCACGGTAAAACGAGAAACTTCGCGATTGCAAATACGACTGGTGATTATATTGCGATGCTGACACAGGACGCCCTTCCTGCTAACCCAATTTGGCTTGCCGAGTTGGTGAAGGCAATAGAAACTGACACCCAGATTGCGGGCGTTTTTGGCCGTCATATCGCGTATCCAGATGCCTCACCTTTTACGCGTATTGAGATGGAGCAACATTTCCTTGGGTTTCTACCCAAGCCTGTAATTGAGCTTGATGATCGTATTCGTTATGAGCGTGAGGAAGGCTACCGACAGTATCTCTACTTCTTTTCCGACAACAATGCCATGCTACGACGCTCGGTTTGGCAAGAAATACCTTATCCCGAAGTCGATTTTGCAGAGGATCAGGCTTGGGCGCGCCTCATAATTGAGGCTGGTTTCCGCAAGGCCTATGCCCATGACGCAGTAGTGTACCACTCGCATAACTATGGATTTATTGAACGACTGCAGCGTAGCTTTGATGAAAGCTTTGCGCTAAACAGACTTTTTAGCTATAAGCATGGACAAGGTTTTCTCCATGCAATGCGTAGCCTGATTGCCATCACCTTGCGTGATGCCAGCTTTTCGTTAAAGACCAAGTTAATAAGAACGCATTTCAGATATGTCGTGTCAATGCCACTTGACAACCTGATGCGTGTGATAGGCCATTACCTTGGTGCCAATGGCAACCGCATTCCTCAGAATATTCGATTACGGTTGTCTCGTGATCGGCGATTGATGATGGCAGAGTCAGAAAGTGGTACAAAATGAATGCCAACGTCCTCGCAAGGAAAGCTAGGCAAGCGCTACGCTTTGGTAAGCAAAACGGATGGAGAACCTTGGGGCGAACCATCAGTTCTCGTTTTCTGCAAAGCGGTAACCTATTCGGGAAAATATCTGCTACGCGCCAATACGATGAACTTTTGGACGCAGCGATAGATGTTTCCGCTAATGTGCAGCAGATGCCTTCCAAGAGCATTAACTGGTTCATACCCGCGGTTGGGAAAGGATCGGGCGGTCACTTGAACATCCTGAGGTTCATCAAATATCTGGAAGATAAGGGCTACGAGAACCGGATCATTATTGTGGGTGAGCCAAAGCCTACTTCGGCTGTGAGCGCAAAAAAAGAAATTGAACAGTGGTTTTTCCCACTCAAAGCCTCGGTGTATGTAGGATTAAATGCAGACACGCCTGCGGCCTACTTTGCCATGGCAACATCTTGGCGCACTGCCTACTACGTCCGGCGATTTCAGGCGTGCAAAGAAAAATGCTATTTTGTGCAAGATTTTGAACCATGGTTTTATCCTGCAGGCACTGATGCAATCCTTGCAGAGAATACCTATCGATTTGGTTTTTTTGCCTTTACGGCAGGTAGTTGGCTCGCAAAAAAATTGAATCAAGACTATGGAATGCGTACTCGTGCTCTTGGTTTTTCGTATGATCGGAGTCTATATCATCCAATGCCTGAGTTACGTGGACAAGACAAATTTCGTCGTGTTATGTTTTATGCTAGGCCACCAACGGCTCGAAGAGCTTTCGAGCTGGGCATACTTGTCCTGAGGGAAGTCTGGCGGTTAATGCCAGAAATGCGCGTTGTTTTGGCCGGATGGGATGTCAAGGACTATGATATCCCGTTTCCTTGTGAACATCTTGGTCTGGTCGAAATCAACCAACTGCCCCAGTTGTATGGTCGATGCGATGCTGCCCTTGTGTTGTCGTGTTCAAACCTATCTTTACTACCGCTTGAACTCATGGCATGCGGCGTTCCTGTGATCAGCAATCGAGCACCTTATACACAATGGCTGTTGAACGAAGAAAATTCAATGCTTGCAGAACCCAATATCGAAAGTTTGGCGCAAGCCGTCCTGCAAGTCATTAATTCGCCAATTCTGGCTGATCGGCTGAGGGCGGCGGGGCTGGCATTTGCTTCACAAACGTCGTGGGAGAGAGAAGCTGGTGTCTTGGCAGATGGACTCTCACAGCTTATTGTGGAAGAACCACATAAAAATTTATGATTAATAAAAATGTCTTAAGCAGAAGAGGCTGGTGGATCTTTATTGCACTCGTTATTATCGCGCGGCTTTATCTATCTGGCGACCGCGATATTATAGCGACAAATTCTCCTCATGATGAATATTGGTATATTCATGCTGCTTTTAATAAAATATGGGGTGGGTCTTATAATGAGATGTCTTTTATGCATCTCCCGACTTATTCAGCATGGCTAGATTTTTTGTACATCCTCGGTATGCCTGCAAGATTGGCAATTGATGTTTTTTGGTTACTTGCAGTCGGTTATCTAGCTTTTGCCATTCAGCGCTTTACACGTATAGCTTGGTTAGGTGGTGTTGTATTCGCTTTTCTGGCATTTCATCCGTACATCATAATTGTTTTTGATAGAGCGCTTGCAGAAACATTTCTCACGGTTGTTTCTGCTGCTGTGCTCGCGGCAGCTATAGAGCTATGGAATTGCCGCGATGGCCAAACAACACTTCGTGGCCGAGTCGCACTCATTATTTATGTGTTTGGGTTTGCAGTTGCTTACCACACGCGCAAGGAGGGCATAGTATTGGCCGCCCCCCTTATTTTGCTGGCAGGCTGGTCCTTGATAGATCGCCCTCGTTGGTGGCGCGGTGTTGATAAACCAGCGTTGGTAGTTCCCTTGTTGCTCGCACCTCTATTTTCGACGTTTTTGCTGGGTGCTCTACTTTCAGGAATTAACTATCTGAAGTGGGGGGTTTGGGCCCGCTACGAGTTGGCGGCCCCGGGATATGAGCGAGCAGTTGCTGCTTTGAACAGTATTGATATTGGCCGGACCCCACTACAGATTACGGTCACCAAGGAGATGATTAAGCGAGCATACCAAGAAAGCCCTACGTTTAGTGAGTTAAAGCCAGCAATGGAAGGCGCTACAGGGCAACAGTGGATTGCAATCTCAAGCGCGTTCACGGCTGTGCCAGGCGAAATTGGCAACGGCTGGTTTTACTGGGCCTTGCGCGATGTTGCGGCTCATGCGGGATGGCACGCCAGTGCCAAGGTCGCTGATAGAAAATATGGGGCGGTTGCCGACGAGTTGGAACTGGCTTTTGCCGCTGGACGCCTGAAGAAGAAATTTATGCTTTCTTCTTTTCTTGATCCAGACTTTGAAAAATGGGCGCCATCACTGCCTTCATCTCTTTACAATGTCTCGCAGCTTGTCGTACAGCCATCGGTTAGCAGTCTGGCATCGCCCTCAGAGAATGCATCTCCGACTCAGTTTGATGAGTTTGTGAGACTTGCAGGCCGAAGGGCACCACCGTCTCGATTAAAGTTAAGCGGCTGGGTTGTCGCGCCCGCAGGTAGTTTGATCGGTTTGGGGGGCGCGCAATCAACCTTTGCCTGGCAACGTTTGGGGGATTCGCGGCCAGATGTGCCGGGTGCTTATGCGTTCGCAGTCTCGTCTATGGGTATCGAAGCGCCAACCGAACTGCATTTGCAGTTACCGGATGGTCAGCAAAAAAGCGTGATGCTTACTGCGTTAAAGGCGGGAGCAACCGCAAACTTTGGCGGATCCATGGGGGCTCTGCTTGGCATTGATAGCCTTGAGTCTAATTCAAAGTCTCTGCGAGCAGATAGATGGATATCGAAGCTGTGCACTGTATATGAGTGGGTAGGCTATTTATTTTGCCTTGCAACCGTAGGCGGCTTGTTGGTAATGGCAGTTCGGCGAAAGCTCTCGGGAGTTGCCTTAATGCTTGTTCTTATGGTCAGTGCGATCGTTGCGCGTGTAGCTCTATTTGGCATTCTTGACGCGAGTTCCTGGAGTGGCGTTCAGGCACGTTATATTTTACCAATTATTCCGTTTTTTGCGTGTATGGGGGCATTTGGTACAGCTCTGATGGAAGGCTTTAATAAGAAAGCATGAGTTTCAACTTGAGTTGTTTTTAAGTAACTTTATATTGATAGGATTGATATGAAAAAGATAATTGCTTTAATATTTACAAGCTTGCTTGTTTTGAGTGCATGTGATTCTCCTAACAGCCAACTGACGCCTGATAAGTTAACAGATGCCAACTGGAAGAATGGCATATGGATTTTGAAGGATGGGCGAAACGGATTCTTTATTACCTCAGAATCTGCAAAGCCAACAGTATCTGTTGGTACCGTACTGAAATTCGCAAAAAGTGGTGAACGAGTAGTGAAAGATGTAATTGTTGCGCCACCGTATATCAATATCTACGTAGATAAACCATTGGACCCAGATGGTGATGGTTTCCCAAACAAGGTGGTTATAAAATAAATTGGAAATGGCCCTTCAGACATTTCCATGGGTCTAGGCCATGTCAAGAAGCGAATCAGTGGTCAAATGTAATATTATTTTACTCTTCGAAAACTGCTTCGCGTTTTGACATGGCTTTGTAACACAAATTACCAACGCATCTGAGCATCGCCGGTCGATGCGTAGCATGAGTAAGCCAGCAAAGCTGAAGAACTGCAGGTGCTAGCTGGTCTGCCTGAGTTGAGTCGGGATGTACTGGACGGTAAGTCGGTGCGCGATTTTGGTCTTTAGGTTGAAGGCTTGGCGAGTTGTGCAGTGCTGCTTAACTGGGTTACCTAGCTTCGTATGCCATCGTGTACGTAGCATAGTCCGTCTGAGGAGTAGCAAAAGTCTAGCCGTACGCTGATGTATGCAGCAAAGTGATTTCGTATGCTTCTTAAGATTGCACTTCAATCAATGTAACTTGGCCAATGAAAAAAATATTAGTTATTGGCGGTGGATTCTTCGGAATGTACCTTGCTGAAAGTTTCGCCCAAGCTGGGCATGACGTTCAATTGATCGAAAAAGAGCAAAGTTTCATGTCTCGCGCATCGTTCAATAATCAGGCGCGTGTTCATAATGGATATCATTATCCTCGCAGCATTCTTACCGCCTTGCGGTCAAGAATTTCCTTTCCCCGGTTTGTCAAAGAGTTTGGCACTTGTGTGGATTCGGACTTTGCCAAGTATTATTTGATTGGAAAACCACTGGGAAAGGTCTCAGCGAAACAGTTTTTGAAATTCTGCGAACGCATTGGTGCTTCGTGCGAACCGGCGCCAAGTAGCATCCAGAAATTAATAAGCCCGAACTTGATTGAGGCATGTTTTTCCGTAACGGAATATGCATTCGATGCCCAAAAGCTTAGGGACCTCATGGTAAGCAGGCTGCAAGCTGCGTCGGTTAGATGCCGAATGGGCGTTTTGGTCGAGAAAGTTCGCCAGCAAGGCACCGGTCTGTTGGTGACATTACGGGATTTGGCTACAGATGAACAGGACGAAATTTACGCTGATCATGTATTCAACTGCACCTATTCCCATATTAACTATGTGTTGGCCCGTTCAGGGATCGAACTGGTGCCACTCAAGCATGAGATGACAGAGATGTGCCTAGTGGAAGTTCCGGATGAACTCAAGAAAGCCGGAATTACAGTCATGTGTGGTCCTTTCTTTTCGGTTATGCCATTTCCGTCTGCTGGGATGCATTCTTTTAGCCATGTGCGCTATACACCGCATTATGAGTGGCTCGACAAACCTGGCGATACTTACTGCGACGCCCAAATGAAGTTCGATGAAGACAGGCGCACTAGTGCTTGGCGTTACATGCAGAAGGATGCCATGCGCTACATGCCCATCCTAGGCGAATGCCGTTACGAACGTTCACTGTGGGAGGTTAAGACAGTACTTCCGCGCAGCGAGTCGGATGATTCACGCCCGATATTATTTCGCGCACACCATGGCTTACGGGGCTTCCATTGTGTGATGGGCGGAAAGATAGACAATGTATATGACGCTGTTGAGGCGATTGCTTCCCAGCAGTTATTAAACTAGGCAGGGGGCGTTATAAATTGAAAAGCGATTCCTTCGTTTCAGTTGTGTTGGTTGTCGACCAGTACACCACTACTCTACATGAAGCTGTAACGCAAATTCAGAGTGATCTGGATAGGCGCTACTCAGATTACGAGGTTGTTCTGATTGCACAGGGGCCCATGCTTGACTCAGTGGTTGCTGGTCAGGTGGAATTGATGCTGAAGCAGTTGCCAAGTGTTCGGTACATTCAGCTGGCAGCCCATGTCCACACTGACGTTGCGTGGGCGGCAGGTCTAGAGAATGCCATCGGCGATTTTGTTCTGCTGCTTGACTATTCCGTCGATCCGTTATCCGTGATACCTGACGTAGTCAAGATCTGCAAATCTGGTTTTGATGTTGTCGTAGGCGTCGCAAAGCAACCACAGACGTTTGTTTACCGGTTTTTCCGCGCATGCTCAGATCGTATTTTGCAAGCAGTGGACTACCACCTTCCACGTAATGCAACTGGACTGCGTTGTTTGAGTCGGCGGGCCGTTAACTCTGTGACAAGTACTGGCCGCTTTCACCACCAGTTTTATTTGAGAATTCAAAAAACAGGGTATCCATCTTGTTCTTTTGTGTATGAGTTGTGCCCGGGGGCCGTGCTAGAAAAATCATTGATCCGAGGATTTCGTCATCTCGTCCGGCTACTTGTGTTCAACTCTTCCCGGCCTTTGAGGTGGATGTCGGGAATGGGCTTGATGGGCAGTTGCGCGGCATTTCTTTTTGCTGCCTACAGCGTACTGATTCATTTGATAAGTGGAAATGTAGTTCAAGGTTGGACTACCACGATCCTCTTTATGTCAATGCTCTTTATGCTGCAATTTATTATGATGGCTTTTTTTGGTGAATATCTTGGGCGGTTGCTTGATGACCGGAGCGAACAGGCGGACTACTCTGTGGTATTTGAGCAAAATAGTACAGTGATGGTTAATCAAGATCGAGTTAACGTCCTTGATGAATCTACGAGCCACGATCAAAACCTCGTTCAGACAGGTCGGAATCAATAACGGGCAGAAGAATGGGTTCAGTATCTTTGACCACGACCAAAAGTTCAATTTTTATGAATGTGCCTGCGGGTTGATCGCATGGTCAGGGATGTAGGGTGTGGCCTCTGATGCGCGTCCCATTTTTTTAAGAGCTTTTGGGATTGCGAGACGATTATTCCGTACAGTGCGGAAAGACTGGGAACATTTATGATGTATTTGAGACGCTAGAAATGAAAAATCTTAAAAACGCTAAAGAATTTTTTATTTTTTTTGCATGTGTTGCTATTTCGTTTTTAATTTTTCAATTTAACATACTTAATACAGCCCCAAGTTTCCAATTCAGAACATATCGAGATGGATCGGAAGCCCTTATATTAGGGAAAATTCTTGCGGATATTAAGGGCGTACCAATAGAAAAAGCAAACCTTGGATTTGTCTCGAAAGGTGAGGGGGCGCCAAGCTCTGACGTGTTGTCGGCGTACGAAAGAATAAATCATGTTGGGAAGATTGTGCCGCTTGATCTCACCGACGGCAATTGGAACCAAGGTTTCGCCAATTTTGGATCTGTATTTTTGCTGAAGAGGACTGCGGTGGCTGAACTCGGCTATGGCGTGAATGAGCTACTGCCGGGCGAGAGCATACAATTCTCCAATCAACAAATTCGAACTATAACCCAAACAAAAATTATCGGTGAATTCTTGCATGTTACATATTCTGGAGATCGAATTGACCAAAAAACGATAAAAAGTCGAGAAATTTCAATATTAAATGAAAAATTGAATTTTGATGCTTACTCTAAGCAATATGGTTTGCAAGGAATCTTCTTTTCATTTATATACAAATGGAGTCCAAGTTTCTTAAAAAATGTATCAGGACTTCAGGCACTGTCTGCTTTACTTTTTGCAATTGTTCTAGTGTTACTTGCGCGTGAACTAGGTCTTCTGGTTGATAACAAGCTAGGAGTAATATTCTTTTTGTGTATGATTGGGTCTCCTTGGATGGTTTCAGTTGCACGAAATCTCTACTGGGTGCCTGTATTGTGGTTGCTTCCTGTTCTGGTTTCTTTTGTCTTGTTCAGGTTCATAAAATCAAAATCCTACTCTACGAAGCTATTTTTTCTTTATGGTTTATTGTTTAGTTTTTCGATATTCGTTAAGAGTTTATGTGGTTACGAGTATCTGCCAGTGATTTTCATTTTTTCGCTACTGCCGTTCTTTCTTGATGTAGGAAGAGACGAACAAGCGAGAGTATTCAACAAGCCTTGGCAGAGCTGCTCTATTATATTTCTATTCGGAGTGGCCGGGTTTTTAGTTGCCTTCTCATTTCATGGCGCGTTGCGATCTGATGATGTTGTTAAAGGGATGCTTGAAACAGTTCGGTCTGAGGCGTTTAAATATAATGCCGTAGGCCCAATTATTGGCGCGCCGAGTTATGGAATTAAATCGTCCTATATAGACCTTATTGTTAGATATTTTTTTGGGTGGGATAGTGCGGTTTATTTTTGGATAAATGGCAAATGGGCGTTTCCAGTACTGCTATTAGGATCGGGTATTGTTGTTGTAGTTGACTTTATAAAGAAAAGTCCGGTCAGTTATCGCAATGTTATTTTATGGGTAAGCTCGTTTCTCGCTTCAGTCAGTTGGTCGATCTTAATGAAAGATCACTCAATTATTCATACCCACCTAAATTTTGTTTTATGGTATTTGTTTTTTATTCCTGTTGCTACATATGTGATATTCGACTTTTTAGCGGCTCGCATTAATTGGTCGTTTTTATGTTCAACAGACGCCTCTAAAAGTCAATTATGGCTTGAGGACTATGAAAAATCAAAGAATAATAATTTCACTCTTTTAAGAATGATTTTGGCGCTTTCTGTGCTTTTCGGACATTCATTTCCAATTGTAGGAAGGGGGTCTGATCCAATTTCTGTTGCACTGTTGCAACCGGCTGAATGGATAGGGAGCTTGGCTGTCCACGGTTTTTTCTTTATAAGTGGATTTCTTGTAGTGGGATCTTTTGTTAGGCGTGGCGCAATCAATTATGTGTTATCAAGAGGGTTGCGTCTTTATCCGGCTATATTATTGTATTCAATATTGATGGTCTTTTTGTTTGGACCAATATTCTCGAGTGCTAACTTGGCGGGATATTTTTCGGCACGTCCATGGTTTAACCTAATTAATGCAGGCCTTTGGGAGTGGAATTACAATTTGCCCTACATTTTTGAGAGCAACCCAATTCCAGGCGCTACTAATGGTTCAACATGGACGTTGCCTGCTGAATTAAGATCATACATTTTAATCGGTTCTATTGGATTTTTCGGCGCTTTAGATACAAAGGTTCGAGCTAATTGTTCGCTCATTGGTTTACTACTCCTTTGTACTTTTTCATATACGAATGTACCGATGTTTGGTGCCCATGCAAGTTTTCAGTTGCCATTGGTTTATTTTTTGGCCGGCTCCATATTTTGGATCAATAAAAATTTGATTGTAATGAATCATGTCGTCACTGTGCTTTGTTTTCTTCTAACTGTTTTTTCAATTCGATTTGGTTTGTTATCTTCGTTTTTGCCACTTTTCATGGGCTACTTGTTTTTGGTTTTTGTCTATAGATTTAAATATGTCAATGTTGACCGTTTTGGTGATTTGTCATATGGAATTTATATCTATGCGTGGCCTGTGCAGCAATTGGTCTGGCGGCCAGGGCAGGGACCTTATGAAAACTTTGTAATATCGTTATTTTTTGTTTTAATTTTGGCTTATCTTTCTTGGCGCATTGTAGAGAAGCCAGCGCTTAATTTTAGAAAAGTCCTAGTATCTCGTTAATGTAATTAATTTTGGTGTTGATGTTAATATGAACGCATTAATTGGTTTTTCAGGATTTGTCGGGTCAACACTGTTAAAGCAAGCCCGCTTTCAATCGCTTTATCGCTCAACGAATATCTGTGACATCGACGGTCAATTGTTCGATACCGTTGTTTGTGCAGGTGCTCCTGCGCAAAAGTGGATTGCCAACCGGGAACCCGAAGCGGATCGTCAGAAGATTGATGGCCTGATTGCGCACCTGAAAACCATTCAGTGCAAAACGTTCATTTTGATCAGTACGGTAGATGTGTTCAAAGACCCAATGGGCGTCGATGAAGAAACGCTGGTTGATGAGTCTGGATTGCACGCTTATGGCCTGCATCGGCGTCTGCTTGAGAAGTTTGTCGAGAGCCACTTCCCTAGTCACCTTGTAGTGCGTCTGCCCGGACTCGTTGGTCCGGGACTCCGCAAGAATGTGATTTTTGATTTCTTGAATGACAACAATGTGCAGGCGATTGAGAGTCGAGGCGTTTTCCAGTTCTATCCAATGGTCAATCTTTGGTATGACATTCAGACTGCTCTCAATGCTGGTTTGAAACTGGTCCACCTTACCGCAGAACCAGTTAGCGTAGCTGATGTTTCAAAAAAGGGTTTTGGCAAAATTTTTGAACAGGTTCTGGTTAACCCCCCGGCTACTTATGATATGCGCAGCTGCTATGCCCAAGTGTTTGGTGCTACCGGGCATTACCAGTACAGCGCACGTGAAACCATTCAGGCAATTAGAGCTTATGCGCAGTCTGAGCCGCTCATGATCAAGTCTAGCTCGGAGGCAAAATGATGAGGATAGCTATTTCAAACATTGCCTGGGATGCCGCTGAAGATGAGACGATAGTTGCATTGCTTCATCCCTTTGGCATTGATGCGATTGACATCGCGCCTGGTAAGTATTTCCCTGCCCCTACAAAGGCGACAGATGAAGACATTGCGCTAGTCAAGAGTTGGTGGTCAGAACGTGGAATCGAAATCACGGGCATGCAAGCGCTATTGTTTGGTACAACAGGTTTGAATGTCTTTGGTCAGCCTGCAGTTCAAGACGCTATGCTGGAACACTTGGGCGCAGTTTGCCGCATAGGTGCGGGCTTGGGGGCCAAACGACTGGTGTTTGGTTCACCAAAGAATCGAGATCGTGCCGGATTGAGCGATCAGGAGGCTATGGCGGTGGCGGTTCCTTTTTTCCAACGCCTAGGAGACATTGCTGAACACTATAATGTTGTAATCTGCCTTGAGCCCAACCCAACTTGCTATGGTGCTAACTTTATGACTACAAGCGCTGAGACCGCACAGGTCGTTGAGCAGGTTGCCCATCCTGCAGTCAGGATGCAGTTGGATACAGGTGCGCTCACCATCAACGGCGAAGAGCCTGCTGTTGTGCTGCAAAATTGTGCATCTCTGATTGGGCACGTTCATATTAGTGAGCCTGATTTGCTTCCGCTTGGTGATGGTGGAACTGATCACAGCAAAGTTGCTGCTGCTTTGGCGCAGTATCTGCCTAACCATGTGGTTTCCATTGAAATGCTAGCGACCAAGAGTGAACCTCACAGCGTGTCGATTGGACGTGCACTAAACGTCGCGATTCGACATTATCAGCATGACAGGCTTGGAGCCAATGTATGAAGTGGCTCATTTTGATCCTCGGTATTGCCTCCAATGCTTCAGCCAGCGTCTTGGTCAAGACGTCGATGATGCCACCGCGGCGGTTTCCTTCCCTCAGTGATCCCATGGCAGCGCTGAGTAATTGGCCATTCTGGCTGGGTTTAGGACTTTACGGTGTGGCATTTTTGCTCTACGCCGCAGCCTTGGCGCGTTTGCCGCTCAATGTAGCTCATCCCGTGCTGACCGCCGGAGCGGTGGCGTCCGTTGCCTTGTGTTCGGTGGTGATATTTCGGGAGCCATTTTACTGGACAACGGGAGCGGGAATTATGTTGGTGATCGCCGGTGTAGCATTGATTACTGCCCGAGTGGCATGATAGTTAGAAAAAATGACGATAGATTCCTGTATTACCCCTGAAAGTCGTGCTACTTGGCAGGTGCCTACCTTTTCAACGCCCCTATGGCTCGGCCGTCTGCACCCGTGGTGTGTCGTGATTCCTGTCATCAATGAAGGGGAGCGAATAAAAAATCTGCTCTCTAGAATGGCTGCTCTGAAAATTGATGAGGTTGCGGACATCATCATCATTGATGGAGGCAGTACGGATGGCTCAATGGAACTAGCGTCCTTGCAACAAAATGGTGTGCGCGGGTTGTTGGTTAAAACAGGGCCAGGTAAATTGAGCGCGCAGCTTCGCTGTGTATATGCTTTTGCACTCGATCAAGGATATGATGGAGTCATTAGCATTGACGGTAACGACAAAGATGATCCAGAAGCGATACCGCGTTTCATAGAGGCACTTACGCAAGGCGTAGATTTTGTCCAGGCTTCGCGGTTCATTTCGGGCGGGGTTGCCGAAAACACGCCTAAGTCGCGTGATTTCGCTATCCGCTTTATTCATGCACCAATGCTGAGTCTGTTTTCAGGATTTCATTGGACAGATACGACACAAGGCTTCCGCGCGTACAGTCGCAAAATGATGCTTGACGACAGAATGGCATTGTTCCGTGAAGTTTTTATGACTTATGAGTTGTTGGCATATATCTCCTATCGGGCGCCTAAACTTGGCTATCGATGTGTTGAAATGCCGACCATACGGCGTTATCCGAAGGGTGAGGTGCCTACTAAAATCAGCAGCTTCAAAGGTAATCTTTCTGTACTAGAGGTACTTATGCGTGCGTGTTTCGGATGCTACAACCCGAGCGCAAAATAGAATCCGGTTTGAGTGGTGTATGGAAATTTGTAATTAGTCCTTCGTTATTCCTGTACCACTAGTGGTCTGCCGTACCAGATGCTTACCAATGGACAGCGTGGCGAGCGGCTCATCAAGATTACTGACAACGATGGCGTCTATACGTGCCATCCCCTCTTCGCCTAGGAAACCCCGCAGTCAACAAGAATGCGCCAGCGGAATCTGCTGCCGCACAGGTAAATCTTGGCGAGTGAATGCGTAGTGAAGGGGTGAGGCGTTAATGTGATCTCAATGCAAGAAATATCTTCTATCTCTATATAAAGTATCTACTAGATGTGATTGCAAAAAAAATTGTATGGGTTGTGGCGCGCGGATTGTGATTTGGCACTTGAACAAGGATCCTGCCCGAAAGGACATAGAAATTGGTGCTTACCTTAACATTGCCGGCAAGTAAGCGGGAAGGTATACTCGTCATAATTATTTCGAATCGATAGTAGTAAGGCGTCTAGGCGTTGTGAGCGGTTTTTTTCATGGATGAAAGTAGGCTGATGAATCAACTCAATGGTCAGGTTGGTACTGGCGACGCATCAAAGATTGATTTTCTGAAAGCCCTCTCAACTACGAAACAAGTTCTGTGGGGGCTGTAGCTGTGTCTAAAGCCCTTGCCCAAGAGGGTTCCAATGTCGTTCAGCCCAAAGTGGCTATTCTGCTTTGCACCTACCAAGGCCAGCAATATCTTGCAGAACAACTGGATTCCTTTGCCGCGCAAATTCACTCCAATTGGGAAGTCAGTGCCTCAGACGACGGTTCTGAAGATGGCACGTACTCAATCCTTGAAGCGTATCAACAGAAATGGCCACTGGGGCGTCTATCCATTCATCGCGGACCTGCCAAGGGTTTCGCAGCGAACTTCCTCTCGTTGACATGCAAGACCAGCATTGATGCAGATTACTATGCTTATTCCGATCAGGACGATATCTGGGAGGCTGATAAGCTGGTGCGGGCTGTGGAGTGGCTGGAAACTGTGCCGCAAGGCACGCCTGCAATGTATTGTTCGCGTCCCCGGCTTGTGGATGCCGAGAATAATGAAATCGGTTTTTCACCACTCTTTTCCAAACCGCCGAGTTTTGCCAATGCCCTGACGCAAAACATTGCTGGCGGCAATACGATTGTTTTCAACAACGCAGCGCGGTCACTGTTGTGTGAGGCGGGGGATAACCTTTCTGTAGTTACCCACGACTGGTGGGTATATATGGTGGTTACTGGTTGTGGCGGAAAGATCTTCTACGATACTGTACCAACGTTGCGTTATCGCCAGCATGATAGCAATTTGGTAGGCATGAATGCCACATGGATTTCTCGCTTTAGACGCGTCCGCATGTTGTGGCAAGGTCAGTTTCGTACTTGGAATGAACGTCATATTGCGGCCTTGTACAAATTACATGACAAACTCACACCTGAGAGCCGCTCTATTTTGGAGTGTTTCACCAAGGCCCGACAGACGAGCCTGTTTCTGCGTCTCCTACACCTTAAACGTAGCGGTATTTATCGACAGACCCTTTGGGGCAATCTTGGCCTGATTGCAGCTGCAATTTTTAGGAAATTCTAGAATATGACGATACTGATTACCGGTGGTGCCGGTTTCATTGGAAGCAACTTTGTTCTTGACTGGTTGGCTCAGTCTGATGAGCCCATTGTCAACCTCGACAAGCTTACCTATGCTGGCAATTTGGAGAACCTGGCGAGCCTTCAGGGAGACGCACGCTACGTCTTCAAACAAGGCGATCTGGGTGACCGTGCATTGGTGGATTGCCTGTTGGCCGAGTACCGCCCGCGTGCTGTGCTCCACTTTGCAGCCGAAAGTCATGTAGACCGCTCCATCCACGGTCCGGAAGACTTCATTCAGACCAATATCGTTGGTACTTTCCGCTTGCTTGAAGCGATACGGGCTTACTGGAGTAAACTGCCTGAAGCGGAGAAAACCGCTTTTCGCTTCCTGCATGTAAGTACCGACGAGGTCTACGGCACTCTGTCCAAAGAGGATCGTCCCTTTGCCGAAACCAACCCCTATGCGCCCAACAGTCCTTACAGCGCCAGCAAAGCGGCCAGTGACCACTTGGTACGTGCTTGGCATCACACCTACGGCCTGCCGGTGCTTACCACCAACTGCTCAAACAATTACGGTCCCTACCACTTCCCGGAAAAGCTCATCCCACTAATGATTGTCAATGCGCTGGCTGGAAAATCTCTACCGGTGTATGGCGACGGCATGCAAATTCGTGATTGGCTATATGTAAAAGATCACTGCAGCGCCATCCGCCGCGTATTGGAGGCAGGCGTCATAGGTGAGACGTACAATGTAGGTGGCTGGAATGAAAAACCCAATATAGAGATAGTGCATCGTGTGTGCGAATTGCTGGATGAGTTGTGTCCCAAAGCCAACGGTAATAGCTACAAAGCCCAAATCACCCACGTAGTTGACCGCCCTGGCCATGACCGCCGCTACGCGATTGATGCGCACAAGATAGAGCGGGAACTAAGCTGGAAGCCAGCAGAAACCTTCGAGACCGGCATCCGCAAGACGGTTCAGTGGTATCTCGATAACCCGGAATGGGTACGGCATGTGCAGAGCGGAGCCTATCGTGATTGGGTGAACTTACATTATACTGAAGAGGTGGTTGCATGATACGCAAAGGTATCATCCTTGCTGGAGGTTCCGGCTCTCGCTTACACCCGGCGACGCTTGTCGTCAGCAAGCAACTGCTTCCTGTTTTTGACAAACCGATGATCTACTACCCGCTCAGCACGCTGATGCTGGCGGGCATACGCGATATCCTGATCATTTCGACGCCGCAGGATACACCACGTTTTCAGCAGCTTCTGGGTGACGGCAGTCAGTGGGGACTGAATTTGCACTATGCGGTCCAGCTCAGCCCGGATGGTTTGGCCCAGGCTTTCCTGATTGGCGAGACTTTTATCGGTAACAGCCCCTCCGCGCTAGTTCTTGGTGACAATATATTTTATGGTCATGACTTTCATCATCTGCTAGCCAATGCCATGAGTCGTACCGATGGGGCGAGTGTGTTTGCTTACCACGTGCACGACCCAGAACGTTATGGAGTGGCCGAATTTGACGCTCAGGGCAAAGTTTTGTCACTGGAAGAAAAGCCTAAGCAACCAAAATCCAACTATGCCGTTACCGGACTCTATTTCTACGATAACCAAGTGGCCGAACTGGCCAAAACACTGAAACCATCGCCTCGTGGTGAGCTAGAGATTACTGATCTCAATCGGTTGTATCTTGAGCAGGGGCGTTTGAGCGTCGAAATCATGGGGAGAGGCTATGCCTGGCTGGATACCGGTACTCATGAATCCTTGCTTGATGCCAGCCAGTTCATTGCTACCCTGGAAAATCGTCAAGGTCTCAAAGTGGCTTGCCCAGAAGAAATTGCTTTTCGCCAAGGCTGGATCGACGCCGAACAGATCCAAGCTTTGGTCCAGCCGCTAGTCAAGAATGGCTACGGTCGGTATCTGTTGAGGCTCATCCAGGAAAACGTATTCTGATGAAGGCTACGCCGTTAGCAATTCCCGATGTCATTCTCGTCGAACCGAAAGTGTTTGGTGATGATCGCGGTTATTTCTTTGAAAGCTTTAACCAAGCGAAATTTGAAGACGCTATCGGCAAATCGGTGCAGTTCGTGCAGGATAACCACAGCCGCAGTGCAAAGCATGTTCTGCGTGGCCTGCATTACCAGATCCAGCAACCCCAAGGAAAACTGGTGCGTGTTGTGCAGGGTGAGGTCTTTGATGTTGCAGTCGACCTCAGAAAAAGCAGCAAAACCTTTGGTAACTGGGTAGGCGAAATGCTTTCTGCCGAAAACAAGCGGCAACTCTGGATTCCGGAAGGTTTTGCTCATGGGTTTGTAGTGTTGAGCGAGGTCGCGGAGTTTCTCTACAAAACTACGGACTATTACGCCCCTGCTCATGAGCGCTGCATTCTCTGGTGTGAGGAGACAATCGCAATTCAATGGCCCTCTGGCATCAAGCCCATCCTTTCGGCAAAAGACGTTCAAGGCAAACTGTTTGGTGATGCGGAGGTGTTTGTTTGACGCCGTCAATTTCCAGTCGCATCAATGAAATGTTTGTCAGCTTTTGGTGCAACTGAGGGCTTATTTATGCATTAGCCAAGAGAGAGGTTTTAGGGTTGCTTTGGTTGTTCTTCAATCCGATCTTCATGTTCGCTGTCTACTCCTTTATTTTCTGCGTGGTGTGACTCATCCTAAACTAGATTGCTCGCGCTGTGAGCGCGCTGTTGCACTCTGGTGGATAGCCGCAATAGACGTCCGATGTACCTCATCGGGCGTTTTCATTTTCAACGATAAATGCGGTCGTTGCCGATTAGCATAGAGCCGGACGGATCTACTGGCCATTTTTCGTACTTCCTCTAGGTTGGTCTGGTAGTACAACATTCATTTGTCTGAATGCCATTGATTCGTTCTGCCAGTGCGTTCTGATTACAATTGTAGATATATGTCATGGAGAACGTCACGACGTGATGAGCAGAGGTTGATATGCCTCTGTGCAGTATTGAATGCCTTGATCAGAGTGGTGAGTCAAACTCTGGGCGGTTTGGCGGGTAAGATACATGCTGAGCTGAAATGGTCTGCGGAGTGGTCTTTGGAAGTGTATGAGTATGAACGCCAAGGCATGGCTGAGCGGCTGGCTGAGGTGGTGGATTGAGCGTCTCTTGGGATTCACTGTGTAGGAGGTGCCAGCCCAAGCATGTTTCGTTTTGCCACATGTTCCGAGTTTTCTTGCAGATGCTTGCCCTTCGTGCCACGATATACATCATCGCCGGTATCGTGATCATGTTCGGACGCACAGCAAAACCTCCCATTCCCACGTTGAGTCTTGCCCTGCAAGGGGGTGGGGCGCATGGGGCGTTTACTTGGGGGGTGCTGGATGCTTTGCTTGAAAACGGGGCATTTCGCTTCGATGGGGTGAGCGGCACAAGCGCTGGGGCGATGAATGCGGTGGCGTTGGCGCATGGTTTGGCCTTGGGCGGGCCGGATGGGGCGCGGGAGGCGTTGCGTACTTTCTGGCTGCGCGTGGGTGAGGGTATGCCAACGGAGTTTCTAGACGCGTTGAGTACAGCGCGGGATTCTGCGGCGCCTGCGGGAACGCAGATGATGTTGCTGCTCACTCGCTGGCTGTCTCCCTCGCAGCTCAATCCCTTGGGCTATAACCCTTTGCGCAAGATTGTGGAGTCGCTGTTTGATTTCGAGCGTATCCGGGCGGAGTGTCCGGTACAGTTGTTTATTGCTGCGACCGAGGCCAACAGTGGGCGCTTGCGCCTGTTTCGCAATCGGGAACTGAGTGCAGATGCGGTATTGGCTTCAGCCTGCCTGCCCAGTATGCAGCAGGCGGTGGTGATTGATGGCGAGGCCTATTGGGATGGGGGCTACGGGGCCAATCCTGCGGTGTTTCCCTTGATAAAGTTTTGTCATAGTGATGACATTCTGCTGGTGTTGTTGGCGCCATTGGAATATGCCAACACGCCCCATACTGCCGAGGAAATCCAACAGCGTACCTTGGAGTTGGGTTTCAACAGTGCATTCTTGCGTGAGATGCGCCTGATTGCTGCCATGCGTGAAATGGCACAGGAGGGGGGGCCGCTTCACGGCCGCCTGGAACGGCGGCTGCTGGCGAGCCGCTTCCATCTCATCAATGAAGAGGCCTTGCTCGGCGCTTTGGATTCGAGCAGCAGAGTGCGTATCAACACCACCTTTTTGCAATGGCTGCATGATGCGGGTTATGCCCGCACGCAGGATTGGCTGCGCCAGCATCGCGTGGATGTGGGGCGGCGCGGCAGCATAGACATCAAAAAAATGTTCTATTGATTGTCATATCATCAAGGCTGCTTGATCCAGTGCCTGGATGTGGATGGGAGTGTGTACATCTCCCGTCATGTTGATGCAGGCAGTTTGCCCTGGCACAAGGTCAATGAAGTTGTCTGCAAAGCCTAGCCCTGGCGCACTGAGCCAGATGCCTTTGCACGGGCGCTCTGCATGCAGATGAATGCAATCGGCATGCACGTCTCTTTCCGCATGCAGGCCCGCCGGAGGCAGAGGATAGAAGCGGAAAGGTTCTGGCCAGGCCGTATCGGATGCCAAGGTTTCCCCGCTTGCTGAATGCACATTGACCTGGGCCAGGAGGGGAGTGGAATGTGCTGGGAGGGCGAAGTCAAACTCCGTCGTACCGTTTCCGCGTGTCTCCAGCGCTTTCTCTGCCTCATGCACCAGTGTGCCATCCAGTGTGAAGGTCTGGATTCGAAGTTGGAGGCGCATCGCCTGGGTGTGGCTGCTCATCACCCAGCCATGTGCTTGTTGAGCATGGAGCCGCACGGCCACCGCCAGTGGTGCCAAGGCTCGGCGGATGCTATGCCACGCGGGTTTTGTGCTGCCAATGGAATCAATGATCGCCCAACTGCTGACAGGCCAGCAGTCGTTGAGCTGCCAGACCAGGGCGCCCCCTACGGCCCGAGCCCCTTGGTGCTGCCAGCGCCGCCGGAAATCCTGGTATGCATAACGCATGGATTCGGCCTGGACGAATTGGGTGGCATAGACGTTGTCGGCCAACGTCGGCCCAACGTTCAGTGTATCGGCCAGGTAGACCGCCAAGCGGCGATGTCCGTCTGGTGTACCATTGCCAGCCTTGTTATGCCAGCTCATGCTGCGGCTCAGGGCAAAGCGTTCCGCCTCTGGAATCACCGTTTCCAGTGCGGCCAGACTGGGGTGGGACTGCATACCGAACTCGCTGACAAAGCGGGCCTGTACTTTGTGGTAATCCTGATAGGGTAGCATCGCACCATGCCACACTTCCCAACTATGCCGATCGCCTATCGTGGGGTCTGCGCTGGAGAGGGTTGCTGTGGCACTCGGGCTGTAAGGGCTCCCCGGCCAATATGGCCGTGTGGGATCAAGCCGGGCGCACATTTCTGGCAGAAGCTGCTCATAAATTGCACGTGCTTCAAAACGGGCCATGTCTTTAGCTGTGCCGTACAGGCCGACTGATTCGGCAATCGCGTAGTCTTCGTTATTGCCACACCAGAGTGCGAGGCTTGCATGGTGGCGCAGCCGCAAGACAGCGACTTCGGCTTCTGCACGCACACTGGTCAGGAAATCGGGATACGCGGGATAGATGCCGCAGGCGAAGAGGAAATCCTGCCACACCAGCACGCCCAATTCGTCGCAGGCGGCATAGAACGCATCATCCTCGTAAATGCCGCCTGCCCATACGCGCAGCATGATCATATTGCCTGCTACGGCCTGCTGAATGCGTTCACGGTAGCGTTCTGGCGTGATGCGGTTGAGTAGATTGTCGTCGGGAATCCAGTTGGCGCCGCCAGTGAAAATCTCTTTGTCATTTACCTTGAAGTAGAATGAGCTGCCTGGCTCACCCGTAACGGCTTCTTGAACCAATTGGATCGTGCGCAAGCCGATCTGGTGTTGTGTGCGGGCGAGCACCTTATCGCCACATAGCACCACGCTTTTCAGGCGATACAAGGGCTGGGTGCCGTGCCCTGCGGGCCACCAGAGTTGGGCGTTGTCGATATGCAATGTCTGCGTATGGGGAGTGCAAGCCGGGCTTGTTGTGCAGGCAATCTGCTGGCCGTGGGGATCAAACAGGGTATGCTCAATGACTGTATCCGCCGCCCATTGCCCGGCCAGATGCGTCGCCACATCAATGCGGGCGCGCTGTGTGGCGAGATCGATCTGCACGGGTGTATCCAGCGTGGTGATGCGTACATCATAACTGTGCAGGGTGACGGGCTTCCATGGGCCAGCCGTCAGCAGTATGGGGCCCCAGTCCCAGCCATAATGGTATTGGGCCTTGCGTACGTACAGGCGGCTGGAATCCCCGTTCCACAAATGACGCTTGCCAAACAGGGCTTCAAGCTCCTGCCCTCGCCGCAACGCTGATTCGAAAACGATGATGAGCTGGTTGGTGCCGGGGCGCAGGCAATCGGCTACCGCCACACGGGCGGGGACGAACATGTTATCGCTGGTCAGGATCAGGCGTTCATTGAGCCAGACCTGGGCGAAGGTATCCAGGCCCTCAAAGACCAGGTCGGTATGGTGGGCCAGGGTGGCGGGATCGGCTTCAAAATCGAGGCGATAGCACCAGTCGCGCTTGGCCACCCACTGCACGTCCTGCTCATTCATGCCCACAAACGGGTCGGGGATGCTGCCTTGGGCGATCAGATCCTGATACACCGTACCGGGCACGGTGGCAGGCTGCCAGCCGTGTTCTGCGGAAATATTGGCGGCGCGCCCCAAGAGTGGGTCTACTGCCCGGAATTGCCAGCCGGAATGGAGTTCGCGCCAGATTTCGCTTTGCATGGAAACGCTCTTATTATGACAAGCCGGAAGGAGATTATAACGGCATATTCCTCTGGTTTGATATGGTTGTACGCATGTGGGTTTGTGGCAAGGCGGCACGCAAATCTGATCGTGGTAAAAGTGATGCGCTGCGAAAAATAGTGCACAGGCAAGGTGATTACAGAGGTGGGGCGATTTGATGGTGTGTCGCAAATCTAGGCTTGGCGCAAATTTACCCTGCCTTCTGGTATGGTCAGGGGGTGAGCGTGCCGTGACAATGTGCTCGTGCAGACTGCGTTGGGCAGTCTATAACGAATGGCCTAGAAACCGTAACCGGGTGGTTTAACCGTTGCTGTGCTGCCTTGCGTATATTTCCCAGTATGATGGGGGTTGGCGCATCGGCCCAGGGCCGCTTAGTCTTGTCGCCGTTTTGAGTCTGGAGTAATCAATCGTCATGAATCATAACAATATATCCCCTTGCGCAGAGATGGTCTCGCCCCCCGCAGGTTCTCCGATGCATCAGCCAGACTTTTTGTTTGGCGTTGCGACCGCGTCATTCCAGATTGAAGGTGCGAGTACCGAAGATGGGCGCCTGACTTCGATTTGGGATCGCTTTTGTACCACCCCCGGCAAGGTGCTGCATGGTGACACGGGTGAGGTGGCGTGTGACCACTATCACCGTTGGCAGGAAGATGTCGAGCTGATCGCCAGCCTTGGCTTGGATGCCTACCGCTTCTCGATTGCCTGGCCGCGTGTGATGGATGAGAAGGGCCGTCCCAACCAGAAGGGCCTGGATTTCTATCGTCGGCTGGTTGATCGCCTGGGGGAGAAGGGCATCAAGAGCATGGCGACCCTTTACCACTGGGATCTGCCCCAGCATCTTGAAGACCGGGGCGGTTGGCTCAACCGTGACACGGCCTATCGCTTTGCCGACTATGCAGATCTGCTCAGCTGCGAGCTGGGTGACAGCGTGGCGGCCTGGGCCACGTTCAACGAGCCCTGGTGCGCAGCCTACTTGGGCTATGGCAACGGCCACCATGCGCCAGGTTATGCCGATCACCGCTACGCGGCCCAGGCCATGCACCACCTACTGTTGGGCCATGGTCTGAGTCTGCCGGTGCTACGCCAAAACAGCCCAGGCGCTCAGGTGGGCTTGGTCGCCAACGTGTCGCCCGGCTACCCCGCGCAGGATTGCGAAGCGGATCGCAATGCTGTGGAACTCTATGATGCCAACCATAACGGTTGGGTGCTGGATCCGCTGCTGCGTGCCACCTACCCGGCCAAGCTCTGGCAACGCTGGCAGGGTTGTGAGCCGCTGGTTCTGGGGGATGACATGGCAGTCATCAGCCGCCCCATGGACTTCCTGGGGATCAACTACTACACACGCGGGGTGGTCAGCGCCAAGGGTGAGAACGATTACCAATGGTTTGAGTTGCCCGATGTCGAACGCAGCCAGATGGGCTGGGAAGTGTATCCGCAAGGTTTGCAGGACATCATGGAGCAGTTCAAGCGCCAGTACAGCAATCTGCCCCCGATCTACATCACCGAAAACGGCTTCTCCAGCGACGACAAGGTGGAGCAGGGCCGGGTGCAGGATGGTCAGCGTATTGCCTACCTTAAGGTACACTTCGCCGCGTGCAGTCGGGCGATGCAGAATGGGGTGGATGTGCGCGGCTACTTCCTGTGGTCGCTGATGGATAACTTTGAATGGGCGTATGGGTACGAGCGCCGCTTTGGCATCGTGCATGTGGACTACGCCACTCAGGTTCGCACACTCAAGGATAGTGCCGTGGCTTACGCCGACTATCTGGCACAGCGTCGGGCAGGCAAGTTTGCCTGGGAACCTGTTCATAATCTTACTGCGAGGCCGTGATCGGGGCTCATGCGCTGCTCGAAATCCTCATTTATCCACATAAACTCCGGATTCTGCGCTGCTCTTCGTCCCGCTGACGGCCTCTCGCTACAGATTCTGAACAGGTTCTGATTACCCCCCCGGTATTTCACCCTGTGAAATACCGGGGGGCAAAATGCCTCATTAGTCTCTTTTTTGAGGAGGATTGCCCAAATTTTGAGCTACCCACACGAGCAAGCCCACATGCGCAGCCATACAACCCGGTAGAATCGGGTTACGCAAAAATTCTGGGTGCTCTTCCATGAGCGAGTCTTATCTTGTCAACTTTACCCCGCAAGAGACGCGGGTAGCGTTGATGCACGGCGGCCAGGTGCAGGAACTGCACATTGAGCGCGAGCATTCACGCGGGATCGTAGGCAACATCTATCTGGGCAAGGTGGTGCGCGTGCTGCCGGGCATGCAGTCCGCCTTTGTCGAGATCGGGCTGGAGCGCACCGCGTTCCTGCACGTGGCCGACATCTGGTACGACCGCCACGCAGGCGATGTGCAAAAGCCTATCGAGAAGATCCTGCATGAGGGGCAGACCATCCTCATCCAGGCACTTAAGGACCCCATCGGCACTAAGGGCGCACGCCTGTCGACCCAGCTCTCGATAGCGGGGCGGCTGCTCGTCTACCTGCCGCAAGACCGCCATATCGGCATCTCGCAACGTATTGAAGACGAAGCCGAGCGTGAGCGCTTGCGTGAGCGTCTGGTCGGCTTGCTGCCCGAAGGCTGCGGAGGCTTCATCGTGCGCACCCAGGCCAGCATCGCCAGCGACGAGGAACTGGCCGCCGATATCGCCTACCTGCTCAAGCTGTGGGAAGAGATCAAGGCCGGGCGTCTCAAGGCCGAAGCGCCCTACATACTGTATCGTGACCTGAACCTTGCCGAGCGTGTGCTGCGTGATCTGGTCGATGCCGAAACCGAAAAGGTCATCATCGACTCGCGGGAGAACTACCTCAAGCTCGCCACCTTCGTCACCGATTACATGCCGCGCGTGGAACACCTGCTGGAACACTATAGCGGGGACCGCCCCCTGTTTGATCTCTACGGCGTAGAAGACGAAATCCAGAAAGCGCTGGCCCGGCGCGTCGACCTCAAAAGTGGCGGCTACCTCATCATCGACCAGACCGAGGCGCTGACCACCATTGATGTGAATACCGGCGGCTTCGTTGGTGCCCGCACCTTTGACGACACCATCTTCAAGACCAACATCGAAGCCGCCCAGGCCATCGCCCGCCAACTGCGGCTGAGAAACCTCGGCGGCATCATCCTGCTCGACTTCATCGACATGGAGAGCGAAGAACATCGCCTCTCTGTACTTGCCGAACTCAGCAAGGCGCTTGCACGGGATCACACCAAAGTGTCCGTCAGCGGCTTCACCTCACTCGGGCTGGTCGAAATGACCCGCAAGCGCACCCGCGAGTCCCTTGCTCATGTGCTCTGCGAGGCGTGCCCCACCTGTGGCGGCCGGGGTGAAGTCAAAACCGCCCGTACCGTGGCCTACGAAATCATGCGCGAACTCGTGCGCGAAGCCCGTCAGTTCGAAGCCCGCGAATTCCGTGTTCTCAGCGCCCCCAGCGTAGTCGACCTGCTGCTGGACGAAGAAGCCAAGACCGTGGCCAACCTGCAGGACTTCATCGGCAAACCGATCTCCTTCCACCCGGAGGTGAGCTATATGCAGGAACAATTCGATATTGTGCTGCTTTGATGTAATTCAATAATATCTGCGGATATCTTCTTTGTTTTAATACCGCCCTGGAAATCGGCTTCACCAATTTCTCGACACGTTAGCTTGATCACGATTCCCCGTTTGGCAAGTTCCGGTTTGAGCAACGCTACTGCGTTTTCGATTTCCTGTCTTGCCACGACGAAGACAGATCGCCCCGCAGTATTTTGATGATTTTCCTCTGTTGAATATTTCAATTATTGTTGTAGTATTGAGCTATGGAAAAGCAAACAGCCACCCAAATTTTTGAATCGCTCTCGTCCGGTATCCGGCTCGATGTGTATCGCCTCTTGATTCGTTTCGGTAAAACAGGGCTCGTGGCGGGTGAGATTGCGAGCACGCTGAATGTCCCGCCTACCAATCTTTCGTTCCACCTGAAAGCGCTGACACAGGCGGGCCTGTTGGCGGTTGAACAGGAAGGTCGCTTCCAGCGTTATCGCGCCAACATCCCGTTGATGCTTGATCTGATCGCCTACTTGACCGAGGAATGTTGTTCGGGCCGCCCGGAAGAGTGTGCTGACTTCCGTTCAGCCTCATCGTGTTGCAACGATATTCTGCCGCCGCTCTCGACACCATCGACCTAAGGTGCCGATTTTTTTGAACAAAGCTTCAATCATCGTTGGATTATCAAAATGAAATCTGCATCCATGAGCATTTTTGAGCGCTACCTGACGGTGTGGGTGTTTCTCTGCATCGTCGCGGGCATTGCATTGGGCCAACTTCTGCCCAGCGTGTTTCAAGCCATTGGCCGCATGGAGTTTGCTCAAGTCAATCTCCCTGTCGGCCTGCTGATCTGGGTGATGATCATTCCGATGCTGGTGAAGGTGGACTTTGGAGCGCTGCATGAAGTGCGTCAGCATGTGCGCGGGATTGGTGTCACCCTATTCGTGAATTGGCTGGTCAAGCCTTTCTCGATGGCCTTTCTCGGGTGGCTGTTCATCCGCACTCTGTTTGCATCCATGCTCCCGGCTGATCAGCTCGACAGTTACATCGCCGGGTTGATCCTACTGGCTGCAGCCCCTTGTACCGCAATGGTGTTCGTGTGGAGCCGCCTCTCCAATGGTGACCCACTGTTTACGCTCTCGCAGGTTGCACTCAACGACAGCATCATGGTGGTGGCTTTCGCACCGCTGGTCGCGTTTCTGTTGGGTATCTCGTCCATCACGGTGCCATGGGCCACGCTGATGACCTCTGTTGCGCTCTACATCGTGATCCCGGTCATCCTGGCTCAGCTTTGGCGCAAGACCTTGCTCGCCAAGGGGCAAGCAGCCTTCGATGCGGCCATGGCAAAAATTGGGCCGTGGTCGATCACTGCTTTGCTGGCGACGCTGGTACTCCTGTTTGCATTTCAGGGCGAAGCCATCCTCAAGCAGCCACTCGTGATTGCGCTATTGGCAGTACCCATCCTGATCCAGGTGTTCTTCAACTCAGCGCTGGCCTACTGGCTCAACCGGGCGCTTGGCGAGAAGCACAACATCGCCTGTCCCTCGGCATTGATCGGCGCCTCCAACTTCTTTGAGCTGGCTGTGGCAGCTGCCATCAGTCTCTTCGGATTTCATTCTGGTGCAGCACTGGCAACCGTTGTGGGGGTGCTCATCGAAGTGCCCGTGATGCTGTTGGTCGTCAAGGTAGTGAACGCCAGTAAGCCCTGGTACGAGCGCCGTCCGGCATGACCCGTTTCCCGTGATTTCGTTTTTCAGTCGCCTATCCAAGGAGTTTCCGTGACCACCAAGATCTACAATGTGCTCTTCCTGTGTACCGCCAACTCTGCACGCAGCGTGATGAGTGAAGGTGTGCTGAACGTGCTCGGCCAAGGAAAGTTCAAGTGCTTCAGCGCAGGCAGCAAGCCCTCAGGACGCGTGAATCCGTATGCCATCGCAATGCTCGACACCATTGGCTATGACACGAGTGCCTTACGCTCCAAATCTTGGGATGAATTTGGCGGGTCTGACGCGCCGAAGATGGATCTTGTCATTACGGTATGCGGCAATGCCAAGAATGAAGTGTGTCCGTTCTGGCCGGGCCATCCGACTTCGGCACACTGGGGTTATGAAGATCCGCACGGCGAAACAGAGGAAGAGAAACGTGCGTCCTTCGAAAAGATATTTGCCCAGATCCAGCGTCGGACCGAATATTTCCTGAGCCTTGGTGATGTTGCCTTGTCCCCTGAGAACATCAAGGAAACGGCACGCAAGGTAGGCGTATTCAAGGTCGAGTGATTACGCTGAAAGGCCGTTATACCAGCCCACAGCAATTTGGGACAAGCCCGTTATGCATATTGAACCACTGAACGCACTGAACGAAGTCATTCCCCTTTTGGATGTATGCGAACTGAAAAGTTGCGACATCGACCCAAGCGCACCGCCGCAGTTTTTTGGGGTGAGCGCGGATGGTCGGCTCGTGGCGGTGATCGGCTTTGAATGTTTCGACAGCGTGGGGTTGCTGCGCTCGCTTGCCGTTGCTCCCGAGTTTCGCAAACAAGGTTTCGCCCGTGCGCTGGTCGCGCATGCCGAAGCGCAGGCTCAGTCGCAAGGCGTTGGAACGCTCTACCTGCTGACCAATACCGCTACGTCATTTTTCTGCGCGGCAGGTTATGTGCTTACTTCACGCAATATGGCCCCCGCAGCCATTCAACGAACTTCGCAGTTTGCCGGGCTTTGTCCTTCCTCTTCCGCTTTTCTCTCGAAACACCTTGCTGAAACTCCGCGCCCCTGCTTGATGCAGGCTTGGCACGACCACGAACGCGAGTTGCTCAATTGGCTGACCCGAAAAATCGCAGACCGGGAGGCAGCCAAGGATTTGCTGCACGATCTTTTTCTGAGAGCGGTTCGACAGGGAAGCCGGTTCTGTAGTATTGAAAATGCCCGCGCCTGGTTATTCGAAGTGGCCCGCAATGCGGTTGCCGATCAATTGCGTCGCACGCGCGAAACAGTCGAAGTCCCGGAAGATCTGGTTGCGGAAGAATCTGAACGGCATCCCGTGGATAGCCTTGCATCGTGCTTGCCACGTGTTCTGGGTGAATTAAGCTCGGAGGATCGTGAAGCGATTACGCTGTGTGATTTGGAGGGGATGAGTCAGGAGGACTTCGCCGCTAGGATCGGACTGAGTCTTTCTGCAGCGAAATCCCGAGTACAGCGGGCGCGCAAGCGACTCAAAAATCAGCTCACGACAGCCTGTCAGGTTGAACATGACGCATCCGGCCAAGTGTGTGGATTCGTGCCTCGGCCTGCACAGCCTGAGTCTGCTCCGGCCAACAAAGACTGTTCCACAAAGCCGGGTTGCTGCGACAACTGATCGTCTTTCAAAAAAATCGTTCTGTCCTGCGTCTTTTCTCATGTCTTCGCGTCTTCAGTTCAGAAGACCTGAAAACATGGACGCATGATGAACCACACTGCATCTCGCATTTCACCGCAATTACGCTATTGGCTTGCTGGCCTCACGCTGGCGATACCCCTCTGGTCGTTGGCCTATTGGTATCTCAGCGATTTGGCTGATGTGTTGGTTGTGCATTTGGGGCTATCCCGCCAGACGCATCTGGGCGAAGCCTTGCATTTCTTTTTCTACGATACACCCAAGGTACTGCTTTTGCTGACCGGCATCGTGTTTGCCATGGGGATCATCCAGACCTTCTTTGCCCCGGAACGCACGCGTGCATTGCTATCCGGTAAGCGGCTGGGGGTTGGCAACGTACTGGCAGCTTCGCTTGGTATCGTCACGCCATTCTGTTCGTGTTCTGCCGTACCGTTATTTATCGGCTTCCTGTCCGCAGGTGTGCCGCTGGGCGTGACCTTCTCGTTTCTGATTTCTGCCCCCATGGTTAACGAAGTGGCGTTGGTGTTGCTGTTCGGCATGTTCGGCTGGAAAGTCGCTGCACTGTATCTGGGACTGGGTTTGGCTGTTGCCATCGTTTCAGGATTGGTCATTGGCCACCTTGGCATGGAGCGCCATCTGGAGGATTGGGTCAGAAACATCGTGCAAGGCGATGCCACCCATCTTCCAGCCGACCAATTGGGCTGGGTGGATCGCTTCAAAGCAGGCGCATGGCATGTCCGCGAGATTGTCGGCAAAGTTTGGCCGTATGTGCTGGCCGGGATTGCCCTTGGAGCGGGTATCCACGGCTATGTGCCCGAGGATTTCATGGCCTCGATTATGGGACGCGACGCATGGTGGTCCGTGCCGGTGGCCGTGCTGCTGGGGGTGCCGATGTATACCAATGCAGCGGGCATCATCCCGATTGTCGAAGCACTGATCGGCAAAGGTGCTGCGCTGGGGACTGTGCTGGCCTTCATGATGGCAGTGATCGCGCTCTCGGCCCCGGAAATGATCATCCTGCGCAAAGTGCTGAAACCGCGTCTGATCGCCGTCTTCGCAGGTGTCGTGGCCTGTGGGATCGTGCTGGTGGGGTATGTATTCAATGCTGTGATCTGAAAAGGAGAAAGTGATGTCGCAATCCTGTAACTGCAGTTCCGCACCCAAGCTGATTCTTGCGTGCTCGGGTGCCGCCGATGTTGGTGAGCTAACAGATTGTGTTGCCCGCCAGCTCACAAAGGCGGGTGTCGGCAAGATGTATTGCCTCGCCGGAATCGGTGGCGGAATCCCCGCTATTCTGGAAAACGCGCGTGCTGCCAGCGCCATTCTGGCCATCGACGGCTGCCCGTCTTCCTGTGCCAGTATGAGTTTGAAGAAGGCGGGCTTTAGCGACTTCGCCCAGATTCAACTGGCTGCACTCGACATGGCCAAGGGCCAGACACCTGTGACACCGGAAAATATAGAACATGTCATTACGGTTGCTCGTGCCACGTTGGAAAACTGCTGAGGAGCGCATGATGAAAGTGACTGTTTATGGACCTGGCTGCGCCCGTTGTACCCAGACCGCGCAAATCGTGAAAGAAGTATTGGAGACTGAAGGCGTGAGCTTCACGCTGGAGAAAATCAGCGATTACGCAGAGATCGCCAAGGCTGGCATCATGGCGACGCCGGGCGTAGCACTCGATGGCAAAGTCGTTTCTGTCGGCAAGATCCCGACGGTTTCGGAAATCAAGGATTGGTTGAGAACGCCTGGTTGAGTTTGTACCGGAATACATATGCTGCGTGGTCTCTCCAATTTCACTGATCTCACCCCCGGCATCTCCCCACGTCCCATCGTTGTTTGGCGATTAATTTTCCTGTCACGCATACCTAAGACAATGTGCCGACGAAGCGCACAAGCTTGTGCTTGTGGCTCGCGGTTTACATGATCCAGGGAGCGTATATGACAAAGAGAATCTTGATGGGTGCAGGGTTGGCTTGTGCATTGGTGGTGCAGGCACAGGCTGATTTTTTCGGCAAGCTTGATCAGGCCTTGCCGTCCAAGGTCAGCATCACAGCAAACTATCCGGTGTTTGACTTTGATACGGATGGTTGTCTGCCCAGCGCCGGTATCAGCCGCGAAGGCAAGCAGAATGGCGGGTTGGCGCCTAGTGGTGCGCTGGGTGGCGGGTGCCGGGCAGCGGCATTTCTGGATAGCTCCAATACTCTGCATCGTTATGCCTGTATCCTGAGTGCGGGTGACACGTATTGCGGGCACTTCTATGCGCTGTATTTCCTCAAGGACCAGATCAGTGTGTTGGGTGGGGGCCACCGACATGATTGGGAATATGCCGCGATCTGGACCAAGAACGGTGTTGTGACACATGGTGGTTACAGTGCGCACGGCAAGCTGTACAACGCCGTGGTTGGTGATCTGCCGATGCAGGCAGGGCATATGAAGATTGTGTATCATAAGGATGGCTTGCTTACCCATTCCATGCGTTTTGCCGGGGGCAACGAGATGGCTGAGAATGCCTATGGCCAATTTGTCACCCCGCCGATCATCTCCTGGTATGAACTCAAGGGGGACGGGGTGAGTAATGTGCAGATGCGCAAGTATCTGAACAGTTACGATTATGGTTCGGCCACCATTCCCATGCGGGATGACAACTTTCTGAATAATCTGAATACCTATAAACCTGCGTCTTACCCAAGCTTTACGCAGGCAAGCATTGAGGCTTCACAGCCCTGAGCGGACAAGCGGAAAATTGGCGGTGCATTCACGAATGCACCGTTTTGGGTGTTGGAAAATATATGCCTTTCATTTTTCGGCAGGCGCTGCCAGCGGATTCAATACAAATTGCGGTTTTGTACCGCCAGCTTGTCAACAATCCGGTTGTGGATGTGCTACCTGAGCGCGTGGCTGAGCTGGCTGCGGATGAGGATACTGCCCTGTTTGTGTGTGAGCATCACGAAATCGTGGTTGCTACCGCATTGGTTGCATTATGCAAAGATGTTATGTTTCGTGCCCAGCCCTTTGCCGTGGTGGAGAATGTGGTCGTGGATGAGGCGTGCCGGGGTCAGGGAATTGGCGCAGCTTTGCTTCGGCAGGTGGATGCATTTTGCCTGTCGAAGAATTGCTCAAAAATTATGCTGCTTAGTTCTGCTTATCGGGAGGATGCACACAGGTTTTTTGAACGGGCAGGTTTCGTGGCTGCCAGCAAGCGTGGCTTCGTGAAATACCGCAGCGCTTTCCAGGCCGTTTAGCGCCACCCCGGCTGGGCTGCTGCCTGAAGTTTATGTCGTAGAGGCTGACAATCAGCGTGGGTGGTATATCAAGCCGTGGCTCAAGAACAAGCGATTGCCCATGAAAAGCTCTCATCTTGTCTATTGAGCAGGATATCCCATTTCCAGCCTGTGAATGCGGGTGGCTCTCGGCTGAAAATATGGATGTATTGGTTCCATGACGTGGCAGTCCGTTCCCTTGAAGGGATGCATGCGCCATGCAATTGGGCGCACCATCTGTATCGTGAACAGAACCAAAGAAATCGCGGTAGATCCAACTTTGTATCGTTCGGGTGCAGAGGCACGGGCCATAGGATAAAGGCATGAATATCAGGAGCACTTTGTCCCCTAAAGCGCATATTCAAGGTTGAAGGGGGATTAGTTTTTTGGTAGAATTAACGGGATTTAACTCCAAATGACTCCGGGGTCACTTTCAGGTTTCCCCTGGATAGCCTAGAGCTGGGATGTCCTTTGTAGGATAAGGGTTACAGGTTGATCCGCTCAACTTTGCAGTGATGCTCTCAGCTTGAGGGTATTTCGTGGTTTCCTGGAATCAAGGGTGAAAAAAAGATCAAAAAAAGAAATTCAAATCTCACCTCGTCGCCTATTTTCATGTCGGCATGCCCAAGTGTACGCGGCGGGAGCCGACAACTGGGAACCGGGGCCTACGGGCCAATCTTGCTTGATCGACTTTGCCAAGCCCACAACATGGAATGTTGCCGGACTAAAGTCTGTCCTCCCATGGACTCATGGGCAAGTTGAACGCGTGAGCCGAACGATCAAAGAGGTAATAGCCAGGGGTAGAGCCGAACCACAATTTTCACAACCCGCCCTGGCAATCGTGGGACTCAGCAACCGGGTGATGGGGTGGAGTCTCCGGCCCGTTTCAGATGTGAAGTAGAGGATATGTTCCGGTTTGCACAAAATCTCCGATGGGAGGCCAGTTTCGATGCTGCAGAGTGCCTCTATTAACTGCGATGTAATCATCGTCAACTATAACGTTGGCAAGCTGCTGGTTGATTGTGTGCGGTCTGCGCTCTCGGAGGGTGTTCGGCGCGTGGTGGTGGTGGATAACGCTTCCCATGACGGGAGCGTGGGCTATCTGGAAAGCGCTGTTTCGGATCAACGCCTGTGCATTATCAGGAATGATGCAAATCTAGGGTTTGCGGCAGCTTGTAATGTGGGCATTCGTGCGTGTGAAGCTGATGCTTTGCTGTTCCTGAATCCAGATTGTGTTTTGGCTGCGGGTTCATTGCCTCGCATGATGGATGTGTTGGCAAACAATTCCGAGGCAGGCATGGTGGGCGGATTGTTGTGTAACCCCGATGGGTCGGAGCAACCTGGTGGCCGCCGTTTGTTTCCTACGCCCAAACGTGCCTTCATGCGTGCCTTTGGCCTGTCACGCTTGAGCCGACTTTTTCCTTCCGTGTGTTCGGATTTCCTGCTGCATCAGGAGGCTCTACCGGGTGTTCCCGTGGCTGTCGAGGCGATTTCAGGTGCCTGCATGTTGGTCAAGCGTGAGGCTTTGAAGGACGTCGGCTTGTGGGATGAAGGATATTTCCTCCATTGCGAGGACCTGGATTGGTGCATGCGCTTCCAGCTTAAGGCGTGGCAGATTGTGTTCGTGCCCGATGCCCCCGTGATGCACGCCTGGAGGGCGTGTTCGCGCAACAGGCCATTCTTTGTAGAGTGGCATAAGCATCGGGGCATGCTGCGTTTTTACCGGAAATTCTTCAGGCAGCACCATGCCGGCTTTTTATGGTGGCTTGTGGTGTCGGGTGTCTGGCTGCGCTTTGGTCTGGTGTCTGCCTACCATGCTGTACGGTTGCCTGCGCGCCGATTGGGAGGTGGGCGTGTCTGAACAGATCGTCGGCATCCTTGGCGCACGCAGCTTTGTGGGGAGCTGCCTTTTGTCCCGGCTGGTGGAGCTGGGGCACCGCCCTGTTGCGTTTAGCCGGACGAAGCGGGAGGAGGCTGATAATGGGGTGATCTGGAAACAGACGCCCGAGTCGGATGGGATTCAGAACGCTTCAGGTGAACCGGATGCCATCCCTTGCTGGATTTGTGTGGCACCCATTTGGGTATTGCCTGCACATTTTGCATGGCTGGAGGCTTGTGGCGTGCGCAAGATTGTCGCGCTTTCTTCCACAAGCCGATTCACCAAAGACCAATCGATAGACGCGGAAGAGCAGCTGCTGGCCAAGCGCCTTGCCGATGCGGAGGCGCAGGTCCAACAATGGGCAGAGCGCCTGGGTATTGAATGGGTGATTCTGCGTCCGACCTTGATTTACGGCCTGAAACGGGACAAGAACGTCTCGGAGATTGCGCGCTTCATCTGCCGGTTTGGTTTTTTCCCTGTCTTTGGTCTGGCACAGGGTTTGCGTCAACCGATCCATGCCCAGGACGTGGCAAACGCCTGCGTTCTGGCTTTGGCAACGGATCAAGGCTCACATTGTGCTTACAACATCTCCGGGGGAGAGGTGCTGTCTTATCGCAATATGGTCACCCGTGTTTTTGTCGCCCTTGGCCGACGCCCCCGGACGCTGACCCTGCCGTTTTGGGTATTTCGCTTTGCAGTGGCCCTGGTCCGTTGTATACCGCGATATCGGCATTTGTCCGTTGCCATGGCAGAACGGATGAATCGTGATTTGGTGTTTGACCATAGCCATGCGGCCCGTGCCCTAGGGTTTATCCCTAGGCAATTCACATTGTCCAAGGAGGACTTGCCCTGATGTCCCAGGTACTCTTTATGACAACCTTGAGCATGCTTGTTGCTTGGGCAATTGGGGCTTGGGTGTGCAGGTGTGCCCATGTGCTGGGTTTGGTACAGGTTCCCAACCTGCGTTCTTCACATGCTCAGCCAACCCCGGCAGGCGGGGGGGTGGGCATTGCAATGGCCGCAAATCTTGCGGGTATTAGCTTGGCCGTATTACAGGGTTGGACACTGGGCTGGGGCGTACTGGGCCTGGCGGCGGTGCTGGCAGCGGTCGGATTGCACGACGATATTCGCCACGTGCCTGCACGCATTCGTTTGGCGGTGCAAACCCTGGTGTCAGTCGGCCTTTTTGTGCTGCTTGGGGAATTGCCGCCCCTACACTTTCCGCAGCCGTTTGGAATTGAGATAGCGGGATGGGTGTTGAGCGCTTTGCTGTTATTGACGGCGATATGGTGGATCAATCTGTTCAATTTCATGGATGGTATTGATGGTATTGCCGCCGCGCAGGCGGTATTCATGCTGCTTTTTGGTGCCATGGCCATCGTGCTGGCATGCCCGGCAGCAGCGACCGATCCGGTCTGGGTTTTGATGCTGTGTGTGGCTGCCGCCGTATTGGGTTTTTTGTTGCTGAACTGGCCGCCCGCCAGGATCTTTATGGGGGATGTAGGCAGCACTTGGCTGGGATTTATGATCTTTGTGCTGGCGGTCATCTCAGTCCAGAAAGGCTGGCTGACTTACGCGGTCTGGATCATCCTGGCTGGCGTGTTCGTAACGGACGCGACGCTTACCCTGTTCAATCGTTTGGCGCGAGGCGAAAAATGGCATGAGGCGCATCGTGACCATGCTTACCAACGGCTTGCCCATCGCTGGCAGGGAGACCGCAAGGTTGGCCATCGGTCCGTCACCTTGCTCGTCAGTGCGATCAACCTGCTATGGATTGCGCCTTGGGCAGGTGCCTGCCTGTTGCGCCCGAACTGGTCACTCGCTTTCATATTGGCCGCCTATGTACCACTCGTGTTGGCAGCATGGGGCCTCGGTGCCGGGAGGCCCAAGCATGACTAGATTCAACCGCCTCTTATCCCTTGTTGAACTGATTGGTTTGAGCCGCTCCGCAAAGCAATCCCTCATGGTTGCTGTCGACTGCACATTGCTGATCTTTGCCGTATGGGCCGCATACTCCTTGCGTTTAGGCTACTTTTTTGAGCCCAACACCCGACAGTTCTTGCTGATGTTGGTTGCGCCGCTGTTTGCCGTACCGATCTTTCTAAGGACGGGTTTGTACCGTTCGGTGATCCGCTATCTGGGAGAGCAGGCTCTGTGGGCAGTGACAAAGGGCATGACGCTGGCTGCGTTGATGTGGTCCGCGCTGGCCTTCATGACGCGGATGACGGGTATCGAGGGCGTGCCCCGTGCCGTGCCGATTTTGTATTGGCTCATTGGCATGGTGCTGATTGCTGGCGTCCGCTTTGCCGCAAGATGGGTGCTGTGGCTACCCATTCGCCAACATTTCACAGGCAAGCAGGTATTGATTTACGGTGCCGGAAAGGCTGGCCGACAACTGGCAGCCTCTTTGCGTGCCGGTCGGGAGATGTTCCCCGCTGGCTTTCTGGATGATGACGTAACGCTTCACGGCAAGGATATAGACGGGTTGCGGGTGTACGCACCACAGAATTTGCCGGATCTGCGCGAGCGTTTCGACATTCATGATGTGATTGTCAGCCTGTCGTCCGCCTCGGCCAGCACCAGGCAGAGAATCGTGAGCTTTCTGGAACAGCACAAAGTTCGTCTGCGCGTCTTGCCCGCCATTTCAGATATTGCCAACGGTAAGCACCTCGTCAACATGGTGCGCGACGTTGATGTGGGTGATCTATTGGGACGGGACCCCGTAGAGGCGGACCCTGACCTGCTAGGCCGTTGCATTACCCACAAGGTGGTTTTGGTCACGGGCGCAGGCGGATCAATTGGCGGAGAGCTTTGCCGACAAATCGCGGCTCAGTCACCGTCCAGACTGCTGGTTCTGGATTCGAACGAACACTCGCTCTACCAGATTGAGCGAACCCTGAAATCCCTGACATCTTGTGAAGTGGTGCCATGCCTGGGCTCCGTGCGCGACGCAAATACCGTGCGGCGCCTATTGACGGAGTACGCCGTCCAGACGATTTATCACGCGGCTGCCTACAAGCACGTTCCCATGGTGGAAGCCAATGTCTTCGAGGGGGTGGCAAACAATGTGTTTGGTACGCTGACTCTGACAGAGGAAGCCCTGGCTGCAAATGTAGAGACTTTTGTGCTGATCTCTACAGACAAAGCGGTACGCCCAACCAATATCATGGGCGCCACCAAGCGCTGGGCCGAGTTGATTGTGCAAGACTGCGCAAACCGGGCGCTCCAGTTTGGTCAGGGGCCACGTTTCTGCGCCGTGCGATTCGGCAATGTGCTCGGTTCAAGCGGGTCTGTGGTGCCATTGTTCCGCGAACAGATCGCCCAAGGTGGCCCGGTGACGGTGACGCATCCCGAGGTCACCCGCTATTTCATGTCTGTCCATGAAGCGGTTGAACTGGTGATTCAGGCGGGCAGTCTGGCCAAGGGCGGAGAAATCTTTCTGCTGGACATGGGAGACCCCGTCAAAATTCTCGATCTGGCACGCAACATGATCCGGCTGGCCGGTTATTCCGTTCGTAATGCAGCCAACCCAGATGGCGACATACAGATTCAAGTGACGGGACTACGCCCAGGGGAAAAACTCTATGAAGAACTCCTGATCGCAAATGAAAATGCGGCAAAAACGCCTCATCCAAAGATCATCCAGGCCAACGAGCCCGAGATTGACTCGCTGAGACTGCATCGTATGCTGGAAACACTCAGGGCTTCCATTCACGAGCAGGATGTGGAAGAACTCAAAGAAGAGTTGATGCGCATTGCGCTGAATTCGGATTCGTTGCGCACAAACAAACGTCTTCACCAGCCCCATCTGGTGCGATCGGCTATTGTTGGAGCATGATGGGAGCGGGCCAGAAGACACTGCGTTGTCGCAGTGTCTTCTGGCCCGCTTTCCGCCATGGTGTGATTTAGCGCAACCAGCCCTTGCGGCGGAAGAACCAGAAGGGAACCAGCACCGACACCAGCATCAGGCTGAGCGAGAAGGGGTAGCCGTATTGCCACTCCAGCTCGGGCAGGCGCCTGAAGTTCATGCCGTAGATACTGGCAATCAGCGTGGGCGGCAGCAGGGCGACGCTGGCCACGGAGAAGATCTTGACGATCTTGTTCTGGTTGATGTTGATGAAGCCGACGGTGGCATCCATCAGGAAGTTGATCTTGTCGAACAAAAAGGCAGTGTGGCCATCGAGGGACTCGATGTCGCGCAGAATCTGGCGGGCGTCTTCCAACTGCTCGCCGCTGAGGAACTTGCCCCGGATCAGGAAAGATACTGCACGTCGGGTATCGAGTACATTGCGCCGGATGCGCCCGTTCAAGTCTTCTTCGGCGGCGATTTCGGCCAGGATCTTGGCTGCCTGCTCATCGGTGATATGGGTGCTCAAAACATGCTTGCCGACTTTTTCCAGTGAGGTGTAGACGTTTTCGAGCGCATCGGCGGAATACTCTACGTCAGCTGCATAGAGATCAAGCAGCACATCTTTGCCATCATTCACGTAGCCGGGCTGGATGCGCGCACGCAGGCGTTGCAAACGGAATACCGGGAGTTCTTCCTGGCGGACCGAGAACAGGATGTTGTGGTGAAGCACGAAGGCCACGGCCACGTTGCGTGACTCGCCTTCTTTATCCAGCAGAAAATCCGAGTGCAGGTGTATCTGCTCGTTTTCATCTTCGATGTAGAAGCGCGCGGATTCTTCCAGATCGGTCAGGTCGTCCGGGTCCGGCAGCGCCAGATCGAAGATGTCCTTGATCCACTCGCGCTCTTCCATGTCGGGGGCGATCAAGTCGATCCAGATTGGATTGGTTGCGGTCAGCTGTTCCTTGCTTTCCACAAGAATCTGGCGCAGGCGACCATTATGCAATTCAAAAGCGTTCAGCATGATCTGTCGTTTGGGTTGTTGTGCCACGCTGGTCAAGGTTTCACGTAGCGCGTCGTCCAGCTCGTCCAGAATTTCTTCTCCCCGGGCTTCACGCACCAACTCCCACACCACCAGGGATTCGTTGTGCGACAACGCCTCCAGGATACGGGCGATTTCCGCCGCAGCCATCAGGGTAAGCTTCTTGGTCAGCTCGCTCAGGTTCTGTTTGTGGACAAGGTTTTCCACCAGATCATGGCGAGGCATCTCCTGGCGGTGGACCAGATCTTCAACCAGGCGATGACGCGATAACAACTGGCGCACTTCCACCAACTGGCGCTGGAGTGCCTCGTGCTCGGCCATGGACTGGTTTTCGGTTTGTTCGGACATGGCTGACTCATCCATTCGGTGGCTGCTACCCGCGGCGTTCGGGCGGTAGTCGCCAAAATCCTTGGAACCTGATCGTAACGCAAGCAGCGCTCTATCGATAAGGCGCTACTCTCCTGATTATCGGCGCCATTCTACGTTAACTCGCCGCCACTGTTGGGCCGAAAATGACCTTTTGCGCACCTTTTATCGCTTTGCTACGTAATGGTGGCGAGAGTTGCTGCACACTTTATGCAAAGCAGGCCGGTTGCGCGGCACTCAACCGAGGTGTAGGTGTATCGTCTGCAAGCCGCGGGCTGGTGTGATCAGTGCGCGGCAGGGCGGATCGGTCGTCGGACCTGGGCCGCAATGCAAAGGCCTGAGGCCAGAATGTGCCCCAGATAGCCCGCGCATAGAATGATTCCGCCATAACGCCATTCCGACCAGAATCTCAGCAATTGGGCAAAGCACCCAAGGCCTGCTGCGCAGCAGGCAATTTCCGATAGATTGATCGCAGCGATGTGAGCCCGGCGATGCAACTGCGCACGGACCAGGCAGGCCAGCAGGGGCCAGCAGAATGCGCCGAATGCAGGCACGGATTCCAGCCATCCGGCAGGGGAGCGGAATTCAAACTGCTCGGCGATGATGATGACATCCGGTCCATAATTACTCGCCGTTTCGGCAACTGGGGTGGTCGGGTTCCCGGCTATGTCTGCTCTTTGCGTGCATTGGCATAAAGGCAGAAACAGGCAGATAAAAATGCTGATGGCAAAAACTCTTTTGCAGATTTCAAGCATCCCGGGTCTTCTTGTTTATCTAGCCTGCTAGAAGCTCAGGGCACCTCTGCCCATATCATTCTGGATTGTACGCGATTGGCATGATTGGCGAGTCGGGCGTTAAAACCCAGCTCGTATTTGCGCGGATTGGGGAGCATTACCGCGAGGTGGGCGGCCTGTGCGGCACTGAGGCGGTCAGCGGAAATCTTGTAGTAACGCTGGGCGGCGGCTTCGGCGCCGAAAACGCCATTGCCCCATTCGACCACGTTGAGATACACCTCAAGAATGCGGCGTTTGTCCCAGAATGTTTCGATCATCACGGTGATGACGGCCTCTTCGGCTTTGCGGATATAGCTGCGCGCGGGGCTGAGGAAGAGGTTTTTTGAAAGCTGTTGGCTGATGGTGGAACCACCGGCCACGGGTTTGCCTTTTTTCTGGTTCTTTTCCATGGCTTTCTGGATGCCGTCCCAGTCAAAGCCATCGTGATCGATGAAGCTGCCGTCCTCGGAGGCAATCACTGCGCGTTTGAGGTTGACCGAGATCTTCTCATATGGCACCCATTTGTATTTTAGGGTCGCGCTGGAATCCTTTTCGCGCAGCTCCGCCAGTCGGATGTCCATGAAGCTGGTGCTGTCCGGGTTGAACCACTTCAGCCAGAGTACATTGGCAAGCAGCCACAAATGCCAAAACAATACGATCAGGAAGATTCCAAACAGGATGCGGCGAACCCAGGTGCCGACTGAGGCGGTGTTCATTCAGGCTCCGTGAGCTTGGTTGGGGTGGCGATGAAGTTACTCCCTTGGGGCGTGGTAGCAAAATAGGCTGCAAATTGTATTGCACCTTCCTGTGCCAAGCCATAATCGGCAAAATCTGTGGAAATGCCAATGTCGTGGAGGAGGCGTTCCAGACTGCTGGCCGGGTCTTGTACGGCAGGGCCGAAAACTTGGGCAAGCACCGCATCGCGTTGTGGGTTGTGGCCTTGTGCCAGGCGCCAGACCCAGGGTAGCGAGAACGCACAGGCCAGCCCATGTGGTATGCCGCGCGAGGAGGTGACTGCATAGGAGAGGGCGTGGGCCAATGCCGTGCGGGTATTGCTCACGCACATGCCTGCCCGCATGGCCGCCAGAGAGAGTTCGGTGCGGGCTGCGAAATCGCCCGGATAGCGCCACACCTTGGGCAGATTGGCGATCACGCCCCGTGCCGCCTGCACCGCCAGTGTATCGGTGATGGGGCTGGCCCGGCGGTTCCAAATGGCTTCCAGGGCGTGCGAGAGCGTATCCAGCGCCGAGTTGCGCATGCGCTCTTGCGATAGGCTCAGGGTCAGTTCCGGGTCGATGATGGCGGTTTCAGGCCACAGTTCCGGATGGAAGATGGTTTCCTTGGCGGGCTTGGCGTTCGGCCCGTTCCAGATGATCGAGAATGGGGTCAGCTCGCTGCCGCTGCCCGCCGTGGTCGGCACCGCAATCAGGGGGCGACGCGCATCGATGGTGCAGTTTTCATTGAACAGGTGCTGGAATTTGCCGCTGGCCGGGCGGCACGACAGCGCCTTGCCGCAATCAAGCACGCTGCCACCGCCCACCGCCACGATGGCATCAAAATTCGGCGCGCTCCAGATGCGGGCATGGGCTTCGGCCACGTATTGGCGTTCGGGCTGTGAAGGCACCGTATCAATGATCTCTACGATGCGCTCGCCCAGCAGGCTTTTAAGGCGGGCAATCAGCCCGCTATCCTGCGCAGAGCGGAAGGTGAGCAGCAACACACTGCGCTTGCCCACCACCTCCGGTAGCATGCTCAGCGTGTCCGCGCCGAACACCGTGCGTACCGGGTTGTGCCAGAAGAATGCTGACATGTCCGCTCCAGTTTGTTGTAACGCCCTCTCAGCCTAGCTTCGGCTCACGCAGATGCCAATCGGTGGCCTGTTGCAACTGATGGGCCACGTTGAGCAGGCGTGCTTCGCCAAAGTAGTTGCCGATCAGTTGCAGCCCTACCGGCATGTTGTCGGCAGAGAAGCCCGCAGGGGTCGACAGCCCGGGCAGCCCGGCGAGGTTGACGGCAATGGTGTAGATGTCGGCCAGATACATCTGCACCGGGTCGTCTGCCATCTGGCCGATGCCCCAGGCGGCGGTGGGCGCAATCGGCCCGGCAATCACGTCGCACTGCTGCAGGGCCTGCTGGAAGTCCTGCGCAATCAGGCGGCGTAGCTGCTGGGCCTTGATGTAGTAGGCGTCGTAGTAGCCGTGGGAGAGCACATAGGTGCCCACCAGGATGCGGCGTTTGACTTCGGCGCCAAAGCCTTCGGCGCGGCTCTTGCCGTACATCTCTGCCAAGTCCTTGAACTCGCTGGCACGATGGCCGTAGCGCACGCCATCGAAACGGGACAGGTTGGAGCTGGCCTCGGCCGGGGCGATCACGTAATACGCGGGAATCGCCAGATGGGTGTTCGGCAGGCTCACTTCCACCGTGGTGGCGCCGAGCTTGCGCAATTCGGCCAGTGCGCCGTCGATTGCAGCTTGCACATCAGCGGCCAGCCCTTCGCCAAAGTATTCCTTGGGCAGACCAATGCGCAGACCGGCCAGCGGCTTGGCCAGATCGCGGGTGTAGTCTTCTGCCGGGCGTTCCAGGCTGGTGGAGTCACGCACATCGAACCCCGCCATGTGGTTGAGCAGCAGGGCGCAGTCTTCTGCCGTGTGGGCGATCGGGCCGCCTTGGTCGAGCGAGCTGGCATAAGCCACCATGCCGTAACGCGAGACCACGCCATAGGTCGGCTTGATCCCGGTGACGCCACAAAAGCCCGCAGGCTGGCGGATTGAGCCGCCCGTGTCGGTGCCGGTACAGGCGGGCACCATGCCAGCGGCCACGGCAGCTGCCGAGCCACCCGAGGAGCCACCGGGCACACGCGCCAGGTTCCAGGGGTTCTTTACCGCACCATAGGCGGAGTTCTCGTTGGTCGAGCCCATCGCGAACTCGTCCATGTTGGTCTTGCCCAGGCTCACCAGTCCGGCCGCCTTCAGCTGCGTGACCACATGTGCGTCGTAGGGGCTGGTGAAGTTCGCCAGCATCTTCGAGCCACAGGTGGTGAGCAAGCCTTCGGTGCAGAACAGGTCCTTGTGGGCAATCGGCAGCCCTGCCAGCGGCTTGGCCGTGCCTGCGGCAATGGCCGCATCGGCTGCATCGGCCGCAGCCAGCGCGCCTGCACGATCAACGGTGATAAAGGCGTTGATGGCCGGGTTGCGGGCTTCGATACGGGCGAGGTAGTCGGTCACCAGCTCACGGCTGGAAGCTTCTTTGGCTGCGAGTTTTTGTTGCAGCGATTTGAGGGTCTGGATGCTCATTTTGCGTCGACATAGCCCATACCGATCTCAACGTGATCGATCAGGGCGTGGATAAACTTGATATGGATTTCCTGGATACGGTCGGCATAGCCAAAGTGCGGCACGATCAGCTCGGCGTCTGCCATGCCTCGCATCTTGCCGCCATCCTTGCCGCTGAGCAGGATGGTTTTCATCCCACGGGCCTTAGCGGCCTGGAAGGCAGTCAGGATATTGCCGGAATTCCCGCTCGTGGAAATCCCCAGGAACACGTCGCCCGGGCGGCCCAGGGCTTCAACATGGCGGGCGAAGATGCGCTCGAAGCCATAGTCGTTGCCCACACAGGTGATGTGCGAGGGGTCCGAGATCGCCAGCGCAGCCAGTGCTGGGCGCTCATCCCGGTAACGGCCGGAGAGTTCCTCGGCAAAGTGCATGGCGTCGCAGTGCGAACCGCCATTGCCTGCCGAGAGGATTTTGCCCCCGGCCTTGAGGCATTCGACAAGGATGTCGCCCGCACGATCAAGCTGCTCAAGCAGTGGCCGATCGGCCAATACCCGTTCGAGCAGGGTATGGGCTTCTTGCAGATGAGACAAGAATCTGGATTGCGTCATGTTTTTCTCCAGGCAAAGATTGGCACTCCGCCGGTGGGTGGGGTGCCTATTCGATGACCTTGGGCACCAGATACAACCCTGCTTCCGCCGCCGGGGCAACAGTTTGATAGGCTTCCCGACGGTCGGTTTCGGTCACCACATCCGCGCGAAGCCGCTGGATTACGTCTTGTGGATGCGACATGGGGGCTACGCCCGTCGTGTCGACTGCCTGCATTTGTTCAATCAGACCAAAAATACCGTTAAGCTTGGCCTGTGTGGCTTCAGCGTCGCCAGGTGCAAGCTCTATACGTGCCAGCCGGGCAATGCGTGCCACTTGTTCAAGCGAAAGTGCCATGTTAATACCTAAGCCGAGTTGATCGGCAAAATGAAAATGAACAGGCTAATAGGGTAACATAGCCGACTATTTCGATTTCCAGACACTTGCTTCGTGGTTAACCGCCGACGGGGCTGATGGGCTCACACATGTTCGGACTCCTGCGCTCTTATTTCTCAAATGATTTGGCCATTGACCTGGGGACTGCCAATACCCTGATCTATGTACGTGGCCGTGGCATCGTACTCGACGAACCTTCGGTTGTCTCTATCCGCACCGAAGGCGGGCCGAATGCCAAGAAAACGATTCAAGCTGTTGGCCACGCGGCCAAGCAGATGTTGGGCAAAACGCCTGGCAACATCACTGCCATCCGACCGATGAAAGATGGCGTGATCGCTGACTTCACCGTCACCGAGCAGATGCTGCGGCAATTTATCAAGAAGGTGCATGACTCGCGCCTGTTCTCGCCTTCCCCGCGCATCATCATCTGCGTGCCCTGTGGTTCGACCCAGGTGGAACGCCGTGCGATCCGCGAATCGGCACTCGGCGCCGGGGCCTCCCAGGTCTACCTGATCGAAGAGCCGATGGCCGCCGCCATTGGTGCCGATCTGCCCGTGGCGGATGCGACCGGCTCGATGGTGGTCGACATCGGCGGTGGCACGACCGAAGTGGGCGTGATCTCGCTGGGTGGCATGGTGTACGCCGGCTCTGTGCGGGTGGGGGGTGACAAGTTCGACGAAGCTATCGTCAATTACATCCGTCGCAACTACGGCATGCTGATTGGGGAAACCACCGCAGAATCCATCAAGAAGGAAATCGGTTCTGCCTTCCCTGGCTCCGAAGTGCGCGAGATGGAAGTCAAGGGCCGCAACCTTGCAGAAGGGATTCCGCGTGCCTTCACGATCTCCAGCAACGAGATCCTGGAAGCGCTCACCGATCCGCTCAACTCCATCGTCTCCGCCGTCAAGATCGCGCTGGAACAAACCCCGCCGGAACTGGGCGCCGATATTGCCGAACGTGGCATGGTGCTGACGGGCGGTGGCGCCTTGCTGCGTGACCTGGACCGCCTCCTGATGGAAGAGACCGGCCTGCCGGTGATTGTGGCAGACGATCCGCTGACTTGCGTGGTGCGCGGCTGCGGCATGGCGCTGGAAAAAATGGACAAACTCGGCTCCATCTTTGCATCGGAGTAAACACGAGTGTGCATCGCAGAAGGCGTGGTCACCCTGATCGCTTTGGCGACTGAGTGTCTGCGCCTTTTTACTGGGTGCCGATTGTCTTGTGCACAGAGCCATGTCCTCCAATAGTCACGATACGCCCCCCTTCTTCAAGCGCGGTCTGCCGCCCTCGGCACGCCTGACGATCTATCTGGCAATGTCTTTTGCACTGCTGGTGACGGATCTGCGCATGCATTATCTGGAGCCGCTACGCCAAGGGGTGGCGATCCTGACCTATCCGCTCCAGATCGCGGCCACGACGCCTGCCGAGTTTGTGAGCAATGCCTCGAATTACTTCTCGGGCCTAATCTCGCTACAGCGCGAAAATGCTCGTCTGAAGGCGCAGCAACTGAAGGTGTCCAGCCAGATTCTGCTCAACGAGCAGCTCCGCCAGGAAAATGAGAACCTGCGTGGCCTGTTGCAGATGCAGGCACAGATCAAGATCAAGTCCACGGCGGCAGAAATCCTGTTCGCCGCCCGCGATCCGTTTTCGCGCAAAGTCGTGCTCGACAAGGGCAGTGCCCAATCCATCGAACCCGGCGCTCCGGTGGTTGATCCGCAAGGGGTGATCGGGCAGGTGACCCGGGTCTATCCGCTGCACTCCGAGGTGACCCTGTTGTCCGACAAGGATCAGGCCATTCCGGTGATGGTCGAACGCAGCGGCCTGCGGGCGGTGATGTTTGGTACGGGCAACGGCTTGATGGAATTGCGCTATCTGGCGGCCAACGCCGATGTGCGGCCGGGCGACCGGATTCTGACCTCCGGCCTCGACGGGGTCTATGTGGCGGGCCTGCCAGTGGCAACCATCCTCAAGGTGGGGCGCGACAGCGCCGAATCCTTTGCGCGCATCCTGTGCCGCCCGATTGGCACGGTCGAGCGTACCGGTGCGGTGCTGGTGCTGGCGCAGGCCTCTGTCCGCCCCGCCATGCCATCCACAGCGACCGAGGCGGCGGAGGACTCCCGGCGCAGTTCTTCCGGGCGTGTGCGCAAGCCTGCCAATGCCGCCACTTCGGCGTCGGCGCCTGTGGCCCGTAATACCAACGCCAGCAATCCCCCGGCCAGTAGCGCCTCGGGGAACGCAAGTGAACGAAGGGCCCGCTGATGCAACCCACTCACCGTTCCAGCCGCCTGCTGCTGCCTGTGCGCATGAGCTTTGTGATCATCAGCATGGTGATCGCACTGGTACTCAACTTTGTACCGGTTGGGCAGTTTTATGCCGTGCCGGATTTCGTCGCCCTGGTCCTGGCCTTCTGGTGTGTGCGTGAGCCGCATCGCATCGGCATGGGGGCTGCGTTCATCCTGGGCGTATTGGTGGACGTGGTGCATGGCTCGGTGATGGGCCAGCACGCCATTGCCTACGTGCTGCTGGCCTGGGCGGCTGGCATCAATGCCCGCCGCCTGCTCTGGTTCTCGCCGCCTGCGCAAGCCCTGCACATGGTGCCGCTGTTTTTCATGGTACAGGTGGTGATGCTGGTCTTGCGCCTGTTTGCAGGGGGGCGTTTCCCAGGCTGGGAATACTTCTTCACCTGCTTTACCACGGCGATCCTGTGGATTCCGGTGCATTATCTGTTGCTCCTGCCCCAGATGCGGCCCATCGACCACGATGAAAATCGTCCCCTATGAGAAGGCCGACTGCATGCGGCCAAACACCTTGGATCAAACCCGGCTGACCGCGCCCTGAGCGCTGCAGTGACCCCAAACCATGGATCTTAAAGCCCCCGAACAGGAACTCTCCCGTTTCCGCGCCCGCGTGGCTGTGGCGGGGGCGTTCGTGCTCATCTGCTTCGGCCTGATCGTGGCGCGTTTTGTCTACCTCCAGGTGATCCGTTACGACTACTACTCCACGCGTGCCGAAGAGAACCGCATCTCGCTGCTGCCTATTGTGCCCAACCGTGGGCTGATCATGGATCGTAACGGTTTGGTGCTGGCCCGCAACTACTCGGCCTACACGCTGGAAATCACCCCTTCCAAGGTGCGCAACCTGGAAGACACCATTGATGATCTATCCGAACTGATCGACATCCAGCCCAAGGATCGCAAGCGCTTCAAGAAACTGCTCGAAGAGAGCAAGAACTTTGAATCCCTGCCGATCCGAACGCGCCTGAGCGATGCCGAGGTGGCGCGATTCATTGCCCAGCGCTACCGTTTCCCCGGAGTGGATATCAAGGCACGGCTGTTCCGCCAATATCCGTTTGGTGAGTTTGCCTCGCATGCCCTGGGCTACATCGGGCGTATCAACCAGGCGGAAATGGCCAAGATTGAAGACGATGACGATCTGGCGGCCAATTACCGGGGGACGGAACACATCGGCAAGATCGGCCTGGAGCAGAGCTACGAGAAGGAGCTGCACGGGGTGACTGGCTTTGAGCAGGTGGAAGTCGATGCCTCGGGCCGGGCCGTACGTTCATTGGCCCGCACGCCTCCTGTTCCAGGCAACAACCTGCAATTGACCATTGATGCCGATCTGCAACGCATTGCCGAAGAAGCCTTTGGCAATCGGCGGGGTTCGCTGGTGGCCATTGAACCGGGTACCGGCGGGGTACTGGCGTTGGTATCAACGCCACGCTTTGACCCCAACCTGTTTGTGGATGGCATCACACCTGATAACTGGGACGTGCTCAACAATTCGCTCGACAAGCCCATGGTCAACCGGGCGCTCAATGGTGCCTATCCACCCGGCTCCACCTTCAAGCCCTTCATGGCCCTGGCCGCGTTGGAAACCGGCAAACGGGCAGCTACTACGGTGATTGCCGACCCTGGTTACTTCGTTTTTGGCAACAATACCTTCCGCGACGACAAAGCTGGCGGGCATGGCATGGTCGACATGGTCAAATCCATCGTTGTGTCTTGCGACACTTACTACTATTCACTCGCCAACGACATGGGGATCGACCTGATTGCCAATTTTATGGGTAAGCTGGGATTGGGGTCGAGAACGGGGATCGATATCGAAGGCGAATCCGTGGGGGTGCTGCCTTCGCCTGCCTGGAAAAAGAAGCGCTTCAAGAAGCCCGAACAGCAAAAGTGGTACGCAGGGGAGACCATCTCCATCGGCATCGGCCAGGGCTACAACGCCTATACTCCGATCCAGCTCGCCCATGCCACGGCGACCCTGGCGGCAGGCGGGGTGATGTTCAAGCCGCATATCGTCAAATACGTGATTGATGCGCAAAGCGGCGCCAAACGCATGATTGAGCCGACACCGATCGCCAACCTGGGCTTCAAGCCCGAGCACCTGGATGTGATCCGCAAGGCCATGGTCGGTGTGACCACGGGCGGGACAGGCGCACGCGCCTTTGCCGGAGCGAAATATGAGGTGGCCGGCAAGACCGGGACGGCCCAGGTGTTCTCGCTCAAGGGCAGCAAGTATCACGAAGGCGCAGTCAACGAACGCATGCGTGACCACGCGCTCTTTATCGCCTACGCGCCTGCGGACAAGCCCAAGATTGCCTTGGTGGTGCTGGTGGAAAACGGGGGCTTCGGGGCGGCCACGGCGGCCCCTATTGCACGGCAGGTGCTGGACTACTACCTGCTGGGCATCAAACCCAAGGGGGCTGTGGAAGACGACTCGGGCGCGGAGGGTGACACCGGTGATTGATATTCGCGGATTGGCCTGGCGGGTGATTCGCCCGATTGACCCGGCGCTGCTTGCGATCATTGCAGGCATCCTCGGGTTTGCCTACATTGTGATGATGAGTGCTTCGCCAGATCGCATGTCTTCGCATCTGACCAATATCATCGTCAGCCTGTTGGTGATGTGGCTGGTGGCCACCCAGGAACCCCAAAAACTGCAAAACATTGCCGTGCCGCTCTATGTGGTCGGTTTCCTGCTGCTGGTGGCGGTGGCTTTGTTTGGGGACGTATCCAAGGGCGCGCGCCGCTGGTTGAACATCGGAGTGGCGCGTATTCAGCCTTCCGAACTCATGAAGATCGCCATGCCGTTGATGTTGGCGTGGTACTTCCAGAAGCGCGAAGGCGTACTCAAGGTGCGGGACTTCTTCGTTGCAATCTTTATCCTGATGTTGCCCGTGGCGTTGATCGCCAAGCAGCCAGATCTGGGGACCGCCATCCTGGTGCTAGGGGCCGGGTTTTTCGTGATCTTTTTTGCGGGCCTGTCGTGGTGGTTGATCGTGCCTGCTGGCGTCTTGGGCGCGGTGGCAGTGGCCGGGGTGATCATGTACCAGTCTCAGATCTGTGCCCCCGAAGTCCAGTGGCCAGGGCTGCATGATTACCAGAAACACCGGGTGTGCACCTTGCTGGACCCCTCGTCTGACCCACGCGGCAAGGGCTTCCATACCATCCAGTCGACCATTGCCGTTGGCTCCGGGGGCATGATCGGCAAGGGCTGGCGCAATGGTACGCAGACGCACCTGGATTTTCTACCCGAGCGGCATACCGACTTTGTGCTCGCCGTGGTCTCGGAGGAGTTTGGCTTGGCAGGCGTTCTGTTGCTGCTAGTCTTGTATTGTCTGTTGATCGGGCGTGGCCTGCTGATTGCCAATAGCGCCCCCACGCTGTTTGCCCGCCTGCTGGGCGGATCGATCACCATGATCTTCTTCACCTATGTGTTTGTTAACATGGGGATGGTCAGTGGTATCCTGCCGGTGGTAGGGGTACCCTTACCCATGGTCAGTTACGGGGGAACCGCTTTGCTCACACTTTGTTTTGGAGTCGGCATCCTGATGTCCATCAAACACCAACGCCGCCGGGTGCCCCGATGAATTGGCTGGGGCGAGGTCTTTGCCTTGCAGTGCCGCTTTTGCTGGCGGCCTGTGCTGAGTCGCCCCCGATGCCGGTGCAATCCCCGGCGCCTGTAGCGGGGACTGCGCCACAAAAGGCGGCGCCTGCGAGCCCGACCGCCCAAGCCCGGCCCCCCGTGGTCACCAAGCGGGGAGGGGGCTTCTACAAAGATGATGGCCCTGGGGAGAATCCCCCGGCGGACATGGATGCCATCCCCGATGCCGAGCCGCATGCTGAGCCCCTCTTGGCCTCTGCCAACCGGCCCTACAATGCGCTGGGGCAGACCTATGTCCCCTTGCAGCAGGTACAGCCCTACAGCAAGCGTGGCGTGGCCAGCTGGTATGGGCGGCGCTTCAACGGCAAGCCCACTTCCAGTGGTGAGCCCTACGACATGTATGCCATGACGGCGGCCCACCCGACCCTGCCGATTCCCAGTTATGTGCGTGTGACCAACCTCGCCAACGACAAATCGGTGATCGTGCGCGTCAACGACCGTGGCCCATTCCACAGCAGCCGCATCATCGACCTCTCCTACACCGCAGCCTGGAAGCTCGGCTATGTTGAGCGGGGAAGTGCGGAGGTGATGGTCGAGGCGATTGTGCCGGATGAAATGGACATGGTGCTGGCCAGCTCTAGCAGGAAGCCTGCCAGAAAAGCACCTGCACCGGTGCAGACTGCCAAGGCCGAACCGGCAGCCTCTGGCAAGTCCGCAGGCGGTGTGGAAGCGCCTACCCCGACCAGCAATGCGGTGCCCGTGGCCGCAGCGGTGAGTCCGGTTGCTGTGGCGGCAGCCACTGTGCCCAGCCCGGCGGCGACGGGCAGTATCTACTTACAGTTGGGCGCGTTTGCCACCAAGGCACATGCCGACAGCTTCCGTGATTACGTCGTGGGGGAGCTGAAATGGCTGACCCAAGGCGTCAGCAGCCAGTTCGGGGGCGACAAATATCGCCTGCATCTGGGGCCTTTCCTGAGTGTTGAGGAAGCGCGTGAGGTGGCGGGTAAGATTGCACAGGCGATCAAGCTCCGGCCCTTCCTGGTCATGAGATGAGTGTTGGGGCGCAGGCAGCCACGCGGGCAGCCACTCAGGCAACTAGACTGCTGATCCTGTGTATGGCGCTGTGGAGCGCCACTGTCGAGGCTGCCGTTGCCCTGCCCGCAGTGAATGCCCGTGCTTGGATACTCTATGATCCAGGCAGTGAGCAGATTCTGGCCCAGCACAATGCCGATCAACGCCTGGAGCCTGCCTCGCTGACCAAGCTGATGGGCGCCTACCTCGTTTTCAAGGCCCTGCATGAGCGGCGCCTGGATCATCGCCAGCAGATCGAACCCTCACCCAACGCCGCCGTGCCAAACGGCGCCGCCATGCATCTGCAGGCAGGCAAGTCCGTCAGTGTGGATGAGCTGATGCTGGGCATGCTCGTCGTCTCCGCCAACGATGCCACCCTCGCGCTGGCTGAGACCCTCGGTGGAAGCGAAGCCGGATTCGTCAGTCAGATGAATCAGGAGGCCCAGCGCCTGGGGCTCGCCAATACCCACTTTCGCAATGCCACCGGGCATTCCATGCCTGAGCACTACAGCAGTGCGCATGATCTGGCGCGTCTGGCCACGGCAATCGTGCGCAGCTATCCGGAAGAGTATTCGCTGTTCTCCCGCCACGAAATCCGCTACGGTGATCTCTCGCAACTCAACCGCAACCGGCTGCTGTGGCTGGATGCCACAGTGGATGGCATGAAAACCGGGCAGACCGAGGCCGCAGGCTGGTGTCTGGTCGCCTCCGCCCTGCGCGAGCCACGGCGCCTGATCGTGGTCATTTTGGGTGCATCGTCCGATAATGAGCGCTTTGCAGACGCCCAACGCCTGCTCAACTATGGCTATCAGGCTTTTGATACAGTGCGTCTGCATCAGGAACGCCAGGCCCTCAAGCGTCTGCCCGTGTGGCTGGGGAAGGCGCCGAGCGTTGAAATCGGCTTGCGCGAGGACCTGATCCTCTCCGTTCCCGCAGGGCGAGCCGCCAGCCTGACCGAGCGGCTGCGTTATCATGATGCCTTGCGCGCACCTTTGCGTGCCGGAGACCCCGTCGGTAGCCTGCTGGTCAGCCTGGATGGTCAGCAATTGGGCGAGTACCCGGTACAGGTTCTTCATGACGTACCTGCCGCCGGTTGGCTGGGGCGCTCCTGGGATCGCCTGCGCTTGTGGCTGAAAAATTTTTGAAATGAAGGACTACTGTGGCTGAATCCGAAACCCTCCTTGAGTTTCCCTGCGACTTCCCCCTCAAGATTATGGGCAAGCGTGAAGACAGCTTCGCGCAAACCGTTGCGGAGGTCGTGCAGCGGCATGCACCGGACTTCGATCCTGCCACCATGGAGATGCGCCCCTCCTCCAAGGGCAACTATCTGGCGCTGACCTGCACCATTCGTGCAACCTCCAAGTTACAGCTCGATAACCTGTACCGCGAATTAAGCTCACACCCCATGGTCAAGGTGGTGCTGTGAATCAGGCGCCAACCTTGCTGCGGCGCCCGCTGGGACTGGTGGATTACCAGGAAACCTGGCACGCCCAGCAGCGCTTCACGGCAGAGCGCGGGGCAGAAACCCCTGACGAATTGTGGTTGTTACAGCATCCGCCGGTCTATACACTAGGTTTGGCCGGAAAACCTGAGCATTTGCTCCAGGCCAGTGCAGATATTCCCCTGGTCAAGATCGACCGGGGCGGGCAGATCACCTACCACGGGCCGGGTCAGGCCGTGGTCTATCTGCTCATCAATCTGGCCCGGCGCCAGCTCAAGGTGCGCGAGCAGGTCCGCCTGATGGAACAAGCCATGCTGGATGTACTCGCTGGCTATGGCATCCAGGCCGAGCGGCGGGAAGGTGCGCCCGGCGTATATGTGCGTGACGCCAAGATTGGCGCATTGGGGCTCAAGATCAGCCGTGGCTGCAGCTACCACGGCCTGTCGCTGAACGTGAGCCTTGATCTGGCCCCTTTCCGGCGTATCAACCCTTGTGGTTACGAGGGGCTGCGCAGCACCAGCATGGCCGAAGAAGGTGCGGAGACAAATGTGGACGAGGTGCTGGACAAACTGGCATCCCGGTTGAGCGAACTGTTAGAACGCGACTACCCCGTCGCACCCTGAAAAGACCAGAAACATGACGACCGAAGCCCCCAAGAAGCAACGCGGCGAACAGAAAACCGCCCGCATCCCCATCAAGATCGTACCGGCCGAGAAGCTGCGCAAGCCGGAGTGGATTCGCATCAAGCTCGGTTCTGCCGAAGAAACCGCCCGCTTCAACGAGATCAAAGACACCCTGCGCGACCACAAGCTGCACACCGTGTGCGAAGAAGCCTCCTGCCCCAATATCCACGAATGCTTTGGCAAGGGCACGGCCACCTTCATGATCATGGGGGACATCTGCACCCGGCGCTGCCCGTTCTGCGACGTGGGCCACGGCCGCCCCGATCCGCTCAACCCCGAAGAGCCTACCGAACTGGCCAAGACTATCGCGGCGATGCGTCTGAATTACGTGGTGATCACCTCGGTGGACCGGGATGATCTGCGCGACGGCGGCGCCCAGCATTTTGTCGACTGCATCCAGACCACCCGCGAAGCCAGCCCGCGCACCCGCATTGAAATTCTGGTGCCGGATTTCCGTGGTCGCATGGACATTGCGCTGGACATCTTCAATCAGGCCCAGCCGGATGTGATGAACCACAACCTGGAAACCGTGCCCCGTCTGTACAAGGCCGCCCGCCCCGGTGCCGACTACGCTTGGTCGCTCAAGCTCCTGCAGGAATTCAAGAAGATGCACCCCGAGGTGCCCACCAAGTCCGGCCTCATGGTCGGCCTGGGAGAAACCGACGAGGAAATCCTCGAAGTGATGCGTGACCTGCGCGCCCATGACGTGGAAATGCTCACCATCGGCCAATACCTGCAGCCCTCCGGCGGCCACCTGCCAGTGCTGCGCTATGTGACGCCCGAGACTTTCAAGATGTACGAGACCGAAGCCCTCAAAATGGGCTTCAAGAACGCCGCTTGCAGCCCCATGGTGCGCTCCAGCTACTGGGCAGACCAGCAGGCGCATGGCGCGGGGGTGGTATAAACCTCATCCGCCCATGTTTCTGAAAAGGCGCGTCCCCCGGGCGCGCTTTTTTGTGCCTGCTCGGGATTCACGAATTCCCGGCCAAGCATTGCGCGCCCCGTTCAAGGGGCAAATTATGAAATCGCCCCAGAATTACTCCAATTGCATATTTATGGCAGTGCGGATTTATTTGTATTGATTAAATACGTAGGCTGCACCGTGCAGGGGGTGCTGAACAAAACGAGGCGGAGAGTTTATGCTTTTGAGGTTTTAGCCTAGCTTGCTCCTGCCAGGGCGTTGGAGAATTCCATCAGGCAGTTCTGGTCTTCCAGCGCCAGCGTGCTATCCCGCATGCTGTTTGCGGCAATCTCACGGGCCAACTTATTGCAACGCCATGCGATCTCGTGCAGCACGCAACGGGCTTCAAAACGATAGCCCCCAAGCTCCACTTCGCTGAAGGCATCTGCCAAGCTGCTCAGTTTCTCAACCCCAGTGCTGGTAAAGGCGCGCTGCAAACGTACAAAGCGGTTGAAACCACTGTCAAGGGTCAGCTTGGTTTGATGGCTCATATGGGGGTGCAGGGTCTTGAGGCGTTCGTAGGTTTCCAGCACGGTACCCATGCCCAATAATGTCTGGTGGATTTTGGCCGGGAGCGGGTCCGTGGGGGTGGGCGCCTTGTCGCTGATCTGGGATTCCAGCAAGCCATGCAGCAATTCGCTGATGCTATTGACCAGATGGGTATCGAATTCACCGGGGATGAATTTGAGCGCGATGTCGATGCGTCGGTAGGGATACTCCTGCAGGATCAGGGACGAGATAAAGGTTGCCACCCCCAGGATCATGCCGCAGGTGGAAAGCCCGGCCCCCTGTATGGCACGCGGATAGCCAAAACCATCCAGCGTTTCATGATGCTCCAGGATGCCGCGCTGGCTGAGTTCTTCCATCCCCAGCACTTCGCGGGCCAGGGTTGCACCAATGACTGGGTGGGCAGAATATTGCAGCCATTCCATTGGGGCGAGGTGCTCATGCTGTTTGACGATCTCGGGGTCGATGTATAACTCTCCGATGTCATGCAGAATGCTGGCACGGGCGACCACATCCATCCATTGCGCATCCTTGCGGTGGCTGACATGGGCGAGCCCCAGGGCCAGCAAGGTGACCAGCACGTCGTGTCTGCGGGCCGATGGGTTGCGCCGCGCCGCGAGGGTCAGCAAGGTTTTGGCTTGTGAGGGAAACCTGAGATCGGCAAGCAGACGCAGCGGGGTGAGATTTCCCAACTGCCATGCGGTGAGTGCTTTGAGCTGGGGGAACTCTGCCAGCAACTCTTCTCCGACGCGGGCATAGTCCAGCGCATCTTCGCCAGCAATGCTCAGGCTCACTTCCAGTGGTTTGAGCAACTTGTGATTGACCACGCGCTCATAGAGCTTTGAGCTGACCCGCGTACCACGGGCAACCAGCTTGATGCCGTTTTGTCCGTATACATCTTCTGCGACTTCAATCTCCTCTTCCTCAGAGAGTTTGACGAGCGCATTCAGAAAATGTCGGTTGGTGGGATCAATGGTATCTCGGGTCATGGGCACATTCCGTATCAGCGTTAACGCCTACGGCGCCAAACCGGCGAGCTTGAGCCACCAGCATGTAAATTTTACGGTGAGAAGCGCTCAAATTGGTGCATTCCCGCTCGCGCTGTGAATGGTATGGCACGCACCCGACTCTTCTTGTGTACAGGGCGGAATTAATAAAGCAATGAATTTTAAGGAATTATTGGTTTCTGGCATACAGGATGCTTATGACAAAGTGGATTCCACTACCCTTGGCATGGTTTGTATCGCAGCTATGGGTTTCGGACTCTTTCCCCCATCACAGAGAGTCGCAGCATGCAGCACAACAGTGACACCATCAGCGAGATTGCCCCGGAATGCGCCCCGGTAGTCGGTGCATGGGTAGAAGGAAGCGAACGGCCAGAGCTGAATGTGGTGGATATCGGCTTTATCCCGCTTACCGATTGCGCCTCGGTAGTGATGGCCCACCTGCTGGGGTTTGATCAAAAGTATGGTGTCCGTTTCAACCTGATCAAAGAACCCTCCTGGGCGGTGGTGCGCGACAAGCTTGTGGCGGGCGATCTGCATGCCGCGCAGGCCCTGTATGGCCTGGTTTATGGCGTGCACATGGGCATTGGCGGCCCCAGGAAGAACATGGCCCTGCTGATGACGCTCAGCCATAATGGTCAGGCGATTTCGCTTTCAAATGAGTTGCGCGACAAGAAGGTGAGCAATGGCACCGCGCTGGCCCGCCTGATTGCCAAAAGGGAGCGCTGCTACACCTTTGCCCAGACCTTCCCCACCGGCACACATGCCATGTGGCTATACTACTGGTTGGCCGCACATGGCATCCACCCCTTCCAGGATATCAAGACCATTGTGGTGCCACCGCCGCAGATGGTGAGCAACATGCGTATCGGCAACATGGACGGGGCCTGCATGGGTGAGCCCTGGAATCAGCGCCTGATTGCCGACAATATCGGCTTTACCGTCGCCACTTCGCAAAGCATTTGGCCGGATCACCCGGAAAAGGTCTTGGCGGCGAGTGCGGATTTTGTGGCGCGTTACCCGCGCACTGCACGGGCGACGATCTGTGCCATTCTGGAAGCCTCGCGCTGGATCGACGCCAGCCCGCTCAACCGCAGCAAAACCGCAGAGGCCATTGCGGCCAAGGCCTACGTCAATACCGATACCGATGTCATTCGCTCACGGATGATCGGGCAGTATGAGAACGGCCTGGGCAAGCGTTGGACCGATGCGCACGCTATGCGGTTTTATAACGATGGGCAGGTGAATTACCCCTATCTCTCCGATGGCATGTGGTTCCTCACCCAGCACCGGCGCTGGGGGATGCTCAAAGGGGAAATTGATTATCTGGGCATTGCCCGGCAGATCAACCAGATTGATCTTTACCGGCAGGCGGCGGAGATTGCCAAAGTGCCCCTGCCTACAAGCCCGATGCGTAGCGCCACCCTGATGGATGGTGTGGTGTGGAACGGAGAAAATCCGCAGGCATACCTGGAGCAGTTCAAGATCCGAGCCTGACGCGTTGCGTTCATCCATTGCCTGCAGTAAACGCATCCCCTTGCTCTACAATGCAAAACTCCAGTTGTTGCACAGGGGCAGGGGGTATCAATGGGCTTACACACGTGGCTTGCGTTTTTTGTGGCGGCATGGCTGATCAGCCTGTCGCCAGGGCCGGGCGCTTTGTCCTGCATGACAGCCGGTATGCGCCACGGTTTCTGGCATGCCACCTGGAATATTGTCGGCCTGGAACTGGGCGTCGCCTTGCTGGTGGCGGTTGTGGCTACCGGCTTGGGCACGGTGCTGAGCGCCTCCCTATTGGTGTTTTCCATCATCAAATGGGGCGGGGTGGCCTATCTTGTCTATCTGGGCGTGTGCCAGTGGCGTGCCGCACCCGTTCCCGTTGTGGATGCATCCCAGGGGATGCCTGATACGGCCACGCGCCGGGAATTGCTGATGCGCGCATTCCTGATCAACGCCAGCAATCCCAAGGGCATTTTGTTCATGCTGGCGGTATTGCCGCAGTTCATTGATTCGCATCAGGCTCAGGCCCCGCAGTATCTGATCTGTCTGGCTACGTTGTTGTTTACCGATATCGTGGTGATGTGTGGCTACACGCTGCTGGCGGTGCGGGTACTGCACGTGTTGCGCGATCCTGGGCACCTGCGCTGGGTCAATCGTTGCTTTGGTGGCTTGTTTGTGGGGGCGGGTGCCCTGTTGGCGGAGTTCCGGCGATGAAATCCAAAATACTTTTGCTGGCGGTTTTGATGCTGGCTGGATGTGGCGGCGGTGAACAAGCCGTGACGCGTGAGAGCAGCCCTTCGGCCAATGTGCGCGGCAAGCTCAAGGCGCTGGAGGCCAAACCCATTGATCTGGTGACCAACTGCCGGTTCAAGAACGAAACCGGCTATTCCGGCACGATGAGCGCAGAAATACGCGATGGCATCGTCAAACGTTTGAGCACTTCGGTCAAGATTCCTGATCAGGGCAGTTGCAACTTTGAGTGGGATGGCTTTGTGCAGCGCCAGCGTCTGCCATCGATTGAACTGTACAATTCGCACGACGGCTGCACCGCCAAGATCTGGCAGCAGGGGCGGCAGGTCACGGTCAGTTACTCAAACTGTGCGCAGCGCTGCACGTCCAGTACGGCTTTCAAGTACGTTTGGCCGGTGCTGGTGGATCGTTCCCGTGGGCATTGTGATTGATGCGTGGGCTTTTAGGGATGAGACTGTGACTGTGTAGCTGCACGCTTTACGTTCCACATCAATCTTGGTTGTGCCTGTGCAGTAAGATCAGGGGCAGGTTCTAGAATAAAGTGAAGGCGCTCCATAGTATGGGGGTTATCGTGGATCGCTTCTTGTCTGTCCTTTTGTTGGAGTCTCCTATGCTGATCACCTTCTATTCAAATGCCGACGCTGATGTGATCATGTTTGGTGAGGTGGGGCGTGCCATGCTTGCCGTGTTGGGTAAAGACCCGCAAGCCAGGGATGGGATTGTGACGGTCGAGCAGTTGCCTGCTGCGCTGGCGGCCTTGCAGGCAGCTATAGACGCGGATCACCGGGAACGCTCACATCGCGCGGTGGCTGCAATTGATACCGAAGAAGAGGATGAGCACGCTGCCCGCAATTCGATTATCAGCTTCGCGCAACGTGCCTACCCTTTGCTGACCATGTTGCAGTACTCCATCCGTGAGAAGGCTGCCGTGACTTGGCATGCCAGTGGGAGCTGCACGGATAAATGAGCATGGAGGAAGGTTTGGTTGAGTGTGCCCCGGTGCTGGTGGTGGGGGCTGGACCGGCGGGGATGTCGTGTGCCTTGTGGTTGCATAACTTGGGGCTGCGCCCCTGGCTGATTGATCAGGCGGGCGAGGCAGGGGGGCTGATGAACGCCAACACCCTGCCCAACAACTGGGTGCTGGGGCAGATCGCCCAGACCGGGCCGCAGATGGCCAGCCAGTTTGCCCGTCACCTTGCCAGCCTGCCCATTCGTGTGGATATGGGCGTTGAGCGCTTTGCCGTAAATCGGCAAGGAGATGCGCTACAGGTTGCGGTGTGGACGACCCAAGGGGTGGTTCATCAGCCCTGTGCGGCGGTAGTGTTGGCAACCGGCACGCGGGTACGTGGGCGTGAAACGCTGGGCGGTATCCCCGGCATTGATTCGATTGAAGCCCGGCGTGTGTGCTACGGCCCGGCTGCGTTTGAGAATCTGGCGTTGGCAGCCCAAGGGCGTACCGTCATCATTGGTGGTGGCGACAACGCGGTGGAAAACGCGCACATGTTGCTGATGGCAGGGGGCGAGGTGGTGTTGCTGGCACGCTCGGAATTTCGCGCCCAGGCCGCTTTGATGAGCCAATTGATTGATCAGCCCCGTGTGCGTCTCTTGCAGCAGGCCAGCGTACAGCAGATCGAGCCGACAGCGGCAGGCATGGCCTTGAGCATCTCTTCCCCGCAGGGGCTGGAATCCATTGAGGCCCAGCGCTTGCATGTGCTGGTGGGCTATGAACCCAATGGCAATCTGGAAGCGAGTTTTGAAGCCGGAGTCTGGTCTGCCATGCAGCATGATGCGCAGGGCTATCTGTGCGTGGATAGCTGGGGTCGCTGTGGGGCCAAGGGGATTTACGCCGCAGGCGATGTGTGCAACCCGGTATTTCCCAATGTGGTGAGTGCCATGTCACAAGGTGCGCAGGTAGCCAAAGTGATTGAACGGGATTTGCGCCTGGGCAAATGTCTTGGCGAGTAAAAAACTATCTTCTGTCAAGAATTGGGGACGCTATACTTGCCACCTCTGCACAGGGTGCGTAACGTGCAGGGGTGGCCGGGGCACAATGCGATGCGCGGCCCGCGTTGAAAAATAATCAGGATCTGTATGGCCCTTCAGTACAAAATCATTCCCGTCACCCCCTTCATGCAGAATTGCAGCGTGATATGGTGTGACCAGAGCGGAGAGGCTGCGGTTGTAGATCCTGGTGGGGATGTGGAAATGATTGAGGCCGGTTTGCGTGAGACCGGTTGCAAGTTGGTGCGCGTGGTGCTGACCCACGGCCATCTGGATCACGTGGGTGCCGCCAGGGTATTGGCGGACGCGCACAAGGTGTCGATTGATGGGCCTCAGCGTGAAGATGCATTTTGGCTGGATTCCCTGCCTGAACAATGCCGGATGTTTGGTTTTCCGAGGATAGAATCCTTTAGCCCGGATAGATGGTTGGAGGAAGGTGACACGATTGAAGTGGGCGGAGAATCCTTGGCGGTGCTGCATACGCCGGGTCATACGCCGGGGCATATTACGCTTTTTAGCACCACTGCCCGTTTGGCCATTGTCGGAGATGTGCTGTTTTCTGGTTCTATAGGCCGTACTGATTTTCCGCGTGGCAATTATGCTGAATTGATCAGCTCAATTCGCAATAAACTTTGGGCACTGGGGGACGATGTAGCATTTATCCCTGGACATGGGCCGATGTCTACGTTTGGTCAGGAAAGGGCAACGAATAGTTTTGTTGGGGATTTTGCCGATTACTGATGAACGGCATACCCCAAAAGTGAAGTAATGCTGAATACATTGCAGCATTTGTGGTTAGAATGAATTTGCACCAACCAGGACTTGAAAAGGTTCGCTGGAGACGGACATGCGTATTGCGGTACTAGAAGACGATCCCACCCAGAAATTGCTGCTCACGACTTGGCTACGTGAAGCCGGGCATGACGTACATGATTTCGCACTCACTCGTGAGCTGCAGCGTTTTGCTGCGCGCGAGAGCGTGGATCTGTACCTGCTTGACTGGATGGTGCCGGATATCTCCGGCAAGGATTTTTTGCGTTGGCTGCGTCAGGAACGCCATGACGAAACGCCTGCGATCTTCGTTACCTCGCTTGACGCGGAGGACGATGTGGTCGGAGGGCTGGCCGAAGGCGCGGATGATTTCATCATCAAGCCGGTCAGCCAGCGCGTGCTGATGTCGCGGATCGACGCCGTGCTGCGGCGAAGTAAGCCGCGAGACACCATTGAACAGATCGTGGCCCCGCCCTATCTGATTGATCCGCAGCGCAAGCTCATCAAGCTCCATGAGGACCGGGTTGATCTCACCGAGAAAGAGTTTGACCTTGCGGTCTTCCTCTTCCGCAACGTGGGGCGGCTGGTTTCCCGTGGGCACATGCTGGAATCGGTGTGGGGGCGCAACCCTGACTTGGCGACCCGCACAGTGGATACCCACATCTCGCGCGTGCGCGGCAAACTCAAGCTGCGGCCGGAAAATGGCTACCGCCTTGTGCCTACCTACAACTTCGGCTATCGCCTGGAGCGGGTGGATGCCAATGAGCCGGATAGCGAAGGCATTCCCGAAGAGTGAGCAGCTTCTGCCCCTATAGCAAAAGGCCGCATCAGCGGCCTTTTGTATTTTGACCGGGGCGCAGGTGGCTCGCCCCGGTTGAGCGGGTATTAGAACCCGGCGCCAGCACGCAGGGCGGCAGCCTTGTCGGTTGCTTCCCAGGTGAATTCCGGCTCGTCGCGGCCAAAGTGGCCGTAGGCGGCGGTCTTCGAGTAGATCGGGCGGAGCAGGTTGAGGCTCTGGATGATGCCCTTCGGACGCAGGTCGAAGTTCGCTTCGATCAGCGCGACAATCTTCTCGTCGCTGATCTTGCCGGTGCCAAAGGTGTTGACCGACAGGGAGACCGGGCGGGCCACGCCGATGGCGTAGGCGATCTGCACTTCCACACGGTCAGCCAGACCCGCAGCCACGATGTTCTTGGCCACGTAGCGGGCCGCGTAGGCGGCGGAACGGTCAACCTTCGAGGGGTCTTTGCCCGAGAACGCGCCACCACCGTGACGGCCCATGCCGCCGTAGGTGTCGACAATGATCTTGCGGCCGGTCAGACCGCAGTCCCCGTGCGGGCCACCCACCACGAAACGACCCGTCGGGTTGATCAGGTAACGCACCTTGTCGGAGAGCAGTTCCTTGGGCAGTACCGGCTTGACGATCTCTTCGATCACGGCTTCTTCGATCTGCGCGTGGGAGACTTCCGGGCTGTGCTGCGTGGACACCACCACGGTGTCGATGCTTACCGGCTTGTTGTCGACGTAACGCACGGAGAGCTGGCTCTTGGCATCCGGGCGCAGCCAAGGCAGGCGGCCATCCTTACGGACTTCAGCCTGACGCTGCATGATGCGGTGCGCGTAGTAGATCGGCAACGGCATCAGGGAGGCGGTTTCGTTACAAGCGTAACCGAACATCAAGCCTTGGTCGCCCGCGCCTTGTTCCAGATCCAGCCCTTGGCCTTCATTCACGCCTTGAGCGATGTCGGGGGACTGACGGTTGATCGCGGCCAGCACGGCGCAGCTCTTGTAGTCAAAACCGATCTCGGAGTCGTCGTAGCCAATGCGGCGCACGGCGTTCTGCGCGATTTCGCGGTAATTGATGTGGGACGTTGTCGTGATTTCACCGGAAATCACTACCAGACCGGTGGACACGAGTGTTTCGCAGGCCACACGGCCCTTGGGATCTTCTGCCAGGACGGCATCCAGCACTGCATCGGAAATCTGGTCAGCGACTTTATCGGGATGGCCTTCGGAAACCGATTCCGAAGTAAACAGGTATTCAGCCATGTTACGGCTCCTAAAAAAACAAAAAACCCCGGATGATCGTCGGCGCGGCCGACTCCGGGGTTTTTGGTGAGCGGTCGACGCTTTAGCAGTATTTGCACGTCCGCCCTGCAAGTTGTCTGTTTAACTCGGCGGATTTGTAATTATAGACGCAACTAGCCCCTATAATGCAAGCGTCAAGGGAGGGCGTAGCTTGCGCCTGCCAGATTTTGTCCATTTTTGCATTGTTATCGAAGTGCGTCTTTCTCAACTGATTCCCCCTTTATTCCGTTTATTGGCCCGCATACCGCTGCCCATCCTGCACGCCTGGGGCGGTCTGCTGGGGTGGCTGGTGTATCTTTGCAGTGCAGCCCAACGTCGCCGTACCCGGGCCAATATGGCCTTGGCCCTCGGGCGCAGCCCGAAAGGGCATGAATTGCGTAAAAATGCGCAGGAAACCGGCCGGATGATGTTTGAGCTGCCATTTGTCTGGTTGCGCCCGCTCGACGAAGTCTTGGCCAAGGTGGTTCGGGTGGAAGGCTGGGAGAAGGTCGAAGCCCTGCGTGCAGCAGGCCGTCCAATGGTGGCGCTGACCCCGCATCTGGGCTGCTTCGAGATCATCTCGCTGTACATCGGCGCACGCATGCCGATGACTGTGCTCTACCGTCCCCCAAAACTCACCGAAGCCGAGGCCTTTCTGCGCGCTGGGCGGCAGCGGGGGCAGATCCAGCTTGCCCCTGCCGATCTGTCTGGGGTGCGGCGGCTCATCAAGGCAATGCGCCAGGGCGAGGCGACCGGCCTCTTGCCTGATCAGGCTCCTGGCAAGGGCGAAGGGGTGTGGGTGCCTTTCTTTGGCCGCCCTGCCTACACCATGACCCTGGCTGCACGCTTGTCGGAAGTCCAGGGGGCCGGGGTGCTGCTCTTCTGGGGCGAGCGCATCGCGGGCAAGGGCTGGTGCATCCATGTGGAAGAGTTGCAGGAAACACTGGATGGCAGCATTGATGCGCGGGCGGCAACGCTCAACCGCGAAGTCGAGCGCATCATCCTTAAGTGCCCCTCGCAGTATCTGTGGTCCTACAATCGTTACAAAGTTCCGGCTGGCGTAACGTCACCGGTTTCATCTGAATCATGACCCGAGTCATTCTATTTTTCCTCTGGTGTTTCCATTGGCTGCCCCTACCTGTGCAGGCCGCCTGGGGCTGGTTGCTGGCACAACTGCTATATGTAGCGGTGGTGCCGAGGCGTCGGGTGGTGCTGACCAATCTGCGCCTGTGTTTTCCTGAATTGAGCGAGGCCGAACGCCGCCGCATGGCACGCCGCATCGTGGTGGCGGTGACGCGTTCGATGCTCGAACGGGGCGTGATCTGGTGGGCCTCTGAATCCCGCATCCGCAAACTCGTCGAATTGCGCGGTGTGGAGAAAATCCGCGAATTCCACGCCCAGGGGCGGGCCGTGGTCATACTCGTGCCTCACTTTGTGGGCCTGGATATGGCCGGTAGCCGCATGGCCATGGAAATGGACTGCGTGAGCATGTACTCCGCGCAAAACGACAAAGTGCTGGAGAAAATGCTGCTCCATGGCCGCCTGCGTTTTGGCAAGCAGGAGCTGCTCTCGCGCCAGGATGGCATTCGTGGCGCAGTCAAGGCGCTCAAGGCGGGCCGCCCCTTCTACTACCTGCCGGACCTGGATTTTGGCCCCAAGGAATCGGTTTTTGTGCCCTTCTTTGGCGTGCAGACGGCGACTGTGCCAGGCCTGCCGCGTATCGCCAAGCTCGCCCGGGCCGTGGTGGTGCCGCTGATTGTGCGCATGAAGCCCTGGGGCCAAGGCTATCTGGCCGAATTTGGCGAACCCTGGCAGGATTTCCCCGGTGAGGATGCCGTGGCGGATACGGCCCGAATGAATGCCTACATCGAAGCCGAAGTGCGCAAGAGCCCGGAGCAGTATTATTGGGTGCATAAACGTTTCAAGACCCGCCCGCCGGGCGAGGCAAAATTCTACTGAATCCTTCTCTATCGTTCGTCAGGAGCCAAACCATGTTTGCCAACCCGAGTGAAGACGATCTGCGTAGCCTGCTCAAATCCGTCAAGACGATTGCCGTGGTCGGCCTCTCTCCCAAGGAAGACCGCCCCAGCTACCATGTAGCCGCCGGTTTGCAGAAACTGGGATTCAGAATCGTGCCGGTTCACCCGACGGCTGACACCATCCTGGGGGAGAAGGTATATGCTTCCCTGCGCGACATCCCGTTTGCCATTGATGTGGCCGACGTGTTTCGGGACCCCGCGCATATCGCCCCGATCATCGATGATGCAATTGCCATCAAGGCCCCTCACCTGTGGTTGCAGGAAGGGGTGGTCAATGAGGCCGAGGCCCTGCGCGCTCAGGCTGCAGGCATGCAGGTGGTGATGGATCGCTGTATCTGGCGTGATGCGGTAGCTTTGTTGGTCTGATGCGGGATAATGCAGGGATGAAACTTCAATTCACCAAGATGCAGGGCCTGGGCAACGATTTCGTCGTGATCGACGCGATCAACCAGCCTGTGCACATGAATGCTGCGCTGGCCCGCCAGTTGGGCGACCGCCGCTTTGGCGTGGGCTGCGATCAACTGTTGATCGTGGAGCGCCCCAGCCAGCCCGATGTGGATTTCCGCTACCGCATCTTCAACTGCGAAGGCTCCGAGGTGGAACAATGCGGCAACGGCGCGCGCTGCTTTGCACGCTTTGTGGTCGATAAGGGGCTGACCCGCAAGCATGCCATCCGGGTTGAAACCAAGGCTGGCATCATTGAGCCACGCCTGACCGAAGATGGGCTGGTGACGGTCAACATGGGCGTGCCGGCGCTCGATGCCAAGCGCATTCCCTTTGTGGCCGAGCAAGATGCAGTTGAGCATGATTTGCTGGTTGATGGGCACGCGCTTTCGATCACCGCCGTGTCGATGGGCAACCCGCATGCTGTACAGGTGGTGGCTGATGTGGAGGCCGCCCCGGTAGAACATCTGGGACCCTTGATTGAGCATCATCCGCGCTTTCCGGCACGGGTCAATGCTGGCTTCATGCAGATCGTCAATCGAGGCGAAATCCGTCTGCGCGTATTTGAACGTGGCGCGGGCGAAACCCTGGCTTGTGGCACGGGCGCCTGTGCGGCGGTGGTTGCGGGCATCCTGCGCGGCCTGCTCGATGCCGATGTCTGGGTTCAGACGCACGGCGGCAGCTTGAATATCAAGTGGGCGGGCCCAGGCACTCCGGTTTTGATGACCGGCCCGGCAGTCTCGGTGTTTGAAGGCGTCATCGAGATCAGTAACGAGATTGAATGAACGTGAACGGAATTCCGATGCAAGCAAAAGACATCAGCGATTATCTACAGGCACACCCCGAGTTCTTTGATGAAAACCCCGATCTGCTGGCGCACATCACCGTGCCCCACCCGCAGAACGGGCAGGCGATCTCGCTGACCGAGCGGCAACTGCTCACCCTGCGCGAAAAGCTCGCCCAGGTCCAGGGCAAGCTCTCCGAGTTGGTCGGGTTTGGTGAAGAAAACGACATGATTGCCGAAAAGGTGCATCGCCTGAGCCTGTCTCTGCTGCTGGCGGATACCTTCGAGTCGGTGAATCACACGGTGTACATGCACCTGCAAGATGATTTCTCGGTGCCACATGTGCTGTTGCGAATCTGGAACAGCATCCTCAAGCGCCCAAGCGAAGAGTTCATCGAGGTCAGCGAAGAACTACGTTTCTTCGCCGCCGATCTGCGCCAGCCTTACTGCGGCCCAGCGCAGTTTCCCGAGATTCTCGACTGGTTTGGTGAATCAGCCGAGCATCTGGCGTCCATGGCCCTGATCCCCCTGCGCCGCGATGCCCAGGTATTTGGCATGCTCGCCCTGGGCAGCGAAGACCCGCAACGCTTTTTCCCCGAGATGGGCACCATGTATGTCGAACGCATTGGCGATCTGGTCGGGGCGGCGGTACTCAAGCAGATCGGCTGAATCGGGCCGTGTGCAGAAAAAAGCCGGTCTGGGGGGCAGACCGGCATGAGGAGAAGCAAGGACGGGCAACGCGCTGTCGGTCGCGTTGCTATCCTGGGGTCATAAATCAGCGGGTGGGATTGATAGCGGCCTGGAACTCCTTCTCAGTCAAATATCCATCCTGGTTTGTGTCAGCAGATTTGAAGATGGCAGCCAGCTCAGGAATGGCGCTGGCTTCCTGCATGTCAATGACTCCGTCGTGATTGCGGTCGACATCGGCAAAATTCAGGTTCTTCAAATCCGGCGTACCTGCGGCCTGTACGCTGGAGAGCGACAGATACAGCAGGGACATCAGCAAAAAGCCGCGAGTGATGCGGGTTTGGGTGGGGTGCGAAAGTTTCAAGCGTCTCTCCTTCTTGAGTGAATGGGGGAGGAGCGTGGCATAGTGGCCGCACTCACCCTGGTGTATTCGCAAACCCTGTGCCATATTTGAAATTGTTTTGTAAACAAAGGCTTGCGTGACAAATGCAAGTGTCGGTCTGTCGCCCGGCGGCGACACATTCATCATGCTGATGAATATCCGCCCCAAGAAATCAACAGATTAGGCATGTCGGGTGGGGGCGACACTGCTTCAGGCCGCATCTGGCAGGGTAACTTTTCCGCGAGTTAGGAGTTCGTTTTGCGCAAGTCTATACAAGCCGTTCAAGCTCCCGTTCTGGAAGACGCCTTGGCGGGCTACCTTGATTATCTGGCTACCCAGCGGCGCATGTCTGCACATACATTACGTGCCAGCGAGATTGATTTACGCAAATTGCATGAACTGAAAGCCGGGCGCTCGCTTGAAGCGCTCAAGATGGCAGACATCCGGCGCTTTGCCGCCCGCCTGCATATGCAGGGGCTGGAGCCGCGTTCCCTGGCGCGTGTGTTGTCAACCTGGCGGGGGCTTTATCGCTGGCACGTCCGTCAGGGGCGTCTGGCCCACAACCCTGTGCTGGATGTGCGGCCACCTCGCGGCGCCAAACGTCTGCCCAAGGCCCTGTCGGTTGAGCAGACGGGGGCGCTGCTCGATGCCCCGGTTGAGGGGCTGCTGGAAATTCGGGATCACGCCATATTCGAGCTGTTCTATTCCTCCGGCCTGCGTCTGGCCGAATTGTCCGGGTTGGATGTCAGCGGCATGTATTCGGTGCAGGGCGATGAAGTGATCGTGTTCGGCAAACGTAGCAAGACCCGCAGCGTACCTGTCGGCGAGGCCGCACGGCGGGCCTTGCGGGCGTGGCTGGCAGTGCGGCCTCAGCTTGCTGCTGCGGGCGAAGCCGCCTTGTTCGTGAGCCAGCGCGGCACCCGCCTGTCAGACGCGATGATTCGCGTCCGCCTGGGGCGCTGGGCCAAAACCAAGGGGCTGCCGGTGCACGTGCATCCGCATATGCTGCGCCACAGCTTCGCCACCCACATGCTGCAATCATCAGGGGACCTGCGGGCCGTGCAGGAACTGCTGGGGCACGCCGACATCCGCACCACCCAGGTCTATACCCATCTTGATTTTCAGCATCTGGCCAAGGTCTATGATGCCGCCCATCCCCGTGCCCGCAAGAAAACCTGAGGCTTGTTGGCGCGGCAGGATGAGGGGATGATGTAGGCAACGATCTGTTTGGGAGTCCGCAATGGTGTCGGTTGAATTCCTGATTACATCCCTGGTTGTGGTGCTGATCCCCGGCACCGGCGTGGTGTATACCATTTCTACCGGGCTGTTTCGTGGTGCGCGTGCCAGCCTGTTTGCGTCTCTGGGCTGCACGCTCGGAATCGTTCCGCATCTGCTGGCTTCACTATTGGGCTTGGCCGCGATTTTGCACATGAGTGCGCTGGCCTTCCATACGCTCAAATACATTGGCGTGGCCTACCTTTTCTATCTGGCTTGGTCGGCCTGGCGTGCCAAAGGGGCTGCACGGCTGGATGCAGAGGGGGATGAACGTGGCATGGCATCGGTGGTGCTCCGCGCCGTGATGCTCAACTTCCTCAACCCCAAGCTCACGCTGTTTTTCCTGGCCTTCATGCCGCAATTCATTTCGGTGGATGCTGGCGCACCCGTGCTGCAAATGCTTACGCTCAGTATTGTTTTTATGGCGATGACATTGCTGGTCTTCGTGGTGTATGGCGTGGTTTCGGCTGCATTGCGTGCTTACGTACTCAGGTCTCCATCCATCCTGGGGTGGTTGCAGCGCAGTTTTGCCGCCGTCTTTGCCCTGTTGGGGGTCCGTCTGGCCCTGGCGGATCGCTGATTGCCAGCAAGCGCGTCGCTTGTCAGGCATTGCTTAGATGTCTGTAGCATCCACCGGCTTGGCCGAAATTTCCGCCACCCAGTTGATGGCTTCTATCTGATAGATGCTGATCTTGCTGGTGGTCAGCCCCAGCATCAGCGCATATTTGCAGATTTCATGGGAAATACCCCGTTCGCAGGCGTCGGCCAGGGATAAATACATGCCGTAAGGGCCTTGGCGGTGGAGCAGCGCTTCATTCATCACTTCCGGCAGGCGCAATGGCTGGATTGCGGTTGCCAGCGGCACTTTGAGCGCCACATCTAGCATGGAGAATAGCCCGAGCACGAAGAGACGTTCGCATTGCTCGGGGGGAAGGCGCTGGCTGCCTACCCGTTCCAGGAAGCGGGCGCGAATCAGGGCTACTTCGGTGAGTGCTGCATCCCGCATCGCGCCGCCCGAGAGCAGCACCAGGGTGAGCCAGCGGTCCAACTGATCCTGGCCGAGCATGACCAGCGCCTGTTCGATTGATGAGATTCTTTGGTTGAGCCCCTGTGCGGCGGCGTTAACGTAACGCAGCAGACGGTATGACATAGCCATGTCCTGCTTGAGCACCTGGGCAATGGCGCGGAAGTTCGATTCCTCCCGGATTTGGTTGATGAGCGAGGCCACACCAAGCATTTGGGGCGAGAGTTCGTTGCCGCTCCAATCCTGGCGACGCGTGACGAAGCTGCCGGAAAAGCGCTTGCAGCCGAGTTTGCGCGCCAGTTCATAGTCCTCAATGCTGCCAACATCCCAGGCGCCCAGGTGCAGGTGGCGGTGTGCTTCGTGGATGCGGCGGAGGATGTCGACCGTTTCAATGGGTAGCCGTAAGGCCATGCGCACCGTTGTGCCGTAAGCAATGTCCGCTAGGCTGGCAAACCAGGGGCTGTCCGGGCAATCATCCAGCCACACCTGATGCCCGGCGGCCTGCATGGTGGCAAGGGTTTCACGGGTATCTGCGCCTGCGCTGTGTTCCAGGTTGTTGGCCAGCAACAGCACATGGGCTTGTGGAGGCAATCGGCTGGTTCCCAGGCGCATCAGACTGGCCTCGGTGAGCTGCACCCAGACGCTGCGCTCACGCAATGGGCGCTGGCGCAGGCTCATCAGGTGGTCCAGCAGCATGCCGTCGAGAAAGCGCCGGGTCATTGTGCGCTGGGTGTTGAGCTTGTCTTGCAATTCGCCCCGGATGAAGAACTCGATGCCACGCACAGCCAGTTCTTCGTCGAGCACCTCTCGATGGACCAGAACGGCTTCACCCGCTTGGGCCGGGGCATCGACCGCCGGGAGGATGGCTGGTGGGACGGATTGGGCTGCCCCACCCATGGCAGGCGCTGGGGGAGGGGGCGCTTCTGGTATGGCTGCGTTGGCAGGGCTGGTGGGCCGGGGGCCGAATCCGAACAGGGCTTTCAATCGTTCAAGCACACACAGACTCCATGAACGGATGACAAAGTCTTTTACGGCACCTGCCCCGCCGTTCTGAAGCGCCTACAGCCCTGGGTCGCTACCGCTGGTGCCATCAATGGCGGCACTGATCATCTTGCGCGACAAGTGTGGGGCGAAAAGCTCGATGAAGGCATACGCATACCCTCTTAGCCATGCGTTGCGGGGCAGGCCGATGCGCGTGGTGGAGGATTCAAACAGGTGTGAGGCATCTATCGCTTGCAAGCCACGATCCACAAGGGGGTCGAAAGCCATGCTGGCAATGATGCCCACGCCCAGGTCCATGGCCACATAGGTCTTGATCACATCTGAATCCAGCGCGGTGAGGATCACATTGGGGCGCAGGCCACGCGAGAGGAAGGCGCGATTGATGGCGCCGCGCCCGGCAAAGGCCGAGTCGTAGGTGATGACCGGAAAGTGGGCGATGACCTCCAGGCTCAGTGGATTTTCACGCAGGATCGGGTGCCCTGGCCGGGCGATGATGCTGCGGTTCCATTGGCGGCAGGGCAGGGACACCAGTTCCGGGTAATCGGCCAGCGCCTCGGTGGCAATCCCGATGTCCGCTTCACCATTGAGCACCTGCTCGGCAATCTGCTTCGGGTTGCCCTGGTGGATGTGCAACTGAACTTTGGGGAAGCGGCGCAGAAACTCCGCCACGATCGGCGGCAGTGCATAGCGGGCCTGGGTATGGGTGGTGGCGATGGTGAGCTTGCCCGCATCTTCATCCACAAACTCCCGCCCCACCTGGCGGAGATTGTCTGCCTCGCGCAGCATGCGCTCGGCGATCTTGAGCACCTCCTGCCCCGGCTCGGTGATTTCGGTCAGACGCTTGCCATGGCGGGCAAAGATTTCCACCCCCAGCTCTTCCTCCAGCAGGCGAATCTGCTTGGACACCCCCGGTTGAGAGGTAAACAGCGCATCGGCTGCATCCGACACCGAAAGCTTGTGTTTGGTGACCTCCAATACATAGCGGAGTTGTTGCAGATTCATGGGCAGTCCTTTGATGCACACACAGAAGTAAAACGTATATTACAAATTCTTCTAAGTAGCAAACAAAAATCCCGGGTACCTCTCTATATCTCCTAGGTACTATTTGACCCAACGCAAAACTCTCGGAAAGCAAGCTCATGGACTTCCTGTACCCCGTCGCCGGATTCGTAGTGGGCGCGATTGTTGGCCTGACAGGGGTCGGCGGTGGTTCCCTGATGACGCCGCTGCTCATGCTGTTATTCGGAGTTTCACCCTCCGTGGCCGTGGGCACGGATCTGCTCTACGCCTCCATCACCAAGAGCGGTGGCACCCTGGCCCATAGCCTGCGTGGTACGGTGGATTGGGCCATCACCCGCGCACTGGCGCTGGGCTCCATCCCTGCCGCCGCGCTGACCCTGTGGGTGGTACACAATTTTCTGCCCGGTGGGCTCGAAGGCGCCAAGGGGCTGATTTCCTTTTCCCTGGGGATCGCACTGGTTCTGACTTCCGTGGCGCTGGTGTTCCGCAAGAAGCTCCAGGCCTTTGCCCTGAGCCGCGCACCGAGTCAGCCCAATCCACGCCGCACCTTTGCCCTGACAGTACTGACAGGGGCGATACTGGGCGTGCTGGTGTCCATCTCCTCAGTAGGCGCAGGGGCTTTGGGTGTGACGGCGCTGTTTTTCCTGTACCCTTCCTTGCCTGCGCATCGGATTGTGGGTTCAGACATCGCTCATGCTGTTCCCCTGACCCTGGTTGCCGGGATCGGCCACTGGATTGTGGGCACTATCGACTGGATGCTGCTGGGCAGCCTGTTGGTTGGCTCCCTGCCCGGCATCTGGGTGGGTAGCCTTGTGTCAGCGAAAATTCCAGAGAAGGTTCTGCGCCCCATTCTGGCAGGCATGCTGGTGCTGATCGGCTCGAAACTCATTGTTGCATATTGAAAATCCCCCGCGAGAAAGATTGAACGATGTACATTTATGACGAATATGACCAGAGGCTGGTGGACGAGCGTGTCGCCCAGTACCGCGACCAGACCCGTCGTTACCTGGCAGGCGAGCTGAAGGAGGAAGAGTTCCGCCCCCTGCGCCTGCAAAACGGGCTCTACATCCAGCGCTATGCCCCCATGTTGCGTATCGCGGTGCCCTATGGGCTCCTCAATTCACGCCAGATCCGCACGCTTGCGCATATTACGCGTGAATACGACAAGGGCTATGCCCACGTTTCTACACGCCAGAATTTCCAGCTCAACTGGCCGGAACTCAAACGCGTGCCGGATATCCTGGCCGAGTTGGCCACCGTGCAGATGCACGCCATCCAGACTTCCGGCAACTGCATCCGCAACATCACCACTGATCAATTCGCCGGGATTGCGCCTGACGAGGTGGTCGATCCACGCCCGCTGGCAGAAATCCTGCGTCAGTGGAGCACCTTCCACCCCGAGTTCGCGCTCCTGCCGCGTAAGTTCAAATTTGCCGTCAGTGGCACCCGCGAAGATCGCGCCGTGGTGCAGATGCATGACATTGGTTTGGAATTCTATCGTGATGCAGCCGGTGAATTACTCGTCAAGGTATGGGTCGGCGGTGGGCTGGGGCGTACCCCGATCCTCGGGGAAGTGATTGAAGAAGCACTACCCTGGCAGCATTTGATCAGCTATTGCGAATCGATCATCCGCGTCTACAATCGTCATGGCCGTCGTGACAACGCCTTCAAAGCCCGGATCAAGATTCTGGTCAAAGCCTTAGGCGTAGAAGAATTCAAGCGTCAGGTTGAAGCTGAATGGGTCTATCACAAAGATGGTGTGTTGACGATTACCCAGGCGGAATTCGACCGGGTTGCCGGATACTTTACCGCGCCGGATTACGCCCAATTGCCGGATACCGACGTTGCCTTTGATGCCCAAGTGGCGGAAAACAAGGCTTTTGCCAACTGGGTCAAACGCAACGTGCATGCCCATCGCGTATCGGGCTACCGTGCCGTGACGATGTCATTGAAGGTGACAGGCGTGCCGCCCGGTGATGTCACGGCGGAGCAGCTCGACACCATTGCCGGGCTGGCCGATCGCTTTAGCTTTGGCGAGCTACGCACCACGCATGAACAGAATATCATCCTCTCGGATGTGCGCGTGAGCGAACTGTATGCCCTGTGGCAAGTCGCACGGGAGGCGAAGCTGGCGACCCCCAACATCGGCCTGATTACCGACATCATCTGCTGCCCCGGCGGTTCCTTGTGTGATCTGGCCAATGCCAAGAGCACTCCGATTGCCGAGGCGATCCAGCGTCAGTTTGATGATCTGGATTACCAGTATGATATTGGCGAACTCGAATTGAATATATCCGGCTGCATGAATTCCTGCGGTCACCACCACGTCGGTCACATCGGTGTGCTGGGCGTGGATAAGGATGGTTCGGAGTGGTATCAGGTCAGCATTGGCGGCAAGCAAGGCAATGACGCCAGCCTGGGTTCGGTGATCGGCCCTTCTTTCGCAGCGGATGAGGTGGCCGGTGTGGTCCAGCGCCTCATTGATGTGTATGTGGAAAACCGCACGCCGGAAGAGCGCTTTATTGATACGGCGCGCCGTTTGGGCGTAGCACCGTTCAAAGAGCGCGTTTATGCAGATCGCCAACCCGGCAGCAAGAAAGTAGAGGCCCGCAATGTCTAATCTGATCAAAATTCAGGCTGCTAACGCCGCTATTGTGGCGGATGACGCGTGGCAATTTGTGCAATACCCCGCTGCGCAGGAAGAAGTGAAGAAGCAGGCGGGCAAGGTGGTGCTGTTCAAACTGACGGGCGCCCAGACGGCTACGCCGGAGCAGATCGCCGCTACCCAGATTCCCGCGCAGGGCAAGATTGTGGTGCCGCTGGCCGTATGGCTGGCGCGTAAAGCCGAGTTCGCTGCCCGTGTGGCGGTGGGTGAGCTGGGGGTATGGCTGGAAACCCACGAAATGATCGAAGCATTGGTCGAAGATCAGGCCGATCTGAACGTGTTCCCGCTCTTGGCGATCAGCATTGAGCGTTTTGCGGATGGGCGCGCCTATTCCACGGCCAATCTGCTGCGTACCCGCTTTGGTTTTAAGGGTGAATTGCGGGCGGTGGGCGATGTGCTGCGCGACCAGCTTTACTTCCTGCGACGCTGTGGCTTCGATGCCTTCCAGATTCGTGCAGATCGTTCGGCAGAAGAGGCGCTGGCTTCCTTCAAGGATTTTACCGAACCGTATCAGGCAGCAGTGGTGGTGGATCAGCCGCTATGGCGTCGGCATGCAAGGGGCTAGGCGATGAGCGAGACTTTTTCCATTATCCGTCCGCGTGTGAGCAATCCGGCCACCAACCCGGAACTGACCGATGTGTTGCGCATGAACGTGGCCGTCAAGCGGGCCAATGCGCTGGAATTGCTGCATGCTATCGCTGAAGAGCATGGTGCCGTGACCTTTGCCAATAGTTTTGGCGCGGAAGACATGGTGCTTACCGATCTGATCTTGCGTGAAGGGCTGCCGATCGAGATTTTCTCGCTGGATACCGGCCGCCTACCTGCCGAGACCTACACGCTGATGGGTGAGGTGGAAAAGCATTACGCCGCCAAGCTCAAGGTATTCTTCCCGAATACCGCCGCGATTGAAGAGTACGTGCGTACGCAAGGTATCAACGCATTTTACGATTCGGTTGAACTGCGTAAAGCCTGCTGTCATATCCGCAAGGTCGAACCGCTGCGTCGCGCACTGGCAGGCAAAAAGGCCTGGATTACCGGGATGCGCGCTGCGCAAAGCACCACGCGGGCAGATTTGCCGGTGCGGGAGTATGATGCTGGCAATGGGTTGGAAAAATATAATCCGCTGGCTGACTGGAGCGAGCAGGAAGTGTGGGCCTATATCCGCATTCATGCGGTGCCATACAATGCCCTGCATGATCAGTTCTATCCCAGCATCGGCTGTGCGCCTTGTACGCGTGCCATCGCCGTGGGAGAAGATATCCGGGCGGGACGTTGGTGGTGGGAAGATCCCCAGAACAAGGAATGCGGTCTGCATGTCAAGAAGTGAAATGCCAAACAAATGGCGTGAAGAAAGATCTGGAAAATGACTACGTTGAGCAAACAAACTCTCTCTCATCTTGACTGGCTGGAAGCTGAAGCCATCCACATCATGCGTGAGGTAGCCGGGCAGTGCGAACGCCCCGTGCTGCTGTTTTCGGGTGGCAAGGATTCCATCTGCATGCTGCGCGTGGCTGAAAAGGCTTTCCGCCCCGGTAAGTTCCCTTTCCCCTTGCTGCATATTGATACCGGCCACAACTATCAGGAAGTGGTGGATTTCCGTGATCGCCGTGCTGCCGAGCTGGGCGAGCGCCTGATCGTGCGTTCGGTGGAAGACTCCATGAAGCGCGGCACCGTGGTGCTGAAAAGCCCGGATGAATCCCGCAACAAGCATCAGTCTGTGACTTTGCTGGAGGCGATTGCCGAATTTGAGTTCGATTGCTGTATCGGTGGCGCCCGTCGTGACGAAGAAAAGGCACGGGCCAAGGAACGCGTAATGAGCTTCCGCGATGAGTTCGGCCAGTGGGACCCGAAGAACCAGCGCCCCGAGCTGTGGAACCTGTATAACGCCCGCGTGCATCGTGGTGAGAACATCCGCGCCTTCCCGATTTCCAACTGGACGGAAATGGACGTGTGGCAGTACGTCCAGCGCGAACAGCTGGAATTGCCGAGTATTTATTACTCGCATGTGCGTCCGATTGTGCGCCGCGCTGGCGCGATTGTGCCGGTGACGCATCTCACACCGGTTAAGCCGGGTGAAGAGGTGATTGATCTGCAAGTGCGTTTCCGTACCGTGGGTGACATCCCCTGCACGGCCCCGGTGGAATCCGACGCCGACACGATCGAGAAGATCGTGCTGGAAACAGCGACCACTACCATTACCGAGCGGGGGGCGACGCGGCTGGATGACCAGACCTCGGACGCATCCATGGAGCAACGCAAGAAGGAAGGCTATTTCTAATCATGTCTGCATACGAAAACATTCAAGACAACGGCCTGCTGCGCTTCATGACCTGCGGCAGTGTGGATGATGGCAAGAGTACCCTGATCGGGCGCCTGCTATATGACACCAAGGCGATCTTGACCGATACGCTGACCCAGATCGAGAAGACCTCGAAGAAGCGTGGCATGGAAGCGGTGGATTTGTCGCTGCTCACCGACGGGCTGCAAGCCGAGCGCGAGCAGGGGATTACCATTGATGTGGCCTACCGGTATTTCTCGACCGGTACGCGTAAGTACATCATCGCGGATGCACCCGGCCACGAGCAGTACACCCGCAATATGGTGACTGCCGCTTCCACCGCGAATCTGGCGATCATCTTGATCGATGCGCGCAAGGGCGTGCTGGTGCAAACGCGCCGCCACAGCTATCTGGCGCATCTGATGAACATTCCGCACATCGTGGTGGCGGTCAACAAGATGGACTTGATCGACTACGATCAGGCAAAATTTGATGCGATCGTCGCCGAATACAAGGCTTTTGTTGAGAAGATGGGCCTATTTGGCGAAGATCGTGATATCAAGTTCATCCCCATGTCCGCGCTCACTGGCGACAACGTGGTGGATAGCTCGGAGACCATGCCCTGGTATCAAGGCCCAACCCTGCTGGATGTGCTGGAATCCGCTTCCAGCACGGATGCCGATGAGCGTGCAGAAGCCTTCCGCTTCCCCGTGCAATTCGTCTGCCGTCCGCAGGATTCGGCCAACCCGGAGCTGCATGACTATCGCGGCTTTATGGGGCGGGTTGAATCGGGTTCGATCCAGGCAGGCGATGCAGTCACGGTGCTGCCCAGCGGGCGCGAAAGCCGGGTCAAGGCTGTGCATATTGGCGGCGAGCCGGTGGCAGAAGGCGTGAGCGAGCAATCCATCACCCTGCTGCTGGAAGATGAAGTGGATATCTCCCGTGGGGACATGATCGTCAAGAGCAGCGAAGTGCCCGAGGCACGTAAGGAAACTGAGGCCATGATGTGCTGGTTTGCCGAAGCGCCTTTGTCACCCGCCCGCACCTACCTGATCCGTCACACGACGCGTACCACCAAGGCCAAGCTGACCGGCGTGGCGTTCAAGGTGGATGTGAATTCGCAGGAACACGTGGACGCCACCACCCTGGCGATGAATGATATTGCCAAGGTCAGCTGGAAACTCGCGCAGCCGCTGTTCGGTGATGCCTATCGTGAAAACCGTGCGACCGGTGCCTTTATCGTAATTGATGAAAGTACCAATAACACGGTGGGTGCAGGAATGTTGCTCTGAAAACCTCATTTATACGAATAAACTCCGGTGTCTGTGCTGCTCTTCGCGCCGCTGACGGCCTCTCGCTACAGATTCTGAACAGGTTTTGATAAGTTCGTTTGTTCCAATCCAAAGGCCAGCAAGCCAGCACTTGCTGGCCTTTGGGCTTTTCCGGTCGGTGATGTATCACAACCGATCGTAAGCTTTGCTTTGAATCCTGGGCGCAAGTCCTGCACAATAGGGCCATTGGAGGAGGTCACATAGCGCCTGCGTGTATGCCTGCCATATAGCATTGCGCAAGCCTGAGTGGAGCAAGCACAAATTTCATGCGGACTACATTCTGGTTTGTTCTTATAGGTATTGCCGTCCTGCTGGCACTCTTGGTGGCAGGGCATTTTTCGCCATTGTCGGCATATTCATATGTAATGTGTCTGATGGCGTATCTTCTGCTGTGCATTGCTTGGCAATGCACCACGCGCTGCCTATTGTTGCAATCAACAAAGCGTGAGTTATCCTTCTGGAAAGGCAGCTTTGATGTGCTGCCCTATGCTGCGGCAATGCTGGACGAAAATTCCATTGTTGTAGCGCGTAACCCGGCATTTGCCCGTTTGTTGGGCGATGAACCACTGCCAACTTCTCTGTTTGCCCGGCTCAATACTACTGCTCTGCGTGAATTTGAGTTTGAAGATTGGCTCAAAAGTGCCACGGGGCAGGCCGCGTATCTGCGTTTTCGTCTGCAGGCGCTCCCTGCGCCGTCCAGGCAATGCCTGCTTTGCGTTGAAGACCTGACTGCATCGAAAAGGCTTCAGGAGGATCTTGAGGCTCGCTTGCAACGTAGCCGGGCCATGTTGTGGGATGCGCTTGAGGTTGTACCGGCGCCCACCTATATCAAGGATGCGCAAGGGCGCTACCTGTGGGTCAACGAGTCTTTTTGCCTTGATCGTAATCAGAGCAGGGACGAGATTCTGGGTCTGTCTGCCAAGGAACTGTTTGTAGACCGCAACAGAGTGCCGCTGACCATGCAGGAGGATCTGGAAGTCATTGCTGGGCGTAGGGTCTATAAGCAGGAGGAATATCACAGCCCGGTGACCAACAAGACGCATTATCGGGTGATTTCCAAAGCCGCAATTGTGGATGAGGACAATCAGCGCGTGGTGTTCGGCGTCAATCTGGAGGCCGCACGCTGGAATCTGGACTATCACGTGCTGCGCCGTATTGCCGAAGAGGACGCCCACGCACAGACAAGCAGGGTGCTTGCTCAGAGTACCGCGAGGGCGCGTGCCTATGTGCAAAGATTGATCGATGTGATCCCGCAACCGGTCTACATCAAGGATGCGCAAAGCCGTTATGTCATGGTCAACGATGCCCTGGCGGCAAGCCTTGGGCGCGGCAAGGAAGAGGTCGTCGGGCAGCATTTCCGTGCACTGAGTCCCGACGACGCTTTTGGTCACACCACCCAGGAGGAAGATCGTGAGGTACTCTCTGGCAAGGTGATCTTCAAGGAAGAATGCAAACCGCATCCACAGACGGGCGCCATGCGTTATCGGCAGATTTCCAAGGCGCGGTGTGAAGATATCGATGGCGTACCGGTCATCGTCTGTGCCAGTTTTGATCTGACCCCCCAGCGCATGTCAGAGCGTGGTTTGCAGGAAGCGTTGACGCGTGAAGTCCAGCGCCGGGAGATGACCCAGAGTTTTATCCAACGTCTGATTGATGTGATCCCCGAGCCGGTGTACGTCAAGGACGCCTCAAGCACGCTACTAATGATCAATGACGCGTTTGCCAAGGAATATGGCGTGGAGCGTCAGGCTGCGATTGGTGCAGATTCCGCCAGCATCTTGTCCCCGATGCGTGATGCGGGCGTCATGATTAAAGAAGATGCGGACGTGTTGGGCGGCTGCTCGATCTATAAAGAAGAATGCGTGCGCAGCCCGATCAGTGGTGCAGATGTGTATCTGATCATCGCAAAGGGGGCCTGCCTGGATGCGGATGGGCGGCCCGTTATTGTGGGGACGCATTTCAATGTCAGCCTCTGGCGGGAGGCGGAGCATCGGGCCATGCGGGCGTTTGAGCTCCAGCGCAGGACGTATGATTTTCTGCAATCGATCTTCAATAGCGTACCCAATCCGTTATTTGTGTGCGATGCCGAATTAAGATATCTCATGGTCAATCGTGCGTATCTGGATGCAGTAGAGCAACCCGTGGAAGCCGTGATCGGCCATCTGACAGAGGATTTCCTGTCGCCAGAGATTGTTGCCCGGTCTGGTGACGAAGGACAATGGCTGCGTGAAGCACAGGATGGTGACGTACACGAGCGGGAGATCACGTTTAACAGCCATCATGGAGCAAAGCGTTGGTTCATGGTGCGTCAGGTATGCACAAGGGGTATTGAAGATCAGCGTATCGTGCTGGGCATGGCCAGCGAGATTACTTGTTTACGCGAAGCCGAAACGCGCTGGTTCCAGGCCAAGGAAGCTGCCGAGAAGGCTAATGCTGCCAAAACAGAGTTCTTGGCAAATATGTCGCATGAATTGCGCACGCCGATGCATGCGATTCTGAGTTTTGCCCGCATTGGGCAGGAGCGCGCCTCGGTGGAGAGCGTTGCCCGGCTCCGGGGTTATTTTTCACGCATCGTCAGCAGTGGCGAGCGCCTGATGGGCTTGCTCGACTCCTTGTTGGATATCTCGAAGCTTGAGTCCGGGCGCATGACATTGCGTTTTGACAAGGTTGATCTGGTGCACGTGCTGGACGAGGTATTGGCGGAGTTTGAGGCGTTGCTGGCTGCACGTCAGTTACGCGTGGCACGGTATATCGAAGGCACGTCCGTTGTGAGGGGTGATGGCTTGTTGCTGGGGCAAGTGATCCGCAACCTGCTCTCCAATGCAGTCAAATATTCGCCACCTGAAGCCCAGATGGATATACGCATGGCGCCCTACCTCAAGGTAGAAGGTGACGTGCAGCATCATATGCTGGAGTTCGCGGTGGCTGATCGTGGGGTGGGGATTCCTGAAGGGGAACAAGATCTGATCTTTGAGAAATTCGTGCAGAGCAGCTTGACCCGCAGCGGGGCAGGCGGCACGGGCCTGGGGCTGGCGATCTGTAAAGAAATCGTGGCCCTGCACGGGGGCGAGATTTTTGCGTGTTGCCGCCTAGGTGGTGGTGCCGAGTTCGTGGTGCGCCTGCAAGCAGGGTGAAATGACGATTAGTTAAATGCCTTGGTCATTGAAAGGTTTTTCCAGGGTTTCAATCAGTGAGGCAAGCTGTGTGAAGGTGGGCAGGCACTGATGGTTTTTGCAGACTTGGGCGCTGACCTCCATCTGCAATGCGCTCTGGATGCTGGCAGGTAGGCCGGAAACCTTGCCTGTTGGAATGATGAGCATCATGCGCCGGGTATGACCGGGGAGCTTAAGCAGATTGCGTAGCCAATGCTTACAGGCTTCGGCGTTTGTGCCGCTGATCAATACCGTTTCAGGCGGATTCAGCCAGTCATCCAGCGCCAAAACCAAGCTGCTTGCTGAATGAGGATGGGTTTGCATTTGCGGGCGGAACGCATCGAGTGTGCGTTTGGCCGCATCCAGGAAACGTGTTTCACCGGTAAGATGCCCCAAGCGTATCAGGGACTGTGCGGCCAAGCCGTTGCCGGATGGGCTGGCTGCATCGTGCCAGGGCTTGAAACGCACCAGTGGGGCCCGCTCATCGTCTGCGGTAAAGAAGAAGCCCCCGTTTTCAGCATCCTGGAAGTGTTCCAACACATGCTCGGCCAGGGTGATGGCGAATTGCAGGTCTTGCGGGCGGAATTCTGCTGTCAGCAAAGTGAGGCAGGCCTGGATAAGTGCGACATGGTCATCCAGATAGGCGCGTATCTGGCTTCTGCCGTCGTTCCAAGCCGTCAGCAAGCGCCCTTCGTGCCAGAGATTGTTACGCAGAAAATCCATTCCGTGCTGGGCCGCTTGCAGCCACTCGTGCTGTTCCATTAGTACGGCTGCGTGGGCCAGACCTTGAATGACAAACGCGTTGCAACCCGTGAGCACCTTGTGGTCATGCTGCGGGGCAGGGCGCTTTTCACGTGCAGCCAACAGCTTGGTGCGGGCAGTGTCAATATGCATGCGCGCGGTATGGCTCGGGATGGCCAAGGCGTGGGCGACTTCGTCCAGTGGGCGGGATACATGCAGATGCCATAGTCGCCGTTCGAAATTCGGCGGCCTGTCCAGTCCATAATGGGCCTGCACCAAGGCCAATTGCTCTGCATGCAGCAGGCGCTCGACCTCATGCGTGTCCCATAGGTAATAGTGGCCTTCATGGCCTTCGCTGTCGGCATCCACTGAAGCGTGGAATCCGCCTTCGGGGTTGTGCATTTCGCGCAGGAGCCATGCTGCGGTCTGCTCCACTACACGGCGGAACAATTCATCGTGGCTGCTTGCCCACGCACTGGCATAGAGGTGGAGCAGCAGGCCATTGTCGCCGAGCATCTTTTCGAAATGCGGCAGCATCCAGCACTCATCAATGCAGTAGCGCGCAAATCCACCGCCCAGGTGGTCGTAGAGACCGCCATTGGCCATGCTGCGCAGGCTCAGCAGCAGTGCTGCCTCGGCTTCGGTGTGCCGCAAGTTATCGGCGGCACGGGCCAGGAGTGCGAGTTCGGCAGGGTGGGGAAATTTTGGCGCACCGTAAAAGCCACCAAAGCGCCGGTCATGGCTAATGAGCAGGTTGCTCAGACAGGTCTGGATGATGGTCTGGTCGTCCGTATCGCTGGATTCAGCCGGCAAGGCCAGACTCTGGCTTAGGGCTTTGAGCAGCACGGGGGCCATGCCGACAAGCTTGTCCTGCTGCTGGGCGTAGAGTTGTGCCAGATGCTGGAGGATATCGGCAAAGGCGGGTAGGCCGCCGGAAGAAGCTTTCGGGAAATAGGTGCCTGCAAAGAAGGGAATTCCTTCCGGGGTCAGCGCCAAGGTCAGCGGCCAGCCGCCGGGGCGATGGGCAAGCAACATGTGGGCGGCCTGATAGATCTGGTCCAGATCGGGGCGCTCTTCCCTGTCGACCTTGATGTTGATGAACAGGCGGTTCATCAGTGTGGCGGTTTCCTCATCCTTAAAGGATTCCTCGGCCATCACATGGCACCAGTGGCAGGCCGAATAGCCGATCGACAGCAGGATGGGTTTGCCATCGGTACGGGCTTGCTGCAAGGCTTCATCACACCAGGGCCACCAATCAACCAGATCGTTGGCGTGTTGTTGCAGGTAGAGTGAAGACTCGTCAGCAAGCCGGTTACTCATGATCTTCCTTGTGTGTCCGCCGGTGTCGCAGGCGTGGCCATGACGGCCAGTTGCGCCAATTTGCGGTGCACTGGGTGGGTGGCATGGGGGAGCAGCGCGGTCAGATCATTCAGTTCAAAGCGGCCTGGATCAATTTTCTGACCATTCGCAAACGATAGCTCCACACAGCCCGGTCGGGTGACTGCCATGCCCAGTAGTAGCAGGAAAGGCATGGGGTTGCCGATGCGCGGAACGGAACCGCGCATGGAGTCTTCCGCCAGCACCAGGAAGGGGGCCGCAACGCTGCTATGGCGCACGGTCCAGATATGCTCGCGGGTGTCCATGACCACCACGAAGTCCGTGATCGTGTTCCAGCGACTGATCACACTTTGCGCAGTGGCGATCAAGTCGCTCCATTTGATGGTGCTGCGCCACATGAATTCTTCCAGACCTGCCATGATTCTTCCTTCCTGAAAATCAGGCGCTGTGCAGCAGTCTGATCTGCTCGCTCAGGCCTTGGGACAGGGTTTCCAGCGTGATCCCTATCTGTTGTGTCTGCTTGGAGGTGGCGCTGACCTCTTCGGCGTTTTCCGCCACCCGCTCAACGCCGGAGGCGATTTCCGAACTGGCAGAGGATTGCTCGCGCAAGGCGCTGGAAATGTTGCTCACCAGCTCCACCACGGTTTGCGAAGATTTCTGGATTTCGCGCATGGCATCCCCCGCCGCCCGTGTGAGCGATACTCCCTCGGCCACGCGGTCCACACCGGTACGCATGGCCTCCACGGCCTGATTGGTGCCGCTCTGGATGCTCAGGATCATGGCCGTGATCTGTTCGGTGGCGCGGGTGGTGCGGTCAGCCAATTTGCGGATTTCATCGGCCACCACGGCAAAGCCCCGGCCCGTGTCTCCGGCACGGGCCGCCTCAATGGCGGCATTGAGCGCAAGCAGATTGGTCTGCTCGGCAATTTCCTTGATTGTGCTGACAATCGTGCTGATTTTCTCTGAATTGGCGACCAGATCATCAATCACCACGGAGGATTGGCGCACCGCGTCGGCAATCCGCTCAATCTCCAGGGTCGTTTTTGCAGCGATCTGTTCGCCATCCAGGGAAACCTTGCCGGATTCGGATGACATACGCTCGGCTTCTGTCGCCAGTCGGGCGATTTCCGCGATGCCAACCGTCATCTGCTGGATGGTTGTCGCCATCTGGGAAGAGGCTTCGCTTTGCTGGCCGGCCCCGTGCGAAACCTTCTCAACCGAATTGCCCAAGCCTGCCGACGCCTGGGTGACGTCATTGGCGGCCTGCTCCACACGCATGATGACACTGGCAAGTGAGTCGACCATCTTGTTGAACTGGCCTGCCACCCGCCCCAATTCATCCTGTGAATCCAGGGTGATGCGATGGTTCAGTTCCCCCGCCCCGATGCGTTGCGTGCCTTCGGTAAGTGCCTTGACCGAATGGTTGATCGCCAGATAGATCGCAATCATGATGTAGGCAAGTGCCGCCACCATGAGGAGCGCAATCAGGTTCATCCCCCAATAGCGCAGCGAGAGTGAAGCCACGCGCCAGCGCACCACGCTACGCAATTCGCCTACCACTTCATCATCAAGCATCGCGGTGTAGTCGTTCAGTGCCTTGGTGGCAGTCGTGGAAAAATCCTTGGCGGGCATGCTGCGGGTGCCAGAGAGGATGTTTTGTTTCACCACCGCGAGGAAGCCATCGCTTTGGGCGCTGAGCTTCTTGGTGGCGGCACTGACGGTGCTGCTTTCTCCGCCAAATGCTCTTTGCATGGAGGTGGCCAGCTCGCCTTGGGCCACGTTCAATTCGTCACCCATCGTGCTCATCCGGCGCCATTCGCGGTTGAGTTCCGGCACCCCCAGTACCATGATGCCGGTATTGCGGATCTGGGCAAAACGGTTCAGCACGTCTGGCACATGGTTGATGACTGCATCAGCCAAATGGGCGCCCTTGGTGCTGGGGTGGCGTGAGAGTGCGGTGGCGTCACCCAGCTCACGCATGAATTCGAACATCTTGCCCGTCAGGGTCTGATGTGCGGTGGTCAGGCTGCGCACATCCAATTTGGCGACCTGGGCCTTATAGCCCGCCCACATTCCATCAAGCTCCTTCCAGCGCGTCTGTAGTTTCTCGTCACCGCCAAGTTGGGAGACAAGCGTATTGACACGGGCATATGCCGCATCAGTGGTCTTCAGGGCTTCCGCCGCCATAGGCTTGAGCGGATCGCTACCTTTGGCACCGACTGCGAGGCCCACGTAGTTCTGGGTCTGCTCAAAGGCGGCAAGCGTGGCCGAATAGACCGCGAGGCCCTGCTGTTCGCGTTGGGCAACACTGAGATCGGCACGCAGCTCAATGGCCAGAGTCAGCATGAAAAAGCCCATGGCCAGAATGGCCATGCTGCCGATCAGGCCGAACTTGGCAGGGTATGACAAACGTTTGAGCAGCGCTGCCGCAGGGGACAAGATCAGGAAAAGAAACTGTTTCATGACAATCACCTTGGTTCCCAGTTGGTGCTCAGACCCGGAAGAGTTTGATTTCGTTGGCAAGCTGGCCAGACAGGGTCTTCAGCCGGGCTGCGGTGGAACCCAGCACGGTGACTTCCTCCCGGTTCTCCTCGGCCATGCGCGCGATGTTTTCAACGGTTTTGGCGATTTCCGTGCTGGCCGTACTTTGTTCGCGCAAAGCGTGTGAGATATCCGTGACAGCCCCAACGACCTTGCCCGATTCACCCTGTACGCGCTCCATTGCCGTCCCCACCTTGTTGGTCAGCTCCACCCCCTGGTGCACACAGGCAACACCGTCCTGCATGGCTTTCACCGCCCGGCTTGTGCCGTTCTGAATGGCGGTGACCATGCCTGTGATTTCCTGTGTGGCTTCGGTTGTACGTTCCGCCAGACCACGTACCTGGTCGGCCACCACGGCAAAGCCATGGCCGTCTTCGCCTGCGCGTGCCGCCTCAATGGAGGCATTCAGGGCCAGCATATTGGTCTGGTCTGCAATCTCCTTGATTGAACTGACAATCATGTTGATCTGGGCAGAATTCTTTCCCAGGGTACTGATGACGTCGGCGGAGGCGCGCACGGCCGTGGCGATGTTCTCCATTTCATTGATGGCTTTGCGAACCACCTCGCAGCCTGCGGTGGATTGCTCGCCGGACTGGCGGGAAATCTCTTCTGCGGTGCTGGCATGGCGGGAAATCTCATCCACGCCTACTGTCATCTGCTCAATTGCAGCGGCCATGGTCGAGGAGGCCTCACTTTGCTGCTCAGACCCCGCTGTAATGGTGTTGGATGCCGCTGCCAGCGTGCTGGAGGACTCCAGCAGACCATCGGCGGTGCGGTTGACCTCGCGGATGATGGCCGCAAATGAGCGGACCATGGTATTGAAGTGCTCGGCCACGGTCCGCAATTCATCGCGTGCGCTGAAACTGACCTGCGCGGCAAGGTTGCCTTCCGCGATCTGCTGGGCGCCGGATGAGAGTTCGCTGACCGATTGTAGGATCGTGATGAACATGCCAGCGGAGAAGTACAACAGCACCAGCACGATCAGTGCGGCGCCAATCGAATAGTTCCAGAACCGTGCTTCCAATTGCTTGAGCCGGGCATCTAGCAATTGCTGCATTTGGTCAGGGATCAGTTTGAGGACTGCGCCTTGTACGCCTGCCAGCGCTTGTGAGGTTTGGGGGATGAAGTTTGCAACCTCGGTGCTAAAAGCCCCTTTGATGATCTCCTGGTCGACCATTTGGTCGATTTTCTCCCCTGTGCTCTGGATGCTTCCACGCGTTGTCGCGCCCGCTGCCTGCAAGGTGGGGGTGGTGGTGTCCGCGCGCAGGATGGATTCCATCAGATCAGCTCTGGCGCGGCTGGATTTGGCAAGCTGGGGGGCCACCTTGAGCCAGTCTTCAGCCATGTCTCGGGTTTGTAGCGGAATGATGCTCAAGGCATACAGGCGGCCTGCCTGCAAATTGGTCTCCGGCAATTTGCGGAACAGGATATCGGCCAGCACGCTGGTGTCGTGTTCTGGGTCGCGGATCAGGCTGGAGGCCTCACCCAGATCGCCCATAAAGTTTTCCAGCAGAGCGTTGAGTTTCTGGTAGGCGGGTAGAACCTGTGGAGCAGGCAGGGTGGCGGCCTTGGTTTTGAGCTGTTGCCACTCGGTGCTGAAATTCTTCCAGCTCTTCTCCAGTGCCAGTGCGTGGGCATCCCCTGCCAGCAGACCGTCAACGGTCTTGATGGCGGTGTCAATCTCCTGGCTCTTGGTCTGCAAGGCCGGTTTGAGCGTGGCTTCCCCCGCTGCGCCTGCAGCCAGCGTCATATGCTGCTGGGTAAGCAGCATGACCTGGGCAACGGGGCCGTAGACTTTGAGCCCCAGGCGTTCATCACGGGCATCGCTGATGGCGCCACGCATGGCTACGTGCAAAGAGATGACGAAAAACGCGATGGCCACTACGGCACCAATGCCGACCAGACCCAGCTTGTATGGATAGCTGAGTTTGTCCAGGCGGCGAATGGCGGGTGTAAACAGGGCGCTGACGGATATCCGCATCTGGCCTCTCCTCGTTATGGCTTTTTTATGAAGCTGATTATGATCGTGCTGCGAGGGCGCGTATTGGCCTGGAGAGGTTTGCGCGCGACTCAAAATCCTCATGTCTCACTATACACTCTGGTTTCTGCGCCGCTTTGCGCACGGCTGACGCCTTCACGTTACAGATCGTAAACTGTTTCCAAAGGCCCCTTCGGGTTGCAGGGCTTACGGCTTTTGACATTGTCATTCTAGGCTTGGGGGCGATCCTCGCTCCCTTCCGCCGTGGTCTGCATCAGTTCAAATGCTGCTTCCGGGGGCAGGGGCCTGCCGAGCAGGTATCCCTGCGCCTCGTCACAGCCGAATTCACGCAGTTGTTCCAGCGTGGCAGTGTTTTCCACCCCCTCGGCGATCACCCGCAGGCCCAGGCTATGGGCCAGCCCGATGGTGGAGCGGACGATGATGGCATCCTGCTCATCATCGAGCATGTCCATCACAAATGACCGGTCAATCTTCAGGGCATGGAGCGGTAGGCGCTTGAGGTAGGCCAGCGATGAGTAGCCCGTGCCAAAATCGTCAATGGACAGGGCCATGCCTAGCGCTGCAATCCGGGCCACCACCTGCATGGCGCGTTCGGGATCAGTCATCAGGGCCGTCTCGGTGATTTCCAGTTCCAGCGCCGAAGGCGGTACGCCATATTCTTCCAGCAGCCCGGAAAGTGCTTCGGGTAGGGTGACATCCAGGAGGTTGCGCGTGGAGAGATTGACCGAGACGGCGATATTCAGCCCTCGGTCACGCCAGGCGCGGATCTGCTCGATTGCCCCCCGCGCCACCAGCAGGGTGAGCGGGCGGATCAGGTCGCTGGTTTCGGCGAACTGCACAAATTCGCAGGGCGGGATAAAGCCCAGCGAAGGGTGCTGCCAGCGCAGCAGAGCCTCGCAGCCACGCCATTGGCGTTGTTGCAGATCGTATCGGGGCTGGTAGTGGACCTTGAGCTGCTTGTTGCGGATGGCGGTGCCCAGATCCGTGATCATCGCCAGCCGACGCGGATTGTGGGCGTCGTAGGTGTTGTTGTAGAGGCTCACCCCCACCCCTTGGGCCTTGGCGGCATACATGGCCACATCGGCACAGCGCAGCAGGGCGTGGCTGGTGCCCCCATGCATGGGGTAGACGGCTACGCCGATACTGCCCCCGAGTTCGATGAAGATGCCCTCTACTTCCAGTGGCTGGCGTAGCGCCGCAACCAGGATGTGGGCAATGTCGGTGGCTGTTTCGGCAGTCGCGCAGTCACGCAGCAGGATCGCAAATTCGTCCCCCCCCAGGCGTGCCAGCAGGGCGTCGAAGGGGGACAGCGTGGCCTGCAGGCGGGCGGCTACGAGTTTCAACAACTGGTCGCCCGTGCGGTGGCCCAGGGTATCGTTGACCTCTTTGAACTTGTCCAGGTCCAGCAGGAGCAGGGCCAGTCCTTTTTTACCGTTGTTGGCACGCAGGGTATCGGCGGTGGCGCGGTGGAGCATGGCCCGGTTGGGCAGGCTGGTCAGCGAGTCATGTAGGGCCTGGTATTCGAGTACCTGGATATTGCGGGCATTGGCAAGTGCCAAGGAAACGGTTTCGCAGATGGCGCGCAATGTCTCCAACTCGAATTCGCCGGAGTCTTCGCTATGGGCGAAGAACTGCAGGCTGATGGTGCCCAAGGGTTCGCTCTGGTACAGTAAGGGCAGCAGAGTCATGGAGCGGATGCCATCGGCGAGCATCAGGTCGCGGATCGGTGGCGCGATGCGATCGTCTGTTTCAACATCCACGCAGCGCAGAATCTGGCGACCGGCCAGGGCATGGGCACTCAAGCTGTTGCCCAGGGGCATGATCTGGCGGGCTTTGAGCTGGGCTTCGGTGAAGCCGTTGCCTGCCAGTAGCTCGAATTCGCCCGTAGCCGGGTTGATGAGATGAAACAGTGATAAAGGCGAGCGCTGGAGTTGTTGGAGCACCCGCAAGGTGGCCTCGGCAATCAGGCGGTTGTCCGTGGTGCGGTGCAGGCGGCTGGCCAGGTCCCCCACCACCTGCAGGACGCGGTTGCGCCGCTCCAGTTGCGACGCGGAGTCTCGTAGGATGCTTTCTGTGCGGCGCCGCTCGGTAATGTCCCGGACGATGGCCGTGATGCGCTGCTCGTTGCCGGAGCACATTGTTGACAGGGCGACTTCCGCCTCAAAGATCTGTTTGTCTGCGCGCTGGTAGGTCCATTCGAAAACCTGCGGCCCGATCTCTGCGGCGGCTTTGGCATAAGCCAGGAATTTCTGGCAGGAGCGTTCCCCGTTGGGTTGGTAGAGCGGGGAAAAGGCATCAAGGGCTTGGTCAAGCATGGCCTCTCGGGTGTAGCCGAAGAGTTCCGTCGCTTGCAGGTTGCAATCACTGATGTGTTCTGCCTGGATGGCAAAGATGGCGTCGCCCGCTGCATTGAACAGGAGACGATAGTTGCGCTCGCTATCGCGTAGCGCATGCACGACCAATAGCTGGGAGAGCAGATCCGCCACGGAGCGCACAAACTCGGCTTCCTGCCTGCTCCAGTGACGTGACATCCCCGTCTGCTCCAGGCACAGCACCCCGGCGAGCTGGCTGCCAGCGTAAAGCGCTGCATCCAGTGTGGAGCGGATATCCTGGGGAGTCAGGTGGTTTGCCAGGAAGGCATGCAAGCGTGGGTCGTTTTGCGCGTTGTCTGCCGCCAGGATGCGCTCTTCGTCCAGGCGATGCAGGTAGTCAGCCAGATCCACCACGGGGAAATGCATGCCGGATTCAAAGCGCCCTTCATCTGCGGCGCGAAATTCTAGGCGGCATTCCAGCGCCTTGCGCGAAGCATCCAGCAGCCAGACCGAAACACGGCTGACCTCCAGTATCTCGCTCAAGGTACTGGTGATATCACGTAAGGCTCCATGCAAATCGCCCTGCCAAAGATGTTCATCTTTAGCCAGGCGAATGAAGCAGGCCTGCAAATGGTTCTTGCTGTTATCGAACGGGGCCACGGCGACTTGAGATCACGGGTTGGTATGTGGGTCGTCTCTCCTGCCCCTTCAATAACGGCAGCACCGCCAGAAACTAGAGTGCCTGCGCCAAAAAAGATAAAGGCCCCGTAGGGCCTTTATCTGGAGGTGGTGCGGGGTTATCGCTTGAGTTGGTTCACGTCGCGCACCGCGCCCGTATCGGCAGAGGTGGTCAGCGCGGCATAGGCTTGCAGCGCAGCCGACACCTTGCGGGCGCGGTTGCTCGGCAGCCAGGCTTCTTTGCCGCGTTTTTCCATGGCTTCGCGGCGGCGGGCCATTTCTGCGTCACTGATCGCCAGGTGGATGCGGCGGTTCGGGATGTCGATCTCGATGGTGTCCCCCTCTTCGACCAGACCGATTTCGCCGCCACAGGCTGCCTCGGGTGAAGCGTGGCCGATGGACAGCCCCGAGGTGCCGCCCGAGAAGCGCCCATCGGTGAGCAGCGCGCATTCCTTGCCTAGACCACGGCTCTTGAGGTAGCTGGTGGGGTAGAGCATTTCCTGCATGCCCGGCCCGCCCTTGGGGCCTTCGTAGAGAATCACCACCACGTCGCCAGCCTGGACATCTTCCTCAAGGATGCCCTTGACGGCGTCTTCCTGGCTCTCATACACGCGGGCCCTGCCGGTGAATTTCCAGATGGATTCATCCACCCCGGCTGTCTTCACGATGCAGCCATTGCGGGCGATGTTGCCGGTCAGCACCGCCAGCCCGCCATCTTGCGAGTAGGCATTGCGCTTGTCGCGGATGCAGCCTGCCGTGCGGTCCAGGTCCAGCTCGGGGTAACGCTGGGCTTGGCTGAAGGCTTCCTGGCTGGGCACGCCACCGGGGGCGGCACGGTAGAAATCCAGCACGGCTGAGGTGCCCGAGTGCATCACATCCCACTGCTCCAGCGCACCCTTCAAGGTGTGGCTGTGGACGGTAAAGGTGCCGGCATTGAGCAGCCCCGCCCGGTTCAGTTCGCCGAGGATGCCCATCACGCCACCGGCGCGATGCACGTCTTCAATGTGGAACTTGTCAGTCGCCGGGGCTACCTTGCACAGGCAGGGCACCTTGCGCGAGATGCGGTCAATATCCTTCATGGTGAAATTCACTCCGCCTTCACGCGCTGCGGCCAGCAGGTGCAGCACGGTGTTGGTGGAGCCTCCCATGGCCACATCCAGGCTCATGGCGTTCTCGAATGCTTCAAAAGTGGCGATTGAGCGCGGCAATACACGCTCATCGTTCTTCTCATAATAGCGGCGGGCCAGATCAACAATCAGGCGGCCCGCCTTCAGGAAGAGTTGCTTGCGGTCGGCATGAGTGGCCACCAGGGTGCCGTTACCCGGCAAGGACAGCCCCAGCGCTTCGGTCAGGCAGTTCATCGAGTTGGCGGTGAACATCCCCGAGCAAGACCCGCAGGTGGGGCAGGCCGAGCGTTCGATTTCGGCAACTTCGGCGTCGGAGACACGCTTGTCCGCTGCCTTGATCATCGCGTCAATCAGGTCGAGCTTGACCACCTTCTGGCCACCGCCAGCGTCTACAACAGTCACCTTACCTGCTTCCATCGGCCCGCCCGACACAAACACGACCGGGATGTTCAGGCGCAGTGCCGCCATCAGCATCCCCGGGGTGATCTTGTCGCAGTTCGAGATGCAGACCATGGCATCCGCACAGTGGGCATTGACCATGTATTCCACGGAGTCTGCAATCAGCTCGCGGGAGGGCAGCGAATACAGCATGCCACCGTGGCCCATGGCGATCCCGTCATCCACCGCGATGGTGTTGAATTCCTTGGCAATCCCGCCTGCGGCTTCAATCTCGCGTGCAACCAGCTGGCCCAGATCCTTCAGGTGGACATGGCCCGGTACGAACTGCGTGAAGCTATTGACCACGGCAATGATCGGCTTGCCGAAATCAGTATCTTTGACACCTGTGGCGCGCCACAGGGAACGGGCACCCGCCATGTTACGGCCATGGGTTGACGTGCGGGAACGATAATCAGGCATGGTGGAGATCTCCGGTGCAAGGCGTGTAGTATCACGCCGATCACTTCATTGTGGTTCAATTGGAACACTCGATTTTAGCCCAAGCCACGCATCATGCTCATTCATCCTCAATTTGATCCTGTCGCTTTTTCACTCGGCCCTCTGCGTGTGCACTGGTACGGGCTGATGTATATCACTGCTTTTGCCCTGTTCATCCTGCTAGGCAAGTACCGTCTGCGCAAGCGTCCCGACCTGGGCTGGAGTGACAAGGATCTGGATGATCTGCTGTTCTACGGCATGCTGGGCGTTATTCTAGGGGGGCGCCTAGGTTACGTATTGTTCTACAAACCCTTGTTCTATTTTGAACATCCCTTGCAAATTTTTGCGGTATGGCAAGGGGGCATGGCCTTTCATGGCGGCTTCCTCGGGGTGCTGGCGGCACTCTGGCTATTTGGGCGCAAGACTGGGCGCCACTTCCTCAGCGTGGGGGACGTTGTAGCCCCGTTGGTGCCATTAGGCTTGGCGGCCGGACGTTTGGGCAACTTCATCAATGGCGAATTGTGGGGGCGCGTGGCTGACGCCAGCCTGCCCTGGGCGATGTTGTTCCCCCAGGCGCGTGAGGCAGACCACATGCTGGCAATCGCCAACCCGGCACTGGCCGAAGTCTTCAACCAGTACAACAACCTGCCGCGCCACCCCTCGCAGCTCTACCAGTTCGGGCTCGAAGGCGTGCTGCTGTTCGTCATCCTCTGGCTCTTTGCCCGCAAGCCCCGGCCGGTGGGCGCCATCTCGGGCCTCTTCCTGCTGGGCTACGGCCTGTTCCGCTTCCTGGCCGAATTCGGGCGGGAGCCTGATGCCTTCCTGGGCTTGCTGCGCTTTAACCTATCGATGGGGCAGTGGCTGAGTTTGCCGATGGTCCTGATTGGTATTGGGATGTTGGTCTGGGCCTATCGCAAACAGGAAAAATCAGCCAAAAGCTGATAGAATCCGCGCCGTCACTGGGGAGTAGCCTCCTTCTCTACGAAGGCTCTGTATCAACAGACTTGACGCCACGCGTCATGGTACAGGGGGCCGTGCTTGGCGAGACCTTTGACTGCTTCAGCGTCAACGCGGGTTGGCGGGCTGGGGCAGTCATTGGTATGTACGCTGCCGACCCGCCTCGACTCACCCCATCATGGAAGCTTTTCTCGTTTCAACCGGTATCGTCGCCTTTTCTGAAATGGGCGACAAAACCCAGTTGCTGGCCCTGGTGCTGGCGGCACGCCTGCAAAAACCCATCCCCATCTGCCTGGGCATCTTGGCCGCCACGTTGATCAATCACGCCTGCGCGGCTGCGGTAGGCCATTGGATCACGGTGTACCTGGGGGCGGACGTGATGCGCTGGATTCTCGGCGTATCGTTTTTGGCCATGGCGGGCTGGATGCTGATCCCCGACAAGCTCGATGAGGATGAAGACCCCAAGCCCGCCCGCTTTGGCGCATTTCTGACCACGGTAATCGTCTTCTTCCTGGTCGAGATGGGCGACAAAACCCAGTTTGCCACGATTGCCCTGGCCGCGAAATACAGCTCTTCCTTGTTGGCGGTGGTGGCAGGCACCACCACCGGCATGATGTTGGCGGATGCCCCTGTGGTGTTCTTTGGTGACAAGCTGACCCGACTGGTTCCCATCAAGGTGGTTCACATCGTGTGTGCAGGCATCTTTGCCCTGCTGGGGGTGCTGGCCTTGCTGAATGTGGGGGCGCTGTTCTGAGAACCGAGAGATAGGAAATAGAAATAACTTCCATCCTATGGAAAGTCGGGTAACTCTGCCGCTTTGTCATGTTTGATCAGCTCAGTGAGGAATCAGATTTGGGTGATCAAGATAAAACTGAGCGGCAGAAACCGCCTCGTTGCTGTCGTTCGCGGTAGAGATACTATTGCCTCCTTTGCTGCGGTTGCAGCCAGTCGCAACCTTGCCATCAGGTCACGGTTTGCTTCCGAAAGCGGTCAACTTGAGTAATCAACTCAGGTCATCCACTCCAGTCTTCGGCTATATATATTGGCAGTACGCTCTTCTTTCTTCATGTTGAAGGTGACAGCCTATTTTGAAGCTCGGACCAAGTCATCTTGACCCAAAAACTCGCCACAGCTTTCTGGTCAAGAAAGTAGACCTCGATATTGGGGTCTTGGACGGGAACCAACAATGATCTGAGCGGCTCATCCACCATGCCCACTCCGTAGCGGCCGTTCTGGCTGAGCATGATGGCCGGCCAACGACAACCGCTCTCGAAAATCTTCAGAATGCTCTCCTTCATTCCTCCCCAATCGAGCGCCATGTCGGGCAACTCGCCAACGGTATGCAGGACAGCTGGCACGACTTCATCTAGCCAACTTGCTCCATGATCCCGAAACGCAGAGAGTAGGTCTGATGCTGAAATCGAACGAATCTGCTGTGACTGTGCCGCTAGCGTGTCCGCTGAATCGACCTCGATCCTGCGGAAGAATCCCCGAAGCGCACACGTTCTCTCAGGCTCTATGTCGAAGGGTTGGAACTTGGCTAGGATAGGCACCAACATCCCACGCAGCGAATCCGCAAGTACATCAGCGTGCGCCACTAAAAACGCATGCCGCTCCAACTCATCTAACCACTCGCTGAAGAACGCAGCGCCCCAACGCCCTAGTTCGAAACAGCGCTGATGAACTGGGTGATTGCCTCCGATCAAGTGCCTCACTGCCCACTCGCAAAGTTCTACTGTAGATGATGCGCGCTTATCCAGGGCGGTCGATAGAGGTGGTGGAGGCTCGTCAACCTCCTTCGCTGTGCGATAAATCTCCGCCATCTCAATGGCGACCCGTGTCGCCTCTAGCATGCTCCATTGGAGCAAGGGACTCAGTTTTCGGGCTTCATCTTCAGATTCATCAGCAATCTTGGCAAGCAGTTCGTGCAAGCCCAATTTGACCCCGGCGTTGAAGGCATCGCTGCACCGAACGATGCCATCGGGAAATGGAATGTCACCACAGATATTTCCGATCAATGGGAAGGCAACACTTGGGTGAGTCCAATCAAATCCATGATGGTCGATATACGCCATGTACCTTTCTCGAACGTCTGGATAGCAGATGAACTCTCGCGCATAGTCGCCAAGGCTTCCCCAGAACTCGAAGTACACTGGCGACGCCCGCCGTCTGAGAAGCGTCGACTTCTCCTCCCAAGTGCAGTCGGCCTCAAACGTCGGACAGTACTTTCCCCGAAGTACAGGGAAAGATTCCTTTGCGATTTTGTAGAGCAATGCAGGCGCTTGAGACATGCCTTCTGCGGCATGCTTGTCCAGATACTCCGTGAGTTTAGACGACCGAATCGCTAGCCCATGCTTGCTGCACCAAGCGTACATCGCGAGCGGATCGACGCCGTATAGCGTAAGGCTCCAGTGCCCATTCCCAAATTGGGCATGATCCCGCCACAACATGGCGAATCCATGGGATTCATATCGATCTCCCGACCTAGCAATGATGTCGATCGCAGTGATTAGCTCAGCGGGAATTGACTGATCTTCATCATTGCCATCCTCCTCGTAGAGATAGAGGTCGATCGATTACAGTGCCTCGTGAGGAAGCGTACTGCTCCCACGAAGCTGCCAGGCATCAGGAAGGTGACAAGCTAAGGTGAACGGCCGCTGATCGGTTGAGACTTTGAGCGCAAGGCAATTCTTTCCTGACCATGTGTTGAAATTCGCCACAGCGTGGTTCAAGAGGACGTCCCAATGCGTGGATATCAACACAAAATTCACATCGAAGTTACCAAGGAATGGAAGCGTATTCCTTAGTTCCTGTTCATACCCCGCGAGTTCGGTGACGGCTTGCCGTTCAGTTAGTTTGTCTCGTTTGACCTCGAATACCACCAGTGTTCGTGACTCGGGGTTGAAGCACAGGATGTCAGGACGTAGCACCTCTCCGGTTGTCAAAGAGATGCTTTTGTCGACAGCAATAACTTCGAGGAGTCCTAGGTTCTTCAGTACAACGGAAGCAGCGCGTACGTTCGCGCGTCGTGACAAGTGATCGAAACCAAAGGCCGGAACTCCGATTCTTTTTTTTATCGATTCGATAGTAGCGTTGATGCCTTCTTGTTCGTCTATAGCGTCGAGCAGCTTTTCGTCCTTGATCAACTGAACTAGCCACTCTGTGATCTCGCTTTCAAGCGATGTGCTCCCGACGCTGCTTCTAGAGGCATGTGTCATGATTAGCCAGTGACCCCAGCGGTAGGTTGGGTAAGCCGGAGGCGTCACCCAACGCTTTTATCAAAGATCCGTCGAAAAAATTATAGATGTGATGAACATATTTTTGGGTGACATCAATAACGTGTTGCCACAAATTGCCCCACAAAAGTCGTTGGGCGGCGCCTTCGGCTTGCACCAACCTACAACGCTTGCCTTGAAGTCTAGTCGATGAAGGCTGGATATCGCCAAGCATCCATCAAGTCAACATCGTAATTACCAAGCGGTATCAGCGCGAGTGACAAAATGTACGAGATCATGAAGAAATAAAAAAAGGCACCCATCAGGTGCCTTGTTCGTTGCCTTGTGCTGATTCCAGCGCGAAGTAGTACGCAAAATCAGAGCGCTTGCGCCTGATGGCGGTGATGGATAGCAGAATACACAGATGGGGTAAGACCGTAACCAGACATCACGTCAATCCAGGGACAGGTGAATGCGAGGCTCTGTCCCATCTTCACCATGTCGGAGGCATGCGGGTGGCAGGCCCCCTACGTGGCGCCTACAGCCCTGGCGGCAGATCCTGATGCTGGGGCAAGACGGATACGTGTACGCGGAAGGGGTGCTCCGGCAAGGTCTCGGCAAACCAGCGGGCGATGATCTGCACCTCTGGCATGCGCTCAAACGGGCCAATGCTGCGCTGTACCCCGTCGTTGTCCAGGCAATCAAAAAAACGCCGCCCTTCTTCACCTCGATAGCAGACCGAGTGAAGCTTATTCAGCGGGATACGATCCACCTTGGGGGGAATGAACAGGGGGTTGCGCAATACGAGTACATCCTCTGCTACTTCCAGCAGGGGGACGCCCATCGGTGGCCCCTTGAGTGCACGGCGAATCGCACTGTAGAACGGCACGGCGACAACGGCGGCAACAATGGCCAGATTTGATGTCACCATCATATAGGTGAAAGCGCCGCACACCACGCCAATGATCAGCGAAATCCAGAGCAAACGATCCGCTTCGCGCGCTGTGCGGCGATAAAGTTTCTTCGTCATCCTGCTTTTAGTGGGCGAGGGGTTGGGTGCGGGCGATCAGGTGCAACACGTTGCCTTCAGGGTCACGGAAGTAGAACAGATGTTGCCCGTTGGGTAGCTTCTGATAATCCTCCAGCACCTCCACGCGGTCAGCCTTGAGCAGGCGGGCGGCACGGTCGGCATCCTCAGGCGCTACGGCAATGGCGATGTGGCGCAGGCCGGGGGCGTTGTAGGGCAGAAGGCCCCGATCCCGTTTGCATTGGGTGAATTCCAGCACCGAGCGGCCATCGGAGGTCAGCACAAAGGCGGTGCCATGCCCATCGTCACTGACGATCAGGTTGAAACCCAAGGTGGAGACATACCATTGGCGTAGCGCATCCGGGTCTCGGGCCACGATGCCGATATGCTCAATGCCTTTGAGCAGCGCATTTTTCGGCGCACTCTTGAGGATCTGCGGGGCCGCCAGACTCAGGCGATGCGCACGCGAGATCAGGTGCAGGATGTTGCCTTCCGGGTCACGGAAGTGGAAGGTGGCCAGATTTTCCGGGAACTGCCGGGGTGTCTCGCCCACCGTCTCGGCGCCGCCTTCAGCCGTGATGCGCTGGATGGCCGCACCAAAGTGGTCAGCCTCGACCGAAAAAGCGATGTGATGAATGCCGCTTTCCTTCTCCTGCAAACGCTCACGCGCGGCTTGCCCATCGGGGCTGGGAATCAACTCGACAATAGAACCATCGCTCATGAGCAGAAAAAGAATGCCCTGCCCATTGTCTTGGATGATGACCATGTCCAGGTATTGGACATACCAGTCGGCCAGCTTCTTGGTATCCGCCGCAAAGATGGCTACGTGTTCGACGCCTTTGAAGATCCCCATTTTGGAAAATCCCGAAGAGTGGTGTGGATGGATATATGTAAATTGTAATGTGCAGCGTGCCAGCGCGACACAACTGCCATTATCCGAATCCTAACGGTTTTTGCTCAGTTCGTAACGCGGCAAACGCAAACCGATGCAAATACTCACCGCAGCAATGGCGGCGCAGACCAGAAAGGTCATGTGAATCCCGCCAATCAGGCCCTGACGGGCAGCCTCCAGCAAGGGGGCGGTCTGCGCCCCTATTTGCTGGCCCACAGCATGAAGGGCGCTTTGGTCTTCTGCCCGGATCAGTACCTGGGGAGTGCTCAAAAGTTGCGCAAGTCTCACGTCCCCCTGGTGTGCGGCTGCCAGCGCAGCCTGGGTGTAGTGCGTGAAGGTTGTATTGACCAAGGCCCCGGCGAAGGCCACGCCGATCATGCTGCCCAGCATGCGCGTGGTCTGTACCAGCGCCGTGCCAGCCCCCAGATTGCGGGCGCCCGCCACCGCATGCATCTGCAGGGTGAGGTTGGGCAACTGGAAACCCAGGCTGATGCCACACAGGCCAAAGGCAAGCATCGTCCAGACTTTTGGCGTCTGCGGGGTCAGCAGGCTCAGCAGCAGGCAGCTTGTCAGGGTGCCGACCTGCCCCCAACTGATCACCCGCTCCGCCTGACTCAGATGGGGCAGGATGCGTCCGTTGATGATGCTGCCAAGGGTGATGCAGACCAGCAACGGCGTCATCACCAGCCCGGCTTCCTTGGGTGAGTGGCCAAAGCCTCCCTGCAGCAGCAAAGGCGCGTAGAAGATCAGGGCAAACATGGTGGTGCCGGTGAGTACCCCCAGCGCAATCAGCTTGCGCACCCCGGAATTGTTGAGCAGGTCGGGCGGTACGATGGGGGCCTGGGTGTGGTACTGGTGCCAGATAAAGAATGCCCCGCAGGCGCTGGCAAATGCGACCATGCCCAGCGTCAGCAGGCCAAAGCCAGCAGTCTGGGCGCGTTCCGAACCCAGCAGCAGTCCGCAGATTGCGATGGCTAGCAAAAGCGCCCCCAACCAGTCGATACTGCGATTCTCGCCATCGTGCTGCACGATGAAGGGCAGGTAACGCCATACCATGCCCAGTGCTACCACCGCGATGGGCAGATTCACATAGAACACGCTACGCCAGCCCGCATGCTCGGTCAGCCAGCCCCCCAGTGCTGGGCCGATGGCATTGGCGACCCCGAAACTTGCAGAGAGGATGACCTGCCAGCGCACCCGCTGCACCCGATCCGGGAACAAATCCGGCACGCACGCAAAGGCCACTCCGATCAGCATGCCCCCGCCCAGGCCCTGTACCCCACGAGCGACCATCAACTGCATCATGCTCTGTGCCAAGCCACAGGCGCCAGAGGCCAGTGTGAACAACACGATGGCGGCAAGCACGAAAGGCTTGCGCCCATACAGATCGCCCAAGCGCCCGGCAATGGGGATGGAGACGGCACTGGTCATCAGGTAGGCCGAGGCGATCCAGGCATACAGATCGTAGCCGCGCAACTCCGCCACAATACGTGGCATGGCGGTACCCACTACGGTGGAATCAATGGCGATCAGCACAATCACCAGACTGATGCCTAGCATGGCCAGCAAAGAGGCGCGAAAGCTGCGGGCTTGGGGTCGGGGCTGGCTCATACACCCTCCCGCTTGGTCGGCTGATCCAGTTGCGCCAAGGCATCAATCAAGGTTTGCAGCGCCTGCGCAATCGGGGCGTGGCGCTCCTCCGGGATATGCTCGAACAAGGCTTCCGCGTGTTCATCCAGTTGCCCATTGGTGACTTGGGCCAGCTCGCGCCCCTTGTCCGTGAGGTGCAATTCCATGCAGCGCCGGTCAGAGGCCAGCGGTACGCGCTCCACCCAGCCTTCCTCTACCATCCGGTCGATCCCTCGGCTGATCCAGCTCTTATCCAGCCCCGCGATGCGCCCCAGCTCGCCCTGCGTCAGCGGGCCGTTACGGAGCAGCATCCCGAGCAGGCGCCCTTGCGGCGGAATCCCTTGGTCATGGGCAAAGCGCCTTTGGCGGATGAGGTAGAGGCGCACGAATTCCCGCATCAAATGACCGGGCGTGTGGGAGGAGGAGGGAAGATCAGACATGGCGTTTTAACTAGTTGCTATACGCAACAGTCTAGGCGTGATTGTTGTGTATAGCAACCAATTTTCAATCGCCCCTGTATCAAAGAAAAAGGCTGGGCCATGTCACAACATGGTCCAGCCCTATGTCTACTGCGCTAAAACGCGAATCAGGCAGCGCTTTGCCGCTCGCGTTTTGTTACACAATCAACGGTATTTCAACGATATTGGTTGATCTCATCCCGCGTGGCGAGTGCTGCCTTGCGGGCCGCCTCGGCAAAATCCTCACCCTGGCCTGCGTACAGGATCGCACGGGAAGAATTGATCATCAGCCCCGTCCCCGCAGCCGTTTTGCCCGCATTCACTGTGGCCTGCACATCACCCCCCTGCGCACCGATACCCGGCACCAGCAGCGGCATCTCACCCACAATCTTGCGCACGTCGGCCAGTTCCGCCGGGAAGGTTGCCCCGACCACCAGCGCGGCTTGGCCGTGGCGATTCCACTTCTCTGCCACCAGACCGGCTACGTGCTGATACAGCTTGCGCCCGCCTGCCACCTCCAGGTTCTGCAGATCAGACCCGCCGGGGTTGGAGGTGCGGCACAGTACGATCAACCCACAATCCGGGTACTCCAGATAAGGCTCCACCGAATCGAAACCCATGTACGGATTCACCGTCAGCGCATCCGCCTGGTAGCGCACAAAGGTTTCGCGGGCGTATTGGGCGGCAGTCGCGCCAATGTCGCCACGCTTGGCATCCAGAATCACCGGGATGTCCGGATGTTCGCTATGGATGTAATCGATCAGCGCCTCAAGCTGAGTCTCTGCCGACTCGCCTGCAAAGTAGGCTATCTGCGGCTTGTAAGCACAGACCAGATCCGCCGTGGCATCCACAATTGCCCGGCAGAATTCAAAGATCGCATCCGGCTTGTCTTTCAGATGCGCCGGAAACTTCGCCAGATCCGGGTCCAGCCCCACGCAGAGCAGGGAGTTGTTCTTTTGCCACGCGGCAGCAAGGTCGGTAATGAAAGGCATTGTATGGGCTTTCAGCAAAGGTAATGGCGCAAGTGTACCGGGAAGCGGGCAACTCGCCAAAGGGGCAAGGCTTGCACAGCAATGAGGACTCGGCTACATTAATACCGATTCCCCTCTAGGTTTGCTGCTGCGGAGGGCATATGCCCAAGGCTTTTTGCCTTGGCGATCTCTTATGCCTGATATGAAAGCAGCAAATGTCCCACTATTCCCGAATGCAAAAAGCGCTTGGCCGCCATGGCGTTGCATTGTCTTATGAAAATGGCGTTTATCACTTAAGCCGCGCGGACGCGTCTGCCCGAGTATTGTTGCCTGCTGATCTTCCACTGGAAGAAAAAGCGGTTGAACAACTGCTGGCATTTGCCTCCGTGCGCAGCCCAGATGGGCAGCGTGGCGTCAAGGTAGCCTGCGCCACACCGGATTTTCACCCTGGTACGATTGCCCCGGTGGGTGCTGTTGTGGCCACGGATGCTGATTTTGTGATCCCTGCCAGTGTGGGGACGGACATCGCCTGCGGCATGCGCCTGATCCGCACAGGCCTGCGTCTGGCGGATTATGAACAGCACCGTGAGCGCATCATCACCCGTCTGCGCGCTGTGCTGCTGGATAACGAACGGAATGTGCCACTGAGCAGCGCCGCCTTCTGTGCCTTGTTTGACGGTGGCCCGCTGGATTTCCTCGATTGTCTGCCCCGCGAAGGGCTCTGGCAATACGTGGATGTGCAACGGATCGCCCGCGAACTGGAAGCCAGTGTCGGGCTTGCCGATATACAGGCTGCCTCTCGCCATGCACCAGAAGCGCTGGTCGGCGGGCGCGAGGTGCTGCGTGATCCGCAACTGGGCACCCCTGGCTCTGGCAACCACTTTATCGAACTGCAATGCGTCGAAAAAATTCTGGATCGGCATGCCGCCTATGCCGCAGGGATTGCACTGGATGAGGTGGTCATCATGATCCACACCGGCTCGCGTGATGTGGGTTTCTACGTGGGCGGGCGCTGGATGGATCGGGCGCGTGAAGCCTGGCCTGCCGGGCGCAAGTATCCCGCCAGCGGCCTGTATGGTCTGGAAGGTGCACTGGCGCAAGAATACCTCGTGGCCATGGGCACTGCCGCACGTTATGCGTGGCTCAACCGTGTTGTGATCACCGAGCTGATTCGCCGTGAATTGAAGGTGATTTGTGGCAAGGATGATTCCAGCACGGTGGTGGAAGTGTCCCACAACATCGTGACGCAGGAACAGGGCATGAATATCCATCGCAAGGGTGCAACCCCCGCGCATGCCGGACAACTGGCCTTGATTCCTGGCTCGATGGGAGACGCCTCGTTTCTGGTGATGGGGCAGGGCCAGCAAGACTGGCTGTGCTCCTGCAGCCATGGGGCGGGAAGGCGCGTGCGTCGCCAAGCTATGCGCCATGCAGAAAATGTTGAGGCTGCCTACGCATGGCATTGTGTGACCTTGCGCGAGGAACGCCGTATGGAGGAGGCACCCCAGGCCTACAAACCCATCGGCCCAGTGATTGAAGTGCAGGAGCAGGCAGGTCTGATCAATACAGTTGCCCGCATGCGCCCGTTGGTGAGTTTCAAGGCTTGAGGATTGCGCCGCCTGTTCTGGAAAGGGTGGGCGGAGCAATGGCTGATTCTGAGGCTGCTGCGCCAAGTAAACTTTGTTAGTTTCCCATTAAGGCTATAAAACTAACTACAAACACCGCTACATAATCTCACCATGTGTCGCTTAGTAGTATTGGTCTCGCTGAAGGTGTTTGGTAAAGATTGATAAATTTAACTGGCCTTGAGATAGAAAAATGAGAGTCCCATTTAAAAGATCAACAATTAATGATGCAATAGAGGGTCTCGGCGCAAACGGGCTCAATACTCATAAAATTGTCGTTGCGGTTGGTTCTGCACAGCAGAAAATCAATAAGAGCGGGCCGTTCAAATTGTCGAGAGTTACTGACGAATACCCATATTTCTCACATCTATTAAATGGGATGGTGCAGAGTTTTGTCCAAGAGCTACCTGATTTTTCCGATGATAAAGGTGTTGCGGTTATGTCGGATTTTGGCGGAGAACACCCAGGGGCACGATTTAATACATACTCTTTTTTGTTTCTCGCCTACGACAAGATAAAAGTCTTTCAAGAAAATATAAGAGAATTGAGGGCTAAGTATGGATTGCTAAAGCCTTATAGCGAATTTTCCTATAAAGATCTTACGTATGGCCCTAGAAGTCGCGCCCTGCAAGAGTACCTGCAATTAGTTGATAAATATATTCATGGGGCACTTATTACTATTGCAATTAGTAAGCAGATCCAAACTGTGTTTGGACGAGATAAGCAACAAGCTCACCCTGAAATACTTGAGCAACTCAAGGATAGAGGGCTTGGTGAATGGAAAGGGCTCTCTGCGGAAAAAGTTCTTCGGGTAACTAATATTATCGCAGCGTTTGTTGCATTGCTGACCTATGAAAATCAGAAGCTAATCTGGTACTGCGATGAAGACTCTATCAATGAAAATGGTAGAAAAAAGAATTTCTTGCACACTACCGATATATTTACTCAGACTCTGGGTATGTATATGGAGCATAAACTCAACAGCATGGGGCTAGGTAAGTCTTTTGACGAAAAGGGTCATTTGGATGACCTTCTGAGCGTCTCTGATTTAGCCGCTGGCGTAGTTCAGGATTTGTTGGAGGACTATGAAACCAATGTAGGCATTTCGGGAGGTGAAGAAAAATCTGCAGTGATCAGATGGATTGCGACACCCTCCAAATTTTTGTCAAAGATCACCATTCAAATAGTGAAGCAGAAGGATGGTAGTTTGGGTTATGGTCTTGTAGATATGTCATTGAAGTAGTGTGTGTTTTGACAAAACAAAAACGCCCGGCATAACCGGGCGTTTTTGTTTGGCATAATCGAAAATCAGGCCTTGGTAACTTCCGCGTAGGCCCATTCCAGCCAGGGGAGTACGGCTTCGATGTCGGCGGTGCAGACGGTGGCGCCGCACCAGAAGCGCAGCCCTGGGGGGGCGTCTTTGTAGGAGCCGATGTCATACGCCACGCCTTCAGCGTCCAGCAGCTTGACGATCTTCTTGACCTGTTCCGGGGTTGCATCCAGCGAGAAACAGACCGAGGTGTTGGAGCGGCAGGCTGCGTCTTTGGCCAGGAAGTGAATCCACGGGGTCTTGGCAACGAATTGCTCGAACGCGGCCAGATTGGCGTTGCTGCGGCGGATGAGTTCCGGCAGGCCGCCGATGGAGTCGGCCCAGGCAAGTGCGTCCAGATAATCTTCGTTGGCGATCATCGATGGGGTGTTGATGGTCGAGCCTTCAAAGATTTCGGCCATCAGCTCACCACCCTTGACCATGCGGAAGATCTTCGGCAGCGGCCATGCGGGTTTGTAGCTTTGCAGACGGGCTACAGCGCGGGGCGAAAGTACCAGCATGCCGTGCGCACCTTCACCGCCGAGCACTTTCTGCCAGGAGTAGGTGACCACGTCGAGCTTGTCCCACGGCATGTCCATGGCGAAGACGGCGCTGGTGGCGTCACACAGGGTCAGGCCTTCGCGGTCGGCAGGAATCCAGTCCCCGTTCGGAACCTTGACGCCGGAGGTGGTGCCGTTCCAGGTAAACACGATGTCATGCTTGGGGTTCCACTGGGCGAGGTCGGGCAATTCGCCATACGGGGCCTGAATGTGGCGTACCTCAGGCAGTTTGAGCTGCTTGACGATGTCGGTAGCCCAGCCTTCGCCGAAGGATTCCCAACTGAAAATGTCGATGGGGCGGGCACCGAGCATGTTCCACATGGCCATCTCGAACGCGCCGGTGTCCGACGCGGGGACGATCCCGACGTGGTAGTCAGCAGGGATGCCGAGGATACGCTTGGTGTCGACAATCGCCTTGGTCAGACGGGATTTGCCCAGGGTGCTGCGGTGGGAGCGGCCCAGAATGTCGGTCGGCAGGTTGGCGAGTGAGTACCCCGGGCGCTTGGCACAGGGGCCCGAGGAGAAATTCGGCGATTGCGGCTTGACGGTTGGCTTCACGACTGGCTCCAAATAAGGGCAAGGGGAAAACTGAACGCACCATTATAGCCTTGTAGAAAACCCTTGGGCCGGAAACCTTGGCGTCTTTGATGTGTTCCAAGTGCTTGTCCTGGCGAGCCTTTCTTGGCAGCTATGCCCTGATGGACGATGGGGCAGGAAGCCGAGGGGAGTGCTAAAGTGTCTGCCATGCGGGGAGTGGATGACTATCTGGCATCCAGAGGGGGCGGGTATGCGTGTGCGAGGAGCGGTGGCAGGGGTGTTGGCCTGTGTGGCGTTGGCCTGGGCATCATTGGCGCAAGGGGCGGAACAATTGATACGTTACCCGGCAGGGGTTGCGCCGGGGGATTTCCGCTATGCCTATCCAGTACGCATGTTGCAATTGGCGCTGGACAAAACCGCGCATGAGTATGGCCCTGCGCGTGCCACACAGGCACCGCAACCCATGACGACTGCGCGCATTATGGCCGAGCTGGGTCGTGGCGAGCTTCTGGATGTGGCGAGTTTCCCCGCCGAACATGGCTTGGCGCAGCAGTTTGTGCCGGTGCCCATCTGCATCCGCAAAGGGATTCTGGGCATCCGTTTGCTGCTGATTGACGGACGCCGTCAGGCAGAGTTTTCTGCCATCCATGATCTGGCAGGCTTGAAAAAGCTCACCGCCGGCCAGGGGCGGGATTGGGTGGATACCCGTATTCTGCAGGGCAATGGCTTCAAGGTGGAAACGACTGCCAGCTATGAAGGCTTGTTCGCCATGCTGATGTCCGGGCGCTTTGATTTCTTCCCCCGTGGCGTGTATGAACCTTTCATGGAAGTGCAACAGCACGCCCAGCAGATGCCTCATCTGGCGCTAGAGAAAACCCTGGCGCTCTACTATCCGTCTCCGGATTTTTTCTGGGTGCGCAAGGGTAATGAGGCACTGGCCGAGCGCCTGCGCAAAGGGCTGGAAGCTGCGGTGGCGGATGGCTCTTATGAAAAGCTGTTTCAGCGCGAATTTGCTGAAACTATCCGCACGGCCCATCTGGACCAGCGCCGCATCCTGCAGATGGATAACCCGGAATACAAGGCCATGCCGCATGCGGGTGATGCACGGTATTGGCTCGCTGACCAGCAGTCCACCGCCAAGTCCCGGCCATAGTGTGCGTGAATTGATGTTACGGCTCGCCCAGGCGTGTGCGTAGCGCAGGCGAAAGGCCTGCCATGAAGCGCTCCACGGCAGTGGTGTAAGCGCCCGGTTGGCCAAGGTTTTCGTTGATTTGCGAATGCTTCAGGGCTTGTGGCAGCATCTCTACTCGTAAGCCCATGTCATGCGCCTTGTCGGCGAAAGTCTGTGTGCCATCACATGGATGATCGGGCCGCGTGGAGGAACATACCGCGAACAGGGGCGGGGCCTGCCTGTTCAACTGCTGCATGGGGGAGGTGGCCTGCCAGAAAGCTGGGTCACTGCCAAACGCCTTGTCATAAAACCGGAAGTGCCGATTCTGCATGACGGTGACAATATCCATGGCTGCCGTATCCAGCGACACCGTTCCCAGCCAGGGTCGGGCACCCAGGGCCAGGGTTCGCTCCGGCGGGCTGTTGATGAGGCTCACCAGATGGGCGCCCGCCGAATGCCCCATGAGTACGAAGGCATCGGGATTGGCGCCCCACTCCCGCGCTTTGCCTTGTGCCGTGGCCAGGGCACGCCCCACATCCTCTGCCTGTTGCAGCGGATCGGCCTTGGGGAGCAGGCGGTAATTGACCGAGATGAAGATGATGCCGCGCGGCAGCCAGCGGGCCACTTTGTTGTTGACCACACGGGACATCGCCTTGTCGCCCGTACGCCACGCCCCGCCATGCACCATGAAAATGACGGGCGCATTGGCTGGGTTGGCGGGCAGGTACACGTCCATGCTTTGCTTGGCGTCGCTGCCATAGGCCACATCGTGCAGCACCTTGGCACCGGCAGGCAGGGCCAAGCGTGAGCCGGTATCGTCGTCCTGCTCCAGTGCGTCGTCCTGGCTGGCCTCGCGCCGTTCGCGCAGACGATCCAGGAGCGGCCCGGCAAAGGCCTGGCTGGTACACAGGGCACAGAGAAGCAGTAACAGCAGACGTTTCATGGCGGTCCTTTCAGAACCTGTTCATAATCTTACTGCGAGGCTGTGATCGGGGTTCATGCGCTACTCGAAATCCTCATTTATCCACATAAACTCCGGTTTCTGCGCTGCTCTTCACCCCGCTGACAGCCTCTCGCTACAGATTCTGAACAGGTTCTCAGTCAAGGTCTGCCATGATCTTAGCCGCCCTCCGCGAGCAAGGGGAGGGCGATCTTGTTACCAAGTATTACCGTCCGCGTTGATCAATGCGCCTCGTCCCAGTTGGCACCCACGCCCACTTCAGCCAGCAGCGGCACCTTGAGCGTGGCCACCTCGGCCATCAGGCGTGGCAGGGTGGTCTTGACCAGTTCGAGTTCCTCGGGTGGCACTTCCAGGATCAGTTCGTCATGCACCTGCAGCAAGAGCTTGCTTTGCAGGCCATCGTTGTTGAGCCAGTCATAGACGCGGCGCATGGCGAGCTTGACCAAATCGGCTGCCGTCCCCTGCATGGGCGCATTGATGGCGGCACGCTCCGCCCCCTGACGGCGCCCGACGTTGCTGCTCTTGATCTCCGGCAGCCACAGGCGGCGCCCGAATACCGTTTCAACATAACCCTGATCGCGGGCCGCGTGGCGGGTGGCTTCCATATAGGCGGCCACACCGGGGTAGCGGGCAAAGTAGCGGTCAATCCAGCTTTGTGCTGCGCTGCGCTCGATTTCCAGTGACTTGGCCAGCCCGTGCGCGCTCATGCCATAGATCAGGCCGAAGTTAATGGTTTTGGCGTAGCGGCGTTGCTCGCTGGTGACTTCTGCGGTTTCCACGCCGAACACCTCGGCAGCCGTGGCGCGGTGCACGTCTTCCCCTGCAGCAAAGGCTTCCAACAGCCGTGCGTCACCCGACAGATGCGCCATGATGCGTAGTTCGATCTGCGAATAGTCGGCAGAGACGATATGCCATCCACTTGGCGCGATAAAGGCGGCACGGATGCGTCGTCCTTCTGGCGTGCGCACGGGAATGTTCTGCAGATTGGGCTCTGAGCTGGCAAGCCGCCCGGTAATTGCGCCGGTTTGCGAAAAGCTGGTATGCACGCGTCCTGTTTTCGGGTTGACCATGCGCGGCAGCTTGTCGGTATAGGTATTCTTGAGCTTGGCCATCCCACGGTATTCCAGGATCAGCTTGGGTAGCGGGTAGTCGAGCGCGAGCTGGGCCAGTACCTCTTCATCGGTACTCGGGGTGCCGCCGGGGGTCTTCTTGAGTACCGGCAGCTTGTCGCGTTCAAAGAGCAGTTCCTGGATCTGCTTCGGGCTATTCAGATTGAATGGCTGACCGGCGACCTTGAAGGCTTCCTGCTCAATCTCCATCATCTTGCGGCCCAGTTCGTCGCTTTGCTGGGCGAGCAGGAAAGCGTCAATCATCACGCCCTGGCGCTCCATGGCCCAGAGCACTTCCTGCACGGGTAGCTCGATCTCCTTGTACACGCGGGTCAGCGAAGCCTCTGCCGCGATGCGGGGGGCGAGTTTGTGGTGCACGCGCAGGGTGACATCGGCATCCTCTGCGCCGTAGGCGGTGGCTTGTTCAAGTTCAACGTCATAGAAGCCGATGGCCTTGGCACCCTTGCCACAGATGTCGGTATAAGACAGTGTGGCCAGATCGGTGTGGCGGTTGGCCAGCGAATCCAGATCGTGGTTCTTGTCGCTCTCCCAAGCGGCAGATTCCAGCAGGGTGTCATCGACGATGCCCCGCAGGCGTATGCCGTGATTGGCGAGCACATGCATGTCATACTTCAGGTTCTGGCCCAGCTTGGGTTTGCTGGCATCCTCAAACCAGGGCTTGAGCGTGGCCAGCACCTCATCCAGCGGTAATTGCGCCGGCGCGCCAGGGTAGCGGTGGGTGAGCGGCAGGTAGGCGGCTTCGCCTTCGGTGATGCAGAAGCTCATGCCAACCAATTGTGCCAGCATCGGGTCCAGGCTATCGGTTTCGGTGTCGAAGGCGGTGAGGGCTGCTGCGTTGATCTTTTCCAGCCACTGGGCGAGCGCCTCATGCGTCAGGATGCACTCGTATTTCTCACGATGGGCGCTGCTGCGTTCCGCCGGGGGCATATCCTCTGCTGCGAACAGGCCGCCTTGTGCTTTCGCGGGTGCAGCATTGGGTGTTTCTGCGGGTGCGTCCGCCTGCACGGTGCGCAACAGACTCTTGAATTCGTAACGGGCGAATTGCTCGGCCAGGGTGGTTTTGTCCACCTCGCGCCAAGTCAATGATTCCAGCGGCTCGGGCAATGCCACATCGGTGGCGATGGTGACCAGCCTGCGCCCCAAGGGCAGGAAATCCAGGGTATTGCGCAGGTTCTCACCCACCACGCCCTTGATGGCGTTGGCATTGACAATGATGTTGTCAAGCGAGTCGTATTCTGTGAGCCATTTCACCGCCGTCTTGGGGCCGCACTTGGGCACGCCGGGCACGTTGTCGACCGTATCCCCCGTCAACGTGAGGTAGTCGATGATGCGTTCGGGCCGCACGCCGAACTTGTTTAGCACCCCGGCTTCGTCCAGGGTTTCGTTGGTCATGGTGTTGATCAGTGTCACGCCAGGGCGGACCAATTGGGCCATGTCCTTGTCGCCCGTGGAAATCACCACTTCAAAGCCTTGCTCAACGGCGATGCGGGTCAGCGTGCCGATCACGTCATCGGCCTCCACCCCTTCCTGCACGATCACCGGCCAGCCCATGGCGCGCACGCAGGTGTGGATCGGGGCAATTTGGGCGACCAGATCTTCGGGCGTGGGCGGGCGGTTGGCCTTGTATTCGGGATACCAGTCGTTGCGGAAGGTCTTGCCCTTGGCATCGAACACGCATACCGCATGGCTCGCACCTGATGAGTAGCGCAAGGGGGCGAGCATGTTGAGCACGCCGCGCAGCGCTCCCGTCGGCTCGCCTGCTCGGTTGCGCAGGTCAGGCATGGCGTGGAAGGCACGGAACAGGTAGCTGGAACCGTCGACGAGCAGGAGTTTGGGCATTGGGGGAGTCCTGACAGGGGCGATAGGGCGCCCACTAAAAAGCAAACGCAGAGATTATCGCATTCCGCCGGGCTGATGGTGCCTGATTGTGCCTTGTGGCGGCTGCGCGGGCGGGTTAGGATGGCACGGACGCTCGTTCTCCCCCTTCACTGTTGGTACGAACCCATGAGTGCAAAAACAAAATTACCGCCTTTCAAGGCTGTTTCCGCCGATGACCAAACCGAACAGGCGCGCGAGGCTTGGCGGGTCTTTGGCATCATGTCTGAATTTGTCGAGGCGATTGAACGCCTCAAGCCCATCCGCCCGGGGGTGAGCATCTTCGGTTCGGCCCGTACCAAGCCGGATGACCCCAACTATCAACTCACCGAGCGGATCGCCCGCCTGCTGTCGGACTCGGGCTTCTCGGTGATTTCCGGCGGGGGCCCCGGCATCATGGAGGCAGCCAACAAGGGCGCGTTCTATGGCAAGGGCTTGTCGGTGGGCCTGAATATCCAGCTTCCCCATGAACAGAGTGGCAACCCCTATCAGGATATTTCGCAGACCTTCCGCCACTTTTTCCCGCGCAAGGTGATGTTCGTGAAGTTTGCCTCTGCCTTCATCGCTATGCCCGGTGGTTTCGGCACACTCGACGAGCTGATGGAAGCGCTCACCCTGATCCAGACCGGCAAGGGCCGCAAGATTCCGGTGATCCTGGTGGGTAGCCAGTTTTGGAGTGGTTTGCTGGATTGGTTCAGGAACACCCTGGTGGCGCAGAAAATGATCAATGCCGATGATCTGGAACTCATCCAGGTGATTGATGAGCCGGAAAAGATCGTGGAAGCCATCTTCCGCCACTACGAAAAGCGCGGTTTCAACGAGCTACCCAATGAGCATGAGGCCATGCTCAACCTGTAATGAATTTTGTGGAGGCCCCGATGCCCAGGCTCAATCGTGAATGGCATGCCCAATACCGTATGCCGGAGCGCGCAACGCCCGAGCAACGCATCGCCTGGCATCTGGAGCACGCCCGGCATTGCAGATGCCGCCCGATTCCCGAAGGTGTGCGGGTGCTGATGGAGGCGCGTGGCATCGCATTGCCCGAGCCTGAAGAAGACTGATTGATATTGGAAACAGATATGCAGCAAATCCGCTGGGGCATCCTCGGCTGTGGTGATGTCACCGAAGTCAAGAGCGGCCCGGGCTTTCAGAAGGCCGCTGGTTCGCAACTGGTCGCCGTGATGCGTCGCAACGCCGCCCTGGCGGAAGATTACGCCCTGCGCCACGGCGTGCCACGCTGGTATGCCGACGCCCAGGCCTTGATCAATGACCCCGAGGTTGACGCCGTCTATGTGGCCACGCCACCCGGCTCGCATCATGAACTCGCCTTGCAGTGCGCGGCTGCAGGCAAGCCCTGCTATGTGGAAAAGCCCATGGCGCTCAATCAGGCGCAGAGCCGCGCGATGTGCGAGGCCTTTGCGGCCAAGGGTGTGCCGCTCTTTGTGGCCTATTACCGGCGCGCCATGCCGCGTTTTCAGAAAATCCGTGAGCTGGTGCTCGATGGTGCCGTTGGCGCAGTACGGTATGTGAATCTGGCCCTGCACCAACCCATGCCGGCAGAGGACGCCAATGCAGCTACCCAGCCTTGGCGGGTTGACCCGGCGCTGGCAGGCGGCGGGCGCTTTGTGGACATGGGCTCACACCAACTGGATTATCTGGATTACCTGTTTGGCCCGATCACCGAGGTGCACGGCCAGTCAGCCTGCCAGAGTGGCGCCTACGCGGTGGAAGACACCGTAACGGCGAGCTTCCGCTTTGCCAATGGTGTGCTGGGTAGTGGCGCATGGTGTTTTGCTGCCGGGGATCAGTTGGATCACTGCGAAATTGTGGGTGACAAGGGGCGGCTGGCCTTTGCCACCTTCAACGATTTTTCCGTTAACCTGATCACGGCCGCAGGCGTGGAGCAATTTACCATCCCCAACCCCGACCACGTGCAGCAACCCCTCGTCCAGATGGTGGTGGATGCCTTGCTGGGTCGTGGCGAATGCCCCAGCACAGGGGAGAGCGCGGCACGGACGGATTGGGTGATTGACCAGATTCTCAATAGGTCCTGATTATTAATGCCTGCGCGCAGGGTAACGCGGCGCAGGTGCCAGCGTCTCGAACTGATGCAGGGTGTCTGAGGGGCGCTCGCCAAAGAAGCGCCGGTAGTCCACCGAGAACTGGCTCAGATTCCAGAAGCCCCAGGCGGTTGCCGCATCCTGCACCGATGTACAGCGCCCCGTGCGCAGGAAGCGGCGCACTCCGTTGAGCCGCATCGCACGCAGGTACACCGCCGGGCTGGTGCCCAGCACATCCTCAAAGGCATATTGCAGGCTGCGTCGGCTTAGGTGATAACGCTCGCAGAGTTCCGGCACGCTGGGCACCCAGTCCGGGTGCTGGTGAGCGTATTCGAGAATCTGGCCCACCACCTGCCGCCTCCGGGCAAGGCTGGCGCAGGTGTCGTGGCCGACATCCTGACAGGAACCGGCCGCGCCCACAAAGGGCAGCAGGAGTTCCATCACCGTATGTTCAAGGTCGCGGCAGGCCGCATGGTGCGGATTGGGCACCGAGTGTTGGGCCAACTCGCTGAAAAGATGCTGGAGCAGGCCGACTGCCGCTTTGCGCAGATCGGTGTTTAGGGCGATCCAGCGGGCGTGTTCCAGGTTGCTCCAGTCGGGCGTGATGCCCTGGGCCTGACAGAAGTTGTCCAGCGCTTCGTGGCGCACGACCAAGCCGAAAATCCGATGCTCGTCCGGGGTCACCAGTTCAAAGTCGGCGTCTCCAGGGCGCACCAGAATGGCGCCATCAGGGGCTTCACGTCCGTCCACCCTGGTGCCGTCGTGATGCACAGGAATGCCGAACCACAAAGCCTCTTTCCAGACCTTGCAGGATTGGCGCACCGCCTGGCTGGTATGCTCAAAAAATACCTGTGTGTTCGGCGTCCAGAACTCGGTGAGTGTGCCGGAAAAGCGCCCTGCCGAAAGCTGGTCGTAGTGCTGCTCCCAGGCGCTGAGGTTGTCGGCGTGCTCATCCACATCATGGGCATTCACACTGCGCAGACGTAATGCATCTGGAATGTTTGCGTGGCTTATGCCATAGTCTGGATGCGGGTTCATGACGACCTCCTGCCGAATTGCCAAATTTCGATAACGCTGGGTGCCAAGCCTCAATAAGCTGTATCCAAAGAGTGCTGGCACGGTTTATCTAGCAACGGCCATGCCATGAGCCAAGGTGGGATGTGATGACGACATACAAGCATACGGTCGGTGGAGCAAATTACGTGTTCGAGGATTTGCGCACGCTGATGGCACGCGCAACGCCCTTGCGCTCGGGCGATTGCTTGGCAGGCGTAGCCGCCGCCACGGCTGAGGAACGTGTGGCTGCGCAGATGGCCCTGGCCGCCGTGCCGCTGCGCCGCTTTCTGGATGAAGCCGTGGTGCCCTACGAGAGTGATGAGGTCACCCGCCTGATCATGGATACGCATGATGCAGAGGCTTTTGCACCCGTGGCCCATCTGAGCGTGGGGGATTTTCGTAACTGGTTGCTGGCCGAAGACGTGGATGCCGCCACCTTAAGCGCCCTGGCACCGGGGCTGACGCCAGAAATGGTGGCCGCAGTCTCCAAGATCATGCGCAACCAGGACTTGATCCTGGCAGCGAAGAAATGCCGGGTGATTACACGCTTCAGAAACACGATCGGATTGAGTGGAAAGATGTCCACGCGCCTGCAGCCCAATCACCCCACGGATGATGCCGCAGGCATTGCGGCCAGTGTGCTCGATGGCTTGATGTATGGCAGTGGCGATGCGGTGATCGGCATCAACCCCGCGACCGATAATGTCCCGCAGGTGATCCGGCTGCTGGAAATGCTCGATGCCATCATCCAGCGCTACGAGATACCCACCCAGTCCTGCGTGCTCACCCACGTCACCAATACCATTCAGGCGATTGAACGCGGAGCGCCGGTGGATCTGGTCTTCCAGTCGATTGCGGGCACCGAGGCTGCCAATCGTGGTTTCGGCATTGATCTCGCGGTGTTGGGGGAGGCACGGGCGGCTGCATTGAGTCTGCGGCGAGGGGCGGATTTTGACGGTGTCATGGGTGACAACGTGATGTATTTCGAGACCGGGCAGGGCAGTGCGCTCTCGGCCAACGGCCATCACGGCTGCGACCAGCAAACGATTGAAGCACGCGCCTATGCCGTGGCCCGCCATTTCAAGCCACTTCTCGTGAATACGGTGGTCGGATTTATTGGCCCGGAATATCTGTATGACGGCAAGCAGATCATCCGTGCCGGGCTGGAAGATCACTTCTGCGCCAAGCTGCTGGGCCTGCCGATGGGCTGTGATGTGTGTTACACCAATCATGCTGAAGCCGATCAGAATGACATGGACGTATTGCTAACCCTGCTGGGCGTGGCCGGATGCAATTTTGTGATGGGCATTCCTGGTTCAGACGATGTGATGCTCAACTACCAGACCACTTCTTTCCACGATGCCTTGTATGTGCGCGAGGTACTGGGCCTGCGCCCCGCGCCGGAGTTTGATGCCTGGCTTGCGTACATGCGCATCACCGCTGGCGGGGCGGACTTCCGCCTGGCCGACAGCCTCTCGCCAGCCTTTCAACGCGTGCTGGAGAATGCCGCATGAAACCCAATGTCATTCGCCTGGACCCCTGGACGGGGTTGCGCCGTTTTACCGATGCACGTATCGCGCTGGGGCGCGCCGGGGTGAGCCTGCCGACCCAGGCGCAACTGGAATTCCAGCTCGCGCACGCACGGGCACGAGATGCAGTACATGCCCGGCCCGATTGGGATGAGATCGAAACCGCACTCGCAGCACTTGGGCTGCAGACGCTGCGCGTATCAAGCAAGGCGGCTGATCGCAGCACCTATCTGCAAAGGCCGGACTTGGGGCGTCGCCTGGATGACAAATCAATTGAGGTGCTTCAGGCTTGTTCGCGGGCGCTGAATGCGAATGTGATGGAGCAGGCCGAAGATGGTGCCGACATCTGTTTTGATGTGGCGTTTGTCGTGGCCGACGGTTTGTCGGCCTACGCCGTACAGCGTCAGGCAGTCCCCTTGCTCGAAGCCGTGTTGCTCTTGTTGCAGGCCGAGCGCTGGCGCATTGCGCCGGTGGCCTTGGTCAATCAGGGGCGGGTGGCGGTGGGCGACGAGATTGGTGCCTTGCTCAAGGCGGCAATTGTGGTGGTGCTGGTGGGGGAGCGCCCCGGTTTGTCTTCACCGGATAGCCTGGGGGTCTATTTCACCCACACGCCCCGCCCCGGCATGACGGATGCCACGCGCAACTGCATCTCCAACGTGCGCCCGGCAGGGCTGCCTGCCCCGGCTGCTGCGCACAAGCTGTGTTATCTGCTGAGTGAGTCACGGCGGCGCAAGATTTCCGGCGTGGCGCTCAAGGATGATGCGGAAGTAGAGCTGAATCTGGCCACGGCGAATCGCAACTTCCTAACTGCGGATTGATTGATCAATCAGGTAGCGTGGAGTGCGGCCAGCGCAGCGGCCAGATCGCCTTCCACGATTTTGGCGGGGACGGCCAGCATCAGGTTGAGCGGCAGGCCGAAGTGCTCCACCTGCTGACCATCACGGTCAAACAGGCGCCCGTCACGTGCAGTCAGGTCCTGGGCCTGCCAGCGTGCCACTTGCGTGGTGGTGTCGATGCGCTCGGCCACATAGCCGATGACCCGCTTGCCCAGCGCCAGCGCAAAGCCCACCTCGAAACAGGTGCCCGAATCCGGCTCGGCCCCCCGAAAGGCGTTCAGGTTGGCCAGCACCACGTCAGCCGCATGGATCATGGCGATGTTCTGCTGGTAGATCCCCACGGCATCACTCGCGTTGCCATCCAGCGGGATGAGTGCTTCCACCCCGTGGGCGTGGCACAAGGCCCGGGCGGCTTCCGCCCAGGCCAGGGCATCCGGGCGGAAAACATCCGGGCCAGCCAGATAGGCCCGCATCAGATGGTTTCCTGCTCCCCGCCCAGCGCTTCAAGCACGGCCGGGATCAGGCGACGCAGCTCGCCGGTCATCAGCGCGAAATCGGCATCAAACTGCTCTTCGCGCGTGGCTGCATCAGAGGCGCCGCCTTCATCGGTCAACGTATCCAGTGGGGTCAGGCGCTTGATCTCGAACTTGTCGGTCAGGATGAAGCTCACCTTGTCGTCAAAGGTCAGCGCCAGCTTGGAAACCTGCTTGCCCGCAGCGATGTGGTCGCGGATTTCCTCCCCTTCTAGGCTGTGGCGCACGTAGCGCACGGCGCTGGCCTCATCGGTCACGGCACGCAGCTCGCAATCCTGATCAATGGTGAAGCCATCGGGCGCTTCGCCCCCGGCGAGCCAACCTGTCATCGCAGCACCGGGGCTCATCTCGGTGTTCAAAAGCTTCAGCGGCAATTCGTCGAGCGCCTTGTGCAGGCATTCGATCAGGGGCTCGGCTGCGGTGCGGCTGGAAGCATCCACGGCCAGATAACCATCCTTCGGGTCGATCCAGGCGTACACTTTGCGGCGGCGGGTGAAGGCACGCGGCAGCAATTCCTGGGTGACGGCTTCCTTGATCTCTTTCATCTGCTTGCGGCCGGGCTTGAAGCCTTGCTGGGCTTCCAATTCCTCGGCGCGATCTTCGGCCACCTGCTTGACGACTGAAGAGGGCAGCAGACGTTGCTCCACGCCCAGGGCGATCATCCACTGACCGTCTACACTGTGGACGAGGGCGTCTTGCAAGGGGGCGGACCACCCCTGGGTGGCCTGATCCTGGCTCCCGCAGGGTTGGAAGACCAGGCGGGCAAGCTGCTCGGAGAGGCGATCAGCGGTCATGTCCCAGTGGGGGGGCAGGCGGTACAGTTGAAGGTTGCGGAACCACATAGATGCAAATGAGGGCTGCTGAAAAGTTGCGATGATAAGGCCTCAACGCCGCTTGTGCTTGCCGCGTGTCACGAATGTTCGATTCAAGGAGGCCCATAATGTGCCTGCATCGGGTTGTACCAGTATTGTTCGTCTGCCTGGGGCTGAGCGCCTGCGGGCTGACCGAGAGTGCCTCGACCGCTGCGACGGTGGCGGCCGCCCAGGCCAAACAGGCCGAGCAGGCCAAGCAGCAGGAGGCGCAGATCCGCGCCCAGCTTGATGCTGCCAACGCCCAGGCCGAGCAACGGCTCAAAGCCGCTGACGAAGCGGCCAAGTAGTGTAGGGCGGGGGCCCATAAAGGCAGTATCATCCCAACCCCGGCTATTTTTGGCCGGGACGGTTTCTTTTTGGAGTGTGAAGGTATGAAATTGAAGGCATCCAAGCCACGTAACCCCATTATCGTGGCCATGCGTCAGCGCAATGGCGCCGGGGCGCATCAAAAATCGGGCAAAGCCCAACGGCAGGCTGAACGGCAACGGTTCCAGCGTGCGCTCAAGCGTGGTGAAGGGGATTTTGTTCAGCGTATTGCCGCAGTGCGCTGAACACAATCCTTTTCACAGGAACGCCATGCCCACCGTTTTTCAGAAAGACTATCCGCTCGACACCCTCAACACCTTACGCCTGCCGGGGCGGGCCCGTCGTTTTGCGGAAATCGTCTCCGCAGGCCAGCTCGTGGAGCTGGTTCGGGGTGGGGGGCTCACCGGGGAGCGCTTTTTTGTGCTGGGTGGGGGCAGCAATATCGTCGTGTCGGGTGACGTGGACGCCACGGTGCTGCGTATGTGCATCCCTGGCCGCGAACTGGTGGCCAGCGATGATGACGCCCACTACGTGCGCGCTGGGGCAGGTGAGAATTGGCACGAATTTGTTGCCTGGACGCTGGAGATGGGCTGGCCGGGGCTGGAAAACCTAGCGCTGATTCCTGGCACGGTCGGTGCCGCACCCATCCAGAACATTGGTGCCTACGGCCTGGAGGTGGGCGAATGCATTCATTCGCTCGAAGCCGTTGACCTGCGCAGTGGCACCCTGGTGAGCTTTGACCGTGAAGCCTGCTGCTTTGCCTACCGCGACAGCATCTTCAAGCAGGATGCGGCCAACCGTTTTGCGGTGACGGCGGTGACCTTCCGCCTGCCCAAACGCTGGTTGCCCATTCTGCGCTACGCTGATCTGGCCCGCGAGATGTCCTCGCGCGGGATTGTTGCGCCACGCCCTGCCCAGGTCATGGAAGCGGTGATTGCCATCCGCCAGCGCAAGCTGCCTGATCCGGCGGTGATCGGCAATGCAGGCAGCTTCTTCAAAAACCCGGTCGTCAGCGTTGAGCGTTGCAAGAAGCTGCTTGAATTCAACCCCGATATGCCACATTACCCGCAGCCGGATGGGCATGAGAAGATTGCCGCAGGCTGGCTCATTGAAAAGTGTGGCTGGAAAGGCCATGCCGATGGCCCTGTTGGGATGTACGAGCATCAGGCGCTGGTGCTAGTGAACATGGGCGGCGCACTGGGGACAGATGTGTTGCGCGTGGTGGCATCGGTGCGGCGCGATGTGGTCGAACGTTTCGGTATTGCGTTGGAGATGGAACCGGTCGTGCTCTAAGAACGCCCCTGCACAGCAGATTTTCTGCACCAAGGGGCTTCAAATTGGCTTTGGCCTTTGCTATAGTAGCGCCCTCGGTTGGGGGTATAGCTCAGTTGGTAGAGCAGTTGACTCTTAATCAATTGGTCGTAGGTTCGAATCCTACTGCCCCCACCAAATCCACTTGAACGGCTTATGCTCCTGCATAGGCCGTTTTTGTTTTGTGCGCCGCGTTGTATTTCAGGCGTTGCGCTTGATCGCGCGATAGCGTGAAGGCCCGTCCGCATGGGCGTGATCATGGCGATGGGCGTGGACATGCGCATGCAGCGCCCCGTCGGCGTGGCGATGCCAGTGCGCGTGGGCCAGATGCGTGTCGCGCAGGAGCGCCTCGTTGGCAAGGATTTCTGCCGGTGTGCCTTCTGCTACCAGTTTCCCCCCGGCCAGGACAAAGGCGTAATCGGCAATATCGGCAACGATCTCCAGGTCGTGCGTGGCCGTGATGATGGTGCGCCCACCGCCCTGGCTTTCAATCAGGAAGCGGATCACTTCGCCCTGGCTTTCCGGGTCGAGCGCGGCAGTGGGTTCGTCGAGCAGCAGCACTTCAGGCTCCAGAATCAACACCGAGGCCAGCGCCACACGTTTCTTCTCCCCCCCGGAGAGTCGATGGGGCGCCCGATCCTTCAGATGGGCAATGCCAAAGCGGGCCAGGATGGCATCGGTACGGCGCAGGATTTCCTCGCGCGGCCAACCCATTTGCAAGGGGCCGAAGGTGATCTCATCGAACACCGTGGGGTTGAAGATCTGGATGTCCGGGTTCTGGAAGACCAGCCCCACCCGGCGCCGGAATGCAAAATTCACCGCTTCATCTGCAAAACGCTCTTCGCTGAGGGCATCCCCGAACGCCTTCAAAGTGCCCTGAGTCGGAAAGTAGAGCGCATCGAGCAGCTTGAGCAGGGTGGATTTGCCCGAACCGTTCGCACCCAGCAAGGCTATGCGCTGCCCCGCCTGAATGCGCAGCGAAATATGCGCCAGCGCCGGGTGGCGGGGATAGGCGAAGGACACATCTTCCAGCGCAAAAATGGGTTCAGTCATGCTTGCAGCCACACGATTAGGGTTGGGGCGATCAGCGCGAGGCCCAAGGCCCACCAGTCGCGCTGCCGGGTTCGGAATTCGTCCAGCAGATGGATGTCACCGCGATAGCCACGCGAAATCATGGCCAGATGGATATCGCCACTCAACTGGATGCTCTTGTCCAACAGCACCCCCACCGCTGCCATCGTCATCTGGCGTTTCTGGCGACTGAGCATGGGGGCCGCGATGCGGCTGCGGCGGGCCTCGAACATCTGCATGGCTGTGTGCAGCAGCACAAAGATGTAACGGTGTGTCATCCCCAAGATAGCCACCAGTACCACCGGCATGCCCAGGCTGCGCATGGCCTTGAGGACATGCGGCCAAGGTGTGGTGAGTACCAGTAGCACAGCCAGCGTGGCTGAGGTTTCCGCCCGCCCGATCAAAAAGGCCGCACTGCGCAGCCCTTGCAGGCTGATCGGCCAGCCGGTGAGGGGCAAATGCCAAAGCACCTGGCCTGGCACCAGCACCACGGCTGGCAAGGCGATGACCCCGGTGAAGAACAGCACCCCCAGCCAAACCTGCTTGGCGAGCCGCGCCAGAGGAATCTGCGAGGCATATGCCAAGCTCAGGCAGCACAGGAAAAGCACGGCCAGCATGATCAGTGATTTGGCGAGTACCCCACCCAAAATCAATAACCCACAACCTGCCAGTTTGATGCGTGGGTCAAGCCCTTGCAATAATCCTTGCCGGGCGCCGAACGATTCCGCTTCCAGCGCGTGTTCCAAAGCTTGCGTCAGGCCATGCGCCAATTTTGCAGCGAAGCCATGTGGGCGACGCTTCTCAGGAATTGCAGCGGGCGTGCACATGCGACAAAAGATATTGAGGGAATCGGAGAGGTTCCATGCGTATGCTCATTGTTGCGAAGGCGCGAGTTCCTTTTTGGCGCGGAATCGGGATAGCAATAGGAAGGTGAGCAGAATCAGGCCACATCCCACTATTGCAGAGAGCATATAACCAAAATGTGCACTGTGCATAAAGCTGGGGGCATAGTCTGGTATCGGTGCGCTCCATAAGCCGGAAAGTGCCTTCAGCCCTTGTGGCACATCAGCCGGAGGTGCCGCGTTGGCAGACGCAAGCAGCATCTCCTGCCGGGCCTGCGCATCCGCAAAGTCTTCCGCACTCCACTCGCCCCAGGCTGTACCTGCGGCAAGCAGGCCCAGTGGGGAGAGGATCATCAACCCAGCTAGCATATACCACAGCGCCCGTGCAGACCGTCCGCCCTGAGCATGGGTGCCCCCAGGACGGGCTGCCGCACCCAGCAACTCCGGGTTGGCGCGTTGCAGATAGGCAACAAGCCCGGCCGAAATCACCAGCTCCGCCAGCCCGGCAAAGGTGACATGGCCGATCATCATGGCCGGGATGGCAATGCCAAGAGGATAAGGTGCATACAACGGGGTGCCACTGGCATCATGGAAGAACATCGGCTGGATGCCAAACTCTACGGCTGTCAGCAAGGCTGCCGCATTAATCGCAACATAGCCCGCCAAGCCTGCGGCAAAGATGCGACGTGTGGGGCCGGCAGCGGCGCCCTTGGCTACGAGCTGGTAAATCCAGTGCGCGACCCAGCTACCCACGATGGCCATGTTCAGGCAGTTTGCACCATAGCTGGTGATGCCACCGTCCCCAAAGAATACGGCCTGGATGAGTAGCGCAATCGAAATCGCCACTACCGATGCCCACGGCCCCAGCACAATCGCAGCAATGGCCATGCCCACCGCATGGCCGGTGGTGCCCCCCGGCAGTGGCAGGTTGAACATCATGATGACAAAGCTGAAGGCGGAAAACACCGCGATCAGCGGCACGGTGCGGGTATGCAACAGGCGCTGGAGCTTGGCAAAAGCCAGATACCAAACAGGCAAGGCCAGCGCATAGGTGGCCGCGCAGGTGGTAGGGCTCAGGTAACCGTCAGGGATATGCATCGCTAGTTTCCCCAGGCAAATGGCAGCAGCCAGTGCTCGCCACATCATCCGTAAGAAGTTTTCGTAGTTTGTATGAAGTATGTGGAGCCGTCAATGTGTCGTTTTGCGTAGTGCGTGATCCATATCAGCCAAACGCGCTATTCTTGAGGCTCAAGACTTGGAGCCCAGCATGCAAAGACTGACGATTTCACTGGATGACGAATTGGCTGACGCCTTCGATGAACTGATCCGCCAGCGCGGCTACGCCAACCGTTCCGAAGCCGTGCGCGATCTGTTGCGCCGTGAGCTGGGCGAGCGCGACCTGGGCACCGGTGCGGCCAAGCATTGCGTGGCCGTACTCAGCTATGTGTTTGATCATCATGAACGCCAACTTTCCAGTCGGCTGACGGACATGCAACATGACCACCATGATCTGGCCATTGCCACCATGCACGCACACATCAGCCACGAGGACTGTGTTGAAACGGTCATCCTGCGTGGAGCCACCGAACAGATCAAAGCCTTCGCCCAAGGGGTGATCGCAGAAACCGGTGTGCGCCACGGGCAAGTGCAACTCATTCCGATTGAAGAGGCGATGCCTGCCGCGCAGAAATGGCGGAGACGGTAATTTTTGGCACTGCATGATATTGGTATGGGTTTTAGGTGTAAGTAAAATCATGCCAAAGTTGCTTCTGCCCGCCAATTTTTGATTATGCAATACGGTTTAACGGTGATGGGGCACTGACTGATATCTAAGGTTTTGCTTTTTGTATGGATTTTCTCGCCAGGGGCTCAAATCGTCCTGGCTACATAGGGGTACGTCGCCTAGCATGGATTTGATCTCGCACGGCATTCGACCGGATAGAACGCGGGGCATTCCCAGAGGAGACAGACCTTATGAAGACAAGCATCCAGCCTGTGAAGGCTTGGTTGGCGGGGGCGTTGATGTGTTTGGCCTCGGCCTTCCTTGCCGCCTGTGGCGCAGGGAGTTCCAGTAGTGCCAGTGATTCAACTTCGTCCAAAGCGGGTGTTGCTGCAGTGAGCGCACCGTCAGACAATACGGTGGCCTGGGTGATGTCTTACTTCGGGCCGAACCAGGATCTGGCAAACGATTCATTGCATTTGGCATATAGCGCGGATGGTTTGAACTGGACGAGCCTGAATGGTGGTCAGCCTGTGTATGAGGCACCGACCACTATTGCTGGCATTGCTGGTTCTGGACACATCCGCGATCCTTTCATTCTGCGAAAGAACGATGGCAGCTTTGTCTATATTGCGACTGATTGGACCTTGTCGGTCAACGATTCGAATTATTGGAATCACCCCAGCCCCCGCATTTTTGTGGCCGATTCGGCGGATCTGATCACCTTCAGCAATCCGCGTTTTCTCACCTTGACCAGTTCCCTGGGGAGCAATACACAACCGCACGCCTGGGCTCCAGAGGCGTATTTCGACTCCACGCGTGGTCAGTATGCCATTGTGTGGTCGGGCAATGCCGACCGTAACCGCACCTATGTGAGCTATACCACCGATTTCAATTCCCTGGTCAGTGCGACGCCGGAGGTATTGTTTGACCCTGGGTATGACGAGATTGATGCTACGGTTACGTCATATAACGGTTTGAACTACCTCTTCTACAAAGATGAAACCAGCGCGGGCAAGGATATCCAGGTTGCCCGCTCTTCTGGCGCCGCCTTGACGGCGGGCAGCTTTAGCCGCATCTCTTCGAATTACCTGACACGGGGCAGCACGCAGAGTGTGATGCAGGGAACCGAAGGGCCGTTGATCATCAAGGTGCCCGGGCAGGCGAAGTGGTATCTGTATGCCGATTACTACGGCAACGGTGGGGTGTTCGGTTGCTGGACCACGACCAATCTGGATGCCGATCCGGCGACCTGGACCAAGCTTGCCAGCGGCACCGATTATTCATTGCCCGTCGGGGTGCGCCATGCCAATACGGTACGCGTCACACAGGCCGAGCTGGATGCGCTCAAGGCACGCTATAAGGTCTCCCATATCAAGACTACCTATTCGGAGAGCAGTGTGCCGTTCTACGTGGCCCATTCCTGGTTCCACGGCATGATCACGAATCTGAGTGATACAGCCAATGGGCAGTTGCCGGTGGATTTTGACTGGCGGCCCGTGGCCGGGCTGGCTGACCCGACAGACAGCACCCTGGTTTCCTTTGAGGCGGTGGGATACCCTGGCTACTACCTGCGCATCGATAGCGCCAACCCCACACGCTGGCCAAGTGGCAATGCAGCCACCCAGGCCAACCGTAGTGCGGGCTTGGGCTGGTTTGCTGCGGCAGATAAAAAGAATCTTGTGTGGCTGGACCCCTATGTCAACACCACGGTCTTCAAAAGTGATGCAAGCTTCCGCAAGGTGGCCGCGCTCAATGGCAACAGTGGCATGGTGTCATTCCAATGGTATGGCAACAGCAGCCTTTACTTGCGTCATATGAATTATCAATTCCTGGGGGCAACGGTCAGCACGAGCCAGCAGAAAATTGATGCGTCCTTCACGCTGGAGGCGCAGTAAGAGACGCGGATGCTCCTTGTTAACAAGGGGCTTTTGCAACGGCTAAAGATTCCTGCGTATCAAAACAAATAGCCTGGATGAACCGCATACGCGGTGCAATCCAGGCTATCGAAGGTGGCAGACGGAACAGTTTGTTTCGCTCAGCGCCCTCTACATTGAGAGGGTGCTGAGCATGCTGCCTGCGCCGTCAGCGTGCAGTGATTATTTGCACTTGGCTGCGGACAGCTCTTGCATGCCCTTGCCAGCGCCCACGTAGTCCTTCAGCGTATTCTTCACGCATTGGGCGGTAACGGGTGCGGTGGCAGAACTCATGTAGGAGGGCGAAGTGATGACTGCTGTCGAAGCCCAGGTCTTGGCATCAACCGAACCCGCGCCACCATCAGTCCAAACGATGTTGTACTTGGTGAAATCGGATGCGCTGGTGATGTTGTTGCCGCGCAAGGTCCAGGTGCCGCAATTGCTGCTGTCGTACCGGCAGGTGACCGGGTTGGCCGCATTTTCGAACCAGTTGTTCTCGATCAGTGCCTTGCCGCCTTGGCGAACGTTGATGCCTGAACCTGCGTTAGCCAGGTCGAGTGCCGTGCCAGGGTTGGTGGAACTGGCATTTGCGTCTTCGTAACCGACACGGCTATAGAGGTTGTTATACACGTGGATCATGCCGTTACGTTGCAGCGGCAGACGGGCACCCACGTTGTCATAATAGTTGTGGTGGTAGGTGACGTTACGGGCCACATCACTGGTGGTGTAACCGTCCAGGCCCACCTTGTGGTGGTCGTGGATGTAGTTGTAAGACACCGTCACATTGTCTGCCGTCTTCTTGATGTCAATCAGGCCGTCAAACGTACCATCGTGACCATCCCCCGGTGCATTCGGGCACTTGTAGTTACGGGTGTAGAGCGTGTTGTGATCCAGCCACACGTTGGTGGATGAATCAACCGTCACGCCATCCGAACTCAGGCCGCCGGGCATCATGGCGATGGTCATGTTACGGATGACGATGTTTGAAGAGCTGACAAGGTTGAAACCGAAGTTGGCCGAAGACTTGTCGCTACCAACGATCGTCAGATTGGAGATGCGCTTCACATCAATCGTACGGGAAGCCTTGCCGTATTGACCACAGACATTGGCTTGCGCCGCAGCGATCAGGGAGTCTTCATTGCCCGTGTAGTTGATGATGGTGGGCGTTGTGGACTTGGCCTTCTGCAGCGCAGTGAGCTTGGTCACCAAGTCTGCGTAGTTGTTGTAGGTAAAGGTGTTGGCGGCTGTTGCCCCCGTGCCGCCGGTGGCGTTTGAATATCCGCCGGTACCGGCAAAAGTCAGACTACTGGCTGCCAGTGCTACGCATGCGACGATGGTCTTGAGCTTGTAGTTCATCTTGATGGTCTCCTCGATACATTTTGCTTATAAGTGACTGTTCGGGATCGGTTTTTGTCCTTGGCAAGATGCCATGCGATCTGAACGGAGGCATCATACAACAAAAGATTTGAGATTTGATACCGGTATCACGCTTGTCCGACATTTGGTATCCGCAGCGCTTGAATAGTCCGCTAGGAGTCAGGTGAAACCGTAACCCATGCGTGAGTATTCAGTCTCAACCAACATCAACCGGAGCAGGGTGCCCACCACGATTCAGTCAGGTGGGCAGGTCATCCGTTATCGCGTGGGTTGATGAAACCAAGTTGTCTTACTCCGCCACATCTCTCGTAGAGAGACAGGGGGCTGAAAGCATGTGTCTGATGCTCAACGAATCTCGCGGAAGCGTGCTTCGAGTTCCTGGCGCAGTTCGCGGCGGAGTTTGGCGGCGGCGAAGCGGCGGGTTTCGTCGGGCGTGCTCGGGGTGAGCGGGGGAACTTTGCTGGGTTTGAAGTTTTCGTCGACCGCCACCATGGTGAAAAAGCAGCTATTGGCATGGCGGACGGTTTTCTTGACGATGTTTTCGGTAATCACCTTGATGCCGATCTCCATGGAGGTGGAGCCGGTGTAATTGACCGAAGCGAGGAAGGTGACCAGCTCACCCACATGGATGGGCTGGCGGAACATGACCTGGTCGACCGAGAGCGTGACCACGTAGCTGCTGGCGTAGCGTGCCGCGCAGGCGTAAGCGACCTGATCCAGCAGGCGCAGGATGGCGCCACCGTGGACATTGCCGGAGAAATTGGCCATGTCCGGTGTCATCAACACCGTCATGCTGGTCTGATGGCTGGGCAGGTCGCTATGGCTCATGCGGCTTCGTCCACTTCACCGAGGTAGGCGCTGCGTACCTTGGGGTCTTTGAGGAGATCTTCACCGCTGCCGGTAATGGTGACCTTGCCGCCATCCATCACATAGCCGCGCTGGGCGAATTCCAGGGCGAGGTTGGCGTTCTGCTCCACGAGTAAGATGGTCACGCCTTCCTTGACCACGGTCTGCACTACTTCAAAGATCTTCTCTACCACCAAGGGAGCCAATCCCATCGAGGGTTCGTCCAGCAACAGGAGCTTGGGGCGGGAGAGCAGCGCACGGCCAATGGCCACCATCTGCTGTTCGCCGCCCGAGAGCGTACCCGCCACCTGGGCCAGACGTTCCTTGACACGGGGGAGCATGCTGTAGACCCGCTCCAGGTCAGCTTCGATGCCTTCCTTGTCCTTGCGGGTGTAGGCACCCATGCGCAGGTTTTCTTCTACCGTGAGGCGGGTGAAGATGCCACGGCCTTCCGGCACCAATGCCAAGCCTTGGCGCAGGCGCAGGTGGGCAGGCAGGGTGTTGATGCGCTGGCCTTGGTAGAGCAGCTCGCCACTGGCAATCGGCAGGGTGCCAGAGATGGCGTTCAGCGTGGTGGTTTTGCCCGCACCGTTGGCGCCGATCAGGCACACCAGTTCGCCGCTGTACAGTTCGAGATCAATCCCCTTGACGGCCTGGATCTGGCCGTAGGAGATCTTCACATCCTTGAGCTGCAGGATGGGGGTTGCGTTGTCAGTGGGCATGGTGACCCCCTCCAAGATAGGCTTCAATCACGGCTTGGTTCTTTTGCACCACGGCGGGGACGTCTTCGGCAATCTTCTTGCCGAAGTCCAGCACGGCAACACGGTCGCACAGGCCCATGACGAGTTTGACGTCGTGTTCGATGAGCAGCACAGTCACGCCGTCATGACGAATGGTTTCGATCAGGTCGCGCAGTTGTGCGGTTTCGGTGGCGTTCATCCCGGCGGCGGGTTCGTCCAGCGCCAGCAGTTGCGGTTCGGTGGCGAGCGCACGGGCGATTTCCAGACGGCGTTGGTCGCCGTAAGACAGGTTGCGCGAGAGCGTATCGGCAAAGCGCTCAATGCCCACGTAACGCAGCAGCTCATAGGCGCGTTCGGTGATGAGCCGTTCTTCTTCGCGGGTATGGCGGTTTTGCAGCAGGATGCCGAACAACGAGGAATCCGTGCGGATGTGGTGGCCTGCCATCACGTTTTCCAGCGCCGTCATTTCGCGGAACAGGCGGATGTTCTGAAACGTCCGGGCAATACCGCGTTCCACCACCAGGTGGGGCTTGCCGGTGGGCAACTCGGTGCCGGCAAAGACGAATTCGCCCTGGTCCGGCGTGTAGGCCCCGGTGAGCACGTTGAAGAACGTGGTCTTGCCCGCGCCGTTCGGGCCGATCAGGCCGTAGACCTCACCCTTGCGGATGGTCAGCGACACGTCGGAGAGTGCCTGGATGCCGCCGAAACGCTTGCTGATATTTTTGGCTTCAAGGAGAACGATGCTCATGCCTGCTTCTCCTTCAGGCCCTTGACCAGTTCCTCACGCGAGTAGCGTGCATTGGCGGGCAGCAACCCGGCCGGACGAATCAGCATCATGAAAATCATCGCCAGTGACAACAACAACATCCGTAGCACCTCAGGGTCAAGCAGCACCTTGCCAAAGATCGCCTGCTGGATGGGCAGTGCGATATAGCGCAGCACTTCAGGCAGCAGCGATAGCGCCACCGCACCCACGATCACCCCACCCAGGTTGCCCATGCCGCCGAACACCACCATGGTGAGCACGGCAATCGATTCGAGCAGGGTGAAGGACTCGGGCGAAACGAAGCCCTGGAAGCTGCCGAACAGCCCGCCGGAGACGCCACCAAAGGTTGCCCCCATGGCAAAGGCGAGCAGCTTCATGTTGCGGGTATTGATGCCGATGGCCTTGGCGGCCAGCTCGTCGTCCCGAATCGCTGCCCAGCCCCGCCCGATGCGGGAGATCTGCAGGCGGCGCATCACAATCACCGAGCCCACCACGAAGAGCAGGAACACGTAGTAGAACGAAGTCAGCGCGTTGATCTGGAAGCTCTCGGTGATCTGGATGTTGCGAGATACATCCCAGCCGAAGATGTTCAGCGAATCCAGCATGTTGATGCCTTGCGGGCCGTTGGTGACATTCAGGTTGCCCATGAAGATACGGACGATTTCACCAAAGCCCAGGGTTACGATGGCAAGGTAGTCACCCCGCAGACGCAACACCGGGAAGCCCAGCAGGATGCCCGCCATGGCTGCCAGACCGGCACCCGCAGGCAGCACGATCCAGAACGGCAGATGCACGCCCATGTGGGGCGAAGCAAGAAAGCCCCAGGTGTAGGCGCCTACGGCGTAGAAGGCGATGTAACCCAGGTCGAGCAGGCCAGCAAAGCCGACCACGAGGTTCAGGCCGAGGGCGAGCATCACGTAGAGCAGGGCGGCGTCCAGCACGCGAATCCAGGTGTTGCCGATCATGCCCGCCAGCAGTGGGGCGAGCAGCATCAGCGCCAGGACAATCCCGCGAGCCACGCGCGGGTTCCGGCTGCCAAAGTAAGGAATGGCTTGAGCAAGTTCATTCATGGTAGGTAATCTTCCAATTGGGTCGTGACTGGATCAGGCGCGATCAGATACCCGCTCACCCAGCAAACCGGTGGGGCGGAAGATCAGTACGATGCCAAGGATGACGAAAGCGAAGATGTCCTGATAACTGGAGTTGAGCAGGCCAAACGAGAGTTGCTCGATATACCCAGCACCGATGGATTCCACCAGACCCAGCACAATTCCGCCGACCATGGCGCCGCCCAGGTTGCCGATCCCGCCCAGCACCGCAGCGGTAAAGGCCTTGAGCCCCGGCATGAAGCCCATGGAGTAGTGCGCCACCCCATAGTTGGAGGAGATCATCACCCCGGCCACGGCAGCCAGGCCAGAGCCGATGATGAAAGTGGTGGAGATGATCTTGTTGGTATCCACCCCCATCAGGCTGGCAACGCGGTGGTTTTCAGCCGTTGCACGCATGGCGCGGCCCAGTGAAGTCTTGTTGACCAACAGCACCAGCGCCACCATCAGCACGGCTGAGGCCACCAGGATCGTCACCTGTACCGGGGTGATGAACACCCCTTCAATGGGTTGCAGCGGGGCGGTGGGGAACAGCGGCGGGAAGCTGTGGTAGGCCCGCCCCCAGATGATCATCGCCAGTGTCTGGAGCAGGAAGGACATCCCGATGGCGGTGATCAGCGGAGCCAGCCGGGGCGCGTTGCGCAGGCGGCGGTAAGCGGCACGCTCAATGGTGTAACCCATCAGCATGCAGACGGGCACCGCAGCCCCCAGGCTGATGAGCAGGATGGCGGTGGTTCCAAGGCCGGGCCAGGTATTTTGCAGGTAGGCGGCGACTTGCAGGGCGACCAGCGCACCTACCATCAGCACATCTCCGTGGGCAAAATTGATCAGGCCGAGAATGCCGTAGACCATGGTATAGCCCAGCGCGACCAGCGCATACACGCTGCCCACCACCAAGCCATTGACGATCTGTTGTAGCAGAGTTTCCATAGTATTCAGAGTCGGCGTAACTTGAGTCAGTAAGTTGTACAAAACGAGCGCATCGCTTGGTGCCAATAGATATAGACGCGCCGGAATGGAACTTCCACGGCGCGGCAGGATCAATGACTTGGCATCGACGCCTAGCGCAGCATAAGCATGCAGCCAAGGCTGCATGAACCCCGAAATCGGAGTAAATCAGCCATTATCTCTTGAAGTGCGGACTTTGGCGATGTCTGCCAGGACGAATTAATGATTCGTTTGATTTTGATTACGCAGAGCGGGCGACGCCGGGGATGCGTCGCCCTAGCTGATGAGTCAGCGCTCGGGACTTACTTCAGGGCTTCCCACTTGCCAGCGCGGAACTGGTACACCGTGATGGCGCCTGCCTTCACGTCGCCCTTGTCATCAAAGGCCACATTGCCACCTGCGCCCTTGAAGGCGACTTTCTTGAGGAAGGGCTGGTACTTGGCTGGTTCAACCGAGTTGGCTGCTTTCATGGCTTCCACGATGGCGGATGCAGCATCGTAGGCATACGGTGCATAGACTTGGACTTCAATGCCGAAGCGCTTCTTGTAACGCTCACGGAAGGTCTTGTCCGTCAGTTGATCCAGCGGCAGACCGGCTTGCGAACAGTAGGCCTTGTCGTTCATGGCGTCGCCCGCCAGCTTGATGAAGTCCAGCGTACAGCCGCCGTCGCCTGTCATGAATTTGGCGGCAATGCCCAACTGGCGCATCTGCTTGAGCATCGGGCCGCCCTGGGCGTCCATACCGGTGTAGACCACTACGTCTGGGTTCTGCGACTTGACCTTGGTGAGAATCGCCATGAAGTCGGTCGACTGGTTGGTGGTGAATTCACGCGAGGAGACGGCGCCCCCGGTGGCCTTCACCCCTTTTTCCACCTCGTCGGCCAGCCCCTGGCCATAGGCGGTGCGGTCGTCAATGATGGCGACCTTCTTGCCCAGCTTGGCGGTGGCGAACTTACCAAGCACCGTGCCTTGCTGAATGTCGTTACTCATCGTGCGGAACACGAAGGGGAAGCCTTGCTGGGTCAGCGTCGGGTTGGTTGAAGAGGGCGAGACCATCACGATCCCGGCTTGGTTGTAGATGCGTGAAGCCGGAATCGACACACCAGAGTTCAAATGCCCAACCACCCCCTTCACCCCTGCGTCGACCAGACGTTGGGCGACGATGTTGCCGGTTTTGGGGTCTCCCTGGTCGTCTTCAGAGATCAGTTCAAACTTGACCTTCTTGCCGCCGATGGTCACGCCCTTGGCCTGGTATTCCTCAAGCGCCAGACGTGCACCGTTTTCGTTGTCCTTGCCCAGGTGGGCGATATTGCCTGTCAGCGGCCCAGCATGGCCAATCTTGACGACTAGATCATCCGCCTGTGCCAAGCCTGCGCTCAGGCTGCCTGATAAGGCAAGTGCCGCAACTGCGATCAATTTCTTCTTCATCATGAAGTGGGTCTCCGCTCATTCAATAGGTGGAATACGGATACGCGTCAGGCTGATCCATCCGGCAAAAAACCAGACGCGTGAAACAGAATAATGGGCTCTGTCCGATTCAGGAATCCCTTGTGGGGAATTTCCTTTCGCCGGATTCGTTTTAGCAATAAACGGGCCAGCATAAAGCCCAATCCCGACCAATGGTGGAGCAAGAGGGCGACCTCTTGCGGCTATACTCACGCGCTATGCTGGAATAATGTTTTGGGCGTCAGCCAGCGTTCATATGCTTCGAGGGGGACATCTTGTCGCGCGTTGCCAAAATCTCGATTGTCGTGGTGGTGCTGGTGTTGGGGAGCGTCGCCGCTGTCATGGCGCTGTGGCGCCCCTGGGCCCACCTGGGCGGTAGCCAACTGGTCGATATCGACATGGACCGCCCGGATGCGCTGGTTTCCAGTGCCCATCTATCGCGCCTGCCTGCTGATATCCTCAAAGTGCCCATGCTTCGTGATGTGCTTACGGAGGATTTCGTCTTCTACTATGCCCATACCGACACCGGCATGTCTGTTGATGGTGCAATCCGCCGTCTCGCCTTTGAGCATGACTTGCGCATCTCCGACCGCATTCTGGCAAGCATGCTTGATGAACCTGCCGATCTGGCCCTGTGGCGTGCCCCGGATGGCAAGTTGCGCTATTGGGTGCTCTCCATGCGCCGCAATGCGCTCACCCAGGTACTCGACAGCCTTGCCAAGGCCGCAGTCAGTGACAGCCAGCTACGCATCGCTGGGGAATTCAAGATCAATGGTACCAAGACGACGCTCTATGCCCTGCATCTGAATTCAGCGCGCACCCTGCTGTTTGCTGCCGCCGGGGACCGGATGGTGGTGCTCTCCGATGCGGAATTGCTGTTTGGCGAGCGCAAATCGGCGGAAAAGCCCAAGACCGAGCAGCAACCCCAGTCAGACGACTTTGGCATGCCCTATGCCCAAGCCCCGGTGATGGCCGAGCCGGATACCCTGGCCGGGCTGGACCATGGCCGCATCAACAAGATCATCGGCCTGCTTGAAGGCAAGCCCGGCGACAACTTCATTGCCAAGCGTTTCAAATTTGAAGGCGTGCCTGCCAACGGGCATCGTGTGGCCCTGGGGGCGCAATTCCTCTCTTTTGGATACCAGTCCTTCTTCCCTGGCGTGGATGCCCTGGGTTTTGAGTTCAACGGCACGGAATGGAGCAGTCAGGTGCTGGCCGATGGCAAAGCCTTGAACGCCGGCTTTGCCCCCTTGTGGCAGTCACTACCCGGCCAACCCGCCGCCTGCTTTGCCTTGCCCGCAGACTGGAAGGCCGTGCAGGAGGTGATGAACAAGGCCGCAGACGGCAGCAAGAAGATTGATCTGGCGCCTCTGGTGGCCGGGTTGGATGGCCCTGCCGGGGTGTGCTGGTATGCCAAATCCCACTTGGCGACGCCGCTCTTCATGGCGCGCTTCAAGAGTGCAGAGACCGCCCGCCAGCTCTCGCCCGTACTGGCGCAGGTGTTTCAGGCAGCGGTCGGCGCGCGTGAATACAATCATGAGGGTGGCTCCTTCCCGGTTGAAACCCATAAGGTCGCCAATGGCACCACGCTACGGCGTGTGGTGTCCTCGCCGTTCGGTACGGAAAAGCCCGCCGCAGGCAAGCTTGCCGACCAGCTTTCCGCTGCCCGTTATTTCCCGGTCAGTCTGGCGGTCACGGGGAACGTGGTGGCCTTCTCGCCGGATGCCAAGCTCATTGATGACGTGATCGCCGTGGCGGCCAAGCGTTATCCGGCTGCCGCCGATGGTCTGCCGGATGCAGGGCGCACCCTGCTGCGGGTCACGCCTGCCCGCCTGTCCCAATTGCTCAAGACCGAAGCCCTGGCCGTATTGCCCAAGGACGAAGAGCCCATTTTCAGCGGCGTGGCCCAGGCTCAACTGCTGCCCAAGCTCGAAGCATTGGGGCGTTTCCCCGGGGTGATCGCCGCATTGCCAGCGGCACCTGCGGGTGAGCTACGGTGGCAACCGCTGGTGTGGCGTTACGAGGGCAAGTGAGCGTGAGCATGCACCGCCGCATGTTCCTGGCCGGGTGTGCTGCACTGGCGTGCCCGGGGCTGGCCCGCGCCTTGCAGGCCGGGGACCCGCCGGTGGGTTCGCAGCTTGGGCGCGAGCAGTCGAGGCGGTTTCGCGCCTGGCTGGTCCGCTTGGTTGAGGAGCAGGTGCGGCACCCCAACCCGCGCTGGACACAGCGGGATTGCGCCGGTTTGGTGCGTTTTGCGTCGACAGAAGCCTTTTCGGTGCATGACGATGCGTGGCGGCAGAAAAATGGCTTTGTCGGCGTGAGTCTGCCTCCGCCAATCGAGTTGAATGAAGCACAGCGCCAATCGCTGCGTAACCGCTGGCTCACCGAGAAGGGTGAAATGTCGGCCTATGCCAGCGCGGTAGCACTCGTGCAACATAACAGCCGCTTCATGGGCAAAGACTACGCGCAGGCCCAGGCGGGCGACCTGCTGTTCTTTGACCAGGGCGATGACCAGCATTTGATGGTGTGGATGGGGGGCTGGGTGGCATACCACACCGGCACTGTCACGGAAAATGATAACGGCATGCGTGCCGTATCGATCAAGGATCTCTTGCAATGGAAGGATACGCGGTGGCGACCTCTGGATGGCAATCCCAATTTTGCAGGTATCTATCGGTTCTCGTTCTTGGCGGCCTGATCGCCACGGGCGTACAAGCCAAACAGAACCCTGTGACCGCCAGCCCTGGCGGTTTGCAGACGGTGGAAGCCAGTGGCTATGCACCGATTCAGGGCGAGCCTTTCTTTCTGCTCTCGGATGCAACCTGGGGGAGCGAGGACACAGCCCGTGTGCGCGTCGAGGTGCCCGGTGCCGCGCAGGAAGGTGAGATGGCTCGCTACGGTGGCGTGGACATTGTGATCTACCGTGTCCCCAAGCCGTTGGAATTCCTGCAACAGCAAAAGAATCTGCACCGCCCCAGCGTCAAGGGGCGCTATGCGGGCGAGGGGCTGGCCAATACCCTGACCCAGATCTGGGATCGCTGGTACAAGGAATCCCGCCGGGCCTGGCAGCGTATTGTCTCCTTCACCTTGCGCAAGGCTGCAACCGAGGCCCAGCCTCAACTTGCGTTTGGCGAGCAGATGCACGTGTCGCCCGAATTCGGCAAACCCAATCCGTTCAAGCCCCTGGAAGGCTTCGATCTGGTAACGAGTTTCCGCTACCCGGTGATGCGGGCCCAGCCGATCCAGCCGCCCAAGGATGCCAAGTTGCCCGGCAGCAGCAGCGAATTCATGCCGATTTCTGCGGGCAACGTGATGGTGCCGCTGGGCAAACTCCAGCCCGGCCTGTATCTGGTTGAAGGCATCGTGGGCGCCCACCGCGCCCAGACCCTTGTTTTTGTGAGCAACACCCAGGCGATCACCAAGACCTCCAGCGGTGAGATGCTGGTGTGGACGGCGGATCGCCGCAGCGGCAAGCCGGTTTCTGCCGCCACCTTGCGCTGGACCGACGGGGTGGGAATGCTGGCGTCGGCAGAAACCGACCGAGACGGGATTGCCCGGATGAGCCATTCCAGCCCCGAGCGCTCCTACCTGATCGGTCAGGATGACAAAGGCGGGGTCTTCGTTTCCGAGAACTTCTATTACGACTCTGAAATCTACAACACCAAGCTGTATGCCTTTACCGATCGTCCACTGTATCGCCCTGGCGATGAGGTGATGCTCAAGGTGTTGGGGCGCGAGTTTACCGATGCACGCCACTCCAAGGCCGCGCAGGACGCGCAGATTGATGTGGATGTGTTCGATGCCAATGGCACGGCGCTATTCTCCCGCAAGCTCGCCTTCAAGGGTGATGGCGGTACGGATACGCGTTTCCGCCTGCCTGCCAATGCGCCTGCCGGTGGGTATGACATCAAGATCAACTACAACGGTGATGTGTACGGCGCTGCATTCCGGGTGGCCGAATACATCAAGCCGCACTTTGACATCAATCTCCTGATGGACAAGGAGGATCTGCATACCAATGAGCCGATCACCGGCAAGATCCGCCTGACTTATCCCGATGGCAAACCGGTGGCCAATGCCCACCTGACCTTGTCCGTGCGTGCGCAGCAGATCACCATGGTCGATGGCGAGATGCAATATGCCGGACAATTCCCGGTGAAGCTTGAGCAGCAGGAACTGGTTGCCGATGGCAGCGGGGTTGCCGCACTCAAGCTGCCCCCCGCTACCGACCCCAGTCGCTATGCCGTGACGGTACTGGCCAGCGACGGTGCTGCGTATCGCGTCAAGATCACCCGCGAGTTCCTGGTCGAGCGTGGAGCCAACCCCTGGAAGCTTGTCAGCACCAAGCATTTCACCCAGGTGGGTGACACGGTTGATTTTGCGCTTCAGTCCTTGGGCGAGGGGGGCAATCCTCCCGCCAAGTGGGAAGCAATCAAGCTGGAGTCCCGCGAGAAGATTGGTGGTGACATTGCTGCAGGTGCCAAGCATCTGCCAGTCAAGCTCACACAACCCGGTAGTTATACCGTTGGCATCCGCGATGCCAAGGGCAACCTGTTGGGGGCCACCAGCCACTGGGTAGCGGGCAATGGCATGCAGGCCACGCCTGGTAGTGTGGAAATTGTGTTGGACAAGGATCGTTTCAAGGCGGGTGATACGGCCGAAGCCCTGGTGACCTTCCCTGTGCCGGTGCAGGAAGCCTTGCTGACCCTGGAACGCGACAGCGTCGAGCAGCACGCGCTGCTGTCCCGAGGGGCCGATTGGGCGCAGGTCAGCAAGATTTCGCCCACGCAATGGAAGGTGCGTATCCCGATCCGCGATACCTTCTCGCCCAACATCACCTTCTCTGTTCTCTACACGCAGGGCGCGGATTATGTTTTCTCGAATGCCGGTCTGGTGGTCGAGCAGCCTTCTCTGGCGCTGGATATCAAGCCTGAACGTGCCGTGTATGCGCCGGGTGAAACGGTGAATGTGGACATCACCAGCAGCCTCAATGGCAAGGGTGCGCCCTCGCAACTGGTGGTGAGCGTAGTTGATGAAATGATCTATGTACTGCAACCGGAAATTGCGCCGCCGATCACTGAGTTCTTCTACCACGTGCGTCGCAATAATGTCCGCACTGCGGCCAGCCTGTCGTTCATTACCTACGACATGGCACGTAACTATTCGCGCAACGCACCTGCAGCCAACCGCTATGCCGAACGTGGCGTGAAGGTGCTGGAGCGCCCGCGTCGTGATGATGTGGATACTGCAGCATGGCAACCGAAACTCACCACGGATGCCAATGGCCGTGTTCGATTCTCTTTTGTCATGCCGGATTCGCTTACCCGCTGGCGCATCACGGTGCGTGCAAATAATGCTGATGGCGTAGTTGGGCAGAAGACCCAATATGTCCTCTCCGACAAGGCTGCCTATGTGAAATGGACTGGGCCACGCAGCTTCCGTGGCAGCGACCAGCCGGTGGTGGACCTCGTCCTGTTCAACCGTGGCAAGCAGGCGCAGGATGCAGAGCTGATTCTGGCGGGCGGCGGGCTTGACCAGCGCAAGAGCATCAAACTGGCGCCGGGGCCGAACTTCGTCAATCTGCCCATCAAGCAGGTGGTGGCGGGTGCGGTGGATGTGCAACTGGCCGTCGGTGGCAAGGTGCTTGACCGCCTCCAGGTCAAACTGGATGTGGCGTCCGGCAACTGGACTTCACAGCAACAGCAGGTTGTTCCTTTGCAGGGCAAGAGCACGCCTTTGCAAGTGCCTGCGGGGGCGCGCAACCTTCAGGTGTCCTTTGCCAGCGGGGCCGCCCAGCACTTCATGCAGGTGGCCGATGACCTGATCGAATATCCTTGGGGGTGTGTGGAGCAGACCGCTTCGCGTCTGATTCCCTTGACGCTGGCATACCAGAGCCTGCCCGAAGGCACCGGGGCGGATACGATCTACTCGCAGCCAATCAGCCAGATGTTGCAGACCCAGCGTCAGCGTCTGATCGCGCTGGCCGGGCCGGATGCCGTGTTCGGCTGGTGGGGCTATGGCACCAAGGATTCGGCCTTCCTGACTGGCTACGCTTATTTTGCAGACTGGTACGCCAGCCGCGCACTGGGCATCAAACTGCCACCAGAGCATTGGGAAAATCTGATCCAGGTCTACAGCAAGCATGGTGCGGAAGAACCCGTGCTGCGCCGTGCGCTGCTGCTGTGGTGGATGCACCAGATGGGCCAGCCGGTGCAGACCTTGTTGCAAGGAGTCGAGACCGATATCGATGCCGCCAAGCTGCATGACATGCGCTTGCGCGATACCGACAGCCTAGTGATGGCTGCTCCCGAAAGCACCCAGGGTCTGCAGGTGGCAGAGTTGATTGTGGCCCAACTGCATCGGGAACTCGCTCAGCCTGCCCGTCCGCAAGCGGCGGCTGCCGTCGCGGCGCTACGTAACAGCACCTCGCCTTTCGTGCGCGCCCTGCTGCTTTTGCAAGGGCAGGCGCCAGAGGGTGTAGATGCGGGGGACATTCTGGCAAGTGTGTCCGCCAGCATGCCGACCCTGGAACGCGCCATGACGTTGGTATGGTTGCAGAAGAGTGTGATGGGTGGGCCTGCTGCACGCCCCACCGGCATGGTGCCGGAGGGTTGGCAATCCCGCGCCACGCTGAGCGGACGCAGCCTGTGGCGTTGGGAAGCGGCCAAGCTGCCCGAGGCGCTGACCCTCAAGGAAGTGCCCGCCAGTGTAGGGGCCAAGGATTCGCCCGTGGCCATCCTGCGTTACGAAGTCGATGCGGCTGAGCCTCACCGTTTGCCGGTGCAGGTGGAGCGCCGCCTGTATCGTCTGGTGGCGGATGGTGAAACCCTGCAATTCAAGGTTGAGCCGGTGCGCCAGGGGCAAGCCCTGAAAACTGATGAGCTGTATATCGACGAGGTGGAGCTGAGTTCCAAATCCGGACTCCAGCGCTTTGGCATTGTGGAAGTGCCGCTGCCGCCGGGGGCCGATGTGGAAGCCACTGCCTGGGGTTTGCAGATCAAGGGCCTGCAAGGCGAAGAGGCCGGTTATCAGCCGCTGCGGCGTCTGGCATATCAGATGGGTAGTCTGTCATATGGCGTGCCGGTGGAATCTTTGGACCAACCGGTGAGGGTGCGTCAACTTGTGCGCTTCGGTACGCGTGGCAAGTTCAGCCTGCCGCCCGTGCGTTTCTATCGCATGTATCAGCCCTCAGACAAGGCGTTCCAGAACGAAGGCAAAGCTGGATGGAATATCGTCGTCGAATAAGCCTGCCTTGGCGCCCGGCTATCCGTGGCGCCATTGGCGTGTTTGGCCTGCTCGGGTTGGTGCTGGGGGCATCCGCCTGGGCTGCGCCGCAAGCAGGCAATACGCTGTTTGCTACACGTGACCAGGGCCAGACGACGCTCAGCCTGCTGGATCTGCAAGGTATGCAAAATGCAAATGGCGTAGTCATGCCAAGCGCGCCCTTGGGGAGCGTGTGGAAGCTGTTTGTATACGGCTATCTGGTTGCGCAGCGCAAGGAAAGCGGCGATTACCAATGTCATGGCAAAGACCGCGAGGAAGTGTATTGCTGTGAGCCCGGTGGGCACATCGGGCGGGAAGAAGCCTTGCAACGCTCCTGCGGCTTGTATTTCGAGCCGCAGCGCTTGAGCTTGAAGACCCAGTCCTGGCAGAATTTCTGGCGTGAGCGTGGTGCGCCGGAGTGGCTCCAGCAATTATCCCGACTGCGTGAGGACACCCGCGTGTCGGTTGATAGCCTGCTGGCCGCGCTGGATGCCTTCCCTGAAGAAGCCCGCCAACAATCCGCACAAACACTGCTGGGGGTGCTGACCCGCCCGAATGCAGGCGGCGCCATTGAAGCTTACGGTGGCTTGCTGCGCGGTAAAACTTGGACCATGCCTGATCCGCAGCACCCCGGCATGCATCTGGGGGGCGCTGCCGGTTGGCTGGCCGATGGCCGCCCTTTCTGGTTGGGCGGCACGGGTGCCGGGATTGAGGTCTTGCGCAAGGCTGCCCCCGCATTGCAGGACTATCTGACCCAGATGCATGTGCCCGATGATGCCAGTTGCGTTGAAGTGCGTTTTTTTGATCGCTACCCGCTGAGCGCTGTGCTGAGCATGCCTGGGCGCGAGCCAGCGAAGCCAGGTCGTCTGGAAGGCGACTTTCTCGCCGTCTTCACCAAAGGCACCAGCCTGCCTTTCAGCGCTCACGGCGAATTGCGTCTGGTACGCGAGCAGGGGGCGTGGGTTGTACGCGGGCGTCTGGGTTTGAACGACTATGTTGCACGCGTGGTGGAGCGTGAGGGCAGCTCGCAACCCCAGGCCGCAGCGCAGGCGCTGGCTGTCGCAGCCCGCAGTTATCTGGTCCAGCAGGCCGAACGTCGTGCCGGGTGTTATGTGATCCGCGACAGCAGCGCGACTCAGCGTGTCGGGCCACGTCCACCAGGGCGTGCGGCCAGACAGATTGCGGATTGGAGCACCGACCTTGTTTTGCGTGGGGCACCTGTCCGCTACCACACAGATCGGGATGCGCCAGGGATTCTCTCATGGCGGCGTGCGCGTGAGCAGGCCGAGCAGGGCCTGGGCTTTGAGCGCATTCTGGCGCAGGCTTTTCCGGCGGCCAGCCTCGGGGGGATTGCTTCCCGCCAGGAAAATGACTGCGTGGTGGCAACCCAGGCCCAGCGCTGGTTGAAAGACAACGTGCCGCGTTGGCGCAATCGTCTGGAGCGTGAAGAAGGTTATGTCGAGCCGGAAACGCTGCCTACGATTTGCCTGACCGGCGCTGAACGTCCCTTTGCCGATACCGACAGGCACCGCCTGCATGTACGCGGCTGGGCCAGCCAGGAAGACCGCATCGCCCTGGCACATGAATACCTGCATCTGGCGTTCGAGGGGCACCCGCGTGCCTACGACGAAGTCTTGGTCGAACGGCTGGCGCGGCAACTGATTATGGAGGTGCATTGATGATTCGCTATTTCCTCCTGCTCTGCCTGTGTGGCTGGCACCTGCTGGCCCACGCCGAGATCGTGCTGGATGGCCCCCAGGGCGGCTGGCGCAGTGGCAAGCTCGCAGACGATGCAGGACGCTATTCGGCTGCGTACCCCAAACCACCGGTGGACCGGGGCGCCCAGCGCTTTCGCACCATGATCGAAGGCAAGATCAAGGCTGCGGGCAAAAGCCGACAGCCTCACACATTGATCGTCAATGGTTCGGCCATGCCGCTTTATACCGACGAACAAGGGCGTTTCTCGCGCCCCTGGGCATTCGGGCCAGGGTCCAACAGCGTGGAGATCCGTAGCCCGGATGGCCGCGAACGCCGTCGCCTCCAGTTCTATGAGACGGATTATTCCAAGCCCCACGCCAAGCTGCGCGTCATTCTGTCTTGGGATGACCCCAGCGCCGAGGTCGACATGCATGTGATCAGCCCCGCAGGCGAACACGCCTTCTGGGCACAACCGCTCATGAAGACTGGCGGGCTGGATGTGGATAGCGTCGATGGTGCCGGGCCGGAGATTTTCTCGACCGTGGCACCCATGCCGGGCACCTGGCTGTTCTATATCAACTATTGGGGCAACTTTAACGCAGGGGGTTACAACTTTGAGCCCGATGCCCATGAACAACAGCTCATCACCTGCGTGGTTACATTCGTGAGTTACGAGAACACCCCGAATGAGAAACGTGAAACCTTTGTGGTGCCTTTGCGCAAGATTGGCGATCTGGTGCTTGCGCGTACCATGCGCATGTAATTGAAACAGCAGGATTCAAGCGAGAATGCCCATGCACAAGCTCCTCCCTCTACTTCTGTTGCTGGCTACGGCTGGTGCGCAGGCTGGCAATGTCAGTCTCGATGCCCCGATTGGCGGCTGGCACAACAGCGCCAATGAAGACGCCGCCTTCATGCAAACCGTGACCTACCCGGCAGTCAAGGTCAATGTGCGCAACGCCCGTGCCTACGCCAGTATCATCAGCGGGCACATCGCCAATGCGCCCAAAAAATCGCCGCCAGCCACCTTGGTGGTCAATGGGGTGGCCATGCCGCAGCGCATTGAGGACGACGGCCACTTCGCCCGTCCTTACGCCTTCCCTTCGGGCAGCAACAGCGTTGAAGTGCGCGGCCCCAATGGCGAGCGTCGCCGGGTGCAAAGCTACGAGAGCTATGCGGGCCGTAACCGCCCACATGTGCGGGTCGTGCTCTCATGGGATAGCGATGGCACCGACCTGGACCTGCACCTGGTAACCCCCTCAGGCGAACACGTATTCTATGGTGCACGTGAGGCCAGGGACGGCACTGCGCTGGACGTTGACGTGACAGGGGGCTACGGGCCGGAGATCATTGCCAGCCCATCCCAACAGCACGGCACCTATCTGGTCTACGTGAATTATTTCGGTGCGGGTTTCTATGGGGAAGAAGAGGGCGCGCGCCACGAAGACATTACCGTGGCCCAGGTCGCCATCATTACCGACGAAGGGACTCCCCGTGAAAAACAACAGGTTTTCCGCGTCCCCATGCGCAAACCTGGTGACCTCACCTTGGTAAAAGCCTTCCAATATCCCTAGAGTACGGGAGGGCATCAGGGTATTCCCATGCGCCGATTTTTGGTGCACAACAGAGGGGTGTTGCTGCACTGCATGATATTGGCAATATCCGTATCTTCATGGTTTATGCCTAATTCATAGAGGCGTGATGTTGCGGTGCCGCATGTGCGCTGAGGATGGTTTGTCACAAAACCTCATTGTGCCTGCGTATTTTCTACAAAAAACTCTATCTAAAGGCGTAGTCTGGCCCGCAAAGGCCTGCTACGCTGTAGGGAAATAAGGGGCAAAAAGCCTTATGCCAGCCTTGCTCTGGCACCCATAAACCCAGATGGAGATAATCATGAGTAAACTAGTTTGGCAAAACAGCCGCCACGCATTGCAGGCTGGCGCAATGGATGGCGCACATCGTGAATTTGTAGTGCTGATCAATCAACTGGCAGAGGCCAGTGATCAGGAAGAACTCCATCACCTGAACCGATTACAAGCCCACTGCGAAGATCATTTCGCACAAGAGGCCCGATGGATGCAGCTATTTTCCCTGCCTAACCCGGAAAAGCATCTGCGTGACCATGACGAAGTCATGGCGCTGCTGCGCCAGGCTCATGAAGACCTCCGGGGAGGGAAGGCTGGCAGCGGGCGTGAGCTGACGGAAACCCTGGCGCGTTGGTTTGAACGCCATTCCACCACGCTGGATGCCGCACTCGCGTTCCAGATGCAGCAAACCTCGCAGCCCAAGTGTGTCGGCATTGCTGCAGTAGGCTAATATTGCTGCAATGCAGCACGGAATTCCGCTAGGCGTTAACCCAAAATAACTGCACCCGAATGGGCGAGTTGGCTTCACAACTTAAGCTGTTGGTATAAAACCATATTTCAAAAGTGGTTTCGTGCCACGCTATAAGATGGAGGCTGATGATGCAAATGGAATGGGATTTCACACGCCACGCTCTACTGGCGGGTGCAATGGACGATGCTCACCAAGTGTCTATACGTTTGATCCGGCGTCTGGCCTTGGCGGCAGATGCCGACGAGCCACTGTGTCTCGAACAACTTTTGCTGCACTGCGAAGAACATTTCATGCAGGAAAAGGCCTGGATGGATGATTCGGCCATGCCGCTCTCGGAGCGCCACCTGCGCGATCACGCGGCGATCCACGCCATGCTGATCAATGCCCGCGATGAACTCAGAGCTGGTAAGGCAGGGGCCGGGCGCAAGCTCGGCACAGAACTGTTTGCCTTGTTTGACCGCCATTTTGCAACCTACGACGCAGCCCTGGCGCTGTGCATGCTGCAAAAACGGCATGCCGCCGGGCCAGGGATTCCTGCTGTGGGCTAACGCAGCGTCAAGCCTGGCTGGCTTCGCTGACCCCCGCGTCGGCAAAGCCAGCCATTTCATTCATACAGGCCAGTGCAGCGCGAATCAGGGGGAAGGCAGTAGCCGCCCCCGTGCCTTCACCCAGGCGCATGCCCAACTCAAGCAGAGGCTCTGCCCGCAGATGCTTGAGCTGGGCCCGATGCCCAGGTTCCGCACTACCATGGGCAAAGATGCAGTAATCGAGTACCGCAGGCTCCATTGCATGCGCCACCAAGAGCGCGCTGGTCACGATGAAGCCATCCACCACGATCAGCATGCGTGCTTCGGCGGCCCCTAGAAAGGCGCCAACCATCGTGGCGACCTCAAAGCCACCAAATTCAGCCAATGCATCCAGGGCCGAAAGCTTGCGCCCTGCCACGCGGCGAGCGGCCTGTGCCAGCAAGCTACGCTTGCGGGCCAGCCCCTGATCGTCGAGTCCCGCACCACGGCCGATTACCTCATCAAGCGGTGTGCCGGTGATGAAGTGAGTCAACAGGCTGGCTGTTGAAGTGTTGCCGATCCCCATCTCGCCAAAGCCAATGGCATTACACCCGGATTTATGCCATTGAGCTACAAGTGCCTTGCCCTGGGTAATTGCCGCATCACGCTGGGCAATGCTCATGGCGGCTTCTTCAATGTAATTGGCGGTGCCGTAAGCTTGCTTGGCCACCACGTAATCCACGTCGGAATTTGCTGCGCACGGTATATCGCTAGCCACGCCGGTATCGACGACTACCAGATCAAGTGATGCCTGACGCGCCAATACATTGATGGAAGCACCACCAGCCAGAAAATTCTGCACCATCTGCGTGGTGACTTCCTGCGGATAGGCCCCAACCCCCGCCTTGGCAGCGCCATGATCCCCCGCGAATACTGCAATGCGAGGAGCATTGATCTGTGGGGTAATCGTCTGTTGGATCAGGCCGACTTGCAAGGCGATGGATTCCAGCCGCCCCAGGCTACCCAAAGGCTTGGTACGGGAGTCGATGCGTTGCTGAAGGGCGGTGGCAAGTTCGCGGGACAGAGCAGGAATAGTCATGATGGTTTCGGTACGATGGAAAATCAGATTAAGGATCAATGGGCATTTCAGCCATGTCCGGCAGATTGTCATGCAAGGAGAATATATCTGCATGGTGCGACAAGGCTTCAACAATAATCGGTAGCGGATGGGCGTAAATGGCCGGAAAATCGCGCTCGGCTGCGTCTTGTAGCGCAAAGGCCAAGTATTCCGTGGGTGGAGCAAAACGTGCATCAATGCCTGCCTTGTTGCCACGGGCATCTACACGATACCAGCCGAAATTAGGCAGCAATATGGCATTGAGACCATGCAGGCAATAAGGCGCGCCATGTTCGCCAACGGCAAAGCGTTGGTAACACAAGCCAGCGTGAATGCCATTGGCACGTAGCAAGGCGGCCAGCAAATGGCTTTTGGCATAACAATAGCCAAATCCAGTAGTCAATACTTCTGAAGCCCTAAGGGTGAGCGGACCTTGGCGTGCGTCCCAACTATGGGCGATTTGGTCACGTACAAATTCGAAGCAGGCTTTGGCAAGCTTTTCCGGGCTTGAGCCGTATTGGCGCAATTCCTGCGCCTTGGCCTGAATAGTTGGATGGGTGAAATCAATCACCGGGTCTGGCAGCAAATAAGCCTGAAGTTCATGCTGCATGACGAGTTTCATCACGCCCCCTTGAGCTGAAGCGGTAAGCCCGCCGCCACCAAGGTAACCTGCTCGCAGCGTGTCGCAATACCTTGATTCAAGCGTCCTTGCTCATCGCGGAACAAACGGGCCAGTTTGTTTTCCGGCACAATGCTCCAACCCACTTCATTGGAAACCATGACCAGCGTACCCTGCGCCGCTTCAATGGCGGTATACAGGCGCTCAAGCTGGTCCGGCAAACGATCTGGCTGGGTACAGAGGATATTGGAAAGCCACAGGGTCAGGCAATCAACCAGTACAAAACTACCTGATTGACATAAATTGGAAATAGCCTCTGGTAGTGCCAGTGGTGCTTCGGTAACATGCCAGTGGGCGGGGCGTTCGGCTCGGTGTTTGGCGATGCGCTCCGCCATCTCGGCATCCCAGATTTCAGCGGTCACGATGAGCTCAATGTCTCCGGCATGCGCCTCTGCCATGGCCTGTGCAAACCGGCTCTTGCCCGAGCGCGCACCGCCGATGACCAGATGGCGACTCACTTCTGCCCCCTTGCCTGATCCAGTGCCGTGCATACCGCCTGGGCACCATCAAGGATACGCGGGCCGTGGCGGCTGATCTGGTCACCAGGGATCAACCACAGTTGCCGGTGCTTGACTGCATTCATAGCGGTGAATTTCAGCCAGCCTTGTAGGCTGGGTTCCTGCATGGCGGGTACGGCCGTTTCGCCATGCCCGCCCCAGCGGGCGGTCAAGATGACATCCGGGTTGTCTGCGACCACGCTCTCAGTGGAGATCTGTGGTACCAGTGCGCTTTCCTTGCCGAATACATTGATGCCACCGCACAGGCGAATGGCGTCTGAGATGATCTGCTGATTGTTGATGGTCAGCAAAGGCTTTTCTGCGATCTGGTAAAACACCCGTACTGGTGTGCGATGAGCATAGCTCGCCTTTAGCCGGGCATGGCGTGCCTGGAATCGTGTAGCAGCCTCTTGCGCAATCTTGTCGCTACCAACCAGTTGCCCCAGGCGCTGCAGCGCAGATGGAATGTCTGCTATGCCATGCGGCTCCACATAAAACAAGGGAATCCCAAGAGCATTGAGTCGCTCGACCTCATTGGTAGCGTTGCCATGGAACCAGACCAGAATCAGGTCGGGCTTGAGCGCAGCAATCTGCTCCAGATCCAACTTTTGATTGCTGCCAATGCGTGGCAGTTTGAGCGCGGCAGGCGGGTAATCGCTGTATTCCACGGCTCCGACCAGTGTGTCACCACCGCCTGCCTCGTAGAGCATTTCTGTGAGGCTGGGCGCCAGGGAGATTACCCGCTTCGCGGGAGCAGGCAGGCTGATACGGTGGCCTGCGTCATCATTGACCACAATGGGCGCTGCCTGACAGATGGCACTGAAAAATAGTGCCGCCAGTAAAAATGCTGTTTTCATGTTGTCTGCTCCAGTTCGATACGGAACCAGCGGGTATGGTCTTCTTCACGGATATGCACTGGCACACCGTAGGCCGCGCTGAGCGCTTCAGCCTGCAAGACTTGCTCCTTGGGTCCATGCAACGTGTCACCTTTGCCATCGAGCAGTAGCGCATGGGTCGCAAGTGTCCAGGCCAGATTCAGGTCGTGAATCGCCGTCAGCACCAAGCCGCCTTGCTGGCTCCAGCGCTTCAACCGAGCCTGTAATAAGGATTGGTGTGACCAATCGAGGTGCGATACCGGTTCGTCCAGCAACAGCAGTGGCGCGCCTTGGGCACAGGCGGTAGCCAGGGCCACGCGCTGGCGTTCCCCACCGGAGGTGGTTCGCACGTCACGATCGGCCAGCATGCCAACGTCAAACTCTTTCAACCACTGGCGGGCCTGGGCTTCCACTGCGGAGGCGGCTTGCTCGGGGTGGGTTGCAAGTAGCGCACAGGCTACGGTTTCCCACGCGGTGACCGGGAAAGGATCAAGCCAGAATTGCGGACACCATGCGCGTTGGCGGGCGAGTTCTTCGGCTCGCCAGTCGGCGAGTTTGCGCCCGTCCAATCGTATGTTGCCTGCATTGGGCTGGAGCAGACCGGCAACTGCCAGCAACAGGGTGGATTTGCCTGCTCCGTTCGGGCCGAGCAACACCCAACGCTCACCCGCCTGCATCGTCAGGCTTAGCTCAGCAATCAATATGCGGCCATCGGGTTTGCCGCCTGCATGCAGGCGGAGTTGATCGAGTTGCAGGGGGTAGGCGGGATTCATCCTTTTCTCCGCAACAAGAGCATCAGGAACAGGGGCACGCCCACGCAGGCGGAAATCACCCCCACTGGCAACTGGGTCGGCGCCACCAGTGTGCGTGCTGCCGTGTCGGCCAGAACGAGAAAAACGCCGCCAAATAGCGCGGAAAATGGCAACAGCATGCGCGCATGGCGCAGCCCGGTGAGGCGCACGATGTGCGGGGCAACCAGCCCGACAAATCCAATGCTGCCAGCGGTGGCAACCGCCGTGCCGGTGGCAAGGCAGGCCGCAAAGATCGCCATGCGCCGCCGCCGTGCCACCGGCACGCCCAGCGTCCAGGCCCAGGCGTCCCCACGGGCAATCCAGTCCAGCTCCTGCGAGCGCGGCCAACTCAGCATGAAGGCGACGATACAGGCGAGCCATACCGGCCACCACAGCGAGGCGCCATTCAGATCGCCAAGCAGCCAGAAGACGATATTGCGCAATTGCGTGTCATTGGCTACGGTGAGCATGAAGGACACTGCCGCGCTACAGGCGGCGCCGATCATCACCCCGACCAACAGAACGACCACCGTGCCCGGTTGGGCGCTGGGCGAAAGCCCGCGCCCCATGCTGCGCCAGGACAGGGCGAACACCAATGTCATGGCAGCCAGGGCACCCGCCACGGCCCCCAACTCGGGTGCCAGAACCATGCCGGAGGCCAGTAGCATCAGCAGCAGGGCGCCGACCGACGCGCCACTGGTGACGCCAAGGATATGCGGATCGCCTAGTGGATTGCGGGTGACCAGTTGAATCAACGCCCCGGCCAGTGCCAAGGCTGCGCCGGTGCCAAAGGCCGCCAGCACACGTGGCAGGCGGATCAACCAGAATATATCGTGAGCAGGCCAGCCCCAACCTGAGGAGCCCGAGAGCAGGCCCAGCGCAAAGGCCAGGGGCACGCCCAGGGCAGTGACCAGGATAGCCAGTGTCAGTGGCGGCGGCTTCAGTGTCATACCCGCCGCTCCAGAATGGCCATGAGTTTGTCAGTATCCATATACTGTGCAATAGTATCCGCAAGTCGCTCGATGCTGGCTTCGCGCAGGGCTGCAATGTCAGGGGATTTGACTTCGCGCAGACCTGCCCAGGCGAGCAGTGCATCGCAGGCAGCAGGCGTGTCGAAAATGCCATGCAGGTAGCATCCAAGCACTTGTCCATCGGGCGAGATCGCGCCATCTGGGCCATAATCCAGTTGCACGACGGGGCGTTCCAGCGCCGGGCCACGGCTCACGCCCGCATGAATCTCGTAACCCCGGACAGCGGCACTGCCCAAGGTCAATGTGCCGTGTGCGTTGCGGAGCTGTTTTTCCTGGGCAAGCTCAGTCTGCATAGCCAGATAGCCGAGCCCAGGCATGTTGCCGGGCGTGCCTTCAAGTCCGTATGGGTCGTTGATCTGCTGCCCCAGCATCTGGAAGCCACCGCATATGCCGATCAGCTTTCCCCCATAGCGCAGATGGCGGGATATCGCGTCCGCCCAGCCCTGCCTGTGCAGAAATGCCAGATCGTCGCGTACCGATTTTGAACCGGGCAGAATGATGAGGTCAGCCGTGGGAATCGTCTCGTCCGGGCCGACAAAGTGGAAATCCACCTGCGGATGCAGCCGGAGGGCATCAAAATCGGTGTGGTTTGAAATGCGCGGAGTGACCGGGACGATCACCCGTAGGCGCTGCCCTTCTTTAGATGCTGATTGCATGTCCCGCGCAATGGCGTCTTCAGCTTCCAGATGCAGGCCATGCAGATAGGGCAGCACCCCCAATACCGGTTTGCCGGTACGTGCCTCCAACCAGTGCAAACCGCTCTCCAATAAGGCGATATCGCCACGGAAACGGTTGATCACAAAACCTTTTATGCGCTGCCGCTCACTCTCACTGAGTAACTCCAGGGTGCCGACCAGATGGGCGAAAACGCCGCCACGGTCGATATCGGCCACCAGAATCACCGGGCAATCAACCGCTTCGGCAAAGCCCATATTGGCGATATCGTTGGCGCGCAGGTTGATTTCGGCAGGTGAGCCAGCCCCCTCGATAATTACGGCATCATAGCCTGCGCACAAGCGTCCGAATGATTCCAACACTGCATGACGGGCGGTGGTCTTGTAGGCATGGTAATCCAAAGCGTTCATATTGCCGATGGCATGGCCCTGGATAATGACTTGTGCGCCAACGTCGGTGTTTGGTTTGAGCAGCACCGGGTTCATGTCGGTGGTAGGCTCAATCCGGCAGGCTGCGGCCTGCGCGGCTTGGGCGCGGCCAATCTCGCCGCCATCAGCCGTTACCGCTGCATTCAGGGCCATATTTTGGGGCTTGAATGGCGCTACGCGAATGGGATTGCGTGTGAGCCAGCGGCAAATGGCTGCAACCAGCGTGCTTTTGCCCGCATCCGAGGTACAGCCTTGCACCATGAGCGTGTGTGCGCTGCTCATCCCATCACCTCTTGCAGCACACCTTCCAGTTTTTGCCAGTCCGCTTCGGTTTTCGGCAGACCGAAGCGCAGGCCACCATGTTCAGGGAAATGGCGCACCAGAATGGCTTGTCTGGCAAAGGCCTGGAATAAGGCATCCGGTGCAGCATGGCGCACCCAACGGAAAAAGGCGCAACCACTCTGGCTGGGCAGACCATAGCGGGCGAGCAAGGTGGCAAGACGTTCGCTGGCCTCATGCAATTGCGTGGTGGCATGGGCCTGCCATGCGCGATCAGCCAGCGCGCGCTGGGCAACCCAGCGTGCCGGGTGACTCACCGCCCACGGCCCGAGCTGGGCTGCCAACGCTTCCAAGAGTGCCGGTTCCGCTGCCACAAAACCACAGCGCACCCCCGCCAAACCAAAGAATTTGCCCAACGAACGCAGCACGACGAGCCCCGGCTGATGAGCATCGGCAATCAGGCTGTGGGTTGAATCCGCATCGATAAACGCCTCATCCACAAGCAACAGCCCCCCTCGTGCATTCAAGTGATGATGCCATTCGAGTAGCGTGCTGCGCTCCGTCACGCGTCCGCTAGGGTTGTTCGGATTGGTCAGTACCAGCACATCGTAATGCTTGGCGGCTTGCGCGGCCTCGACGTAATCGATGGCGTCAACCTGATGACCTGCACTGCGCCAGCCGTACTCGTGTTCGGCATAACAGGGCGAGAGGATGGCAACACGCCTCGGTGGCATGAGTTGGGGCAGGCCCTGGATGGCCGCCTGTGAGCCAGCTACGGGCAGAATTGTTGCCCCGCCAAAGTAAGCCAGCGTGGCCATGCGCAGCCCATCGTCTTCTTCGGGCAGGCGCTGCCAGACCTCATCTGGAACGGTGGGCACGGGCCATCCAAGCGGGTTGATGCCGGTGGAAAGATCCAGCCAATGTTGGAGTGGGATGCGGAAGTCATGCGCCGTCGCACGGAGTCTGCCACCGTGTTGAGGTGGAGGGGGGTTACGGCAATACATCAAGCACCTCACTCAAGCTGCTGATGCGGGCAGAATAGGATCGCGGAGCATGATCCGGCCAAGCCAAATGCCGTTCGATCCAGATGGGCGTGATGCCTGATGCATGGGCTCCGAGTACGTCAGCCTCGGGGTTGTCGCCTATAAACCAAGTGCTTTGGGTCTCAGCGCCCAGCTCGGAGAGCGCATGTTGATAAATGCGCGGATCAGGCTTTTCATACCCAACTGTTTCCGAGATCACGATGCTGTCCACCAGCTCTGGCAATACTGAACACTTGATTTTGGTGTTCTGCGTTCCCGTGGTGCCATTGCTGACAATTCCGATGCGGTAGCCCCGTTCACGTAGCGTGCGCAAACACATTTCTGCATCGGGAAACAGCGAGGATTCGTGCCATGCGGTGGAATAGAAATAGGCTGACAAGGCTTCCGGCACTTCATCAGGAAGCGCTTGGGCACAGAAACGCGCAAAGAATTCCGGGCGCGGGGTGTGGCCTTTCTCATCGATTTCGATGAAAAGAGACACAAAGGCCTGCTTGTCCATATCGGGTTTTCGTGCCTGCCAGAGGCGGTGGGCAAAGCGCCGCAGACCACCGCAGCGATCAACCAGGGTCTCGTCCAGATCAAACAGGATGGCGGGCTGGGGTGATGTTATCGACATTATAGACTCAAGGATTCGACCACGCTGATGACCACCACCCAAAGCAGCATGCTGCGCAGAATCAGGATGGATGCACGGGGAATATCTTCCGCACTTGCGGCAGCGCCAGCGCCCAGCGTGGGGCGTTGTTCCACTTCGCCTTCGTAGGTAGCGGCACCCCCCAGCCTTACCCCCAGGCTGCCTGCTCCGGCGGCCATGACCGGGCCTGCGTTCGGGCTGGACCACAGCGGTGCCTGATGATGCCAGCTGCGCAGCGCCACGCGTGTCTGACCAAGGATTGCATAGCTCAACGCAGTCAGGCGGGCAGGGATGAAGTTGAGCACATCGTCGATTCGCGCAGCAGCCCAGCCGAAATGATTGAAGCGCTCGTTTCGATAACCCCACATCGCGTCCAGTGTATTGGCGAGCCGAAACAATATGACACCCGGTGCGCCTGCCACCACGCACCAGAAGATGGCGCCAAAAATGGCATCGTTACCGTTTTCCAGTACGGATTCCACTGTGGCGCGGGCGATGGCTTCCTCATCCATGTCTTCCGTTTCCCGGCTGACTAGGTAGGATACGCGATGCCGCGCGGTGGCGAGATCCCCTTGTGCCAGTGGCACGGCCACTGCCATGCCATGCTCTTGCAAGGCGCGAGCACCCAGCGCGAGGTAGAGCGCCATGCCTGCAACCACCCAGCCAGGGAATATTTTGCTCAAGCCCGCTGCAATCAGAGTAGGCGGCAATACCAGCAGGCACCAGCCCAGTATGCCACGCAGATGGCGTTTGTTGCCCAGGTTCAGGCGCTGTTCCAGCCATTGCGCACAGTGGCCGAAACCTACAAGCGGATGCCAGCGGGGTAACTCGCCAAACAGGCGATCAGCGATGATGCCAAGGAGCAGGGAGAGGGTGATCGTCATGAGCCGAACAGGGCTGCCGTGGCGGCAGGGTTGGAGGGGAAATAGAAATGGATGTAGCTTGCCGTCAGGCGCTTGCTGCGATAAACCGGTTCTGCGGTGGCCCCACCGTTTGGATTGCTGCCATATGCAATCGGCGTCAGTGGGGTTTGGCTGCGGGAGTAGTGGAAGCTGTGCCCGCGCAGGGTGCCTTCAGGCAGGGGGATGCCTTGCAGCCCCAAGGCAGCCAGGCGGGACTGCATCTGGCTGTTGCCGGGGAGTAGGCCAAAACCCGCGTGTTGATGTTGATCCACCGTGGTGATGCTTTCAAACAGGCTCATCATGCCGCCACATTCTGCCAGCATGGGCGTGCCTGCACGGTAGTGTGCGGCGAGCGCCTGGTGCATTGTATGGTTGGTAGATATGTGTTCGGCATGTAGCTCCGGGTAGCCGCCGGGTAGCCAGATGGCATCGCAATCGGGCAGCTTGTCGTCGTGCAGTGGGGAGAAGAAATGCAGTTCTGCCCCCAGGTGGCGCAGACAATCCAGATTGGCGGGGTAGATGAAGCAAAACGCCTCATCGCGGGCAATCGCAATGCGCTGCCCCGCCAGCGATTGTGGAGGCGATGCGTTTGTTGGTGCGGATAGCGTGAGCGGGGCCCACGCCGCCATATTCATATGCAAACGGGTTGCAGCCAAGTCCAGGCGCTGATCCAGGTCATCAAGCTCGCCTGCAGGGAGCAGCCCCAGATGGCGTTCCGGCAAGGTGATCTCGCCATCGCGTGGCAACCAGCCTAACCCTGGGATGCTTGCAGGCATGGATTCAAACAGCATACCTGCATGGCGCTCGCTGCCAACGCGGTTGGCAATGACACCGGCAAATTGCAGATCCGGCTGGAATGTGGCCAAGCCGTGGGCGATGGCCCCGAAGGTCTGCGCCATGGACGAGCCATCAATCACCGCCAGCACAGGGAGGCCAAAAGCGCGGGCGAGATCGGCGCTTGATGGCTTGCCATCGAACAGCCCCATCACCCCTTCGACCAGGATCAGGTCCGCCTCCTGCGCAGCTTGGGCGAGCAGATCGCGGCAATGCGCCTCGCCGCCCATGAACAGGTCGAGCTGATAGCAGGGCGCACCACTGGCCTGGGCGTGGATCATGGGGTCGAGGAAATCCGGCCCGGTCTTGAACACCCGCACGCGCTCACCCCGTGCGCGGGCCTGCCGGGCCAGGGCGGCAGTGACAGTGGTTTTGCCCTGGCCGGAGGCGGGCGCGGCAATCAGGGCGGCGCGGCAGTGTTTCATGCCATCACCACTCGATACCGGGCATCGCCATGATGCCGGAATGGTAAGCATGCTTGAGCAGATTCATCTCCGTGACCGTATCGGCAATCTCGATCAGGCTCTCCGGCGCAGCACGTCCGGTGACGATGACATGCTGCATCTCGGGGCGGCCATTGATTTCCGGCACAACCTCTTCAGCGCTGAGCCATCCGTACTTGAGCACGTAGGTGAATTCATCCAGGATCACCAGATTGATCGCAGGGTCACGCAGATACGCCTGCGCCTGTTCCCAGGCCTTGCGGGCCGTGGCGCGATCCTGCGTATCGTTCTGGGTATCCCAGGTGAATCCATCGCCCATGACATGCCAGCGCACGTTCGGGTGATCGCGGAAGAAGGCTTCTTCCCCCGTATCGGAGCGGCTCTTGATGAACTGGATCACGGCGCACTGCATGCCGTGGCCCAATGCCCGGGCCAGCACCCCGAAGGCTGCGCTGCTCTTACCCTTGCCTGTGCCTGTGTTGATCAGGAACAGGCCTTGGGCCTGATCGGCGGCGGCAATGTGTGCATCAATCACCGCCTTTTTGCGCGCCATTCGTGCTTGATGGCGTGTGTCGCGTTCGCTCTCTGTCATGGGAATCGTTCCTTTTTTATTGGGCTTGGTAACGCACGGTCACAAACGCACCGAGCCCTGCCTGGTTATAACCGTAGGCGGTCTGGTAACGCTTGTCGAAGAGGTTTTCGATGCGGGTTTGCAGTTTCCAGCTTGTGTTGATGATGTATTCCGCACGCAAGTCGGTGGTGGCATAGCCGCCGAGCTTGGTGGTGTGGGCCACTTCCTTGTAGCGTGAGCCCACCCCGTTGAGGCTGCCCCCAAGCGTCCAGCTGCCCAGCTTGTGGTCGATGTCGATCCGGCCTGTCTGGCGGGCACGCAATGCCAATTGGTTTCCATCGGTACTGCCGCCAGAGCGGTCAACGGCTCGCGTCAGATTGGCGCTGAGTGCAATGCGCGTGGCTTTGAGCTGGTAGGCTGTGCTTAATTCCAAGCCCGTGATTTGTGCTTTGGAAATATTGCTCGGAATCCAGGTCCATGATCCAGGGCTGATGGGAGCCCAGTCAATTAGGTTGGATACGTTCGTTCTGTATGCGCTGGCCTGCCATTCAAAATTACCTTGTTTGCCAGATGCGCCGATTTCGCTGCTGCGGGATTTTTCCGGTTGCAGATTTGGGTTACCTGCATCGGGCCAATACAGATCATTGAACGTAGGCGCTTTGAAAGCCGTACCGTAGCTGGCGCGCAGATGCAGGGCAGGCGAGACGGTATAGCCTAACGCGGCGCTGCCGGTGTTGTGGTGGCCAAACTGCTCGTTGCGATCATGGCGACCTGCCAATTGCAGGTTGAAGGCGCCAATGTCGGCCAGATACTGGGCAAAAGCGGCTTTGTTGGTGCGCGAATCGTGTTCGTAGGCTGTGTCGCTGATGACTTTGTCGTATTGCCAGTCCAATCCGCCTACGAGTTGATGCCCCTTGGTAAGCGTGATTTCGTGTTGCCAATTGGCTTGGGTACGGCGAGTGTCAATGCGCGAGCTAAACACTTCATCCTTGTAATTATTGGTGGCATCCAGATTCTGCGCCAGCTTGAGACTGGTGGCGTAGTTGTCCGTTGGGGCATAGCGCAGGTTGCCTGCATAAAGCTCCTGCTTGAACACTGTCATGTTGGGGTTGCCGTCATACAGGTTACGCCCCTCGGTGTGTTGCGCCTGGGCATCCAGGCTCAGCGTTTCACCCAAGCGTGCCCCAGCACGCACGCCGCCTGTGTTGCGGCTGTAGCCATCGCGGTCGGATTCCGTGCTGCCGTCCTTGACGTTGAAACCACGCGTGGAGAAGCGCGAAGCGTTGGCATTGACCCAGCCATTGGCAGTGCCGAAGCCGCCAGAGGCCGTTGCATCATAGGTTTCATGGCTGCCTGCGCCAAAGCTGGCGCTGGGCGCTTGCACGCCGCGCTTGGTAAAGATCTGGATCACCCCGCCGATGGCCTCCGAGCCATACAGGCTGGCACGTGGGCCGCGCACGATTTCGATCCGCTCGACGGTATCCAGCGGAATATCTTCCAGTGGAGCTGTGCCAAGTGTGGCCGAGCCGATCTTGACCCCGTCGACCAGAATCAAGGTGTGCCCGCTATTGCTACCGCGCAAGAAGAGGGAGGTGGCCTTGCCCGTACCCCCGTTGTTGGAAAACTGCACGCCGGGCATGCCACGCAGCAGGTCTTGCACAGATTGGGCTTGGCTCTGCTCGATGTCAGCACGGGTCATCACATCGACTGATGCCAGTGTTTCGCTCGCGGTACGGGCGATACGGTTGGCGGTGATGACCACTGGCTCCAGCTCAGACTCCAGCGCGAAGGCGGAAGAAGACAGGGACAGCAGAATAGCTGCCGACAAAGGCTTATAGTTGTATTGAAACACAGGGAGAAACTCCGTCCGTGCCGCCCGCACGGGTAATGGGGAAAGGGCGGGGCGCAGAGAAGGGGGACAGGCGGGCCACCATCACGAGATATGGCCTGCGCATTGCCCTCCGCAATGCACCTCGTAGTTGCTTCGGGCCGGTCTCCGGGCTTGCGAGTGGAGTCGAAAGACTCCCGGAACCTGACGCCTTCCCGTGCCAAAGCACAGTGGCGGGGATGTCAGGCCCTATCTCGCTTACCGTTGCGGGGGCAGCGCCGGCATTGCCTGGGCTTGTATGGCCTGGCGCACCGGCTTCCCGTTTCATCCTTACCCCAAACAGGGATTTGGACACCAGAAGCAGGCGTACATATTAGCGCATTCCTGCCTTCCAGGGCCAGATGCCGAATGAGCGTTGACCTAGCCTTGAGCAAGGCTCTAACATCTGCGCTATGGATGAAGAACTCTCTATTCTTGAGACGCGCATGGCCGCACTGATCGACGCGTACCAGAGTTTGCGGATGGAAAACCGCGAGCTGCATACGCGCGTCGCCGTATTGCAGGCCGACAATGAGCGTAGTGCATGTAAATTGGCCGAGGCGATTGCCCGCATTGAGGACATCGTCGCCCGCCTGCCGGAGGATGAGTGATGGAGAGCATGATCATTCAAATCATGGGGCGCGAGTATCAGGTCTCGGTCAAAGCTGAAGAGGTTGAGACGCTGCAGCAAGCCGTGGCAATGGTCGGTGAAAAATTGCAACAGCTCTCTGGCAAAGTTACCTCGGGGAACGAATCCCTGGCGGTGATGGCTGCGCTTTATATTGCCCACGATGCTATCGTCGCCCAGCACCAGAATCACTTGGATCTGCCTGCGTGTAAGCGTAGAATAGGGGCCGTGAACGACCGGCTGGAGCAAGTGCTGGGGCAGCAGGAAAAGCTGTTTTGAAGTGTGCCTTCTGGCATTTTCAATGCGGGTTTTCAGTCCTTTAGTTTTTGCAAATCTGGGCGATAATGAATTTAAGGACAGCGCAATTGATCGCGGTGTCCAACCAGTTTTCCCCTGCGGTGTTGGTTAAGGCCAAATACTCCTTGAACCAATGTCTACGTGACATGGTTGTGGCTCAAACGGCCGCTGTTGTGAGCGCCCTTCTATCGGGCGCACCTGATGCGGTTAGAGTTACGACCCCCTGAACTCCGGTTCAGGATGACGGCCTGACGGCACATGTGGGGGAACCTCTCAAAAGGCGCGGACAAAGGTCCGCGCCTTTTTCTTTTTGCCCAAACCGTTTGTCAGACAAATAAAACCACTTATCTTTAAGTGTTACTACTTAGACTATAGAAAACGTCTAAGAGTAAAAAGATACTTGATAGGTTCATAAATGCTAATGATGTGTCAGAATCCGTCCCACTCACTGAGTGAGCTCCACGTCGAGCAAGGCGCCAGGGCACACCAAGGTTGGGGGGAGATCGGCGGTCCCAGGAGAGACCGCCAATAAAATGATCGCGCCTTCAAGGCTGCGACGATTTAGTGGCACAGGGGGCCGGATCCCCAGCGGGGGTCCGGCCCAACGAAACAGGATTTCATCGGGCGCCAGTTACAGGCGAACGATTGCAGCTTGCAAGAAGGGGGAGGGAAGTCCGTTGATGCGGATTTCCTCAATTTGGGACGGGAAGTCACAGCGTGGCTTCCCGTTTTTTTATTTTCTTCTTCATTGCCCTCGTCTATCCCCTACACGTGGTTTTGCCCCAACACACAAAATTCCAGCAAAGCATGAAGATAGAATGCTGTGTCATTCCTCGAACTTGATCACGGCGCTCTTGCTATGAAGTTGCCTTGAGGCTGCTGCGCCAAAAGCTTTGTTGTAGGTTGGGACAGCCGAAGGTGCCTCCCAACAACACTGGAGAAATGAAGGTCTGCCTTCATGAGACGCCTCGCCATCCAAGTAAAGCATCACCCTTGTTGTTTATGCGATTGAGGTGCATGATAACCTCGGAAATTGTAGGGAGACGCCTTCTGTTTTTCTAGCCTACACGTTGCAACAGAACCGGATTGCCCGATCGGGCGATTTCCGACCGTGACAATGACGTTGTTTCGCCGGATCGCGTCATGCTCATTGAGGCTCGCCGCATGAAGCTTTCGGTTACAATTCGTAGTCATCAGTCATGTTAAATCAAGGGGGATGTGATGGCTGCTGGTGAAACTTTTCCAAAAATTAGTCGAAAAATCTGGTGGCTGCTTCGTGATCGGCTCAAGAAGACGGTGCCGTCGGCGATTACTCCAACGATAATTTCTTCGCTTTCAGAAATGACGGAGGCCTCCGCAAAAGCGAATGTGATTGCTCCTTTGCGCCAGCTTGGGTTGATAGATGAAAACAGCAAATTAACTGACCTCGCTGAACGCTGGAGACACGATGACGAATACGCCAAGGTGTGTCTTGAGGTTAGACAGAAAACTTATCCGCAGGACTTGGTTGAAGCCTTCCCAGAGGTTAATGACAATCAACGTGGAACCATTAAGAATTGGTTTATGAAGTTTGGCCAAGTTGGTGAAGGAGCTGCGAAGAAGTTTGCTGACACGTATATTCTTTTGAGCGAGGCTGATCCAACCAAGGCTAATGAAAAGGCATCATCGGATTCTTCTCCTAAAGCTAAACCTCGCGCCGCCAAGCCTGCAAAAGCCGCACCAGTTGAGCCTCGTTATGAGGCACAGACAGCCCCAATGCAATCGTCACAAGCGATAGAACCAGCGCCTCACGGCAGTAGACGGATGCCAGCAATTCACATCGACGTTCAGGTGCATATCTCGCCAGATACCTCTCCGGATCAAATTGACCGCATTTTTGAGAGCATGGCAAAGCATCTTGGCGGCTATATCAAGTAGCGCTATGAGTTCAACCTCGTTGTGCGATGCTGTAGCTCTTGCCGCAGAGTTGCAGCAATCCGCGAGTGACGTCCTAAAGCCTCCATCAGAGATCGCGCCGTCGCGTGATGAACCAGTGATTTACATGGCCTTGGTTCGAGGCACTCGTGGGTATATCGAAAAGGTCGCTAATCAAGTAAATGGCACTTACAGCAAGGGGTGGTATGATGCTTGTGCGGTTATGCTCCGCCGACTTCTCGAAACGCTCATCATCGAGTGCTTCGAAGCACACATGATCAATGATCGCATTAAGGACTCCAATGGCAATTATTGGTTTCTCCGAGACTTGGTTGATGCGATGCTAAAAGAAACAAGCTGGACATTGGGGCGTAGCGTACGGTCGATCCTGCCGAAGCTTAAAGACATTGGCGATAAATCTGCACACAACAGGCGCTATAACGCCCACCGCGAAGACATCGACAAACTAACCAAAGATATTCGAGATACAATTCAAGAGTTAGTCGCGCTCGCTCGGTTGAAGTAGGTGGGAGTCCATTCCATCGCCTTATAAATGATCCGCCGTACTGCCATCGGCTAGTAGCTGCGGCTTGCAGCGGGTAGGATGCGCAAATGGGTTCATTTGCGCACGCGTCTGGATGATTGACATACATATGGTATGTTGGTTGTGTGATGTGCTTTCCTTTTGCGCTGATGGGGGCTTGACCGTCATGCGTTCGCATGCTGCGCATGCAAACCCTACGGTTCGTTTGTTAAATACTTGCACTCATTATGCCGCCATAAGGTTTCTGCCGTCTGCTGATCTCTATGCGGTTGGTTTGAACGAGTCGACTGCGTCCATCGAACGACGGGCATCGCCGATGGCGACCCGGATTACGCCGCGATGCAGCTCATCCAGGCTCCGTAATTTTTACGGAATCGTCTGGGCCATGCAGGTAAGACGAACGTCATAAATGTGAAGTGAAACACCCGCGTACAGGGGTGGCGGCCACATCCCTTTGGTGCGAGGCTGCGGCCCGCCAGAGCGCTGGGTCAGGGCGTTCCCGGTTGCGGATTGTCCGTATAACACAGATGGTTTTTGCAGGTGTCTGATTGCAGGTTGGTTTCTATTGCTGCTCGGGCGTGTAAGGGTTTTTGCTTTGGCTAAAACCCTGATAAAAATTCTTGTTGGATAGGCCTACCATGAAATTGAAGACTGGATTCACCCCCATCCTACCAGAAACGGAGGTCTGCCATGACAAGCGAACGGACTCTCAAGCTCGTGGAACACCACGAATTTCATGATGAAAGTGATCGGGAGCGCGAAGGGTATCTGGCCGAGGTTGCCGAGTTGGGCAAAACGGTTGAGATGCGGGAATTGGCTCCGCGCGCCAGTGCGATGCATGAGGTTGAAGAAACCATGCACATGGGCGCTTTTGGCGTCTAGCAGCAGTTCCAGAATAAAGAAAGCCCGCTAAAGCGGGCTTTCTTTTTTTGAAGTGTGATGCTTATTGCAACACGGTATTGATCACGTAGTTGCGCTGCAGGCCGTTACCTGCGACAACAACCTGATATTTCTTGCCGTCTGCGCGTACATCCACCGTGGCATATTGGTTGTGATAATTGATATCGCTGCCATAGGCTGTATTGGCCTGTAGCCCGACGTAGCTGATACCGTTGACCTGCTGGAAATCACCATCGTGATAGTGGCCTGCAAAGACGGCCAGCACGCGCCCGCTTTGCTCCAGAATGCTGCGTACTTCGGCGGCATTTTTGACGGCATGGGCCGGGTCGAACATGGGGTCGATCTGCTCGGCAGGGTTCAGGTATTGGTGGCTGAGTACGATCACCGGCAGGGTGTTGGCCTTCAGGTCGGCCTTGAGCCAGTTAATCTCTTCGGCGGGGATGTTGGCATCTGCCCAGCTATAGCCCGAGCCTGCCGTGGCAGGGATGCCGGAGTAGGCGTTGCCATCGGCCTTGAAGCCTGCATCCAGCACGATGATGTGTACGCCACCGTGGTTGAAGCTGTAGTAGGTGGCGCCTGCCGGGATGCCGGTGTTGCTGACGTGGGCCAGGTAATCGGCTTTGCTCAGTTGGTCGGTGTCATGGTTGCCAAAGACGTGGTAACGCGGCCCCTTGAATTGTGCCAACTTGGCTTCCGCCGCGTCCACAAAGCCCAGCGCCACGGTACGACGCTTGTCGTAGGTGAGGGTGGCGTCTGCAGGGTTGTCGGTGAAGTCTCCCAATTCGGCAACGAAGGCCACCTGCGCCTTGTTCATGGCGGTAGTGAAAGCATCAATCTTGGCCAACCCACCTGTGAAGTAGCGGGCCGTGGCGTTGGCGGTGATGGTAGGGGCCTGATCGGCCTTGTCGCTGACGTGAATATCCGTAATCAGGCCGAAGCTGAGGAGCTTGGTTTCTGCGGCCTGGGCGAGCCCCGCAAAGTTCAGTGCTACAGCAATCCCGAGTGCCATGAGCGATTGGCGTTTCATCAATGTCCCCCTTATCAGGCAAAAAGCGATACAGCGGCAAGCCGATGCCTTGCACGTATCATGTTGAAAGATCGGGGTCAGCATAGTCGGGAGAGGTTATAGATTTGTGATGGCCCGGCAGTGATCACTCATACAGGCCGTGATCACGGCTGCTCACAACAGCCGCTTGCTTGCGTTGCGGCAGGCGTTTGACGGAGCTTCGCACCACCAGGTGGCCATTGAGCAACACGCTGCATGGGGGCAAATCGGGATGCGTAATCCGCCGCTGCAAAAGCCGGATGGCTTCGCGGCCAAGGTCGTCACGGGGGACTTTTACGACCGTCAGCGGAACATCATGAATGTCGGATAGATTGATGCTGTCCATGCTCATGATCGATATGTCTGCGGGAACGGCGAGGCCTCTTTCTCGTAGCGCTTCCATTGCGCCCATTGCCAGAAAATCCCCGCCGACAAGCATCGCGTCCGGCCTGTGTGGGCCAGGAGACTGCGAGAGGTATTCTGAAATGGCTTCGCGGGCCTCGGCGGCACCAAAGCCGGTGGTGGCCACCAGATTGAGGTTGTCGTCGAATGGAATACCGTGCTGGGCAAGCGCATCCTTGATGCCACGCAGGCGGCGTTCCATGGTGCTGCGGCGCAGGCACATAAGGACCAGGATGTCGCGGTGCCCCTGCTCGACAAGGTAGTTGGCCGCGAATTCTCCGATCAGTTGATGATCCGGGGAGACGACATCCAGCCGCATGCTGTTGTCTCTCCCGTTGATCAGCACGCATGGTTTGCCGATATCTGCGGCAATTTCATGGATACGCGGGTCGTCAATGCCGATGAGGATGGCGGCTTCACAACCAGGGGCGTTGATCTTTTTCAGGAATAGCGGAGCATCGCTATCAGTCTCCTCAATGCCACAACAGGAAATTCTTACGTCATTCCCCGACACTGCTGCTTGTATGCTTTCTATGACTTTATAATAGAAAATGTCCGTGCGCAAATCAAATGCACGGGCGGGGGCAAAGATGGTCAGGGTGTTAAAAAGCAGGCGCCCATCCGTGATGTTGCTCAGGATGCCTTGCTGCTTGGCGCACGCCAGCACCCTCTGCTTGGCTTGGGCGCTTGTGTTGGATTTGCCGCTCAGTACCCGAGACACAGTGCTGGTCGATAGCCCCGTCTGTTCTGCAATCTCCCGAACCTTCAATCTGCTGTTCATGTTCCACCTCTAAGGGAAACTACTTATGCAAAGAATTGCATGAAAATAACTTGCACCACTTCAGATAGATAGTAATTCATATGTGGTCATTTGTTCATTATATGCAAAAAATTGCATAGATTCTGATTGCGGGCATGGCAGGAGGGCACTACTTTTGGACTTGCCATAGTTTCAATTGGAACGCCGGTCATCCCGAAGCCTTTTTCAAATGCCTGGCGGCACTTTTTTACTTCTCGATCAAACGGCGGCAATAATGAAACAACTCAAGGGACTACGCTGGTGGATCATCGGGCTGATTTGCCTGGGCACCATCATCAACTATCTGGCGCGCAACTCGTTAGGGGTCATGGCCCCGCAGTTGAAGGAGACGCTACACTTTACGACGCAGGAATATTCCTACGTGGTTGGCGCATTCCAACTGGCCTACACCGTGATGCAACCTGTGTGCGGTTACATTATCGACTTCCTGGGCCTTAAAGTCGGTTTTGCATTGTTTGCTGTGTTTTGGTCGCTCGCATCCATTTTGCATTCTGCGGCCAATAGCTGGCAGGGGCTTGCGTTCTTCCGGGGTTTGCTCGGGTTGAACGAGGCGGCCGCCATTCCATCGGGTATCAAGGCCGTTGGAGAATGGTTTCCAGCCAAGGAGCGTTCGGTCGCCGTCGGTTGGTTTAACGCGGGCACCTCGCTGGGCGCCATGCTGGCCCCGCCACTGATCATTTTCGTGGCGCTGCAAAGCTCCTGGCGCTGGGCGTTTGTGGTGCCCGGCATCATGGGCTTGGCCTGGGCCGCCCTGTGGTATTTCTGTTATCGCTCGCCAAAGGAACACGCGCTGATCAGCGAATCCGAGCTTGATTACATCCTGAGCGGCCAAGTTGCCCAGCCGGTGACCCAGAAAAAACCTGCGCTCAAGGATATCGTGTTCACCAGGACATTCTGGGCCATCGCGCTGCCCCGTTTCCTTGCCGAACCCGCATGGCAGACCTTCAGTTTCTGGATTCCGCTTTACCTATCGACCGAGCGCGGCATGGATATCAAGCAGATCGCATTGTTTGCCTGGCTCCCTTTCCTGACGGCGGATCTTGGCGGGATTCTTGGCGGTTATCTCTCTCCCTTCTTCATGAAACACTTCCAGTTCAAGCTGATCAATTCACGCATTGCCGGGGTGGTGCTGGGGGCCGTATGCATGATCGGCCCAGGCTGCATCGGCCTGGTCAGCAGCCCCTACAGCGCAATCGCATTATTCTGCCTGGGCGGTTTTGCACACCAAATGATATCGGCATTGCTCAACACATTGTCCACCGATGTCTTCAAGCCCAATGAATTGGCGACTGCGAACGGCATGACCGGGATGGTGTCCTGGATTGGTGGCCTTTCGTTCTCCCTGGTGGTGGGTGCGCTGGCCTCCAAGATTGGCTACAACCCACTGTTCGTATGCCTGACGGTTTTCGACATCCTGGGCGCCATCATCGTCGTTTCCCTGTTGCGTAACCGCGAGTCGGTGAACGCCTGAACCTGAAAAATACCCCTGTCATTCCTTGGGATGGCAGGGACTCCCTCTCAGCCTGCCTATCAGGCACCTCCGAGTGCCGGAAGAAAATATTAACATGTCAATGTCAAACCCTCCCCTGTTTTCTCTGCAGTCCGGTGAAGGCAATCACCTCGTACTGGCAAGCCCGGAAGGTCATCTTGCGCACGTTTTTGTGCTGGAGGAAGACATCATCCGGGTGATGGTGTTACCCGGCGGAACCCTTCGCTTCCCCAAAACATGGGCGATTGCACCCGGCCAGGAAGATGTGGCCGTGAGTGGGCGAGACCGCTTCGACCTCAGCGGATTCAGCCTACCTGCCTTTCATTTTGAGCATACGGCAGAGAGCCTCGGTGTCATGACGAAGAAAGTCCGCCTGACAATTCGTCTGGATGGTCTGTTCTGCCAATGGCGGGTGTATGCCCACGGCGCATGGCAGCTTGTTGCCAGTGATCGCGCAACGCAGGGCTACAACTTTGGCTGGTGGGATGAGAAGGTCTACCACTACCTCAAGCGCGAAGCTGACGAAATGTATTTCGGCCTGGGGGAGCGGGCCGGCGAAGCCAATCGCCTGGGCAAGAGCTATCGCATGTGCAACCTTGACCCCATGGGCTATAGTGCCCGTACAACCGATCCACTGTACAAGCATATTCCGTTTTACCTGACTTGGAAACGCCAGCAGAAAGTTGCCTTCGGCTTGTTCTATGACACCCTGTCGGACTGTACTTTCGACATGGGGCGCGAGCTGGACAACTACCACGGGCACTATCGTTATTTCTGCGCTGACTATGGCGACCTCGATTACTACTTCGTCGCAGGGCCGACCCCTGCCGAGGTATCACAGCGCTATACATGGATGACCGGCCGCCCCACGTTCTCACCCAAATGGGGGCTGGGTTATTCAGGCTCTACCATGACCTATACCGACGCACCCAACGCGCAGGAGCGGATGAACGAGTTTCTGGAGGGTTGCACGAAGCACGATATTCCATGTGATTCCTTCCACCTGTCATCGGGCTATACCTCTATCGGTGCCAAGCGCTATGTATTTAATTGGAATCAGGATAAGTTCCCCGATCCAGAGGGCTTTGCCCGCCACTATCTGGAGCATGGTGTAAGACTCTGTGCCAACATCAAGCCCTGCCTGCTGCGAGATCACCCCCGCTATGACGAGGCCACTGCAGCCGGACTCTTTGTGCGTAATCCAGATGGTACCCCTGCCCAAGTTCAATTCTGGGACGAAACAGGTTCCTATCTCGATTTTACCAATCCGCATACCTTCGACTGGTGGAAAGCCAGCGTGACTGAGGCGCTGCTCAAGTACGGCATCTCATCCACCTGGAACGACAACAACGAGTTCGAGATCTGGAGTGACCAGCCTCTCGCTCATGGATTCGGCACGCCTCGGCGGGCCCGCGAAGCCAAGCCACTGCAAACCATGCTGATGTTGATGGCATCACATCAGGCACAAAGCGCACATGCGCCCGGCAAGCGTCCTTTCCTGATCTCGCGTTCCGGGGCTGCCGGGATGCAGCGTTATGTGCAAACCTGGTCTGGCGACAACTTCACGTCCTGGGAGACGCTGCGCTACAACATCCGCATGGGGTTGAGTCTGGCAATCTCCGGGGTGTCGAACACCGGCCACGATATCGGTGGCTTTGCTGGCCCGGCGCCAGAGCCTGAACTCTTCTTGCGATGGGTACAACACGGGATTTTTCTGCCGCGCTTCAGCATCCATTCCTGGAACGATGACAAGACCGTCAACGAACCCTGGATGTATCCGGAAATCACCGCGCATATCCGCAGCCTGATCAAGCTCCGCTACCGCCTCACCCCTTATCTGTACGATTTGCTGTGGCGCTCGCACACCCGTTTCGAGCCGATGATCTGTCCGACCTTCTATGAGTTTCCGCACGATGACAAGTGCTTTGAAGAAAATGACGACATGATGCTCGGCGCCAAGTTGCTGGTGGCATCGGTTGTCGAACCCGGACAGCGCGAGAGAAAGGTATATCTGCCGGAGAGTGGCTACTGGTATGACTATTGGAGTGGCGACCATTTCCTGGGCGGGCAGACCATTACGCTGCCTGCGCCATGGGACCGCCCACCGCTACTCGTGCGGGAAGCCAGCGCCATCCCGCTTGACCTTGCGGAAAGGCACTTTGCTCCGTCGCATGAAGAGCAGCGCGGTTTCGCGGTTTTCCCACCCCTGGGGACTGGGGCCTTCAGCGACGAGTTCTTTGAAGATGATGGCGAAAGCCAGAACTATCGTTCACAACACTTCGGGCTCTGGAAAATCCATGTCATGGCTGATGCCACGACCATTACCCTGGAACTGAACTACACGGGCGATTATGCCACCCCCGGCGCGGCAATCAACCTACTTCTGCCCAAGCATGAAATCCGTGCGGTTCAAGTCAAGGCTGCAACGCTGCTTGCAGACGTCATCACGAGTGAATGGCGCGTTCTCACCGTGTCGCTTGGTTCTGCTTGATCACCAGGCTTGTCGTCTCCGTCATCCCCGGCGGAGACGACAAGTATCCAGTCTGCCGTGCTTAGCACGGTGCATTCTTGCTTTCAGGCCAAATGCCGCCCCGTCGCAATGCACTCATATGCATACCTGATTCACGGGCGCGTTGCAGTTTGTCAAGCGATGTCCTAAGGCTCAATATCTGCTCTGCCAACGCAACGTTAGGCGTTGTCTTTTGTGGATAAAGCGCCTCTCCTGCTACTTGCGTGGTATGAACAGGACATTTCTCGCATTTCTTGTGGTCTGCGGCAGGATGAGCCAGATAACCTGAACCCAGCGCAAACACACCTTGACTTTCAGCTTTGACGGAAGTCGGTGTGGTCATGGCATGGGGTTTTTCGGTCTGAGGTTCAGGTTCTGCCCACACGATCATGCCGAGTTTGGCAAACTCGGCAACATACTGATTGGCGATTTCCTCGTTGGGAAGGCCGCCTTTGATGAAGACCTTTTGCCCGGTGAACAGGCGCTCAATCTTTGCAAGTGATGCGTTGAGGCGAAAGGCCGCAAGTTTGCGTACCAACGCAACATCGTAGCCTTCTTGAATTGTGCCCCTGAATAAAATCCGATAACGCGTGCCCATTGCATGACTCCTTCAAATTGAATACCGATTCCCATGCAGAATTGCCCCATGGTTTTCATTTGAAATCGACTTGCCACTTCGCCGGATGTCTTCAAGTTGACTGTCTGTTGGCTATTCCGTCTTTTCACCAGACATCGCGTCACCCATGTTGTCGATTTCTGTTCAAAGTGCTGGTCAAGAGTTTGTACGGACTGGTGGAGTGGGGCTTCGATAATGCGAAGCCAAGTGTGGTTGTTCGAAGTTCTTGTGTGTCCAGGGAATTGGGCCGCAGGCGGTGGTTCCAACGGTTGAATCTGCCACCGAAGTGAGGTTTGACGGGGGCGCGATGCGAGAGCAATATCAATAGATTGGGTTCAGCCAGAAGTGGGCGGTAGCTAACATGCGCAAACAAAATATGCATAAAGCAAATACAGCGACCGTTAAGGTCCCCATTAGGCTAAAGCTCATAATCACAAGTGTGTTTTTGATTATCCCGGTTGTCACGCTGGTGCTTGCTCATTTTTTGCCCGCACCCATTTCTCGGAGTGAGGCCTGTGAGCGACGATGCGCCGAGGTAGGCAAAGGATCTCGGCTGAAGGGAAAAGGGCCGTTGACGACGAAGGGTCGTTATTTTGAATATGACTGTGTATGTCAATAGCGAGGTGGGCGTCTTGATTCTGCTGTAACTTGTAGCGGCCAGACAGCAAAAAAGCCAAGCATGTGAGCTTGGCTTTTTTGTGCAGCGGAATTCTTGGAGCGGGCGAAGGGAATCGAACCCTCGGCTCTAGCTTGGGAAGCTAGGGTATTACCATTATACGACGCCCGCGAGTCGTTCATTGTAAGCTTATCTTGCTGTCCGATGCAAGTACCGGCGATCCTGCCCTTTTGCGACATTTGGTGCAACACAGGTGGCGGGATTCGTTAGAATCGGCCATCGGCTCACACAGTGGGCATTGTATTGTGCATGAAGGAAGATTGTGACCATTCTGCGTGGGCCTGTGCGCCCGGATTTGCTGCGTGAAGAAGTATTGGCAGACGTTTTTGAGGCTACGGCAAGCCGTGTGCCTGAGCTTATTGCCCTGGAAGCGGGTGATGTGTGTTTGAGTTATGGGGAGCTTGATGCGCGTGCCAACGTGCTGGCGCATCATCTGTTGCAGCGTGGTGCGCGTGGCGGTGCGATTGTCGGTTTGTGGATGCCGCGTGGTATGGAATTGCTGGTGGCCCAGTTGGCCATTGCCAAAACGGGGGCGGCTTGGTTGCCTTGTGACGCGGATATTCCCGCCGAGCGGGTCGAGGTGTGCCTGCAGGATGCCGGGGCCATCGGGATCGTGACCTCTGCTGCCTTGGCCGATGGTCTGCAAACACCGGGATGCCCGGTGTGGCTGGCTGAGGATTTGGCGCAACGCCCGGTGGACGGCGCTTTGCAGCGACGCCAGGGTGTGCATACCGAACACCCCGCCTATGTGATCTATACATCAGGTTCGACGGGCAAACCCAAAGGGGTGGCGATCAACCAGGGGGCCATCTGCCATTTTCTGCGTAGCGAGAATGCGGTGCTGGGCGTGCGCGAGGGCGACCGCGTGTACCAAGGCTTCTCGGTTGCATTTGATATGTCGTTTGAGGAGATCTGGATCTCCTACCTCGTGGGTGCAAGCCTGTGGATCGCGCCGCGTGAAATCACCGCCGACCCCGATGCACTGCCGCGTGCGCTGGTGGCACAGCGTATCAACGTGCTCCATGCCGTGCCTACCCTGTTGGCATTATTTGGCCAGGACGTACCCGATCTGCGGATCATCAACCTGGGGGGCGAGCGTTGCCCGCAGGAACTGGTGGAGCGTTGGGCGTGCCCCGGGCGGCAGGTATTCAATACCTACGGGCCGACTGAAGGCACCGTATCGGCAAGTCTGGCCGAGTTGCATGCAGGTGAGCCTGTGACCATCGGTGAGCCTTTGCCCAACTATGGATTGCTGGTGGTGGATGCACAGATGAATCTGCTGCCTGCGGGCGAAACCGGTGAGCTGTGCATCATCGGCCCCGGTGTGGCAGAGGGCTATCTGGGTCGCCCCGAACTGACGGCCGAGAAGTTCCTGCCCAACCCCTGGATGAGCCACCCCCGCGAGCCGCGTCTGTACCGCACCGGGGACCTGGCTCGTATCGATGAACATGGGCAGATCCACTGCCTGGGCCGGGCGGACGATCAGGTTAAGGTGCGTGGCTTTCGGGTCGAGCTGGGCGAGATCGAAGCCGTGTTGGGCAAGCTTTTGGGCAATGGCACGGCGGCGGTGGTGCTCAAGCCGATTGATGGCATTGAGCAACTGGTGGCCTATTATGTGTCCGGTGATGGCGAGGCGCCCACGGTGGCCAAGCTGCGGGGCGGCCTGCGCGAGCAGTTGCCCCCTTATATGGTGCCGGTGCATTTTGAGCTGGTGGAGGTCATCCCCCGCCTGACTTCTGGCAAGATCGACCGCAAGACGCTGGCTGCGCGCCCGCTTGGCGAACGCGAGCAGGGTGCAGGTGGCGATACGCCGGATGACGCCATCGAAGAAGCCCTGTTCGCCATGCTTGCCCGCTACTTCCCAGGGCAGGCCATCTATCGGTCGCAGGACTTCTTTGACGACCTGGGTGGGCATTCCCTTCTGGCGGCACGTCTGGTATCCGCTCTGCGGGCTGATCCGCGCTTTGTGCAGATGACCGTGCATGACATCTACCACCAGCGCAAGATCGGCTTGATTGCCGTCGCCATGCGTGGTCGGCAGGCGCAGAAAAGCGTACCTCAGCAGGCCTTCGTCGATGCCCCAGCATGGCGGCGCCTCAGTTGTGGTCTGGCACAATTGATGGCGCTTCCATTCATGATCTGTCTGCATATCATGAACTGGCTGTCCCCATTCTTCACCTACCACTTCTTTACCGGCGACCCCGGCGACAGCATCGTGTTCGCCACGTTTGCCTCGGTGGTGGTGTTCCTGGGGGCGCATCTGTTCAGCCTAGGGGTATCTGTGCTGGCCAGCCGTGTGCTGATGCGTGGGATTGCCGCAGGGCGTTACCCGCTCTGGGGGCTGACCTATTTCCGTTGGTGGCTGGCAGACCGGCTCCACCACGTGGCGCCCGCCTATCTGCTGTCGGGTTCCTCGCTGTATAACAACTACCTGCGGGCGATGGGGGCAAAGATCGGGCATGACGTGGTGATCGGCTCCATCACCATCCGCCAGCCCCATCTGCTGGAAATCGGTGATGGAGCCAGCATTGGCTCTACTACGCACCTGGAGAACGTTCGCGTTGAGCGCGGCATGATGGTGGTGGGGGCGATCAAGATCGGTGCCGAAGGCTACGTGGGCTCTTACGCAGTGATGCAGGGCAATACCGAGATCGCCGATTATGGGCATCTGGATAGTCTGTCCTCCCTGAGCGATGGGCAACGCATCGGCCAGGCCGAAGTGTGGGATGGCGCCCCTGCACGCAAGTTGCGCATGGTGCGGGAAGGGGAACTCCCCGCCCGCCCCGCCGTATCCAGACTGCGCCTGTATGCGGAGTACTGGTACTTCATGTTTGGCTCTGCGCTGACCTCGGTGCTGTTCTTCCTGCCGCTGTTCCCGGCCTTCATGCTGATTGATGCCTTGGAGGGCAGCGTGTTGGCGCCCTCGCTGGAAGGCAATGGTTACGTTGTCTCGGCGCTGGAATATGCGGTACTCGCCTTGCCCGCGAGCGCGGTGTTGATCGTCAGTACCGCGTTGATTGCAGCGGCGATCCGCTGGATCGTGCTGCCGCGTCTGAGTGCCGGAAGCTGGCCGGTGCACAGTGGCATCTACTGTCGCAAATGGATTGCCAACCAGATCCAGGTGGCCAGTCTCCATGTGCTGCACGGGGTATATGCCACCGTGTACGCCCCGTTCTGGTATCGCTTGCTAGGCGCCAAGATCGGCAAGGGCGCGGAAATCTCCACCGCCATGGGGGTGGTGCCGGACATGCTGACGCTGGGGGACGACACTTTCATTGCCGATGCCGTCATGCTCGGCGATGAGCAGGTTGATGGCGGCTGGATGTCGCTGGACTATACCGTGGTGGGTAACCGCAGCTTTGTCGGCAATGGTGCCTATGTGCCGGATGGGACGACGCTGCCCGAAGACGTGCTGATCGGTGTGCAATCCAAGGCGCCGCCAAGCGAATCTCTGCACAAGGGGGAAACCTGGGTCGGTTCGCCTCCGCTCTTGCTGCCATCGCGTGAGACGCTGGCAGGCTTTCCCGAGTCGGTTACTTTCCGCCCCTCGGTTTGGCGGCGTATTGGCCGGGGGCTGGTGGAAGCGATGCGCATCCTCTTCCCCTTGTCGCTGATCATTGGTGCTGGTTATGTCATCGTCTTGAACGTGATGCCGATTGCGGCCAATGAGCGGTGGTGGACGCTGTTGATCCATCTGGCGCTGAGTGGTTTGTATTACGGTGTGGGCTGCTTCCTCTTCGTGGTGGTGCTCAAGTGGCTCCTGATCGGGCGCTACAAGCCACGGGCAGCACCCATGTGGACGCCTTTCGTGTGGATCAGCGAGGCGCTGACCAATCTGTATGAATCGATTGCCGTGCCCAACTTCCTTGAATTCCTGCGCGGCACGCCCATGCTGCCCCTGGTGCTGCGCCTGCTGGGCGTGAAGACGGGCAAGGCGGTCTATATGGATACCACCGATGTGACCGAGTTCGATTGCGTCAGCATTGGTGACCATGCTGAGCTGAACGCGTGGTCAGGCCCGCAGACCCACTTGTTTGAAGACCGCATCATGAAAATCGGTCGCGTGGTGATTGGCAAACGGGTCACCATCAACGCACGTGCCACCGTGCTCTACGATGCGGAGGTGGGTGACGGCGCCGTGCTTGGGCCGCTGACGCTGGTGATGAAGGGCGAGCGGATTCCGGCAGAAACCGCCTGGACAGGGTCGCCTGCACAGCCCTGGCAGCGATGAGCTGCCTGCCTCTGCGCGCACCAACGGCTCGCCCCACACTCTGCAGTGGACGGGCGGAAGTCTGGTTGCTGCGCGGAGCAGGGCGGGAGGGGCTGCGTCGTGCGGCTCACCGTCAGTTGGAAGAGGTGCTGGCCGACTACCTCGGCCCCGCCTCCAGTCCAATTGCCGTACATGGCCGAAACATCGCCCCGCAGATCGTGGCCCGCTGGCAGGGCTATCCGCTTTACGCCAGCCTCAGTTACGCAGGTGATTGCGCATTGGTGGCGCTCTGCCCGGACGCACGTGTAGGGGTGGACATCGTCTATATTGAACCCCAGCCAGATCAGGTCCAGGTGGCACGCGATTATCTTGACCCGCAACTGGCGGCGAGCTTCGCCTACCAGGATGCCGAAGCCCGTTCTATCGCGTTTGCCCGGGCGTGGGCCGAGATGGAAGCACGCAGCAAATGCCTGGGGCTGGGGCTGGAGGAGTGGAGCCGTAGCCGGGCACAAGTCTTGGCCCGGCCGCAACTCAAAACCCTGATTGCGCCTCCCGGTTATGTCGCGGTAGCGGCGGTGTTCTAGAGCAGCGTGGTACACTGCCACCCAAACTCAAGGGGCGCCGATCAAACGCTCAGGAATCCGACCATGTTGCACATATCCATCAATGGTGAATCGCGTGAATTCTCCGCTGCCATGACCTTGGCGGCGCTGCTCGACGAATTGGGGCTGACCGGCAAGCGTGTGGCCATCGAGCGCAATGGCGAAATCGTGCCCAAGGGACTGCATGCCTCTACCCAGCTCGCCGAAGGTGACGCGCTGGAAATCGTCGTCGCGGTAGGCGGCGGCTGAACCCCTTTCATTTTCAGGACTCTGCTCATGAATGACCCTCTGGTGATTGCTGGCCGTGAATATGCTTCCCGCCTTTTGGTGGGCACGGGCAAGTACAAGGATTTTGATGAAACGCGCCGCGCCATTGATGCCTCTGGCGCACAGATCGTCACGGTGGCCGTACGCCGTGTGAATATCGGCCAGAATGCCAATGAGCCCAGTCTGCTCGATGCACTGCCGATGAAGGATTTCACCTATCTACCCAATACCGCAGGCTGTTTTACGGCTGACGATGCTGTTCGCACCCTGCGCTTGGCGCGGGAACTGCTCGACGGGCATGATCTGGTCAAGCTCGAAGTGCTGGGCGACGCGACCACGCTCTTCCCGAACATGCCTGAAACGCTCAAGGCGGCCGAAGTGCTGGTCAAGGATGGCTTCAAGGTGATGGTGTACTGTTCGGATGACCCCATCCAGGCCAAGATGCTTGAAGAGATCGGCTGTGCCGCAGTGATGCCGCTGGCATCGTTGATCGGCTCCGGCATGGGGATTCTGAATCCTTGGAACCTCAAGCTCATCATTGATCAGGCCAAGGTGCCGGTGATTGTGGATGCAGGCGTAGGCACGGCTTCCGATGCCGCCATTGCCATGGAATTGGGCTGTGATGGCGTGTTGATGAACACCGCGATTGCCAAGGCACAAGACCCCGTGCGCATGGCGGGCGCCATGAAAAAGGCGGTTGAAGCCGGGCGGGACGCCTATCTGGCAGGACGTATGCCACGTAAGTATTACGAGGCAGCTCCCAGCTCGCCGACGACAGGTTTGATTGGAAGTTGAGCGCTTGCATGAACGAGCACGATCACAAGACTGAGCAAGAGCATGACGACGATGCCGGTGGCGAGCCCACCGGCCGTTTCTCACGGCAGCCTATCCGCAGCTTCGTGCTGCGCCAGGGGCGGATGTCGGACGCGCAAAAGCGCTACATCGATGAACTGTTGCCGCGCTACGCCATCCCGTATCGCACGGTGCCCATCGATTATGCAGATGTATTCGGACGCAAGGCCCCCGTGGTGCTGGAAATCGGCTGCGGCATGGGCGACACCACCGCGAAGATTGCGGCGACCCGGCCTGATACCGATTTTATCGGCATCGAAGTGCACGGCCCCGGCGTGGGCAACCTGTGCAAGCTGATTGACGAGCAGAAACTCACCAATCTGCGTGTCATGCAGCATGACGCCACCGAAGTGGTGCGCGACATGATCGCGCCGGATTCGCTGGCCGGGGTGCACGTGTATTTCCCCGACCCCTGGCCGAAAAAGCGCCACCACAAGCGGCGCATCCTGCAACCCGCGTTTGTGGCCGAACTCGCCAAGCGGCTCGCCCCCGGTGGCTATCTGCACTGCGCCACGGATTGGGAGGAATATGCCCAGTTCATGCTGGAAACGCTCAGCGCCGAACCCCTGCTGCAAAACACCGCAGCGGATTATGCGCCCAAGCCGGATTATCGCCCGCTCACCAAGTTCGAGGCGCGCGGCCTGCGCCTGGGGCATGGTGTGTGGGATCTGGTTTTTCGCCGTATCTAGCCGATGAGCAAACCGCTGGAGCTGCCGCCCACGCGCATTCTGGGGATTGACCCCGGTCTGCGCATCACCGGTTTCGGGGTGATCGACCGGGTTGGCACCAAGCTCCAGTATGTGGCCAGCGGCTGCATCCGCTCACCCAATGGCACGCTGCCAGAGCGGCTCAAGGTCATCCTTGCCGGGGTGCAGGAAGTGGTGGATACCTACCACCCTGCCGAAGCTGCGGTAGAAATCGTCTTCGTCAACGTCAATCCACAATCCACGCTTCTGCTCGGGCAGGCGCGTGGCGCGGCGATCTGCGGGCTGGTCAGCCGCGATCTGCCCGTGTCGGAATACACCGCGCTGCAGGTCAAACAGGCTGTGGTGGGCTATGGCAAAGCCAACAAGGAACAGGTGCAGCACATGGTCAAGCGCCTGCTGCAACTGCCCGGCGACCCGCAGGCCGACGCGGCGGATGCCCTGGCCTGCGCCATCAGCCATGCCCATGGCGGCGGGCCATCGGGTGGCCTGCTTGCGCTGACCAAGACGTCCCGCAAACGTGGCGGCCGCCTGATGACTTTGCCTGAGCGCAAAAGCTAATCGGTAGTGCGCCGATATCAGCGCACGGAGCGGTAGATGTCTTTTCTTTCTCGCCCACCGAGCACAAGCTGCCAAAGTTGTCCTTGGCGAGATCGGAAGAAACCCGCACTGCACTTGAGATAATACAACCACATGCGACGGAAACGCTCGCCATAGCGTGGTGCGAGCGTGGGCCAGTTGTGCTCGAATTTGGCGATCCAGGCCATTAGTGTGCGATCATAATCCGCGCCGAAATTGTGCCAGTCCTCAATGAGAAAGCGCCCTTCGATCATATGCCCGATTTCGGCCGCGGAGGGTATTTTTCCATTGGGGAACACGTAGCGATCGATCCACGCGTCTGTTGTGGACGTGGTGATATGTGAGCCGATCGTATGCAACAGGAAGAGGCCTTCTGGCTTGAGCAGGCGCCGGACGGTATCGAAATACACCCCATAATTTTTGGGGCCGACATGCTCAAACATGCCGACCGAGACGATTTTGTCGAAGCGACCCTGCAAGGCGCGGTAATCCTGTAACAGGAACTGCACGGGTAGCCCTTTGCAGCGCTCGCTGGCCAGTGCCAGTTGTTCCTTAGAGACGGTGATGCCGGTGACCTGGACACCGTAATGCTCAGCGGCAAATGCGGCCAGCCCGCCCCAACCGCAGCCGATGTCTAGCAAGGTTTCGCCCGGTTGCAACTGGAGTTTGCGGCAAATCAGGTCGAGTTTGGCCGCCTGCGCGGATTCCAGATCGTCGGCCTGTGTCCAGTAGCCACACGAGTAGATCATGCGCGAATCCAGCATGGACTCGAATACATCGTTGCCCGCGTCGTAGTGCCGCTCGCCCACCTGGAAGGCGCGTTGCCGCGATTGCAGGTTCAAGAAGCTGTGGCGGAGTACCGCAAAGGCTAGGCGCCAGCGTGCCGAGCCCACGACCCGCTCATCAAGATCGGCCGCCAACAAGCGGGTGAACATTTCGTCCAGCTGTGCGCAATCCCAGCCGCCATCAATATATGACTCGCCAAAGCCCAGCGACCAATGTGTCAGTATCCGGCGGTAGACATCGGGCCGATGAACCTGGATATCCCACGGGCGCGTGCCGTTAAAACGTATATCGGCGTATTCGAGCAACTGCTCCAGAATTCGCGGGGCATCTGCTGCCTCACAGCCAGCCTCATTGCGTGAAAGCGTTCGCTCTTCGAGATGCATGACAGTCTCCTATTCCTGATGTCAATGCCTTGGCTATTTTAAAAAGTATTTCGCAGGGTTCCAAATGAAAAATACTATGGTTGCCATAGTCGGAATTAAGTCTTTTGCTATCGGGGACGTTGACCTTAGTGGCAAGGAACGTAATCAATTTCTCCAAGGTGACGCCGAAGGCTTTGCTCGACAGGCTTTCTTGGCAAGCGATTGCGAACAAAAAACACGAACCTTGTTTTATGGCATATGGGTTGTTTCAGCATGCGCTCATGATAGCGAACACCGTATAAGTACAGGGGTAAAAGCAGCCCATTTGTGAATGTCCAAAAGGGTGGGGCTGGCTTTGACCCCCCATTCCCCTACTAGGGCTATGTCTCTATCTTGTTGTTTGATTATGTCGATGGAGTGTCTTTTGTTGCCAGTTCGCATCACGATCAGTGAGTGCGTGGCTTACTCCCCTCGAAATGTTTGTCTCCATGCGTTGGGCGATACGCCAAAGGCTCTGCCAAAATGATGTCGGAGTGATACGGCGGCACCAAAGCCTGACATCTGCGCGATTGTTTCAATGGAGTGCTTGCCGCATTCCAACAGCCTTTGACTGAGGGCGAGGCGTTCGCTCAAAAGCCAGTCCCCCACCGTTGTGCCGGTGAGTTGGCGGAAGTGGCGGGTGAAGCTTCGGCGGCTCATCAAGGCACGCGCAGCCAAGCTATCCAGGCTGTGGGGCTGATCAAGGTGGCGGCGGACCCACGCCAGGAGTTCGCCCAGGCGTGCGTCGCCAGCGGTAGCGGGGAGCGGCTGCTCGATGAACTGGGCTTGCCCGCCTTGGCGGTGGGGAGCGGTAACCAGCCTGCGTGCCACGCTGTTGGTGATTTCCATACCATGCGTCTGACGCAGCAGATGCAGGCAGCAATCGATACCTGCCACCGTGCCTGCCGAGGTCAGCAGATCACCTTCATCCACATACAACACGTTGGCATCGACTTCCACCTTTGGGAAGCGCTGGGCGAAATCCTGGGCGTAGGCCCAATGCGTGGTGGCACGGCGCCCATCAAGCAGGCCTGCGGCTGCCAATACATAGGCGCCCAGGCACAGACCCACGATTCGCGCACCCCGCGTGTGGGCATCGCACAACGCCTCCAGCAGTGCAGCAGGGGGCGCCTCGCGTGGTGAGCACCAGCTTGGCACCACCACTGTCTGGGCGGTGGCAATGGCTTCCAAGCCATGCTCCACCACGATGGCAAAGCCCGCATCGGTGTGAAGCGGGCCGGGCTCGCAGGCGCAGACCTGGATGTCAAATTCCGCACCAAAGCGCTCCCCCTGAGCGAATACCAGCCCAGGAACAGTGAGGTGAAAAGCACTGATGCGGTCGAAGGCGACAACGGCAAGGCGATGGGCGGGCATGTTTGGCGTACGAAAAGGATTGGCCCGATCTTAGCGCTTATTGGCAATCGGGTCACTATCCGCTTAGGGATGAGAAATGGAGAATCTCCTCATCGCCAAGCGTTTGATTTCGACAGGAGGGTTGTATGTCTGCTACACCAAAACGTGCCTTGATTGTGATTGATGTGCAAAATGAATATGTGACCGGCAATCTGCGGATTGAATACCCGGATGTGCAGGAGTCACTTGCCAACATCGGGTGGGCCATGGATGCGGCCCATGCAGCAGGTATTCCTGTTGTGGTCGTGCAGCATGTAAATCCTGAGAGCGCGCCGCTGTTTGCGCGTGGCAGTATTGGAGCGGAATTCCACCCGGTGGTGGCTGGTCGTCCCCATGGTCATTATGTGAGCAAAACCAAGGCCAGCGCGCTCTCCGGTACGGATCTCAGCCAGTGGTTGCACGCCCATGATGTTGATACGCTGACGATCATCGGCTACATGACGCACAATTGCGACGATTCAACCGTGCGCCAAGCCAAACACGAGGGCTGGAATGTTGAGTTGCTGCACGATGCAGCAGGCTCACTCCCCTATGCCAATGCAATGGGGAGTGCCAGCGCAGAAGAAATCCATCGCGTATTTACCGTGGTGATGCACACAGGTTTCGCCGCTGTCGTGAGCACGCAGGCGTGGATTGATGCCGTGGCGAAGGGGGAATGCCTGCAGGCAGACAACATCTATCTGTCCAATCAGCGGGCGCTGGGTTTGGCCTGATTTATGCCGAGTGTGTGATGTGGATTTCGTAGTCTTCCACAACCACCACATCGCCTTCGCGCAGTTTGCGGGTCTTGCGCAGTTCAACTTCACCGTTGACCTGCACCATGCCCTCGGCCACCATCATTTTGGCAATACCGCCCGATGAGGCAATGGAGAGCAGCTTGAGCAGGCTGTCCAGTTCGATGTATTCGCGGGTGAGTTCAAACTGCTGGCGCTGGAGCATGGCAATGGGCCTTGGGAGATTGGTCAGGCACTCCATCATNCCCGCCACCACGAAGGACGCAACAGATGTGACCTGTGATAATTAGGACTTTGAGCCGCGTGGCAAAGCAGAGCAGCCTGCTTCATGTGAATGACAATGAAATGGGCTGCTCTGGCGTGTGGCGACGCTCCTGGATTATTTCAGGCGCGAGAGGGTTTGGCGCACTTCCAGTGCCATGCTCTGGCCCTTTTCCAACAGACGCAGATCGGGCATGCCGGGGCGGTTGACTGCATCGGTGATGTGGCTGATGGGCTCGAAACAGAAGAACGGGCTATTTTCCGGGCGGAACAGGACGGAAAGATGGATGTCACCCGGCTCGGTGGTCTGCCAGTCGATGCGCAGATCAATGTCATCACGCTCCATCGCCATGCGGCCGTCCCAGCCCGTGAAGTTGTTGTCGACGTGGCCATTGCCCAGGCGACGCATGACATTGAAATTTCGGTCAGCCGGTAGCGCGGTGCTGTGCGATTGCGGAATGCATTGCTCGTTGGCGATCCAGTAGCCATCGGCCTTGAATTGCAGCTTGGGGCCTTCGGGGTTTGCACCGCGCAACTGGAAGGGGTGGAAGGCCAGCCCGTAGGGCATGCGGCGTTCGCCCTGGTGGGTGACTTCCAGGCGCATGGTCATCACATTGCCATCCAGGCTGTAGCGCTGGCGAGCGGTGTAGTCCCAGGGGTAGCCGTGGTGTTGATGCGACTCAACTGCGAGTTCAATGACATTGGTGTTGTGCTCGACGACGTTCCAGGCCTGCATCCAACCATTGCCATGCAGGGGGAATGCATTGTCGGTGCGGTTGCGTTCCATCGGGTAGAACACGCCATCCACGGTGATACCGCCGCCGGTGATGCGGTTGGAGAACGGCACGAGCGGGAAGTTGCCCACCACGCGGCGGCCATCGGTGGTTGGCTCAAAGGGCCGCCAGATGGCTTGCCAGCCGTTGTCGCGCTTGACTTCCCAATGGGCGACGCTGCCGCCTAGCGCAGGCAGCAATCCCAGGCGCTGCTCGCCGTTCTCGATGCTCAGGATGGTGTGATCCGTGCTCATATGGCTTCTCCGGTCAATGAATGCAGTGTGTGGTCGCTATCAATCGATATGCGACAGGGTTTGGACGACTTCCAGCGTCATGCTTTGGCCCTTTTCCAGGAGGCGCAGGCCGGGCATGCCGGGGCGATGGAATGCGTTGGTGATGTGGGTGACAGGCTCGTAGCAAAACCATTCGTCATGTTCGGGGCGGAAGACGATCGCCAGATCCAGCCCTGCCGGGGCAATAGTCTGCCAATCCAGGCGCAGGTCGATGTCCGGGCGCTCCATGCGCATATGCCCATCGCATCCGCTGAAGTTGTGATCGATCTTGCCGTGGCCCAGCTCGCGCAACTGGTTGAAATCCCAGTCGGCGGGCAGCGTGTCGTGGTGGGTGGTGGGCAAGCCCTTGTCGGCTTCCCAGTAACCTTTTGCGCCATAGCGCACACGGGTATCCGGGCCGTCCTTGGGGGCGCGCAGAATATAGGGGTGATAGCCCATGCCGTAGGGCAGCGGCGTGTCGCCCAGATGGGTGACTTCCAGCTTCATGCGCATGGCATCACCTTCGAGCGCATAGGTCTGGCTCGCAGCGTAGTGCCAGGGGTGGCCACAGGTGTGGCGCGACTCGGTACTCAGCACGATTTTGGTGGTGCCGTGGGTGTCGATTTGCCAGGTCTCCATCCAGCCTGTGCCGTGCATGGCGTAGCTGGTGTCGGGGCGGTTGGCGGCCACAGGGTAGAACTGGCCGTTCAGGGTGAAGCCGCCTTCCATGAGACGGTTTGACCAGGGAATCAGCGGAAAATTGGCGACGATCCGCTTGGGGCCATCGGTATGGGCGTAAGGGCGCCAGATCGGCTGCCATTGTTCGCCACGCCGCACTTCCCAGAAGGCGGCGCTGGCACCAAGCTCCGGTAGCACCCCCAGGCGCTGCGATGCGTTTTCAATGCTCAGAATGGTGGGTGAAGTCATGAATGCGGCCACAATGCCCGTAAAGTTGTCAGGCATTTTCCCACCAAAATTCAGAATTTGTCAGTACTGCATCAAAATCCTTGCAGTTCCAGCCAGTTGGCAATGAAGGCTGCGCTGTCTTTCCAGTTGGATTCCAGCATCAGCCCGTGCCCGGTGGCGGGGAAGATCGTGGCGGTGGTGCCATAGCTGCTGGCCGTCTGCTGCACTTGCGAGGCGGGGACGAGCCGATCCTGCTCTGCGCCCAATACCAGCATGGGGGAGCGGTGCATGCGCGCAGGGTGGGGTAGGTCGAACCAGCTCATATCCCACACGGCACGGCTGGATTCGGGCTGCATGTAGGTGAAATAGCGCAGCAGGTCGTCTTCCGCGATGGGTTGGGCAAACAGGGCCTTGCGAAGGGTGTCAAATTGCGGGAAGCCGCCGATCAGGGCGTGGTTGAGTTCAACAAACAACATCGGTTCGGTTGCCCACAGATAGGCGCTCGCCGCCAGCAGCCCCGTGGGCGGCACCGAGGACATCAGGACGACGCCGGGCAGGTCTATTTGCTCCAGGAGTTTCTGCGCCACCATGCCACCCATGGAGTGGCCGATGACGACCGGGGCGGCGGGCAGTTGCGCGATGATGCTGCGCGCATTCTGTACGTATTCCTGCAGCGAAATCAGGTCTAGGTGCTCTCGTCCGGCGCTTTGCCCGTGCCCGGCGAGTGATAGGGCATAGCTGGCCCAGCCGTGTTCGGCAAAATAGGGCAGGTAGTGTTCCTGCCACACCCAGGCGTCGGCAAATGCGCCGTGCACAAACAGCAGAGGGGTGGCGTGGGCCTTGCCTTGGGGTGGGGTGACGATCAGTTCGATGCCTTCATGAAACTCGGTCTTGCTGACAACGGTATTCATGGCACAACCTGTCTGATCGGGTCTAGATGGCGCTATTGTGCAGCATCTGGGCCGGGGCGATCAGTGCCTTGGCGCGTGGAACCTTGATTTGCGACCAATTTGTGTGGCTCCATGCCCATATGTCTGGCAGGCTGGCCTGGGCCAAATCGGCTGGGGGGTGTTGGCCCAGGAAGCACAGTGCCATATAGAGCGAGGAAACCGGCGCCTGGGTATCAACCGCCTGGGCCAGCGTCTGCTTGGAGAGTTTTTCGCCCGCTGCATTGGTGGCAACCGGCAGGTGGGTGTAAGCCGGGACGGCCAGCCCCAGAGCCTTGTGCAGAAAGATCTGGCGGGCGGTGGAACCCAGCAGGTCTGCGCCCCGCACAACGTGGGTGACGCCTTGTAGGGCATCGTCGACCACGACCGCCAACTGGTAGGCGTACTGACCATCGGCGCGCAGAAGGACGAAATCGCCCACATCGCGGAAAACGTCCTCTTGCTGCACCCCCTGGATGGCATCTTCCCAGGTGATCAGCCCTGGCTCGGTGCGCAGGCGCCAGGCGCGTGCCTGTTGCTCTGGGCGCAGGCCATCTCGGCAGGTGCCAGGGTAGCGCCGCGAGCCATCGGGTGCCAGGGTGGAGTCGGCCAGTTCGCGCCGTGTGCAAGCGCAGGGGAAAGCTTTGCGGGAGGCAATCAGTTGATCCAGTGCCTGCTGGTAGAGCGCCAGCCGCTGGCTTTGATAGACCACCTCGCCATCCCAGCAAAAGCCCAGCGCTTCAAGCTGGTGAAGAATGGCATCAGTGGCACCCGGTATGGTGCGCGGGGCGTCTACGTCTTCGATGCGCAGCAACCATTGTCCGCCCTGATGGCGTGCTTCCAGGCAGGAGCCCAGGGCCGCGACCAGCGAGCCAAAATGCAAGGGGCCGGTAGGTGAGGGCGCAAACCGGCCTATGCAGGGTGCACGGGGAGCAGGGCCAAGCGACTTAGCAGGGCAGGCGGAAGGGGTCAGGTGCATTGCCAAGAAGCAGAGGGCCGATTGTGTCGACCATCAGTTCGTAGGTCTGTTCCGCCTTCTGGATATAGCCATCAATGGGGTAGTTGTTTGAAACCTGGGTTTCGTGTTCCCAGCCGGGCTGGCCTGAGCGGATCACGATCTTGAGGCCTGGGCGGATGTCGCCATCACGTACCTTGCGCACCAGACGCAGCCCGGCGTCCCGGGTTTCCATGATCACATCCAGCAACACCAAGTGGATTTCCTGCGGGCTGTTGATGATTTGCAGGGCTTCTGCGGCCGAATAGGCATGCAGGAAGGCGCAGGGGCGGTCGCCAAAACGGGTGCGTTTGAGAGCGATGACCGTGGCTTCATGCACCTGTGGCTCATCATCCACGACCAGAATCTGCCAGGGGCGTTGCTTGGCGGCTTCGTGGTCGTCAGCAGTGCCAGGGGCATCGTCATCCAGAAAGCTCATCAACTCTTCGTCTGATGAGCCTTGACTGAACTTTCCCAAGCCAACACGCGGCAGCCTTGCTGAGTGATAAGCGCTTGAAAGATCAATGGGTGCTGCGCAAAACCTGATGTGGCTCATCAGATGGCTCTCGGAAAAAGAAGAAGCAGTCATGCGGCCCGCATCACATCAATGCCTCCGGCCAACTGTATGACTTAAGTTGATTGTAGTCCCAGTGGACTGAATGCGGAAAGGCATCCTGGTAAGAGCTTGTTACGGGGCCGACAATCGGTGGGAAGTGCATGTTTTTCATTCATTTCTGCCGGGATAGCGGTAAATTCCCCACAGGTTGTACAATAGCCGGTTTCGTTCTCAATCTTTAGGGTCTTACCTTGCAGATCGTCTGTCTCGACATGGAAGGCGTGCTCGTTCCGGAAATCTGGATCGCCTTCGCCGAACGCACCGGCATTCCCGAATTGCGTCGCACCACGCGCGACGAACCGGATTACGACAAACTGATGAAGTATCGGTTGAACATCCTGCGCGAGCACAAACTGGGCTTGCCGGACATTCAATCCGTGATCGCCCAGATGGGGCCGATGGAAGGTTGCAAGGATTTTCTCGATAGCCTGCGTCTGAGCTATCAGGTCGTGATCCTCTCGGATACCTTTTACGAGTTTGCCAAGCCCCTGATGGCGCAGATGGGTCAGCCCACGCTGTTCTGCCATCGCCTGGAGGCGGACGCACAGGGTATGCTGGTCAACTACCATTTGCGTATGCCGGATCAGAAGCGCCATGCGGTGGAAGCCTTCAAGCGCCTGAATTTCAAGGTGATTGCTGCGGGCGACTCCTATAACGACACCGCCATGCTTGGCGCGGCGGATGCAGGCATCCTGATGCATCCGCCTGAGAACGTGATTCGTGAGTTTCCCCAATACCCGGTGGTGCGCAGCTACACCGATCTGCGTGCCGAGATCGATAAAGCCGCCGCACGCATCGGCGAAGTCAACTGATTATAGAGAACAGCCATGCCGCATCTGGTCCTTGAATATACCGCCAACCTGCTGCCCGATTTTGCTCCCATGCAGGCGTTGCACCGTATGAATACGGTGCTGTTGGCTTCTGGTGAATTCGTGCCCGACCACATCAAGAGCCGGGCGATCCGCCTGGACGATTATCTGGTGGGGGATGCGGAGCCGGGTGGCTATGTTCACGTCCGCCTGCATCTGCTGGCTGGGCGCTCAGCCCAGGTGAAGATGGCGATTACCGAAGGCTTGGTCGCTGCCTTGCGCTCCTGCGTCACCGGCCCCGATGGCGTGCCTGTGCAGATCACCGCCGAGGCGCTGGACATGGATCGTGGCGCCTATTCCAAAGCGATAGTGGATAACGACAACCATGCATAACCAACGTTTTTACACCCTGACGGGGTCTTGCCCGGATCGTGCCGGTATCGTTGCGCGCATCACCGGCTTTTTGGCCGAGCAGGGCGGCTGGATTTTCGAATCCAACATGCACACCGATCACGAAGCGCAACGCTACTTCCTGCGTATCGAGATTCGTGCTGATTCGCTCCCTTTTCTGTTGGCTGAATTGCGTGAGCGTTTTGCGCCGATTGCCAAAGCGCTCAATATGGAGTGGAAGATCACCGACAGTTCGGTGAAAAAGCGCGTCGTGCTCATGGTCAGCAAGCAGGAACACTGCCTGTACGACCTGATCGGGCGCTGGCAGAGCAAGGAACTGGATATCGAAATCCCCTGCGTGATCTCCAACCACGACACCTTCCGTGGTCTGGTGGAGTGGCACGGTATCCCCTTTCACCATGTTCCGGTGATGCCAGACAACAAGCCTGCCGCCTACGCCGAAATTCGCCGCATTTTCGAAGAAGTTCGCGGTGATACCATGCTGCTGGCGCGTTACATGCAGATCATTCCGCCCGAGCTGTGCGCCGCCTTCCCTGGGCAGATCATCAATATCCACCACAGCTTCCTGCCCAGCTTCGTGGGGGCCAAGCCCTATCATCAGGCCTATGCACGCGGGGTCAAGCTGATCGGGGCCACCTGTCACTATGTGACGGCTGAACTCGACCAGGGGCCGATCATCGATCAGGACGTGATCCGTGTTGATCACTCCGATTCGGTCGAAGACATGGTCCGCTACGGCAAGGACATCGAAAAGGCTGTGTTGGCCCGTGGCTTGCGCTACCACCTTGAGGATCGGGTGCTGGTGCACGGCAACAAGACCGTCGTTTTCCGTTAAAACCAATGGCGTGGAGGGAGGCTTCATGCGCAGCGCTCTCGTAGCGATCCTGTTGGGCTTGAGCCTGCAGGCACAGGCATTCAACTGTCCCCCTTCCAGCCCTGGTCTGCAAGACATCAAGGCCTTTGGCTATTACACCGACGCCGCCAATTCTGTGCGCGATGACGCCAAGTTCAAGGAAACTCATGCGCTGACCAAGCCTTTTGAGGACTTTGCCAGCCAGGTCAGCAAGCTCTCGGATCTCTATCTCGAAAAAGACGAGCCGGAAGCTGCCGCCTGCACCATTACATGGCTGGAGCGCTGGGCCAAGGATCGGGCTATGTTGGGGCAGATGGTCCGGGTCAATAACGACCAATCCGAGTACGTCCGCACCTGGACCAATGCCTCGGCGGCGATTTCCTGGAACAAGGTACGTGAGCAGGCTAGCGCCGAACAGCGGCAAGTGATTGATGCCTGGCTCAAGGAGGTGTCCTGGGCCACCCTGGGCTACTGGAGCGCTCACCCCAAGTCCAAACGCAACAACCACTATTATTGGACAGGCGTTGGCGTGATGGCCACGGCGGTGGCCACGACAGACGCCGATCTGCTCAAGGAAGCCCGCCATATCTACGAGACGGGTTTGGGGGAGATTCAGGACGATGGGGAGCTGCCCATGGAGATGCAGCGCGGTATCCGGGCTTTGCACTACCACAACTTCGCCGCCATGCCCCTGGTGATGATAGCCGAGATGGCCCGCAAGACCGGTCAGGACTGGTTTGCCTTGCGCGAAGGGCGCCTGGATCGGCTGGTGGCCCGTGTGGTGACTGGCCTGCGTGAGCCTGCATGGTTCGAACATGCGGCAGGGGTCGGGCCACAAGTGATTCCAGCCCAGGCAGACCTGTGCTGGATACCGCTCTACCGTGCGCGCAGAGAGCAGGACGGGTCGTTCGAAGGCATCTCTGTTTCTGGCGGGCTTTTTCAGCGCGATCTGGGCGGCACACTCTCACTGATGATGGCGCATGGCGTTTTCGATCCCCGCTAATCGTCTCTTGAGCCGCATCCGCGCGGCTGGCGGACTGACCGGCAGGCCAAAAGCATAGTCGGCAGCAGGATTCAGACGATTTCTATTTCCCCGGCGACAAAATATCTGGTCTGACCAGATGTCCGGTAACTTCTATGAAGTTATGCCGCAATTGCTTGTCTTTACAGGATATTTTCAGTCTTTCCCCGTTGCCAGAGCAGGGTTTTTTGCACGCTATCAAGGCAAACCCCATTTCCGTTGGCTTTTCCGTCGTGCAATACTGTTGGGGTAGACCGTAATTCTTTATTGTTTTTGTTTGTGTCCGAGATCTGAAATGCCCATCGAATCCATCGACAGCCGCCGCCTGTACCGTCAGATAGCAGACCAGCTCTACCAACTCATCGAGTCTGGAGAGTATCGGGCGGGAGACCGCTTGCCGGCTGAACGTGCCCTGGCACAGCAGCTCAAGGTCAGCCGTCCTTCGGTGCGCGAGGCTTTGATTGCGCTAGAGGTGGAGGGCGTGGTCGAGATTCGTGGCGGAGCAGGGGTCTTTGTGGTGGATCGGGCCAAGCAGCCGACGGCTGAAAAGGAGTCCCTCACCATCCCCGGGCCGTTTGAAGTGCTGATGGCGCGAGACCTCATTGAGCCGGAAGTCGCCTCGCTGGCCGCCAAACATGCGACGGCTGAGCAGGTCAAGGCGCTTGCAGTGGCATTTGGCGAGATGGCCTGTTGCTCGGCATCAGACCCTGCGCGGGTGGAATACGACCGCCAATTCCATTTCCTGCTCGGCGAAGCCTGTGCCAACAGCGCTCTGGAGCTGATGTTGCACACGCTGTGGGGGCCGCGCACCGATCCGCTGTACATCAAGCTGGAAGATCATTTCCACACCGAGAGCATCTGGCAAAATGCCATCTTGGAACACCGTGAGATTCTGGAAGCGATCCGCGCCCATGATCCCAAGGCCGCGCGTGAAGCCATGCGCAAACATATCCGTCGGGCTGAAAAGCGTTTTGCATCCAACTGGCAGAACGCCACCCGCGAATAAATCGTCGGCTGAATGGGCCGTAAAAATCGGGTGTTTGTTCCAAGGGAGTGCGGGCGGGATTTATAGTCGGCGCAGGTTGGCTGACCGCGTCTGATGCGGTCCAGCCTGCATCGGTGTCTGCAGCGTCATGGCATGTCCCGGTAACCCAAGGCTGGGGAAATAGCCCAGAAGAAATTCAAATCCTCCCATCGGCTCCACCCCATGATCTGGCTGCCTGAATAACGTAGGTCTTCAAGCAAAACCTCCCAGCGGTGCGAAACATTTACTTCTGAATCTGAGCTTTCTGGTTTTTCAGAGGACAGTTGAACCCGACTGAGTGATCAATGGTGTTTTAAAAATTCATTTGCCCTTTGTTAATATGTCAATGGTTTGTTGTCAGGCGGGTTAAAGCAAAAAAATATTTCGAACTCGGTTTGAGTAAAGCAAAATATTTTAAATAAAAATAGCATTTATAAATGTGACGAAGCCCTCGGATTCTAGGGCTTCGTCTGCATCCAGGCTTGTACACGTGGATTTCTACTTCGAGAAAAATCCTAAACACACCGCTCTGCTATCGTGCTCAGGTCAGGGGCGGGTTGGATAAATCCCTTCCAGCGCAATGATGAAGTTCATTGTCATAAATGGCGGTAGCGCAGGCTGGAAGCTCCCTTGTACGGCAACGTTAACAGGGGTGACAGTGGTGGGCCCCGTTGGGGATACGGTGACATTCCCTGCCGGGGTGGGGATGTTAATTGTTCCTGTTGCAGCAAAGGGCTTCAAGGTTGAATCTGTAGTGGCTGCACTATAGATTTTGTTCGCGGGCCCTGCTGTGGCAGAAAGATTGAGGGTGTTGCCAGGAACCGCAACAGGGGCGGGCGTGGCTGTCGTGCTGGCTACTGATGGAATCGCTACATCGACGGAAATGTTGGTGTTTCCGCCGCCCGTGCCTGCAAAAGTCGCGCTATGCGTATGGGCTGGGATGTTTGCAGATGCCAGCGCAAGTACCCCTGTCGAAGTCAAAGTGACGGGTGTGTTATTGCCCCCTATTCTGTGAATATCCGTCATTGTTTGAGACCCTAGTGGGAACTTGTTGCGTAGATCGGGCAGGGCAAAAGTTGAAGAGCCATTCCCTCCGTATTGAGCTCCAATGAGAGAAAACAGGGCTTGATAGTTCGCAACGTTTAGCACGGTGCCATCGCATAAGTGCCAACCATCTGGTACCCAGGCGATGGGCCACAGAACGATCATTCCGATGATTGGATCCATTTTTTTCTCCTTTGTTTAGAGTGAAAAGTCATCATCAATTGTTTGGCTTGTTGAAGCCAAGCCGTTGGCTGTAATGGGTGCTGCGTATCCCATTATGCCTATGCTGATAAAAGCAGCTTTTCATTTGCCCATTGGTCTTTTGCTTGTGTCTCTTTGTGCATCGACCGAAAAGAGAACTAGAGGTATCTCCCCTTCCTCCAGCTGTTTATCGTATTAGTTTAGTAAAACTGTATATGCCTACAAATTGAATGGCACTGCCCATTGGGGCACTTCTTGACGCGCCAGTAGCGGGGATGCGTAGGCTATCACTGTCGTTGTACTCAAGAAAATGAACTCAATGCCGGTTGAGACTGTGGTCGATGATATTTGTATATCACTTTCGATTTATGGTTGAACTCGAGGCAATTGACATTGGCTCGGAAGAGTCTGGCAGTCGAGGGGATACCTTGCGAGGGGGCTATGCATACTGCAAATCAGCGTAGAAACTGGTTGGTAGCACGTATTGTATTTTTTTTGATGGCAATGCTCGTTTGCACGGGGGCCTGGGCGGCAGGAACGTCAGGAACGCTTTCGTTCGGTGCGGGCGACGGCGACGTGCAATACTCCTTGCAATCAACAACAAGAACAATAGGGGGCCAAACCTTTACAATCAGTGCTCTTCCTGGGAATGTTCTTGGCTATGATTCTAGCCAAGGTGCAGGTGGCCTCTATGTTTATGATGGTGGTGCGAGTTCGGGTGTCAATGTAACCATTGCGGCTCCAAATGGTTACGTGTTTGACATGGATTCGTTCAAAGCCCTGGCGTCGGATACGGTGGTGAGCTACGTATTGACGTATGGGAATGGATCGACCTCATCCGGTTCTTTGACTGGTGTGAGCACTAACAGCCTGAGCCTGCTAAGTCCGACGGTGACTGGCATTAAACAGATCGTATTGACTTCGGTTGATTACGCTGTTTTCCAGGATTTTGCCCTGAGCAATATACATTCGCTGACATTCTCAGTGACCTACAATGGCAACGGCAACACAGGGGGGACAGCGCCGACGGATGCCACTGCCTACTCTAGTGGCGCTACCGTTACGGTGCTGGGCAACACGGGTTCGCTTACGCGTACCGGCTATACCTTCTATCGTTGGGATACCGTTTCAGGTGGTGGTGGCGCTCACTATGTTGGCGGGGATACATTTTCCATATCAAGTGATACCACCTTGTATGCGCAGTGGACCGCCAACCCGCCTAGTGCAACAACCGGATCGGCTACTTCTGTAACGGCTACCGGGGCGACGCTGAACGGGACAGTTAATGACAATGGACTTTCTACAACCGTCACATTTGATTATGGCCTGACCACAGGTTATGGCACCAACATTGCGGCCACAACAGGTGGAACAATCAGTGCAGGCACAGGGAGTACCTCGGTAGGGGTAAATTTATCGAGCTTGTCATGCAATACGCTTTATCACTTCCGGGTCAAGGCGGTCAACGCCGGTGGAACCACCTATGGGAGCGATGGCAGCTTTACGACGACTGCCTGCGTGCCTGGCGCACCTACGATTGGCACGGCGACAGCGGGCAATGGTCAAGCCTCGGTGACATTTTCTGCCCCAGGGTCGGACGGCGGGGCTGCTATTACGGGTTATACGGTGACTTCCAGCCCGGGTAGTTTTACCGGCACAGGAACGACCAGCCCGATTATCGTGACGGGGCTGACCAATGGCACGGCCTACACCTTTACGGTGACGGCTACCAATAGTGTGGGGACAGGGGCTGCATCGGCTGCATCCAACAGCGTGACGCCAAAGTCGCCGCAGACCATTACCTTTGCTAATCCTGGGTCGCAGAATTTCGGTACGACGCCGACATTGTCAGCAACATCCGATTCTGGTTTGACNGTTACCTTTACCTCCAGCACGACGGGGGTATGTACGATTACCAGTGGTGGTACGCTCACTTTCCTTACGACAGGTACGTGTACCATTGACGCTGATCAGGCCGGTAACGGAACTTATCTGGCAGCTACAACAGTTCCGCAGAGCTTTACGGTCGTGGCTGTGGTGCCAGGGGCGCCAACCATTGGCACGGCCACTGCGGGGGTGACTCAGGCTACGGTGACATTTAGTGCCCCAGCTTCGAACGGTGGGGCGACCATCACAGGTTATACGGTGACTTCCAGCCCAGGTGGTTTTACCGGCACAGGCGGGACGAGCCCGATTACCGTGACGGGGCTGACCAATGGAACGGCATATACCTTTACGGTAACGGCCACGAATAGCGCGGGCACGGGCTC
>NZ_KB892834.1:0-104187 GCF_000373965.1 Uliginosibacterium gangwonense DSM 18521 | reverse complement strand
ACAGGCGGGACGAGCCCGATTACCGTGACGGGGCTGACCAATGGAACGGCATATACCTTTACGGTAACGGCCACGAATAGCGCGGGCACGGGCTCGGCTTCGGCGGCTTCGAATAGCGTAACGCCCAAAACATCACAGACCATCACCTTTGCCAATCCTGGGGCACAGAATTTCGGTACGACACCGACATTGACGGCGACTTCAGGTTCCGGGCTCACGGTGAGCTTTACCTCTAGCACAACAGGGGTGTGTACGATTACCAGTGGCGGGGCCTTGACATTTGTGACGACGGGCACATGCACTATCAATGCCGATCAGGCTGGTAATGGCACCTATTTGCCTGCAACAACAGTCAGCCGGAGTTTTTCGGTCAATGCAGTGGTTCCGGGCGCACCTTCAATCGGAACTGCAACAGCAGGCGATACGCAGGCCACGGTGACTTTCACTGCGCCCGCCTTCACGGGGGGAGCATCCATCACGGGTTATACGGTGACTTCCAACCCAGGTGGTTTTACTGGCACAGGCGGGACGAGCCCGATTACCGTGACGGGGCTGACCAATGGAACGGCATATACCTTTACGGTAACGGCTACGAATAGCGCGGGCACGGGCTCGGCTTCGGCGGCTTCGAATAGTGCGACACCCAGAACGTCCCAAACCATCACTTTTGCCAATCCTGGGGCACAGAATTTCGGTACGACACCGACATTGACGGCGACTTCCAGTTCCGGGCTCACGGTGAGCTTTGCCTCCAGCACAACAGGGGTGTGTACGATTACCAGTGGCGGGGCGTTGACATTCGTCACGATTGGCACATGCACCATTGATGCCGATCAGGTTGGGAATGGCACCTATTTGCCTGCTACAACGGTCAGCCGCAGCTTTACGGTCAATGCAGTGGTGCCCGGCGCGCCCACGATTGGGACGGCAACTGCCGGAGCAGGGCAGGCTTCGGTGAGCTTTACCGCGCCTGCATTCACGGGTGGTGCCTCCATTACAAGCTATACCGTGACCTCCAGCCCCGGTGGATTTACGGGCACAGGTGCTACCAGCCCGATTACGGTAACGGGCTTGAACAACAGCACGGCCTATACTTTTACAGTGAGAGCAACCAATAGTGCCGGTACGGGTCCGGCCTCGGCAGCCTCCAATAGCGTGACGCCAATGGTGACGCAGACCATCACGTTTGCCAACCCAGGGGCACAGAATTTCGGTACCACACCGACATTATCGGCAACATCCGATTCTGGGCTCACGGTGAGTTTTACCTCCAGCACAACAGGGGTGTGTACGATTACCAGTGGCGGGGCATTGACATTTGTCACGACCGGCACATGCACCATTAATGCGGATCAGGCGGGTAATGGCTCCTATCTGGCGGCCGCGACTGTGACGCGCAGCTTTACGGTCAACGCAGTTGTACCGGGCTCACCTACGATTGGTACGGCTGCGACGGGTGCAGCACAAGCCTCTGTGAGTTTCTCTGCCCCAGCCTTTACCGGCGGGGCCAGTATCACGGGGTATACGGTGACATCCAGCCCTGGTGGTTTTACAGGGACAGGTACGGGTAGCCCGCTTGTTGTGACAGGTCTGACTAATGGAACGTCATATACCTTCACTGTGACGGCCACCAACAGTGTTGGGACTGGTCCTGCTTCAGCCGCCTCGAATAGTGTTGTGCCCCAGGCCGTGCAGACCATTACATTTGCCAATCCGGGTTCGCAGAATTTTGGCACAACCCCAACGCTGAGCGCGACGGCCAGCTCAGGGCTCACGGTGAGCTTTACGTCCAGCACCACCGGGGTATGCACAGTGACGACTGGTGGCGCGCTCACTTTCGTCACGATTGGCACCTGCACGATCAATGCTGATCAGGCTGGCAATGGCAGCTATGCGGCAGCAACGACCGTGACGCGGAGTTTCTCGGTTGGTGCGGTGGCGCCCGGTGCGCCCTCAATCGGCACAGCCACGGCAGGTAATGGGCAGGCGACGGTGAGCTTTACGGCGCCCTCTGCCACAGGTGGAGCAAGCATTACCGCTTATACCGTGACTTCCAGCCCTGGCGGCCTGACTGTTACGGGTGCCGCCAGCCCCTTAACGGTAACAGGCTTGACCAATGGTACTGCCTATACCTTTACGGTAACTGCCACCAACAGTGCAGGCGTCAGTGTGGCTTCCAGCGCCTCGAACAGTGTCACACCGAAAGCCACTCAGACCATTACTTTTGCCAATCCTGGCGCGCAGAACTTCGGTACAACGCCAACGCTGACGGCTACAGCGAGTTCCGGGCTGGCAGTGACCTTCACCTCCAGCACAACCGGGGTGTGTACCGTGACGGCGGGCGGCACCTTGGCTTTCCTGAGTACCGGCACATGTACGATTAATGCGGATCAAGCGGGTAACAGCGTCAACGGTGCGGCTGCCACAGTCACGCATAGTTTTGCTGTGAATGCAGTGGTACCAGGGGCGCCTACGATCGGGACGGCAACCGCAGGGGCCGCGCAGGTGACGGTGAGCTTTACCGCGCCCAGCTTTACAGGTGGAGCCTCAATCACCAGCTATACGGTGGCGTCCAGCCCTGGTGGTTTCACGGCTACCGGTAGCTCCAGCCCGATTACAGTGACAGGGCTGACTAATGGCACGGCCTATACCTTTACGGTGACGGCAAGCAACAGCGCCGGCACGAGCACTGCATCCAGCGCCTCAAACAGTGCCACGCCCAAAGCGAATCAGACCATTAGCTTCGCCAATCCGGGAGCACAAAATTTTGGCACCACGCCAACATTGAGTGCAACGTCCAGCTCTGGGCTATCGGTGAGTTTCTCGTCAGGAACCACTGGGGTATGCACCATCACGACGGGCGGTTCGCTGAGCTTCCTGGCAGCAGGCACTTGTACGATCAATGCTGATCAGGTCGGTAATGGCAGCTATGCCGCCGCGAGTACGGTGAGCCAAAGCTTTACCGTTGCGGCCGTGCTACCCGGCGCGCCAAGCATTGGAACGGCTAGTGCAGGGAATACGCAGGCTACAGTGAGTTTTACAGCGCCGAGTTTCACCGGGGGAAGCGCCATTACCAGCTATACCGTGACATCCAGTCCGGGTAACTTGACTGCAACGGGGACGGCGAGCCCGATAACCGTCACAGGCCTGACCAATAGCACCGCCTATACCTTCACGGTACGGGCAACCAATAGCGCAGGGATCGGCGCTGCATCCGGCGCTTCGAATAGTGTGACCCCTGTTCCCGGTGCGCCGGTTGCCAATGCAGTCAGCGCTACGGTTGCCTTCGGGAGCAGTGCCAACGTCATTACGCCGACACTGGGCGGTGGCACCGCAGCCAGCATGAGCGTAGCCCATCAACCTGCCCACGGAACGGCAAGCGTGAGCGGTCTAACCCTGATCTACACGCCAACCAATACCTATTCGGGGAGCGACAGCTTTACCTACACTGCTACCAACGCAGGGGGAACTTCTGCTGCGGCCACGGTTACGATCACGGTCAATCCGCAAGCGCCTGGCGCAGCTGCCGTGCATATGACAGTTGAAACCAACAGCACCAACAATGTGGTCCCCCTTGTCTTGACTGGCGGGGTTGCCACAAGCGCTGCGGTGGTGACCGCACCGAGCCATGGGACGACTGCCGTTAGTGGTGCCACGATTACCTACACGCCAACAAACGGGTATACGGGCAACGACAGCTTTACCTATACCGCAAGCAACGCAGGGGGCACTTCGTCTGCGGCGACGGTCAGCATTGTCATCCAGACCTGGCCCAACCCTGCCAAGGATCAGGAAGTCATCAGCCTGGTTAACGCGCAGGTGGATACCGTCAAGCGTTTTGCCTTGACGCAGACCACTAACTTCCAACGCCATCTGGAAGGTTTGCATACTCGGCCGTCGCGTGCCAATGCGGAAACGGGTCTTGCACAAGGGAACAGGTCGAAAACGTCTCGTCCCACGCAAACCGGGAGTGCGGATTCGCCCAGCGCCAACCTGCCATCTTCCGCCGCCAGCACGGATACCAACCGGATTACAATGGCAAAACTTGAATCTGTGTTGAACGATACGCAAACAGCAAACCCATTTGTATTGCCCACCAGGAAAACATCGGGCGCGCTGGATTTGCCGTGGTCCAGCCTGAACTTAAGCGGAAAGACGACGGATGCCCTGGGCAAAGGGATTGATGTCTGGACTGCCGGGGTGATCAGCCTTGGGCGTGTTGGGGCAACTGACAGCCGGTTTACCACCAGCGGCATCTCAATCGGGAGCGATAAGCGCTTCAGTGACGAGCTTGTGCTGGGAGCCGGGGTCGGCCTGGGCCATATTCGTCAAAAAATAGGCACACAAGGCACTCGGGATACGGGGAATAATTATTCAATCGTGCTATATGGAAGCTACCAACCGGCAGAGCGTTTCTTCCTGGACGGGGTTTTTGGATATGGTCGCCTAAATTTTGACTCCCAGCGCTATTCCAGTGCAGCGGATGCCATGGCCACTTCCAGCCGGTCCGGTTCCCAGTGGTTCTCCTCCGTCAGTGGCGGGTTTGAGTATGTAAATGGGAAGTTACTGTTCTCACCCTACATACGCTTGGATCTTGTGTCGACAACACTGAACTCGACCACGGAAAACGACGCCGGGCTCTATAACCTCATTTATTCCAAACAGCATATTGCGACAAACAGGATTGCCTTCGGCTTGCGTGGAGAAACCAGTGTCTACCTCGCCAGCGTTTTGGCAAAGCCCTATTTCCGCTTAGAGTATCAACATGACTTCGAGAAGCCGGGCACAACCGATCTGCGGTATGCAAGCCTACCTTCCGGGCAAATCTATCAGCTGGAAATGGATGGCTCCGACCGCAATGCGGCAGTGCTGGGCTTTGGCAGCAGTTTCGCATTCCGCAGGAATTGGACCCTGGATCTACGCTATCAACTCAGCAAGGGGTCGCAGGCCACGCGAGTGCAATCCTTTGGCGCCAATGTCAGAAAGAGCTTCGAGTAGGGGGTGTTTGGTTGCCCATGGCGGATGCGGTACAGAAGGGCGTTGCTCAACGGTGGGATACGCTGCGGTGAGCCATTTCTGAACCGCTTCCGGGTGTTGTTTGCAGGCGCGTTTGATCGGTTTTCGCGGCGTGGAGCCCGAATGTTTTAGGTGGCTGCCCACGCCGCGAATCGACAGTTCGATGCCCTATTCCTGCTCGAGCCGCTGCGGCGCGGTCGCACGGCTCCATAGGGGCAAACCTCCTCTTCCGTTGATCGGGGCGCTCGTCGCCGATCTGCCGCTGGATCGCTGTTTTCTGCTCGGGCGGGTACTCCCGCCTATCCGTCTGCTTCGTAACCTTCAATTGTGCTGTGCCCCGTTGGATTGCTCAGCCCACCTAGTTCAACAATGTGCATCACGCCATCGCCTGCGCTGTTCTTGCCCGGCGCCCTCTCCTGATGCGGTGCCGTGCAACCGGACAAACCCACCGTTATCTCGAACAGGGCCAAAAAAATTAAGCCCGGTCAACTAAAGCAAATAAACTCCTTGTATCCTTATACTTTTGTTGGATGTTCGCACTAAGTGCGGGCGCCTCGTTGGCACGATGTTTTTATCAGGCTCGTGCCCGCTGCACCGGTTTTTTTGTTTCGTTGGGCAAAGGCCTCCTCCATGGATCACGTTACCAAGACCATCAATTTCAAGAACGACTGGGCGAAGTTGAACCTTCCCTCCCACGTCATCGAAGTACTGAGTGCGGCGCCAGCAATTCATGTTGCCGAGCATCGTGAAGACTTGCTGAACTGGGCGCTGGGCCGCGAGCCGGGCACCACCGACTGGCGCCATGCCAACCGCGAGGACAAAGGCGAATTCGAAGTCGGCTTCGAAGTGCCCGGTAAAGGCCGTGTGGTCGAAGCTGTCGTAACCAAGGCCCGCAACGGCTTGGCCGTCAACTTCGTCGACCCCAAGATGCGCCGTCGGGACCCGGATGCCATGGTGATCGGTGACAACCTGCCGACCGACAAGCCCACCTATCAACAGCGCTTTGGCGAAAAGTTTGAGCCGGTACGTCAGAAGACTCTGGACTGGCTCAAGACCCAGGAACTGATCGTGGTGCCGTTCTACGCCGGCCCCGATGAGCTGGGTTATGGCGCCTTGGCCATCGTGCCGAAGGTCGCAGGCTTCTTCGCCGGTGCGCTGGCTGACTTGCAAGGCATGATCGCCAACAGCCAGGTGCCTGCCAACTTCAAGCTCACTGGTGGCGTGCTGTTCATCGCCCCGCCGTTCCGCCACACCCATTTTGAAGGCCGCCAAGTGGTGGTGCATGCCCGCACCCCCACCCATCAGGAAATCTTCGCCTACAACCTCTACCCCGGACCTTCTGCCAAGAAGGGCGTGTACTCGCTGCTGCTCGACATTGGTGAGCGCGAAGGCTGGACCACCAACCACTGTGCCGCAGTGGGCGTGGTCACCCCGTACGAAAACCAGATCGTCATCATGCACGAAGGCGCCTCCGGCGGCGGCAAGAGCGAGATGACCGAACACATCCACCGGATGGAAGACGGCCGCCTGCTGCTGGGCCGCAACGTCGTTACCGGTGAAGAACGCACCGTGGTGCTGCCTGAAGCCTGTCATCTTGAGCCGATGGCCGACGACATGGCCTGTGCCCACCCGCATTACAACGAAGGCCAGACCAAGCTCGCCATCAAGGATGCTGAAGCTGGCTGGTTCGTGCGCGTTGACCACATCAAGGGTTACGGTACCGACCCGCACCTGGAACGTCTGGTGATGCACCCGGATCGCCCGCTGATCTTCCTGAACCACTACATCGTGCCCGGCGGCCAATGTCTGATCTGGGAACATGTGGAAGATGCCCCCGGCAAGCTGTGCCCGAACCCGCGCCTGATCATTCCGCGTGACATGGTCCATGACGTGCAGGAAGGCCCGGTCTCCATCAACATCCGCAGCTTCGGTGTGCGTTGCCCACCCACCCACAAGGATAGCCCGCAGTACGGCATCCTCGGCATGCTGCACATCCTCTCACCCGCACTGGCATGGCTGTGGCGTCTGGTGGCTCCGCGCGGCCACGCCAACCCCTCGATTCAGGACTCCAAGGGGATGCAGACCGAAGGCGTGGGCTCCTACTGGGCCTTCTGTACCGGTCGCCGTGTTGACCAGGCCAACCTGTTGCTGCGTCAGATCGTGCAGAACACCGACACCCGCCACGTGCTGATCCCGAACCAGTACATCGGTGCATGGCACGTCGGCTTCATGTCCGAGTGGATTGCCCGTGAGTATCTGGCCCGCCGTGGTAGCGCCCGTTTCCGTCGTGACCAGTTGGTCGAACCCTCCTGCTCGGTGCTCGGCTACATTCCGAAGCAACTGCGCGTGGAAGGCTCGCTGATTCCGCCGGTCTTCCTGCACGTGCAGAACCAGCAAGAAGGCGGCAAGGAAGTGTACGAAGAAGGCGCGCGTCAATGGCGCGAATTCTTCAAGCGCGAACTGGCTCCGTTCCTCACGCCTGATCTGGACCCGCTGGGCCGCAAGATCATCCAGGCCTGCATGGACGACGCCACGCAAGAAGATTACTGGAAGCTCATTCCGCACCAGATCTTTAAGGACTAAGCGTAAAATACGCGCATGTATGTGGAACGGCACCCTTACGGGTGCCGTTTTTTTGACGCAACGCCTTGTTGTATAAGGGTTATCCCTTGGGCTTCGGGCGCGAGGATTTTGCATACTTCTGTATAATTCCTATGAATTAGTTCAATACGCGAATCAACTTTTATGAGCTTTTCGTGTAGTTGAACTCCCAGTCCATCCCCCCTGCATCATCAGGATGCAGAAGGCGGCAGATAGACTGCGTACAGGTTTTCTTAGATCCAGTTCCACTCAGGAAACAACATATATGAGCACTCTTAACGAACAACTCATCAGCACCGAAGCCCATCGGTCGATTTTCGAAAATGAAGTCCGCAAGCTTCCGCTACCGGTCTGCAAGGCCTTCGGCAGTGCCGAGAAGCCCACGCTGGTCAGCTTCGTCAATACCGACAAGGTGCTGGGCACCAAGGATGCCGCCACCGTGGCCGCAGCCTTCCCCAATACCGTCAAGGCCTCTGCCAACACCGTGCTGAAGGCCGGTGCTGCTACGGCTGCCGTAACCGGCAAGCGCGTGGCCGTGCTGTTCTCCGGCGGCCCGGCTGCGGGTGGGCATAACGTGCTGTGTGGCATCAAGCGCATGCTGGGTGCAGGCAACACTGTATTCGGTGTGCGTGGCGGCCCCAAGGGTCTGCTGGAAGGCAAGCTGTTTGAAGTGACCGAAGCCGACGTGCAGAAGATTCTGAACACCGGCGGGTTCGACTTCCTCGGCTCCGACCGTACCAAGATCAAGACCCCCGAGCAGTTCGAACAGGTCAAGAAGACCTGTATCGACCACAAGCTCGACGCCATCGTGATCGTTGGTGGGGATGACTCCAACACCAATGCCGCCATCCTGGCCGAATACCTCTACACCGGCATCAAGGCCGATGGCTCCGGCGTGCAAGTGATCGGCGCCCCCAAGACCATCGACGGCGACCTGCAAATCCGTGGCCTGCTGCCGATCTCCTTCGGCTTCGACACAGCCACCCGCATCTACGCGGAAATGGTCGGCAACATCCTGCAAGACACCGCTTCCTCGCTGAAGTACTGGCACTTCATCAAGCTGATGGGCCGTTCCGCTTCGCACGTCACCATCGAAGTCGCGCTGCAGACCAAGCCCGCCTTCACCCTGATCTCCGAAGAAATCGCCGAGAAGAAGCTCTCTCTGGCAGCCATCGTCGACCAAATCGCCAAGACCGTGATCGCCCGCTACCGCAACAAGAGCCTCAAGCATGGCGTGGTGCTGGTGCCCGAAGGCGTGATCGAATTCATCCCTGAGATGAATGCCCTGATCGCTGAACTGAACGACGCACTGGCTCACCATGCTGACGCCTTTGCCAAGCTGCCGGAGGCTGATCGTGCTGCCTTCATCCAGAGCAAGCTCTCGGCTGACAACGCCCGCCTGCTGGCGTCGCTGCCGGGCTACGTCGTGAAGATGCTGCTGGCTGAACGCGATTCCCACGGCAACCTGCAAGTGTCGCTGATCCCCACTGAACTGCTGCTCATCGACATGACCCGCGCCCGGATCAAGGAACTGGATGCCGAAGTGCCCTTCAACACCCAGAACCACTTCCTGGGCTACGAAGGCCGCTGCGGTGCCCCGACCCTGTTCGACGCCGCCTACACCTTCAACCTGGGCCTGACCGCAGGTGCGCTGATCCTGGCAGGCAAGACCGGCTACATGGCCAGCATCAACGGCTTGACCACCGGTGGCGAACCGCTCGCCATTCCGCTGCCCGGCCTGCTGAATGTGGAACGCCGCCATGGCAAGGATGAATATGTGATCGAGAAGGCACTGGTCAAGACCGATTCCCCGGCCATGCAATACTTCATTTCCCGTCGTGATGTGTGGGCGGCAGACGACCTCTTCGCATCCCCCGGCCCGCGCCAACTGTGGGGGCCGGCCGCTCGCCAGATCCCCATCTCGGTGGCCCTGAACGATGCTGCTGCCACGCTGGAATTCAAGATCGGCTGATTTACATAGCCCTAAAGTACAAAGCCACTCGCAAGAGTGGCTTTTTTATTGCAGCATGCATATAGGATGATCTGGGTTGTGTGAAAAATGTGGGCATTGACCAGTTGGCAATATCGGGGATGCTGAGTATGAAAAAAATCACAATATGTCTGCTGCTTGTTTTGACCAGCTGTGTGACGTTGGATGACTTCAAGCAGATGTCCGCGCAGCAGCGTGCAGAGACCGTGTGCAGCAAACAGCAGGTGTTGCGGAACATCGACAGCAAGATAGCGGCCCTGCAAAATAGCATTGATGGCAGTCGCAACGCATTGGCCCGAGGCTATAGGGTGCCCAGGGAATGCCATGAAATTGAAATCCCAGGCGACACCAAGATCACCAACTGCACCAAGACCGAAAATCAGGTGCAATGCGTTGAAACCCGCCCCAAACGCTACAAGACCGAATGCACCGAAACCCCCGTGGCGATGGATTCTGCACAAGAAAAGGAAAATATCCGTGGCTGGTCTGCAGAGATCGATTCACTGCGTTTCCAGCGCAAGGACAAGTACCAGCAGTGCTATAACCAGATCTACCCGCTCTCGCCAGAAGAAGCATACAAATATTACTGACGCACGCCACTGGTTAGACGTCTTTGCAAAGCACCAACGCTATGTCTGATTAGCGATGAGAGTGCCCTATGCTTGGTTGTACGATATGTAAATTGTTTCGATCAGCGCATGCTTGCCGACGAGATCTGGGTCTGCGGGCCACTCTTGAATAATGACGCTGACGTAGCGATTGTCTTTGTAAGACTTTTGATACCAATCGAATAATTTTACAAACGTAAAGACACAGTCGGGGCTTACGATACTTATTGGATAATCCCAGTAACCAGAATCAATCTCGCGATTAATCATGATTGGAACCCCGCAGAGGCTAGCTTCTTTGGCCTTTACCAATATTTCCGGCTGAGGAAAGCCGTAGACGACTTTTGTAAGATCAAACTTTGTCGTAACCAATGCGAAAAAGAGCTGCTCTTCTATGATCGTAAACTGTTCATAGAAATCCTCATCGTCAGTTTTCCAAAACTCTTCCAGAAAGAAGTTGTTAAATAACTCTCTACTGGCGAGTCGGAATTTGTTGATGGTTTTGTCCATGTATTTGCCGTCTGCAAATTGGTTGTAGACGCAGGGGCATGAATACAGACCTACCCTGCAGTCTCTTATTTGGTCAACTGACGAATCACTCTCGCGGGGTTGCCTGCCACCACCACATCCTCGGGTACGTCATGGGTAACGACGCTGCCCGCGCCAATCACACTGCGGTTGCCGATCTTGATGCCGGGGCAGATGATGGCGCCGCCCCCGATCCAGACATCCGAACCGATTTCCACCGGCCGCGCACTGCTCTTGCCTGTGGCACGTTCGGCAGCATCCAACGGGTGCTCTGCCGTGTAGATCTGCACGGCCGGGCCAATGAAAACGTTGTTGCCAATGCGTACCTCGGCGCAGTCGAGGATCACGCAGTTGAAATTGAAGAAAACCAGATCCCCGGCATAGATGTTGTTGCCATAGTCGCAGTGGAACGGGGTCTGGATAAATACCCGGTCACTGACTGCGCCGAACAGCTCGCGGATGATGTGTTTGCGCCGCATCTGGTCATCCGCATCTGCAGCGTTGAGCTCATGGCACAGGCGGCGGGCGCGTTGCCGGGCGGCCATCAGTTCGGGGTCGATGGCGCTATAGGCTTCGCCTGCAAGCATCTTTTCACGTTCACTGCGCATCCCGGTCTCCTGAGTCTTGTTGGTTTATTGTGTCATCCCATTATAGCGCCATGCCTCGCCGATGATGCTGACGTAGTATGCAGAATCGATGGGTTTTACATCGATTTCCACCTCCAGGAACTTCTCGATCACGGCGATGTTGGTGCGAAGGTGATCCGAGGCAACCGAGGTGGCAAAGCTGCCTCCTCCTGCCAAAGCCATGGGCAGCAGCAGTTGGTCGGCCAGATATTCACCCACATTCACGCCACTGGCCAGATGCTGGCGAACCTCCTGAGCGAGATCGCTAGCAACCTTTTCGGCTGCAATGCCTTTTTCGCCAAATGCCGTAAACACTTCGTGAAAGTCCCCATAATCCAGTGCAAGCAAGAGCGCGTTCCCCGGCCCCTCGCGGGAGGACAGGGCGCGTACAACACGCCCGATCTCCCCGAGTTCGCTGCTCAACTCATCCTGCAGTGTGAGCAGTTCGCGCTGCGCCACATTGTTGGTGACTGCCGCCACAATGGCAGTGGCATGGGCGGACTTTGGCCTGCCTTGGCTTTGCAGATGCAAGGGCTGAAGCGCTTGTACAGGCGTGAGCTCAACCCGCAATCCCCCTCCACCTGCCGGGTAGAAGCCATGGCGCAACACCTCCAGCTTCATGTCGATTCCCATGCGGCGTAGTAGTGGCAACCAAGCCGCTTGCAGAAAATCAGCCGGTGGAGCAGCAGGGTTATGCGTCCCCCCGTTGATGGTGAAGCTGCTCGGCGTGTTGGCAAACCACAAGGCGGGCAGCACGGTCTGCAAAACCAGCGTGCAGCTACCGGCAGAACCAATGGCGTGCTGATACTGGCCACCCTGTATCGGCCCCGGAACAAACTCCAGCTGCAGTGAGCCCGGTTCCGCCCCCTTGAGCTGTGCGCCACAGATCTGTGCAGCCGCGTTGACTGCGGTCAGGTGCTGGCGCAGCAGCCCTGGCTTCTGGCGCTTGGCGCGGATACGTTCAATGCGGAAAGGAATGCCGGTAATCATCGACAAGCTCAGCGCGGAGCGCAAAATCTGCCCGCCGCCTTCGCCATGCGAGCCATCGAGTTCAATGAATGAATTTGTCATTTTATTTTTGTTGGTATTTATCTACACGAATGCCGGATTCAATGTAGTCATCTGTCCTTCTTTTTAGCTTCAGTCTTTCCGGATATTCATGACTGTAGCCATCAGAAACGCGTCCAGTTCCTCTGCATTGCCTTCCGGCTTCCTGTAGTTCGGGTCGTGTTCAGCGACAGCCAGCGTCTTTTCTATGAACGCATGGATCAGCGGCCAACGGGGGCTGTATTCTGTCTCTCCAGCCTGCATCTTGATTGCCAGCAGGCGGTTGATCTCATCGAGCAGATCAAGATCATCCACCATTGCTTCAGCGAGTTCGGCAAAACGCATTGGCGGCATGCCCCGGCCAGCGTCAATCCATTGCATCGCCAGCAAAGGGCGCAGCACGTAGAGGTACTTTTTCAGCCTTACCGATTCACCCTGCAAGTGTTCGCGAAAATTCTTCTTCGCCATCGCCAGGTAATGATAACGCCCTTTGGCGGTGGAGAAGAACTGTGTAGCCAGAGAGCGCATCCGTTTGGCAGCACCGGCCTCTTCCCTGTATAGCACGGGCGAATCAAGCCACTCCAACAGGGTCGGGTTGGATTTGCGCAGCAGGCGCAGCGCCTTGCGCAACTCCCAGCCGTTCACATCCAGCTCATCGTTGATCGGCAGTTCAATCACATCCCGCTGCGCTTCAACACGTAAGTACCAGGGCAGGCGATGGACGTAGACGAAGCGTACGTCATAGTCACTGTCCGGCGAGGCAAACCCCCAGCCACGGCTGCCGGACTCGCAGGCAAACAGCACCTTTACGTCGTGATCATGTTCGATCTGCTCAAGCGTTTCGAGTACGCGTGCACGTATCGCATCATCAATAGGATGGGCACTGAGTATCTTGATTGCGTTCGTGTTCATATTTGTACTTTTACGTGAAACGATAATGATCGGTTTCAAATAATTAAGAAAAGTTCCTGTACCTATGCCCTGTACGACAAATCTATCTTTCAGGTAATCTGAAATTGATAAATTACGTCTTCTTGCATATTAAGTAGTGCATCTGCCAAATCATGTCTGGCTAACTGAACAATCTCTCTTTCCGTTGTAGAGACTGCATTATCGCTAGTTTTTGCCACGTTCTCTATCACCAGGCCGATGTATGGTGTGATGTCGCTTGCCAACAGGGCGTCGAGAAACGAAAGCCACCCTTCCAGATCTTGCGGTTTGGATTTCTGCTTGTTTTGTGCTCTGTTGAGTTGTTCAAAATGGCGTTGGATTTTCGTGTCGCTCCAGCCCTTGCGCCGTAAATCCTCCGCACTTTTTCCACGTGTCAGTGTGGCTTGTTGACGGGAATTGCGTCCCAGTGAAGTGTCACAATCACACATTCTGCCCGTTGCCAAGCAAGCCAATTCCGTTTCGCTTGCCATGCCCGATATGCTGAGCTTGGCAAGTGGCGTCATCGCATAGTCATATGTACTGGCAATCTCCCGTGTTGCGTCCAGATTGGCTGAGCACGGGAGAATGGCAATGATTGTCAGGCACACGGCCTATCCCTTCACACATACCACCTGACGCAAGGTATGCACGATTTCCACCAACTCGCGTTGAGCGTGCATTACGGCGTCGATGTCCTTGTAGGCCATCGGGATTTCATCGATCACCTCAGCGTCCTTTCGACACTCTACGTGGGCGGTGGCGCGTTCTTGGTCGGCAATCGTGAACATCTTCTTGGCCTTGGTACGGCTCATGGTACGGCCTGCGCCGTGGCTGCAGGAGCAGAACGATTCCTCGTTACCCAATCCGCGTACGATGAAGCTCTTGGCTCCCATGGAACCAGGAATGATTCCCAACTCACCCTTCTTGGCCGATACGGCACCCTTACGGGTTACGAATATATTGGCGCCGAAGTGGGTTTCGCGCTGCACATAGTTATGGTGGCAGTTTACGGCTTCCACGCTGGCTTCAAAGGGCTTGATAATCACGCTACGCACGGCGGCGATTACGTTCTGCATCATCACCAGACGGTTGCGTCGTGCAAAGTCCTGCGCCCAACCCACGGCTTCCACGTAGTCGTTGAAGTGTTCGCTTCCTTCTTCAAAATAGGCCAGATCGCGGTGAGGCAGGTTGGCGATATGTTGTTGCATATCCTTCTGCGCAAGCTCGATGAAGTGGGAGCCGATGGCGTTTCCCACACCACGTGAACCGGAGTGCAGCATGAACCATACACGGTTGGCTTCGTCCAGGCAGACTTCGATGAAGTGGTTACCCGTTCCCAAGGTTCCCAGGTGCTTATGGTTGTTGGTGTTCTTCAAACGCGGATGCTTATCCGTGATGCGCTTGAAGCCTTCGTACAAGCCTGCCCACATGGCATCAACGGTGGCAGGCGGCGTATTCCAGGCGCCTTTATCGCGGGCACCAGGGGTGCGGCCATGCGGCACGGCAGCCTCGATGGCGCAGCGCAAGGCGTGCAGGTTATCAGGCAAGTCGGAAGCGGTCAGCGTGGTACATGCTGCCATCATTCCACAGCCGATATCTACACCCACTGCTGCGGGGATGATTGCACCCTGGGTGGGAATCACGCTACCGATGGTGGAACCCTTACCCAGGTGCACGTCCGGCATCACCGCCATATGGTGGAAGATAAAGGGCATTCTCGCCGTGTTCATCAATTGATCGCGGGCGTCGTCTTCCACAGGCACGCCTTGCGTCCACATCTTGATGGGTTTTCCGTTGGCAACTTCAAGAAGTTGGTAATCCATTATGCTGCTTCCTTGTTTGTATGTTCTTTGATGGTGACCCGTGCCGGGTCCAGCGTCAGGTGGTGCGACATCCAGCAGTCACTGTACTCTGTGCCGATTTCGTGGCCATTGGCGCACAGGGTGTTGAGCCCGTTCCCGCCATCCACGCCACAGCATCCGCAGCGGCGACTTGGGTCGGCGTGGGGAAGTGTGTTGTGTGCGTCTGCAAGGTTGATCAGGTAGGCGCCCGGCGTGAAGCCGCAATCGTTATCTGCGTTGGCGACACTATAGCGCCCCTGGGGGAGTGCATCTTCCCCGTCCATGGTCTGCAACTGCTCGGCGGGCAAGGCATCCAAACCAGCGGCAATCAGCACGCCACAGGCCGCACAGTGCAGATCGATTTCTGAGTGTTTTTCTGGCAGCGTTTCTCGCGTCATTTCTCAACTCTCCTCGTTTTCACAATACGTATATTGCGAATAGCGTGCCAGTTGGGTTGTAGTCTGGAATGATTTATATATGTTATTGTTTGTAAAAGAATTAATTTTAGGCGCAGGCTTTTTCGTACGCAGTAACAAGCTGTATTGTGTATATATATGGATAGCTATTTAGATTTTTGGATAGATTTAATCTGCCCTGCCTGCGATTTTGCGTCGTGCCCCCGTTTCTTCTGGCGGCAAGCGCGGCATCGTACTGCGCATGTATCCAACCTGCCTTTGGCGACTTCATACCACCATTGCTGCTGCTTGGCCGTCCAGATTTCAGCGCTTCCGCAATCCCGGCAGCGATAGCTGATATCCACGTAATAGCCACGCTGGGCAAATCGCGGCAAGTCGCCATAGTAGCCCGCGCTGAGGGCAAGCTTGGATATGCAACAGGGAACCGAATCCAGGGGCGGCAGACGCTCTGGTTTGGGCGCCTTGCTTCTCTTGGCTTTGATCTCGGCTTTACGTTGCTTGTTGCTTTTCATGCTGAGTGGGTGCTGTGGAGTGGGGGCGACAAGGGCCAGGCAAAACAATGAACTGCTCTACCAACTGGGCTACAGAGATGCAATCTCTGGCAGGGCTCGAACCTGCGACATGTGTAGTTCTGCAAGCATTCGCCGGAAACTTGGTTCCGTAAAGGGGTGTTGCTGTCAAATTCCGCTACCCGATAATGGTAGTGGAGTAGGGTGGTGACAAGGGGGTAGGTAACGTGTTGATCTTGAGCTAGTTGATTGCTCCCCCGGGATTTGAACCCGGAACCTCCGGCCTTGCAGCCGATGCTCTACCCTGTAGTTACCCAAGCATTCACCAAAGTCTTTCATGGCAAGTAGAGAAGAGATGCTTGCTCTGTTGCCATGCTCATGTCAAAAAATGGAGCGACAAGTTATGACGAAACGTTTTCGTGTCTTCAACCACTCGACCACATGGCCTTGCGACCATGGCGGGATTCGAACCCGCGAACAGCGATCACGCGGTTACGACCTTGGATGGGTGTAGTTTCGTCGGCATTCGCCTTGGAAGCTGTAACAAAATGGTTCTGGCGTTGTTGCATCGGGCCAGAAGCGATTTACTCCATTTTGTTACAGCTCCTTAAAACAAATAATTCATTCAACTATCAAAGCGTGGGTGGCGACAAGGTGTGATGGAATGATCCTGCTCTACCAACTGAGCTACGCATGCAGCATGGCTGCCTGCGGTGGGGCTCAAACCCACGACCAGGGCGTTATGAGTGCTGTAGTTCCATCGGCATTCGCCGAAAACTTATTGTTACATCATTGCCTTCAAAATAGCGGGCGGCGACAAGATTGGTGAAACGTTTTTCGTGCTCTGCCACTGAGCTACAGCCCCACTGTATTGGGCTGGTGGGAATCGAACCCACGACCACGACCTCCCTAAGGTGTAGTTTCACCGGCATTCGCCGTAAAAGGGTGGCGACAAGAATGACAGAACGTTTTTCGTGTTCTAATCCGCTGAACTACGCTGCCTTGAGGGCTGCGGCGGGATTCGAACCCGCGTCTCGACCGTGAAAGGGTGTAGTTCTGTCGGCATTCGCCAAAAAACAGTAATAAAAACCGGGCGGTACGACAAGAATGGCGGGTGGCTTTTTCTCATGCCCGAAGGCATGGGTTGGATTTGAACCAACTGTATACCAGGATGTACACCCGCAGGCATTCGTACCTTCAGTATTTCATGACAAAAGCGGCGAGGCTTTGCGGTTACCCGCACGGGATTCGAACCCGCATCCGCTGCGGATTGTTCCGCTTCGAATGTCTATCCAATTTGATGTAGTTCCGCCAGTATTCATGAGATACGGAAACTCTTTCAACTCACATGTCTATTCTTGAAGCCCTCCGTCCTGAGGACGGAGGGGTAACAGTTTATAGCTCGATGGCATTGATGGCTTCTACCCAATGTGCTGCGCCGAATTGCCCGGAGGCAAACTGGCTGATCACATCAAATACCGCATCCCCAAAGCCACCTACGTTCAGGATGTCGGCCTGTTCCTGAGCCTGCGTTGTTCCGTAGGGCTGGATGTCGATACAGACCATCCGTGCCTTCGGGTTCTGACGCTTGATCAGTGCCCATTGCCGCATCGTTTCCGTCGCGCCATGGTTTCGCGCATCCATCCACGACTGGTTGTCCGAGACCATGATCAATACATCGACCTTGGCCTTTTCATGCACCAGTTGCGCCAAAGGTGCGCTGCAGTTGGTGCCACCACCGCCAATCGCGGCCAGTTTTGCTGCGTTGCTCATCACGCTGTCGCGTGGGTTGAGTTCAACCCGCACAACATGATTTTCAAACGGCAGCACACGGGCATCCGAGTGCTTGCGCAGGATTGCTGCAGCCAGCAATGCCGCTACATCAATACAGCGTACCGCGCTCGTTGCGCCTTTGCGATAGCCGGTTACCGAGCTGCTCATCGACCCGGATACGTCCGGGCACACAACCACCTGGCCTTCAAGCTGTGGCACATTGCGCAACGATACTTCCAGTGCATCCTGCAAGGCTTCGCGCACTTTGGCGGGGATGTCTTCACCCGTCATCTTGTATGCCGACAGCAACTGGTACGGATAGGCCCGTGCCTTGCTGATCGCCTTGGCGTCAGCTAGTCGCTGTGCCACCTTGGCAGCCATGGCGGGAATTTCGAAAACGCCATTACGTGCCAGCGTGTTTAGATTCATCCGCAGGGCCTGCCAGCTCATACGCATCGCCAGCGTTGCCCATTGCTGCGCATCCAGCTTCTCGTTGCTCAGCAACAGGAAGGGCACTTGCGGCAATTCGCCTCCGTGCTCACGGAAGTTCAACAAGGCTCGCGTTGCTTCTGGCATGGTGGCCTGATCGAAGGGCTTACCGATCAACCATGCGAAGAAGGCTTGACGCCATGCTTCGGCAGGCTTCGGGTGAACCATCTTGACCACATCCGCCAGGGAGGGCTGGTTACCCACCGCGGCGCTCAGCAGTTGATATTCCGTTGCCGTATTCAACCAGGTTTGCACCAGTTTCTTGGGGCGCGTTCCCAGGGACTTGCGGCCGGTTGCTCCGCTGCGCAGAATCTGCACAAAGTTGCGCAGCATTTTTCCGCTATCAATCACGCGGGCAAAGCACCCGGGCAACAGGGCAGAGCGGCGGGTTGCCAGCACAGCAGTCAGCAGGGCGGCCATGTCCTTCATGTGGCCTTTTTCGCGGGCATATACAGCGGTCTTGGCAATGAATTCGTCATCCAAGCCTTGGCACAGCGTCAGCACATCCGTCAATTGGGCCTGCGCATCAGCGTAAAAAGTGTTGTTCAGGCAGCCTGTCATGGCCAACTGTGCCAGTTTATGGCGCGGCGTCAATTTATAAGCGGGTGCTGCGGCTGCGTTGGTGGTGTTTGCCATCGGCAGTTTCGCGACTAGCGTATTGAACAGTTGCAAGTTGGCCATCTCGTTTCTCACTTTCTTCTTATCAGCAATCGTCTGGATGAGCTATATACTGCAGGAGGCGTGCCAGCTTCTTTATTTTTCTAAAAGCCATTTATTAACATATTGAAAAATAATGGCATTTTTATGTTTTTCGCTTTTCTGGCGTTTGGGGGAGATGCCTCCGTTTCGATAATTTTATATACTGATATCCAGTAATATATAAAATTGGATAGTTCATGAAGAAGACGGTGGTGATCGGCTTTCTGGGAACCCAGCTTGATTACGCAGGCAAGGGCGCAGCCCGCTGGGAGCGCTGGCGCCCGACCTTGAGCCTGTGCCAGCAGGAAGACCTGATCGTGCATCGCCTAGAGTTGCTGCACGATGTGCGCAGCAAGAGTCTCGCGGACCGGATTGAAGGGGACATTGCCGCCGTGTCGCCAGACACCGTGGTACGCCATGTGGACGTCAGCCTGCGCGACCCCTGGGATTTCGAAGAGGTCTATACCCTGCTGCATGATTTTGCCCGCAGTTATCCGTTTGACCTGGAAAACGAGGACTACCTGATCCACATCACCACGGGGACCCACGTGGCGCAGATCTGCTGGTTCCTGCTGGCTGAGGCGCATTACCTGCCTGCACGTCTGGTGCAGACTTCACCGCCACGTAAGAAGGAGGCTGCAGATGTGGTGGGGAGCTATACCCTGATCGATCTGGATCTGTCGCGTTACAACAAGATTGCCCAGCGTTTTCAGCGCGAGCAGGCTGAGAAGGTGAGCTTTCTTAAATCTGGAATCGCTACGCGTAATGCAGGTTTTAATCGAATGATTGATGAGATCGAGCATGTTGCCGGGCGATCCAAAGCGCCGATGCTGATGGTGGGGCCCACCGGGGCGGGCAAATCGTTTCTGGCGCGCCGGGTGTATGAGCTCAAGCGGCAGCGCCAACACCTTGCAGGGCGCTTTGTGGAGGTCAACTGTGCGACCTTACGCGGGGATTCTGCGATGTCAACGCTCTTTGGTCATGTGAAAGGGGCTTTTACCGGTGCCCAGAGCGAGCGCCCCGGCTTGCTGCGTGCGGCGGATGGTGGCCTGTTATTTCTGGATGAAATCGGTGAATTGGGGCTGGATGAACAGGCGATGCTTCTGAAAGCCATTGAGGAGAAGCACTTTTTCCCCTTTGGCGGAGATCGGGAAGTAGAAAGTGATTTCCAACTGATTGCCGGTACCCACCGCGACTTGCGCCAGTGGGTGGCAGAAGGGCGCTTCCGCGAAGACCTGTATGCCCGCATCAATTTGTGGACCTTTGATCTGCCTGGCTTGGCGCAGCGCCCGGAAGATATCGAACCCAACCTTGAGTTTGAGCTGGAACGTTTTGCCCAGGAAAACGGTCAGCTTGTGCGCTTCAATGTCGAGGCGCGCCAGCGTTACTTAGCTTTTGCCAGTTCTGCAGAAGCATTATGGCGGGGGAATTTCCGTGAGCTGGGCGCCTCGGTGACGCGCATGGCAACGCTGGCCGAATCAGGGCGCATTACCGAAAAACTGGTGGGCGCAGAAATCGAGCGCTTGCGCTGGGGGTGGGTGGGGAAACCGAAGACGGACATTGTGAGCGAAGTGCTGGGTGAGCAGGCCGAGGCGCTGGACCTGTTTGATCGTTGCCAGCTTGCTATTGTCATAGATACATGTCGTACCTCGGAAAGCCTTTCTGAAGCCGGGCGCCGACTCTTTGCGGTTTCGCGTCAAGAGAAGAAAGTAGCCAATGATGCGGATCGCCTCAGAAAATATCTGGCCCGCTTTGGCCTTGAGTGGGCTTCATTACAAAAGGGGAATTCCGGGGTGTGACGCTTTCATGACCAGTCATGCGTCAGCATTATTCTCTTAACGTTTCTGAAACAAGATGACGACATGATGACCGGCTTGAATTACAAGCCGTGACTGTGTCGTCATCATGATTCACTTTGATTCCCCGCCCAAACGCCACGCCCGCATCGAAATCATCCCCATGATCGATGTGATGATGTTCCTGCTGGTGTTCTTTGTACTCATCAGCATCAACGTTATCCCCTCTTTTGGTGTGACCACCAATCTACCCAGTTCCAGCACCACTGCAAAGGTCAGCCTGGATCAGCCTGTCATTGTGACAATCAGCAAGGAAGGGGCCATTCAGGTTAATGGGCATGAGACGCAGGCGGAGAGCGTGGCTGCACAGGTCAAGGAATTGGCAAAGGGGGCGGTTGAGCCGCAAGTCATCATCAAGAGCGATGGTGAAGCGGTGATGCAGAAAGTGATCGACGTGATGGACCTGCTGCGTACCGGTGGTATCAGCAAGGTGTCGATTGCAACGCGCGCCCGCACGCAAGGCTAAATCGACATGGCCTTGTCTGTATTGTATCTGCATAGGCGGAAAGTGGCCTTTGTAGTCACATGTGGTGCAGCCTTGCTTGGTGCGGCTGTGCCTTGGCGCTTGTTGCAGGCGGCACAGGTCGAGCCTGAAAAGGCCCAGCTTGTTGAGCTTGCGCCGATTGAAGAACCGCCCAAGCCGACACCTGAGCCTCCGCCGCCAGAGCCGCAAAAGGTGCAACCCGTACAGCCCAAGGAAGTGCAGGCCAAGCCGGTTGCCCCTACGCCTGTGAGCCGACCGGAGCCTGTGGTGCCCACGGCAACCGAGGCGGCTCATGCCGATGTCACAGAAACGCCACCGCTGCCAAAACCTGCGCCGATGCGCTCCGAGCCGCCTGTGCAGACGCCATCCGTGGCGGAGCCACCTCCTGCTCCCCCGGCGCCAGCAGCCAATACGAATGCCAGCTTTGCCGACAAGATCCGCCAGTTGATCAATGCGGCCAAGGCTTACCCAAGCGGACGGGAGGCGATGACGCAAAAACCCGAAGGCACAGTGGAGGTTTGTGTAACGCTGGCGCGCAATGGAGATTATGTGGATGCCAATGTCAAGGAGAGTTCGGGTTCGATCCTGCTTGACCAGACGGGGAAACGCTTGGTGGCACGATTGCGGTATCCGGCTTTTGACGAGAGCGCTTTCAGAGGCCAGGCGCAGCATGAATTCTGCATCCGGCTCAAATACGAAGTACCCAAAAATTGACTAGGAGCTGATGTCATGAAAAATCGTACTCGGGGAACCCATCCGCACGCTGGCGCTTTCCGCCTGCGCGTGATCGCTTCGCAAATCTTGCTGTTGGCCTTGGCGCCCGCTTATGCGCAGACCACAACCGATCTAGGCACGGTGACCATTACCGGTGAAGGCGACAAGCTGGGCACTGGCCGAATCATCCAGGAAGACGCCACCAAGGCACGCAGCAACGTTACGCGTGCGGAATTGGCCAAGGAGCGTGCAACGGGCAACCCCTTCCAATCCTTGAACATGCTACCAGGGGTGAATTCTTTTAACCATGATGCCACGGGCTTATTTGGTGGCGGCATGACCATGCGCGGGTTCAACAGTGATCAGCTCGGCTTTACTGTCAATGGCGCTCCCGTGAATGATTCCGGCAGCTTTGCCGTCTATCCGCAGGAGTATGTGGATAACGAAAACGTCTGCCAGGAATTTGTGACCCAAGGTTCAACCGATGTAGATGCCCCTCACGTTGGCGCTACGGGTGGCAACGTGGGCATTTCCAGCTGTGACCCGGAAGACAAGGCACGCATCCGCCTGAGCTATACCATTGGCGAATTGAGCCTGAACAAGACTTATCTGCGCGTTGATACCGGGCGCTTCTATAACGACAAGCTCAAGTTCTTCGTCTCTGCGTCTCATGCAGAGGCGAATAAGTGGAAGGGTGAGGGGGGCGCAGATAAGAATCACCTGGACACTGGCATGCGCTGGGATTTGTCCAAGGGCAGCCATATTTCTGGCTCGGTGCTCTACAACCGGGCGGTGAACAATAATATCGGAACTATCAGCCTCAAGACGCTGGATCAAAGTGGCTATTGGACTGATTATTCCAGCGCCTTTACACCCGGGCATCTTACCCCGGTAAATGGTACGGCACAGAACGAAACGGGCCCGAATCCGATTTACTACAACCTGGCGCGCAATCCGTTTGAGAATGCCGTAGTTTCTTTCGATGGCGTATTCAAGCTGGCCGATAATGCTCAATTGCGCGTGCAGCCCTATTACTGGTATGGCTACGGCACCGGTGGTACGCAACAGGCCAAGCTGTCTGAAAGCAGTTTCCTGACGGCTGCGGGGACCAAGACCGGCAAGGTCGACCTCAATGGCGATGGTGACACGCTGGATACCATCGTAGTGGCTAGCAGCTCTGTGACAAAGACATATCGCCCCGGCGTCAACAGCTCCTTGACGCTGAACCTCGCCAACCACACCGTGCAGACCGGGCTGTGGTATGAACGCGCCGAACACCGCCAGACCGGCCCTGCCGTGGCGGTGGATAACAATGGCAACCCTGTCGATATCTGGCTCAAGAACGACCATATCACGCGCCCGGATGGTTCCGACTATGAATCACGCGACTGGAAGACGATCAGTCCGGCATGGCAAGCATTCCTGCAAGATAGCGTCTCACTGATCGATGATCGCCTGAACCTGACTGCCGGGGTACGCCTCCCGCATATCGAGCGCGACTTCACCAACTATGCCAATGAAGGCACGGGCACCCTGGCCGCGACCAACTACAGCATCACGAAGTCCTACTCTGCCGTGCTGCCGCAGGTGGGCGCACGCTATAACTTCACGCCTGAGCACCAGATCTTCTTCAATACGGCCAAGAACTTCAAGGCGCCGCCCAACTATGCCTTCACCCCCAGCAACAACAATGTGGGGTTGGTCAATGGGCAGGCAGAGTTGATTGGTAACGTGAAGCCGGAAACCTCGATCAATACCGATTTGGGCTATCGCTTCCAGGGCGAGTGGCTCACGCTCTCTGGTTCGCTGTTCTGGGTGGAGTTCAAGAATCGTCAGGCCAACGCCTATGATCCGGTGGTGCAGAAAAACATCTACACCAATGCCGGGGCAGTGCGTAACCGTGGCCTGGAATTGGAGTTGGGAACACGCCCCGTGGATGGCTGGTCGTTCTATTCTTCGCTGACTTACAACAACAGCAAGATCAAGAACGATCTGCTGGCAGGCTCCAGCGCCAGCTCCAATGGTAATCTGCCCACCACGGGCAAGAAGTTTGTGCTCACGCCGACCTGGATGGCCGGGCTTTCTGCACAATATGCCTGGTCGCAATACTATTTGCGCCTGCAGGGCAAATATACGGGCACGCAATATGCAACCTTGATGAATGATGAAAAGGTGCCTTGCTATTGGCTGTTTGATTTCGATGCAGGCTATCAGTTTGATGATGTCGGCTTCCTGAAAAAACCGACCTTGCGTTTGAACGTCAGCAACCTGTGGAACAAACGCTATCGCAACCCGCAAAGCTCGCAGAGTAATGCCTATGCGGTCAATGGCGTCACGAGTACAAGCACGGTGTACTACTACCTCGGCGCACCGCGCATGACCACGCTCAGTCTGTCGGTTGATTTCTGATTCTTCTCTCCACCCCCAAGGGGCTGCACTGGTGGCCCCTGTTTTTCTGAGATTGCCTGCGCCATGAACTATCAACTCCTGCACCAGATTTCGTTCTATCTCATGTATGCCTGCCTTACGTTGGCGTTGTTCATCAGCGTGGAGCGCATCGTATTTTTTCTGCATACCCTCAGGCATGCACGGGCGTTGGAAGGTACGGTGATCGGGCAATCCAAATCGCTGGATGAATTGGCTGCCCACGTTGGCGGGCAAGACAACATCCCCGCTGAGGCCCTGCGCGCCTTGATTGAAGAACGCAAGCAGGCGCGCACGGATGAGCAGATGGAAAATCTCTCCCAGGCCATCTACCTCGATTTGCGGGCCAAATTGACCCGTCATCTGTGGGTGCTGGATACCATTGTGACGGCGGCCCCCTTGCTGGGCCTGCTGGGCACGATCCTGGGCATCATCGAAACCTTCACTTCGCTGGCCAGTGCCGGGGTGTCAGACCCCAAGGGCGTGTCTGCAGGGATCGGTACGGCGCTGTTTGCAACCGCGCTGGGGATTTCCACGGCCTTGTTTGTGCTGGTATTCTTGAACCATTTCAACGACCGCGTTGAACGCATCAGCGATCATTTGAAGATTTTGATCCTGCGGATCTCCACCCAGGCTTGAGGAGTGCTTTATGCATGCAGTTTTGAAGGTGACCCCGGCCCTTGTGATACTGGCGCTGGCCGGGTGCGCTTCTGCGCCGCCCGCCCAGACCGCTGTGGCAGAGGTTGCCATCCTGGGGATCAATGATTTCCATGGTCATATCCAGTCTGCCGACCCGACCCCGCGTGTGCTCAATCTGCCCGATCCAGCAGACCCCAGCCGCAAGATTGCGGTGCCCACAGGGGGGGCGGCCTATGTGGCAAGCGAATTGGCCATTTTGCGCAAGGACAACGCCAATAGCATTACGGTTGGCGTGGGCGATCTGATTGGGGCTTCACCCGCGTCCTCTTCATTGCTCAATGACGAACCGACAATCGAGGCGCTCAACCGCATGGGGCTGAGCCTCAGCGTGGTCGGCAATCACGAATTTGATGCCGGCAGCGATGCCTTGCTGCGCCGCATCAAGGGGGAGTGCCCCGCCAATGGTTGTGCCATGCCCGGTTTCTCCGGCGCAAGGTTTGAGTATCTGGCTGCCAACGTGATCGACAAGGCCAATGGTAAGCCATTTCTCAAGCCGTATGTCATACGTGAGGTCGGCGGCGTCAAGATTGCCTTCATCGGAACACCGCTGCATGAAGTGCCTGATATGGTGATGGCTGCGGGTATTAAAACCCTGCGGTTTGAGGATGAAGTGCAGACCATCAATCACTACGTGCCGGAAATCCGGGCCCAAGGCGTGCGCACGATTGTTGCACTGGTGCATCAGGGGGGCGAATACGCGGGGGATTTCAACGATCCGACCTATCGCTGTGAGGGGCTGAAAGGGCCGATCATCGATATCGTCAAACGTTTGGACCCTGAAGTCGACGTGGTGATGTCCGCGCATACCCATAATGCTTATACCTGTAAGATCAATGGGCGTTTGGTTACGCAGGGCTATAGCTACGGCGCGCTGGTTTCCGAGATCCGTCTCAAGATCGACCGTCGCACCGGCGATGTATTGGCCACAGAGGCCACCAATCACGTGGTGGATCAGAGCACGCTGAAGCCGGACGCGGCCATGCAGGATTTTGTTGAGCAAACCGCCAAACAGACCGCGAGCCTGCGCAATCAGGTGGTCGGTCGTCTTGCCAATCCGCTGACCCGTCAGGCCCAAGCAGGCTACGGGGATTCATCGCTGGGGAATCTTGTAGCTGATGCGCAAGCCGCCTATGCCCGGAGAACGGAGCCGGTTGATTTCGCCATCACCAACTCCGGTGGCCTGCGGGCTGATCTGCCTAGCAAACCCGGTACAGAGCGCCCCATCGTGCTGCGTTTTGGTGACCTGTATGCGGCCCAGCCCTTCAGGAACAATCTGGTGGTGATGAGCCTGAGTGGTGTGCAGGTCATGCAGTTGTTGCGTGACCAATGGCAAGGGCATGAAGCGGAGAACCCTTCACTTCTGCAGGTTTCCAGGGAACTTACATACCATTGGGATGCCGCGCGCCCCATTCAGGATCGGGTGTTTGACGTGCGTATCGGCGGGGAAACCTTGAATCTGCAGCGCAATTACCGGGTCGCAATGAATGCCTTCCTGGCGGGCGGTGGCGATGGTGCCAAGGTGCTCACCCAAGGGACGGATGTGCACGGTTTGGGCTTGGATATCGATGCGATCCGCTGGTATACCGAAAGTGCCACGGCTACGCTGGATGTGCAGTCCGAAGGGCGTATCCGGCGTGTGGATGCCTATGGCAAGTAGCGATCAGGTGCGGCGCAACTGACGCAGTTCATTGAGCACCAGTGCTGCAATCACCACCGAGCCACCTTGCAGGGTGGCTGCGGTGGGGATTTCCCCAGCGCCCAGCCATGCCCAGAGCGGGCCGAAGAGGGCTTCGAGCAGGCCGAGCAGCGATATCTGTGGTGCGCTCAGGCTGCGGGAGGCCACCACCATCAGCATGCAGGGCAGCCCGAGCTGGAAGGCCCCGAGTATGGCGAGTATGCCGATATCGTGGGCAGAGGCCTGTATGGGCCACGCCAGCGGCAGCATCGCCAATGCCGAAAACACAGCACCCAGGCATACGGCGGGCACCAGATCGACCGCGTGACCGCTGTGTTTGAAGGTGATGATGTTGATGGCCGAGGCGAGAGGCACGCTCAATGCAATCAGCATGCCAAGCACGTCGCGCGGATTACCTGCTGCCACCCCGCCTGAGAAAATCCAGGCCATGCCTGCCACGGCCATCACAATCGCAAACCATGTTGCGCCCGTGATCGGTGTGCGCAGCACAAAGCGCGCGAGCAGCGCCGTGAGCAAAGGGGATGCGCTGCTGACAACCAGGGTGTTGCTGGTGGAGGTCAGCGTGAGTGCGATCATGAAGCAGCAGAACATCACGCCCCACAAGGCACCGGAAATCAACAGGCTTTTGCTGGGTCGCCGCAGCGAAGCCAGCGCCTGTTCTCCGCCACTGAACTTTAGGGCGAGTACGACAAACACTGCACAGAAGGTGCTGCGCCAGAATGTGACTTCGAAGCTGCGTGCGGCTTCCAGGTGCCGCGTCATGACGCCCGCCATGCTCCACAACAGGGTGCAGAGCACCATGACCATAATTGCCACCGGGCGACTGTACTGGCGGGTAAACATGATGACGTCAAAATCAGCAAAGAGGCTGATTGTGTAGCAATTCCCATGCTCTGTCGAGCCGGGAGCGGTGAGCCAAGGTTGCAAACAGGGCGCCGGGAAGGCGCACCTGCGTAGAAGCCGTAACAAAATGGAGTGCAACGGTTCTGGCTAGGCGCGCCACCGCAGACAGTACAAGTAGTACGGCAAGGCGGCGTAACAACGCCAGAACTATTTTGTTATGGCTTCTTACTGCATTGTAACGTCGTCGCGGGTGAAGGTCAGTGTGCGCACGAATTCCAGCCTGTCATATTCCTTGCGGATTTCGGGCGGGAACGGTGCATAGGGCTCGGCGATCTTGATGATCCGCAGGGCGGCATCGTTGATCTTCGGGTCCTTATCCGGGCGCACAATTTCCAGCGTTACCAGCCGTCCTTCTGCGCTCAGTTCGATGTGTACCTGCACGCTGCCATACAGCGAGCCGACTTGGTTGCGCGGGAAGTTCAACTCGCCCACGCGTGCCACCTTTGTGCTCCAGGCCGTTACATATTGGGCGTGTGAGGCGTACTTGGTGGTGGGGGCGACGAAAGCCTTGCGCGGACGCGAGGCATATTCCTTGAGCGCCTTGTCCACAATCGCGGCTTGGCGGGCGATGGCACTGGCTCGGACCATGTCGATCCCCGGCGGGCTGGGGTCGGTCTCGGTGGGGTTTTCGTCGGACTTCTTTTTCTTCTCGACCGTTTCAGTATCGGTCTTGCCCTTGGCTGCGGTCAGCAGGTCGCGCTGCACGGCCTCTAGTTCCACCTGGCGCTTTTTCGCTTCCACCAGGCTATCACCTTCGCGCCGATCAGGGTCTGGCGGCAACGGTGAGCTGGGCATCACATTCTGGTCTGTATTGCCCCCACCATCCAGGTCAGCCTGGGCCAGCACTTTTGCATTTTTGGATGACTGGGCGTGCTTGGCATTGACCAGTACGATCTGCAGCCCCTGGTCGCGGTTGACCTTGGGGCCGGCAGGCAAGCCGACAAAGCCGGTTGCCAGCATCACCGCGTGGGCAACAAGAGAGATGACGACTGCCACCGGCAGGGCATAAGCGGGCCGGATAGGGCTGGGTTTGCGCACGCGACGGGCCTTGCCGCTATGCGACGATTTGTGCGGAGCTTGTGCCGCTGCCGGGCGGGCAGCGGTGCTCTTGGATGAAGGTGGTTTGGGCGCAGACATGGCTTGCGATTCTACGCCAGCGGCTCTTCGCCTTCTTCGCCGCCCGTCTCATCGTCTGCCACCAAGGGCGGTAGCGTGGCGAGGTACTTGCCACGCAGGTCAATATCGATGAGGTCGATCTTTTCGAGAGCGAATTGGACGCGGTCGTGCGGATTGACTCCGGCGGGCTGCGAATGCAGCTTGAACACGAAGGGCACTTCCTCCAGGCGCACGATGTTCTCGCGCAGCACCTTGGCGGTGGTTTCCTTCAGCTTGTTCTGGCTCAGCCAGCGCAGGCACCAATAGCGCTCCATGCCGCGTTGGAATTCGTTGTAGGCCGAGTAGGTCAGGTCGAAGTCGTTCATCGCCGCCGCCAGTTCGGCAGATCCCGGCGGGAACGGCGGTTCTTCGCCGCGCAGGTGGGCGATCAACTGCCACTGGTTGCACAGGTCCACATAGCGGCGCAGCGGGCTGGACGACCAGGCATAGCAATCTACCCCCAGCCCGTCGTGCGGGGCGGCAGCGGTACTCATGCGCACACGTCCGCCTGTTTGCACCCGGTAGATGGCCGGGATGCCCACTTCGTGCAGGAGCTTGCCCCAACTGGAATTGGCTAGGATCATCAGTTCGGCGACCAGTTTGTCCAGCGGCGAGCCGCGCTTGCGCCGGTCGATGGTGACGACACCGGGGCCGTCGTGCGTTTCCTGTGCCCAATCCACGTAGTAGTTGTAGTCGAGCATGTTCTGGTTGGCTGAAGGCTTGCCGCGCCCGGCTTCGAGCACGGTAGCCAGTTCCCACAACACCTTGAGTTCGGGCATGTAGGGGGCGTCGGGCAGGTCGCCCATCAGCGTTTCATCGTTGAAGAGCGGTTCGATGTCGTGGTGGCGCAGGTTGGCAACTACGGGCACGCGCTCGATCATGCTGTGCTGGCCTGCAATGCTGTAGTCGGCATTCACCTCCACGTACAGCGACAAGGCAGGGCGTGCCTGCCCTTCACCCAGGGTGTAGGCGGAGACAATATCGTCGGGCAGCATGGTGATCTTGTTGCCGGGCATGTACACCGTCGACAGGCGCTTGCGGGCAATCGCATCAATCGGGCAGCCGGGGCGGATGCCCAGGCCGGGGGCGGCGATGTGGATGCCGACCTTCCAGCCCCCTTCCTCACGGCGGGTGAGCGAGAAGGCGTCGTCAATTTCGGTCGTGGTGGCGTCGTCGATCGAGAAGGCCTGCACAGTGGCTAGCGGCAGATCGTCTGGCAGCGGTGGGGCCACCACAGCCGGGAAGTCGGTGCCTTCCGGGAAGTATTCAAACAGGAAGCGGCCCAGGTGCAGGTCGTGGCTGGAGGGCAGCGCCCCTACCTTGAGCAGCAGGCGCGGAATGCTCTGCCCGCTTTCTTCTGCTGCGGCTTCCAGTGCCTTGGTTTCCAGGCGGTTGCGATCCGGGCGGTAGAGTAGCTGTTGCAGCATCGGTGGGAACTCTGCCGGGAGCTTGTCTGATAGCAGCTCTGTCTTCATGCGCTCCACCTGTTCCTGCTGCTGGCGCTTTTTCTCGGCCCCAGCCAGGGCCGCTTGCAGGATTTCGGTCGGCGCCTTGCGGAAGCGCCCCTTGCCCTTGCGGTGGAAGTAGATCGGTGAGGAAAACAGCTTGAGCAGGACCGAGGTGGCTTCAATGGCCGAAGGGGCATGGCCGAAATAGTCTGCAGCGAAATCAGCAAAGGCGAATTCATCATCCCCGCACATTTCCCACAGAAACTCGGTTTCCATCCCCTGTGCTTCGGTCTCGGCACGTGCCAGCAACTCGCCGATGGCGGGTGTGGTAAAGCGCAGCAGCACGTTGGCTGTCTTGAGCTTGACGCGCTTGCCGGTGGAGGTTTCCACCTGCAGGGAGGTGTCGTTATCGCTGAGGATAGTGGCGGTCTTGAACGCGCCATCCTCTTCAAACAAAACATTCATGTGTATGTGCACTGCGGGCAGAGATATGCGAGCGCGGATTATCCTTGAAACTGCGGTTTGGCGCACCCGTTGAAATGGCCTGGGTGTGCTCCATTGTAGCCGGTGTCTGCAATCAAGCCGGATTGAGTGTGTGATCTGTGCTCACATGGGGGAGTATCAGGGTGGCGCGCAGCCCGCCTTCAGCGCGGTTGGCAAGCAGAAGCTCCCCGCCGTGCAGCAGGGCAATGTCCTTGACGATGGACAGCCCCAGCCCCATGCCGCCGGTTGCGCTGTTGCGCGAGGCATCCACCCGGTAATACGGTTCGGTAACCCGCCCCAGTTGCTCTGGCGGAATGCCGGGGCCATCGTCCTCCACGCTGATGAGCAGCGCTTCAGGGTTGTCTTCCAGCCTGATCCGGGCGGATTGGCCGTACTTGATGGCATTGTCGATGAGGTTCTGCAGAGCCCGCCGCAGTGCCGTGAGCCGCCCGGTATAGGGCGCGGTGGTGCAGCCGCTTACCTCGACAGCCTTGCCCAGCAGGGCGGCGTCTTCGGCAAGGCTTTGCAGCAGGGCGTTCATGTCGATGCGGCATGGGGGCTCGGTTTCCTGCAGGCTGCGCAGGTAATCCAGGGTGGCGTCCAGCATGGCGGCCATGCCATCCATGTCGGCGGCCATCTGCTCACGCAAGTCATCGTCTTCCACCAGCTCGGCGCGCAGGCGCAGGCGGGTCAAGGGGGTGCGCAGATCGTGCGAGACCGCCGCCAGCGCACGTGAGCGCTCGTCAATCAGGCGCTTGATGCGCCCCTGCATGCGGTTGAAGGCCTGTGCGGCACGGCGTGTTTCGGTGGAGCCCTGCTCGGCCAGCGGTGGGGCGTCCAGATCGTAGCCCAGCTTGTCTGCCGCCTGTGCCAGTTGCTGTAGTGGCTGGCTGATCTGGCGCAGGGCCAGTATGACCACCGCCAGCACAATGACCAAGGTAAGCAGCAGGCGGGTGATCAGGTTGGAGGAGAGGGCGGGCGGGTCAGACTCGAGTGTGGCGGTGATCCGCACCCACTGCCCATCGTTCAGGCGTACATCGAAGCTGCGTGCGGCGTTGCCGCGCTGATGGTGGCCCATGCCGCCCTGGCCGCCGGGTGAGCGGATCTCCCGTTCGCTGCCCAGGCGGGCGGCAATCATCATGCGGATCTGGCCTTGCGGGGCGTGGGGGGAGACTTGATCCTCGCTGATCATGCGTACCTGGAGGGCTGCCGATTGCAGGGCAGCGATAGTGGCTTCCCGCTGGGAGGCAGGGGCAGCCTCCAGCACACGCACGGCTTCCACAATGCGATCCGAAAAATTCAGCCCGCGCGCCTGGGAAACCGCCACGGCGCGTTCATCTGACTGCAGCCAGAAGCTCACCCACTGGGCCGCCAACAGGCCCGCCAGCAGAATCAGCGCAAGGCGCGCAAACAGGCTGGAGGGAAGCCAGTTCAGGCGCATGAGTCGCGTACCTCGATGGAGCTGGCCAGCACATAGCCTTCGCCGCGTACTGTCTTGATCAGCATGGGCTCACGGCTGTCGTCACGCAGGCGCTGGCGCAAGCGGCTGACCTGCACATCAATGGCGCGGTCATAGGGTTCGGCCTCGCGGCCGTGGATCATCTCCGTCAATTGATCGCGGTTGAGCACCCGGTTGGGGTGATCCAGAAAGATGCGCAGCAAGCGGTATTCACCACCGGACAGCGGTGTGACCACCCCATCCGGCGCAGTCAGCACGCGAGTGGCCGTGTCCAGACACCACCCGGCAAAGCCCAGGCAGCGTGCAGGCTCGGGCCGCAGGTTGGGCGGCAGCGCTCGGGTCCGGCGCAGAATCATCTTGATACGGGCCAGCAACTCACGCGGATTGAAGGGTTTGACCAGATAGTCATCCGCCCCCATCTCGATGCCGATGATGCGGTCGGTATCCTCCCCACGCGCGGTGAGCATCAGCACCGGGATATTGCCGTGCCCCGGCTTGGCGCGCAGATCGCGGCACAGGCTCAGGCCATCGGTATCCGGCAGCATCAGATCCAGCACGATCAGGTCGACCGCGTGGCGTTCAAGCTCACGCCACATCTCGCGGCCATCGCGTGCAGCGTGCGCCTCGAAACCGTTGCGGGCCAGGTAATCGACCAGCAGGCGGCGGATTTCCGGGTCGTCATCAACAATCAGGATGCAATCGGCTTTTTCCATACTTGGTATATCGCGACAGGTTCTGAGTGGATTAAACGCGCTTTTTGCGGGCTCCGTGGTCTTGTTTGTAACCCACTGTAACAGCTTCGCCAAGTGTTACCGGGCGATGCAAAACGGCTGCTGGATGCAACACCTCGCTTACATCTGTGATCTTAAATACGCATCAAGGACGGACGAAACACATCCTTCCCCTTACCCAGTGTAACAACCACGGAGATCATCATGACAAACATTACCCGTATCGCTCTCATCGCCCTGTTTGGCGCCGTACTCACCGTGCCGGTGCTGGCCCAGACGCAAAGCGCCCCCAACGCCGTCTGTGGCATGGGGCAGGGCCGCAACTGCATGCAAAATGGAACAGGCCAGGGCGCAGGCAACCAGGGCGGTGGCATGGGCCGCCACGGTGGTCACGGCATGCACGGTGGTCAGAATGGCGGGCGTGGTGGCGCCGCGCTCATGACCTCGGAAGAACGCACTGCCCATCAAGCCAAGATGCGTGCCGTCAAGACCTATGATGAATGCAAGGCAGTGCAGGCCGAATTCCGTAGCACGATGGAATCCCGCGCCAAGGACAAAGGGGTCACATTGCCTGCCCCGCGTCAGAATGCCTGTGACAACCTCAAGGCCCGTGGCCTGATCAAATAATGATCGCCTGCCGCCCCCGGCTACCCTGGTGGGCCGGGGGCAGGATGGAATGATTTGATAAGGAGTGATCTCATGTTCAAGCCCACCGTAATGCTTGGTCTGCTTTGCGCTTTTGGGGCCGCCCACGCAGCCGATGCCGTGACTGATGCAATACAGGCCAGCTATGTGCCTTATCGGATCGCATTGTTCAAAACGAACAGCAATGCCCAGGCCGAAGCCTTGCAAGCCGTGAAGCAGGCGCAGCAGGGGTGGGCGCAGCTTGCCACTGCATTTGCCAGCCCTCCCGCTCCTTATGATCGGGATGCCGGTTTTGCCCAGTCACTCGCCGAGGTCGACAAGGTCTACAAAAAGGCTGAGCACGAAATTGAGGCCAATCAACTGGGCGAGGCGCATGAAACCCTTGAACATGCGCGTGACATCATCGCTGCGCTGCGCCACCGTAACAACGTGGTGGTTTATAGTGATCATATGAACGCCTACCACGCCCAGATGGAATGGGTGCTGACAGAAGGGCCGAAAGCGCTTGACAGGCCCGAGGGTGCGGACGAACTGATCGCGCAGACCGGCGTGCTGACGTTTCTGGCCGAGCGGCTGAAAACCGAGGCGCCGCCGGAATATGCCAAACAAACCGAGTTTGGCGTGATGCTGGCCGCACTGCAAAAGTCCGTCGCTGATCTCAAGGCCGCCGTGCTCACCCGCGATGCAGCGCGCATCCGGGAGGCGATTGCCAAAGTCAAAGCGCCTTATGCCAAGATGTTCGTTAAATTTGGCTGATGGGCAATGCGTGTGGACACATCAGAACAGCCCTGATGCAATGTTGATGGTGAGTGCCAGCACGGTTGTGTTGAAAATGTAGGCCAATATGCAATGCACGAGCCCTGTGCGGCGCATCCGGCTGGAGCAGAAAGACACATCTGCAGTCTGGCCGGATGTTCCGATGACACAGGAGAAATACAGAAAATCGAGGTAATGGGGTTCCCGTGTGCCGGGGAAGTTGAGTCCGCCATCGCCCCCTTGCCCCAGGTCTATGTAATAGTCATGGGCATAGTGGAGGGCAAATGTAAGATGCACAAAGCACCACGATGCCACGAGCGTGGCGGCAGCGAGTGTCAGGTGTCCGACGCGTATCGCCCCCTGCGTGTCCTTGGCTACACCCAGTTCTGCCACGATTGCCGCCAAACAGGCCAGTGAGGTGAGGATCACGCCGCTGAGGATGACCAGCCGGGCTTCGTCCTGTACTCTGGCGCGCCAATGCATGCGTTCGGAAGACGAACGCATGATCATGACACCCACCAGCAGTAGGTAGAGCCAGATGCCCGCATTCCACGCGATGAGTAGACGGCTGGCAAGATGCGGCGCAAGTGCGAGGGGAAACAGCAATCCTGTTGCTATGCCAAAAGCAAGCGAAAGGGAAAGCCGTGGCCGTGCCCGGATCTGGCGGATGAAGATGCTGCGATGGTGCAGCAAATGCATGGAAGGGTCGGTGGTCACGTTCTGCTCCTTTGTTCCATCGCGGAGGGGGAGAGCCATCATAATCGAACACCTTGTCAGGCGCCTGACGAACTCCCTACAAAGAATTCTAAGCCCTGGCTTTAGGCAAGGATCGGTGGCATTGCCATGTGGCCTTTCTTCGCTTACGCTTGGCAGAGCAGGCGCTGTTTGAACCGCTAGGCTTGCTCCTCATAGACTGTATTTTCAAGGAACTCCAACGTTATGGCAGAAGAGAAGAAAGAACCCTGGCTCAATTATCTGGCCTTGACCACGGTTGTTTTTGCAGTGTGCGCCACGCTGGCGACCTTCAAGGGCGGTGGTTATTCCACGCGTAGCGTGATCAGCCAGGCGCAGGCTTCGGATCAATGGGCATTTTTCCAGGCCAAGAGTACCAAGGGCAACCTGTACGAAATCCAGCGCGAAGCCCTGGAACTTCAGCAGGCCGCGTTGCCTGCCAACGCGCCTGCCGAGGTACGCGAACACTATGCCAAAACGATTGCGGATTACAAGGATCGGGTAGCCCGCTACGAGAAGGAGAAGGCTGAAATCCAGACCGCAGCCAAGGCTTTGGAGCAGACCCGCAACGATGCCCAGCGCCATTCGCAACCTTTTGGGATCGCTGTGATCTTCCTCCAGGTGGCAATCCTGATCTGCTCAATTGCCGGCTTGTTCAAGCGCAAGGTCATGTGGCAACTGGCGCTGCCGATTGGCCTGCTGGGCTTGGTCTATTTCGCCAACGGCTTCTTCCTGTTCATGTAGATCATGCCCTCAGAACCTGTTCAGAATCTGTAGCGAGAGGCCGTCAGCGGGGGCGTAGCCAGGGTTTCACAGAGCACCGCTCTGTGCTGGCGTAGCCGGTGTGCTGTGCAAAGCACACCGTGGAGAAGAGCAGCGCAGAAACCGGAGTTTATTCGTATAAATGAGGATTTCGAGCAGCGCATGAGCCCCGATCACGGCCTCGCAGTAAGATTATGACTAGGTTCTCACGCGTGGGGGTAAAGTCTTGAGCAGTGCCAGGCGGCTGCGATAGCTTCGCACCGCCTGGGCTAGCAGCACCGCCAGCATCAGCTTGCTTGCCATCAGCAAAAGGGCGGCGGGCCGGGTCAGTTCCGGGGCGAAACTCGCAGTAGTGAGCAGGGCAATGCCCAAGGCATCACCTGCCAACTGAACCCTTTGCCACTTTTCCGGGATGATCTGATGCAGCAGTGGCAGCCTTGCCCGTGCCGCATTATGGCGTTGCCAGTGCAGCCAGCTCAGGAAGGGCACGATGCGATACAGCATCACATTGATGGCCCCGCCGCCAAACCCCGCCAGCATCATCACGCCAAATGCCACGCTCCAGCGTGGGTCGGCCAGCAGACTGGCTGCCAGGGCCAAACCCGCCGCAATCAGGCTGATCACGGCCAGCCCCAGCCAGCCCCAGTGAAACGCATCGTGTTCGCCCCGCCGGGATTTCCTGACCCGTAATGCCGTGAGTACCCCAAAGCCTGCCAGCGTGGCGCAGAGCAGCACCCGGATGCCCGTTACAACGTCACCCATCTGCCACCATGCCGCCACGCCCACCGCAAGCAGAAGCAATGATGCCATCTGCATGGCGCGGGTCCAACCGCGTGGATAGGCATCGGTAACATGGAACATGGGCACCACGACGCCTGCCACGCTGGCGACCAGCCCGCCGACCCAGCCTGCCATGCCCCACTGCGCATGCCAATCCACCAGCACAACGAGGGGCAAGTCCCAGCCTTGCGTCAGAATACCTAGCAGCACGCAAGCCAGCGTCAGGGTCATACCCAGGGCCCAGGTACTGCGGCGCATGGATGCCACCAGTTCCGCCTTGGTGGGCTGTTGCCACAAAGCATATGCCAGACGCAATCCGGCCAATCCCAGGCAAGTCAAGAGCAGGCTGCCTGCAAGCAGAAACCATGTTGTGCTGCCACTCAGGAAGGCCTCTGCCAGGGTTGCCACACCCAGCATTAGGGCCGCCAGCAAGAGCTGATCCCCCCAACCCCAGCGGGGGAGACTCAGCCCGCAGGCAACCGGCACGAACTGGAGCAATGCCCCAAGCATCACCGGCATCAACCCACCCAGCGCAAAGATATGCACGGCGGCGAGTGCTGCGGGGTGCCAGCGTGTGAGCAGGGCTTCCGGCTGCCAGACCAGCATGGCCGCTGCGCCCAGCATGCCGCACACGCCTGCGAGCATGTAGGCAAACGACAATTCTGGCGCGGGCGAAGCCTCTGTTGAAACCATTTGCATAGGGATAGGCGGCTATGCCGCAGGGGGTGCAGGATGGATGTGGATGCGGAAAACGCCGCTCTCTTCAGCCTGCGTGTGATGCGCAAAACCATGTTCGGCCAGCCATGCATACAGCGGAAAGGGTTCGCGGTGGATGAGCACCTCCAGCGTTTCCGCAGGAGGGAGCGCATCGACTGCGGCCAGAATGCGCTCGAATGGCTCACAAGGTGGCAGGCCGCGCATATCCAGATGGATCATGCCGCCTCCCGGCGCTGGATGATCTGCTCACTGAGGCTGGCCAGATCGCCCCCTACTGCATCGCGTGAGGCAGGGTAGAGGATGTTCTCCTCCTTCATGTTGTGCTGTTGCAGTAGGATCAGCAATGCTTCGCCGTGGCCACGAATGGCCTCCGCGTCCTGGGTACTTAAGGCTTCAGTGAGGTCTTCGAGCAGGAAGCGCACCTCTTCATGCTCCATGCGCATCACCCGGGTGGGGCCATTGCGCATGCCCGTGCGGGTTTCAAATGCGGGGAAGAGGATCTCTTCTTCGGCCGCAAAGTGCGCCAGCAGGTCGTGCTGGAGCGTGGCAAAGGCCTGTTGCGCAGCACCCCAGTCACCCGCATTGGCATGGCGACGCAGGGCACCGAGGTGTTCGTCGCAGGCACGGTGGTCGGCCATCAGGTACTGGTCAAAAGTCGGGTGACTCATGTTGGGCTTTCAGGGGGAGGGAGATGGCGCCAGTATGGAAATTTATCCCCACTGCTGTAATTGACTCGCGTCAAGCAGCGCTGGCGCAGCGCAATCTGCACGAGGATGATAAAGTGACAGCATGGATTGCCGCCCCTACTGCGCCGCATGTTGTATCGCCCCTTCGATCTCCAGCCCCATTCCCGGCATGCCCCAGGGCAAACCGGCAGGGGTGCGCTGTGTGCAGCTTGATGAGGCTGACCGCTGCAAGATTTTCGGCCAGCCCGAACGACCTGCGGTTTGTGGCGGCCTGCAAGCCTCGCAAGAGATGTGTGGCGGCTCGCGCGAGCAAGCCATGGCGTGGTTGGCGCACATGGAGCAACTCACCCGACCCTGACCAGGAACTTAAGGTCAGTGGTTCCAATTTCCGCAGCCTGGGGGCAAGATCGTATAATCAGTGTCTCCCCATCCCTGCCAAATCTTCATGGATCTCCTCCTGTTGCTCAAAGCGGCCATCCTCGGTGTTGTCGAGGGGCTGACCGAATTCCTGCCCATTTCCTCAACGGGCCACCTGATCCTGGCGGGGGCTTTGCTGAACTTCAACGATGATCGCGGCAAGTTGTTTGAAATCGTGATCCAGTCTGCGGCTATCCTGGCCGTGGCGTGGGAGTACCGGCAACGCCTGACTCATGCCGTGGTGAGCGCGACGCGTGAAGCCGCTTCGCTGCGCCTGCTCATCAATGTGGCGATTGCCTTTGTGCCCCTGGCCGCATTGGGGCTGATCTTTGGCAAATGGCTCAAGGCGCATCTGTTCAATGCCCCGGTGGTGGCGACCACTTTTATTCTGGGTGGGCTGATCATCCTGTGGGTGGAACGCAAGAATCATCATGAGCGTGTCATTTCGGTCGACAGCATGAGTGCGCTGGATGCGCTCAAGGTGGGCATCGCACAGTGCTTTGCCCTGATTCCGGGCACTTCGCGCAGCGGCTCCACGATTATCGGCTCCATGCTGTTTGGCCTGTCGCGCAAGGTGGCGACCGAGTTCACCTTCTTCCTGGCGATTCCCACCCTGGGCATCGCATCCTTGTATGAGCTGTATAAGGAGCGTGCGCTGCTCTCTGCCGATGATATCGGGATGTGGACGGTGGGTATGCTGGCTTCATTCATCTCGGCATTTTTCGTGGTGCGTTGGCTGATCCGCTTTGTGTCCACGCACAGTTTCAAGGTTTTTGCCTGGTATCGCATTGCTTTTGGCCTGCTCGTTCTGCTCACATGGCAGATGGGCTGGGTCCAGTGGGTGAATGCATGATCATCTATCTACACGGTTTTCGTTCCGGCCCCCAGTCTGCCAAGGTGCAGGCGCTTGCTGCCCGCATGGCGCAGGCCGGATTGGCCTCCCAACTGTGGTGTGAGCAGCTCTCGCCGGTTCCGTTTGATGCCATTGCCCAGGTCCGTGTGCAGATTGAGCGTTGCGATACGCCGCCTACACTGGTAGGCAGTTCGCTGGGGGGCTTCTACGCCACTTATCTGGCCGAGCGTTTCGGCTTGAAAACCGTGCTGATCAACCCCTTTGTGCCCCATGCAGGTTTCAAGGGGGAATCTTTCCTGGGCGAATACCAGATGATCTACAGCGAAGAGCGCTTCAATTTCACGGCGGCCCATGCCGCCCAGATTACCGTACTGGATACCCCAAGCCTGAGCCAGCCGGACAACTTCTGGCTGCTGGCCGAAGAGGGCGATGAGGTGCTGGATTACCGGCAGGCGGTGGCGCGTTACAAGGGCTGTCGTCAGACCGTGCTGCCCGGCGGCAACCACGGTTTTTCGCGCTGGAGTGATTATCTGGATGGCGTGATCGCTTTCGCCGGACTCGCAGCATGAGTGAGGCCGCCGCCAGCCGCAAGGGCCTGCTTGCCGCACTGTCTGCATTTACGATCTGGGGCTTGGCCCCGGCCTACTGGAAATTGCTGGTTGGTATCCCTGCTGCCGAAACAGTAGCCCACCGGGTATGGTGGGCCTTGCTTGTGCTGGCGGCCATGCTGGCCTTCAGCCAGGGCTTTGGGGTGCTGCGGCGCCTATTGCGGGAGCCGCGTCTGGCCGCGATTCTGGCGACCACCACAGCGCTGACGGCGATCAATTGGCTGCTGTTTGTCTGGGCCATACTCAATGGGCATGTGCTCGAATCCAGCCTGGGTTATTTCATCGCCCCACTCATCAATGTGCTGCTGGGCAGCGTGTTTTTGGGCGAGCGTCTGCGCCCAGCGCAATTCGTGGCGGTATTGTTGGCTACCGGCGGGGTGCTGTGGCGGGTATGGAATCTGGGTACGCTGCCCTGGATTCCCTTGAGTCTGGCAGTGACTTTTGCGCTCTATGGTCTGCTGCGCAAGCGTGCGCCAGTAGGCGCGCTTGATGGCCTGTTTGTTGAAACCCTGATGGGTGCTCCCTTTGCGGCGGCTTGGTTGGCGTGGCTGAGCTGGCACCGTATGGGGCACTTTGGCGCCGATTCCACTACCATGTTTGCATTGATCGGCACCGGGGTAGTCACGGCGGTGCCCTTTCTGTTTTTTGCCTACGGTGCGCGCAGGTTGAGTCTGACGACGCTTGGCTTTGCCCAATACATCGGCCCGAGCCTGCAATTCATGCTGGCGGTATTTGTGTACCACGAGGCGTTTGACCACGTCTCGCTGGTGGGTTTTGTCTGCATCTGGCTTGCGCTGGTAGTGTTCTCGCTGGAAGCTTGGTTCCATGCGCGCGCGTCTGCCGGTGCGGCCGCCTCCCAACAGGCGGCTTGAGTCGTTATTGTTGGCCGCTACTCTGCACGATGGCGTTGAATAGCAGGTCGGCGGTGCTTTCGTAGCCCCTGGCAGAAAGATGGATGCCATCTCTCTGGAATAAGGCGGAAAGGTTATTTCCTGTGCATGGAGCGGTGCAACCATCCCGCCCCAGTTGCGACCAATCCCACACCCGCCAGTGGTAGCTTGCCGCTGCCTGACGCATCACAGCATGGGCGCTATCCAGATTCTGGCGGGCTTGCGTGCCAAAGCCGGGGGCGCGAGGCGGCATCATGAGCAGCACGGCGGCATCCGGCGCGTTGCGATGCAGCCAGTCTTCGGTGTTGCGAAGCGTTTCCCCAAAACGTTGGGCCGTAAAGCGGTCATTGACCACGTCGTTGGTGCCAAAGGCCAGAATGATCAGCGCGGGGGCCAGATCCTTGAGTTCCATGCGTGTGATATCGCTATCCCATTCGCGTAGGATTTCAAATGTCGCCCCATTTACACCGATGCTGCTGAAGCTCATCTGGGCCGACAGTGGAACCAGGCTTACCCCGAGCAACTGGAAATCGCTGTTGCTGCCTGGGCTGAGCAATGTCAGGTGGGTGGTGCCGGCGGGCAGATCGAAGGTGCTGCGTCCGGGGCTGTCCGGGCTGCTGCGCGGGCTCAGTTCTGTGGTGCCCTGATAGAGTTTGAAATTCTTTTCCGCCCGTGAATTGCTGCTGGCATACACGTAGAGGCGTGACGGGCCGGGCTTGCCAGCCAGATCATAACCAATGCTCTGGTAAGGTGTGGTGCCATAGCTGACGAAGCCGCCCAGCCCCAGCGTGTGCGCGCTGCCAGCAGTGCTGGCGCGGGCGCCGCTGCGGTCGCGTATGGTCACCCAGCGGGGGCTGGGGGCAAGGCGCGCAGTCATGGCCGGGTGATCTTTGACCATGCCCGGTGGCAGCAGGCCGATTCCACCGTCGCCCTGACGGCCCAGCAGGTGCTGGCGCAAGCGCCGGGGAAGGATGTTGCCTGCGGTGTGCGAATCCCCGATCTGCAAGATATTCAGCGGCTGTCTGGCCTGCCCGGACTGGTATTCCTTCAAATGCAGTTCAAAGCGCAGCCAGCGCAAGTCACGCGTGCCCTCAATCGGGATCTGCTGTACGGACGATGCCGAACACATACTGCCTGCCAGACAGCATGCCAACAGCCAACGCAGAGAGAGGGCGGAAAATCTTGTCATGGGCAGGACGTTATCATGGGCGTGAGCTGCCAAAACCCCAGCTCTGGAAGCCCGTGCTGTCCGAGAACTTGCGTGCACTGAGCTGATAGCCAGGGATGGTCAGATGGATCAGGTCGCCCGCCATCAGCTTGGGGCTGTGGTAGAACCAGCGATAGGTCGCGCCCGGCCCACCCATGGCTTCCTGCCAGCTCCAGAATGAGCATTTGAACTCACGCCCCACGTTTTGCTGGATAGTACCGATGGTTTGATGGATGCGCGCATAGCGCAGCAGGTCTTGCGCGGGCGGGCGAACTGTTTTCCCCTTCTTCTTTTTGACACGGGGATGCTTGACCAGCACGCCGCGATCGGTGGGCCCCATCAGGATGCATTGCGCATCAGGAAATGTCCGGCGCATATTACCCAGCGTGGCACGCAGATCTGCTTCATAATTGGAGGCAGAAAAAGGCTTGCCATTGCCCTCGTTGGTGCCGTATTCCAGTACCACCAAGTCGTATTGGAAGCCATTGAGCCGATTCTTGACATAGCCGCTATCGGTCATCGCCCAGCCGCGTGCCATGGCACCGGGGATGGCAAAGGTATCCATCCGCAAGGCTGGGTTTCCCAGGTAGCGTGGGGCAAACCCCTCCAGGTGCAGCTCGCCTTCCACCAATCGGAGTTTGAGTTGCGATAGGGGCTTGTCGGCATGGATCTGCAAAAGGCCGTTGCCGTTCTGATCCAGTTCCACTACCTGCTCCGCCGCGTCATCCACACTGATGCCCACCACGGTGCGCATATCGCTGGGCGAGAACAGCACGTCCAGTTGGTTCATTGCGGCAGATTGGGCGCCGATGCGGAAATCCACCCAGAGGAAACTGTTTGGGGTATTGCTCTGTGCTTGCGCCAGGGTCTGCGAGAAAGCCGCCCGGTTTTCCTTGGCCAGATAGGCGTATTTATAGTTCCAGCCTGCGCTCTGGCAGTATTTGCGAATCGGCAGTCGCACCCCCGCCCGGCCCATGGTTGCCGGGATGAGGGTGGGGAGTACCTTCTCGCGCGGCAAGCCGGAAATGCGGATCAGCTCATCACCAAAAAAGTGGGCGGCAAGGTGGCTGTCTCCCCAAAAACCAATCGAGAGGGGGTGGTCTGCCTTGGGCGCCCCCAGTACCTGCAAGCTGCGCTTCTGTGTGTCATCCGCTTCGGGGGCTGGCAGATCCTCCAGTTCATCCTGGCTCGGGGGTTCCATCACCTCGTCGCTGGGGGCTACCTGCGTGGCATGCCGGGGAGGGGTCTTGCGGGCCGGGCATTGCAGGTCGCTGATCAGGCCAGAGGTGTTGAAAAACAGCTCCTGCGCCTGCCCTGGCATGGCCCAGCATGTGCCCATCATCAGGACGAGCATTGGAATCATCTTCATTTACTGCCACCGCGCTTTCATGAGTTCTACCAAGGGGGAGCTGATCAGGCGCAGCCCCGTCGGGGTAAAGTGAATGCCATCGTCCGCCCGCACCACAACCTTGCCCTTGACCGGGTCGTCGATCTGCTTTTGGAACGGCATATCCAGGCTTCCCACCAGATGCTCGGTCGGGAAGTAGTCAAAACCATATTGCAAGGCTTCTTCCTGAAAGACCTTGTTTTCCACAATCGCTCCTTGCTTGACGCGACCGTCGCGCATATTGGGTAGCCCTACCCAGATGACATCGACATTGCGTTCCTTGCAGAAGGCGAGCACTTCGCGCACCCGGCTGCGGTACTTTTCCACCCATTTTTCGCTGGGGAAAGTGTAGCGTACGCCATCTTCATAGATGTCCCACGGGTCGTTGGGGCCAAGGAAAATGACTACGGCCTGGAACTTCTGCTTCAGGACTTCTTCCTTGATCCTGGTCGGCCAGTCGAAATAGCGCTTGACCGTCAGCCCCGTGCTTTGCTTGCTCTGATCGCTGAAATAGGCGTTGGGATAAGTCTTGCGCAGGCCCGCAATCACGAAGGGGGCCAGTCCCTGCATCATGGAGTCTCCCGCAAACAGGATGCGTGGCTGGCCTGTTGAGACCGGGCCTGATTGTGCGCCCGAGGCTGGCGAGGCGGATTGTGCCACCCCCAGGCTGTGTTTGCGTGCTTGGGCTGCCAGGAGGGCGGGTTGCTCAAGCGGCTCGGATTGGCTGCCGGGTGCTGCGCTGGCCGCTGTGTCAGGCGGGGTGTTGGTTTGCTCTGCGGCGGCGGTGCTTTCCTCCTCATCGTCCGTGCGGAACACACTGGCCAGGGTGCGCGAAGGCGTGAAGAGCGAATCTGGCAGATAGTCTGTGAGCTGGACGTGGTAGCGGGCGTTCAGATACCCATCCAGCGAATCCAGCCACAAAAGCGTGCTGATGCACACCGATGAGGCGAGAATCAAAAAAGTCTGGCGTGCCGAGGTGCTCATTTCAAAACCTGTAATAGATGAAGCTGGGAATGCCACTTGGGCATAATTGCACCACGCCAAAACTGAGTAGACAGATCATTGTGACCAGGCGCCAGCCCCAGGCCCGCTCAAAGATTCCCGTGGCCCATGCTTCCAGCGTGGCAGCCTGGGCGCTGAGAAAGAAGAATACGACCGAGAAGGCGCACAGCAGCCCCACATCGGCATGGAAGGCGCTCGGGGGGACCGCCAATTGTTGCAGGAGCTGCCATGCGCTGTCGCAAGAATTGGCACGGAAGAACACCCAGGCGAAGGCGACATAGAGCAAGGTCAGCGCGTTGGCCAGCACCCTAGGCATTTTGCCCAGGCCCAGCTTGCCATATGCATTGATGACCAGCATTCCTGCCCCGTGCAGGGCGCCCCAGACGAAAAACGTGGTGTTGGCGCCATGCCAGATGCCGGAGATGAGCATGGCAAGCATGAGATTGATCTGGGTGCGGACGCCGCCTGCTTTGCTGCCACCCAGGGGGATATAGATGTAGTCACGGATGAAGCTTGACAGGGTGATATGCCAGCGGCGCCAGAATTCCCGCAGGTCGCGGGCCAGATAGGGCTGCGTGAAGTTGGCCGGAACCCGATAGCCCAAGAGCAATGCCAGCCCGGTCACGATGAGTGAGTAGCCCGAAAAATCCAGGAATATCTGCAGAGAGTATGCCCAGATGGCAGCACCCGTCTGCAAGCCATCCAGGGCATCCGGGTAACGGAAGGCCGTATCCACAAAAGTGTCGGCAAGCCAGCTTGAAAATACCAGCTTCTGTGCCATGCCCAGCAGGATCAGGTAGATGGCGCGTGGTACTTCGCGTGGCAGGCCGAATTCTTCGTCCTGGATATTCTTGAAAAAATCTTCCGCCCGCAAAATAGGCCCGGCAAACAGCGTGGGCCAGAACGACAGGAAGACCGCGGCATGGAGCAACGAACTAGGCGCTTTCTCGGCCCGATACCGCCAGACCAAATAGGTGACGGCCTGGAAGGTGAAGAAGGAAATCCCCGCAGGCACCACAAAATCAGTCAGCGGCAGAAAGTCCTGCAGCCCCAGGCCAGGCAGGGTATCGATGGCGATCTGGCGCAGAAAATCATAATACTTGGTCATCAGCAAGATGCTGGTGCACAAGATCAGGCTCACGCTCATGGCCAGCACGCGCCAAGCCTTTTCCTTGGCGATGCTGTTGATCAGGTTGCCGCAGCCCCACATCGAGATGCTGTAGACCAGAAGGATGGCCGCCCCTTCAGGTGACCATGTCGAGTACAGCAGGTAGCTCGATAAGGTGAGAACCCAGAGTTGCAAGGTCCTCTTTGAATGCAGCGACCAGAACAGGGGCAGGAAGAGCAACGCCGCGAAGGCGAATTCCGGGGAAATGAAGCTCATGATCTCTCAGTGGCCAGATAGAAGCAGGCCTTGCGCCACGTTTGCGCAAGACACATCAGGATTCGGGGCTGCTGGGCTCACTTTCGGCTCCTCCGGGCGGGGTGAATCTGGGAGTGATGCCTGCGGCCTCACACAAACGCGTGTATTCCTGGAGCACCTTGGTGGCGTAGCGTTGCTCCGGGTCTTTGCTGGCGCCCGCATACTTTTGCAAGGTGTCGATCATGTTATCCGAGTTACGCATGAAGGCCTTGAGCACCAGGGCGCCAATGCGGATGTTTTCCACAGGGTTGAATAGTGCGGTGACCCCTGTTTCAGCCGACATTTTGTCGGTGTGCGAACGCGGTACGATCTGCATCAGTCCCTGAGCACCGTAGGCGCTTTGCGAATAAGGGTTGAATCTGGATTCTACGGTGATGATCGACAGGATCAGTACCGGGTCGATCTGATTGGCTGTCCCTTCGCGCTGGGCGGTACGGACCAGCAGATCCACCGCCAGTGGCGAGAGGTGATGGCGCTTGGCGATGGCGTCTGCCACCAGGGCCATCTGCCGGGTCAGCGGCGGCAGGGCGGTCTTGCTGCCTGCGGGCGCAGAGATCTGGGCCTCTGGCGTATCCAGAGCGTGGACCGTTGCAGCCGGGGCGTAGCCAAACATGCTGCGTGGGTTGAGGCCCTCAGAGCCGAAGCGTGCGTACTGGTAGCCGATCAGCGCCAGCATCAGAACCCCGATGACCGAGACACTGCCGTGGGCGAAGTGGATCACAAAGGTCACCAGATATCGAATGTAACGAGACAATCTGCTGAACTTGTTCACACCACTCCTCTACCAAGCAAACACCTAGCCTTGATGCTTCAAAATGAACGTAAGATTCCCTGTTGCAATGAACTGGATATGCTGGCCACGCAGGTGTGCGGGGCGAGTCCGTTACGCATAGCATGCGCTTCGCCGGGCAGGCCCCGGCAAGGCGTGTCGCATTATCTCTGATTTCTGCGCATTTGCCTTGCTACGCACCAAAATAACAGGTTCTTTATGCCCAGGACAGAGCAGGGTAGAAGAGTGGGCGGGGCCGAGCAAGCGCCGCTGATCGGCTCAGCGCTTCAGCAAGAAATGCCGCCAGGGTGGATGAGTGTGTTGTCCAGCGAGGAACACAGCATCCCGACCGCGCCTGACCAGTCTCCCAGCGCTTTTTGGTGGTAGAGGCGCAATGAGGGATACCAGGGGGAATCCTGGCGGGATTGTAGCCAGCGCCACTCGCCAAAGTGTCGCAGCAGGAGGTGGCAGGGCATGCCCAGCGCACCTGCCAGATGGGCTGCTGCGGTGTCAACGCTGATCACGCAATCCAGACAGGCCATGAGTGCGGCGGTTTCGGCAAAGCTGCTGAGTTCTGCCTGGAAATGGCGCAGATTGGGGAAGTGGCCCAGTACGGCATGTTCTTCTTCCGAAATCTCTTTTTGCAGGCAGATGAAGTCTGCATCCTGCTGCAACAAGGGCTGCAGTTGCGCCAGGCTCATGTCACGCGTGATGTTGCGTGGCCCGATACGGCGGCCAGACCAGACGATGCCGATACGTGGGCGACGACGCGTGCCAAGCCGCTGTTGCCACAGTGCCACTTTCTGCGGGTCGGCATGCAGATAGGGCGCAGGGCCGCCAAAATCGCTATCCGTTCCACCCAGCGCCAAGGGCAGGCTCATCAAGGGGCAGTGGAAATCGTGTGCCGGAATCGGCATGGAAGGATCAATCACCGCGATGCGTGGGTCCAGTTGCTGGAACAGCTCCAGCAAGGGTGACATGACGAGCAAGGTGACCTGAGCCCCAAGATCCGCTACCGCCCTTGCATAGCGGACGAACTGGAGCGTGTCGCCAAAGCCTTGTTCAGCCCAGAGCAGGATGCGCTTGTCCTGAATGTTTTCCCGCCCCAACCATAGGGGCGCGGGGCTGGGCAGAAAATGCGGTGCGAGTTGCGCGGTTTTCCAGCGCCATTCGTAACGCGCCCACCCTTCCTGGTACATGCCTTGTGCCAACTGACAGTGCGCCCATTCCAGGTGGGCTTCTGCATAGTCCGGGTTCAGGGCGATGGCGTGACGGTAGCTTTGAATGGCTTCATCCAGCAGGTTGAGCTGGCGGAGCACGTTGCCGTGGTTGAACCAGATATGCGCATCGGTTGGGCGCAGCGCCAGCAATCGTGTGTAGCCGGCGAGTGCCTCGGTAGGGCGGTTGAGCGCCAGCAAGCTGTCGCCCAGGATATTGAGGGCGTCCTGATGCTCGGCATCCAGCAGCAAGGCTTGGGTGAGGTCGCCCACGGCCTGCTCGTAGTAGCCTCCCAGCGCATACAGCCTGCCCCGGCGGAACCACAGATTGGCGTCTGCCGAGGTGGCCTTGAGCAAGTCATCGTGATAGGCCAAGCCCGCTTGCCAAGCCTGCTGGCGCAGGCTGTGCATGCTTTCATCTTCTGGCTGCTGGGCAAGGCACAAGTCGAAGTCCAGCAAGGCATCATCGTAACGATGGCGCTCGGCCAGCAGGGTGGCCCGCTCGAAGCGGGCGGGCAGAAGCTGGGGGGCGAGCCGGAGCGCTTCGCCCAAGTGCTGCAACGCCTCTTCCGCAAGCCCCGCCTGGCGCAGGCAGATACCTTGGGTAAAGCAATCCAGGGCGTGCTGAAAATCTGTGTCGGAAAGCATGGTGGCCTCATTCTACAGCAGTGCCAATCCATTACATTGTTATGCAGGCAGATGTAAAGACGTGTCAGCACCCCAAAAAGAATACCTGCGCCTTACGTAACAGGCGCTAACGTTTGATTGAGTATTCCTCCTCAATATTGTCCTTGTAGTAGCTTGCCGGGGCTACACTGCTCAAAAAGCGGCGAGCCACTTCTTCGCCCACTCCTGTATGCCGGATGATTCTGCAGGAGTCGAACTCCACTTCCAGAATGCGGCTGTTGCGGTCATAACCGGCAGACTTGATGCCACCACGGCGAATCGGTTTGCGCTCGATAGCCATCTATGGGCCTCCTGACAAAAGGTGTCGAAGCCCCCGTTTTACCCCATCTTCATGACGCTGCCAACTCCTTTGAGCCGAGGACGCGGAGAGGTAGCCTAGCCTTCCCGGCCATCAATGCGTGGCTGGATCAGGATGGGGGCATAGCGGACGAGATAGAGCCCAAAGGCCAGCGACCACGCCGTGCCCGCAAGCATCAGCCCGGCCCGATACCAGTCTGGCGCCATCAGCACCGGCAGAATGCGCGCCAGCACGGCCAGTTGCAGCAGCGAGTACGCCGCCGCTTCGATGTAGCCTGCCCGCAGGAGTCGGCCTGTATGGCCCAGTGCGGTGCGCGTGATCATGCCCAGGATCAGGCCGCTGATCATGCCGACAGTGAGCAGGTGCAACACTGCCGCACTGCCCGGCAAACCGAGTGCTGCGCTGGCTGCCGCAAGCAGGGCAAGGACGAGCCAGGCATGGGAGATGTGGAGAATCCACAGCAGCGGCACCCGCCACGTGGGGCCAGGGCGCCAGCCCAGGCTACGCCACGCCTGGGACGCAGCAGCCAGCACGCTGATCAGCGCCACCACGATGCCACTTACACCGCAGGCCCACAGCAGCAGGGTCAGTGCGGTCGAGCCGATGGCGAGCCTGTCGAGCAGGGCAGATTGGCGGGGGACTGTCTTGAGTGCGTTGGCCGTGAAGCTGGGGACAATGCGCCCGGCAATCACCGTGGCGAGCGTGGCGATCAGGGCCACCGCCGCATGCAGGGTGTTGAGCACCGGCAGGGCCAGCCAGGCATTGGCAGCGGCATGGAAGAGCAGATTGCTCACACTCAACAGGGCCAAGATCAACAGAACGAAGTAATTGCGGCGGCTGCCAGCGCGAATCAAAACCCTGGCCAGCACGAGGGCGGCCAGCGGCAGAAATGCCAAATCAATGACGGCGGCAGCCAGGGCAGGCAGGCACAACATGGCTATGCGACCGGCCAGCCACACCCCTACCAGGGCCGCAAGCTTGCCGCCTGTGGGGGTGGCAAGCCCTGTCCAGTTACGTGCGGCGGTGAGCAGAAAACCCACAATGATTGCGGTGGCAAAACCGAAAATCATCTCATGAGCATGCCAGAACAAGGCGGGCAGGGCCGGGCTGAAAGCGGGGCCGCCCAGCGCAATCATCAGCCACAGCGGTACAAAGAGTGCGGCCAGGGTGGCGCCGAGCAGGTAGAAGGGGCGAAAGCCCAGGGCGAAAAGAGCAAAGCCGCGCACAGGCTTGTTGGGCTTGAGGCGGGGTTCATCGATGGGGATCACGGCCATTTTTTGGCTCCAATTTTATATTCGGAGCCTCATTCTGGCGGTGGCGCCACAGTGGGCGCCTTATCCTGAATCAAGCGGCAAATATCAGTGATCAATGCAATTTGTCGGGCGCGCCACAACACTTCTTGAACTTCAGGCCGCTGCCACAGGGGCACGGGTCGTTACGGCCCGTCGTGTCTTGTGCGCGGATCGGCTCGCGGGGGGCATTGACCACCCGTAGCCAACGCCGCCAGAAGCGGTAATAGTATTGCAGCCCGGCAACCAGGGCGCTGAGCACTTCATCGCGCTCATCCTCAGTGAAGGGGGCTCCGGGGGATTTCTCCCCGCTGTCATAGGCGGAGATCAGGTTGAGAATGGCTATGCATTCCTCATCCTGCTCTAGTGCATCCCAGTGTGCATCTTCCAGCCAGTTCAAGCCATCGCGGAAGCCGCGAGCCCAGCCTTCTGCCAGGGGATGGCCGCTTTCTCCGGGTTCGTCGAGCAGCGGGAAATACATCAGCTCGCTGCCTTCTTCGGTACTCAGGCCGCTCCAATCCTCGCGTAAGCCATTGGCAACGGTGTTCCAGTGGCGCATCAGCAATTCCATGGTCCGGTGGGCATCGTTCTTGGTTTCCCAGAGCGGCTCACCTTCGCCAATCACGATGGGCATCCACTCGCTTGGCATGACAACGGTCGGGCCTGTGATCAGGGAGCAGAACAGGCCATCCAGCTCTTCCAGCGAGCAGGCGTTTTCAAAGGCATCAAGCAGGTGATCCAGTTCTTCAAACTCGGCATCGCTCAGTGGGGCGGTCGGGGTCAAGGATTCCATGTATCGGTCGTCTGTCAGGTTTATTGCTGAAAAAGATCGGTGCTGCTCGAAGGGGGCAGCAGGCCAAAGTGGCGCCAGATTGCGGGGGTAGCCACGCGCCCGCGTGGGGTGCGTTGCAGGTAGCCCTGCTGGATCAGGTAAGGTTCGAGCACGTCTTCAATGGTATCGGGTGCCTCACCAATGGCGGCGGCCAGATTGTCGAGCCCCACCGGGCCACCGCCGAATTTTTCCAGCACTGCGCCCAGAAGCTTGCGGTCCATCAGATCCAGGCCGACCCCGTCCACATCCAGCATGATGAGCGCAGCATCTGCCACGGCGCGGGTGATCTGCCCATTGGCCTTGACCTCGGCATAGTCCCGACAACGGCGCAACAGGCGGTTGGCGATGCGGGGCGTGCCACGGGCCCGACGGGCGATTTCCAGCGCCCCGGCGTCGTCAATCTCTACATTCAGCAGTCGTGCCGAGCGGCTGACGATGAACGCCAGTTCCTCTGCAGTATAGAACTCAAGTCGGGCATTGATGCCGAAGCGGTCGCGCAGCGGATTGGTGAGCATGCCCGCCCGCGTGGTGGCACCCACAAGGGTAAATGGTGGCAGATCCAGCTTGACCGAGCGTGCCGCTGGGCCTTCACCGATCATAATGTCAATCTGGTAATCTTCCAGCGCAGGGTAGAGGATTTCTTCCACCACCGGGCTGAGACGATGGATTTCGTCAATGAACAGCACATCATGCGGTTCCAGATTCGTGAGCATGGCGGCCAAGTCCCCGGCGCGCTCCAGCACCGGGCCGGAAGTCTGGCGCAGATTGACGCCCATTTCGGCCGCCACAATGTGGGCCAGCGTCGTCTTGCCCAAGCCGGGAGGGCCGAAGAGCAGCACGTGATCCAGCGCCTCCCCGCGTTTTTTGGCAGCGTGGATGAAGATCTCCAGCTGTTCACGGATCTTGGCCTGACCCACGTATTCGGCCAGGCGTTTGGGGCGGAGCGCACGCTCGATCTGCTCTTCCTGCGGGCTGGCTTGGCCGGGGGAGATCAGACGGCCGGGCTGAAGCTTGTCGGTCTCGATCATGATGGGCTTACCTTAGCACAGCTGGCGCCATTCGGCGAAGCGCTTGATCCAGACGGAGGAAGGGCCTGCGCGAGGGGATATACTTGATCAAATTGGTGGATGAAGGCTTGTGCCTTCGCCCTACTTGCAACTGGACGTAATCATTTTCGGATAAATCATGGGACTTCTGGGCTGGTTACGCCGCAGTACGCCCAAATTGGGTACAGACGGGTTGTCTGAAGCGCTGGTGCGTGAGGCGACCGACTACGTGGTTCGGATGTGCGACCCCCGGATCGCGTTGCTCGGGCGGTATCGGGAGCGCCTGGCGCCCCCCATGATCTGCGCCTTGCAATTTGTGCAGCAACAGCATGGCCTGCTTGAGCAGCCCGTGCTGGCCAGTCCCGATGCGTGGCCCGGTACGCCGCTGTTGCGGGCGATTTTCGCCAGCCCGGATGACATGCTGCGGGTCTTTAACCAATGCTCCGACCTTGTGGAGTGGCTCAACCGCAATCCCGCCAATGATGAAGCGGTCGTCACCCTGGGTATGGCACTGCGCGAGCAGAAAACCCTGGGCATGGCGATGCAGGGGGATGTGATGCAGCGTGATGTGGTGCAGACCACGCTGAGTTTTTCCGAGCACCGTGCGCGGATTTTCAGCGATTCGCCTGCCACACTCTGGCGTAGTGTCGCCCGTCGGATCGTGGATGAACTGGCTTTCATTGCCCTGTCGCGTTTCGAGGCGGAGCAGACCAGCCGCAAGGAACTCGAAGAAGACCTGGCCCTGCTGCGGGCGAGGTTACGCACCTTTGAGCGGCGCGGCACCGGGATCGACCACCTGGCCGCAGGTTCCAGCGTGCATGCCTCGGTAGAAGGGCGCAAGCTGCTGCATCAACTGGAAGACAATGAACGTCGTCTGGCGCAGATGGGGGCGAGCAGCGATCTGCTGGAACTGCGCCTGAACATGCTCACCGAAACCCTGTTGCAGCCCGAAAAATATGTGCATATCGACAAGCATACGGTGTGTGTCGACAGCATGAACCGGGTGGTGGAAGAAGATCTGCCAGACGGCAACCCGATCAGTTATGTCACCGTCAAGGTTGATCGAACCCCTCCGCTGGAACGGGTGCTGGTGGCCATACGGATACCGCGTGCCATTGTGCAGCCCGTGGGTTTGCGCCTGGATGACGCTGCCAAACTTTTGGGGTGACTTTTTAGGGGGATATTTACCCCGTCTCTGTTTGATGCCTGTCATCAGAGTATGCAACACTGCGAGGCATGCCTCTCCAGGGATAACTATGAAAACTGACCCCACTTTCGATCTGACTCGAATCCTGCTCACGATTCTCTTCGTTGGCCTTTTGATCTTTTTCTCGCTGTGGATCATGCGCCCCTTTTTGCTCTCGATTACCTGGGCATGCATGATCGTGGTGGCGACCTGGCCGGTGTTCCTGATGCTCAAACGCCGCCTGGGCGGGCGCGGCTGGGCCGCAGTGGTGATTTTGACCCTCGGGCAGCTCACCCTCCTGTTCCTCCCTCTGAGCCTGGCAATCGGCACCCTTGTGACCAATGCCGATACCCTGATCGGGTGGGTCGGCACCCTGTCGACCATGCAGATCCCTGCGCCGCCGCAGTGGCTCCAGTCCATTCCCTCGGTGGGCCCCAAGCTGGTTGAACTGTGGCGTCAGACGGCCGAGTCGGGCATCGGGGCCATCGCCGTAAAAGCCGCACCTTATGCCGATGGGTTGGCGCGTTGGTTGGGTGGCAAGGTGGGGGGCTTGGGGATCGTGGCCGTGCAGTTCCTGCTTACTGTTGTCATTTCGGCGGTGATGTACAGCCGCGCTCCTGAACTGGTCACCGCCTTGCGGCGCTTCATGTATCGCCTGGGGGGTGACCGGGGCGAGGATGTACTGATACTCGCTTCGCAAGCCATTCGTGGCGTAGCGATGGGGGTGGGGGTCACCGCCCTGATTCAGGCACTGCTCGCTGGTCTGGGGCTGGCGCTGGCCGGGATTCCGGCGGTTTCCATCCTCACCGCGCTGACCTTCATGCTGTGTATTGCCCAGATTGGCGCACTGCCCGTACTTGTGCCCGCCTGCATCTGGCTCTACTGGAGTGGTCATACCGGTTGGGGCACCTTCATGCTGATCTGGGCACTGGTGGTAGGCAATATCGATGCGGTGCTGCGCCCCATGCTCATCAAACGTGGCGCTGATCTACCGCTGATCCTGATCCTGACCGGCGTGATTGGTGGGCTGATCGGCTTCGGCCTGCTGGGCATCTTCCTCGGCCCCTTGATTCTGGCTATCAGTTTCAGAATGGTCACGGCATGGGTCAATGAAACCCGCCATGCCGCAGAAGACCCCTTGATTCGTGAATAGCATAGGGTCTGGCACAGGCGTCGTGCAATTCTGCGATGCCTACAGACTGGTTGTATTCTTATTTATGGAATAGGCATATGAATGACAAGGCCCAGGCACTATCCCGGAAATTGATCCGCAATTTTAACGAAGCCACGCTGCAACAAGAAGTGCGCGAACCACTGTATGAATCCATGGCGGCGCGTTTGGCTAAGGGGACTGCCGCCCAGAAATTGGGCGCATCCATCGACATCCTGGCGCCGGGCAAACGCTCCTGCCCCTACCATTTCCACCATGCGCAGGAAGAAATGTTCATCATCCTCGAAGGCACAGGCAGCCTGCGTGTAGCGGGAGAAGTGTTGCCGGTACATGCCGGAGACATGGTATTTATCCCGCCCGGCCCGGAGTACCCGCATCAGATCATCAACACCTCAGATCAAGCGCTGAAGTACCTCTCGATCAGCACCATGGATTCGCCTGAAGTGGTTGAATACCCCGATTCCGGCAAATATCTCGCCAAGGTTGATCGTGAAGATACGCGGGCTTTCCAGGCGATTCGGCATCTTGACGACAGCGTGGATTACTGGACTGATGAACCCTGAGGGAGGTTGTTTTCTTGTAGGTGGCTTGGGTCTGTGAATGCTGCTTATAGAGTAAAGCGGAATGACCACAAAATTGAAAAAATACCTCCGTCGTTATACGGATTTGCCGGCTCTTCTTCACATTCTGGAAACGGAGAGTTTGACATTGTTGGACCCTGAGAATTGGGATGACAAAAACGATTCGTACTATCTACGCGAGTACAAAAATCATAAAAAGCTCAAATCATTATTGGCTTTGTGTTTCTCACAGATCTCGGATACTTACCACCACTGGCATGTTTTTGCGAGTGGAACGGCAGGAGTATGCATCGAATTCCATCGAGACAGGTTGTTAGAGCTGGCTGATAGACATGACATTCGATATGGTGATGTTAATTACCTCACTTTGAAAGAAGCAAGGGATGGTCTGTGTTCTCGTATAGCGCTAGATGAACTCCCCTTTATTAAACGTAAAGCATACAAACCGGAAGGGGAGTTTCGACTGATTTGGCAATCCGATAACGAGGAGAAAGCTGCGCATGAATTTCCCATCACTCTTGACTGTATTTATCGGATAACACTTAGCCCTTGGCTTCACACAGCCGTAGCCAGATCAGTCAAGTCTGTTCTAAAGTCTAGAACAGACGTAAAGATTAATATTTACCGCTCTACTTTGATCTCCAATCAAGAATGGAAGCAAATCGGAGATGATTTGCTCAAAGAAAGTGCGCATGATTAGCCCACACAGATTGCAGGCCTATTCTTGTAATGGTTTTTGTGGCTTGCGCCTCACATAAAGAGTCTTGAGCACGCGGGCCACGACTTCGCCTTTGGGGTCGGCGATTTCCACGGAGTAGGTGGGTTCGTATTTGTCGCCCCCTGCGGTGGCGGTGCGGATGTCCTGGACCATCTCTTCGCTGACCCGAAAGGTGGCGCGAACGGTGCCACGTGCGGGGAGCAGGAATTCGATGGCGGAGCTCTTGTCCCAGACCACGTATTCCTTGCCCAGACGGTGCAGGACCAGCAAGGTGTAGAACGGGTCTGTCATGGCGAACAGCGAGCCGCCAAAGTGGGTGCCGAACAGGTTGGTATTCAGAAGCCGTTGGCGCATGCGCACGCGGGCTTCTTGGTAGTCTGGCGAGATATATTCCACATGGATACCGGCGCCGATCATCGGCGGCCACACGTTGAGCATCAGGCGGCTGCACCATGCGGGCATGGCGATGTTGCGCAGAAAACCCTGTTTGAGTTTGGGGCTGAGGCTCATGCCTTGGATAGTAGTTTCAATGCCGCGCGAATGCCGTCGGACACACCGATTTCGGCGGGGAGTTGTTTGAGGCTGCCGAGGGCTTCTTTTTCGTTGTAGCCCAGTGCCAGCAGGGCATGGGCGATATCGGTATGGGCGCCTTGCGGGGCCAGCGCAACGGTGTTGGAGACGGCGGGCAGCGTCTTGGCGAGCTTGTCCTTGAGTTCCAGCAGTAGGCGTTCGGCGGTTTTTTTGCCGATGCCCGGCACGCGGGTCAGTCGCCCGGCTTCTTGCAGGGTGATGGCGCCTGCGAGTTCGGTCACCGACATGCCGGAGAGGATGGCCAGTGCGGTTCGTGCACCAATGCCGGAGACCTTGAGTAGCATGCGGAAGGTGGTGCGTTCATCCTCGGTGGCAAAACCGTAGAGGAAATGGCCGTCTTCACGCACGGCCAAGTGAGTGTGGAGTGCGACCCGTTCGCCCAGGTTGGGCAGCGGGTAGAAAGTGCTCATGGGAACTTCTATGTCATACCCCACACCGTTGACGTCGAGCAGGATCTGGGGCGGGTTCTTTTCAAGCAGGATGCCGTTGAGTCTGCCAATCATGGGGGCTCCAGTTACAAGGCTGTATGTTAATGGCTTAGGGTTAATTGCTTAGGGCGACGAGGACATCCTTGAGCGATTCCACGCAGGCGACGCCGTAGCGGCGGATATCCGGGTCGGGGCGCAGCATGTCAGGCACCATGACGACCGTCATATTCGCCGAGATCGCTGCGCGCACGCCTGCGTTGGAGTCTTCCAGCGCAAGGCATGTGTTCGGTGCCACGCCGAGGCGGGCGGCGGCCACTTCAAAAATGTCCGGGGCGGGTTTGCCACGGATGACTTCGTCACCACAGGCCAGGGCCTTGAAGTTTGCTAACAGTTGGCTGCGTGCCAGCTTGGCTTCGGCGCGTTTGCGGTGGGTGGAGGTGGCGACGGCACAGGGGATCTCCATCAGGCGCAGGCGCTCGATCAGTTCGCGCACAAAAGGTTTGAGCGGGATGCCGTTGAGAATGGCTTGCTCGTAGAGTTCGCCAAAGCGATCCCGCAGGGCGTCGACCGGGTAATCGTCGCCATAGGTGGTGCACAGCATGGCGTCAGAATCCTGGGGGGTGAGCCCTACCATGCGCAGGCCGATTTCTTCGCTCCAAGGCGCGCCGATATCGTGTGCCGCCTGGGCAAAGTGGGCCAGTGCGATGCGCTCGGAGTCGAGCAACAAGCCATCCATGTCAAAAATGACCGCTTGTGGCCGTGGCAGATGCAGCACCATGGTGGAATCCTGTTCAATCCATTGCAACCCATCATTACATCACGACAGGCTGGACAATGCCACCCACTGGCGCTAACCGGGCAAGCCGGATGGGGATAGAGACGGCCCCGTCCGGCTGTTGTGCCCTTTTCAGAATCTGTTCATGATCTTACTGCGAGGCTGTGATCGGGGCTCATGTGCTGCTCGAAATCCTCATTTATCCACATAAACTCCGGTTTCTGCGCTGCTCTTCATCCCGCTGACAGCCTCTCGCTACAGATCGTGAACAGGTTTTCAGGTGCTGGAGGAGAGTTTGAAATACAGCAGGTTGGTGCGCTCCAGCACTTCCAGGATGTTTTCCGCCGTGGTGGCCACGTTGTAGTCAAGATCAGTGGAACTCTTATGGCTTTGGCTTACTGCGTCGTCAAAATAGGGCCATTGTGTGGCGCCCAGTTGCAGCAGGAACTTGATTTCCGTGGTGTTCTCCGGCGCCTTGGCGAGAAAGGTGGCGTTGTCGATGAACTCCTTGCGGGCATCGTTGATTTCGCGGCTGGCTTCTTCTGCGCTCTGGCCCAGGGCGCGCAAGAAGTAGTTTTTGGCGATGCGTTGTGAGAGGTAGCACTGCTTGCCCGAGCGGTCGACCAGTTGCCCGATCGGTGAGCCGCTCAGGAACTGGGCCGATGCACCAGTGCTCTGGTTGATCAGGCGGGAGAGATCCTCGCATTGGCTACAGATGTCGGGCAGGGCTTTTTCTGTGGGGGCCTTGGCAATATCCACATGAAGTTTGGCCCAGGCCTTGGAGATCTTGTCCAGAACTGCGGTGACCTGATAGTTGGTCGAACCCATGCCGCTGGCGGCTGATTTGTGCGTGGTATGCAGGGTGTCGAAGCGGCTGATGGCTTCCTGTATCAGCCGCTTGGCATCGGTGGTCCGAGCGCCGACCAGAATCTGTGCGTACAGCTTGGTCATGCGCTGGATCAGGGTGCGCTGGCGCACGGCGAGATTGATCAGGTCGATCTGGGTGAGTGCAGGGCCTGCGGGTGCCGAGGTCGCAGCGGCGGGTGCTGCATGGGCCAGCGTGCTGCCGAGAAGCAGGGCGGCACCGCCCAGCAGGCACAGGACGCGGCGGCGTTGGAAATCCGGGCATACGCGGACGGAATCCGTGATCATGGTGTCTCCTCCTGAGAAACGAGCTGCTTATAGTGTTTTTGCTCTGAGCCTGTCATGCCATCTGGCGCGCAAGCTTTCTACATGCACCTGTGTGTGGGGTGCTTTTGCTGCTTCAAGCATTTTGATGCGCAGCACTGGGGATTACCCCTAATGCCGAACATCGGGAAATGCTTGAAAACGTTTTCTCGCGTTTATTCTACACCTTGGGCAAGCACTTATCCTTACATGGAAGCCTGCCCTTATGTATCAGGTCACAGTTCAGGAGAAGAAAGATCGGCTCTGGCCGATGGCGTGGGGCGCAGCCAAAGGAGGAGGGGAAACCCTAGAGCTCCGATGTGAAACCAAATTCAATTGGCGCCTTGATGTAGAAGAGCTTGAGTTTCTCTTCACGCAGGCGTGCGAACAGACGCGCAGAATCCGCCTCGCTCAATGCCATGGTGATTTCGATGGGTTGGTCCGCCAGCTCAAAGAAATGTGCCGAATGCAGGGTGCGGTGCTTGCCGAAGCCTTCGCTGGCGGCAATCATCGTTGCACCCCCCACCCCCAGCCGCTGTGCTTCCTGAATCAGCCATTCACCCAGCGGGTGCCCTGCATGTTTGCGATTCTGCTCGGTAAAGAATGTGAGTTGAAAGCCTTGCATGCCATGCTCCTCATGCCTTGAGCAAACTGATGGTTGCCATCCCTGCCAGTGTCATCATCAACGAGCCGATCACATGTACCGATACGGCTGCCCCAGCCCAGAGCAGGCGCCCTTGTTGGAGCAGGGTGGTGACTTCTGCCGAGAAGGTGGAAAACGTTGTCAGCCCGCCCAGGAATCCGGTAATTACAAACAAGCGCCATTCGGGGGCCAGACTGGGGTGCTGACCGAAAAAGGCGACTGCCAGACCGATCAGATATCCCCCAATCAGGTTGGCCGCCAGGGTTCCGGGTGGAATCGAAGGGAACAGCGCATTGAGTGATGTACCTAATATCCAGCGTAGCACAGCGCCCAGGGAGGCACCGAGGCTGATGGCGAGAATGGAGTTGAACATGGGGGAATCCGGGTGAATCAGTTGATGCGCAAGGATACCCGCAACCCCGTTTGTGGCGAAAGTGCAGGTGGTGGGTGTAGAGGCAAAAAAACGCCCCCGTTTCCGGAGGCGTTTGGCAGGAGAAGTCCGGCGAGCCGGACTGTCGCGTTGGCTTAGTAGTGGTAGGCCGATTCGCCGTGGCTGGAGATGTCCAGACCTTCGCGTTCTTCCTCTTCCGGCACACGCAGACCGATGAACATATCGACCAGCTTGTAGGCGATGAAGGAGACGATACCGGACCACAGAATCGTGGTGATGACAGCGGTGCCTTGGCTCATCAGTTGAGCGGAGGTGGAGTATTCCCCCACCTTGTTGGCCACGTAGTCATACACACCGGTGCCGCCCAGATCGGGGTTGGCGAACACGCCGGTCAGCATGGCACCGAGGATACCGCCCACGCCGTGGACACCGAACACGTCCAGTGCGTCATCTGCACCGAGCAGCTTCTTCAGACCATTCACACCCCACAGGCAGATGCAGCCAGCCAGCAGACCGATCACCAGACCACCGCCGATGCCGACATAGCCGCAGGCCGGGGTGATGGCAACCAGACCCGCCACTGCACCAGACGCTGCACCCAGCATGGAGGGCTTGCCCTTGATGATCCATTCAGCAAACAGCCAGGAGAGTGTGGCACCAGCCGTAGCCGTCATCGTGGTGCCGAAGGCGAGTGCTGCACCACCGTTGGCTTCCAGAGCGGAACCCGCGTTGAAGCCGAACCAGCCGATCCACAGCAGGGAGGCACCGATCATGGTCATCGTCAGGCTGTGCGGCGCCATCGATTCACGACCGTAACCAATCCGCTTGCCAACCATGAAGGCACCGACCAAACCTGCTACAGCAGCGTTGATGTGCACCACGGTACCACCGGCGAAGTCGATCGCACCCTTCTGGAACAGGAAGCCCGCCGTAGCGTTGGCCGCATCACCCGCAGCTGCGCTGGTGTAGGCATCCGGACCCGCCCAGAACCAGACCATGTGTGCAATGGGCAGGTAGGAGAACGTGAACCACAGGAAGATGAACATCAGTACGGCAGAGAACTTCATGCGTTCAGCAAAGGCACCCAGGATCAATGCTGGCGTAATCGCAGCAAAGGTGGCTTGGAAGAACACATAGATCAGTTCTGGGATATATACACCCTTGCTGAACGTGCCCGCGCCAGAGTCAACCGTGATGCCCTTGAGCAGAATCTTGTCGAAGCTGCCAAAGAAGGCGCCCAGGCTGCCGTGTCCTTCGGTAAAGGCGATGCTGTAGCCATACAGGACCCACAGCACGATACACAGCGAGAACACGACGAAACATTGGATCAGGATCGACAGCATGTTCTTGGAGCGGACCAGACCACCGTAGAACAGGGCTAGCGCCGGGATGGTCATCATGGCGACCAGCAGGGTGGCCACAATCATCCAGGCTGTGTCGCCCTTGTTGGGGGCCGGCGTGGCTGCCGCCGGGGCAGAGGCGGCTTCAGCAGGTGCCGCAGCGGCCGGGGCGGAGGCATCCACTGCAGCAGGGGCTGCTACGGCAGGTGCCGAGGCAGCGGTGGCCGCAGCAGGCGCACTGGCGTCATCTGCAAACGCCGCGCCGGAGAACGCCACGGTCAAGGCCGTAAGCGCGATGGCGAGAAACTTTTTCATAATTCCAGGCTCCCGATGGATCAAAGGGCTTCCGAACCGGTTTCGCCGGTACGAATGCGGATGGCTTGCAACAGGTCGAAAACAAAAATTTTGCCGTCGCCGATCTTGCCGGTGTTGGCGGACTTCTCGATAGCCTCGATTACCTGATCAACCAGGCTGTCGTCGATCGCCACTTCGATCTTCACCTTGGGGAGAAAATCGACCACATACTCGGCACCGCGATACAGCTCGGTGTGGCCCTTTTGGCGCCCGAAGCCCTTGACCTCGGTCACCGTCACGCCTTGCACCCCGATGGCCGACAAGGCTTCACGCACCTCGTCGAGCTTGAAGGGCTTGATGATGGCTGTTACGAATTTCATGAAAATCTCCTGTTCATATAAGGGGCCTTGCAGCCCCGCCGCATGCGCTCAGAACGATTTGCCTACAGACAAAACCAGTGTGTTGCTGCCCGTCTTCTTGCAGTGGGAGCTGTCACCCACGTCGCAGGTGGTATAGACCTCATCCCGGGCATTGGTGCCGACGACTGCTGCACCCAACTGCCAGCCAGACAGGTCATAGGTCACGCCAGCCTTCCAGTCCGTGTATGCCATCTTGGTGTAGTGTCTGACACTCTGATGACCCAAATGGGCATTGAAGGTGAGCTTGTCGATCAGCGGGATGTTGGCGCTCAGATCCAGGTAACCGGAACCCTTGGAATCCCCGCTGCCGAAGGCGCCAGCCGTTTCGGTCTTGGTCCCGAAGAAATTGGTGACGGCATGCGAATACTTCAGCGAGGCCCACTTGTAGGTCAGTGCGCCATAGGCTTCCAGCGTGTTGTATTTGGTTTTGCCGTTATCGTTGTAATGGGCGCTCGGGTAGTAGTAGTACAGGGCGCCAACGTCATAGCCGAAGTCGCCTACGATGGTGCCGCGATAGCCGCCATACATGTCCCATTCAAGCGAGGCACCATTGGTGTAGGAATTACCGCTGACGCTGGACATCCAGGTTCCCAGATAGGCGCCACTGGAATGCGTGAAATCAATCCCGCCTTGCACGGCAGGTTGTTTGTAGCTTTGCGAAATGCCACGGAAACGATAGTCCGACACAATGCTGAAGTTACCCGTGATCGGGCTCGGTGCGGCTGCTTCTTCCGCAATGGCGGGGATGGAGACCAACATGGCGATCAGGGAGACTGCAATCGTGTTGAGGCGCATCTGAATGACTCCTATGGAACGAGGGTGGGGTGCCTGGGTATTAGCTGGAATCGTGCCAGTGTCTGAAAATCTTTTTGTCACAAAGACTTATCTGCGTTTGGCAGGGGGGCGGCGGGGAGTGGCGCACGTTTCGTGCGCATGAAAAGCCGGGCATGCACTCCGAGCGTGCATTGCTTTGGTGCATCGTGTCTGCACATGCCGCTATGCTAGACTCACTGAATTGGCGTCCAGGCATGTGGTGCCCGGCGCACGTGCATTTAAGGAGATATGACCATGGTAAGCCCCGTTTCCCCCGCCAAGATTTTCGAAGAGCTTGGCAACAAAGTATCCGAGCTGCTTGCCACGACTCCGGCCAAGGACATGGAAAAAAACATCAAGGCCATGCTCTCAGGCGCTTTTGCCAAGCTGGATCTGGTGAGCAGGGAAGAATTCGAAGTACAGCGCGAGCTGCTGGCACGCACCCGTGAGCGGCTTGAGGCGCTGGAGAAAAAGCTTGCCGAGGCGGAGAAGCACACCGGCGGCGGAGACTGAACTTGAGTCTGGCGCTGATCAAAAGCCGCGCCCTGGCAGGCATGGAGGCGCCCGAGGTGATCGTGGAGGTGCACCTTGCCAATGGCCTGCCCGCCGTATCGCTGGTAGGTCTGCCAGATACTGAAGTCAAAGAGGCGCGTGACCGCGTGCGGGCCGCGCTGCAGACCTGCCAGTTTGAGTTTCCCAACCAGCGCATCACCGTCAATCTCGCACCAGCCGATCTGCCCAAGGAAAGCGGGCGCTTTGATCTGCCGATTGCCTTGGGGATTCTCGCTGCCTCTGCCCAGGTCAAGACAGAAGCGCTGGCGGAATATGAATTGGCGGGCGAACTCTCTCTCACCGGGGAATTGCGCCCGGTGCGTGGCGCCTTGGCCATGGCCTGCCATGCGGCGCGCAGTGGCCGAACCCTGATTCTGCCCGTCGATAATGCCCCTGAAGCGGCCTTGGTCAAAGGGGTGAGCGTGTTGCCCGCGCGCAACCTGCTCGAAGTGGTTGCGCACCTGAATGGGCATTCCGCGTTGCAGCCCTATTCTGGTGCCCCAATGCAGGGCATGCAGCATTATCCTGATCTACAAGATGTAAAAGGGCAGGTACAAGTCAAACGCATGCTGGAGGTTGCCGCCACCGGCCTGCATTCCCTGCTGCTCTACGGCCCGCCGGGTACGGGCAAATCCATGCTGGCCAGCCGTTTGCCGGGTATTTTGCCTCCCTTGGGGGATGCGGAAGCGCTGGAGAGCGCTGCTGTCCAGTCTCTGGAGGGGCGTTTTGACCCGGCTAGGTTTGCGCAACGCCCCTTCCGCAGTCCGCACCACTCTGCATCCGCCCCCGCGCTGGTAGGCGGCGGCATGAATCCCCGGCCAGGGGAGATCAGTCTGGCGCACCACGGCGTTTTGTTTCTGGACGAATTACCGGAATTTGACCGCAGAGTGCTCGAAGCCCTGCGCGAGCCCTTGGAAACCGGGCATATCACCGTTTCGCGCGCCGCACAGCGGGCCGATTTTCCGGCGCGGTTCCAGTTCGTGGCGGCGATGAATCCCTGCCCTTGTGGCTATCTGGGCCATCCCAAGCGGGCTTGTCGATGCACGCCGGATCAGATTGCGCGTTATCGTGGCAAGCTTTCTGGCCCTCTGCTTGATCGGATTGACCTGTCTATCGAAGTCGGGGCCTTGTCAGTGGATGAATTGCAGGGGGCGCCCGCCGGGGAGTCCTCTGCCCAGGTGCGGGCCCGCGTGGTGGCCGCCCAGCAATACCAGCAAGCGCGCCAAGGCAAGCTCAATGCGCACCTGGATGCAGCGGATATCGAGCGCTTCTGCCCCATGGATGAGCAGGCCAAGGCACTGCTCAAACGGGCAATCGAGCGCCTGGGGCTGTCGGCGCGGGCCTATCACCGTACCCTCAAGGTGGCACGGTCCGTGGCAGATTTGGCACTATCGGAAACAATTGGTGCCGCACATGTGGCCGAGGCGATACAGTATCGTCGTGGTCTGCCGGGCGAATCGGGGAGATAGGGCCTTGAAAGACTCTTACAATCCCTATGCACCGCCTCGGGTTGAGGTGAATGACTGCCGCAGTCAAAGGGTGTTGGCGGGATGGCAAGATTCTGGTGATTGCAAGGGAATCCGCCCTGCCTCATCGCTGCATCAAATGTAATGCGCCCGTGGCAGAGGGCACCAAGGTCCGCAATGTATATTGGCACCACCCGGCTTTGTATTTGCTGATTCTGTTGCAGGTTTTGATTTACGCCCTGGTGGCTGTGCTGGTGCGCAAAAAGGCACGCATTACCTTTTCGCTCTGCGCCGAACACCGGGGCAAGTACTGGAAGGGGCTGGCCGTGGGCTGGATCGGAACCCTGGCCGGGATTGGCGTGACCATCCATGGCGTTACAGGGGATCAGGTCTGGACGACGGTGGAGGGCAGTGTGTTGCTGTTGGTCTCCGTGGTGATTGGCATCGGATGGACGCGGCTGCTCTCACCCCAGCGGATCGACGAGGATTATGTGCGCCTGCGTGGTTGCGGCCGAGCGTTTCTGGATAGTCTGCCTGATTATTCCCGCTGAATAATCGGGTGGTGATGTGCAGGTGGGGCGGGTACGGCCAGCGTGCTGCCCCATGAATCTGGTAGTGGTATCTTTGTTGCTTGGCCTGTTTCCGGGAGGCTCGGCGCAAGATCCGCCTTGACACCGGTTGACTGCCCGGATGATTGATGATGCTAAGAGGTGCTCCATGAGCAAGGAAAACGAGCGTGAAGTGAATTCTCCCCGTCCCCTGAGTGTCGATCCTGAGGATCTGGCGCACGAGATCGTGGAGAAGATGGCTCACACCATCGGCAAGGATCTCAAGATTGCGCAGAAGGAAGACTGGCTGGCGGCTACCATCATGGTGGTGCGTGACCATGTGATCAATCGCTGGGTCACCAGCAAGCGCGAAGCCTACAAGGCCGAATCCAAGCGGGTGTATTACCTCTCGCTGGAATTTTTGATCGGGCGCCTGCTGCGTGACGCGATGTGCAACCTCGGGCTGACTGTACCGATGACCGATGCACTCAAGCGCCTGGGGCTCGATATCGATGTGCTTGCCGAACTCGAACCCGATGCAGCACTGGGCAATGGTGGCCTGGGGCGGCTGGCTGCCTGCTTCATGGAAAGCATGGCCACGGTCGGGATTCCTGCATATGGCTACGGCATACGCTATGATCATGGCCTGTTCCGTCAGCACATTGTCGACGGCTGGCAGAAAGAAACCCCGGAGACCTGGCTGGAGCATGGGAACCACTGGGAAGTGCCACGTTACGAGGAAACCTTCGAGATCTGCTTTGGCGGTTCCACCGGTACCGAGCGCAGGCAGGTACACGGGGCGGAACGCCCGGTGGATATCTGGAAGCCAGCCGAAAAAATCATGGCCTTTGCCTATGACATGCCAATTCCAGGCTGGCGCGCCGAACGCGTCAATACCCTGCGGCTGTGGAAGTCTCGTGCGGTCAACCCCATCCAGCTCGACGCCTTCAATTCCGGCGATTACGCCGGCGCCTTGCATGATAGCAATCAGGCCGATCTGCTCACCCGGGTGCTGTACCCCTCGGATTCCACCCCGGCCGGGCAGGAACTGCGTCTGCGCCAGGAATACTTCTTTACCTCTGCCTCGCTGCAAGACATTCTGCGCCGCCACCTGCTGCAATATGGCAGCGTGCTGTATCTGGCCGACAAGGTGGCCATCCAGCTCAACGATACCCATCCGGCCATCGCCGTGGCCGAGTTGATGCGCCTGCTCTGCGACGAATACCACATCAACTGGGAAGATGCCTGGCGAATTACGCGGGATACCATCTCCTATACCAACCACACCCTGCTGCCCGAGGCGCTGGAAGCGTGGCCGGTGCATTTGTTTGAGCGCCTGCTGCCCCGCCATCTGCAAATCATCTACGCGATCAACGAAGAGTTGATGATCGAGGCGCGCGCCAAGTCGGCCAGTGAGGCGATCATTTCCTCCGTGTCCCTCATCGATGAACATTGGGGGCGGCGTGTGCGCATGGGCAATCTGGCCTTTGCTGGCAGCCACAGCATCAATGGGGTGTCTGCGCTACATACCGATCTGATGAAGATCAGCGTCTTCAAGGATCTGAACGGGCTTTTCCCCGGGCGCATCAACAACAAGACCAACGGGATCGCCTTCCGCCGCTGGCTCTACCAGTGCAACCCTGGGCTGACCGGGCTTTTGCAGGAAGTGCTGGGCGACAAGGTGCTGGATCACCCCGAGGAGCTTGAAGGGCTGGTGAAGCTCGCCAAGGATGCCGCCTTCCAAGAGCGGTTTGCCCAGATCAAGCTGGAAAACAAGCAAAAACTGGCTCATCTGATTGCGGATCGCCTCGGCATCCGTAGCGATCCGCACTCCTTGTTCGACGCACAGATCAAGCGTATCCACGAATACAAACGCCAACTGCTGAACATCCTGGAAACTGTTTCGCTCTACCTGTCTATCCGGGAGCAGCCCACGAAAGACTGGGTGCCACGCGTCAAGATTTTCGCCGGTAAGTCCGCTGCCAGCTACTGGCATGCCAAACTCACCATCAAGCTGATCAATGATGTGGCGCACACGATCAACAGTGACCCGAGCGTGCGCGGTCTGTTGAAAGTGGTATTTCTGCCCAACTACAACGTCAGTCTGGCCGAGACCATCATCCCGGCTGCCGACCTTTCCGAACAAATCTCTACCGCCGGGATGGAGGCATCAGGGACGGGCAATATGAAGTTCGCCCTCAATGGCGCCCTGACGATTGGCACGCTGGATGGTGCCAATGTGGAAATCCGTGATCGTGTTGGGGAAGAGAACATCGTGATCTTCGGGCTGACGGCCGAGGAAGTGGAACTACGCCGCTCCCAGGGGCATACGCCACAGGCAATCATTGAAAAATCTGCTTTGCTGCGCGAAGCCATTGAAGCGGTGAGCAACGGCACCTTCTCGCCTGACGACGTCAACCGCTTCCGCCCCTTGATGGACGGGCTGTGGCATAGCGACTGGTTCATGCTGACGGCTGACTTTGAGGATTATGCAGCAGCCCAGCGTCGCGTGGACACGCTGTGGCATGATCGCCACGCCTGGGTGGAAAAAACCATTCTTAACACTGCAAACATGGCCTGGTTCTCTTCCGACCGCACTATCCGGGAGTATGCTCGGGATATATGGGGTGTGTCGACCAAACAAGGATAAGAACCAATGACCAAGGTTGCATGGCGTGCGAATGAGCACGACGTAACAAACGTAGTCACAGGGCGCCATACAGACCCTTTTGCCATTCTCGGCGTCCATCAGTGTGGCCTGCAGTGGGTGGCACGCTGCTTCATTCCAGGGGCAGAGGCGGTTGAAGCCTTCTCAATGGCGGGCCAGTCGCTCGGGCGGCTGGCGCTGCGCCATGAGGAAGGCTTTTTTGAAGGCTTGGTGACGGTTACCCGCCAGGGGCTCATCCGTTATGCCGTCAGCAATGCCGGTGGCCAGTGGAGTGTGCTGGACCCCTACGCTTGTGGCCCCGTCTTGGGGCCGATGGACGACTACTATTCTGCCGAAGGTTCGCACCTGCGTCTGTATGACAAGCTGGGTGCCCACATTCTGCAGCATGAAGGGGTGAGTGGCACGCATTTTTCAGTTTGGGCACCGAACGCTTCGCGGGTGTCGGTGATCGGGGATTTCAATGCCTGGGATGGTCGTCGTCATGCCATGCGCAAACGCCAGGATTCCGGCGTGTGGGAAATCTTCCTCCCCGGTGTGGACGAGGGCGCACTCTACAAGTTCGAGATTCTCGATGGCGCCGGGCATTTGCTCCCACTGAAGAGCGATCCCTTCGGCTTCGCTGCCGAACTGCGCCCCAATACCGCCTCAAGGGTGAGGAATATCCACACCTTCACCTGGAGCGATGAAGCCTATCTGGCGCAACGCGCCCAGCGCGATGCACGGCGCAGCCCGATGAGCATTTACGAAGTGCATGCCGGTTCCTGGCAACGCCATGCCGATGGCCGCTTCCTGAGCTACGATGAGCTGGCCGAGCGCCTTGTGCCCTACGTGTGCGAGCTGGGCTTCACGCATATTGAGTTCCTGCCGGTTACCGAGCACCCTTTCGATCCTTCCTGGGGCTATCAACCCACCGGCTTGTACGCGCCAACCTCGCGCTTTGGCGACGCCGCAGGGTTTGCGCGCTTCGTCAATACGGCCCACCTGCATGGCATCGGGGTGATTCTGGATTGGGTGCCTGCGCACTTCCCCACGGATGCACACGGCCTGTCGCGCTTCGATGGCACGGCGCTCTACGAGCATCAAGACCCGCGCCTGGGCTACCACCCGGACTGGAACACCGCCATCTACAACTTCGGGCGTCGGGAGGTGGCCAACTACCTCATCAACAACGCCCTGTTCTGGCTGGAGCATTACCACCTGGATGGGCTGCGCGTGGATGCGGTGGCCTCCATGCTCTACCTGGATTATTCGCGCAAGGAAGGCGAATGGCTCCCCAATATCCATGGTGGGCGGGAGAACCTTGAAGCCATCGATTTCCTGCGTCGCATGAACAAGGTGGCCTACGGCAAGCAAGCCGGGATTGTCACCATAGCCGAGGAATCCACGGCTTGGCCGGGGGTCTCCAAACCCGTGCACGAAGGTGGCCTGGGCTTTGGCTTCAAGTGGAACATGGGTTTCATGCACGATACCCTGGGCTACCTTGCGCGTGATCCGGTACATCGCAAGCACCACCACAACGAACTGACTTTTGGCCTGCTGTATGCCTTCACGGAGAATTTCGTTCTGCCGCTCTCGCATGACGAAGTCGTACATGGCAAAGGTTCGCTGCTCAACAAGATGGCTGGAGATGATTGGCAGAAATTTGCCACGCTGCGTGCCTATTACGCCTTCATGTGGGCCTACCCGGGCAAGAAGCTCCTGTTCATGGGGCAGGAAATGGCACCGTGGACCGAGTGGAGCGAGGCGCGCAGCCTCGATTGGCACCTGCTGGATCATGCGCCCCACTCAGGGATGCGTGCGCTGGTGACCCGCCTCAATGCACTGTATCAACAGACGCCGGCGCTTCATGCCCGCGATTGCGAGGGCGAAGGGTTTGAGTGGCTCATCGTGGATGACAAGGAAAACTCCGTCCTTGCTTGGCAACGCAATGCGGGAGATGGGCGAGGTGCAGTGGTTGTGGTGGTGAACTTCACCCCCGTGCCACGCGATGGCTATGTCATTCCCCTGCCACAAGCCGGCTATTGGCGCGAGGTACTCAACACCAACGCGCAGGAATACTGGGGCGAGGGGCGAGGCAATCTGGGTGGCATACATGCTACAGAACCCGGCACGCACGGCAAGCCAGCCAGTGCGCGCATCTGCCTGCCGCCGCTGGCAACTTTGTACTTTGTACGCGAAGAAGGCTGAATCACTTATCGGCCCAGGTGAATAGATAAAACAGAATTTGCGAGGAGACAGACCATGACAGTAAATAAGAGAAAACACGGCCCACTTGCGCGTGACGCCATGGCCTACGTGTTGGCAGGCGGGCGCGGCAGCCGCCTGATGGAGCTGACGGACAAGCGGGCCAAGCCTGCGGTCTATTTTGGCGGCAAGTCACGGATTATTGATTTTGCATTGTCAAATGCCATGAACTCCGGCATCCGCCGTATGGCGGTTGCCACCCAATACATGGCCCACAGCCTGATCCGCCATCTGCAGCGTGGCTGGAACTTCATGCGCCCGGAGCGTAACGAGAGCTTCGACATCCTGCCAGCCAGCCAGCGCCTCACGGAAGGCAACTGGTATGCCGGCACGACGGATGCGGTCTATCAGAATCTGGACACCATCGAGTTTGCCGACACCGAGTACATCGTGGTGCTGGCCGGTGACCACATCTACAAGATGGACTACGAACTCATGCTGCAGCAGCACGTGGACAGTGGCGCCGACGTTACCGTGGGCTGCCTGGAGATCCCGCGCAAGGACGGCACTGAATTCGGCATCATGAATGTGGGTGAAAATGACCTCATCATAGATTTTGTGGAAAAGCCAGCCGACCCGCCACCCATGCCCGGCAACCCGGACAAGTGTCTGGCCTCGATGGGGATCTATGTGTTTCAGACTAAATTCCTGGTGGAGCAACTGCGCCGCGATGCGGCTGACCCCAATTCCTCGCGGGACTTTGGCAAGGATCTGATTCCCTATCTGGTCAAGAACGGCAAGGCCGTCGCACACCGTTTCTCATCTTCCTGCGTGCGCTCCAGCCTTGAGGGCAAGGCCTACTGGCGCGATGTGGGGACGCTGGACGCCTATTGGGAGGCCAACATTGACCTCACCGATGTGGTACCTGCACTGGACCTGTATGACAATGAGTGGCCGATCTGGACCTACGGCGAAGTGGTGCCGCCCGCCAAATTTGTGCATGACACCGAAGGCCGCCGTGGCCAGGCCATCACCTCGCTGATTTCCGGTGGGTGCATCATCTCAGGTTCATTATTGCGGCGTACCCTGCTGTTTACCGGCGTGCGCGTCAATTCCTACGGTACGCTGGAAGAAGCGGTGATCCTGCCGTTTGCCAACATTGGGCGTAATGCGCGCCTGTCCCGCGTGATTATTGATCGCGGGGTCACCATCCCTGAAGGTCTTGTGGTGGGCGAAGATCCCGAGTACGACGCCAAGCGTTTCCGCCGTACCGAAAATGGTGTGTGTCTCATCACCCAGCCGATGATTGAAAGGTTGCAGAATGAGTGAAATCAAGGTTCTTGCCGTTACTCCGGAAATCTTTCCACTGATCAAGACAGGTGGGCTGGCGGATGTCACCGGCGCACTACCCGGTGTGCTGGCCGATCACGGCGTGGCGGTACGAACTCTGATTCCAGGCTACCCCAAGGTACTCGAAGCCATCGTGGAGGGGCAGGAGGTCTACCACTTTCCCCACCTCTTCGGTGGTGCTGCTAACCTGATCGCCACGAAAATTGCCGGGCTGGATCTGCTGGTGCTGGATGCGCCACACCTGTTCCGCCGCCCCGGCAACCCCTACCTGGGTCCGGATGGCAAGGATTGGCCAGACAATCCACAGCGCTTTGCCGCCCTGGCTTGCGTGGCCAGTGAGGTAGGGCGAGGCGTGCTTGAAGGCTACCAGCCTGACATCGTGCACGCACACGACTGGCAGGCGGCCCTGGCCCCCGTATACCTTTATTTCAACGGCCATCGCGTCAAATCGGTGGTCACCGTGCATAACCTTGCCTTCCAGGGGCAGTTCCCCGCTTCTGAATTTGCCATGCTTGGCCTGCCTGTGGATGCTTTTAGCATGCACGGGGTCGAATACTATGGTGGCGTGGGTTATCTGAAAGGCGGCTTGGCCTGCGCGGATGCCATCACCACGGTGAGCCCCACCTATGCCGAAGAAATCTGCACGCATGCCTTCGGCATGGGCATGCAGGGCTTGTTGCGCTCACGTCACGAACTGCTGCACGGCATCGTCAATGGTATCGATACCAAGGTATGGAATCCCGCAATAGACGACGCATTGGCCCATTGCTACGATATCCGTTCTCTGGGGCGGCGCCTGTTCAACAAGCGCGCAATCGAGAAGCGGTTCAATCTGCAGGAAGACGATGGCCTGCTGTATTGCGTCGTCAGCCGTCTGACTTGGCAGAAGGGCCTGGATATCCTGGTCAGCAACCTGGATGCCCTGGTCGCCTCCGGTGCGCGCTTGGCGCTGCTGGGTTCAGGGGACGCCGAACTGGAGCAACAGTTCCACGATGCCTGCTTGCGGCATCCCGGACGGATCGGAGTGGTCACCGGGTATGACGAAGCTTTGTCCCATCTGCTGATGGGCGGCTCGGACGCCATTCTGGTGCCCTCGCGGTTTGAGCCTTGCGGGCTTACACAGCTCTATGCCCTGCGCTATGGTTGCGTGCCCGTGGTGGCGCGTACCGGCGGGCTGGCCGATACCATTGTGGACGCCAATCAGGCCGCACTTGCCGCTGGTGCGGCAACCGGGGTGATGTTCCAGTCGGCAGATGGCGCAGCGCTCAACGCAGCGCTGGAGCGCACTGCCCGGCTGTATGCTGATCGCAAGCTGTGGGCTGCCCTCCAGAGAGCAGGCATGAAAACCGACGTATCGTGGGACGCCAGTGCGACACGGTACGCAGCACTGTATCTGGAACTCGTTGAAGGACAATCAACATGAGCAAGGTAGTACCCACCACCGCCTTTGAAGGGCAGAAACCCGGCACGTCCGGCCTGCGCAAGAAGGTTACGGTATTTCAGCAGCCCAATTATGCGGAAAACTTCATCCAGTCGATTTTCGACTCGCTGGAAGGTTTCGCCGGGCAAACCCTGGTCATCGGTGGCGATGGCCGTTTCTACAACAGTCAGGTCATTCAGACCGCCATCCGCATTGCTGCTGCAAACGGCTTCGGGCGCGTGCTGGTAGGCCGTGGCGGCCTGCTGTCGACGCCTGCCGCCTCGAACGTGATCCGCCAATACAAGGCCTTCGGCGGCATCATCCTGTCCGCCAGCCACAACCCCGGCGGCCCGGATGGCGACTTCGGCATCAAGTACAACATCAGCAATGGTGGCCCGGCGCCGGAAAAAATCACCAACGCGATCTTCGAGCACAGCAAGAAGATCACCCAGTACCGCATCGCCGAAGCTGCCGATATCGACCTGAACACCCTGGGCAAGAGCACGGTTGAAGGCATGGCGGTCGAGGTGATCGACCCCGTTGCCGATTATGCCAAATTGATGCAGCGCCTGTTTGATTTCGACGCCATCCGTGCGCTGTTCCAGTCTGGCTTCCGCATGCGCTTTGACGCCATGCATGCGATTACCGGCCCCTATGCGCATGAAATTCTTGAAGGCATCCTCGGCGCCCCTGCAGGCACCGTGGTCAACGGCACCCCGCTGCCGGATTTCGGCGGTCACCATCCCGACCCCAATCTGGTTCATGCCAAGGAACTGTATGACCTCATGATGTCGCCGCAGGCGCCTGATCTGGGCGCTGCTTCGGATGGTGATGGGGATCGCAACCTCATCATCGGCCGCAACATCTTCGTCAATCCTTCCGATTCGTTAGCTCTCCTGGCCGCAAACGCCCATCTCGCCCCTGGCTATGCCAAAGGCTTGGTTGGCATCGCCCGCTCCATGCCCACCAGTGCTGCTGCAGACCGCGTGGCGCAACGTCTGGGCATCGGTTGTTATGAGACCCCCACCGGCTGGAAGTTCTTCGGCAATCTGCTGGATGCCGATAAGGCCACCATCTGTGGTGAAGAGAGTGCAGGCACCGGCTCCAACCATGTGCGCGAAAAAGATGGTTTGTGGGCCGTACTGCTGTGGCTGAATATCCTCGCTGTGCGCCGTGAAAGCGTTGAAACCATCGTCAAGGCCCATTGGGCAAGCTATGGCCGCAACTACTATTCGCGCCACGACTATGAGGAAGTGGATGCCGACGGCGCCAATCTTCTCATGAAAGGGCTGCGTGACCGCTTTGCCACCCTGCCGGGGTCGCATGGCATCGTGGCGGTGGATGATTTTGCGTATGACGATCCCATTGATGGTTCGCGCACCGAAGGCCAAGGCATCCGCCTGATGTTTGGCGAAGGCACGCGCATCGTCTTCCGGCTGTCTGGCACCGGCACTTCCGGCGCAACGCTGCGTGTCTATATCGAGCGTTACGAAGCCGATCCGGCCAAGCATGATCTCGACCCGCAAGTTGCGCTGGCCGACCTCATTGCGCTGGCTGATTCCATCGCAGGGATCAAGCAACACACCGGCCGTGTCACGCCGGATGTGATTACCTGATCAGCATGGATACGCAGTCGGTCGGATTCGGACTGCCGCACCCGCTTGGCGTGAGTGTGCATGAAGACGGCATCAACATCGCTGTCGTCTCGCGCCACGCTGAGCGGATCGTGTTCTGTCTGTTTGACGATACTGGCCAGCGTGAAATCGCCCGCCTGCCCCTGCCGGGGCGGTTAGGCGAAGTGCACCACGGCTTTATCCGTGGCGTGACACTTGGTACACGCTATGGCTTGCGGGCCGACGGCCCCTGGCTGCCCGATCAGGGCCATCGTTTCGATCCCGCCAAGCTCCTGGTGGACCCCTATGCCAAAAGCCTGGATCGGCCTTTTGCATGGCACGCAGAATTGGCAACGGTGCGCGCCGCAGCGGTGGATACCGCAGCCTGGGTACCCAAGGCGATTGTCTCAGCTGCGCTGCCTGTCGCCGTTCGGCCACCGCCGCGCAAACCCGGCCTGATCTACGAAGTCTCCGTCCGCAGCTTCACGCGCCGCCACGCCGGGATTCCCGCTCATTTGCGTGGTACCGTGGCCGCGCTCGGCCATCCCGAAGCCATTGCGCATCTGCAGCGTATTGGTGCCGATACGGTGGAACTGATGCCCCTGATGGCCTGGATTGACGAACGCCATCTGCATTCACTGGGCTTGCACAACGCCTGGGGCTACAACCCCATCTGCTTCATGGCGCCGGACCCACGTCTGGCACCTGGGGGCATTGCGGAAATCAGAGATGCCATCGCAGCCTTGCATGCCGAAGGCATTCAGGTGATTCTTGATGTGGTGTTCAACCATACGGGCGAGAGCGACAAATTCGGCGCCTGCTTGAGTCTGCGCGGGTTGGATAATGCCCTGTACTATCGCCACACCTCAAGCGGTGTGCTCGTCAATGATACGGGCTGCGGCAACACCCTGGCACTGGACCAGACCCCCGCCATCCTCTTGGTGATGGATGCGCTGCGTTATTGGGTGCAGGCTGCTGGCGTAGATGGCTTCCGCTTTGATCTAGCCCCCGTGCTCGGGCGCATGAATCACGGCTTTGATCCGCAAGCCCCACTGCTCGCAGCGATCCGCCAAGATCCTTTGCTCTCATCCGTCATCATGATTGCCGAACCCTGGGACATTGGCCCCGGCGGCTATCAGCTTGGTGCCTTTCCCGCACGCTGGCACGAGTGGAACGACCGCTACCGCGACGAAGTGCGCCGCTTCTGGCGTGGGGACTTCGGCATGGTTGGCGCACTGGCCACGCGTTTGGCCGGGTCTTCGGATATTTTCCACGGCAACTACCGGCGGCCTTCCGCTAGCGTCAATTTCATCGCCGCGCACGATGGATTCAGCCTGCGTGACATGGTGTCCTACAGCAGCAAACACAATCATGCCAATGGCGAAAACAACCGCGATGGCAAAGAACATGAAGTCGCATGGAATAATGGGGTAGAAGGCGAAACGCCTGATCCGGCCATCCGTGCCCGCCGCCGTAGCGATATTCGCGCACTGCTGGCCACGCTGATCCTCTCACGCGGCACCCCAATGCTCACTGCCGGGGACGAATTTGGCCGCACCCAGCACGGTAACAACAACGCCTACGCCCAGGACAACGAGATGACCTGGCTGGATTGGGAGCATGCCGATTACGCGCTCTGCGATTTTGTTGCCCAGGTCTTGCGCCTGCGCCACAGCCACCCCGCACTTTCAGCCGACGTGTTCCTCAAAGGCCGTGCCGACGATGCGGGTGACATGCCCGATGCCATCTGGCTGAATCCCGACGCACAAGCCATGAGCGAAGAGGACTGGTGCAAGCACGGCCTGCAACAACTCGGCTTGCTCCTGTACCGCGAAGGCGAGCGCATCCTGCTCTGGTTCAACGCCTCCGAACTCGGCCTGCCACTGCGCCTCCCCGCAACCCGCCCCGCCTGCCGCTGGCAGCGCGAACTCTGCTCCAGTGAATCAGCGGCTGAAAATATGCTGCCGGGGCGCTGCGTGATGGTGTTTGTGGAAGTTTTTCAAAAATAACCTTTTCGTGGCAACAGGCTAGTTTGCTGATTCCTCATCGTTGTCCAATTTTAAGCTAATTCCTAATTCATTGAGTTCGTCTTTGAATGGCATTATGGGCTCAAACAATACATGGTATGCACGACCAATAGCGCCCGCAAACAAAATCATCTCTGGCTTATTGCTGCCAGCGTCCAAGATGTGAGTGCTTGAAATTCCTGGGTATGGATCAATGTAGTAAATTTTTCTTATTTCAAGTTGATAGGCTTTTTTTGCACATAGTTCACAAGGGCTGGCTGTGGTAAAGAGGCTTCCACCTTTGATAGCTTGGCCGCCGTATTTGACTATTTGAAGAAATGCATTTTCTTCTGCGTGCAATGATCTTGTGTGGATTTTTCCGTCATCATAAACATGCTTAAAGCAAAATGATATATTTCTTCCTTTTAGATTTTCTTCGTTTAGATCGTAAATTAACTTCTGGCGGAATTTATTTGATAACTCATATTTGCTAAACGTTCCGTCGTTTAGAGCACCGCTTATAAGATGTTTGACGTTTCTCATGCTGCATGGGACTTGTCCTTTTGGTACGTCATTCCAACCAACGGATTTTATCGATAGAAATTCATCCGTTACTACTGCACCAACTTGTCGAGAAAGGCATCCTGAGTTTACCTTTGCTGAAAATGCCGATTGCATGCATCGTTCGGTGCTGGTCGGCGTGATGAGTCCTGGGTGTTGAATTAGTGCAATGTACCGACAAATCTGCCTTGTAAGGTTCTCGTATGGCGATGGCGTGAGTGGTTTGGGGTTTGCTATATATACGTCAGCGATCTCTAGACTGCCTCGAATGTTTTGTGAAAAAAATAGATCCTCTTTGCTTGCATTCTTGCCTGGTTTTTCGTCTGGATATTCTTTGTGGTCTAGGTTGTCGATTTGGTCTTTTGTATAATTTTTTAGGGTTAGTCTTTCGCGTCGGTCGGGGTCGGGTGTTGTGATTGCAAAGACAAAAAAAGATGCGATTTTTTCCCTTAAGTATCTAATTTCATAGGGGTGTCGTAGTGCGTCAATGGCAAAATGTTTTTCTTGGTTCTTAAAATAATTTATACATTCAAAGATAAATTCAGGTATCCCCATGGTGTTGCTTTTTCTTAAGCAATCACCTAACTGTTGAAATAGTTCGGTTGCAGTTCTTTTTGTGCTTAGTGTTCTTTGTATGTCCTCATAGATGACTGGAAGCTGTTTAAATATAAAATCTTCTGTATCTTGTCTTTTGTTTGGGTCTTTTTGTTTAATATTGTTTCTTATGTCTTTGTAAACACATAAGTTTGGCAAGATTTTATTTTTGTAGTACTCCTTGAATTCGTCGGTTATAAGCGAAGAAATTTTTGGATTTTCTGTTGCCAGTATCTTTTTGTTGAGTGATAAGAGGCATATTAGGTGAGCGACTTGTATTTGTTTAAATGGAGTCCAGTTGCTTTTGCACCAGTTTGATATTATTTGATCTTTTCTGTCTTCAAGGCTTTGGGGCGGAAATGTGGGGTGCGGATATTGCAGTTCTTCAAATTTCTCTTTCAGGAGAATTTCCTTTGCGACGGTCGTGCATCCGCTCCCTGTTCTGCCTGTTAGTCCGATGACGATCAGATCATTTTTTAGTTGGTAAAGCTGATGAATTGCTTCTGAGTGATTGTTTGGCATGGCTACCCCTGAATTTTCTTTATTCGCTGGAGTAGAAGATTACTTGTGGATGGAATTTCTCAGAAATTCATATGCCCTTTTGGGCTTAAGTGCTGCATTGCACTAGATCGCTTGTCGCTCGCAATTACGCAGCATTCAGCGTTTCGGTAGTTGCTTGACGCCAAGTAGGGGATTGCGCTTGGTATCAGTCGAATTCGTGCAAATCCGCTGTTTGAGTAGCTGGGGAATGGGTGCTGAGGTGAGGTGTATTGGTGCAAGTACGGCAGGAAGAGTTCCTTGCCGTACTATCATAGAGTTTGACGCGTTCTATGCCTTGAAATACTCCCGATACCACTTCACGAAGCGGGAGACGCCTTCGGTGATGGGGGTGCCGGGGGCGAAGCCGGTCCAGGCGGTGAGGGCGCTGACGTCTGAGTAGGTGGCGGGTACGTCGCCCGGTTGCAGGGGCAGCAGGTTCTTTTCTGCCTTGATGCCCAAGGCATTTTCAATGGCTTCGATGAAAGCCATCAACTCCACCGGGCCTTGATTGCCGATGTTGAAAACACGGTAAGGCGCGCGGGAGGTGCCGGGGTTGGGCGCTTGCGGGTCGAATTGAGCATCGGGTTCGGCGGGGCGATCCAGGGTGCGGATCACGCCTTCCACAATGTCATCAATATAGGTGAAGTCGCGCTGCATCTTGCCGTGGTTGAACACGTTGATGGGGCGGCCTTCGAGCATGGCCTTGGTGAAGAGGAAGAGCGCCATGTCCGGGCGACCCCAGGGACCGTACACCGTGAAGAAGCGCAGCCCGGTGGTGGGCAGACCGTACAGGTGGCTGTAGGTGTGCGCCATCAGTTCGTTGGCCTTTTTGGTGGCGGCATACAGGCTCACCGGGTGGTCGACGCTGTCATGCTCGGCAAAGGGCATCTTCTCGTTGCCGCCATACACGCTGGAGCTGGAGGCGTAGACCAAATGCTTGACCTTGTTATGCCGACAGCCTTCCAGAATGTTCACAAAGCCGACGATGTTTGAATCCACATAGGCATGCGGATTCTGGATGGAGTAGCGCACCCCTGCCTGAGCAGCGAGGTTGATGACCTTGTCAAACTTCTCTTCTGCGAAGAGCTTTTCGATGCCGGGGCGGTCGGCAATGTCCATTTCCACAAAGCGGAAATTCTTGTAAGCCTGCAGGCGGGCCAGACGGTCGCGCTTGATCTGCGGGTCGTAATAGTCGTTCAGGTTATCCAGGCCGACCACTTCGTCGCCACGCCCGAGCAGCACGAGGGAAGAGTGCATGCCGATGAATCCGGCTGCGCCGGTGACCAGAATTTTCATGAGGAAGTCTCGCTATGCAGTAATAAGTATTCAGGGCTGCTTGCGCCCCAGTTCAATGGTTTTTGCATATTTTGAAAAGCTGTTGAAGCAGCCGATCAGAATATGGATCAGCCCTGGCACACCGTCCAGAATGCCACCGCGCAGAAGGTAGAACTTGATGAAGCGGAAAATCGGGCTCAGGAGCAGCTTGGAGGCCGAAATCTGCGCCCCCTCGGCAGCCAGTGCCTGGGCGGCGAGGGTGGTGTAACGGTTCTGCTTGGTCAGGTAGCTCTCGATGCTGTCTTCAGAATGATGCAGCAAGTCACCTGTCAGGCGGCTGACGCGGCCCAGGGTGATGACCTTTTCATGGACCACGTCGTCCGTCCAGCGGGAGTGGCGGCGGTCGTAGAGGCGCAGCGAGTAATCCGGGTAGCCTTCGCCGTGGCGCAGGTAGCGGCCCAGGAAGCGGTTGCGGCGCGGGAATTCGTAAGCCGGGTCGGTGGGTTGGGTCAAGGCTTGCTCAATGCTTTCGCGCAGCTCGGGCGAGACGATCTCATCCGAGTCGATGCATAGCACCCAGTCGTGGCGGGCGGCATCCACTGCAAATTGCTTCTGCGGGCCAAAGCCACGCCAGGGTTCGCTGATGACGCGGGCGCCGAACTCTTCGAGCAGGGCGACGGTGCCATCGGTGCTGCCGGAGTCCACGGCGACGATCTCGTCGCAGAAGCGTAGCGATTCCAGCGTGGCGCGCAGTGGCCCCACACAGTTGAAGGTGATCAGGACGGCAGATAAAGGCAGGCGAGCAGGCATGGGCAGGGGCGGGTACAATTCGGCTGCCTATATTCTAAGCCAGTCACGCCATTTCGCCTTCATGCGTTCGATTCTTCTTATCAAAACAAGCTCTTTGGGCGATGTGATCCACAACCTGCCCGTGGTCAGCGACCTGCGCCGCATCTGGCCGGAGGTGGCCATCGACTGGGTGGTGGAGGAGGGCTTTGCCGCCTTGCCCCGCCTGCATCCGGGCGTGCGCGAGGTGATCCCCGTGGCGGTCCGTCGCTGGCGCAAGAAGCTGGCGCAGGGCGGAACCTGGCGGGAATTGCGCGGTTTTGTGCGCACGCTGCGGCAGACGCATTACGATCTGGTGATCGACACCCAGGGCTTGGTCAAGAGTGCCTTGATCACCCGCATGGCGCAGGGCTTGCGCTGTGGCTATTCGGCCGAGGTGGCGCGGGAGCGCTGGGCGGCCTGGGCCTATGATTGCCGCTACACCATTCCGACGAACGCGCATGCCGTTGAGCGCAACCGCTGGCTGGCAGCGGCTGCGGCCGAGTATTCGCTGGAACAATTGCCCTTGCGCTACGGCATCCACGCCCGCGTGGCGGCACCTGATTGGCTGCCTGCGGCGCCATTCTGCGTGCTGCTCAGCGCCACCAGTCGGGACGACAAGCTGTGGCCGGAAGCGCATTGGGTGGAACTGGGGCGCAGCTTGCATGCGCAAGGGCTGCACGTAGTGCTGCCGGCCGGCTCCCCGCGTGAGCGCGAGCGTGCAGAGCGCATCGCTGCGGCGATCCCTGAAGCGCTGGCGGCCCCCGCCTCTGATCTGGATACCCTGACGGCCATGCTGGAAGCTGCGCGGGCCGTGGTGGGCGTGGATACGGGGCTCACCCATCTCGCCGCCGCCCTGGGGCGCCCGGTGGTGGCGCTGTATGTGGCGACTGATCCGGGCCTGACCGGCGTGCATGCCGGGCCACTGGCGATCAACCTGGGGGGCAAGGGACAGGTGCCCCCGCCGGAAGAAGTCCTTAACCGTTTGCAAGGGCTCTTGGCCCGGGAGAAAGTTTGATGTTTGCCCGCCTGCTCTATTCCCTGCTCTGGCATCTGATTTTGCCGCTGGTCGGTTTGCGCCTGCTCTGGCGTGCGCGACGCCAGCCGGAATACCTCCAGCATGTGGGCGAACGTTTCGGCGCTGCGCCAAGCTTTGGGGGGGAGCCCGTGATCTGGTTGCATGCCGTTTCGGTAGGCGAGACGCGTGCGACGCAACCCCTGGTCAAGGCCATCTTGGCGCGTTACCCGGCACACCGCATTCTGCTGACCCATATGACGCCTACGGGCCGGGCGACTGCGCAGGAACTCTATGGCCGTGAATCTCGCGTGAGTAGCTGTTACCTGCCTTACGACTTGCCGTGGGCGGTGCGTCGTTTTTTACGCCGGGTTCGCCCCAACCTGGGCATTGTCATGGAAACCGAGGTCTGGCCGAATTTGCTTGTCGCAGCGAAGCAGCAGGGTATTCCGATGGTATTGGCTAATGCGCGACTTTCCGAACGTTCGGCACGCGGCTATCTGCGCTTGGGTGGGCTGGCCCAGGCTACCTTTGCTGCGTTCTCTGCGGTGCTGGCGCAAACCGCCGACCATGCCAAACGATTGGAGGCATGCGGGGCCAAAGCGCCCCAGGTGCTGGGCAATGTGAAATTCGACGTGACGGTCGACCCCGCCAAGCTTGCGCTGGGCAAAGAATTCCGCGCCATGGTGGGCACACGCCCGGTGATTCTGGCGGCCAGTACCCGCGAAGGCGAGGAAGGCCCCTTGCTGTCGGCATTCGGCCAGCATGCCCCGGCAGATGCCCTGCTGGTGTTGGTGCCGCGCCATCCGCAGCGGTTCGACGAAGTGGCGGCACTCATTACCATGCAGGGCTTTACGATGGCCCGGCGGAGCGAGGGGCTGAACATGCTGCCGCAAACCCAGGTCTGGCTGGGAGACAGCATGGGCGAGATGCATGCCTATTGCCAGATGGCTGATGTTGCTGTCATTGGTGGTTGCTGGTTGCCGCTAGGGGGGCAGAGCCTGATCGAGGCCTGCGCCATTGGCATACCGGTGATCCTGGGGCCGCATACCTTCAATTTTGCCGATGCCGCCGAGCAGGCGATTGCCGAAGGGGCTGCGGTGCGCTGCCAAGATCTGAAGGAAGCCATGATTGCGGCTTGGGGGATTCTTGCCGACGCCAAGCGCCGCAAGGCCATGGGGGAGGCTGGCCGAGCCTTTGCGCAAGCCAGCCAAGGGGCGACCGAACGCACCATGGGGGTCTTGGCAGAATTTCTGCATTAGGTGTAGCATAAAAAAGAGCCGATTTCTTCGGCTCACGTCGCTCGGACGGTTCCGGGCGCTTACGTGAAGGAACACCCTCCATGTCCTCTCTGATGGGCAAGCGCCGCTTTGCGCGCATCGATCGCCTCCCCCCCTACGTTTTCAACATCACTGCCGAACTCAAACTGGCTGCCCGCCGTCGTGGTGAAGATATCATCGACATGAGCATGGGTAACCCCGATGGGGCAACGCCACCGCATATCGTGGCCAAGCTGGTAGAGGTGGCGCAGCGCCCGGATACCCACGGCTATTCTGCCTCCAAGGGCATTCCCCGCCTGCGCCGGGCGATTGCGCGTTGGTATCAGGATCGCTACGCGGTGGATATCGACCCGGATTCCGAGGCGATTGTCACCATCGGCTCCAAGGAAGGCTTGGCTCACCTGATGTTGGCCACGCTGGATCGGGGGGACACGGTGCTGGTGCCAGACCCGAGTTATCCCATTCACATTTATGGCGCAGTCATTGCAGGTGCGGATATCCGCTCGGTGCCGCTCACGCCGGATGTGGATTTTTTTGGCGAACTGGAAAAGGCCATTCGGGGCAGCTATCCCAAGCCCAAGATGATGGTGTTCGGCTTCCCCTCCAACCCCACCGCGCAGTGTGTGGAGCTGGATTTCTTTGAGCGGGTGGTGGCGCTGGCCCGCAAGCATGACATCATCGTGGTGCATGATCTGGCTTATGCGGATATAGTATTCGATGGCTGGAAGGCGCCTTCCATCATGCAGGTGCCAGGGGCCAAGGATGTGGCGGTGGAATTCTTCACGCTCTCCAAAAGCTACAACATGGCAGGCTGGCGGATTGGCTTCATGGTCGGCAACCCCGATCTGGTTGCCGCACTCGCACGCATGAAGAGCTATCACGATTACGGCACCTTCACCCCCTTGCAGGTGGCGGCCATTGCCGCGCTGGAAGGCGACCAGCAGTGCGTCAAGGATATCTGCGCGCAATACCAGAGCCGCCGCGATGTGCTCTACAAAGGCTTGTGCGAAGCGGGCTGGGAAGTGGATCTGCCCAAAGCCTCCATGTATATCTGGGCGAAGATTCCGGAACCCTATCGGCATCTGGGCTCGCTGGAATTCGCCAAGCTGCTGCTGGAAAAGGCCAAGGTTTCCGTGTCGCCCGGCGTGGGCTTTGGCGACCATGGCGATGAACATGTGCGCTTTGCGCTGATTGAAAACGAGTCCCGCATCCGGCAGGCGGTGCGCGGGATCAAGCATATGTTCAAGGCGGATGGGCTGGTCAAGGTGCCCAGCGCCTGATTGAGGGCTGATCGCTGTCAAGGCCGTGGGTCCGCAGGATGAGATTGGCCGTTTTGCGCTAAATGTGGGCATTTTGGCGATAGCCGGAAAAGCGCGCTTTCTCTATCCTGCGGGGTATGAATACTTCTTCCCTCACCCTCAAGAACGATAGCGCAGAGCGTACGCAGCGCTATCCACAGCTCAGTTTTGCCCTGGCGACCATCACGCTGGGCGTGATTACCGGTTTTGCTGGCATGGGGCTGGCGCTGCTGCTGCACTGGATTCAGCATCTGGCGTTTGGCTATAGTCTGGATCACGTCATCAGCAGCGAGAGCTTTCTGCATGGCGTGAGCGCCGCATCCCCCATGCGCCGTCTGGCTGCACTCACGGTATGCGGGCTGGTGGCCGGATGCGGCTGGTGGGCCTTGTACCGATTCGGTCGTCCGCTGGTGAGCATCAAGAAGGCTGTGTCCTCAGAAGACCCGACCATGCCTTTCCTGAGTACGCTGGTGCATGCGCTCTTGCAAATCATTACGGTTGCTCTGGGCTCGCCCTTGGGGCGCGAGGTGGCGCCGCGTGAAGTCGGCTCTGCCTTTGCAGGCTGGCTGACACGGGCCACCCCCATGAGTGCCCGCCAGCGCCAGATTCTGGTGGCCTGCGGCGCCGGGGCAGGCTTGGCGGCGGTGTATAACGTGCCGCTGGCAGGTACTCTGTTTACGATGGAAGTGCTGCTTGGCAGCTTTGAGTGGGCGGTTGCAGTCCCCGCAATCGTGACTTCCACGCTTGCTGCGGTGGTCGCTTGGATCGGGCTGGGCAACGAGCATCAATATACGATTCCGCATCTGGAGATCACCGCTTCGCTGGTGGTGTGGGCCGTGGTGTGCGGCCCGCTCTTCGGCGCAGCGGCTTGGGGATTTTCGGAGCTGGCCAAGCGTGTCCGCGCCAACGCGCCCAAGCGCTGGCCCTTGCCGCTGGTGGGCCTGTTCAATTTTGCGCTGATCGGGGTGGTCGCCATTTACCTGCCGCAGATTCCCGGCAATGGCAAAGGTGTGGTGGGTTTGTCTTTTGACAACCAATTGCTGTTCGGGCTGGCGGCGGCCCTGCTGCTGTTCCGTGTGCTTACCACACTCAGCTCATTGTGGGCGGGTGCAGAGGGCGGCCTGCTGACCCCAGGTCTGGCAAACGGCGCCTTGATGGCGGTGCTGCTTGGATGCGTATGGAATATGTTCTGGCCGGGCACGGCAGTGGGCGCATTTGCGATTGTCGGAGCCACTGCATTTCTGGCCTCCTCCATGCAGATGCCATTGACAGCCGTGATGCTCACGTTTGAATTCACCCGTGTGGATCACGACTTTCTGGTGCCAATGCTGCTGGCCGTAGCAGGCTCAGTGCTGGTGTTTCGCGCAATGGGGCGCAAGGCTCCCTGATCGCGTGACACCGGCAGCAATGGGAACAAGTTCTACTGCGGACGGCGGATCATTTGTAGGGCGGATTCGCGGAGCAATCCGCTGTCGCTCCATATTCGTTATGCTTTTTGTATTACGGCGGATTGTCGCTACGCTCCGCTCCGAATCCGCCCCAAAGGCGACGGTCAAGCGATCGGGAAGCGGACGTTCAACGAATGGCGTGAGGAGGCGCCGAAGCGGCGAAGCCGCGAAGGGAACCTGCAACCGCAACTTGCAAGCGGTCCCTCTCGACGAAATTGTTAGCGCGGACGTTGAACATGGTTTTGGAGTAGTTGCTCATAGTCAGCGCGACTGTTGAGGACAATTTTGAAGAAGCCAGGATTGTTAGCAAGCAGTCCTTTTCTAAAGGAGTTCCGCGCGAAGCCATCATATCCGTAGTGATTTGAGCCCCCTTCGGCGAGCGCCAAGCACCAACTTTGGATATCACTTGTTAGTGATAGCAAGTCCTCTCTGGTAAGAGATTTGTCAGTCAACTGGCCGTGGAATATTTTGTTCCGGTAAGTGATTGACTCAACAACTTTAGCCCTGAGCGCTTGGTATCGGTTGCCAACAATTGTTGCAACAGGAACTGATGACAGTGCATCAACTCCTTTTTCGAAGCCTTCGAAGTAAACCCTCTTGTTCAAGGCGAGCGTTTCTCTGAGCATTGAAATATCAGACGCAGAGAAGTGCTGAGACTGAAAGACTAAGTGCGTGAAAATCTTTCTTATTTGACGCTCTGCCTTAATAAGCGCCAATGCGAAAGCATCTACGCCACGCGTTTCCGCCGAGGACGCGACAATGAGCTCAACGGTTAGGAATTCTTCGCTCAAGGACATTTCTCTGGGCGCTAACTTGTTATGGGGCGCAGGTTTGCCGTTGATTACGGTCGCGTGCGCCCTAACATGGCGCGACCGCATGGCGAAGAGCGGCTTGCTGATTGGTTTTACGCGATTCCACTGGATGCATGAACAGAATTAACAGAATCGACAAAAAACCTCACTTTACAGATTTCGGCCCCAGAGCACCGAATGGCCGATTTGGAGTAGCAATCCTGACCGTCTGTTCATGGCTGAACTCAGCCTTTCTTCCATGCTGCATCAATGCGCCATAAGCCGTCAAGGCTCAAAATCGACTCTTTGCGGTCACGCAGAGAATGGGAAAGCGGTCGTTCAGTGTTGAAAATGAACAGCGGTGGAGGGAACCAACTGCGCGGCGACATGGTGCTCGCTTGGCTGATGCACTGTTAGGGATTGGATGCATTGATTGCGGCGGCTACAACGAGGACGAAACAGACTAAAACCATCGCGTTGGCACCCGTACAGAGAAGAGCAACAACACGAGGCCAACCTTTGATCTCAGCGGCGATACGTCCGGACAGGAGAAAGCGCAAGAAGCGGAATTGAGTGTGCCAATTGTCAGGATCTCGGGAGAAAATTTGACTAAACTTCGGTGCTCCTAGCTGTTGATACATATCAGGCGCATGAACCCGTAGACTCCGAAGAACAAATGGAACTGTTGCATAGCTTACGGCCGTTGAGCCAAGAAGTAGCCAAAGGGAAACGGGCGCTGACACAAGAAATCCCTAGCGAGAGTGTAGAAACATGACATTCATACCCAGAGCAGTTTTAAATGGCGGCTTTCGGGACTCATCTGTGAAGGGCTGCTCCTGGCCGAACTCGGTCCTTCCATCCTGCATTAATACGTGCCGATTCGCCAAGGCGCACTCCCTACCCATTTGATGGCGCCTGAGGCGGGGAGGGCTGCTTGGCCTCCAGCTTCAGTGCGGGGTCCAGACAGGCCCAATTGGGTGCGCTGGAGGCCCAGATGTTGACCTGAGGCTGGATGGCGCTCGGGTCATCCAGTGTGCCGATCCGCAGGACGCGGAAATGTGGATTGGCGGCGGAGCCTCCCAGGATATGGCATCCGCATGTTGGGCAGAAGTAGCGCGAAATCTCGTTGCCACTGTCTGCAGGGCTGGTGAAGCTGCTCAGCGTACCGCTGATCGTGATACTGGCAGTGGGAAAGAGCGCATTCGCCGTACCGTTGCCCGATATCTTCTGACAAGTACGGCACCAGCAGATGCGGGATACGACTGGAGCACCCACCACCTTGTAACGCACGGCACCGCACATACAACCACCGGAAAGTTCTTGCATGGACTCCTCCTTGGCGCCTGCTCGTGCGGCGCGGTTTCAAGATGACGGCTTGCCGGGTAATGCAATCAGCATGGTCCGGCAAGCAAACGCTATTGTGGATCAGACCTTGTGATAAACCTCTGCGCCGGTCTTCACGAATTCCACTGATTTCACTTCCATGCCTTTTTTCAGGGCGGCTTCTTCGCTGATGCCTTGTGCGGCGGCGAAGTCGCGTACGTCCTGCGTGATCTTCATTGAGCAGAAATGCGGCCCGCACATCGAGCAGAAGTGAGCGACCTTGGCGCCTTCCTGCGGCAGGGTTTCATCGTGGTAGCTGCGGGCGGTGTCCGGGTCCAGCCCCAGATTGAACTGGTCCTCCCAGCGGAATTCAAAGCGCGCCTTGCTCATGGCATTGTCACGGATCTGGCTCGCCGGGTGGCCCTTGGCGAGGTCGGCGGCATGGGCGGCGATCTTGTAGGCGATGATCCCGGCCTTCACGTCGTCCTTGTTCGGCAGGCCCAAATGCTCCTTCGGGGTGACGTAGCACAGCATGGCACAGCCATACCAGCCGATCTGCGCCGCGCCAATCGCGCTGGTGATGTGGTCGTAGCCGGGGGCAATGTCGGTAGTCAGCGGGCCGAGTGTGTAGAAGGGCGCTTCCTTGCACCACTCCAATTCCAAATCCATATTCTCTTTGATCAATTGCTGCGGCACGTGGCCGGGGCCTTCGATCATGACCTGCACGTCATGCTTCCAGGCGATCTCGGTGAGTTCGCCCAGTGTCTTGAGCTCGCCCAGCTGGGCTTCGTCGTTGGCATCCCAGATGGAACCGGGGCGCAGGCCATCGCCCAGCGAGAAGGCAACGTCATAGGCCTTCATGATTTCGCAGATGTCCTCGAAATGCGTGTAGAGGAAGTTTTCCTTGTGGTGCGCGAGACACCATTTGGCGAGGATCGAGCCGCCCCGGCTGACGATGCCGGTCATGCGGTTGGCGGTCATCGGCACGTAGCGCAGCAATACACCGGCATGGATGGTGAAGTAATCCACGCCCTGTTCGGCTTGCTCGATCAGCGTGTCACGGAAGATTTCCCAGGTCAGGTCTTCGGCCTTGCCGTTAACCTTTTCCAGCGCCTGATAGATGGGCACCGTACCAATGGGCACCGGGCTATTACGCAGAATCCATTCCCGGGTTTCGTGGATGTTCTTGCCGGTGGACAAATCCATCACCGTGTCGCCGCCCCAGCGGATCGACCAGGTGAGCTTGTCCACTTCTTCCTGAATGGAGGAGGACACCGCGCTGTTGCCAATGTTGGCGTTGATCTTGGTGAGGAAGTTGCGACCGATGATCATCGGCTCGGATTCCGGGTGGTTGATGTTCGCCGGGATGATGGCGCGGCCACGGGCTACCTCTTCACGCACGAATTCCGGGGTGATCACATCGGGAATGGCGGCGCCAAAATTCTGCCCCGGATGGCGGCGGCCCATGAAGGCGGCCATCTTCTCGCCATTCGGGCCGGTCGCCTTGAGTGACTCAATATAGGCGGCGCGGTTCAGGTTCTCGCGGATGGCGATGAATTCCATCTCCGGCGTGATGATGCCACGGCGGGCATAGTGCATTTGCGTGACATTGGCCCCGGCCTTGGCACGGCGCGGCTTGCGCTGCAGGTTGAAGCGCAGTTCGTCCAGGCTGTGGTCGCCTTCGCGGGTGCGCCCGTATTCTGAGCTCAGATGGGGCAGCACTTCGCTATCCCCACGCTCTTCGATCCAGGCGGCGCGCAGCGGCGTGAGGCCGGAGCGCACGTCGATCTTCACGCTCGGGTCGGTGTAGGGGCCGGAGCAGTCATAGACGTAGATCGGCGGGTTCTTCTCGCCACCAAAGGCGGTGGGGGTGTCGGCCTGCGTGATCTCACGCATGGGCACGCGGATGTCTGGGCGGGAGCCAGGCAGGAAAACCTTGCGCGAATTGGGCAGGGGAGCGACGGCAGCCTCGTCGACATGGGCACTGGCGGCGTGAAATTGGTCTTTGCTGTTCATGGTGATGCGTCCTCTGTGTGGGGGCGTGACAAGCGGACGGAAGCATCAAGGCACACACCTGGGGCAGTGTGCGCTTCGCTTTCCCTCCGCCGGTATGACCCGGATCAGGTTCCAAGGGTGTTTCTCACTATTGGCGCACGCACCAACAGACCCCCAGCGAATGCCTGCACCTTACTGAAAAGCGCGCTCGCTGGCAATGCCTGCCTGTACGTCGGGCTGAGACGGCAAAGTGCGTGGTGATCAGGTATATATGGAAAGTGTTGTGGAAGAAGGCTTTTGAGTCATGCGGCAGCCTGTGCATTCCTGTGTTGGTGGTTTGTTGCCCGCTCTGGCGATGCTGGGGGTTGTGGCGGGATGTGTGGAGGAGCCCGTGGAAGAGCGGGTTGCGCAACCGGCGGTGCAGGCCACCACGCCCAGTGCCCAGCCCGTGGATACCGAAGACAGCATCCCGCAGCCCCGCGCCGTGCTGAATCTATCCAAGCCTGCAAATCCTTCGGGCAAAGCGCCTCCCGCTACGGTGAAACCCCAGGCCAAGGTAGGTAAGGTGGCAAATGAGGAAAAGCCCGCCGCTCCGCCTGCCGAGCCGGTGAGCAAACCAGTGGAAAGCCCTGTAGTGAGCAAGCCGCAACCAGTCCCGGCACTCTCCAGCCAGATCCTCAGGGAGTTCCCCTGGTTGCAACGCTGTGCTGTGCGTGTGGAAGCAGGGGGCGCGATACAGTGTGATGCGGATACCCTGCTGGTGCAGCCTTCGGCAAGGGTCCAGGTGTTTGTGCGCGACCCCAGGCTGGTGCGTACAGAAGGTGGGCGCATCCAGCTGCGTGAAGGGTTGCCCAGGCTTTATCGGTTTTTTGTCTTCCCTTGGGCTTGCGCGTATCCGCGTCACAGATCGTGACCAGAGATTAAAGTTGCCCCCCTGTTTGGCCGCTATGATGCAGATATGGGCTGAGTCTGATGGGGTGACTTGCATGCGGGGTTTGAAAATCGCCTTGGTAGTCTGGCTGGCTGGGTGCCTGTTGCCCTTGGCACAAGGCGCAGACTGGCTGGTTGTGGCCAAGGACAAGTTGCGCAGTGTGGAGCTGGATCGCTCCAGCATTATCGATTCCGATGCCGGCAGCAAGGTTGCCTGGGGACGCATCGTGATTTCTGACGCCCATGCCGAGCTGACAGGCTACAAAACCCTGCGGGTGCTCAACCGCTACGATTGCAGCAACCGCAGTTTCACGGTGATCAAGCGGCTTTACCTGTCGCGCGACGACAATGTTTTGCGTGAAGAGGCACTGGAGCAACAGAAGGCTTCGGTCGTGCGCCCAGGCACCGTGGATGAGCGCTTCTACACCGAAGTCTGCCCGGCTCCTGCGCCCGTCATTGTGAGCAAGCCGGGGAGCAAGGCCGCCAGCGTGGCAGATTTGCGCAATCTGGCCGCCGAGGCAGCCCGGCGGGCCGAGCAGGTGCGCAAGGGCAATGGGGATGATCCCCGGCCCTTTCGTCGCGCCGATGTCCAGCTCGTCAAAGCCGAGTCCGACTCGGACACCCCGCTCAACAAGCCCGTAGACAGGAAAGATGCCGGGGGCTCCGTAAAACCAGGCTCAGGCTATGCCGCTTTGCCGGTCTCCATCCGGCAGGCCCAGGCACAGATGCTGCCTGCCTTGCGTGGCACTGTGCCTGCCGGGCATAAAACTCCTGCGGCTGCGGGCGCCCACGTAGAGGGTGGGCACGGCGCCTGGAGTTATGAAGGCGCGACCGGGCCACAGGCCTGGGGATCAATCCAACCCGACTATGCCGCCTGCGCCAAGGGTACGCGGCAATCCCCCATTGATATCCGGGATGGCATCAAGGTGGATCAGGAAGCAATCGTGTTCGACTACAAACCTGCACGCTTCAGCATTATGGATAATGGTCACTCCATCCAGATCAATTACGGTGAGGGCTCTCAACTCTCCGTGATGGGGCGCAGCTACGTCTTGCAGCAATTCCATTTCCATCTGCCATCCGAAGAGTGGGTGGAGGGACATGGTTTTGCCATGTCGATACACCTTGTGCACAAAGACCCTTTCGGCCATTTGGCCGTGTTGGCACTATTGGTGGAGCGCGGCAGCGCCAATGCCCTGGTGCAGACACTGTGGAACAACCTGCCGCTTGAGCGCAACGAAGCCTACTCGCCAGCCGTACAGATCAACGTGCAGGATTTGTTGCCCACTCGTCGGGAGTACTACAGTTATATGGGGTCTTTGACCACGCCTCCTTGTAGCGAGGGCGTGCTGTGGCTGGTGCTCAAGCAGCCGGTGCAGTTGTCGGATGAGCAGCTTGCGGTGTTTTCGCGCTTCTATCGCAACAACGCCCGTCCGGTGCAATCGGCCAATGACAGAGTCATCAAGGAGTCCCGTTAGCTTCTCCTCCCTCGGGCAAAGGAGGCTGTCATGGAAATCCGCAAGAATGTCGCACCTGAATTCGTGCTGGGTGCAGGTGCGCTTGATCTGGTGGGGCGGTATGCCAGCAACTTTGCGGCGAAGAAGGTTCTTGTCGTAAGCGATCCAGGAGTGGTTGCCGCAGGTTGGGCCGAGATGGTCATAGCGTCTCTGCGTGGTGCGAATATCCCAAGCGTGTTGTGTGTAGGCGTGAGCCCCAATCCGCGTGATGATGAAATCATGGCAGGGGCCGACATGTTTCTGGCCGAAGGCTGCGATGTGATTGTGGCCGTAGGCGGTGGCAGCCCGATGGATGCCGCCAAGGGCATCGGCATCGTTGCCACCAGTGGGCAATCCATCCTGAGCTTTGAAGGTGTAGACCAGGTGTGGGTGCCCGGCCCGCCCTTGATCTGCATTCCGACCACGGCAGGGACGGCGGCTGATGTCTCCCAGTTCGCCATCGTCAATGACTCCGCACGCAAGGTCAAGATCGCCATCATCAGCAAGGCCATGGTGCCGGATGCGGCCCTGATTGATCCACGCACCACCACCACGATGGATGCTGAATTAACTGCCGCCACGGGGATCGATGCCTTGGTTCATGCCATTGAAGCCTACGTCTCCACCGCCAGTTCCCCGGTGACTGATCTGCACGCCCTCAAAGCTGTGCAACTGATTCCGGCCAATCTGGCTGCAGCGATCCAGAACCCGAATGACATGAACCATCGTGACCCGATGATGCTGGGCAGCCTGTTCGCGGGCTTGGCATTTTCCAATGCCAGCCTCGGTTTGGTCCACGCTATGGCGCACAGCCTGGGTGGGCTGTTGGATCTGCCTCACGGTATGTGCAATGCATTGCTACTGGAATACGTGGTGGCGTTCAATTACATGGGGGCTCCAGAGCGTTTTGCCCAGCTTGCAGCGGCGTTTGGTGTGCCGCCGGAAGTGGGCGCTGACGCACAGAAAGCGGCCTTGATCGGAGCACTGTGCAATTTGCGCAAGGCGGTTGGTTTGGGCCATGGTTTGCGGAAAATGGGGGTACGCCAAGAGGATATTCCCTTGCTGGCGCAGCATGCTTTCCATGATCCCTGTGTGGCCACCAACCCTGTGCAGCCCAGTGTGGGTGACATCGAACTGATCTACGAGCGTGCCCTTGATGAACCCAGATAAGGAAAAAATCCAGCTTCGGGATCAGATCATCGGCCTGGAAGAGCATGCCTTGCGCAAGAGCTACTTCCCCCTGCTGCAACAGCAGGTGGAAGCCCTCAAGGCGACGCAGCGTTCCTTGGAGCACAAAGCGGAAGAGCTGGAGAACATGCGCCGCCGTGCCGAGGAAAGCGAGGCCAATTACAGGGAACTCTTCGACAAATCGGGCGAGGCGATCATCGTCCATGATTTGCAGAGTTTGCGCGTCTTGGAGGTCAATCAGGCATTTACCGATCTGTTCGGCTATGCCCGCGAAGAGGCGGTGCAACTCTCTCCGCAAGATTTGGCAGCGCCGGATTCCCATGCCATGCTTGATGCCATGTTCGGCACTGAGAGCCAAACTAATTCGGACATCCAGTATTTTGAATTGCTTGCCCGGCGTAAAGATGGGACGGAATTCTGGGTGGGCGTAACCGTTAAGTACGCCAGCATACGCGGCGAGCGCCGTATTCTGACTACGACCCATGATATTACTGATCGCAAGCGTGCCGAAGCGGCGGTCATCGAGGCGAATCGTCTGCTTGAAGAAAAGGTGGAACGGCGCACTCACGAGTTGGCACGTGCCAACCAGGAGCTGTCAACCCTGTTGGAACATCTGCGCAATGCCCAGCACCAGATCGTGCAGGGTGAAAAACTTGCCGCCCTTGGCTCACTGGTGGCAGGTGTGGCCCACGAGTTGAATACGCCGATCGGCAACAGCCTGATGCTGGCCAGCGCCTTGCAGGATAAGCGCGAAGAGTTTGCTGCCAAGGTTGCAGCAGGCTTGCGCCGAAGCGACCTGCTCGAATTCACTGATTACCTGAGCGAAGGGTTTGGCAGCCTGCTCTCCAGCTTGAACAGGGCGGGCGAACTGGTCGCAAGCTTCAAGGAGCTTGCCGTGGATCAGACCAGTTCCAGACGGCGCAAATTTGATCTGCATGAAATCATCAACGAAACCACCTTGATGCAGGGGCCAAGTCTGCGCCGTGCCTGCGTGTGCCTGCATAACGAGATTCCTGCCGGCATCATGATGGATAGCTATCCCGGTCCGCTGGGGCAAGTGATCGGCAACCTCCTCAACAATGCTCTCAAGCATGGATTTGAGGATAGGCAAAGTGGAGTGATCACCATTTCCGCGAGTACCGAGGCAGATCGGGTTGAACTTGTTTTTGCCGACAATGGCTGTGGCATCAAACCTGAACACCTGCCACGCGTGTTTGATCCGTTCTTTACCACCAAACTTGGGCAAGGTGGCAGTGGCCTGGGTTTGCACATCCTGTACAACTTGGTGACGGGGGCATTGGGCGGCACGGTGCGCCTGGAAAGCACGCCGGGGGAAGGCGCGCGATTCTTCCTCAACCTGCCCTTGGTCGCCAGCAAGATTTCTGAACCAGAATCAGAGTAAGAAGCCACAAAATGCATCTGGCGTTGTTGCGCCGCCTTGCTATACCACCTGTACTGTCTGCGTCGGCGTACCTAGCCAGTACGGTTCTTGAGAGGTGGTGTTTCCGGTCCGCACCAAATAAATAGGCCCACAATCGTGGGCCTATTCTGAATGGCGCAGATCAGTCCTTGATGGCTTCCACGCTGATCGACAGGGTGACATCATCCGAAACGTAAGGCACGTATTTACCCATATTGAATTCAGAGCGCTTGATTTTTGCCACCGCGTTGGCGCCAATCTCATCCTTTTTGAGCATGCCATTCGGGGCTGCATGGAAGGAAGTGAGCGCAAGGGTGACTGGTTTGGATACACCCTTGATTGTGAGTATGCCGTCGACGGCCTTGGGGGTGTCGCCTTCAAATTTCACCTGGGTTGATTTGAACGTGATTGCCGGGAACTGGGCTGCATCAAAGAAGTCTTCACCCTGCAAATGTCCGTTGAATACTGCGAAACCGGTGTTGACCGATTTGACATCAATGCTCACATCCACTGAGCCGGTCTTGGTCTCGCGGTCAATTACCACCTTGCCGCTGGTATTGTCGAAGCGATGTACTTGGGTGGAATAACCCATGTGGGTGTATTCAAAGCGCGGTGCAGTGTGCGTCGGGTCGATGGAGTAGGTCTCGGGCGCGGCAAAGGCAGTCATGGCCGCAGTAGAGAGTGCGAGGGCGATCACGGTTTTCTTCATGGGTGTGTTCCTGTCAGGTTGGCTGTTGGGGTTGGAGGTTTATTTTTTGGGAGCGGCGGTCAGGCGGAATTTGATCTGCACTTCATTGGCAACGGTACCGAAGTCGGCCCATACGCCTTCGCCAATGGCATAGTCGGCGCGCTTGAGGACGAAGCCGCCTTCAAACACTGCATTCGCGCCATCCTGGCGGAAGCTTGCCGGGGTGCTCACGTCCAGCGTCTTGCCCTTGATGGTCATCTTGCCGCTGACTTCAAAACGGTTGTTGCCCAGCGGTTTGATGGCGGTGGAAACGAATTGCGCGGTCGGGAAGGCCTTGCTGTTGAACCACAGCTTGCCGCCCACTTCGTCATTGCCCTCGGCAGAGCCGGTATCAATGCTGGCGACTTCAATCTGGAATTGCGCCGTGGCTGTAGCGGGCTTGGCCGGGTCAAAACTCAATTGACCACGAAAGCGCTTGAAACTGCCTTCCATGGGCACATTCATCTGCTTGTAGGTGAAGGCCAGGGCACTCTTGTCGTTCAGAACCTGGTTGTACTCCACGGCCTGGGCCGAACCCGCGCCGAGTACGGCCAATGCGGCAAATGCGATCAGTTTTTTCATGTTTATGCTCGGGGGAGGGAAATCAACGGGTTTTCAAAAACGGCAGCATGCGGACCAGCACTTCGTCACGGTCGATCAGGTGATGCTTGATCGCTGCGGCGGCGTGCAGGGCGACCAGGGTGACCATCAGCAGGTTCAGGCTGCCGTGGACTTTTCCCAGGATGTCGCCCAAATCCTTGCTCTTGGCGACTAGATCAGGCAGGGGCAGCAGGCCGAAATACACGGTCTGGAAGCCTTTGGCCGAACTCATCAGCCAGCCACTCAAGGGGATGGCGAACATGAGCACGTACAGAATGCGATGCATCCACTCGGCGGCAGTATGTTGCCAGGCGGGTATTCCGGCCACGGCGCCCGGAGCCTGATGGGTCAGGCGCCAGGCCAGACGGATGACCGAGAGGAGGAACAGGGTGACGCCCGCCCACTTGTGCCAGGAATAAATCTGCAGCTTGGTGGGTGAGAAGGGCAGATCAGACATGTAGATGCCCACTCCGAACGTGGCGAGCATCCCCAGGCCCACCAGCCAATGCAGGCTGCGTGCGGGGCCGGTATAAGTGCTGGGGGAGGAAGGATTCGTCATGATGCCTGTATTCCGAGTGGGGACGGTATGAACTTTATAGAGGGCCGAAGAAAGGATAAATCTGGTTCTGTGCAAATGATTGTTGCTGAATGCGCAAGAATCTATTTGCACGTTTATCTGTCGCACTTGCTTGCAAGTGCGCGCTGCAGGTAGCGTTGCCAACCTGTTTCAATGAAAGTGTCTGAGATGCGCGGTGTGTCCCTGGTGGCTTGTCTGATGTTGGCGCTGACTTTGGTGGGGTGTAACAAGGAGGATAAGAAGCTTGCCCGGCAGCTTGAGCAGGCGGCCAAAAAGCTGGCAAAGGAGATGGAGCGTGCCACGGCTCAAAAGCAGCAGGGCTCCGTCAAGACTGAGCCTCTGGTAAAAGGCAAGAAAGAGGTGGGGCATCGTGATTTCGATACCGCCAAACAGGTTTTGCCCCTGGTCTATAAAGGGCTGGAAGAAGACATCTACTGTGGCTGCAAGTATTCCGGCAAGAGCGTGAATCTGAAATCCTGCGGCTATGTTCCCCGCAAGAATGCCCAGCGTGCATCGCGCCTGGAATGGGAACACGTGGTGCCAGCCGAGCATTTTGGCTCCCAGCGCCAGTGCTGGCAAAACGGGGGGCGCAAGAATTGCAGCGGCCACGATACCCTGTTTGACATGATGGAAGGGGACCTGAACAACCTGATGCCCTCGGTGGGCGAGGTCAACGGGGATCGCAGCAACATGAACTATGGAGTGTGGACGCGCACGCCCGAGCCGGTGTATGGCCGATGCATGAGTGTGCCGGACTTCATGACCCGGCGTTTCCAGCCCCGTGAGGAAGCACGAGGCCGCCTGGGGCGCGCCAGCCTGTATATGCATACGCGCTATGCCCTGAGTATGAGTGACCAGGATCGCAAACTCTGGTGCGCCTGGGCCAAGACCTATCCGGTGGATACTTGGGAACGCGCGCGGGATAAGCAGGTCATACGCTTCCAGGGCGAGGGTAACCCGCTGGTTGAAGACGCCGCGCGGCTGGCCAAGGTGTGCGGTGCTGCCTGATGCGGTGTTTCGAGGCAGCGTCTCACAGGGCGTAACCCCTTTTGGCAAGGCCATTCGTTTCATTGTGGACGAAGGTATCGGCAGCCCATGCTGCCCGTGCCCATGCTGCTAATATTTTGAGCGGATCAGACAGGAGGGGCAAGCTCATGAAGATTCAGACATTCTTGATCGTAACCGTGCTTTTGGCAGGGGGCGCGGCAGCACATGCCGATGAAGCCTCGCGCATTGCACGGGTGACGTTGTATCCGGGGAGCGCGGCCGTAGAGCGTGTTGCGCACGTGGCAGCCGGCGCCACACGCCTGGAGATCGGGGGGCTGCCTGCGAATTTTGATGTGCAGACCATCCGGGTTGAAGCGGACAACGGGATTCGCATTGGCGAGTTGAGCGTGCAGGATGTGAGCGGGACAGAGGCTGCCGGGGGGCGTGAGGCGGAGATCGTGGCCAAGATCCGGGCACTCGACGACCAGATCGGTATGCTGGACGTGGAACGCAAGTCTTCTGAACTCGTCACGGGGTATCTGCAAGGTCTGGGCACACAGGAGGCCGGCCCCAAGGCTGCACCGCTGGATGCCAAGGGGCTGGCGGCGGTACTGGAGGCCATCCACCGGGGGGGTAACGATTCCTTTGCCCGCATCCAGCGGGTGGATGTGCAGAAACGCGAGATCGAGCGCCAGAAGCAGGCGCTGCAGCAGGAACTGGAGCGGGTGCGCAGTGGTGCGCAGGATACCCGTCGTCGCCTCAGCATTGGGCTGGCGGCAGATCGGGCAGGGGACGTGCATGTGAGTTACCTCGTCAACGGCCCCGGCTGGCGCCCCACCTACCGTGCAGCGCTGGATTCGACCGGCGCCAAGGTGGAACTGGAACGGCAGGCGGTGATTGCCCAGAGCAGTGGGGAAGACTGGAGCAAGGTCAGCCTGCGACTCTCTACTGGCCAACCCCGTCAATCTCCGCAAGGCAGCGAAGTGCGCCCCTGGCGCCTATCCATCCTGATGCCCTCCCGCCCCATGCCTTTGGCCATGGCCGCTGCCCCGGCTCCCGCGAAGGCCATGCTGGCAGAGCGGGCGAACAGAGTAGAAGAGCCCCTGTTTGATGTGAGGGAGGTGCAGAGCGCTTTTGCCACCGAGTTCGAAGTGCCAGGCCAAGTCAGTCTGCCTGCCGATGGCCGCAAACTCACCGTGTCTTTGGGGCGCCAGACACTACCGGTCAAGTTGAGTGTGCAGGTGGTACCGCGTCAGGACACCACTGCCTATCTGGTAGCGGAAACCAGTCAGCCTGAAGGTGTATGGCTGGCGGGCAATATCCAGTTGTTGCGCGATGGCAGCCATGTGGGCGCCACCTACTGGAACCCGCAAACGGGTGAGCATCTGCAACTGCCCTTCGGGCGGGACGATCTGGTGCGTGTCAGCGTGGCCCATGTGCGCGAGAACAGCGCCGAGAGTGGCTTGATCACCCAGCGGAGCGAACGCCAGATTGCCGATACCTATACGGTGGAAAATCGCCATCGTCAGGCCATCAACCTGCTCTTACTCGAACCCTCGCCGCAAAGCACCAATGAGCAGATCAAGGTGGAAGCCAAATTCCAGCCCAAGCCGAGCCGCGAAAACTGGGACGATAAACCCGGTGTGGTGGCCTGGGAACAAAGCATCGCCGCCGGCGCCAAGCAGAATTTCAGCGTGGATTACCGGATCGTGTGGCCCAAGGATAGCGCCATCAACGGCTTGCCATAGGCATACACTTGGCGGGTGGGGCGCCTAGTGCACTTCGCCCGCCAGCCCCAGCTTGCGGATTTTGTCGCGCAGGGTGGTCTTGGGGATTTGCAGGGCCTGGGCAGCCAACACCAGATTGCCGTCATGCTTGCGTAGCGACTCCCGGATCAGGGAGCGCTCAAACACGTCCATGGTCTCGGGCAGCGAAAGCCCGTCTGGGGTGCGATGATCGCCAAACGGCGGGGCATCGGTCTCAATTCCCAGCACGCAGAGTTCCGCCACATTCCGCAGCTCACGCACATTGCCCGGCCAGGCGTGGCTCATGAGTTGGCGCATGCGGGCCGGGGTGATCTGCGGGGTGGGGCGACCATAGCTGGCGCTGGCCTGGAGCAGAAAATGCTCGAACAACAAGGGGATATCCTCCCGTCGTTCGCGTAGCGGCGGCAGGGGGATTCTGGCGACATTCAGGCGGTAATACAGATCGGCACGGAATTTCCCGGCGTCTGCCAGCGCCCGCAAGTCTTCCTTGGTGGCGGCCACGATGCGGCAGTCCACCGGTACGGCGGCGTTGGAGCCCAGGCGTTCGAGCGTTTTCTCCTGCAAAACACGCAGTAATTTGATCTGCAAGACCGTTGGCATGCTCTCGATTTCATCGAGGAACAGTGTGCCGCCATTGGCGTGCTCAATCTTGCCGATGCGCCGCTTGGCAGCTCCGGTGAAGGCTCCCGCTTCGTGGCCGAACATCTCGGATTCAAACAGGCTCTCGGGCAGGCCACCGCAATTGACGGCCACAAAATGGCCCTTGCGCCGGTCACTGGCTTCATGCAGCGCCTGGGCGATGAGTTCCTTGCCCGTGCCGGTCTCACCTTCGATCAGTACGCTGGCATGGGTGGGGGCGAGTTCGCGCACCAGCCGCCGCACCCGTTCAATCGCCGGGGTTCGGCCAACGATGCGGTGATCGATAAAGTCCCGATCCTGTAATTGTTGGCGCAGGCGGCGTACTTCCAGCACCAAGGCGCGTTTTTCCAGTGCCCGTCGGGTGATGTCGACGAGTACCTCGGGGGTGAAGGGCTTTTCGATGAAGTCATGTGCCCCATCCTTCATGGCCTGTACGGCAAGCGCCACGTCTCCGTGCCCGGTGATGAGGATCACGGGCAAATCAGGGTCGCGTTCATGCACTTCGCGTAGCAGGGCCATCCCATCCATGCCGGGTAGACGAATATCGCTGATGATGACACCTGGGTAGTCCGGGGTCAGCAGGCGCAGGGCTTTTTCTGCCGAGTCTACGCCCACCGAGGCGATTTCATCAATGTAGAGTGCCTGCTCGCAACCATACAGCACATGTGGGTCATCTTCGATCAACAGGGCGTGGAGTTTCAGCATGGTCATGATTCAGTCTTTCTCTTGGGCCGGAATATCCAGCGTGAATAGTGCGCCGCCTTCGGGGTCATTGCTGCCTGTCAGGGTGCCGCCAAAGTCACGGACGATACCTGCCGAGATCGACAGGCCCAGGCCCAGGCCAATGCCCGGCGCCTTGGTGGTATAGAACGGCTCGAACATGTGGCGCAAGGTGTCCTCATCCAGCCCTGGGCCGTTGTCCTGGATCTGGATGCGGGCGAATGCGCCATGCTGGTCGGCCTGGATATGCAGACGGGGTTGAGGAAGCCCTTCCAGCGCGTCAACTGCGTTGCCAATCAGGTTGATAAGAACCTGCTCCAGCCGCACCGGGTCGCACCACGCGGTCAATCCCGCCTGGATGCTTTCCCGCTCTATGCTGATGTGCTGGCGGCGGATGCGTTGCTCCTGCACATAAATGGCATTGTCGATGGCCTGGGATACTTCCACCGCGCGTGGCGCCCCGGTCGTTTTGCGGGCAAATGTTTTCAGGTGGCTGGTCAGCCGCCCCATGTGGTCAACCATCTGGCAGATGCGTTCCAGGTTGGATTCCACCATTGAATGATCGCCCCGCTTTTGCAAGCGGATGGCATTGTGCGACAGGGTGGAAAGCGCTGCCAGGGGCTGATTCAGTTCATGTGCGATGCCGGTGGAAAGCTGCCCGATCACCGCAAGTTTGCTGGCCTGCACCAGTTCGTCCTGCGCGTTGCGTAGCGTTCGTTCGGCACGGGTGCGCTCTTCCACCTCTTGCTGCAGACGTTCATTGGCGGTGGATAAATCCACGGTACGCTCGGTGACTTTGCGCTCAAGTTCATCATTGGCGCGTTGCAGGGCCTCGCGTGCGGCAAGGCGGTCACGCGTGCGGCGGCGGCGTTCGTTGGCCATCGCTAGGCAAATCAGCACCAGAGCCGCTCCGGTAGTGGCCAATGCACCTTGAATACGGGCGATCTGCTCAACCTGTTCGGCATGCGAGAACACTGTCAGCCGCCAAGCCGTGCCCGGCAAAATGCGGCTTTGCGACAGGAATGTGCCAGCTTCCGTGGGCTTGGCGCTGTTGGCCGAACTGGGGGCTTCGGCAAGCCGCATCAGGCGCGAGTCACTATCCAGATCGCGTAAGGCACGACCAGGAAAAGGGGTGAGCGTGCGCCGGTTGTATTTGAAGCTGTTGTCGAATTCAAGCCGGGTCGCCGCATCAAGCGGGCGCATGGCGCGGAACTTCCAGTCTGGGATGGAGGAGAGAATGACAACGCCATTCTCATCCTCAACCAGTACCGGCGCTTCGGCAGACGACCAGGAATGCTCCAGCAGGTCCAGCCCGACCTTGACGACGGCCACCCCCTGGATGTCCGAAGGGCGCCCCAGCGCTGAAGACAGGTAGTAACCCGGCTCCCCTACCGTGGTGCCTACGCCAAAGAAGCGTCCGTTTCCTTCATTGATGGCGTCATGATAGTAGGGGCGATAAGAGAGGTCTTCGCCCATGAAGCTGTCCGGGCGTTGCCAGTTGCTGGTGGCCAGCACCTTGCCACTGCGGTCCAGCACATAGATCGAAAGCGTTCCGGCACGGGAATTGAGCTGCTCCAGATAGCGATTGACCTCTCCCACCAGAGGTTTGTCGCCAGGGTGACGCAGCATCTCCAACACGCTGGATTCCAGGCCCAGGGTGTTGGGGAAATAGGCGTATTTCTCAATCTCCCGATCCAGGCTTGCGGCATACAGATCAAGCCTGTGTTTGCCCATCTGCTGCAGAGCCGTGTACTCCCGCGCCTCGCTCCAGCGATACGCCCCATAGCCTGCCCCCAGCGCCACGGCACTGAAGAGCAGCAGGTTCACCGCACGAACCAGCAGGGGAGGGATGACGATACGCATGGGCAGATGGATAGATCGAAACCGCTCACGGCTTTGTTCCATGAACGGATTTTTAGGTGGGAGGATTACCTTTCCGGCGATAGTATCAGAACCCGTTCAGGCGCAGTTTTTTGCGCGGCCACATAAAAACAAACGACCCACCTTGGAGGGTGGATCGTTCGATGGGATGCCTGCTGTTGCCCGTATGCGGGGCAGAATCCTTGGAAGGTCTGCATCCGCATCGTGGCGTTCCACTGTTAGTGGCGAATCTTGTAAGGCCGATACGTAGGAGCCCAGACCTTGGCCTGGATCAGCTCGTCGATCTGTGCATCGGTATAAGCCTCGGTCAGCCCTTCAGCACGGGCCTGCTTGGCCACGGCCACGGCGATGTTGGCCGAGACCTTGCGCATGTCGTTCAAGGGCGGCAGCAGCTTGCCTTGCGGGTCGTCCTTGGCGGGTGACATGGCCGCCAGTGCGCGCGCTGCGGCGAGGAACATGCCGTCGGTGACGCGACGGGCCTTGACCGCCAGCGCAGCCAGACCGACTCCGGGGAAGATGTAGGAGTTGTTGGTCTGGGCGAAGTGGTGGGTCTTGCCTTCGTAGTCGATGGAGGCAAAGGGGCTGCCAGTGCCGATGATGGCGCGTCCTTCGGTCCAACGCACGATGTTGGCCGGTTGGGCTTCGACGCAGGAGGTGGGGTTGGAGAGCGGGAAGACGATCGGGCGGGCGACATGGCGGGCCATTTCGCGGATGATCTCTTCGCTGAAGGAGTCGGCCTGACCAGAAACGCCAACCAGTACGGTGGGTTTGGCGTTACGGGCCACGTCGAGCAGCATGGCCTTGTCGGCGCTGTCGAGCTTCCAGCTCTTGAGCAGGGCGCTGTCCTGGGTGTAGGCCTTCTGGAAGGCTTCCAGGTTCGGGGTCTGTTCGGTCACCAGGCCATGACGGCCAACGATGTAGAAGCGCTTGCGGGCTTCTTCTTCGCTCAGGCCAGCTTCAACCATGGCGTGCTTGATCAGATCAGCAATGCCGATGCCGGCTGAACCACCGCCGAGGATGGCGATGCGTTGTTCGGTCAGCGCTACACCCGTGATCTGGATGGCGGACAACAAGGTGCCGGTCGCAACCGAAGCGGTGCCCTGGATGTCGTCATTGAAGGTGCACAGGCGGTCGCGGTAACGGTCCAACAGACGGTTGGCGTTGTTCTTGTGGAAGTCTTCCCACTGCAGCAGCACTTTCGGCCAGCGTTTGTGGACGGCGGCCACGAAGGCTTCGATGAAGTCATCGTATTCCTGACCACGCACGCGTTCATGGCGCCAGCCAATGTAGCGCGGGTCAGCCAGACGTTCTTCGTTGTTGGTGCCCACATCCAGCGTGATCGGCAGCGTGGTCGACGGATCAATACCGCCGCAGCCCGAGTAGATCGCAAGCTTGCCGATGGGAATGCCCATACCGCCCACCCCTTGGTCCCCCAGACCGAGGATACGTTCACCATCGGTGACGACGATACACTCGACGTTGTCAAAACGCGGGTTGGCCAGAATCTGATCCAGACGATCCTTGTTCGGCAGGCTCAGGAACAGCCCACGCGGACGACGGTAGATGTGGCTGAACTGCTGGCAGCCTGCGCCCACGGTGGGGGTGTAGATGATTGGCAGCAGCTCTTCCAGATGTTCGGTGATCAGTGCGAAGTAGAGTGTCTCGCAGGTGTCTTGCAGATCCCGCAGGAAGACATAGCGGTCCAGATCACTCGGCAGGGCCCGCACGCATTCCAGACGGCGCTGTACCTGGTCTTCCAGGCTTTCAATGTGGTCCGGCAGCAGCCCATGCAGGTGGAACGCGTCACGCTCTTCGAGTGTGAAGGCGGTGCTTTTGTTCAGCAGCGGGTTTTCGAGGAT